>NZ_JBFUGQ010000002.1:105000-618237 GCF_056402835.1 Polaromonas sp. P3_B4
AAGGTCCCTAAAATTGGCTAAGTGGGAAACGAAGTGGGAAGGCTATAACAGTCAGGATGTTGGCTTAGAAGCAGCCATCATTTAAAGAAAGCGTAATAGCTCACTGATCGAGTCGTCCTGCGCGGAAGATGTAACGGGGCTAAGCCAGTTACCGAAGCTGCGGATTTGCAATTTATTGCAAGTGGTAGGAGAGCGTTCTGTAAGCCTGTGAAGGTGGTGGTGTAAACCCTGCTGGAGGTATCAGAAGTGCGAATGCTGACATGAGTAGCGTTAAAGGGGGTGAAAAGCCCCCTCGCCGTAAGCGCAAGGTTTTCTACGCAACGTTCATCGGCGTAGAGTGAGTCGGCCCCTAAGGCGAGGCAGAGATGCGTAGCTGATGGGAAACAGGTCAATATTCCTGTACCGATGTGTAGTGCGATGTGGGGACGGAGAAGGTTAACTCAGCCAACTGTTGGATATGTTGGTTCAAGCCTGTAGTCGTGCCTGGTAGGTAAATCCGCCGGGCTTAGATGAGGGGTGATAACGAGTCTGCTTGCAGACGAAGTGAGTGATACCCTGCTTCCAGGAAAAGCCACTAAGCTTCAGCTACACACGACCGTACCGCAAACCGACACTGGTGCGCGAGATGAGTATTCTAAGGCGCTTGAGAGAACTCAGGAGAAGGAACTCGGCAAATTGACACCGTAACTTCGGAAGAAGGTGTGCCTTTAGTAGGTGAACCATTTACTTGGGGAGCCCAATGAGGCTGCAAAAAATCGGTGGCTGCAACTGTTTATTAAAAACACAGCACTCTGCTAAGACGAAAGTCGACGTATAGGGTGTGACGCCTGCCCGGTGCTGGAAGATTAAATGATGGGGTGCAAGCTCTTGATTGAAGTCCCAGTAAACGGCGGCCGTAACTATAACGGTCCTAAGGTAGCGAAATTCCTTGTCGGGTAAGTTCCGACCTGCACGAATGGCGTAATGATGGCCACACTGTCTCCTCCTGAGACTCAGCGAAGTTGAAATGTTTGTGATGATGCAATCTCCCCGCGGAAAGACGGAAAGACCCCATGAACCTTTACTGTAGCTTTGTATTGGACTTTGAACAGATCTGTGTAGGATAGGTGGGAGGCTTTGAAGTGTGGTCGCTAGATCGCATGGAGCCAACGTTGAAATACCACCCTGGTGTGTTTGAGGTTCTAACCTAGGTCCATTATCTGGATCGGGGACAGTGCATGGTAGGCAGTTTGACTGGGGCGGTCTCCTCCCAAAGTGTAACGGAGGAGTTCGAAGGTACGCTAGTTACGGTCGGACATCGTGATAATAGTGCAATGGCATAAGCGTGCTTAACTGCGAGACTGACAAGTCGAGCAGATGCGAAAGCAGGACATAGTGATCCGGTGGTTCTGTATGGAAGGGCCATCGCTCAACGGATAAAAGGTACTCTGGGGATAACAGGCTGATACCGCCCAAGAGTTCATATCGACGGCGGTGTTTGGCACCTCGATGTCGGCTCATCTCATCCTGGGGCTGTAGCCGGTCCCAAGGGTATGGCTGTTCGCCATTTAAAGAGGTACGTGAGCTGGGTTTAAAACGTCGTGAGACAGTTTGGTCCCTATCTTCCGTGGGCGCTGCAGATTTGAGGAAGCCTGCTCCTAGTACGAGAGGACCGGAGTGGACGAACCTCTGGTGTATCGGTTGTCACGCCAGTGGCATTGCCGAGTAGCTAAGTTCGGAAGAGATAACCGCTGAAAGCATCTAAGCGGGAAACTCGTTTCAAGATTAGATCTGCCGGGGCCTTGAGCCCCCTAAAGAGTCGTTCAAGACCAGGACGTTGATAGGTCAGGTGTGGAAGCGCAGTAATGCGTTAAGCTAACTGATACTAATTGCTCGTGCGGCTTGACCCTATAACTTTGATTAATTCGAAGTTGTTATGCCAAGTTGACGCATTCAAAAAGCACAGCTCAGCAGCTGTGCGAATCTAAATACAAGCTGATTTACTCTATGAATTCGATGGATTGTTCTTTGGACAATCTGTCAACAAGTTATGCCTGATGACCATAGCAAGTTGGTACCACTCCTTCCCATCCCGAACAGGACAGTGAAACGACTTAGCGCCGATGATAGTGCGGATTCCCGTGTGAAAGTAGGACATCGTCAGGCTCTTACAGCAAGGAATGCCCGGTTGATTTTTGATCAACCGGGCGTTTTCTTTTGTGCGCTTGGTATTGACCAGGCCACAGAGTTTAAAAAGCCCGCATGAATTCATGCGGGCTTTTGTTTTTGTATTTGTGCAAAGTGCTTAAAGCAGGCGTCTAGGTGCTCGCCAAGAGGCCATCGACACAGCAGCGATAAAAATGAATGTCAAAACTCGCTGGCCCGCAGTGATTCAGGCATTCACGATATGCATACCGTCTCTGTTGGCCACGCCGGCAGTCACCAGTTCGTTGCTTAATTGCTCAATCCACGCGCGGGCAGGGATGTCCGCGAAAAATTTGGCTTTGATTTGCATGAAATAAGGCGTTTCCAGGGCCCATTTTGCGAAGTCGTTGAAATTCTGGCGTTGAATTTCGAGCAATTTGAACTTCAGCAGAACCTTGGCAGCATGGTGCGCATGTCTGGGCGGATTGTTGACAAATGAATTCAGCCGCTGACGTGCTAGCGCTAGCACCTCTGGTGTGTATGCAAAGACACGGCCGTGCCCGGGAACGACGGTCTTGGGCTTCAACTGCTCAATTACGTCCAAAGTCGCGGCGACATCCGTGAATGCATTGGCACCTTCCAGCTCGGGAAACACCACACCGAAGCCGTTTTCCCACAAAGCATCGGCTGAAATAAGTACACGACTATTGGGGTGGAAAAAAATCAGCGAATGCGGGTCATGCCCAGGCGCCGCATGAATCTGCCACATCTCGGACCCGAACTGCATGGAACCTCCCGGCTTCATCGCATCAGTGAAGGTGAACCGTGGGCACAGCTGACCGGTCGGAAAATAAGTCAGCGCCACGGGATCCCAGTCGGCTACTTGTTGCGCATGGCCAGGAGGAATAAGGGTATGCAGATCGGGATAACGCGCCTGCAAAGCAGCATTGCCGCCACAGTGATCGCTGTGCAGGTGCGTGTTGACGAGAATATCGAGAGGGCGGGACCCAAGGACGGACTCAATCAACGACCGCGTTTGCGGCGCGTGCGTGCAATAACCACTATCAACCAGCAAGGTTTTTTCACCGTCGGTGAAAAGAATATTGTTTGCAGAGAGCCAGCCGCGCTCAAAAACCTGCATTCCCGGGGGTAAATCAGGCTTGGCCATCAGAAGCTACCGAGCCCTGCAGCGCTTCAGGTCGCCGTTCGCAGTTCACGCCTGAGGATTTTTCCAACGTTGGTTTTGGGCAAGTCATCGCGAAATTCAATATATTTGGGTCGTTTGTATCCGGTAAGGTGCTGTTTGCAATAGGCGCTCACATCGTCTTCGGTCAGTGTAGGGTCATTTTTCACCACAAAAACCTTGATAGCTTCGCCCTGTTTTTCGTCGGCAATGCCAATGGCTGCGCACTCAACAACGCCTGGGCACAGGGAAATGACGTTCTCAAGTTCATTGGGGAACACATTGAATCCCGAAACGATGATCATGTCCTTCTTGCGATCGATGATTTTGGTGTAGCCGCGCTCGTCCATGATGCCAATATCACCGGTGCGCATGAAGCCATCGGAGGTGAACGCCTTTTTGTTCTCTTCAGGCTGCTGGTAATAGCCCGTCATGACTTGCGGACCTTTGATACAGATCTCGCCGGATTCGCCAAGTGCGAGCGATAGACCATCGTCATCCTTGATGGCGATTTCGATGCTGGGCAACGGCAGGCCGATGGTGCCGGTGAACTCCTTGTTCATCACCGGATTGTTGGTGCCGATGGCGCAAGTCTCGCTCATGCCCCAGCCTTCAATCATGGGGCAACCTGTGACCTGCAACCAGTGTTTCGCCGTACCTTCGGACGCGGCCATGCCACCCGCCTGCGAAACACAAAGGGCCGAGAAATCTACCGTCTTGAACTGAGGGTGCTGAAGCAGCGCATTAAAAAGCGTGTTGACGGCCGGCAACATGTGAAACGGACGCTTCTTGAGCACCTCGATGAATTTACCGAAGTCACGCGGATTCGGAATGAGTGTTAGATGAGCTCCCCAACGAATCGAAAGCAGGCATAGCGTCAACGCGAAGATGTGATACAGCGGCAACGCTGCGATATTGTTTGTCTTGCTGACATCGCCTATCCGCTCTAGAGCCGGCGTGAACCATTCTTCGGCCTGCAGAATGGCCGCAACGATATTGCGATGCGTGAGCACGGCGCCTTTTGACAATCCGGTTGTCCCGCCGGTGTATTGCAAAAAGGCGATTGAATCCAGTGTGGTCTGCGCAGGCCTGAGGGGCAGGCGGCTACCTTCTGCGATCGTGCGATTGAAGGCTGTCACGATGCGCCCGTTTGCAAGCGGCAATTTGTAGGCGGGCACCAGCTTGGCCAGGTGGCGGACTGCGAAGGTGATCCATTGGCCATACCAGAAGCCCAGCAAATCACCCATGGACGCCATGACGACGTTCTTCACTGGTGTGCGCTCAATCACTTCGGCCAGTGTCGCAGCGAAGTTCTCCAGAATGACGATGGTAGTGGCCCCGGAGTCGCATAACTGGTGCTCCAGTTCACGGGCGGTGTACAGCGGATTGACGTTGACGCAGGTATAGCCTGCCCGCAGGATGGCCGCCATGGTGACTGCAAACTGCGGAACATTTGGCAGCATAATCGCAACCCGCGCCCCGCTCTCAAGACCCAGGCTTTGCAGCCAGGCGCCTAAAGCCGACGACAGTTCATCGAGCTGTCCGTACGTCATCCAGCGATCCATGCAAACCGAAAAAGGTTTGGCCGCGTTTTTCTTGAACGAGTCTTCCAGCAGATGATTCAACGAGCGGAACTGCTCGGTGTCGATCTCGTGTGAAACGCCTGCGGGATAACTGTTGAGCCAATGCTTGTTCATACACACTCCTTGCGGCCCATTGTGAAAGCCGTGCTGTGGAATCCGTATGGGGCTTGTCCTAATGCCGACGTGACATTACGGCCCCGCGGCCAGCAAATGGCCCAATCTGGTCTCGCAGGTGACAGCTTCGTCAGTGAACAGGGTATGAATCCAGGCCGTCTCGCGGTCCTTGATCAAGCGCAGGAACTCGTCGGCTCCACGCATGTTGGCAAAGGCGTCAAAGCCGGTTTCCAGAAAGTGCTGCAGGGAGTTCAACCCCGCCGCGGCAGCCGGCCCTCTCATCATCTTGAGCAGCGTGCGAAGGCCGAATGTCCGCGTCAGGCGGTTGAGTTCGTCCCCAAGGTGCAGGACAACTTCAAGTTGCCGGGTGCGTGCGGCTACATCCCCGACCCGTCGCCAGCACCGGATGTATCTCCCGCAATCGCTGCTTTCCGGGATGGCTGCAGAGTCCGCCAGCCATTCCCGCGCCATCAGGTCGTCGAGTTTTTCCGTCAACGCGTGCACTTCCGCCAGCGCGGCAGCCGTGCTGACAACAGGTTGCGGGAAGAGTTTGGCGATGGTGCTTGCGATACGCGCAAACTGCTGGTCGCGTTCGGCGTAGTCTTTGTCGCTGTACAGCTCCTGCAGGAAGAAGGTGGCGGCAGTTTTATAGCGCGGGCTGTGCAGCAGGTCCGAGTAAGTGGCCTGAAAACGGCGCGCCTGAAACCGCTTGACCTCCGCGCTCGCCCTGGCCAGCGGTGGGTCTGCCGCGTGCTGCTGCCGAAGCTGCGCAACGGTTTGCAGTGCGTGATGAATTTGTTGTGCGGATGCGTCCATACAAACCCGGAGTTTATCTAGGTACGGCCCCCTATAGAAACCTAAATGCGCATGAGAAACTTCCCGGATGCAAAGAAGAACGCTTCTCAAGCTCGGTGCCGCGTCAGCGGCCGTGCTGGTTGTCGCTGGCGGCGCTGCTGCTTTGCTGCAGCCTGGCCTGACCAGTGGGGTCTTGACTCACTCGGGACGTGAAGTCTTTTCCGCTGTAGGCCGCGCTGTTCTGGATACCACTTTGCCCGCAGACGCCGGCCCGCGCGAGATTGCGCTGCAAGGCTTGCTCAGCCGGGTCGATATCCTGGTGCAATCCCTTCCGCCTCATGCGCAAGGCGAGTTGTCACAACTGCTGGCGTTGCTGGCCAGTGCTGCCGGTCGGCACGCGCTGGCCCGCTTGAGCCGGCCTTGGCCCGAAGCCTCTGTTGCGGAGATCCAGCAGGCGCTTCAGGATATGCGTCTGTCAAGCCTCGCGCTGCGCCAGCAGGCTTATGCCGCCCTACACGACATCACGGCCGGCGCGTATTTTTCCGAACCGTCCAGCTGGGCGATGTTGGGCTATCCCGGCCCCGTCAAAATCTGAAGACACCGAAAGCAGCATGAGTCAATTGAAAGACCCGATCCGCGAAGGCATTGCGCGCGGCTGGAAAGTCATGGGTGGCGCGCTCGGCCCGGTGCCTGAAAAAATCACCTGTGACGTCGCCATCATAGGCAGCGGCGCAGGCGCCGGAGTCACGGCCGAGCTGCTGGCCAAGGCCGGCTTGCAGGTGGTGATCATTGAAGAAGGCCCGCTTAGAAGCAGCTCGGATTTCAACCAGAAAGAGTCAGAGGCCTATCCTTCGCTCTACCAGGAAAGCGCCGCCCGCAAAACAGCAGACAAAGCCATCAACATCCTGCAGGGGCGCTGCGTGGGTGGCTCCACCACGGTGAACTGGACCAGCTCTTTCCGTACACCCGCTTCCACGCTTCAATTCTGGCAGGACAGGTTTGGCCTGGGTGGCTACACCGTGGGAGCGCTTGCACCGTATTTTGCGCAGGCCGAGCAGCGGCTGAACATCACCCCCTGGCTGGTCCCGCCGAACGAGAACAACGACCTGTTGCGCAGAGGCGCCGCCAAACTGGGCATTCCCGCTTCGGCCATCTCCCGCAACGTCAAGGGTTGCTGGAACCTGGGCTCGTGCGGGTTGGGTTGCCCCACCAATGCCAAGCAGTCCATGCTGGTCACCACCATTCCTGCCGCGCTCGAGCGTGGAGCGCAACTGCTCACTGAAACCCGCGCAGAAAGCCTTGAGCTGGCCAATGGCCGGGTCACCGCGCTGATATGCCGGGGTGTAGGGCCAAATGGGGCTTCAGCCCAATCAGAACTTGCGCAATCAGCTATCAAAATAAGAGCAAAACACTATGTGCTGGCTGGCGGTGCCATCAACTCGCCGGCTGTCCTGTTGCGCTCTGGAGCGCCTGATCCGCATAGTGTGCTGGGTGCCCGGACATTCCTGCACCCGGTCGTGATGTCGTCCAGTGTGTTTGACCAGAAGGTGGAGGCCTGGAACGGTGCGCCGCAAACCATTTACTCCGATCATTTCCTGGAAACCCAGGCGATTGACGGGCCGATTGGCTACAAGCTGGAAGCGCCGCCCCTGCACCCGATCATCTTTGCGTCGACCGTCCCTGGCTTCGGCCAGGGTCAGCACGACCTGCTCAAGTCTTTTCCCTACAACCACACGCTGCTGGCCTTGCTCCGTGACGGCTTTCATGACGAGTCGCCAGGCGGCCAGGTGAAGCTGCGCAGCGACAACTCCGCCGTGCTGGACTATCCGCTGACGGACTACGTCATGGAGGGCGGGCGCAGGGCTCTGCTGTCGATGATGGAAATCCAGTTTGCAGCGGGTGCCAAACAGGTTTTGCCGCTGCACGAAATGGCCAGGCCTTATACCTCTTGGGCTGAGGCGCGAACTGCGGTCAGTGCCTTGCCCATGAAGCCGATGCTCACGCGGGTTGTGAGCGCCCATGTCATGGGCGGCTGCAGTCTTGCGGGCGCTGAACGACAGGGCGTTACCCGGCCCGACGGTGTGCACTGGCAACTCGAAAATCTTTCGATTCACGATGGGTCGCTTTTCCCCACCAGCATTGGCGCCAACCCGCAACTGTCCATCTACGGCGCCGTGAATCGCCTGGCGCAAGGCCTCGCCAAAAAACTGTCGGGCAAGGATGTCACACTGGCCTGAGATACTGCGGGTTTGATCTCGCGCCGACCCATTCATGCTGGCTCAACTGCAAAGATTCATCACCCTGACCTTGGTCGCCGCGGCTTTCGGCTGGCTGTTCTGGTTCCGCAGCAGCTCTCCCGCGCTGGCCGTCACCGGCTTCCTGCTGATTGCACTGGGGTACACCGGTTTCCTCGCGCTTGAGTTTTTACTCCTTCGGTACATCAACAAGGCAGATCCGGCGCCCCAGCCCACCTGGACAGAACTTCTGCGCGCATGGCTGGGTGAGACATTGACGGCTCCCCGCGTGTTCTGCTGGCGCCAGCCCTTTCGTTCCAATGCGGTCCCGGACAGGGTCCTGCCGGCCGAGACAGCCCGAGGTCGCCGCGGCGTGGTGTTTGTGCATGGGTTCTTCTGCAATCGTGGCCTGTGGACCCCCTGGCTCAAGCGGGTTCGAGGCAGTGGACGCGCCTTTGTCGCTGTCAATCTCGAACCCCTGTTCGGCTCCATAGACGGCTACGCCCCCCAAATTGACGACGCAGTGGTGCGGGTCACCCAAGCCACAGGCCTTGCCCCCTTGCTGGTATGCCACAGCATGGGTGGGTTGGCCGCCAGGGCCTGGCTCAAGCGTATGAAGGCCGAAGCCCGGGTACATCATGTCGTCACCATCGGCACACCGCACCGCGGAACCTGGCTGGCCCGGTTCGGGCATGGCCACAATGGGCGCCAGATGCGCCTCCTGTCCGACTGGCAGGCCCAGCTGGACCATGAGATGCCCGCCCATCGGCATACGCTGTTTACCTGCTGGTACTCCAACTGCGACAACATCGTGTTTCCGACCTCCACGGCCACCTTGCCTGGCGCCGACAATCGCCTGGTTCGCGGCGCGGCCCATGTGCAGATGGCATTTTTGCCGGGCGTCATGAACGCTACCCTGGCCATGCTGGACAGTGATCCGGCTTGAACCGGCGTAATCGACGCTTGCCGTCAGCCCTTAAGCCTTCCCAGTCCGCAACCGGCGTTATCGATGTGAATTTCTCACAAAAAAGACCCGGCATATTCACTATCTACATTGAGCTGGGCTTTTTATGCTCATCTATTTGTAGGATGGAGCAAGCCCTTGACACTCTATGCAATGCCCAATACCAGCCTGTTGGAGGCTGTCCGACCGCTGCCGCCCCTGCTGGAACCCGAGTCTGATTCCACGCCTGCGCTGCTGGCCCTGCTGGTTGATGAGCTGGCGCACGGGGTGTTCGTTGTCAGCGCCCAAGGGCGGATTTTGCACGCGAATCAAATCGCGCGGCGCGAACTTGAGCGCTCTGTTGTTTTGGGGGTGGACAGGGGAGAGTTGAAGGTCCTCATGCAGGCAGATGCCAAGGCCTTCCAGATTGCCATGGGCAAAGCAGTTGCCGGAAAACGCAGCCTGATCAGGCTGGTGGCCGACGGCGTGGACTTTACCCTGGCTGTGGTGCCACTGCATCGCAATGCGGGCAGTCCCTGTGAGCGCATTGCCCTCTTTTTGTCTCGAGTGGGCGTGAGCGAGTCGGGTGTTTTTGGCTCCTTTGCCCGCAGTCACGGTCTCACGCATACGGAGGAGCAGGTGCTGGTTTTCCTGTGCCGCTGCTTGAGCACGCCGGAAATCGCCCTCCAGATGAAAGTTGCGGTTTCCACTGTGCGCAGCCATGTGCGCAGCCTTTGCGCCAAGACCGCATCCAGCGGCGTTCGTGAACTGGTCAATCGCGTGGCGATCTTGCCGCCTATTGCCCCCCTGCCACTCGGACAAATCCACTGATAGATGCCCCGTACGTCCCGGCGACGTGCTAGATTACGGGTGATCATGAGTTCACCACCACCTTCCGATGAGGGGCTGTATGCCCATTTGATTCCCGAATTGCGCACGCTCGCCCTGCGAGGCGTGGTGCGAACTTACCCCAAAAAAGCCGTTGTCATCAACGAAGGGGAAATCGGCGACAACCTGTTTGTTCTGCTCAAGGGCAGTGTCAAGGTGTTCGCCATGGACGAAAGCGGCCGGGAAATCACCTACGGCAGGATTCATTCGGGCGACTATTTTGGGGAAATGTCGCTGGACGGCGGACCCCGTTCGGCTTCAGTTATTACCCTTGAGCCTTGCACCTGTGCGGTGCTCAGTCGTACCGATGTGAGCGAACACTTGGGTGATGAGCCAGGATTTGCCATCAATCTCGTGGTTCAGGTGATTCGCAGGGCGCGTGCTGCTACAGAAGCGGCGCGCAACATGGCGCTGCTCGATGTGTACGGACGGCTGATTGCCGTGCTTGAAGGACATAGCGATGCGGTGGAGCGCGACCCTACCAATGAGGCTGTCACTCTTGAATCAATCACCCATCAGGAGATTGCCAGCCGCGTCGGCGCCTCCCGCGAAATGGTCAGCCGCCTTTTAAAGGACCTGGAAAAAGGCGGTTACATCGAAATGGGCACCAAACGCATCACGCTGCTCAAAAAGCTGCCGAGCCGTTGGTGAGTCCTTGCCGAGAGCCTAGAGTTCGTTAAAAATCCTGCGAGCCTCTTGCGGCGACGCATCGCTCGTACCCTGCAAGCGCACCACGGCACTGCTACGCGTCCCTGCGGCACTGACACCCACCATGGCCGGGTTTTCGTCGCTGGAGGCGGCTGCATCCGGGATTTTGACGACGCCGGGTCGCTGCGGCCGCGCAGCATCGGGGTCTGGTTTTTGCGGGGAATAGTGCGCCCACTTCGACCCCGTGATACGTGTGCCGCCGACCGACACAGTTTTACTGCCCGTGGCAATGCTGTTGAAGCTGCCGCTGCGCCGGATCAGGCTTGGATTGTTGGGGTGATCGACAAAGGATCCGGGGTTGCCGCTGGTGTCGTACCACTCGTCCTCAAAGTACGATTGGCGCGCTCCGGTATGGGTGCCGATGACCACATCGTCTCGCTCCACGTAGGCATCCACCGTGACCGATTTTGTGGCGGTGTTCGTCAGCTTGATTTGCCATACTCCGCTGGGCGCGGTGACGTCTTTCTTCTCGAAGCTGAAGGTGGGTGACACCGCCAGCAGGGCGCAGGTGCCACGCCGGCCAGTGGCCACCGTCTTTGGGTAAATCAGCGCGCAAAGGGGCTGCTTGTCGCTGTTGGCCCACATTCGGGACTGGCCAAACTTCAATGCCGGCAAGGCAGCTTGCCCTGGCGGCGTAATTTCAATCTCCAGGCCTTCGCGGTTCTCTTCAATCCAGAGCTCCACAAAGCTTTGCGTTGTATCGTCGGGCAGTGCGCACCAATGCAGCGTGGCGGACTTGTTTTTCGCCAGCGTTGTATTGGCATGCATGCGCAGTTGGTAGCTATTGCCAGCAGCCAGAACAATCTGCAGGCGGCCATGAAGGAGGGTGATCAGCTGGTCCATGGCTGCCTCAAGCAGCGACGTGCCGTCATGCGGCCCGGCCAGCGTGCCAAAACTCACGTTCACCGTCACCTTGGCCGTGGGGGTGCAGCGAGAGAGGATGTACATAAACCCGTCCAGCACATGCACATTCATTGAGCCGCCCGAGGTGTCTTGCACGGTGTCGTAGTCGAGTTGCACTGCAACCAGCGGCGCGCGGCTGGCATCGTCGTTGGCCAGCGCCCAGCTAGGCGGCGCGTCATACGCAGGCGGCAAGTTGGCCACCTGGGCCAGCAGCTTGCGCGGCCCCACTGCCAGATCCATGACATGTGAGCCGTGACTGATTGACGTGTCCAGCGCGTGAAAAAAGCGCTCGGTCTTGGGCTGTTTCTGGCCCAGGGTAGAAAGCCCCAGTGCGACATACACCGCGCTTTCATCCACCAAGCCGTCATAGACATTGGCCTGCATGGCTGCATTGATGTCGGCGGCGGTTAGTTCGTGCCCATAGCCCAACCCGGTGGGTGTGCGGCCTTTGCCCCGTGCGTCTTGCCGCCAGAAGTAGCGGGTACGGGCCTTGCCCTGATGGAGAAAATTCGCCTGAGCCAATGCCAGGCTATCGTCAATCAGTCCGAACACCTTGCCCGAAAGCAGGCGCTCAGCACTGGCTTCAGCTTGGTACGCCGCGCCGCGCGAATGTGGAGGTGGATTGGTGTGCGAGCTCCCCGCCGAATCGTCAGCGTATTCAGCTGCAGGCAGCCCCAGCTCAAGCCTTAGGACCAGCGGGTGAAGGCTGCCACCCGGCTGAATTGCCTTGAAAAACGCAGGCCTGACCCGCGCGGTGCAAAACCTCAGGCCAGCCGGCGCGACCGTGCCGACATACACAGGTGGCACATGGAGCCACTTGGGGGAGGCAGCGGCAATAAGCTGGGACACCGTGGTACCCCGCGTCAGCTCAATAGCAATGGGCAACCACTTGGGCTGTGTATCGCCATAGCCGGCAAAGCTATCGGTTTCGGCCCAAACCAGGTAAGGGTCAAAACCATTGGTGGCATTGGGCAACGCCCAGTCAATGCCGGTAAATTCGCCCTTGGGCAATTTGCTCCAGTTCATGGCCGACCTATTTGAGAGGCAGCCATTCGGCTGCAGCTTTGGCCCACATAAAAGCAAGTATTGGTGATTTTTGTATCGCTTGCCTGGTGGTCTTGTATCGATAGTAGCCACTGAGGTTGTCTGTCATGGAGACGCGCATGTCAAAGTCGACGGGCTCGCCCTTTTTCCCCTGGAATTTCCGTCCATCGAAGCCCCATACAGCCGAACTTTTGGCGCCTTGGCAACGTGCGATAAAAAATTCTGCGAGAGCAGTTCCGAGCAAACGGCCAGCGGCGCTGTCTACGGGATAGTGAACGCCTGCCACTGTTCGGTTGACCGCTATACGGGCTGCGAGCCGTTCCAATTGTTCTTTGTATTTGTGGCCTGACGGCAGTAGCGTGAGTAACACCGTGATAATTAGGAAGGCTTCAGTCGCATGCCCGCTTGGCCAACTTGCGTGCCCAGGCGTAGGAATCATGGGTTGTATTTGTGGCGAAAGCTCAATAGGGCGTGGACAAGCGAAAGCATGCTTGAGGCGCATTTCTACGTCAATTGCCAAGGCAAGCATTAGCGTCACGAGCTCCATCGTCCATTTGTGCCGGTGATCGGTTAGTCCTACGACTGAGCCCCAGAAGGGAGTTAAGCTGGACATTTGCGCCAGAATTTCCACCCCTCTGTCCTCCCGCAGTTGGGCGTAATTTTCAACCAATTGAAGTTGTTGCCGGAAGACTGCCACGTCGGGCCTGACGAAGGTGGCAAGCTTCATGTTGGATAGCGGCTTTTTCGTCAGGTCTACAAATTCGACGGCGATTTCTTTTGCAGACTGATTGACCTGAAAGTGCAAACCCGACAACAGTTCCAAGCCGCAAACCTGCAATCTGGGCATCACATCCCACTGGACGAGGCGCTCTGGTTTGTCCAGCGGCACTGGAAGGTCAATCGGGAATACGGCACCCTTGAATGGGCCGACCAGTGCTGCCCGACTCCTGATGAGGGCGTCCGAAAGCAGGGGGTTGGAGCCCGTGCCACCCGTACCACCGGTCCCGCCCGTACCTCCGGTCCCGCCAGTACCACCTGTGCCGCCTGTGCCGCCTGTGCCTCCGGTTCCGCCAGTACCACCTGTGCCGCCGGTACCGCCAAGCAAACTAAAAATACTCATAAAAAACTCCCTGAAGTAGTGTTGTCAATATGGCAGGCCAGCTTTTTGAAGGGCTGCGGACCAAGTTTTCCCTATCTCATACTGACTGCTTGGGCTGCGTGCTAAATAGCTGCGCACTGTTAAAGCTGGTTCTAATCTCAGCAGCTCGGCCACGGTCTTTTCTGCTTGGTCAAGCTGCCCTAAGTTCACTTGGGCAACTGCCAAGGTTCGCAGGCTGGACGTATGCGTGCGGTTGGCTCGAAGCGATAGAGTGATTAGCTCTAGAGCCTTGGCGTACTGACCCGCTGAATTGGCGGCGGTGGCCGCCAGGGAGAAGTAAAAATACCGAAGTGGATCAAGCGGTGAAAGCTTTAGGGCTCTTTCGGTCCCCACTACGGCCATATCTCCTTCTCCTTTAAACGCGTGCATCGTCCCTTTGAGCAGCCACGCTAGCGAATCATTAGGATTGATGCCAAGCGCCTGTTCGTAGCGTTGGGAGCCTGCGTCTAGCTGTCGTAGAAGGTTCGTGTATATGAATCCTTCTACGGTGAGGGCGAAAGCACAATCCGGCTCACTATCCATTGCCTGCTTGGTGCAATCCAACGCGAGTTGAGCCTCTTTGGCAGAGTCTGTGGACCACCCCTGTTGCACGCGAAGTACATGCCACTTGGCTAACCACGCGTGCGGCATTGGATGCCGACGGCTACGGTCAATCAGATGCTCCAGCATCTGCCGGGCTCGCTCGAAATCTGAGGGGGAGTTTCTGTGCATGAGTGCGACAGCACCGAGTAACAGCGTATATCCTTCAAGATTGGGTAAAGATTGCCTTCGTGCCTTCTCAAGTTGTTGCGACATGACTGACGAGCTAATGGCAGAAACCAGTCGTGCGATCAGTTCATCGTCTGCCGCAAATAAGCCGTGTACTTGACCCTTCAGACTGTCCGCCCAGAGAATGTGGCCTGTCTTTGCTTCGATCAATTCAACGAACAACGCCAGCTGTGTTCCGGCGCTGCGGCACGTGCCAGACAAGATATACGTAGCGCCCAAGTGGGTCCGTATGTCTTCCATTGCCTCCGGACGTTCCCGGAACACAGTGGTCGAAAGACGCGAGATCACATGAAGTTCGGAGGTGCGGGACAAAGCGGCAATCACTTCGTCGGCCAAGGCCTCGCCAAGAAGTTCATGTCCCGGTTCGCTGCTGCGCATCGCGAAGGGGATTACCGCGATAGTTGGTCGCAAGTTCAACTGGACTGCGGTACCAGATGATATTACCGGTGCATTGCCTGGCGGCCCGATCCGGTACGCCCTGATCGGCTCTTTGACGTGTTTGAGGTGGCATTCGCCCAAGTCTTCAACATCTGCGTCCAGCACGGACGAGACTTGATCACGCAGATCGGACGTCACGACTATCTCACCCGGCCCCGCCAACGTACAGACGCGTGCTGTCAAATTCACGTCTGTGCCGTAAATGTCATGCTGGTCGGTCACAAAGCTCGCCAAATGGCCGCCCATGCGCAGATGCATCTGTTGCTCTGGGCGGAAGGCCGCATTGGCCCCTTGGCAGAAGTGCTGAATAGCGAAGGCTGCTTTGACAGACCCTTGGGCGCCGGCAAATTCCAGCATTAAACCGTCCCCCAGGCTTTTGACGATGCGCCCGCCATGCAGCGGCAGAATCTGCTGCTCAATCTGCTGTACCAGTTCTTGCCACCGCCGCACAAAACCATCTTGATCCTGCTCCATGATTCTGACGGACTCCACCACATCCATAACCAGCAGCACCTTCGTGCTTCGGTTCATGTGTGCTGGTAATTCCATCAGGGAGTGCATCGTAAGCGGTGTAACAATTTTTTACCTCCTCATTTTGTAGGAGGAAGTGCGTGTAATAAACACCTGATGTGCTACGGGCACCTCTGTTGCCTCGCAGTGTTGTATCAGTGTTGAATTGTCGCTCATTCAGAGGAGTGAGCATCAATCAATAGTTCACATAAACCTCGCGTTGTGCGATTAAGGGCCGGCAGGACGGATGCCGCAAGGCGGCGCGGCATTGTTGGTCCTTCGCGTGCGAAAACGCCTCGCAGCGACACGACAGGATGCAAGCTGCCGCTGCGCGCTCATGCCGGTCAGGTCTGATTTTCTCGGTAGCCGCACATCATGGAAACCACCAGTGATCATTTTTGATCAGGTGATCAGGGATTGTGTCAGGCGGCTTACTCAGAGAGAGGTGCGGATAGTACCGTGCCAGCTCAAGCAGGGCTAAGGGCCTTTTGCTGTGCTGCATGTTGCGCCAGCGTCTTGTAAAACGGCGTGAAATCCGGCTCCGTCAGCCGTAGCAGCGCATCAAAACTGTCGATCACAAAATACTGCTGCTGGAAGCTGTCGATCTTGTAGGTCGACGACATACAGCGCAGCAGGTCGGCATTGTCCCGCAGTGAAATGCGCCTGGGCTCTGCAGATTCCACGCTCCAGGCCAGTTCGCCGGGGCTGCTCAAAATGCCGGCGCCGTATGCGCGGACTTCATCGTTGCCTTCTTTGTCGCGCATCAGGCCAAACTCGATGGTGTACCAGTACAGGCGCGACAGCATCTCGACCGCGCCGGGAATCGGCTGCGCGCCATGCTCCAGCGTATGTGCTTTCAACGCGCCCTTGCCGTAGGCCTGGATGTGGTCGGCGTAGCTCGGGTCGAACAGCAGCGGCACGTGGCCGAACAAATCATGAAAGATGTCAGGCTCGACGATGTAGTCGAACTCCGCCGGCGTGCGTATCCAGTCCGTCACCGGAAACTTGCGATTGGCCAGCAGCGTGAAAAACGGCACCTCGGGGATCAGCCCCGGCACGCCCACCAGCTGCCAGCCGGTGGCCTTGAAGAGCCGCTCGTTCACGTCTTCAAAACGCGGGATGGCATCACTTGCGCCCAGGCTGGGCAGGGCCTTGATAAAGGCGCTGCAGGCCCGGCCAGGCAGCAATGCCGACTGCCGCGCGTAAAGGCGCCGGTAAGTCTCGTGATCTTCTGCGGTGTAGGCCGCGTAGTTTTGCGGGCAGGTGTAGTCCGCATTGACCTGGCCGCCACGTGCGTAGTCGCCCCGCGGCGGGCGGTCAGACTGGCCGTAGACCGCCGGGGGTGGCGTGTTGCTGTCCGTGTTGCTCTCTACTTCAGCCATTGGCTCTCCACGCGCTGGTAGTCACCGCTGGCTTTGGCCAGGTGCAGCCACTGGTCCACGTAGGCCTTGAACGTCACGTCACCGCGTGGCAGCAGGTAAGCCATTTCGCCGTACTGCAGCGGCTTGTCGGGGTTGATCGCGCACAGGCCCGGCTTCAGCCTCTGCTGGGTGATCGCCTCGGCCGATTCGGTGACGAAGACATCGGCGCGGTTGGCCAGGATTTCGTCAAAGATCGTCAAGTTCTCGGGGTTGAGCCGCATCTGCGCCTGCTTGAAGTTGGCGCGGGCAAAACGCTCATTGCTGCCGCCCGGATTGAAGATCACCCGCGTGGTGGGCTTGTCGATGTCGGCCACGCTTTGGTACCTGGCCACGTCGGCGCAGCGCGCAATTGGCGTCTTGCCGTTGACCATGTAGGGCGTGCTGAAGAAGGCGCGCTTTTGCCGCTCGGTAGTCACCGAGATGCCGCCAACAGCCATGTCGCATTTGCCGCCTACCATGTCGGGCATCAAATTGGACCAGCTGGTCTTGACCCACTCGGGCTTGACGCCCAGGCTGGCCGTGAGCGAAGCCATCAGGTCCACGTCGATACCTTCAAACGTGCCGTCGGGCTTCTGGAAGCTGAAGGGTTTGTAGTCGCCCGGCGTGCAGATGCGCAGCACGCCGGCTTTTTGCACGCTGTCCAGGCTGGAGGCCGGAACCACGCTGACCGCCGTCTGGGCAGATGCCCCCGTCACCGCAAACAATGCGGCGGTGGCGACACCCAATGCGGCCAGGCGATGGGGCAGTTGCGGGCAAAGTGACATGGCAATCTCCGTGAGGTTGGGGGATGGAAAAACTTTATTGTGCGCTTGCCTTGGCGCCCGACAAAACCCCGCGGCGCATCTGGTCCAGCTCGATGCTTTCAAACAGCGCCTTGAAATTGCCTTCGCCGAAACCGTCGTCGCCCTTGCGCTGGATGAACTCGAAGAAGATCGGGCCGAGCTGGTTTTCGCTGAAGATCTGCAGCAGCAGCGCGCCTTTCTTGCCGTCCACCAGGATCTTGCGCTTCTTCAAATCCGCCACGTTTTCACCGTGGCCGGGAATGCGCTTGTCGACCAGTTCGTAGTAGGTGTCGATGGTGTCCAGCAGCTTCACGCCGCTGGTGCGCAGCGCATCCACGGTTGCGAACAGGTCGTTGCTGCCCATGGCGATGTGCTGGATGCCTTCGCCCTGATAGCGGTCCAGGTACTCCTGGATCTGGCCGGCCTTTTCGTTGCCCTCTTCGTTGATCGGGATGCGGATCTTGCCGCAGGGACTGGTCATGGCCTTGCTCTTCACGCCGGTGACCTGGCCTTCGATGTCGAAGTAGCGGATTTCGCGGAAATTGAAGAGCCGCTCGTAAAAGCCGGCCCATTCGTCCATGCGGCCGCGGTGCACGTTGTGCGTCAGGTGGTCGATATACGTCAGGCCGTGGCCGGCGGGGTTCAGCGCGTCACCCTGCACGCCGGGCAAGGCTTCAAAGTCCACGTCGTAAAAGCCGATGTTGCCGATGTCGCCGGGTTGCGCGCCGTTCTTGCCGCGCCATTTGTCGATGAAGTAGATGATCGAATCGCCAATACCCTTGATGGCCGGAATGTTCAGCTCACCAGGCGCCGATGTGTGGGCATACCCCCAAGCGCCCAGTGAGATTGCGCGTTCATAGGCGGCCTTGGCGTCCTGCACGCGAAAAGCGATGGCGCAGACGCTGGGGCCGTGCTGGCGCGCAAAGCGCTGGGCAAACGAGTCGGGCTCAGCATTCAGGATGAAGTTGATGCCGCCCTGGCGGTACAGCGTGACATTCTTGTGGCGGTGTTTGGCAATCGGCGTGAAGCCCATGCGCTCGAACAATGCCCCCATGGCGACAGGGTCGGGTGCCGCATATTCAATGAACTCAAAACCGTCGGTGCCCATGGGGTTGTCCCAAGCCGCGCCCTGTTCAAAGTTCAGGGCGGTGTCGTCGCGTGCATTCATGCGTGTCTCCAGATAGGTGTGCGTATAAAGTAACTTTAGCGGCGCTGGCGGTCAGTTTTACTGCGAAATGGGGCGTTTGCATTGCTATTGGCGCAGTAAAGCTGCAAAATAATCCGAATGGAAGTACTTGACAAGCTTGATCGGCAAATTTTGCGCAGCCTGCAGGCCGATGGTCGCGCTACCTTCGACCTGCTCGCCGAGCAGGTGGGGCTTTCACCCAGTGCGGTTTTGCGGCGCGTGAAGCGGCTTGAAGAAAGCGGCGTGATCGACCGCTATGTGGCGCTCGTCAAACCTGAAGCTGTCGGGCTGGGGCTCACGGCTTACATCAACGTACGGCTGGAAAAGCACACCGAAAGCCACAAACGCAACCCCATGGACCTGTTCCGGGCCAGCGTGCAGACCTGGCCTGAAGTGGCCGAGTGCGCAGCGCTGACTGGTGAGATGGACTACCTGCTGCGCGTGCTGGTGCAGGACATGGCGCATTACAGCCGCTTCATCATGGACACCCTGCTCAAACATCCCAGCGTGCAGGATTGCAAAACGAGTTTTGTGCTGGACCGGGTCAAGGCGACGACGGCCGTTCCTTTGTGAGCTGAACCGGGGCGAAGCCGGGGAACCGGCATTTCCATGTGCGTGACTTGCCCGGATGCGCGTATAAAGTGTTGTTGTATCGCAACAATCCACGCGCCGGAGCGACTGGAAGTGTCAGTTTGCTATATTTTTAATAGCTGCCTGCGCCCGTATTTATTGGGAAAAATCCACATAAAGGTGTTTTTTTGAAGCGGCCCTCTATTGACGCTGGTTCAGAAGCCCCTAGACTGTTGATTCTAGGGAAAACCCTTATATTGAGATCATGGTTACACCCAGCACCCTTTTAAGAGCATCCTATAACGCAGGCAAGGAATTCTTCCGGCCTCCCGTGGAAGAGCGCGCCTCCGCGGCACCTCCAGCGCGTCACGTCCAGCCCGTCATGGTTCCCATCCGCTCGATCGGCCCCAGCCACGGGGAACGCATCGCCACCCATTTGCTGGCACTGAGCCCCCACGACCGTTACCTGCGCTTTGGCTATTCGGCCAACGATGAGCAGATTCACCGCTATGTAGACGGGCTCAACTTCGAGCGCGACGAGATTTTCGGCATCTACAACCGCAAGCTGGAACTGATCGCCATGGCCCACCTGGCGCATACCACCGACCCCAACCTCAAGAGCTGCGCCGAGTTCGGCGTGTCTGTATTGGCCCAGGCGCGTGGCCGCGGCTACGGCTCGCGCCTGTTTGACCGCGCGGTCATGCACGCCCGCAACAACGGTGTCGACATGATGTTCATCCACGCGCTGAGCGAAAACACCGCCATGCTCAACATCGCACGCAAGGCCGGCGCCACGATCGAACGCGACGGCTCTGAAAGCGAGGCCTACCTGAAGCTGCCGCCGGCCGACCTGGACTCGCGCATGACCGAAATGGTCGAAGAACAGATCGCCCAGACCGACTACCGCCTCAAGGTTCAGGCCAAGCAGTTCTGGGACCTGCTGGCGATGGTCCAGGAAGTGCGGCAGGGCGTGCGGGATGGTCGGGACCGCATGCCGATGTGATGGCTTCGGTTTGGGGGGGGGCTCGTGAGGCCGGTGCAACAACCGGCTTCTTGCTATTAATTCGATAGCTGCTTGCGCTCATTCCCATTGGTTGTGCGCCAAAAATCATCCACGCCGCCGCCGCGTGGCCCTGAATGGACACAAACCCAAACAAGAAATACAAAAAGCCAACCGCTTCGGCACGCGACGGCAAATTACGCCTGCGCACCGTCAAGGATTTCAGCTATCCTTAGCCCCTTCACAACTACCGACCGCCCATCACGTGTCCGACGTTCCCCCCAGTCGGTCTTCCAGGCCAGAAGACAAACGCGGCTTTTTGCAGAAGCTCGCTGAAATGCTCCACCCAGGCCCCGACTCGAAGGACGAGTTGATCGAGACCCTGGTGGAAGCCCAGGACAATGACGTCATCGGAGCCCAGAGCCGCGAGATGCTCGAGGGGGTCATCCGCATGGCCGACATGACGGCGGGCGATGTCATGGTGGCAGCCCCGCGCATGGACGTGATCAACATCGACGCGCCGTTCGACGAACTGCTGCACCTGGTGATCGACACCGCCCACTCGCGCTTTCCCGTCTACGAAGGCGAAAAGGAAAACATCCTCGGCATCCTGATGGCCAAGGATCTGCTCAAGCTGCAGCGCGCGCCCGAACTCAACATCAAGGCCCTGCTCCGGCCCGCCGTCTTTGTGCCGGAAAGCAAGGGGCTGAACGACCTGCTGCGTGAATTCCGCGGCAACCGCAACCACCTGGCCATCGTCATTGACGAATTCGGCCGTGTGGCAGGTCTCATCACCATTGAAGACGTGCTCGAGCAGATCGTCGGCGAGATCGAGGACGAATTCGACATCGCCGAAGACGAGGGCGACATCTTCGGCCTCAGCGACCACACCTACCGCGTCAGCGGCGACACCTCCATCGAGCGTGTCAACGAAGCTTTTGGTGTGACGCTGCCCGAAACCGACTTCGATACGATCGGGGGGCTGGTGGCGCATGAGATGGGCCATGTTCCCAAGCGCGGCGAGCATTACGCGCTGGCAGGCCTGCAGTTCACCGTACTGCACACCAAAGGTGGGGCCGTGCGCTGGTTCAAGGTGTCGCCGGTCAGCGCCGGCGTCTGACAACGAATTCAAGAAAAAGGGCGGGCTGACTATGGGACGGGATTCGATTCAAAGCATGATGTCCCATCTCCCGACCTTGCCTGCGCTGCTTGAGCACGCACGCAACCCGCCGCCGCGCAAAGGCATTTCCCCGTTCCAGGTTGCTATTATTTTGATAGCTGGTTGCACCCATGCAGCAAGCATGGCCTGGCCTTTTGATTTTGGTTTTGCACAGGGCCAGCCGCTGTGGTGGCTGCAACTGCTGGCGCTTTTCCTGTTTGCCGCGCAACTTGACAGCTGCCGCTCCTGGAAACGTGCCGCGTGGATGGGCGGCCTTTTCGGCACGGCGATGTTGTGCAGCACCTTCTGGTGGCTGTTCATTTCCATGCACTACTACGGCGGGCTGGCCGCGTCACTGACCGTGCTGGCCATTGTGCTGCTTGCCGCCTTCCTGTCGCTTTACTACGCAGCGGCCAGCGCATTTTTCGTGAAGCTGGCGCCCAGACGCAGGCTGCCACGCGCCGCAGTGTTTGCAGCTCTCTGGCTGCTGGCGGAGCTGGCCCGGGTCGAGTTCTTTACCGGCTTTCCCTGGGGCGAGGGCGGCTATGCCCACGTCGACGGCTGGGCCAGGCCACTGGCCGCGTGGGTGGGCGTGCATGGGCTGACTTTCCTGGCCGCGCTGGTTGCAGCATGGCTGGCCATGACCCTGCGCTCATCCCATGTGCAATGGCTCAACGTGACCGGCATCCTGGTTGTCTGCATAGTGGCGGGTTACCTGCCGGTGCAAAGCGCCTGGCCCGGCGATGCCCCGGTCCAGCCCGCCGAGGCGCTGGGCGTTACGCTGCTGCAGGGGAACATTCCCCAGAACGAAAAATTCCAGCCCGGCACAGGCGTGGCCACAGCGCTGCGCTGGTACGGCCAGCAGCTGCGCGATGCGAAAGCGCCGCTGGTGGTGGCGCCTGAAACCGCCATCCCCGTGCTGCCCCAGCAATTGCCGGAAGGCTATTGGCAAGCGCTGCAGGCAAGGTTTGCCGCCGGCAACCAGGCGGCATTGATCGGCCTGCCGATTGGCAGCTCCCAGGCCGGGTACGCCAACTCTGTGCTGGGCTTCAAGCCCGGGCAAGCAGAGCCATACCGTTTCGACAAGCATCACCTGGTGCCGTTCGGCGAGTTCATACCGACGGGTTTCAGGTGGTTTATCGACATGATGCACATCCCGCTGGGCGACTTCAACCGGGGTGCGGTCGGGCAGGCTTCCTTCGAATGGAAAGGCCAGCGGCTGGCGCCCAACATCTGCTACGAAGACCTTTTTGGCGAAGAGCTGGGCGCACGCTTCATCGATCCTGCGCTCGCCCCGACGATTTTTGTCAATGTCAGCAACATCGCCTGGTTCGGCAACACCGTGGCGATTGACCAGCACCTGCAAATTTCGCGCATGCGCGCGCTGGAATTCAGCCGACCGATGATTCGTGCCACCAACACCGGCGCCACAGTCATCATCGACCACCAGGGCAAAGTCACGCATTCGCTGGAACGCCACACGCGCGGCGTGCTGAACGGCGACGTCCAGGGCCGCAACGGCATCACACCGTATGCCCAGTGGGTGTCCCGCTACGGCCTCTGGCCGCTGTGGGGCTTCGGGCTGGGCGTGGCCGGCCTGGCGCTCGCGTTCCGACGCCGTCGGTAGGACAGGGCACACCCCTATCGGGGCTCACTGCGTGTAGCCCCTTTTCCCCTTGCAGGGGACGGTGCCAGCGGCCCGGCAAAGCCGGTTCCGCGGCTCCTGCTGGCTTGGAGGAGCCGCGGTGAGTCGGCTGTGTTCAGTGCGTTGCAGCCATCACGCCGTGCAGTAGCTCCGGCAGCATTTCTAACATCCGAATCGCATCCTGACCCGGCGGTGTGCTGCTCGCAAAATACATCTGGAGCGGCGCCTGGGCAAAATCATGCAGCGGCACCGCTGTCAATGATTGCGGGTCGAGGTTGCTGGCCGTCAGGAAGTCCACCACCGTCCAGCCCATGCCGCGCTTGACCAGCTCCAGCGCCAGCCGCGAGGTGTGCACCTGCAACCCTTCAGGGGCGGTCAGGCCCAGGTGGCGCGCCAGGTCGTCGATCGACTGGCACATCGGATCCTCACCCACCAGGCGGATCAGCGGCATGCTGGCCAGGAAAGACATCGGGTTCTGGCGCCTTGCCTTCACGGCCCGCTGCCAGATGTCGCGCGTGACGGCCAGGTAGAGCGGGCCGCTCACCAGCGTCGAGCTGGTCAGCAACGGGTGCGGGTGTTCATAAAAACCAAGGGCAAAGTCCACGCTGCGCGTCAGCAGTGCCTGCACCATCTGGTCCTGGTGCAGCGTGCGCACCTCGACGCGAACGCGCGGGTAGCGCGCCATGTGCCTTTCCAGCACCAGCGGCAAAAACTCATGGCTGACGGACGGAATGGCCGCAAGCCGCACCTGGCCGCCGGCCGACTGCCGCAGGTTGACGGCAATGCGCTTGAGCCCGTCCAGCTTCTGGTGGATTTGCGAAGACTCTTCAAACAGCACGCGCGCTTCGGGCGTGGGGGCCAGCGTGCCCTTGCCGCGGGTAAAAAGCTTGTAGCCCAGTTGCAATTCCGTGTGTGCAATCGTCTTGCTGACGGCCGAGGGCGTGATGCAGATCAGCCGCGCCGCGGCGCTCATGTTGCCGGTCTGCATCACCGCCTGGAAGACTTCAAGTTGCCTGAGGTTCATGTCGCTGCGGGTATGTCGCTGCCGGGTCGACGGAGATGCATGGGGCCATGCTGCTGAGGGGTGTGAGTTTTAGTCATACCCCTCGTTACATTATGCATCGCTGGGGGCTGCCAGCGTCGCTACGATGAGCCACCTTTGGCCGCAAGGCTGGGGAAATCGCCGCACAGGCTGGTGAAACCGCTTGTTTTGCTCGCTGTGCGCAAAAAATCAGACAAATTCCATTTCCTTGGAGACATACATGCAAATAGCCTCAACATTTCGTCACATGGGCGCCGCGCTTGGCCTGGTGGCATTTACCTCGCTCGGCGCGCCCGCACTGGCGCAAACCACCGCCAAACCCAACGTCGTGATCCTGGCCACCGGCGGCACCATTGCCGGCGCCGGCGCTTCGGCCCTGAACAGCGCGACTTATGCCGCCGCCAAGGTGCCGGTCGACAAGTTGCTGGCTGGCCTGCCCGAGCTGGCCAACGTGGCCAATGTCAAGGGCGAGCAGGTCTCGCAAATTGCTTCCGAAAGTTTCACCAACGACAACCTGATGAAATTGGGCAAGCGCATCTCGGCGCTGGTCAAGCAGTCTGACGTGGACGGCATCGTGGTCACCCACGGTACCGACACCCTGGAAGAAACCGCCTACTTCCTGAACCTCGTGATCCGCACCAGCAAGCCCATCGTGGTGGTCGGTTCCATGCGCCCAGGTACGGCGCTGTCGGCCGACGGTGCGCTCAACCTTTTCAACGCCGTGAGCGTGGCCGCCAGCAAGGACGCCGCCGGCAAAGGCGTGCTGGTCACCATGAATGACGAACTCCAGAGCGGCCGTGATGTCACCAAAACCATCAACATCAAGACTGAGGCCTTCAAGAGCCAGTGGGGCCCGCTGGGCATGGTGGTAGAAGGCCAGAATTACTGGTTCCGTGCCCCTGTGAAGCGCCACACCGCGCAGTCCGAATTCAACATTGATGATTTCGAAGCGCTGGCGCCGGTCGACATTGTCTATGGTTATGGCAACGTGCCGCGCTCCGCGGTGGACTCCGTCGGCAAGACCGGCATCAAGGCCCTGATCCACGGCGGTACCGGCAACGGTTCCGTGGCCGACCGTGTGGTTCCCGCGCTGCAGGAAGTTCGCGCCAAAGGCATCCAGGTGGTGCGCTCCTCGCGTGTGCCCGAAGGCTTTGTGCTGCGCAACGCCGAGCAGCCTGACGACAAGTACGACTGGGTGGTCGCGCATGACCTGAACCCGCAAAAGGCCCGCATCCTGGCCGCCGTGGCCTTGACGAAGAACATTGACAGCAAGGAACTGCAGCGCATCTTCTGGCAGTACTGAGTTCACGCAGTTACAACAGGAAGAAAAGGGCGATGCCGGCAGCGGCATCGCCCTTTTTCGTTCTCGCGGCGTACGCGGGAAGTGCTTACAGCTGGCTCATGCCGCCGTCGACGATCAGCTCGGTGCCGACAATAAAAGCCGCTTCGGGCGATGACAAATACACCACGGCGCTCGCCACTTCATCGGGCGTGCCGAAGCGCTTGATCGGGACTTGCGCCTGGATGCTGGCGGCCAGCGCACCGAGCTGGTCTGCGGGCACGCCAAGCTTGCCGTACAGCGGCGTCGTAACCGGGCCGGGGCTCACCACATTGACGCGGATGCCGCGCGCGACCAGTTCACCTGACAGCGTTTTTGCCAGCGAAATCAGCGCCGCCTTGCTGGCGGCATAGACGCTGGAGTTGGGCATGCCGATATGGGCATTGATCGAGCCGTTCAGGATGATGGCGGCGCCCGTGTTCAGCAGCGGCGACAGCGCCTGGATCGCAAAGAACGCGCCTTTCACGTTGACGTTGAAGGTGTCGTCCCAGAGTGCTTCGTCCACGCTTTCCAGCGGGGCGAATTTGGCCAGGCCGGCATTGATGAACACGGCGTCCAGCGTGATGCCTTCGGCGGCCAATGCGCTGGCCAGTGCCTTGGCCGAGCCGCTGGCGCCTGCGTCGTTGCGCAGGGCGATGGCGCCTGTGCCCAGTTGGGCTTTGGCTTGGTCCAGTGACACCTGGTCCCGGCCGGTGATGACGACCCGCGCGCCTTGCCCGGCGAATTGCAAGGCGGTGGCCAGGCCGATGCCGCTGTTGCCACCCGTGACCAGCACGGTCTTGTTGGCGAAGCGGGGTGTGAATGAAGTGGTTTGCGTGGTCATGTCGATTTCCTTTGTCTTGGGTAGGGGGTTCCTGGTTCGGTGGGCTTCCTGCCTGCCGATGAGTCCAATGTAAGTTTCATCTTCTATTGGAAGAAGGCCGTAAAACTGATTTAATCATTCATCTTTTATGAATGATTGGGATTGAAATGGACCGGCTGCGTGCGTTTGAGGTGTTTGCCGCCGTGGTTGGCCGCGGCAGTTTCACGCGTGCGGCCGATGCGCTGGACACCTCGCCGGCCAACGTCACCCGCTATATCAATGAGCTGGAAGCCCACCTCGGCACGCGCCTGCTCAACCGCAGCTCCCGCAAGCTCTCGCTCACCGAAAGCGGCGAAGCGCTGTATGAGCGCAGCAAGTCGATTCTTGAAGAGGTTGCCGACGCGGAGGCGCTGGCCTCGTCGGCAACCCTGCAGCCGCGCGGGCGCCTGCGCATCAATGCGCCTGTGAGCTTTGGCATCCGTCACCTGGCGCCGCTGTGGCCGCGCTTCATGCAAAGCTATCCCGAGGTGGAACTCGACATTGCCCTCAGCGACCGCGTGGTGGACATCGTGGAAGAAGGCTACGACCTCGCCATACGCATCTCGCGCACGGGGCCGGCCACCCATGCAGCCCGCAAGCTCGCGACTTCCTGCAACATCCTCTGTGCCGCGCCGGACTATCTGAAAAAGCACGGCCGCCCGGCCGTGCCCGCCGACCTCGCGGGCCACAGCTGCCTGGGCTACACCTATGCCGCCACCGCCAACGAATGGCATTTCACCGACAACGAGGGCCGCCCGCACGCGGTCAAGGTCAACTACATCATGCACGCCAACAACGGCGATACCGCCCGCGAAGCGGCCGTGGCCGGGCTGGGCATCATCTGGCAGCCGGCTTTCCTGGTTGGGGAAGACCTGCGCGAAGGCCGGCTGGTGCCCCTGCTTCCCGGCTACCGCATGCCTGAAATCGACGTGCTGGCGGTGTACCCCAGCCGGCGGCACCTGAGCGCCAAGGTCCGTGTGATGGTGGATTTTCTGGTCGAGGCCTTCAAGACCGGCCCCGGCTGGTATGTGCCGCCCACCCAGATGCCGCCAGTGATGCCGACCGGTAAGGCGCTCACCAAGGCGCCCGCGCGCCGCCGCGTAAAATGACCGGCTTGGCGGCCGCCACCTGAGGCGCCGCTCCCCGGGCCTGCAATCCAGGTGCCCCGCGTTTGGCAAAACTCCACTCTTATGCTTACTTTCCAGCAAATTATTTTGAAGCTGCAGTCCTATTGGGCTGACCAGGGTTGCGCGCTGCTGCAGCCCTACGACATGGAAGTCGGCGCAGGCACTTCGCACACCGCGACGTTTCTGCGCGCGCTGGGCCCCGAGCCCTGGAAAGCCGCCTATGTGCAGCCCAGCCGCCGCCCCAAGGACGGCCGCTACGGCGAGAACCCCAACCGCCTGCAACACTATTACCAGTACCAGGTCGTGCTCAAGCCGGCACCCGCCAATATCCTTGAGCTCTACCTCGGCTCGCTGGAAGCGCTGGGCTTTGACCTGAAGAAAAACGACATCCGCTTTGTCGAAGACGATTGGGAAAACCCGACGCTGGGCGCCTGGGGCCTGGGCTGGGAAGTCTGGCTCAACGGCATGGAAGTCACGCAGTTCACCTACTTCCAGCAGGTCGGCGGCATCGACTGCAAACCCGCCACCGGCGAAATCACCTACGGCCTGGAACGCCTGGCCATGTATTTGCAAGGCGTGGACAACGTCTACAACCTGACCTGGACCGAAGGGCCTGATGGCTCAAAGCTCAGCTACGGCGACGTCTACAAGCAGAACGAGGTTGAGCAGTCGACCTACAACTTCGAACACAGCGACGCCGATTTCCTCTTCACCGCCTTCACCGCGCACGAAAAGCAGGCCAAGCACCTGATCGATGTGCAATTGGCCCTGCCGGCCTATGAGCAGGTGCTGAAAGCTGCCCACAGCTTCAACCTGCTGGACGCCCGCGGCGCCATCAGCGTGACCGAGCGCGCCGCCTACATCGGCCGCATCCGCAACCTCGCCCGCGCCGTGGCGCAAAGCTATTACGAAAGCCGTGAGCGCCTGGGCTTCCCGATGGCGCCGCGCGAGTGGGTCGAGCAGATGGCGAAGAAGGCGGCTTGATGATTCTGGAAATCGCCCAGTTGCAGGTCAAGCCCGGCGAAGCGTCCGCTTTCGAGGCGGCTTTTGCCCAGGCGCAGGCCATCATCGCGTCAATGGGCGGCTACCAGGGCCATGAGTTGCAGCGCTGCCTGGAAAACGACCATCACTACATGCTGCTGGTGCGCTGGAACACCCTGGAAGACCACACCGAGGGGTTCCGCCAGTCAGAGCCCTACCAGGCATGGCGCAAGCTGCTTCACCATTTTTACGATCCGTTTCCCACGGTGTTGCACTACGCCGATGCCACGCCAAAACGGTGAGCTGATCTTCGATGCCCACCATCTTTTCCCACATCGCCGTTCCCGTTGCTGCTGCAGTGGCCCTCGGTAGCAAGCGGATACCGCCTTCCATGCTGGCGGCGGGCATGGTCGCGGCCATCCTCCCCGACTTTGACGGCATCGCCTTCAAGCTCGGCATCCATTACGGCGGGATCTGGGGGCATCGCGGCTTTACCCACACCCTGGGCTTTGCGCTCGTTGTGGGCATCATCGGCTGGTGGCTGGCGCGGCACTGGAAACTGGCGCCATGGCAGGGCTATGCGTGGATCGCGCTTTGCGTGTTCTCGCATCCCTTGCTGGACACCCTGACCAATGGCGGCGTGGCCATTCCTCTCTACTGGCCGTTTTCCGACCAGCGGTTTTTCAGCCCATGGCGGCCCGTTGAGGTGTCGCCCGTCTCCTTTTCCCGGTTCTTCACGCAACGCGGCGCCGACGTGTTGCTCAATGAGATCCAAACCATCTGGCTGCCGCTGATGGTTGCAGCCCTGGCCATTTTTGCGCTCCGACATTCCCGAAAAAACCAATGAACGCCTCCCAAAACCTTCTTGTTGAACTGTTTGTCGAAGAGCTGCCGCCCAAGGCGCTCAAAAAGCTGGGCGATGCCTTTGCCGGCGTGCTGTTCGAGCAGCTCAAGGCCCAGGGCCTGACGGCGGCAGATTCGGCCCTCACGGCATTTGCCTCCCCGCGCCGCCTGGCCGCGCATGTCACGGCGGTGGCCGCACAGGCCACCGACAAGGCTGTTTCGCAAAAACTCATGCCGGTGGCGGTGGGGCTGGATGCTTCGGGCAATGCCACACCCGCGCTGCTCAAGAAGCTACAGGCGCTGGGCGCCGATGCGTCGGCCGTGGCCGGACTCAAGCGTGCGCCCGACGGCAAGGCAGAGGCGCTGTTTTACGACAGCAACGTCAAGGGTGCGACGCTGGTTGAGGGGTTGCAGAAAGCCTTGCTCGAAGCCATTGCCAAATTGCCGATTCCCAAGGTCATGACCTACCAGCTGGCCGATGGCTGGAGTGATGTGAAGTTTGTACGTCCCGCGCACGGCTTGGTCGCGCTGCATGGCAGCTCGGTGGTCGCTATCGAGGCGTTGGGCCTCAAAGCCGGCAACGCCACGCATGGCCACCGCTTTGAAGCGGCCGTCGACCCGGTGGTGCTCAAGGATGCCGACAGCTACGCCGCTACCCTGCAAAAAGACGGCGCGGTGATCGCCAGTTTTGCCGCGCGCAAAGCCGAAATCGTCAAGCAGCTTGCTGCAGCCGCAGCCAAAGTTGGCGGTGGCGCCAGGGCGATTGAAGACGACGCGCTACTCGACGAAGTGACCGCGCTGGTCGAGCGCCCCAATGTGTTGATTTGCGAATTCGAAAAAGAATTCCTCGGGGTGCCGCAGGAATGCCTGATCCTCACGATGAAGGCCAACCAGAAGTACTTCCCGCTGCTCGATGCTTCGGGCAAGCTCACCAACAAGTTTCTGGTCGTGAGCAATATCAGTCCAACAGATGCCAGCGCCGTGATTGGCGGCAACGAGCGCGTGGTGCGGCCGCGCCTGGCCGATGCCAAGTTTTTCTTCGACCAGGACCGCAAGAAGACGCTGGCTTCGCGCGTTGAAGGTCTGGGCAAGGTGGTGTATCACAACAAGCTGGGCACGCAGGGTGAGCGTACGCAGCGCGTACGCGCCATTGCCGAGGCCATTGCCAATCGCCTGAATGCCAATGTGGCCGATGTACAGCGCGCCGCCGAGCTGGCCAAGACCGACCTGGTGACTGACATGGTCGGCGAGTTCCCCGAGCTGCAGGGCACCATGGGCCGCTACTACGCGCTCAACGACGGTCTCAGTGCCGATGTGGCCGACGCGATTGAGGACCACTACAAGCCGCGTTTTGCCGGCGACGAACTGCCGCGCAACACCGTCGGCGTCATCGTCGCGCTGGCCGACAAGCTGGAAACGCTGGTCGGCATGTTCGGCATCGGCAATCTGCCGACCGGCGACAAGGACCCGTTCGCGCTGCGCCGCCATGCGCTGGGCGTGATCCGCATGCTGGTCGAGAAAGACCTGCCTTTGGACCTGCTTGAGCTGGTTCAGGGCGCCCAGCCGGTGTTCGGTGACAAGATCCAGGACGCGTCCATCGCGTTGGTCGATTTCATCTACGACCGCCTCGCCGGTTCCCTGCGCGAGCAGGGCTACAGCGCGCAAGAAGTCGATGCCGTGCTGGCCCTCAAACCCCAGCGCCTGGGCGATGTGGCCAAACGCCTGTCGGCTGTGCGCGCCTTTGCCGCGCTGCCCGAAGCACCGGCTCTCGCTGCGGCCAACAAGCGCGTCGGCAATATCCTGAAGAAGGCTGAAGGCACGGTTGAAGCAGCCGTCAAACCCGAGCTGCTGCAGGAAGCTGCCGAGAAATCCCTCGCGGATGCATTGAAAACAGTGGCGCCCAAAGCCGAAGCCGCTTTTGCCGCCGGTGACTACGCAGCATCGCTGCAGGCATTGGCCGCCCTGAAGGCGCCGGTGGATGCCTTCTTCGACGGCGTGATGGTCAATGCCGAAGACCCGGCGCTGCGCGCCAACCGCCTCGGGCTGCTGGCGACGCTGCACCAGGCCATGAATAAAGTGGCCGACCTGTCGCGCCTGGCGGTGTAACAGCGATGACGACGCCAGAATCGCCAAATAACCCTGAGATGGCGCAAGTGCGTCCGGCTCTGCGGTTTGAGCTTGTGCTTGGCACGTTCGCCGGCGTAGTGGTCCTCGCTTATGTGCTGGCGTATCTGGCGCTGATGTTGTTTGGTTTCGATTATGGGAGTGCCATTTTTGACGTTGCGCCCTTGTTTGGCGCATTGATGGCCAGTTGGCAGTGCGCCAAGTCCTATCGTTTCACGCTGACGAACATGGACTATTGGATACTTATTGTTGGCTGTCTGGTCATCGAAACCGGTATTTCGGCTCTGGTGATTTCCCAGTTCAATCCGCGCATACTGGCGATGCACCTTACCTTACTGCCTATGCGCCTGGGCTTTCATTTGCTGGCCCTGATGTACTTGTATTCGGATAAGCGGATGGCCCGGCAAATAACGTCGCTTGCGTCGGGGCAAAAAAAGTGAAGTGATGCATCACAAATGAAGTACTGTTTATCTAGCTACCAGCCTTATTCACCATGAAACTCGTCATCCTCGACCGCGACGGCACCATCAACAGCGACAGCGACGACTTCGTCAAGGCACCGGACGAATGGTTGCCGCTGCCGGGTTCGCTGGAGGCCATTGCGCGCCTGAACCACGCCGGCTGGCACGTCGTGATCGCGTCCAACCAGTCGGGGCTGGGGCGCGGCCTTTTCGACGTGGCGGCGCTCAACGCCATGCACGCCAAGATGCACAAGCTGCTGGCCGCTGTCGGCGGGCGCATCGATGCGGTGTTTTACTGCCCGCATGCCCCTGAGGAAAGCTGCACCTGCCGCAAGCCGTTGCCTGGCCTTTTTGAGCAGATCGGTGCGCGTTTCGGCGTGCCGCTCAAAGGCGTGCCCACCGCAGGGGATTCTTTGCGCGACCTGCAGGCCGGTGCGGCTGCCGGGTGCGAACCGCACCTGGTGCTGACGGGCAAGTCGGCGCGCTACCGCAGCGGCGGGCGGCCCGAGGGCCTGCCCGAAGGCACCCAGCTGCACACCGATTTATCGGCATTTGCCGATTTCATCCTGGAACGCAGCGCCCGGCCCCTGCAAGTGGCCTTGTAGGTGACGCTATAAAAATGCTAGCTGCCCGCGCTGACCAGATAAGGGTTAGAGCCTTAAAACATCGTGAAAACTGCTGTACACCAGCATCCAAAACCTGCCTGATACCGGAAACCTTGACATGCGCCTGATTCGATCAATTCTTCACCTGCTGTGGATGGCCATCACGGTGATCCCCTGGGCTACTTTCGTGGTGATTGCCTCGGTGTTCGTCAGCAGCAACACCATGTACTGGATGTGCGCGGGCTGGCTGCGCGTGGCGGTCAGCGGCGGTACGTTCATCCTGGGCATCAAGAACCGGGTGACCGGCATGGAAAACCTCCCCACGGGCCAGACCAGCGCAGCCGTGCTGCTGCTCAAGCACCAGAGCACCTGGGAGACCCTGTGCATGCCCACGCTGATGCCGCACCCGCTGGCCTATGTGTTCAAGAAAGAGCTGCTCTACGTGCCGTTCTTCGGCTGGGCCATGGCGCGCATGGACATGATCCACATCGACCGGAGCCAGCGGTCGCAGGCTTTCAACAAGGTCGTGGTGCAGGGCAAGCGCCTGATGGCGCAGGGAACCTGGGTCATCATGTTCCCCGAAGGCACGCGCATCCCGCGCGGCCAGAAGGGCACTTACAAATCCGGCGGTACGCGCCTGGCCATTGAAACCGGCGCTCCCGTGATCCCGATTGCCGTGACCTCGGCCAAATGCTGGCCGCGCAAGGCCTTCATCAAAACCCCGGGCATCGTTGACATCTCCATCGGCAAGCCGATCGACAGCACCGGCCGGCAGCCCGACGAGTTGATGCGCGAGGTGGAAACCTGGATCGAAGCCGAAATGCGGCGCCTTGACCCCGAGGCTTATGCCGGTGAAGTGGTCGCCACGCCCGCCACACCCGTCGTACCCAATACCTGAGCGGCCAGCCTGCCCATGCTGTCAAGCTAAACTGCCATGATGCAACGGCTTCTTCAGTTCACGCTCGACCTGTTTGATTCCGCGCCGGCGCCGCTTGCTGGCGTTCCCGGCGGCTCAAAAGCCAGAAAAAACAGGCAAAAAAGGCCTGTAGCCCCCATAAATACTGCGCCGACAGCTATCGAAAACATAGCGAATGGTGAGTTCGTGGGGCCGCAACTACCCGCCCAAACCTTGCAGCAGGCGCTGGCACCCGCCACCTTCCGCCATCCGCGCGCCACCCGTGAGACCGTGCTGGACGGCATTTTGGTGGCTTATGAGTTCCGCCGCAGCAAACGCAAGACCATCGGCTTTTCTGCGGGCGCCGACGGCCTCACGGTGAGCGCGCCCAAATGGGTGCCGTTGTATGAAATCGACAAGGCGGTGCTGGAAAAATCCGGCTGGATCCTGGCCAAGCTGCAGGAAACCCGCGTGCGCCATGAGCGCCTGGAGTCCGCACGCATTGACTGGAAGGACGGCACCACGCTGCCTTTCCTGGGTGACCAGGTCATTGTGGTGATCGATCCGCGGCACGCTTTCGGCGGCGTCGGCGCCGAACTCAAAACCGGCACCGCGGCTGCCGAAGTCTTGTTGCAGGGCAACGACGATGCGTCCAACGGCACCTTGCCCGGTGTGGCGCAGCTGACGCTGCACGTGGGCCTGCCCCACCATGCCACGCCCGAGCAGATCCGCGACGCCGTGCAGGCCTGGCTGATGCGCCAGGCCAAGCGCATCTTTACCGAGCGGCTCAACCATTTCGCGCCGCACCTGGGCGTGCAGTGGCACAAGCTCAGCCTTTCCAGCGCCGGCACCCGCTGGGGCAGCGCCAGCGCGGATGGCTCCATCCGGCTGAACTGGCGCTTGATCCATTTCAAGCAGTCGGTGATCGACTACGTGGTGGTTCATGAATTGAGCCATTTGCGTGTCATGGACCACAGCCCGCGCTTTTGGGACACCGTGCGCGCGGTGGTGCCCGACTACGCCGAGCTGCGCGGCCAGCTCAAGGACGAAGCAATTCCCCGCTGGTAGGCCGGCGCTGCTGCGTTTTGCACGTCCGTTGAGCGACGTCAAAGGGGGTACAAATCACAGTACTGCGGCGTTTCTTTACTTGGTAATATGAGAAAACACCAAAAACCAGAAAACGACAGGGATTGACACTGCGCACCTGAAGTCCACATGAACGACAAACTCATACTCGTAGTTGAAGACAATCCGGACCACCTGGAACTGACCGTGCTGACGCTGGAGGAGCAGGGCGTCACAGCCGAGATTGCCGTCGCCCGGGACGGTGTGCAGGCGCTGGACTTTCTGTTCGGCCAGGGTGCCCATGCGGGGCGCGACACGCAAAGGCAGCCGGCTTTCATCCTGCTCGACATGAAGCTGCCCAAGCTGTCCGGCCTGGACGTACTGCGCAGCGTGCGGGCCAATCCCCTGACCGCGCTGGTGCCGGTCGTCATGCTGACATCTTCCAGCGAGCGGTCCGACATCGTGGCGTGTTACCAGAGCGGGGCCAACGGGTTTGTCCGTAAACCCGTCGATTTTGGGGGGCTGACCGAAAAGCTCAACCGCCTGCAGGCGTACTGGCTGGGCGTCAATGAATCCATCGCGGCCGGCTGACATCCCGTGACGCACCGGTGGCCCAGAAACACCCGGTGCCGGTACCTGCGGCGCTGATGCCATGAAGCTTCAAATCACGCTGCGGACCCGCCTTGTCATGCTCGTGCTGGTGGCGATCGTGCCGATGTTTGGCCTGTCCATTTTCAAGGCCGTCTACAACGCCGACACAGCCGTCGAGCGCGCCCAAACCGACCTGCAATTCGCCGCATCGCTGGCCGCATCCAGCCAGCAGCGCCTGGCGGAATCGGCCCGGCAGATACTGACGGCGATTGTTCATGTGCCCAGCCTGCGGGACGGCAACGCCGACCGCTGCAACCGCTACCTTGTAGAGCTCAACAAGCTGTTTCCGCTTTACGCCAATTTCGGCATTGTGGGAACGGACGGCTATGCGCTGTGCAACGGGCAGGAAGGCGTGCGGCTCGGCTACCTGGGCGACCGTGCCTATTTCCGCAATGCTGTTGAGCAGCGCAGCTTTGTGGTGGGTGAATACATTGTGGGACGTGCCACGGGCCGGCCTTCCATCACATTTGCGTTGCCGCTGCTGGACAAGGACGGGCGCGTTGACATTGTGGCTTTTGCGTCGGTAGACCTGGCCGAGATGGCGAAGTCCACCATCGACGTCCAGCTGCCGCCCGGCGGCGCGCTGGGCATACACGACCGTGGTGGCGTGCTGCTGGCTGGCAAGCCCGACCTCCCCATACGAATCGGGCAGGTGGCCAGAAGCCCCGTGCTGAAGGCGGCCGTGCAGCAGATGCGTACCGGAACCAGCGATGGGCCGGACGGCACCGGGCAGCGCCGCCTGTGGGCTTTCATGCCCAGCAGCCCCGACGTGCACGCCGCTTTTTTTGTGGCGGTCAGCCTGGACCGCGAACTGGTCGTGGGCGCCAGCCGGGAACAGCTGTGGCTGGAACTGGTGGTGTTGTTGCTGGTGGCATTTGTGGGCGGCGGCGTCGCCTGGGTCATTGGCGGGCGTGCCATCGTGGAGCCCACCCGAAACATCCTTGAGGCCATCCGGCAGCTCCAGAACGGCCGGCTGGATGTGCGGATACCGCCAGGCCGGCCTGACGACTTCGGGGAGTTTGCGAGGATATCCACAGGTTTTAACCGCATGGCCGAGTCGCTTGAGCAACATCGGAGTGTCCTGGAGGCTGAACTGGCAAACAGCGAAGCCATCCAGCAGAAACTGCGGGACGCCCAGCGCCTGGGCCGCATCGGCTACTGGCAGCTGGACACCGGCACCGATGAAAGCTGGTGGTCCGATGAGGTGTACGAGGTGCTCGGCGTTGACCGCACGACCTTTGACAGGAGCCACGGCAGATTCATGCAACTGGTCCATCCCGGGGACCGCCAGGCCTTCAAGGAACGGCGCGATCTGTCCGTTCGGACCAACCAGCCGCTGGACATTGAGTTCCGCATCGTCACGTCCGCCGGCGAGATTCGATGGGTCCACCTGTTTGGCCGCGCTGACGAAGCACAGCCCGGGGACACCGGGCAGGAGGGGCAAGGCGCGGGCCGCGGCCCGTCGGGGCGCCGCCGCTCCGGCGTGATCCAGGAAATTACCGACCGCAAGCGCGCGGAACTGGTGGTGGCCCGCAGCACGGAGCTGCTGAACCGCACCGGCGCGCTGGGGAAAGTCGGTGGATGGGAGGTCGCTGTCGACACCATGACGCCTTACTGGTCTGAAGAAATTTACCGCATCCACGAACTCGATCCGGCGGCCGGCCTGGGGGTTGAGGAGGCGCTCGACTTTTACGCACCCGAAGCGCGGCGCACCATCCGCTCGGTCGCCCTGGCTGCCCTGAAGCAGGGTACGCCATGGGACCTGGAGCTGCCCCTCATCACGGCAAAGGGCCGGCGCATCTGGGTGCGCACGCAGGGCCGGGCTTTGCAGCGGGACGGCAAGGTTGTGAGCCTGGTCGGCGTGCTGCAGGACATCACGGAACAGCACGAAGCGCAGGCGCACCTGCGCCTTCTGGAAACCGCCGTATCCCGGCTCAACGACATTGTGCTCATCACCGAGGCCGCACCCATCGATGGCGCCGGCCCGCGCATCATCTTTGTCAACGACGCTTTTGAGCGCCGTACCGGTTACACGCGCGAAGAGGTGCTGGGAAAAACGCCACGCCTGATGCAGGGCCCCAAAACGCAGCGGGACGAGCTCGACCGCATCAAGGCTGCACTGGAAAAATGGCAGCCCGTGCGCGCCGAGCTGATCAATTACACCAAGAGCGGCGAGGAGGTCTGGCTGGAGCTCGACATTGTTCCGATCACCGACACCAAAGGCCACTACACCCACTGGGTCGCGGTGCAGCGCGACATCACCCAGCGCAAGCTGGCAGAGCAGGCGCTGGTAGAAAGTGAACACCGCTACTCGGCTCTCTTTGAAATGGCGCCGATCCCGATGTGGGTTTTTGACGCCGAGACCTATCGCTTCCTCATGGTCAACGAAGCCGCCGTCAAGAGCTATGGCTATACGATGGAAGAGTTTCTGTCGATGACGATCTACGACATTCGCAGCGAAGCAGAAGCTCAAAACCTCCGGACCCAGCACGCCGCCTCGCCTTTGATCGTCAAGGAGCGTTGGGAGCATCGCCGCAAGGACGGGTCGTTTTTCACCGCCCGCCCTTTTTCAACCTCGGTGCGGTATGCCGGCCGCCCGGCGCGTTTTGTCCTGGCACTGGATATCTCGGCCCAGGTCAAGGTTGAAAATGAGGTCCAGGAACACCTGTACACCTTGCAGCGCGCCGCTGACGCGGCCCAGGCCATCACCTGGCACCAGACGCTTGAAAGCACCATGCACGAGGTGGCCGAACAGGCCCGGGGGGTGATAGGCGCGCACCAGGCGATCGTCAGCCTCACCGTGAACAGCGACTGGGGGCAGGCCATCAACGCCCTGTCGCTTTCCGAAAAATATGCGAAATACCGGGACATGATCGAGGCGCCCGACGGCACCGGCATTTACGCCCTGGTCTGCCAGACCAACCGGTCCATGCGCATGACACAGGCAGAGCTGGAGGCGCATCCGCGCTGGCGCGGCTTCGGCAGCTACGCCGACAAGCATCCGGCCATGCGCGGCTGGCTGGCCGTACCGCTGACGGGCCGCGACGGCAAAAACATCGGGCTGCTCCAGCTGTCCGACAAATACCAGGGCGAGTTCACGCAGGAGGACGAATATGTGGCGCTCGAACTGGCCCAGCTCGCGTCCATCGCCATCCAGAACTCCCGCCTGATCGAGGAGGTCAGCCAGCTCAACACCGGGCTGGAGCAGAAAGTGGCGGACCGCACGCTGGCGCTGGAACGCCAGCAGGCCCTCTTCAAGGCGCTGGCCGAACAGGCGCCCCAGGTGGTATGGACCAGCGATCCGGACGGCGCGGCCACCTACTTCAACCGCGCCTGGTTTGACCTGGCGGGCGGCAAGATGGAGGACTGGACCGGCACGCAATGGTTTGCCGCCATTCATCCGGACGACCTCCCCGATATCAGGGCCCGCTGGCAGGTCGCCCGGGAGACGCGGTCGCAATATTCGGGCATACGCCGCGTGCTGGCCCGGGACGGCGTGCACACCATGTCCTACCGCGCATCGCCCGTGCTGGACGAACGCGGTGAAGTGGCCTTTTGGGTGGGCATCGACGCGGACATCACCGAGATCAAGGCCATTGAAGCCGCCCTGCGCCTGTCCAACCAGGAACTCGAAGCGTTTTCATACTCCGTGTCGCACGACCTTCGCTCGCCGCTAAACACCGTTGACGGCTTCAGCCGCCTGCTGGGCAAACACCTGGGGGCCGATGCCGGCGAGAAGGTGACGCACTACCTGGCACGTATCCAGGCCGGCGTGGCGCAGATGGGGCAACTGATTGAAGACCTGCTGTCGCTGGCGCAGGTGTCGCGCACCCCCCTGAATAACAAGGTGGTGGACCTGTCGGAGCTTGCCCGCATCATCCTGGACGAATGGCGGGTGCGCGACCCCGAGCGCAAGGTTGCGGTGAACATCGAAAAAGGCCTGAAGGCGCACGGCGACAGCCGGCTGGTCCGGGTGGTGATGGAAAACCTGATCGGCAATGCCTGGAAGTTCAGCGCCCAGCAACCCCTCAGCGAAATCACGGTAGGCTGCCAGCTTGATGCCGCGGGGCTGCCGGAGTTTTTCGTCAGGGACAACGGTGCCGGCTTCGACATGGCTTATGCCGACAAGCTCTTCAAGCCGTTTCAGCGTCTGCATGCTGTCGCGGAGTTTCCGGGCACGGGCATCGGGCTGGCCACCGTCAGCCGCGTGATCAAGCGGCACGGCGGCAGGTTGTGGGCCGAGGCGGCGCCCGGCAAGGGGGCAACGTTCTTCTTCACCCTGCCCACCGCACCGCTGTCTCCCTGACGCTGGCAGTGCCCGCTGGTGTTAGTTGATGCTTACTATCATTTTCTGTGAAGCGATTGAGTCGAATTGATTAAAATGCCCAAAATGAAACACTCCAATCCCCGTTCGGTCTGCCATGGCGCGTGAACCCAAGTCCTTCGAGGCCGCGATCACGGCTGCGGATTTCTCCAGCGAGGATTACTGCGGCACCAGCTATGCAGCCAAGCTTCTGGGGCTCTCCGTTGCGACGGTGCAGTCCCTGGTTGAAAAAGGGGAAATCGAGGCGTGGAAGACGCTGGGTGGGCACCGCCGCATTGCGCTGCAGTCCATCAACGCCTACCTGGCCAAAAACAGCCCACAGCTGTCCCGCGTCGACACCGACCCCAAAAGCCGCCTGCGGGTGCTGATGGTGGAAGACGACGAAGACACCCGCGAGCTGTACCGCTGCCAGTTTGAAGACTGGGACCTGCCGGTTGACTGCACCTGGATGCCATCTGCCCTGGAGGCCATGATGGATATCGCCAGCATGCGGCCCGACCTGCTGATCACGGACCTGTCCATGCCCGGCGTGGACGGCATTGAGATGCTTAAGGCGCTCAAACGCAACGTGCAGCTGGCCGATATGCAAATCGTGGTGATCAGCGGCCTGCCGCCCGACGCCATTGAGGCCCGCGGGGGCCTGCCGCAGCACGCCCACCTGCTGAAAAAACCTGTCAACTTTGAATGGCTGCACGGTTACCTCACCGCTTTGGTGACGGCTAACCGGAAGTGGCGTAGTTAAGCCCCCACGCTTTTCACTTCGCCTTCGGCTTCGTGTAATGCGCTGCCCCCCGAGGGGGCGCTGCGCCTGCGGCCCGGCAAAGCCGGTTCCGCGGCCCCGGCTGGTAAAGAAGGGGTCCCACGATCACTCATTCCTATGTGCCGAATCGGGCTGCAGGCCAATAGGGACGAGCGCGAGCAGCTACTAAAAACATAGCGGCCATGCTTGTGAGTGCAGCTCCGCCTGGCTCTGTTTACGGACCAACGCTGCTGAAACGGTAAATCCCATCGGCATCCAGCCGGCGCGTGAGCTTTTCGCCAAACCACAACGCATGCAGGTGCGCCACGGCTTCGCCCATGGCGAAGGTGGTCTGGTGCAGGTCCAGCTTGCGGGGGAACATGATGGGCAGTATGTCGGCCGCGCTGCAGGGCGCGGCGGTGCAGGCCTGCATGACTTCGGCCAGCCGGTCGCGATGGTGGTCGTGCAGCTGGCCTATGCGTGTGTGCAGGCCGCGAAAGGGTTTGCCGTGTGACGGCAGCACCAGCGTGTCTTCAGGCAGCGGCAGGAATTTGTCGATGGATTCCAGAAACAGCGTGAGCGCGTTCGACTCCGGCTCCATGTCGTACACGCTGACATTGGTCGAAATGCGCGGCAACACCATGTCGCCGCTGATGAGGGTGTTCAACTCTTCGCAGTGCAGCGCGATGTGTTCGGGTGCATGGCCGTAGCCGCTGATGCAGCGCCAGTCGCGCCCACCGATCCGAACCGTCATGCCGTCCATGATGCGGACGTAGCTGGCCGGCACGGCCGGCACCATGCCGGGGTAGTAGCTGGCCCGGCCGCGTATTTTCTCGACGGATTCCGGGTCAACCAGTCCGTGCGCGGCAAAAAAGCGCGCGGCGCTCTCGCCGCCGAAGCCGGTGGTGCTTTGCGAGCCAATGCGGGCTGACAGGTAGTCGGTGGCGCTGATCCACAACATGCAAACGTGTTTGGGCGTGGTCCAGCGCTCACACAGCCAGTGCGCCAGGCCGATGTGGTCGGGGTGCATGTGCGTCACGATGACGCGCAGCACCGGCAGGCCCTCAAGCTGGGTGGCAAAAACCGCCTCCCACTGCGCTATCGACTCGTCCCGGCTGATGCAGCAGTCCACGATGGTCCAGCCCTGGATCTTCGCGCCCGCCCGGTCCGGGTCGTCCATCTCGTCGCGCAGCAGCCACAGGTTGATGTGGTTCAGCGCAAAAGGCAGGGCCATGCGTATCCACTTGACGCCCGGCGCCACCTCCATGGTCATGCCCGACTCGGGCAGGGTGTCTCCAAAGGGGTAATCCAGTTGCTGCTCAAGGAGGTTCATGTCATCATTCGCGGTATATTTGACGTTTACGTAAACGTCATACACAACCATTGTAGGGACCGCGCCTGTTTCGCGCTGTCGCCCGCGTTTGCAAAGACCACATCATGGCCACCACCTACACCATCAGCGACCTGGCAAAAGAGTTTGACCTGACGACGCGCGCCATGCGTTTTTACGAAGACATGGGCTTGCTGCAGCCCCAGCGCGAAGGCGCGGGCGGGCGCAACCGCGTCTACACCGCGCGTGACCGTACCCGGCTCAAGCTTACCCTGCGCGCCAAGCGCCTGGGCCTGTCGCTGACCGAGGCCAAGGACATCATCGACATGTATGACAGCCCGCGCGACACCGGGCCGCAGCTGCGCAAGTTCCTCGCCATCCTGGCGCAGCACCGTGCACAGCTGGAGGAGCAGATGACCGAGCTGCAGGGCAACATCGAGGAGGTGAAAACGCACGAGCGCGAGGCCAAGGCGCTGCTGGCGAAACTTGAGAAGGCGAAGCAGGCGGCGTAGCGGTGACCTGCTTTGCGACTAGCCCCATGACGATCGATTCCCTGCGCCGCGCGGCCCTGGTCCTGTTCGCGGTGGGCCTGCCCGCCCTCGCGGCGGCCCAACAGGGATGCACCGGCTCATTCCTCAACCCTCAGCAGCGATTTCCGTTCAACGAAGCGCGGGCGGCTGCTGCGCCGGCGGTGTTTGGCCATGGCCTGCCATTGGAGAACGTGACGTATCGCGTTGCCGGGGATCCCGAAGCTCATTCGCTCGAGGAGTACCTGGCCCGTTTCTGCACGACGGGACTTCTCGTCCTGCATGAGGACCGGATCGTCTATGAGCGATACCTGCAGGGAACCGGCGCCCAGGACGCGCTGCACTCGGCGTCCATGTCGAAGACGATCCTGTCGCTGCTGGTCGGCGTGGCGATCGCGGAAGGCAAGCTGGCGCTGGACACCACCGTCAGGCAGGTCTTGCCCGACTTCGGAGCCAGCGCATTTGCCGACGACACGGTGGAGGATCTGCTGCGAATGGCCACCTCGGCCAAGCTTCATGCCGCCTACGAGGCGGGCGCAATATCGGACAACCGCGCGACCGACCCCACCGTCTCGCCGCGCCAGAGCATGCGGCGCTACCTGAAGGAGAAGACGGAGCGATCGCCCGCCGGCAAAACCTTCAGCTACAACGGCGCGGTGACCGCGTTGCTCGGCCTCATGCTGAGCGAACGTACCGGCATGAGCAACACCGCGTATCTGGAGGACAGGATATGGTCGCGCCTCGGGGCCGAGGGCGGCGGCTTCTGGATCAAGAACTTCCACGGCGAGGAGGGCGTTCAAGGCCAGTTCGCCGCGCGCCTGCGCGACTACGGCCGGCTGGGGGCGCTGGTGCTGAACCGGGGGCAGGCGGCAGGCGGGCAGGTCGTGCCCGCCGCATGGATCGACGAGATGGTCATGCTGCGGCCGGACAAGCCGCAGCCCAAGGGGGCCCCGTTCTATGGGTTGCACGTCTGGATTCCGCAGGCGGCCGGCGGCCGGTCCTTTTTCTGGGGTGTCGGCGGCCAGAATATCTTTGTCGATCCCGTCGCCCGCATGGTGATTGTCCATACGGGCAATTCGCGGGAAGCGCAATTTGCCGGCGATGCACATCTCTTTCCCCTTCGTGACGCGATCGCACGGACTCTCAGGTCGCGCGCGAAGCTTTCACCGCCCTTGGACAGTGCTTCCGCCAGCAGGCATAATTGACGTTTACGTAAACGTCAACTAAAACAAGAGCCGCCTTTTATCCGTTCAAAGGGTCTTCCATGGATGCAACCGCCGCACCGTCCACACTGTTTCGCCGCATTGAAGCCAGCTTTTTGCGCCAGGGCCTGATGCAGCACCTGGGCGCGCGCCTGCTGCGCGTGGAGCCCGGTCTGTGCGAGGTGGTCTTGCCCTATTCGGAGCGCGTGACGCAGCAGCAGGGCAGCTTTCACGGCGGCGCGATGGGCGCACTGGCCGATATCGCCGGGGGTTACGCCGCGCTGACCATGGCTGCGGAAGATTCCGAGGTCACCACGGTCGAATACAAAATCAACTTCATGGCCGGTTTCAGGGACGGCGAGCTGCGCGCCCTGGGCCGCGTCGTCAAGGCCGGCAAGCGCATCATCGTCACGACCGCTGAAGTCACGCACGTCGGCGCAGCGGGCAAGGAAAGCGCCTGCGCGCTGATGCAGCAGACGCTGGTGCCCGTGCCCAAGACCTACTAATCCAATCCCGTCATACGACTTCAGAAAGCCCACCATGACCAACATGCCCGGACTCAACTTCATGCTCGGTGAAGACATCGACGCACTGCGCGACGCAGTGCGCGAATTCGCACAGGCCGAGATCGCCCCGCGCGCCGCCGAGATCGACCGCAACGACCAGTTCCCGATGGACCTGTGGCAAAAAATGGGCTCGCTCGGCGTGCTCGGCATCACCGTGGGTGAGGAATACGGCGGCGCCAACATGGGCTACCTGGCCCACATGATCGCCATGGAAGAAATCAGCCGTGCCAGCGCCTCGGTGGGGCTGTCCTACGGCGCGCACAGCAACCTCTGCGTCAACCAGATCAAGCGCAACGGCACCGATGAGCAGCGCAAAAAATATTTGCCCAAGCTCATCACGGGTGAGCACGTGGGTGCGCTGGCCATGAGCGAACCCGGCGCCGGCAGCGACGTCATCAGCATGAAGCTCAAAGCCGAAGACAAGGGCGGCTACTACCTGCTCAACGGCAGCAAGATGTGGATCACCAACGGCCCCGACGCCGACACCCTGGTGGTCTATGCCAAGACCGAACCCGAACTCGGCGCGCGCGGCGTGACCGCCTTCCTGATTGAAAAAGGCATGAAGGGTTTTTCCGTTGCGCAAAAGCTCGACAAGCTCGGCATGCGCGGCAGCCATACCGGCGAGCTCGTCTTCAACAACGTCGAAGTCCCGGCCAGCCAGATTCTCGGCGGCCTCAACAGCGGCGCGAAAGTGCTGATGAGCGGGCTCGACTACGAACGCGCCGTGCTCACCGGCGGCCCGCTGGGCATCATGCAGTCCGTCATGGACAACGTCGTCCCCTACATCCACGACCGCAAGCAGTTCGGCCAGAGCATCGGCGAGTTCCAGCTCATCCAGGGCAAGGTCGCCGACATGTACACCGTGCTGCAGGCCGGCCGCTCATTTGCCTATACCGTCGCCAAAAACCTCGACATGCTGGGCACCGACCACGTGCGCCAGGTCCGCAAGGACTGCGCCTCCGTCATCCTCTGGTGCGCTGAAAAAGCCACCTGGATGGCCGGCGAAGGCGTGCAGATCTACGGCGGCAACGGTTACATCAACGAATACCCGCTGGGTCGCCTCTGGCGCGACGCCAAACTCTATGAAATCGGCGCCGGCACCAGCGAAATCCGCCGCATGCTGATCGGGCGCGAATTGTTCGCCGAGACCATGTAAGGCCAGTACCCATGCCAGTGACACATCAGACGGCGAGATGGCTCCTTGTGCTCGTGCTTGCCGCGCTTCTCGGTGCGTGCGAGAAAGATGAGCCCCCGCCCTACGCAGCAGTGCCGCAAGCCGACGCGACGTTCGAATGCGGCGTCCCCGAATCGCTGCGGGGAAAGGCCGTGAACGTCTTTCTTGATGCCTCAAGGGTGGGGGAGGTCTCCGAGGAAGCCGTGCTCGCCCTGAAGGGCCGCTTCGCGGCGTACGCTGTCGGTCTCACCCTGCGGGACGGCACAACCGTCAGCATCGACCTTGACGAGCCCATGGCTTTCACCGCCAAGGGCCAGACGCTTCATACAGGATGTGAGCAGTTCAAGTGGGCCAGCATGGGAAACCTCACGCTGTTTGAATACGCCCATGGCGCCGGAAATCCTTATCCCGCCCAGCAGTTGATGTATTCGCACGGCGCAACGCCTGACTTCAAGAACCTGCGCCCACTCCTTGCGGGAGGCAAGGGCGTATTCTATGAACGCGAAGGAGACCGCTGCCTGACCGGACTGGTCCAGGGTGACGGTGAGGTGGACAGGTGGTGCTACCAGAGCGGCAAGCTGCACCAGACCCGGAAGATGCTGACCGCGTCGCTCACTGACGGCAAATACCGTTTTGTCTGTGATTTTTCCGGAGAAGGCCCTTTGCTGGTCGATGCATCCATCGTGAAGTCCGGGCCGAACCCCACACCCTCGGCCCCGTTCAGCGACAAAGAGCTCGCCACCCTGACCGATAAATGCCTGGGCGAAAAAGCGCTGTTGAAGGCGAGGGCGATCGATGAAACATGACTTTCAGCCGCTTGCCGGACGGCATCCCCGCGGGCAGGCGAAAATACGCCCATGACCACTTCGCTCCAAGACCTCTTCGCCCATAACCGCGCCTGGGCCGCGCAGATGGAAGCCGAGCGCCCAGGCTTCTTCACCAGCCTTGTCAAGCAGCAGACGCCCAGGTATATGTGGATAGGCTGCTCTGACAGCCGCGTGCCCGCCAACCAGATCACCGGCCTTGAGCCCGGCGAGGTGTTCGTTCACCGCAACGTCGCCAACATCGTCGTGCACTCCGACCTCAACGCACTCTCGGCCATCCAGTTCGCCGTCGAGCGGCTCAAGGTCAAGGACATCATGGTGGTCGGGCACTACGGCTGCTCGGGCGTGCAGGCCGCGCTGGAAGGCGCGCGCATCGGCCTGGCCGACAACTGGCTTCGTCACATCCAGGATGTGCGCCACCGCCACCGCCAGCTCCTCGACAGCCTGCCCGAGGAAGTGCGTGCCAAAGCCCTGTGCGATATCAACGTCATCGAGCAGGTGGTCAATGTTTCCGTCAGCACCGTGATGGTTGATGCCTGGGCGCGCGGCCAGGAGGTCACCGTGCATGGCTGGGCCTTCGGTGTGCATGACGGCCTGCTGCAGGACCTGCAGATGAGCGTGTCGGCCCCCGACGAGCTCAACAAGTTCTACGGCAAGGCCATCGACCGTGTGTGGGACACCTGGAACGCCCGCGTCGGCGGCGGTGAACAGCAGCAGCTGGTCTGAACGGCGCAAAGCAAGCCATGTTCCCCCAGCGCCTGGACTCGAGCATTGCCTACGACATCGCCAAGGCGATGATGGACGGCTTCAACCGCCACTACCAACTGTTCCGAACCGAGTCCGCGCGCGCCAAGCACCGCTTTGAAACCGCAGACTGGCATGGCCAGCAGCGTGCCCAGCGCGAACGCATCGAGTTTTACGACTTGCGCGTGCGCGAAGCGTCCATGCGCCTGGAGCGCGAGTTCAAGGCCGGCGAGCAGCCCATGGACGTCTGGCAGCAGGTCAAACTCCATTACATCGGCCTGCTGGTCAACCACCACCAGCCCGAGCTGGCCGAAACGTTTTTCAATTCGGTCACCACCAAGATCCTGCACCGCAGCTACTTCCAGAACGACTTCATCTTCGTGCGGCCCGCCGTCAGCACCGAATACATCGAGAACGACGAGCTGGCTTCGCAGCCGACCTACCGCGCTTACTACCCCACGCGCGACAACATGCGCGAGGTGCTGCTGCAGCTGGTGCGCGACTTCGACCTGCGCCTGCCGTTTGACAACCTCGAGCGCGACGCGGGTTATGTGCTTGAAGCCATCAGCGGGCGGCTCACCGACGTCAAGCTGCGCGCCAACTTCCAGATCCAGGTGCTCACCAGCCTGTTTTTCCGCAACAAGGGCGCGTACGTCGTCGGCAAGATCATCAACGGCTTCAACGAAGTGCCGTTTGCGCTGCCGGTGCTGCACAACAAGGCCGGTAAATTGGTCATCGACGCCGCGCTGTTTGGTGAAGACGACCTGCTCATCCTGTTCAGCTTTGCTCGCGCCTACTTTATGGTCGACATGGGCATCCCATCGGCCTACGTGCAGTTTTTGCGCAGCATGATGCCGCACATGCCGCGCGCTGAAATCTACAACGCGCTGGGCCTGGCCAAGCAGGGCAAGACGCTTTTTTACCGCGACTTTCTGTACCACCTGCGGCATTCCACCGACAAGTTCCGCATCGCGCCCGGCATCAAGGGCATGGTCATGCTGGTGTTCGACTTGCCCTCGTTCCCCTACGTGTTCAAGGTCATCAAGGACTACTACCCGCCGCAAAAAGACACCACGCGCGAACAGATCAAGGGCAAGTACCTGCTGGTCAAGCAGCACGACCGTGTAGGCCGCATGGCCGACACACAGGAATACAGCGAAGTGGCCTTCCCGCGCGAGCGCTTTGATGATGAGCTGATCGCCGAGATCGAGAAATTCGCGCCCAGCCAGCTTGAAATCAGCGACCGCGACGGCGACGGTGCCACCGAAGTCATCATCAAGCACGTCTACATCGAGCGGCGCATGATCCCGCTCAATATCTATTTGCAGGAAGCCTTTGATGCCGGCGTGAAAGAGCCGGCAGCCCAGGACCAGATCGAGCGCGCCGTCGTCGAATACGGCAACGCCATCAAGGACCTGGTAGCCGCCAACATCTTCCCCGGCGACATGCTCTGGAAGAACTTCGGCATCACGCGCCACGGCAAGGTCGTGTTCTACGACTACGACGAGATCGAATACATCACCGACTGCAACTTCCGCAAGGTGCCAGCCGCGCGCAACGAGGAAGAAGAGATGAGCGGCGAGGTCTGGTATACCGTCGGCCCCAAGGACGTGTTTCCTGAAACTTTCGGCCCCTTCCTGCTCGGCAATGACGCGGTGCGCGAAGTCTTCATGAAGCACCATGGCGACCTGCTCGACGCCCATTTCTGGCAAAGCCACCAGGCACGCATCCAGGCCGGCCACGTGCACGACGTATTTCCTTATGAGCGCGAGAAACGTTTTGTCGCGCTGCACAGCCCCGGTGCTCCCCACGATGAAGTCCTCATGCAACTGCCGCCCGAGCCCGTGCTCACTGGCCTCAGCGGCCTGACGCCTTGAGGCGACGGTGCACGGACAAGCGAATGGCGATGGATGCCTTTCAGACCCTGTGACCTGAAGGAGACGTTGATGATGTCCGGCCTCTTTTCCCCGCGCTTGTTGCCTCTGGCATGGCTCATGGCTGTCGTTGCCGGCTCCCTGGTTGCACCCACCTACGCCCAGAGCCCGCCCGCGTCTGAGCAGATTTCCTACGCCATTGGCCAAATTGACGGCATGGCTGAGCAGTTGATGCGGCGCTCGGGGATTCCGGGTATGGCCGTGGCCGTGGTGGAGGGCGATCGCATCGTTTACGCCAAGGGTTTTGGTGTGCGTGCGGCCGGCTCCCCGCAGCCTGTCGATGCCGACACCGTTTTCCAGCTCGCTTCCATGTCCAAGCCGATTGGCGCCACGGTTGTCGCGCAGCAGGTCGGCGCCGAGAAGGTGAAGTGGGAAACACCCATGCGCAAGCACCTGCCCGGCTTTGCCCTGGGCAATGCCTACGTCAGCGAAAACATCACCATCGGCGACCTGTACGCGCACCGCTCCGGCTTGCCCGGCCATGCCGGCGACATGCTCGAAGAGCTCGGTTACCCGCAGCAGGACATCCTGCGCAGCTTCAGCCAGTTGCCGCTGACACCGTTTCGCGCTTCTTACGCCTATACCAACTACGGCATGACCGGCGCCGCGATGGCGGTCGCCGCGGCGGCCGGCACGGACTGGGCCAGCCTTTCGGAACAGGTGCTCTACAAGCCGCTGGGCATGGCATCAACCAGCTCGCGGTTTGCGGATTTCCTGGCCAGGTCGAACCGCGCGCCAGGCCATGTCAAGGAAAACGGCGTGTTTGTCATCGGTCCCGAGCGTGGCTACATCCCCGGCCGCCAGAACTGGTCCACGGGTTTCAACACCGACCGCCAGCAACCCTCCGGCGGCGTCAGTTCTTCGGCCAGGGATGTCGCGCGCTGGATGTCTTTTGTGCTGTCAGGGGGCATCGGCCCTGGCGGGCAACTGGTGCCGGCTGCTGCGTTGACGCCGGCCCTCACACCCAAGAACCTCACCCAGGAAGCCTCCGCGCCGGGCAAGCGTCCCGTGTTTTACGGCTATGGCTTCGCAATAAGCACCACCGAAGCCGGCCGCCCCGTGCTGAGCCACAACGGCGCATTTTCCTGGGGCGCGTCCACCAACTTCGCCGTCATGCCGTCGGCCAATCTGGGCATCGTGGTGCTCACCAATGCCTGGCCCACCGGTGTGGCCGAGGGGCTGGTGGCGCAGTTCTACGACCTGGTAGAGTTCCGCGCCGTGAAGAAGGATTGGTACGCCATTGCCGCCGCACAGATGGCCGAGGTCTTCACGCCGCAGGGCGAACTCGCGGGCAAGCCCCGCCCGGCGCAGCCCGCACCACCGTTGCAGGCCAACACGGGCACCTGGCGCAACGACTACCTCGGCCCGCTGCAGGTCGTGCGCACGGCGCAGGGTGCGCTTGAGCTGCGCATAGGTGCTGCGCCCCAGCTGGTCTTTCCCCTGCAGCATTGGGACGGCGACACCTATACCTTTGTGCCGCTCAACGACAGCGCGCCGCCGGGCTCGCTTTCCAAAGCCACGTTCAGCGGCAACCAGATCACCCTCGAGCACTACAACCAGCAAGGCCTGGGCACTTTCACACGCGTTGCGGCGCAGCCGTAAAGCCCGCCGCATTCCATTCGCTTTTTCACTACCTCAGTTTTTTCAAGGAGAACCTCATGTCTGATTCCATCGTCATCCTCGGCGCAGCCCGCACCCCCATGGGCGGCTTCCAGGGCGACTTCGCCAGCCTGTCGGCCCATGATCTGGGCGGCTACGCCATCAAGGCCGCCATCGAGCGTTCCGGCATCGCGCCTGAAAAGGTCGACGAAGTGCTGTTCGGCAACTGTCTGATGGCCGGCCAGGGCCAGGCGCCTGCACGCCAGGCCGGTTTCAAGGGCGGGCTGCCTGCCAGCGTGGGTGCCGTCACGCTGTCCAAAATGTGCGGCTCCGGCATGGAAGCCACCATGCTCGCGCACGACCAGCTCATCGCAGGCAGCCGCGACGTGATGGTTTCCGGCGGCATGGAAAGCATGACCAACGCACCCCACCTGCTGCTCAAGGGCCGCAGCGGCATCCGCATCGGGCACGACCGCATTTATGACCACATGATGCTCGACGGCCTGGAAGACGCTTATGAACCCGGCCGCGCCATGGGCACCTTCGGCGAGCAGTGCGCCGACAAGTACAAGTTCACCCGCGAGGCGCAGGACGCTTTTGCCACCGCCAGCGTCAACCGCGCCAAGGCCGCCACCGAATCCGGTGCCTTCAAGGCCGAAATCACGCCCATCACCGTCAAGGGCCGCAGCGGTGAAACGGTGATCTCCATCGACGAAGGCCCGGGCAAGGTCAAGCTCGACAAGATACCCACGCTCAAACCGGCCTTCAAGAAAGACGGCACCATCACCGCCGCCTCCAGCTCGTCCATCAACGACGGCGCCGCCGCCCTGGTGCTGGCGCGCGAATCGACCGCCAAAGAACTGGGCGCCACGCCCATCGCGCGCATCCTCGGCCACGCCACGTTTGCGCAAGACCCTGAATGGTTCACCACCGCCCCTGTCGGCGCCGTCAACAAGCTGCTCAAGAAAATCGGCTGGAGCGCCAAAGACGTGGACCTGTGGGAAGTCAATGAAGCCTTCGCCGTGGTGCCCATGGCGGCCATGAAAGAGCTCGGCATCAGCCACGACATCGTCAACGTCAACGGTGGTGCCTGTGCGCTGGGCCATCCCATCGGCGCGTCCGGTGCCCGTATCCTGGTCACGCTGATCCACGCGCTCAAGGCCCGCGGCCTGAAGAAAGGCGTTGCCACCTTGTGCATCGGCGGCGGTGAGGGCACAGCCATGGCGATCGAGCTGGTATGACGCAAGAAGCACCACAAACGCTTTCACCCGCTGAGCTCGCCCAGCGCATTGATGCCTTCTGGCTGAAATTCCAGGAGGGCGAGGCGGAGCTTGTCCGCCAGCCGGTACGCGACCAGGTCGAGAACATCAATGAAGTTCTCGAGGAGTACCTGGAGGGGCTGGCGCTGGAAATGTCGGCTGACGACGGTGACCAGCAGGTCGAACTGATCGCCACCGCGCACGGCAGTACCGAAACCTTTCCGCTGCTGCTGGATTTCGTCAAGCGCGCGCCGCCGCTGAAGCACTACAGCCTCACCGCTTTTCGCGCCCGCACGGAGAGCCCCGACTTCCCCATGCGGATGGATAACTTTGAGCTGGCAACCTCCGACGTGCTGATCGGCCACGTCGCCGATGAAGGGCAGGTGGGCATCGAAGTCATGTTTGCGCGTGAACTGCCCAGCGACATGCAGGACCATGCGCGCAACATGACCTTCATCATGCTCGACCATGTGCTGGGCGAGTACGACTTCGCGGTCAAGGTGGGTTTTGTGGACTTCGTCGATGCGTTCTCGGACGAAGTGGCCGGCTCCACGACGCTCGACAAGTTCGGCGCTGTGCTCGACGCGTTCTGGACGAACGAACTGGGGCACACAGGCTTGTTCCCGAGCGGCGAACACCGGTGGTCTGTCATGACAGTCGTCTTTGGCAACGACGGGGACGGTGACGAAGAGGGCGACGAAGAAGATGACCAGGAGGGCGACAAGGCGATCGTGGCGGTCAACCAGAGCGCCAATGCGATTGCAGCGCGGCCTGACCTGGGCCACGCGATCGAGCTGCGCCTGCCCGTGGATGACCATGCGGCACTGGAGCGTGCCCGCGAAGTCCAGGAGCAGATTGCCACCCGCCTGGAGCTTCAGCATGCCGGTATTCTGTCCCACACCGTGGTCAGGAACGGCCGGCGCCTGGCCAACTATTACGTGGGCGACCTGCCTGCCGCACTCGGCGTGATTGACACCAGCTTGCGCGGCGCATCGTTCGCCGACGTTGAGCTGAGCAATGCGTTCGATCCGTCCTGGTCGAAGTATTTCAATTTTGCGGGCTAGGGCTTGCAAACACAGTGTTAACAGGCCCTAATCCATGAAAGTCCTCGTCATCGGCGCATCACGCGGCATAGGCCTTGAATTCGTCAGCCAATACCTTGCCGACGGTGCCAACGTCATAGCCACCGCGCGCAACGACGAAGGCCTGCAGCGCCTCAAGGCCCTGGGCGCCAAGGCCTTGCGGCTGGACGTGGCCCAGCCTGCCAGCATCAGCGGCCTGGCCTGGCTGCTGGACGGCGAGGAGATCGACATCGCCCTCTACGTGGCCGGCGTCTTTCCGCAGGGCGATGCACTCTCGCCGCCGACGCGTGAGGCGTTTGACCACACCCTGCACACCAATGTGCTGGGCGCCATGCAGGCCATTCCGCAGGTCGCGCCCATGGTCGAAGCCGCACGCGGAGGCAAGGGAGGCTGCTTTGCCTTCATCACCAGCGGCATGGGTTGCATTGGCGAGGTACCGTCCAGCAGCAGCTGGACCTACCGCGTCAGCAAGGCTGCGCTGAACATGGCCGTGGCGTCTGCCCAGCATGACTACCCGCGCGCCATCATGGTGGCCTTGTCGCCCGGCTGGGTTCAAACTGACATGGGCGGCCTGGACGCGCCGCTCACCACGGTTCAAAGTGTCTCGGGCATGCGCAAGACCCTGGCTGGGCTGACCGCCGCACACAAGGGCGCCTTTCTTGACTACGACGGCCGCCGCTTCAGCACATGGTGAGCCCTGCACTCCACTGAAAGATTTCGATGATTCTGACCCAAGACCAAACCATGATCCGCGACGCGGTGCGCGACTTTGCGCAGGCCGAGCTCTGGCCCCACGCCGCGCGATGGGACAAAGAGCACCACTTCCCGGTCGAGGCGCACAAGGGCCTGGCCGCGCTCGGCGCTTACGGCATCTGCGTGCCCGAAGAGTTCGGCGGCGCCAATCTGGACTACCTCACGCTCGCGCTGGTGCTCGAAGAAATCGCCGCCGGCGACGGCGGCACCAGCACGGCCATCAGTGTCACCAACTGCCCGGTCAATGCCATCCTCATGCGCTACGGCAATGCACAACAGAAAAAGCAGTGGCTGACAAAACTCGCGCAGGGCGAAATGCTCGGTGTCTTTTGCCTGACGGAGCCGCATGTGGGCAGCGATGCTTCCTCGCTGCGAACCACGGCAGTCAAAGACGGCGACGAATACGTGATCAACGGCGTCAAGCAGTTCATCACCAGCGGCAAGAACGGCCACGCCGCCATCGTGATTGCGGTCACCGACAAGGGCGCCGGCAAAAAAGGCATGAGCGCCTTCATCGTGCCCACCAGCGCGCCGGGCTATGTCGTCGCGCGGCTTGAAGACAAACTGGGCCAGCACTCCAGTGACACCGCGCAAATCAATTTTGACAACTGCCGCATCCCGGCCGAGAACCTGATCGGCAACGAAGGCGAAGGCTACAAGATCGCGCTGGGTGCGCTCGAAGGCGGGCGCATCGGCATCGCCGCGCAAAGCGTGGGCATGGCGCGCAGCGCGTTTGAGTTTGCGCTCAGCTATGCCAAAGAACGCCAGAGCTTTGGCACCGCCATATTCAACCACCAGGCAGTAGGCTTTCGCCTGGCCGACTGCGCCACGAAGATCGAAGCGGCCCGCCAGCTGATCTGGCACGCCGCCAGCCTGCGCGACGCCGGCCTGCCCTGCCTGAAAGAAGCCGCCATGGCCAAGCTCTTTGCCAGCGAAATGGCCGAAGAGGTTTGCAGCGCCGCCATCCAGACGCTGGGCGGCTACGGCTATGTGAGCGATTTCCCGGTGGAGCGCATCTACCGCGATGTGCGGGTGTGCCAGATCTATGAAGGCACTTCCGACGTGCAAAAAATAATTATCCAACGAGGACTTTGAGCACACCCCCGTTGAAGCTCACTGCGTGTAGCTTCCTCCCCCCTTGCAGGGGGCGGCGCCTGCGGCCCGGCAAAGCCGGTTCCGCGGCCCCTGCTGGGTTTGCGGGATTTGTCGCACTGCGCATGGAGTGCACGCCGTAAACTTGTTAATTCAGTGGCTATCCACAGCAGGAGACAGAGCATGCCGATTACCAAAGGATTCCGCGCACTGGTCGACGAGGCCGTGGCGCAGGTCAAAACCTATTCCGTTGCAGAGGCCAGGTCAAAACTCGGCGACCCCAAGGTACAGATCGTCGATATCCGCGATGTGCGCGAGCTGGCAGCCGGCACTGTGGTGGACAGCTTTCACGCGCCGCGCGGCATGCTTGAATTCTGGGTAGACCCCGAGTCGCCATACCACAAGCCCCTGTTTGCCGACGAAGGCAAGGAGTTCATCCTCTTTTGCGGGGCAGGCTGGCGCAGCGCCCTGGCCACCAAGACCCTGCAGGACATGGGCATGCGCAATGTGGCCCACATCGACGGCGGTTATGCCGAATGGGTGAAGCAGGGCGCACCCACCGAAACGCTGGAAGAGCGCAAGGCGCGCGCCAACAACAACGCCTGCGGCTGATGCGCGGGTGATGCCGGGCCCGTCACCCTCTCAGCCGTGCCCCTGCGGCCGCACCGGTCCGGCCAAAAAGCCGTTGCCGTTCGCAAATTGCTGTGGCCGCTACCTTGGTCACTTCGACACCGTGCCCGCGCCCGACGCCGAGTCCCTCATGCGTTCGCGCTACACCGCCTTTGTGGCCGGGCGTGCCGACTACCTGCTCGCCACCTGGCACACCAGCCATCGGCCCGCTTCCATCGAGTTTGACCCCGGCGTGAAATGGCTGGGCCTCGAAGTGCGCAGCCATCGCCAGATCGATGACACCCACGCCGAGGTCGAATTCGTCGCCCGCCAGAAAACCCCAGGCAGTCCGGCCGTGCGCCTGCACGAACGCAGCCGCTTTATTCTCGAGTTAGGTCGTTGGTACTACGTCGACGGCGACCACCTGTGATGAGCTATAAAAGGTGCTTTAAGCCCTTAATTGACGAGTTCTGGTTGCTCCTGTATTAATAGCATCTCGGGTGAAGAATGGATTTCATGAAAGAACAGCGCGCAACCCGTTCGGCTTCGTGGCGGCAGTGCAATCCGCTGCTCTGGACCGGTGTGTTGGGGCTGGTGTTTCTGCTCGGGCTGAATTCCCCGCCCGCCACTGCCGGCAGTCCGGCGTCCTACCCCGCCCCGCTGCAGGTGCTTGAAGGCTTGCCCGCAAGCGCCACCGTTGCGCAGGTTGCGGCCATGGATGCCGCGCTCTTCAAGCCCCTGGTGAGCGGCAAGCGTTATGCAGTGAGTGCGGCCTCGCCGCTTTGGCTGCGCATGACGCTGGCGCCGGGGGGAGTGGTGAATGGCGCCGATTGGCTGCTGGAATTTCCCACCGTGATCGTGGATCGGTATGAGTTCTTCCAGCGCGATGCGGGCGGTGCATGGCGCATGGCTGTGGCCGGCGATTTTGTGGCGCATGTGCGGTGGCCTGTCGATTCGCTGCGGCCGCGTTTTCCGTTGCCGCAGCCCGGCGCGGACGCGCAGGACATTTTTGTCCGCGTGGTACACCGCTTGCCCGTCAATCTGAGTCCCGTGCTGGTAGGTACGGCAGAGGCGTCCCGGCGAGATGTGGTGCAGATGTTGTGGGTGGGCCTGCAGCTGGGGGTGATCATCACGCTGGTTCTCTTCTGCGCCCAGATGGCGCTGGCCTATCGCGACCGCACCTATGCCTGGTATGCCGGCTACCTTGTGTTTACCGTCATGGCCACCCTCTGCTACACCGGCGCGGCCCAGCGTTACCTGTGGCCCCACGCCACAACCTTTGCCAGCCACGCGATTGTGTTGTCTGTGATGGGCGCCCTGGCCTTCAACCTCCAGTTCACCCGGTCCATCTTCGGCGGGCTGCAGGGGCGGAACTTTCACCGCATGGCGCGCGTGCTGGTTGCGCTGTGCCTCATGTACATGACGGCCAGCCCCTTCGTTGAGCAGTACGACCGCATGGTGCCGATGTTTCACGCCATCACACTCAGCGTTTTTGCCTTCACCATCACCTGCGCCTGGCGTGCCTGGCGGCGTGGTGTGGCCTTCGGCGGCTACTGGCTGCTGGTGTACCTGCCCTACCTTGTTTGCGTGGCCCTCGCCCTTGCCGAAAGCTCGGGGCTTATCAACGCGCCCTGGTTGCCCGGCGAAACTCCGGTCGCCGCTGCCCTGGTGGAGGTGGTGGTCATGATGCTGTGCATCAACGCCTGGAGCCGTCTGCGCCACGCCGATACAGTGCGCGAGCAGGCGGCCGAAGAGCACGATCCGCTCACCGGTTTCCTTAACAGGAAAACCTTTCGCGACCGCGCGGCCCGCATCTGGAACGCCGCGCCAGAGCTGAAGCGTGACCTGGCCATCATCTATGTTTCTGTGGAGCCGGCCGACCCGGACGGGCTGAACATCATTGAGGCCGAAGAACTGCTGGCCCGCAGCGTGCGGCTGGTACGCACCATCACGCGCGACTTCGACACCGTGGGGCGGCTTGGCCGCAACATGCTGGGCATTGTGATGGAGGGCGTGATGCCGGGTGAAGCGTTCAGGGCCCGCCTGTCCCGGCTGGTGGCCCTGGGGCTGATGCGTGATGCCGACGACCCCACCTCCATGGCGCTGCGGTTCACCGTGGCGGTGGGTAGCCGCCGTAGCGAGGTCGGAGATTTTGCGGCGCTCGACGCAGCGTTGCAGGGCCTGATGGTGGAGGATGACCAGGCCCAGCGCGCGATCCGTTTCCTGAGTCCGCCCGAAGCCGATGGCGACTCCATTCCCGTGCGCCGTTTCGGCTCCACCCCTGGCCAGTTGCAATGAACCGCCCGCCAGGAGCTCCGGCCCCGTTCGCACGGCAGGCCGTTGGTACCATGTGAGCGGTAGCCTTAACTGGGCGGGGAGCACCAATGTTCAATCAAACCGTGCGCGGCATGTATTGCCTGCGCTGCAGCAGCCGCAAGGTGGTTCGCGGCAATTTCGAAGCGGAGCGGTTCTATCCCTTGCGTGGCTTGCTGCGCTCGCTTGTCGGCAAGCCCGTGCTTTTGCAAAACCAGCATTCACATGCCTGCATGGACTGCGGCCTGGCCTGGAACGAAGTCGATGCCGCCGAGCTGCGCAAAAACCTGCGCGCTTACGGCCTGGCGCCACACAGCACCGGCGTGATGGAGGCCGTGAACGAAGCGGGTGTTGATGTCCGTTTATGAGCGCCTGGTAAAACTGCAAAGGTCTTGCTGGGCCTGCGTTCTGGTTCCGGTGATTTTGCTGCTGGGCACATGGGTCGTCATCATCGAACCACGCTGGGTCGCCCACCGCGAGATCAGTGAAACCGTTCCGGACTGGAAAGGGCCGCCCGGCCTGAAAGTGGCCATTGCTTCCGACTGGCACTTCACCAAACGCCCGCTGTGGCGCATCATGACGGTAGAGCGTGCGCGTGACATCGTGGCGCAGATCAATGCCGCCCAACCAGACGTGGTGCTGTTGCCCGGCGACTTCATTGCCGACCGCGACTACAAGCCCGACACCGCCGCCACACCCGAGGACGAGATCGCCCAGGTGCTGGGCGGGCTGAAAGCCCGGCTGGGTGTCTATGCGGTCATGGGTAACCACGACTGGTGGCACGACGGCGAAAAATTCACCGCGGCATTCACCCGCGCGGGCATCACGGTGCTCGAGAACGACGCCGTGCCTTTACCCCTGCCCTTACCCGTGCCACCCGGAGCATCCGGAACGCCCGTCTGGGTGGTGGGCGTGGGCGACGACCACACCGGCCACTCCCAACCGGCCAAGGCGATGAGCAAGGTGCCCAAGGGCGCGCACGCCCTGGTGTTCATGCACGAGCCGGCCAGTTTGATCGACTTGCCGCCCGTGCGCGGTCTCGTCGTAGCCGGCCACACGCACGGCGGCCAGGTCTACCTGCCCTTTGTCGGCGCGCTGGTCGTGCCCGGCGCCGGCCCGCGCGACTGGGCCTACGGCTGGGTCGGGCACGAAGACAATCGCATGTACATCACCAGCGGCCTGGGCGTCAGCATCTTGCCGGTGCGATTTAACATGAGGCCTGAGTGGGTGATGTTCACCCTCAACGCAGCCAACGGCAAGCCCAAGGCGACCCCCTGAAAAAGAAAGCTGACAGATGAAGTTCGATGCCGTGTTATTTGACTGTGATGGCGTGCTGGTCGACAGCGAGCCGCTGACCAACGGCGTGCTCCGCGACATGCTGGAAGAGCTCGGCTGGAAGCTCGGCTCGGCCGAATGCATGGCCATGTTTGTCGGCAAGGCCGTCAAGGACGAAGCCGCCACCATCGAAGCCCACACCGGCAAGCCGCTGACTGAAGCGTGGATGCTGGAGTTTCGCGCCCGCCGCAACGAAGCCCTGGTCGAGTCGCTGCTGGCTGTGCATGGCGCAGTCGAGGCCGTCAGCCAGATCCACACGGCCTACCAGGGCCGCATCGCCTGCGCGTCCGGCGCCGACCGTTTCAAGGTCGAGCTGCAGCTGGAAAAGTGCGGCCTGATGCCTTTCTTTGAGGGCAACATCTTCAGCGGGCACGAGCTGCCGCGCTCCAAGCCCTTCCCCGATGTGTACCTGGCCGCCGCCGCCGCGCTGGGGGTAGACCCGAAGCGCTGCGCCGTGGTCGAAGACACTGTTACCGGCGTCACGGCCGGCGTGGCGGCCGGCTGCACGGTGTTTGGCTACAGCCCGCCCGAGCTGGGCCACGACGCGCCCGCAGCCCTGCGCGCCGCCGGTGCGGTGCATGTGTTCACCGCTATGGCCGACCTGCCGGCGTTGCTGAGCTGAAGCGACCGGGTGATGTCAGATCTTTGATGGGCTGATCTGCCAGTCAGGGCGGTTTGATGAGATCGTCAATGGCCTGCCGGTACTCGGCGATCATCGGTGTTTTCATGGCCTCGCTTCTCGTGATTCTGAGCGGATCTGGACTCGGCGGCGTGTTGACGTACCGGTACATCAAGGTCTGCTTTTCACCCAAGGTCATGACGTGCTTTTCTGTCGCCTTGACCTTGGCCAGATCAAAAATAGTTGTCGACAGCAGGTTGTGAAAAACGATGGATCTGGGGGCTTTCTCCCATGAGATGGGTTTGAATTCTCGACCATCCAATGTCGCAAGCCGATGTCCCATTGTGTTGTAACTGCTGCCCCAATTTTCTTTAGGCAGTGCTTGGTTCAAGCTGTCATCCAGTCCGGCCAGGACGAGATACCAGATTCCATCAAACCGGTTCAGGTAGATCGGCTGAAACTGAGTGATAACGGACACCTTGGGTTCACCCGCCGCCGGTTCAAAACTGAGTTCGGTACTCTGCAGGCGTGCATCCTTGAATTCGTGCAGCCGCCAGCCGGTGCGCTCATAGGTTCTGCGTGTTTCCACGACCTTCAGCTCACCATTGCCCAGCCGGATTTCTTCGCGCCATGCCAGGTCGAAGAATTGGGAGTAGAGCCCGTTCGTGGCAGTAAAAATCGCTGCTATGCCTAACGCAATAGTGACTCCTGTAAAAATGAATTGCGGCCCCGAAGGGGACCTCTGCTGTGGCTGAAAGCCGTAGTTAAGCCACTCCAGCACGTTCTTGAAGAACCACGCAAATACGAAAAATCCAGCCACCAGGCTGGGGATTCCCGTGAAGTAGGGTGAGACCACAAGAATCTCATCACCCCAGATGACAGTGGGTGCAAGATTGATGAGCAGGAAGCACGCGATGCCAATCCCTGCCGCGGTCAGGCCGCTCGACGCCACAAAAAGGACCTTGAAGAAATATCTGGATAACGAGTTCATAAGATGGGAAACCGCTTTTACTCATCGCCATGGATGCATTCCACATTGGCATCAATGTGCCTGATTGTCTACGGGCTGTCATCGCTGCGCGGGGTATGGGCTACCGCGCCAGCTGTGCTGGGGCTGCCGCCTTCCAACATGCGCCATGATGCGACCATGGCCGAATCTGGCATAAAGCCGGAATTTTCCGTGGCCAGCCTGTCGATTCCGGTCGAATCCATTCGTCGTAGAGGTGTCAGTCACCATTTTTTGAAGGAAACACCATGAAATACCTCTGCCTCGCCTACTACAACCCCGCCGAATTCGCCGCCATGCCGCCCGCCGACATGCAGGCCCTGGTCAGCCAGTGCCCGCCCAAAGACGCCCAGCTCAAGGCCACCGGCCAGCTGCGCGTCAGCGCCTCGCTGGGCGAGCCCGCCATCCGCCTGCAGCCGCGCGGCAGCAAGACGCAGAAGATCGACGGCCCGTTCACCGAAGCCAAAGAGCTGGTGGGCGGCTTTTTCATCATCGACGCTGCCAACCCGGACGAAGCCGTGAAAACCGCCTCGCTGCATCCGGCGGCCACGCTGGGCGAGCAGGCCGGCTGGCGCATCGACATGCACCCCATCGATTTCTTTGAGCAGTACGACGGCAAGGCCTGACGCGGCTGGGCGGGCGTCTGACCGGCCTTTTTGGGCCATTTTCAGGCACAAAAAAGGCCTCTGACCCAATAACAACGGGCGCAAGCAGCTATTATTTTGATAGCGTTTCCGTGTGAACTGAAAACTGGCCTGAGTGCCTTTTGAGCGCCAAAAAGTGTCAAAAACAGGCGTTTTCAGGCATCAAAAGTGCCTGCAGCCCAATGGGAGTCTGCGCAATCAGCTATCAATTTGATAGTAACTTCGCGCACTTGCTGGCTCCCTCAAATCTGCACCCGCGTCCCCAGCTCAATCACGCAGTTGTTGGGCAGCTTGAAAAACCCCGCCACGCTGCCTGCGTTGCGCGACATCAGGGCGAACAGCGCCTCGCGCCAGTGCACCATGCCCGAGCCGCGGGTGGGCACCACGATTTCGCGGCTTAAAAAGTACGAGGTCTCGAACAGGTTGATGGGCAGGCCCTGGGCCTTGCACAGCTCCAGCGCTTTCGGAATGTCGGGCGTGTTCTTGAAGCCGTAGTTCACCTCTACCCGCCAGAAACCCGGTGCCAGCGGCTGCACCTGCACACGTTCGGTAAACGGTATCCACGGCACTTCATGAAACACCACCGTCAGGATCAGGTTGCGTTCATGCAGCACCTGGTTGTGCTTGAGGTTGTGCATCAGCGCCTGCGGCACCGTGTCGGGGTTGGCCACCGCATACACCGCAGTGCGCTGTACCCGGTTCACACTGTCGGCCGACAGCGCCGTCACAAAGGGCAACAGCTCCGGGTCGTCGTGGCGGATGCTTTCTACCAGCAACTCGCGTCCGCGCCGCCACGTCGCCATCACGGTGAAGATCGCCACACCCATCACCAGCGGAAACCAGCCGCCCTGCATGAACTTCAGCATGCACGACACCACCAGCAGCAGGTCCAGCGCCACAAAGACGGCGGTGGCCGCAATCGCCAGCGGCAAGGGGTAGCGCCAGCCCTGGCGTATGACAAAGAAAGTCAGCAAGGTGGTGATCAGCATGGTGATCGTCACTGCAATGCCGTAGGCTGCCGCCATCGCAGACGAGCTGCCAAAGCCGAGCACCGTGGCCAGCACGGCCGCCAGCAGCAGCCAGTTCACGCCCGGCATGTAGATTTGACCGGCCTCGCGCGCCGAGGTGTGCAGCACGCTCATGCGCGGCAGCAGGCCCAGCTGTATGGCCTGCCGCGTCATCGAATAAGCACCCGAGATGACGGCCTGCGATGCAATCACCGTAGCCAGCGTAGCCAGCACCACGGCGGGAATCAGCCAGGCTTCGGCAAACATGCGATAGAAAGGATTTTCCAGCGCCGCCGGGTCGCGCATCAGCAGCGCCCCCTGGCCCATGTAGTTGATGGCCAGCGCCGGCAGCACCAGGCCGCCCCAGGCAAACTGGATGGGCCGCTTGCCGAAGTGGCCCATGTCGGCATACAGCGCCTCAGCGCCGGTAAAGGCCAGCACAATGGCGCCCACCGCCACAAACATGTGCCAGCCCTGCGCGCTTAAAAAGCGAATGGCGTTCAGCGGGTTCAGCGCGGCCAATATGCCGGGCTGCTGCGCGATCTCAATCGCGCCGGTAAAGGCCAGCACGCCAAACCACAGCACGATGACCGGGCCAAACAGCTTGCCGACCAGGCCCGTGCCAAAACGCTGCACCGCAAACAGCCCCACCAGCACCGCCATGCACACCGGCAGCACGTAGGGTTTGAGCGCGGGCGTCACTACCTCCAGGCCTTCGACCGCGCTGAGCACCGAGATCGCCGGGGTGATGACGCTGTCGCCGTAAAACAGCGCCGCGCCCAGCACGCCCGTCAGCAGCAGGGCCGTGCGCGCTTTCGGGTTGTGCCCTGCCGCCTTGGCCGCCAGCGCGGTCAGCGCCATGATGCCGCCTTCGCCATTGTTGTCGGCCCGCAAGATCAGCAGGATGTACTTGAGCGTGACGATCATCATCAGGCCCCAGAAAATCACCGACACCGCGCCTATGAGGTGCGCCGCATCCAGCGGCACGCCCGTGGCCGGGCTGAAGATTTCCTTCATGGTGTAGAGCGGGCTGGTACCAATGTCACCGTACACCACGCCCAGCGCGCCCAGCGTCAGCGCCGCCACGCCTTCGCGGTGGCCTTTTTTACGCGTGTTGTTGTTGGCGGCTGTGGCCTGGCCCTCTGCAGCAGCATTCGCAGTCGTTGCGACATTTCCCATACATTCCATCCCTCAGTGAAGAAGCCCTCACTGTCGGCCGGCGGGCATCAGGAAAGCATAAGTGGGCGTAAGCTGGGGCTTTTCAGTCCACCGCCAGCCGGTAACCCACGCCGGTTTCGGTCAGTAAATGCCGGGGCTCGGCCGGTTCCTGCTCAATCTTGGCGCGCAGCTGCGCCATGTAGAGGCGCAGGTAATGCACGTGCTCGGTGTACTCCGGCCCCCACACGTCGGCCAGCAGCTGCCGGTGCGTCACCACGCGGCCCGCGCTGCGAACCAGCCGCGCCAGCAGCTTGAACTCGGTGGGCGTCAGGTGCAGCGTTTCGCCGTGCAGCTGCGCGGTGTGCAGCGTCAGGTCCACACGCAAACCATCAAGTTCATGCACCGTTACGGCCGCAGCCAGGGCCGTGCCGCGGTGGCGCAGCGCCACGCGTATGCGCGCCAGCAGCTCGCTCACGCTGAAGGGCTTGGTCAGGTAGTCGTCGGCGCCCGCGTCCAGCAGCTTGATTTTTTGCGCTTCCTGGTGCCGGGCAGACACCACGAGGATGGGCAGTGAATGCTTGCGCCGCACTTCCTGCACCAGCTCTGCGCCGTCACCGTCGGGCAGGCCCAGGTCCAGCACAATCACGTCGGGCGGGTCGTTGCGCACCAGCGCCGCGGCTTCGCTCAGCGACACGGCCGTCTGCACCTCAAATCCTTCCACCGAGAGCGAGGCGCGCATCAGCTCGCGCAGGTCGCGGTCGTCTTCCACCACCAGAAGGCGCAGGCTCATGGCTGCATCCCCGCGGGTTGCTGCGCCTCGATGGGCAGCGTCAACGTAAAGACATTGCCTTCACCTGGTTCGCCAACATCACGGCGCGACGATAAAGTGAGCCGGCCCTGGTGCGCCTCTGCAATGGCACGGCACAGCGCCAGTCCCAGGCCCGCGCCGCGCGGGCCGGATTGGTCACCGCGTGCATAGGGCGCAAAGATGGCCTCGTACTTGTCTTTTGCGATTTGCGGACCGCTGTCCTTTACCGCCAGCCGCAGCGTGTTGCCCTGGGCCTCCACCGACAGCGCAATCGCGCCGGTGCTGTACTTGAGCGCGTTGTCCAGCAGGTTGTCGACCAGCTGCGCCAGCAGCACCGGGTCGGCCTTGATCAGAGGCAGCCCGGCCTGCACGGCCGAGGTGATGCGGCGCTGCGTATCGCGCTTGCGCACGCGCGCCAGCACGGTGCCGACAATTTCCTCCGGCGACTCCCATTGCCGCGCCGGCGGCTGCGCGGTGTTGGAGAGCTGCACCAGCTGCAGCGTGTTCTCCGTCACGGTCGATAAATAAGAGGCCTCACTCACAATGCTGCCCAGCAGCCGCGCCTGCTCGGCCGGGGCCAGCTTGTCGCCCTGCGTTTGCAGCGCTGATGCCGCGCCCACCACGGTTGCCAACGGCGTGCGCAGGTCATGCGAAATGGCCGCCAGAAAAGTGCTTTGCACCTGCTGGCGTTGCGCCTCGCCCTGCGCCGCCTGCATCGACTGGCTGAGCTGCAGCCGCCACAGCGCCTGCCCCAGCAGCGCGCACAGCGCCTCGGCATGTTCACGCCCGCCGGTGTCGTGTGCCGGCGCGGGCTCTACCCGGGCCGCGCCGTGCATCTGCGTCTTGTCGCCCAGCGGCAGGTACCAGGCGTTCAGCCCCGGCCAGCGCCCGGTGCCGGGCCCCAGCGTGGCCGCTTCGCGCATGCAGCACTTCATGCCGTCCAGCACTGAGGGCTCCAGCACGGCGGCGTTCGAGAGTTCGCCGCCGGCTTGCCGTGTGCCCAGCAGGCAGGGGCCTTCAAAGGCCTCATCCAGCGCCGCCTGGCCCAGTGCCGCAATTTCATCAGCGTTTGCTGCAGCTGCCAACTGCGTGGCCAGGCCCTGCAGCTGGCGCGCCCGCTCTTCGTTCAGGCGGGCCACGGCCGTTTCGCGCCGCAGCCGCGCAGACAGGTGGCTGATGGCCAGCGCCACCAGCAGCATGCTGAAAATCGCAATCAGGTGATCCCGGCTCTCCACCTCGAAGGTAAAGCGCGGCGGCACAAAAAAGTAGTTCAGCGCGGTCACGGCCACTATCGCGCAGGTCACGGACTCCTTCCAGCCCATGGTGTAAGACACGACCACCACGACCAGCACATACAGCATGGCCTGGCTGGCAATCGTGACCTGCCTGTCAAGCAGCAGCCCGCCGCCGGTGGCGGCTGCCAGCAGCACGGCCACGATGGCCCAGTGGCGCAAACTTGTGCCGGTGGCGGGTGTAGGTTCAGCAGCTTTCATCATCAGAAGCCCAGCGTACCATCGGCCGCATCAGGATTGCATCAGGAAGGGCTGGCGGGGTGTGGCGGCGGGTGTGGTGCACCGCAAGGCGCCCAAACCGCCCAAATTCTTGATTTGTATCAACTTTTGCCTATAAAAAGTGCCTGCAGCCCAATAAGAATCTGCGCGAGCCGCTATGAAATAAATAGCAGACGGTGCCCCCGGAGCGCCCGCCGCACAGCCTTCCCACGCCGCTCCCACACCCTGGGGCCTCCAGCCACCACGCATAACCCCACTGCCAAAATCGCCTCATCCTGTTAAGCTGGCTGCCCGACTTTTAATAACGATTTGAGAGACAACACCATGCCCGGACTCCTTCCCAACGTTGACCCTGACGGCCTGCTCGAGTTTTCGGTGGTCTACACCGACCGCGCGCTCAACCACATGTCAAAAAGCTTCCAGGGCGTGATGAGCGACATCTCGCGCATCCTCAAAGACGTGTACAAGGCGCACGCCGTGGCCCTGGTGCCCGGCAGCGGCACCTACGGCATGGAAGCCGTGGCCCGCCAGTTTGCGGGAGGCAAGCATGTCATGGTCATTCGCAACGGCTGGTTCAGCTACCGCTGGACGCAAATCTTTGACATGGGCCACATCCCCGCGTCGCACACCGTGCTCAAGGCCAGGCAGACCGGCCCCGGCGCGCAAGCCCCCTGGGCGCCCGCACCCATCGCGGATGTGGTGGCTGCCATCGCCAAAGAAAAGCCCGCGCTCGTTTTTGCGCCGCACGTAGAAACCGCCTCCGGCATGATCCTGCCCGACAGCTACCTGCAGGCCGTGGCCGCGGCGGTGCATGCCGTGGGCGGCCTCTTTGTGCTCGACTGCATCGCCTCCGGCGCCATGTGGGTCGACATGAAGGCCACCGGCGTTGACCTGCTCATCTCTGCCCCGCAAAAAGGCTGGAGCAGCTCACCCTGCTGTGCCATGGTCATGCTCAGCGAGCGCGCCCGCGCCGCGATAGACAGCACCGCCAGCTCCAGCTTTGCGTGTGATCTGAAGAAGTGGATGCAGATCATGGAAACGTATGAAAACGGCGGCCATGCCTACCACGCCACCTTGCCCACAGACGCCCTCACGCGCCTGCGCGCTGCCATGAAAGAAACGCAAGACTACGGCTTCGCCAAAGTCAAAGCCGAGCAGGAAGCCCTGGGTAGCAAGGTGCGCAAACTGTTTGAAAGCCGCGGCCTGCCCAGCGTGGCCGCCGAAGGCTTCAAGGCCCCGGGCGTGGTCGTCAGCTACACCACAGACCCCGACATCCAGTCCGGCAAAAAATTTCTTGCCCAGGGTTTGCAAACGGCCGCCGGCGTGCCGCTGCAGTGCGACGAGACCGCAGACTTCAAGACCTTCCGCGTCGGCCTGTTTGGCCTCGAGAAGTGGCACCAGTCTGACCGCACCGTCGGCCAGCTCGCCGCCGCACTCGACCAGATCGGCCTGACCGAGAAGGCGCGCCAGGCTGTCGCGGCCTGAGCGGCTGTTTCTCATCGGGAGCTTCGGCTCCCTTTTTTATGTTCGCTTCCGTTTTAATTCATCACTTCATTCCTAAAGAGACGTGTCCATGAAATGCGCTTTGGTCGGTTCCCGTTTTTTCGCTGCCTCGGTGTTTGAGGCGCTTCGCAAAGAAGAAGGCATTGAGTTCACCAGCATCGTCGCCCCGGCTGAAGACGACCGGCTGGCGATTGCCGGCCGCGCCGCCGGCATCCCCGTGCACGTGCTGGCCAACCCGAAAATTGTGCCCGGCGAGGCGATTGCCGAAGGCACCGAGCTCATCATCGCCGCGCACACGCATGCCCGCGTGAGCGACGACGCCCTTGCGCGCTCGCGCCTGGGTGGCATCGGCTACCACCCCTCGCTGCTGCCACGCCACCGCGGCATCGCAGCCGTTGAATGGACGATTCTGGAAGGCGACCCGATTGCCGGCGGCTCCGTCTATCACCTGGCCGACGGCTGGGACGCCGGCGCCATCGCCGCGCAAGACTGGTGCTTTGTCAAGAAAGGCGAAACCGCCCGCGAACTGTGGGAACGCGCCCTGGCGCCCATGGGCCTGGCGCTGCTCAGCAAAGTCGTGCACCACGCCCGCCTGCAAGGCAGCCTGCCCGCCGACGTGCAAGACCCGGCCTTCGCCACCCGCGCGCCCATGCTGCGCAAGGCCGTGGTGCTGACCGAAGAGGTCTCATCCGCCAACACATCGTTGGTCGTCTCCATCGTCGGCACAGACCGGCAAGGCATCGTCAGCTCTCTGGCCGACAAAGCCCAACGCTTCGGCGCCAACTGGGCCGCCAGCCGCATGACACGCCTGGCCGGTGAATTCGCCGGCATGGTCCACTTCGAAGTCCCGCGCGAAAACGCCGACAACCTCGCCAACTCACTGCGCGGCCTGCAGTCCAGCGGCCTGCAAGTGGTGGTGGCAAAGAGCGACGGCGCCAACACCCCCGCCGCCCTGCGCGTGTTTGAACTCGAGCTGGTAGGCGAAGACCGCCTGGGCATCGTCAGCAACCTGACAAAGATGCTGGCCGAGCGCGGCATCAGCATCGAGAGCATTCACACCGACATCGTGCGCAGCGGCGTCTCAGGCAAACAGACTTTCAAGGTCGAGGCGCATTTGCTGGTACCGGCCAAGTTGTCGGTGGAGGCGTTGCAGAAGGAACTGGGTACCCTGGCCAGCGAGATGATGCTGGATATTGCGTTGGGGGAGCGGCAGCTTGCTGTCGGGTAAGTCAATACGCATCTCGGGCATGAAGTGAGCTAAGAGTACGGAATAGCAATGGTTGAAATCGTTGTGGCGGTGCTGGTTGTTGGGGGCTTGGGTGTGCTTCCCATCGTTGGGCTCATCATCCAGGTGTGGCGTGACCGCCGGGGCAAGCGGAGGAATGCGCAGGGCAGGTGTTACGCCTGCGGCGGGTCGGGTCTGCTCTTGCCTCTGCCTCACTACAAAGGCGCAACCTTCAATTACTGCCTGCCATGCAGTCAACGCCAGCGCCGGATGTCCACAATGACCGGGCTTGTCGCTGCCGGGGTTCTGGTGGTGGGCTTGTGTGCCTGGTTGATCGTGCGCGAGTTTTAAGATATTTCGCTTGGAAGGGCGGCAGGTTGCCGGCAAGTCAGCTGAGATTCGGTTTGTCCGGCGTGGTGGCTGAGAGTGGTGGCAGTAACGAAAATCATGATTTGCTGTAATAGCCCTGAGTTCAAGCAATACTACAAATCCTGAAACCATGACCAATGACCGCATCTCAAAATTACTCGACGACATACGTCTTCTTGATTCTGAACGCTTCGAGCTTGTGCAAGCACTGAGAAAAATCATCCTTGGCCTGGATTCCTCGATCTCTGAAGAGGTGAAATACGGTGGGCTCCTGTTCTCCGCTGTAAAGCCGTTTTGTGGGGTGTTCTCATACGCAAAACACGTCTCCCTGGAGTTCGGCGAGGGCGCATCACTGCCGGACAAGTTCAAAGTGCTCGAGGGCGAAGGCAAATTCCGTCGCCACATCAAATTGGCATCAGTTGAAGACATCACGGGCAAACATGTTCGTGACTATCTTGCTTTGGCGCTCAAGATGTCGGCGAAGGCGTGAGGATGCAAATGCGCGCCCACCTGAAACAGAAAATAATCGATGTTTGCGAAAACAAGATCAGAGAGAAAGGCGAAAACGTCGGCGTGTCTTTCTACGCGTTTTTTGCCAACAAGAATGACAACCCGGAACTCCTGATGGAGGCCGCAAAATGGTGGATCCAAACGCACCGGCTGGACCACTTCGAGAAAGCGTTGAAGATCAGGCGTCTGGTTGAGCAGGAAGCGGTCGATTGAGAAAAACCGCGCCTTGATGCAAGTCATCCTCCAGGGCCATATCCGCCCCCGGCACCATCTCTTTTTCAGGCGAACCCCAAGACGGCTGACAAGCCGCCTTCAAGGATGCCAGCGCGAGACCGCCCGCGGCGTCTGAGCCGACTTGCTTCCGGCGAGTGCATACGACAGCTGGTTCGCCGCGCGGATGACGCTCTTTGCGTGCTTCATCAGTTTGGTCTTTGACAGCCGCGCACTCGGGCCCGAGATGCAGATGGACCCCAGCAATCGCCAGTTGAGGCCGAACACCGGCGCCGCCACGCTGGCCACTTCGGCTTCGCGTTCGCCCATCGAGATCTGGTACCCCTGTTCACGGATCGACTCGTAGGGTTCTCCCGCTGCGCCGCTGAAGGCCAGGATCACACGCCCCGGCGCGCCCTTGTTCAAGGGCAGCCTTTCCCCGACGCGCACGTGGTGCCGCACCGATTGCGGCCCTTCGACGCGCGCCACGCAGGCGCGAATGTCGCCTTCGCGCACGTAGAACGACGCGCTCTCGCCGCTTGCCTCAACGAGCTCGTGCAGCGTGGGCTCGACGATGCGATTGACGTCAAACCCGGCCTGGTAGCGCGCACCCAGCCAGCCGGCGGCCGGCCCCAGCCGCCACTGGCCGTCGTCGGCCTGCACCATGTATTGCGACAAGGCCAGCGTGCGCGCCAGGCGCAGCACCGTGGTCTTGTGCATGTGTGAGCGCCGGCTCAATTCCGCCAGCGAAAGCGTTGACTCGCCCACCTCAAAAGCTTCCATCAGCGAGAGCGCCCGCGTCACCGCGATGACGCCGCCGCCTGTCTCAACTGGCTCATTTATCGGATCGTTGCGCATGCCGCACCATGGTTCACTGTATGAAACGGTATTGTATGGCGTGCAACGCGCGCCTACAGTCACACCCATACCGCAGCTATTGTTTAAAGCGGAGCCTTGGAGACATACATGAAACTTTCCCGCCGTTACGCGCTGGCCGCTGCCGTCGCGTGTTCCCTGGCCACCAGCGCCTTTGCGCAGGCCTGGCCCACCAAACCCATTCGCCTCGTCGTCCCGTTCCCGGCCGGCGGCGGCACCGACATCATCGCCCGCGAAGTCACGAACAAGCTCATGGGCCCGGGCTACACCTTCATCGTTGACAACAAGCCGGGCTCTGGCGGCAACCTCGGTGTAGACGCCGTGGCGAAGTCACCGGCAGACGGCTACACGCTGGTGCTCGGCCAGACCAGCAACCTGGCGATCAACACGAGCCTGTATGCCAAGCTTCCGTACGACCCCGTGAAGGACCTCACGCCCGTGAGCCTCGTGGCGAGTGCGCCGCTGGTCATCGTCGTCGCGGCGGACTCGCCGTACAAGACGCTCGCTGACATCGTTGCGGCATCCAAGGCCAAACCCGGCTCCCTCAACTACGCAACCTCCGGCAACGGCACCGTCGCACACCTCGCGACCGAATCCTTCCAGAAGGCCGCAGACGTCAAGCTGACGCACGTGCCGTACAAAGGTGCAGCACAGGGAGCCACCGACCTGATTGGCGGGCAGGTGCAGCTTTATGTGTCATCCATCCCCACGCTCATTGGCCACATCAAGAACGGAAAAATGCGCGCCATCGCCGTCACGTCGGCCAAACGTACCGAAGACCTGCCGCAGGTGCCAACCATTGCCGAGTCCGGCTACAAGGGCTTTGAGGCCGTGACCTGGTTCGGTATTGCCGGGCCTGCGAACCTGCCAAAGGATGTCGTCGCCAAACTCAACGCCGACATCAACAAGGCGTTGCAGGCGGCCGACCTGCGCAAGAAGCTGCGCGACCAGGGCGCCGACGTGGCAGGCAGCACGCCGGAGCAATTCAGCAAACTGATCCGGGAAGACATCACCCGCTGGGGCAAGATTGTCAAAGAATCCGGTGCGAAAGTAGATTGACATGACACAAGACATCATCCGCAAATTTGACCGCGTGCCGGCCGCCGTTGTGCGCGAAGCCGCTAAATTCCAGCCCGCCATCCTGGCTGACGTGGCCGGCCGCCGGGGTGCGATGCACGGGCGTATCAAGGCACTGCGCCCGCGCATGAAATTTGCCGGAACGGCTCTCACGGTTGAAGTTCGCCCTGGCGACAACCTGATGATTCACGCGGCCATGTCGTTGGCACAGCCGGGTGATGTGTTGGTCATTGACGGCAAGGGTGACCTCACCGCCGCGCTGATGGGCACCATCATGATGACCGCCTGCAAACAGCTGGGTATCGTCGGCGTTGTCATTGACGGCGCAGTGCGGGACACCCTGGAGATCGACGAGATGGATTTCCCTGTCTTTGCGGCCGGGTACAACCCGAACGGCCCCACCAAAACCTGCCCGGGCCGCATCGGCCACCCGGTAACGGCAGGCGGCGTCACTGTGCATGCGGGCGACTTCGTGATGGGCGACGCGGACGGCGTTGTCGTGGTGGAGCGCGGGAAGATCGAATCCCTGCTGCCGCTAGCTGCGAAGAAGGTGGCTGACGAAAACGCACGGATAGCGGCGATCAAAAAAGGCGACACAGCGGCCAAGTGGCTGGAGTCAGCGCTGCGCAGCGCCGGTGTGCTGAAAGAAGGCGAGTCGCTGTGAGAAATGGGCAACCTGCCATAAAGTCCGTCATGAAACCCGTCATTCTTGTCACTGCGGCAGACCTTGCACCCGAAGCGCTGGCACTTCTGCAGGGCTACGAAGTCATCTACGCCGGCAAGACGCCGACGGAAGAAGACATCGTCGCCCTCTGCAAGCAGTACGACCCGGTGGGCATCATCGTGCGCTACAGCAAGGTGGGTGCTGCCGCCATCGCGGCGGCGCCGTCCCTGCGCGTGATCTCCAAGCACGGCAGCGGCACCGACACCATCGACAAGGTGGCCGCCGCCGCGCGGGGTGTCGAAGTGCGTGCCGCGGCCGGCGCCAACGCCAATGCCGTCGCCGAGCAGGCCCTGGCATTAATGCTCGCCTGCGCCAAGTCAATTCCCGTGCTGGACGCGCGCATGCGCGCCGGCCACTGGGACAAGGCCACCCACAAAAGCGTGGAACTGTATGGCAAGACTGTCGGGCTGGTGGGCCTGGGTGCCATCGGGCTGCGCTTTGCACGCATGGCGAGTGCATTGGGCATGGAGGTCTTGGGCTTTGACCCATACGCCAAAGAGCTGCCGGAATTCATGACACGGGTCGAGCTCGAAACGCTTTGGCAAAACGCAAATGTGATTTCGCTGCATTGCCCGCTGACGGACGACAACCGCAACCTGCTGAATGGCAGCACGCTGGCCAAGTGCAAAAGAGGTGTGATCATCGTCAACACGGCGCGCGGTGGGCTGGTAGACGAGGCCGCTTTGCTCGAAGGCCTTCGCAGCGGACAAGTCCATTCTGCAGGCCTGGACAGCTTCAGCGTGGAACCCATGGCGCCAGGGCACCCCTTCCAGAACGAGCCGGGTCTCATCCTGAGCCCCCACATCGGCGGTGTCACGAGCAACGCGTACGTGAACATGGGCTTTGCGGCTGCAAGCAACGCGCGAAGCGTGATTGAAGGCGTTACCGCTGGGGCTTTGGCTTAGCTTTTGATCAAGGGCTGCCTGGGGCACGCGCCCCAGCCCCGCCGGCGCCTTTCGCTTTTACTGCGGCACCAGGCCAGCGGCTTTCACCAGGTCGGCGTGGATGCGAATCTCTTCTGAAATCACTTGCGCCAGGGGCTTGGCCTCATCGGGCGCCGGCTCCATGCCGATATCCAGCAGTTTGGTTTTGGCATCGCCCCTGAGAAACGCCTTCGCAGACTTGCTGAGCTTGTCGATCACCGGCTGCGGCGTTTTGGCGGGCACCAGCAGGCCGATCCATGCCGACAGCACTACATTGTTCACGCCGCCTTCGCGCAGCGTGGGAATGTCCGGCGCAGAAACGGCGCGTTTTTCACTCAGCACACCCACCGCATGCAGCTTGCCCGACTTGATGTGCGGAAGCGCCTCCGGCAGCGGCGCAAAGGCCATGTCCACCACGCCGCCGATCAGGTCGGTAATGGCCGGTGCACCGCCCTTATAAGGAACGTGCAGCAGCTTGGCGCCCGTCTGGCTTTCAAACATCAGCCCCGCCAGGTGTTGCGGGCTGCCGTCACCTGAAGAGGCATACGTCAGCTTGCCCGGGTTGGCCTTGGCCGCCGCCAGAATGCTGGCCGGCGTTCCATACTTCGCCTTGTCGTTCACCACCAGCACCATGGCCTGGTTCACCAGCTTGGTCACCGCCACAAAGTCGGTTTCCGGGTTGTAGGGCAAGGTTTTGAAGATGCTCTTGTTTGTCGTCAGAAAGGAAGCCGGCGACACCATGATGGTGTAGCCATCCGGCGCCGCCTTGGCCACCACCGGCACCCCAATCTGCCCCGAGCCCCCGGCCCGGTTGTCCACCACAAAGGGCTGGCCCAGGTCAGTGGTCAGCTGCTGGCTGACCTGGCGCGCTACCATGTCGACACTGCCACCAGCCGGCAGCGCCACGATGACTTTGACTGGGTGGCTGGGGTAGGGCTCTTGCGCGAAGGAGGGGGCTGCGAGCGCCAGGCCGGACGCGGCGCAAAGCGCCAGGCAAGCGGTGCGGGTGAATGACATAGGTTGCTTTCAGAGTTGGGGTGCCGGGCATCGCCAGTTCGCGCTCTGCAAACTTGCTTTGCTTAGCGCATGGGGATGCAAGTTGTATGCCTGCAGGCAGGGTTTAGAACTGGAACTGGTAGGCGAAGACCGGCTGGGCATCGTCAGCAACCTGACGAAGATGCTGGCCCGATAGCGGCATCTGCATCGAGAGCATTCACACCGACAGCGTGCGCAGTGACGTCTCAGGCAAGCAGACCTTCAAGGTGGAGGCGCATTTGCTGGTGCCGGCCAATTTGTCTGTGGGGCGCTGCAGAAGGAGCTGGGGACTTTGGCCAGCGAGATGATGTTGGATATTGCGTTGGGGGAGCGGCAAGCGGCTGTCTCTTGAGGTGAACGGTAATTAGGTGTTTAGCCTTTTCGCTGCAACATCAGGGTTTGTTGCTCGAAAGAATGTGAGCCAGAAAATTTGCCAGCTCTTGCATGTCATCAGTCTCCCTTGCCACCAATATTTCAGTCAATTTAACTCCGTGCTTCACCTTGTCATATGTAAGACGCGCTTCCGTTAGCGATGAAAAAGCATCGCTTAGAAGTTCGGCGGCGTGCACGCATTTAGTCCATTCTTTAGATGGATAGGGCGCAATGGGGTCCGTTAACTTCCAAAACTTCTTCTTTCGAGCGTGAGCCTTTAGCCAGTCGGAAACGGTTTCTTCTGTGGTGGCTGCTTCGGGGTCTCCAGCGTTGATGACGTTGGAAATCGCCAAGGCGTCTATAAGATAGTTCTCAAACAAGCGCCTAGGTAGCCAGCTTATTAACCCAGCCGCTTGCCTGTTGAGATCGGTCTTGTCTTTGGTTGAGCGACCCTCGTCATCTAGGATAAATGCCAAAGCCTTCGGCATTAAGGTCGGCCCGCGACTCAGGCTCGTGTAGATGCCGAGAATTCTCGAGGCGTCTTTTTTGTTGAGATCTCCAGTTTGAATAAGACTGAGAATCTGAACTCCTGCCAATGGTTTAGCGGCAACCTCACGCAAGATTATTGGGAAACAATTTTCCTCCGTCTTACCTTCAACCCAAAGAACGCTATCCGCCCCAAATACATCGCTTAATCGTGCACCTACCTCAAGTAAAAAGTCTCGTGAGGTTTCTTGAGACTCAGCTGGTACCTGAACAATCTTTGTTTCCTGCAAATTACGTCGCGCTATGAAAATGCGATCGGTATTCAGAAGTGCGGAGGGGGAGTGAGTGGTGACTATGTATTGATGCTGGGGGTAAGCACGAAGGATTTCGAACAACTTCCGAAAAGCTCCGGGATGAAGGAAGCTTTGGGGCTCGTCGATGCATATGAGTTGTGGATCATTGGACGTCACAATTGCATAAAGTATTGCCAATACTTGAGATATTCCCGTTCCACTGTCAAACAGGTGAATTGCTAAATCACGGCGCTGAGTTTCGATTGGTATGTTCCAAACTTTTGCTACGGCATGCTGGGAAGATATTTCGGTAGTTACCCACTCGATCTCCGGGAATACAGTCCTTAAGTGCCGCATAAGCACGGCATACCGGTGAGGGTCTCCTGCTGCCAGAGAATTAAGTACTTCTGAAAGGTTCCCCGCATCGGGATGCAGGGTTAGCGAGCCGCCAGCAGAAAAATTGGAGCGCCCCAAGCGCTCTGCTTTGAAGCCGTAAATACGCTTGCGCAATTCGTCCCGTAGCGCATTGGCGGCATCTGGAATGGGGCTGTATACGTTACCCACATCAAAAACGAGGTCTGTTGGATACCCAGCGTTTTTTATCTCGATTTTCGGGCCGCGCGTCGTGAACGTGTTGTCACGGAACACGGAGCTTTGAGGAGCACCATCTACCCAGCTACATCGTAACTTGAACGGCACATTTAGAGCTGCATTCGCAAGGGCTTGCGCTTGTGGATGAAGCTGTTGATCAAGCGCGAAAGAGAGTCCTGCATATTGGGCGAGATAAACCTTCGCGTCAGCGGGCGTAAGCTGAAACAGCATTTCTACCTCACTCGAAGGCCTTACTTGAGAAGAAATCGCTGGTGCCGTAGTTTGACTTCTGTGTGGCTTAGCGGTGAAAGCTAGGCTTAGAGCCTCAATAAATGCGCTCTTGCCTGCATCGTTTTTCCCCACCACCACATTCATTCCAGAATCGAATTCGATCTCGCCTGAATCGAGGTAGCTTTTGTAATTGGTAATCCTGGCCGTCAATACCTTCATCTCGTTTCCCTCTGGACTTCTCTTCTAGTTTGCATACCTGTTTACGCATGTAACCCGCATGTCGCCACGGCATCCACATAAGTTTGCGGACCTGGGATCCGTTGATTATTTGTAGAGCTGCGCCTGCCTTGCATGAAGGACGTTGCTATGTCGGATTTAAAGGTCGGATCGCCTCTGACCAACTGCACGGCTTGTTCATATGTCATCGACCACACCGTGTAGTAGACCTGCATAAGGGTAGAAAGCGTCATACTTTTCTCTACCCAATGGCTACTATTCTCTTGACGTTTTGCATAGATGGCGACGGTAGCGTTGGGCTGAGAAGTAAAAGGCCCCATCTTTGTAATATCCTCTTCTACTGCGGATCCCTCGCTGAGCCGTGCGAACCAGGGTGGTAGCTTGTATTTCAGTGCAGCCAGATAAAAAAGCCAGTGCAGATGCAAAGTTTGATCCTTTAAATCAGTAGCAGCAAGACTGGCTGAGTTAAGAACGTGCTCCTGTTCTCTCAAGGAGAGACCAAACAACTCAGCGATATCCGCAAAGCAGCGTGCCGTGAAATCTTCAAGTCCGCCCTGCACATACATCTCCTGAAAGACGTGCATTCCAAGCAAATTCGACTCCTTAAGCAGCAGTTTTGCGTAACTCAAATTGGTGGGGCGGGGTAATCGAAATTCCAGATCGAAAAATCGATGCAAATATCCTTGACCATCGAAATCCGATCCATACAGAGCACGTACTGATTTCGAAAGTTGGTCGATATTTACGCAGAGGACAAACACAATGCCCTTCACGCTGAAGATGTGCTTTACCTCCTCAAGAAGTCTGATAGCGAAGTCTGGTCGACAGCGGTCTACCTCATCGATAAAGACGAAGAGCGGTTTGTGTAAGTCTGCATTCTCTTCAACGAGTTGTACCAACTGACCGAGCGCTTGCTGAAATGCCTCTACGCCTTGTCGACGTTGCTGGTAGCCTTCAAGCGTTTTTTGCATGAACTGCTCGATTCCCTTTCCAACAATTTCTGCGGACGCTGCACCCGATATCTCGATGGCTTCCGATGTTTTCCCAGTCTCAATCGCTGCGAGTAGTTCGTCGGTTTCCAGTCCGATAACTTTGCGCACCACTGACTTTCCAATGACTTTCGCGGCAGGCATTAGTGCTTTACCCATGCTCTTGACCATCACTGCCGATTGGGCTTCGATCTTTTTTGCGACTGTCGTTGAAAGCCCCGCTTCCTTTTTGAGTTTATTGATGGCCTGAGTCAGCTCTGCAATGAACGCCACCATAGGGTCGTCAACGTGGTCATTCTTCCAAGCGTCAAAGATTACAACTGGGTGGTTTGCTTTTAGGCTTTCAGCCCACCGTTGAACGAAGAACGATTTACCGGCGCCCCATGGCGCATCCAGTGCAACAGTCACCCCGTTTGAATGTATCGCTGCCTTTTGGATGAGGAATTTTGCCCACTTATCCGCGTAAGCGGAGCGCTCGAAAATATCTCCGTCCCAATGTTCTTTAGCCATGTTCCCTCTCTTTTTCCTCATGATGGCGCTATGGCGCTAACAATGCAATCGCGATTTGTGTTTGGACACGACTTCGATTAGCGGTTCAAGTCGGCCTCAATCCTTGGTGAATGTCGCGCAGTTGACGTGTTGCCGATAGCGCTAGTTCTTTAGTCGAAATCCCGCTGGCGATGTTCCCGCCCATACTTGAAACGCCCGAATAAAACTCTTCTCATTCCGGAACCCCGAAGCGTCAGCCACTTGCTTGATCGGCTTTGAGGTCCGCAGCAACAACTCCTTCGCCTTCTCAAACCGCACCTCGTCTTTCAGCTGCTGCAGCGAAGCGCCTTCTTCCTGAAGCTGCCGGTGCAATGAGCGCGCTGACATGTTCAGCGCCGCAGCCAAGGTCTCTGCATTGTGCGAAGCCACCGCAGGGTCCGCCAGCGCCTGCCGCACCTGTTCCACCAGCAACCTGTCGCGCCGGTACTGCAGCACCGTCAGCGGCAAAGCGCGCTGCAGCATCTGCTGCAAGGCCTTTTCGTCACGCCGCAGCGGCAAGGCCAGGTAGCGCGCGTCGAACCGGATCTCGGCCTGCGCGGCATTGAACTGCAGTGACGGCCCAGGAAACATCAGCCCATAGGCCTCTACATGCAGCGGCGCGACAAATGGAAACCTTGCGCCTTGCAGCGGAATGCGCGAATCCACATACCAGCAGGCCAGGCCGTGGATGTTGCGCAGCACATGCACCAAAGCAAACTCACCGACCTGGCCAGGCACCTTCTCTTCAACGCTGATGGCGGCGGTGTCGCCGGAGGTGCTTAGGCGCAAGGTGATGTCGTCGGCAATCAGTGCGTGGTGGCGGCACCAGCGTTTGAGGGCCACGCCCAGGTTGGGTGAACTGATGGACGCGCGGGCCAGCATGCCGTAGCTGCCCCAGGGCAGTTTGCGACTGAAGGCGCCCAGGCCTTCGTCGCCCAGCTCTTGCATGGCGGCGCCTGAAAGAAGCTCCATCTGGCGGGCGGTGATGTGGGTGTTGGCTTGTTTGAGTTGTGCTGGCGTGATCTGTGCCCGTTTCAGGGCTTCTGATGGGCTTTGGCAATAGCGCTTATAGGCGGCCGAAATGCTTCTGGCGAAGGCCATGGGCGTGGCGGCTTTGGGTGAGTTGGCGGGCTTTGCAATGGCTTTCATGGGCATGACGGCAATTTTCCGCGCAGGTGGCAGGATTTGCAACCTCATTGGCTGTGCCTGTGGGGCGGGTTTTCGCTAAGCTGGCTCTTTAGCGCTAATCTGGCGCTAAGGTAGGGCCCACGCGCCCGTAGGTCTGGCGCATGCCAGCCCCGTTTCAGCGCCTTTCACCCGTATTTCAGGAATTGCCATGCCCGCTCTGGAGACAAAACTCAACGCCCGCTCTGCCGACTTTCAGGCCAATGCCGCCGCCATGCAGGCGCAGGTAGATGACCTGAACGCGCAAGTGGCCAAGGCCGCCCTGGGCGGCGGTGAGGCCACGCGGGCGCGGCATGTGTCGCGCGGCAAGCTGCTGCCGCGTGACCGCGTGCAGATGCTGCTGGACCCGGGAACGCCTTTCCTTGAGCTCGGTACCCTGGCCGCCAAAGACATGTACCCCGACCGTGACGGCACCGACAGCGCGCCCTGCGCCGGCGTCATCACCGGCATCGGCCGTGTCAACGGGGTGGACTGCATGATCGTGTGCAACGACGCCACGGTGAAGGGTGGCACTTACTATCCGATGACGGTGAAAAAGCATTTGCGCGCGCAGGAAGTGGCGATGCAAAACAACCTCACCTGTATCTACCTGGTCGACTCGGGCGGTGCCAACCTGCCGAACCAGGACGACGTGTTCCCTGACCGCGACCACTTTGGCCGCATCTTTTATAACCAGGCCAACATGAGCGCGCAGGGCATTGCGCAGATTGCCGTGGTGATGGGCAGCTGCACGGCCGGCGGCGCGTATGTGCCGGCCATGAGCGACGAGACCATCATCGTGAAGAACCAGGGCACCATCTTTTTGGGCGGCCCGCCGCTGGTGAAGGCGGCTATTGGCGAAATCGTCAGCGCGGAAGACCTGGGCGGCGGCGATGTGCACACGCGGCTTTCGGGTGTGGCCGACCACCTGGCGCAAAACGACGCGCATGCGCTGGCGCTCGCCCGCCAGGCGGTGGCCAGCCTCAACAAAACCAAGCGCTTCGACCAGGCCCTGCGTACGCCGGTGCCGCCGCTCTACAACCCGCAAGAGCTGCATGGCGTGATTCCGGTGGACCCTAAAAAGCCGTATGACGTGCGCGAGGTGATTGCCCGCATCGTCGATGGCAGCGAATTTCATGAGTTCAAGGCGCGCTTTGGCCCCACGCTGGTTTGCGGCTTTGCGCACATTGAGGGCATGCCCGTGGGCATCATCGCCAACAACGGCATTCTGTTCAGTGAATCAGCCCAGAAGGGCGCGCACTTTATTGAGCTGTGCTGCCAGCGCAAGGTGCCGCTGGTGTTTCTGCAGAACATCACCGGCTTCATGATCGGCCGCAAATACGAAGCCGAGGGCATTGCCCGCCACGGCGCCAAGATGGTGACGGCCGTGGCCACGGCCCAGGTGCCCAAGTTCACCGTGATCATCGGCGGCAGCTACGGCGCCGGCAACTACGGCATGTGCGGCCGGGCGTATTCACCACGCTTTTTGTGGATGTGGCCGAACGCGCGCATCTGCGTCATGGGCGGCGAGCAGGCCGCCGGCGTGCTGGCCACCGTGAAGCGCGACGCGATTGAAGCCAAGGGCGGCACCTGGAGCGCCGAAGAAGAGGCCGCCTTCAAGCAACCGGTGCTGGACCAGTTTGGCCAGCAGTCGCACCCGTATTACTCCACCGCGCGTGGCTGGGACGACGGCGTGATTGACCCGGCGGATACGCGGCGTGTACTGGCGCTGGGGCTGTCGGCCACGCTCAATCAGCCCATCCCGGATACGAAGTTTGGCGTGTTCCGCATGTAAGCCTGCGGAGCGAATAAAGACCATGAACAACACCTACGTCATTCTGAGCATACGGAAATCGTGTGGGAAAGAAATGGCCAAAAAGGTATTGACGTGAAACAGTATCGACTTTGGCCCTTCCTGTTATGTGCCGCAATGCTTGTCACCACCGGCACCGCGCAGGCTCGCTTGCGTGAAGACCAGTTCGACTTGCCGGTGAAGGTGGTCGACGCGTACGGCAAGACGATCGAGCACACCATCAAGGTGACCGTCTTCTCTGACGGCGTGAATCCCTGGCCGGCCCCGGTGCTGGTGCTCAACCACGGGCGTGCTGTCGAGCCGGAAGACCGGGTGAAAGTCGGGCGGGCACGGTTCAGCAACGCGTCGAAGTTTTTTGTCCAGCGCGGCTTTATCGTCGCCGTACCGACACGTATCGGCTACGGCGTGAGCGGTGGCGAGGACGTGGAATACAGCGGTGCCTGTAATCGCAAGAACTATCCACCGGGCTATGCGGCTGCGGCTGCGCAGACTCTGGCGGTGCTTGAGGCCGTGCGGCAACGTCCGGACGCTGCGAAGAACCGGGCTGTTGTGATGGGGCAATCGTACGGCGGAACTACGGCGGCTACCGTCGCTGCGCTCAACCCGCCGGGTGTGCAGGCCAGCATTAATTTCGCCGGAGGCGGGGGAGGCAACCCCAAAACCCACCCGCAACAACCCTGCCAGCCGCAAATGCTGGAACGCCTGTTTCGCGATTACGGGGCAACGGCGCGCATCCCCATGCTCTGGGTCTATACCGAAAACGACATGTACTCTGGCCCGAAGCTGCCAAGGGAGTGGTTCGACGCCTATGTGGCTGCGGGTGGCAAGGCCGAGATGACGCAATACCCTCCGCATGGCGAAGACGGGCACAGCCTGTTTTCCCGCTTTCCCGAGGTGTGGCAGCCGCGGGTTGCCGAGTTTCTTGACACCGTGGGCTTTAGCAAGCCAGCCGGAAAGGACAAATGAGATGAACCATCTGAACATCCAGGTCGAGTCGCTGGTGGCGACCGTCACACTGAACCGCCCCGACGTGCGCAATGCCTTCAACCAGGAGGTCATCGCCGAGATGACGCAAGCCTTTGTTGAGCTTGGCATGCACGATGAGGTGCGCTGCGTTGTGCTGGCGGCCAACGGCCCGGCCTTTTGCGCAGGCGCAGACCTGAACTGGATGCGCAGCATGGCCGACTACACCCATGCGCAAAACCTGGAAGACGCGGGCCGCCTGGCGACCATGCTGCAGGCTGTTTATGAATGCCCCAAGCCCGTCATTGCCCGCGTACAGGGCGACGTGTATGCCGGTGGCATGGGCCTGGTGGCGGCTTGCGACATGGCTGTGTCGGTGGACACGGCAGGGTATTGCCTCAGTGAGGTGAAACTGGGCCTGATACCCGCCACCATCAGCCCGTATGTGATTCGCGCCATGGGCGCGCGGGCCGCGCACCGTTACTTCCTCACGGCCGAGCGTTTTGATGCGGCGGAGGCCTTGCGCATTGGTTTTGTTCATGAAGTGGTGGCGGCCGACGTACTGGACGCCAAGGTGGCCGAGCTTGTGAAGGCAATTGTCAATTCAGGGCCTGAAGCCGTGAAGCTGTGCAAACAGCTGGTGCAGGACGTGGGCGGCCAGCCCATCACGCCGGACTTGGTGCAGATGACGGTGGAAAGCATTGCTGACGTGCGCGTGAGCCCGGAAGGGCGTGAAGGCGTGCAATCCTTCCTGCAAAAGCGCAAACCGAACTGGATCACTTGATGCAAGCCCTGGACACCGCGCAACTGATTGCCCTCGCCGGCGCACTGGGCTGGGCCAGTGGCGTGCGCCTGTACCTTGTCGTGCTGCTGACCGGGCTGGCGGGCTTTATGGGCTGGGTAGAGCTTCCGCAGGGCCTGCACCTGCTGGCCAACCCGGTGGTGCTGGGTGTCAGCGGCTTCATGGTGTTCATTGAATTTTTTGCCGACAAGATTCCGGGGCTGGATTCGCTGTGGGATGTGGTGCACGGCGTGATTCGTATCCCTGCGGGTGCGGCGCTTGCGGCGGCGGTGTTTGGCGCAGACAACGGCCTGGGCGCGTTGGTAGCGGCGCTGCTGGGCGGCACGCTGGCCGCTACCAGCTTTGCGGCCAAGGCCACGACGCGCGCAGCCATCAACACATCGCCCGAGCCCTTCAGCAACATCGGCGCCTCGCTGGTGGAAGACTCGCTGGTGCCGGCCGGCCTGTGGCTGGCGATTGCGCACCCGCTGGTGTTTGTGGTGGTGCTGGCTTTGGTGCTGGCGCTCAGCGTCTGGCTGATCCGCGTTTGCTGGCGGTTCCTGCGTCAGCTGTTTATCCGCGTGGCCCGTATTTTCAGCGGCAGGCCGGACCCCGGCACCGCTTCCGCTTTCACCTTGAAGTCTCCTTTCTCAAAGAACGACCATGTTTAAAAAAATTCTTATTGCCAATCGTGGAGACCAGCGGCAAAGCCGCGCAGCAGCGAAGCTAAATTGCATGGCACGCGAAGCGTGCGCAGGGTATTTCACCGCGAAAGCTAACCATGTTTAAAAAGATCCTTATCGCAAATCGCGGTGAAATAGCCTGCCGAGTGGCTGCTACTGCCAGGCGCATGGCAATCCAGTCCGTTGCGGTGTATTCCGATGCCGATGCGGGTGCGAAGCATGTCGGCTTTTGCGACGAGGCTGTGCACATCGGCGGCAGCGCGCCCAAAGACAGTTACCTGCGTTGGGAGCGCATCATTGAAGCCGCCAGGGCCACGGGCGCCGAGGCGATTCACCCGGGTTACGGCTTCCTGAGCGAAAACGAAGAATTCGCCCAGGCCTGTGCCGACGCAGGGCTGGTCTTTATTGGCCCACCGGCCTCGGCCATCAAGGCCATGGGCCTGAAGGCGGAGTCCAAACAGCTGATGGAAAAAGCCGGCGTGCCGCTGGTGCCCGGTTACCACGGCAGCGACCAGGACCCGGCGCTGCTCAAACGCGAGGCCGACCGTATTGGCTACCCGGTGCTGATCAAGGCCAGCGCGGGCGGCGGCGGCAAGGGCATGCGCGCGGTCGACAAGACGGAAGACTTCGACGCGGCGCTGGCATCGTGCAAGCGCGAAGCCATCAACAGCTTTGGCGACGATGCGGTGCTGGTGGAAAAGTATGCCCAGCGCCCGCGCCACATCGAGATCCAGGTGTTTGGCGACACGCACGGCAATTACGTTTACCTGTTTGAGCGTGACTGCTCGGTGCAGCGCCGCCACCAGAAGGTGCTGGAAGAGGCGCCGGCGCCCGGCATGACGGAAGCCATGCGCAAGCAGATGGGTGAGGCGGCCGTGGCCGCTGCGCGTGCCGTGAATTATGTGGGCGCGGGCACGGTGGAGTTCATCGTCGAGCAGCGCGCAGATGGCAGCATGAACTTCTTCTTCATGGAAATGAATACGCGTCTGCAGGTGGAACACCCTGTGACGGAAGCGATCACGGGGCTGGACCTGGTGGAGTGGCAGCTGCGCGTGGCCTCAGGCGAAAAGCTGCCGCTGGCGCAAGATCAACTGCGAATCCACGGCCATGCCATCGAAGCGCGTATCTGTGCCGAAACGCCTGACAACAACTTCTTGCCCGCCACCGGCACGCTGCACGTCTACAAGAAGCCGGCGCACACGGCGTTTGAAAGAGGACAGGTCCGGGTGGACGACGGCGTGCGTGAGGGCGATTCGATTTCTCCGTACTACGACTCCATGGTGGCCAAGCTGATCGTGCACGGCGCGACACGCGAGGAAGCCCTGGCCCGGCTGGACGACGCGCTGGCGCAGACCCGCATCGTGGGTCTGAGCACCAATGTGCAGTTCTTGCGCTATGTGGTGCGCAGCCCGTCGTTTGCCAAAGCCAACCTCGACACCGCGCTGATCCAGCGCGAAGAAGCCGTGCTCTTCAGGCAGGAGCCGGTGGGCCTGGCCATGGCGGGTGCGGCGGCGGTGGCCAAAGCCCTGCTGGATGAGCGGGCCATGGAAGGCGCAGACCCTTTCAGCCGCCGCGACGGCTGGCGCTCGCATGGTGTGATGGAGCGCCGCTTTGAGTTTGAATTTCACGGCGAACCTGCCAAGGCAACGCTAGCCTACCTGCACGACGGCGCGCTACGCCTGACGATGGGTGAGGTATCGGGCCAGCTGGTGTTTGCTGAAACCGCCCAGGGCATTGACGTGCAGTTTGCCGGCCAGCGCATGACGGCTACCGTGTATGCCCAGGGTGAACTGGACTATGTGTTCACCGCCAAAGGCGCCACGCAAATCCTTTCCATCGACCTGCTGGCCCATGCGGGCGAAGCGCAGGCCGAAGGCGGCCGCCTCACAGCACCTATGCCCGGCAAGGTGGTGTCGTTTGCCGTCAAGGCGGGTGACAAGGTGAGCAAGGGCCAGCCGCTGGCCGTGATGGAAGCCATGAAGATGGAGCACACCATTGCCGCGCCGGCCGACGGCGTGGTGCAAGAGTTGCTGTATGCGCCGGGCGACCAGGTGAGCGAGGGTTCGGAATTGTTGAAAATAGCCGTTTGATTTTTACTTTGCTTTGATTCAAACGGGATTTTCTTCATGCGCATCAGTTTTTGCTGTTCCGATATCAAACCCCAGCCTTGGGTAGACGGCCTGAAGGCCGAGTTTCCCGATGCGCAGGTGGAGTTGTGGTCCGCCGGCGCGGCGCCGGCCGACTACGCGGTGGTCTGGGCGCCGCCCCAGCAGTTTTTTGACGAGCAGCCGCAGCTCAAGGGCATCTTCAACATTGGCGCCGGTGTCGATGCGCTGATGAAGCTGCGGCTGCCAGACGGCGTACCGGTGGTGCGGCTGGACGATGCCGGCATGTCCGTGCAGATGGCCGAGTTTGTGTGCCATGCGGTGATTCGCCACTTTCGCGAGCTCGATGGTTACGAGGCCGATATTGCCGAAGGCAAATGGTCGTACCGCAAGCCGCGGCTGCGCACTGACTACCCCATTGGCGTGATGGGCCTGGGCGTGCTGGGCGAGCGCGTCGGACGTGCGCTGGCGCAGTTTGACTTCCCGGTCAATGGCTGGAGCCGGTCGCCCAAGACGATTGAGGGCGTGCAGTGTTTTTCGGGCGATGCGGGTGGGCAGGGTTTTCAGGACTTTTTGGCGGCCAGCCGCATCCTGGTGTGCCTGCTGCCGCTGACGTCTGAAACGCGGGGCATCATGAACCTGGACACGCTGTCGCGGTTGCGGCCGGGCGGCTATGTCATCAACGTGGCGCGCGGCAGCCACCTGGTCGATGGCGACCTGATCACGCTGATCGACAACGGCCACCTGGCGGGCGCCACGCTGGATGTATTCCATGTTGAACCGCTGCCGGCAGATCACCCTTTCTGGAAACACCCGAAGGTCACGGTAACCCCGCACACCTCGGCCCGCACGTTGCGCGAGGAAAGCATCACCCAGATTGCGGGCAAGGTGCGTGCCGTCGAACGCGGGGAGCGGGTTGCTGGTATTGTTGATCCACTGCGTGGCTATTGAAGTGACCGTTGAAGCGCAGGCCCCGGAGTTTCATTGATGCCATCGTCCACATCTCACCGCCTGCTCAGTGTTTTGGGCTGGTTGTTGCTGGTGCCTAGCGGGCTGACAGCCCTGGCAGCGGCCTGGCTGCTGGCCTCAAGCCTGGGCCTTGGCAGCGACACCCGCACGGTAGCCGGGCGGGTGGTGGGACATGAAGCTTCCCGCCTGAAGCTCAGCACGGGCCAGAAAAGCATTGTCGAATTTTCCGCGCACGATGGCCGTACCCTGCGTGTGGCTGATCCGCTGGTGCGCCAGGGCGGCGCCGTCCATAAAGTGGGTGAGGCCGTGAAGGTGCGTTATCCGGTGGCAGATCCGGTGCAGGCCCAGATTGTGGGGTCGGTGCTGGTGCAGGGCTTTATCGGTGGGGTTCTTTTGTTGTTCAGTGCGCTGGGTGTGCTGGCCGGTTGGCTGCTTTTGTGGTTGCGCCCGCGCGGCGTGGCACCTGCGGCCGCCTGATACTTGAAATCGAATACGGAAAAACCATGTCCTTGCCCTCCAAAGTCAAAATTGTCGATGTCGGCCCGCGCGACGGCTTGCAGAACGAAAAAGCCCAGGTGCCTGCCGCCGTAAAGATCGAGCTGGTGCACCGCCTGCAGGACGCGGGCCTGACCGAGATCGAAGTCACGAGTTATGTGTCGCCCAAGTGGGTGCCGCAAATGGCCGATAACGCCGAGGTGATGGCCGGTATCAAGCGCAAGCCGGGTGTGCGCTATTCGGTGCTGACGCCCAACATGAAAGGCTTTGAAGCCGCAATTGCGCCACCGCGCGAGCTGTGGCCCGACGAGATCGTGGTGTTCGGCGCGGCCAGCGAGGCTTTCAGCCAGAAGAACATCAACTGTTCGATTGCCGAAAGCATTGAGCGCTTTCGCCCCGTGGTCGAGGCCGCGCGTGAAAAAGGCATTTATGTGCGGGGCGCGATGTCTTGCACCGTGGGCTGCCCCTATGAGGGCGACATTGCGCCTGAGCGTGTGGACATGCTCGCCGGCCTGATGAAGGGCATAGGCGTGCAGCATGTGGGTGTGGCCGACACGATTGGTGTGGGCACGCCGCTCAAGGTGCAGCGCGCCATGGAGGCGACGCTCAAGCATTTCGACATCAACGATGTCTCCGGGCATTTTCACGATACCTACGGCCAGGCGCTGGGCAATACGCTGATGGCATTGCAGATGGGCGTATGGCAATACGACACCTCATCGGCCGGCCTGGGCGGCTGCCCGTTTGCCAAGGGCGCGACGGGCAATGTGGCGACCGAAGATGTCGTGTACATGCTGCATGGCATGGGCATTGAGACGGGCATTGACCTGGACAAGCTCATTGATGCGGGAAAATTCATCAGCGATTTTCTGGGGCGCAAGCCGAACTCCCGCGCGGCAACCGCGCTTCTTAACAAACGAATGAATTGACATGTGTGGCGCTGAATTGAAATCGTTACCGGAAGGCGTGCAGCGGGTTGCCGCAGTGCTGCTGGACAGCGGCCACCTGCATGCACCCGTCATGCTCGACGATGCCGCGCGCACCGCGCAGCAGGCAGCCGATGCATTGGGTGTGCAGGTGGGCCAGATTGCCAAGAGCATTATTTTTCGCCGCAAGTCCGACGATGCCGCCGTGCTGGTGGTGACGTCCGGCGACCAGCGGGTCGATGAAAAAAAGGTCGAGGCCATGGTGTGTATCGATGGCAAGCGCCTGGCACGGGCCGATGCGGAGTTTGTGAAGGCGCGCACGGGGTTCTCCATAGGCGGTGTGTCGCCGCTGGCGCATGCCACGCCCTCCGTGACGCTGATTGACCGCTCGCTGTTCCGCTTTGAAACCGTGTGGGCGGCTGCGGGCCATCCGCATGCGGTGTTCCAGCTGTCGCCGCAGGAGCTTGAGCTGCTGACGGGCGCGCCGGTGTCGGACTTTGCGGTGAATGTGGACGAAGACAAACTGGCGAGGAAGCATGCGATCGAACTGGTCTCTCTGCGCGCGGCCACACTTGATGATGAGCCCGACGCGCCGTCGCCCTGCATTTCCGTGTGCCGCATGAACGCGGCTTCGGGCCTGTGCGAAGGCTGCTTTCGCACGCGCGATGAAATTGCGCAGTGGAGTGGGGCCGACGACACCGCAAAGCGCCATATCTGGACATCCATAGGGCAGCGCATGGCTGCGATGCAGCCATGACCGGCGAGAACACAACGATGAAGCCGGCAGCCGGTGATGCACCCGCGATCAAGCACATCACATGCTACTTCGACGTCATTTCGCCCTATGCCTTTTTGGCTTTTGAGCGCCTTCCAGAAGCGCTGAAGGGTGTGAGCTACAGCGTGGCGTACACGCCGGTGCTGTTCGCGGGCATGCTCAAGCACTATGGCCAGCTGGGTCCTGCGGAGATCGCCCCCAAACGCGACTGGACCTACCGGCAGGTGCTGTGGCTGGCGCACAGCCTGGGTATCGCGATGAAGATGCCGGTCAGCCACCCCTTCAACCCATTGCCCTTGCTGCGCCTGGCTGTGGCCTGCGGCCCCGAGGGGCAGGGTGGCACGCCCAACCGCTATGCGTGCGAAACCATCTTTCGCCATGTCTGGGGCGAAGGCGGTGAAGCCGGCGATGCGGCCCGTTACGAAGCCCTGCTCAAGCAGCTTGCGCCGGTACGCGATGTGCAGGACGAGGGCGTGAAGGCGCAGCTTAAAAGCAATACGGAAGCGGCGATTGCCAAGGGCGTTTTTGGCGTGCCGGCGTTTGAGGTGGACGGCAAAATTTTCTGGGGCCTGGATGCGCTGCCGATGCTGCGCGAGTACCTGCTCGGCAGCCCCTGGTTTGATGGTGATGGCTGGAATGCCGTGTGTAAGGTTGCGACGGGCATCAAACGCGGGGCCTAAGAAGGTTTTAAGCGTTTTCCCTGAGGTGCTTCGCATGCTGAAAAGTTCTTCAAGGGTTTCCCCTTGACTTGTCAGCCAGGCATAAGTTTCGTGAAAGCTCCTGTTAGTTTCACGTCAGAGCTAGGTCAGGCACAACCAAAATAATGAAGGTAGCTTCCATACCGGAAGTCTCATTATTTTGGAGACAACATCATGGCAACAGCCGTCGACAACAGGCCGATGACAGCCGAGCAGAAGAAGGTGATTTTCGCCTCCTCGCTCGGCACCGTATTTGAGTGGTACGACTTCTATCTCTACGGTTCATTGGCAGCCATCATTGCCAAGCAGTTCTTCAGCGGACTGGATGCAGGCTCTGCCTTCATCTTTGCGCTGCTCGCTTTTGCAGCCGGCTTCATCGTGCGCCCCTTCGGCGCGCTGGTGTTCGGCCGCCTGGGCGACATGATCGGCCGCAAGTACACCTTCCTGGTCACCATCGTGATCATGGGCTTGTCGACCTTCATCGTCGGCCTCTTGCCCAACTACGCCTCCATCGGTGTCGCCGCCCCGGTGATCCTGATCGCACTGCGCATGCTGCAAGGCCTGGCGCTCGGCGGTGAATACGGCGGTGCAGCTGTCTATGTGGCCGAGCACTCGCCACAGGGCAAGCGCGGTGCCTATACCTCCTGGATCCAGACCACAGCCACGCTGGGCCTGTTCCTGAGTCTGCTGGTCATCCTGGGTGTGCGTACCGCCATGGGCGAAGTCGCATTCGCCGACTGGGGCTGGCGCATTCCGTTCATCGTCTCCATCCTGCTGCTGGCCGTGTCGGTCTACATCCGGTTGTCGATGAACGAATCCCCTGCCTTCCAGAAAATGAAGGCTGAGGGCAAGACCTCCAAGGCACCGTTGTCCGAGTCTTTCGGCCAGTGGAAAAACCTGAAGATCGTGATCCTGGCGCTGATCGGCCTGACCGCCGGCCAGGCTGTGGTGTGGTACTCCGGCCAGTTCTACGCGCTGTTCTTCCTGACGCAGGCGCTCAAGGTCGACGGCCCCACGGCCAACATCCTGGTGGCTTATTCGCTGATCCTGGGTACGCCTTTCTTCGTGATTTTCGGAACGCTGTCCGACAAGATCGGCCGCAAGCCCATCATCATGGCCGGCTGCCTGCTGGCTGTGGTCACCTACTTCCCCGTGTTCACTGCGCTGACCAAAGCCGCCAACCCTGACCTGGCCGCGGCACAAGCCAAGAACAAGGTGGTTGTGACCGCCGATCCGAAAGAGTGCTCGTTCCAGTTCAACCCGACCGGCACCGTCAAGTTCACCAGCTCTTGCGACATCGCCAAGCAGGTGCTGGCAGGCGCTTCGGTGAGCTATGACAACGTCGCAGCACCCGCCGGCACCGTGGCCACCATCAAGATCGGCGAAACCGCCATCCCCAGCTACAACGCCAAGGGCCTGAGCGCCGACGACGCCAAGAAGAAGGACGCCGAGTTCAAGAAAGCGGTCGCGGACGACCTGAAGGCTGCCGGCTACCCGAGCAAGGCTGATCCAGCCAAGGTCGACAAGGTCATGGTCACGGTCATCCTGTTCTATCTGGTGCTGCTGGTCACCATGGTGTACGGCCCGATCGCCGCCATGCTGGTGGAGCTGTTCCCGACGCGCATCCGCTACACCTCCATGAGCCTGCCGTACCACATCGGTAACGGCTGGTTCGGTGGCCTGCTGCCCACCACGGCTTTTGCCATCGTGGCGCAGACCGGCAATATGTACAACGGCCTCTGGTACCCGATCATCGTCGCCGCCATGACGCTGGTGGTTGGCACCTTGTTCATCAAGGAAACCAAGGACGTGGATATTTACGCCAACGACTGATGGGTATTTGCGCCGGTGCGGGCCAGGAGCCCGCACCGGCCTTTTCAGGCTGAAAAGCCTTGTGTTTTTTACGGGCCCTCGTCATCCATTTGCCGGGGGCTTTTTTTTGGGAGAAAGAAAGATGTGGAAAATTGTTGTGGGTTTTATCGTGATTGCCGGGCTGGCATTATTTCTGTTGAACAAGGGCGGCGATATTGATCTGAGTGGTGAAAAACATGGTGCTTCGCGGCTGGATGTACCTGTTGTTGCGGCTGCTTTTGGGGTTGATGCGGGCGGTTGAGTGAAGGGATCAGGCTGGCAGCGCGTGGCGCATTCGCAGGCAGGACAGTGCCGCGACATGCCCGAAATAGGTGCGGCGCAGGTAAAAATGAGGTAAATTGAATTAACAGAGACAAAACAAGCCATTACAGCGTCTCTGAATATCAAGCACCGCATGGTGGCGCCCTCGCGCATTTACTGGAGACCAGCCGATGATTTACACCAAGACGGAAGCCGGCCAGACCGCCGTACAGAACCGAACCGTCGCATTGACCCCCCGGCAGCGCTCTGCCTTTATCATGTTTGACGGCAAACGCAGCATGGCCGATGTGGTCAAGGCCACCTCAGGATTCGGCGTAACCGCAGAAGACATCAACCACCTGATTTCGCTGGGCCTGCTGGCGCCGCTGGCAGTGCAGCCGCCTGCCGAGCCAGCCCCTGAGGTGTCGGCGCACAACGCCGACGGCAGTCCCACCCTGAATGCACAAGAGCATTATTCAAGGGCCTATCCCATCGCCACACGGTTGACGGCCGCCTTGGGCCTTCGGGGTTTCAGGTTGAACCTGGCGGTGGAAGCCGCAGGCGATATCGACAAGCTCAAGGAGCTGGCACCCAAAATCAAGGAAGCTGTAGGCCCCGAGAAGTTCAAGGAACTTGAGCAGGCTCTGTACGGCTGAGCAAACCCGTACGGCTTGGCGCCGCAGGTGTGCGAATTCGCAAGCAGGGGCCGCGATCCGGCTATGCCGGGCGCAAGGCGCCTGTCCCCCTTGGGGGGAGGTGACGCTACACGAAGTGAGCGTCGGCAGGGGGTATCTTCAAACCTGCATGGCTTGGCCGCGGGTCTGCGAATTCGCAAGCAGGGGCCGCGATCCGGCTATGCCGGGCGCAAGGCGCCTGTCCCCCTGGGGGAGGTGACGCTACACGAAGTGAGCGTCGGCAGGGGGGATTCTCTTTCCAAGCAGGGGCCGCGATCCGGCTATGCCGGGCGCAAGGCGCCTGTCCCCCTTGGGGGGAGGTGACGCTACACGAAGTGAGCGTCGGCAGGGGGGATTCTCTTTCCAAGCAGGGGCCGCGATCCGGCTATGCCGGGCGCAAGGCGCCTGTCCCCCTGGGGGGAGGTGACGCTACACGAAGTGAGCGTCGGCAGGGGGGGTGCTATTTATCTCTTGAATTTTCCATCGGTGCCGATGATGGACAGATCGGCAAAGTCCAGCCCGGTATGGTCTTCGGGGCTGTAGCTCACCTCAAGCCCGCCGATATCCAGCTTGCGCATGCCTTCCAGCGCGGCCTGGAGTTTCTCGCGCGTGGGTTTGGCGCCTGCCCGGCGCAAGCCCTCCACCAACACCTTTGCGGCGGCAAAACCTTCCAGCATCGCGGGGCTCACGTCGGCTTGCCCCTTGGCCTTGGCCAGCTCCTGTGCCTCCTTCACCATGGGAAAGGCGATGGAGCGCTCATACGGAAACACCTGCGTGACGATCACGCCGCGGGCGTTGTCGCCCAGGCTTTTCACAAAGCCGCCCGAGGCATTGTTCGAAAGCGTCACGATTTGCGCCGTAGAGCCACCCGCGCGGAAGGCCTTGATGCCGTCGACCACAGCCTGCCCTGAGGCCACCATGATGACGGCCTGCGCATTGGACTGGTAAACCTTGGGTGCGATGGGTCCGAAGTCGGGTTTGGAGCGGTCGAATTTTTCCAGTACAGCGGGCTGCAGCTTGGCAGTCGTCAGCCCTTTTTGCGCACCCGTCACGCCGTCAGCGCCGAAGCTGTCGTCGGCATACACGATGCCGATACGCGTGATGCCCATGGAATGCAGGTGGGTGACCGCCTTCTCGGCTTCACGCTGGTAGGTGGCGCGTACGTTGAACACATGTTTTTTGACGGGCTGGTGCAGCACCATGGCGCCGGTGGAGGGGCCAACCAGCGGCACGCCGTTCTTGTCGAGCAGCGGGATGATGGCTTCGGTATGGGGTGTGCCGCGGGTCAGGAACATGGCCAGCACGTTTTGTTCTTCAATCAGCTTGCGTGCGTTTTCGACTGCCAGCTTGGGATCGAACTTGTCGTCGAGTGACACCAGCTCAATCTTTTGCCCGCCCACACCGCCCTTGGCATTGACGGCGTCGATGTAGAGCTTGGCGCCTTCCGTGGTTTCCTTGACGCCGGCGCCCACGGCACCGGTGAACCCCGCGGTTTGCCCGACAAGGAGTTGCGCATGGCTGGCCTGGGCCACGGCCACCATCGCGATGGCGGCGCACCATCTGCTGAGTTTTGTCATGTTGTTCACAGTGTTTCCATCCGGGGTGAAATGATGTATCCATAAGTGAAGCATGAAAGCGCAAAAAATGCGATCAGGAAAACCAGAAGCCGCCCTAATTGGCGTAGCAAAAAGTGTGCAAAAAGGACATTAATCCCTACGCCCTGCACAGCCGGTTGCCCTGTCTAGAATGTTTGACCTCTTCAGGAAAGACTGCACTCATGTCCCAGGGAATCATCCGCATTCGCGGCGCGCGCCAGCACAACCTCAAAAACCTCGATCTGGATATTCGCACCGGTGAAATGACGGTCGTCACCGGCCCCAGCGGCTCGGGCAAATCTTCCCTGGTGTTCGATACCTTGTTTGCCGAAGGCCAGCGCCGTTATGTGGAAACCTTCTCTGCCTATGCGCGGCAGTTCCTGGATCGCATGGACAAGCCGGCCGTCGACAAGGTGGAAGGCGTGCCGCCCGCCATCGCCATCGACCAGACCAACCCGGTGCGCAGCTCGCGCTCCACCGTGGGCACCATGACGGAGCTCAACGACCACCTGAAGCTGCTCTACGCGCGCGCCGCGCAGCTCTTCGACAAGCAGACTGCGCAGAACGTGCGCCACGACACACCCGAATCGATTTACGCCGAACTGATGGCACGCACCAAAGAGGGCGACCCACGCGTCGTGCTGACCTTCCCGGTCGAACTGCCCGGCAACACCAGTGCCGAACAGGTCGAGCAGTGGCTCTCTGTCAGCGGCTTTACACGCGTTCATGCCCAGCGCGACGTCGCCACGCCCGCCGGTCCGCACAAGTTGCTGGATGTGGTGGCAGACCGCTTTCGCACGCACGCAGTGGAAAAAGCCCGGGTCATGGAAGCCATCGAGACCGCGCTTAAACGCGGCGGCAGGCTCAATATCTATGTGCAGCACGCTGAGGACGGTCAGCCCGATGTCATGTGGCGTTTCTCCACCGGCCTGCATTGCCCCGACAGCGACTTGCGCTACACCAACCCCACGCCTTCGCTGTTCTCCTTCAACTCGGCCATGGGCGCGTGCGAAACCTGCCGCGGCTTTGGCCGTGTCATCGGCGTTGACTACGGCCTAGTGATTCCCAACGACAAACTCACCCTGCGCGCCGGCGCGATCAAGACCATCCAGACCCCGGCCTGGAAAGAAGCGCAGGACGACCTGCTGCGCCACGCCGAAGCGGCGGGCGTTCCGCGCGACACGCCCTGGTACAAGCTCACGCCCGAGCAGCAGGGCTGGGTCATCAACGGCACACCGGGCTATAAGGACGGCAACTGGAACAAGCAGTGGTACGGCATCAAGCGCTTCTTCGAATACCTTGAAAGCAAGGCCTACAAGATGCATATCCGCGTGCTGCTGTCCAAATACCGCAGCTATACGCAGTGCGAAACCTGCGGCGGCGCGCGTCTGAAGCTCGAGTCTTTGCTCTGGCGCCTCGGTTCCAAAGAAGCCGCCGATGCGGTGCTGCCGCCCAGCCAGCGCTTCATGCCGGTGGGCGTGCACTGGAGCCGTGAACAGCTCGAAGCCCTGCCGGGCCTGGCGCTGCACGACCTGATGCGCCTGCCGATCGACAGGCTGCGACAGTTCTTCAGCGGCCTGTCACTCGATGTGATGGGCGACGACGCCGAGCTGCAGGCGCTGAAGTCGCTGTTCGAAGAAATCCAGACCCGCGTCAAATACCTCTGCGACGTCGGCATCGGCTACCTCACGCTCGACCGGCAAAGCCGCACGCTCTCAGGCGGAGAGGTGCAGCGCATCAACCTCACGACTGCGCTGGGCACCTCGCTGGTGAACACGCTGTTTGTGCTCGATGAGCCCTCCATAGGCCTGCACCCGCGCGACATGAACCGCATCACCCAGGCCATGCATCGCCTGCGTGACGCCGGCAACACGCTGGTGGTGGTCGAGCACGACCCGGCTGTCATGCTGGCGGCCGACCGCCTGATCGACATGGGCCCGGGCCCGGGCGAGAAGGGCGGCCAGATCGTGTTTGATGGTACGCCCGACGACATCAAACATGCCGACACGCTGACCGGCGCCTACCTCGGCTCGCGCAAGCAGGTGGGCATGGGCTTCAAGCGCGCGGTGACCGACAACACCCCGCGCCTCATCCTCGAAGGCGCGCGTGACCACAACCTGAAGAACCTGACCGTCGATTTTCCGCTGCAGCGCCTGGTGTGCGTCACCGGCGTCAGCGGCTCGGGCAAGTCCACGCTGATGCAGGACATCCTCGCGCCCGCGCTGCTGCGCCAGTTCGGCAAGGCGACCGAGACGCCGGGCCTGCATGACCGCCTCATGGGCGCCGACCACCTGACCGACGTGGTGTTTGTTGACCAGTCGCCCATCGGCAAGACGGCGCGCTCCAACCCGGCCAGCTATGTGGGGGCGTGGGATGCGGTGCGCGACCTCTTCGCCCTGGCGCCCTTGGCCAAACAGCGCAGCTACACCGCCACCAAGTTCAGCTTCAACAACGGTGACGGGCGCTGCCCGACCTGCGGCGGTTCGGGTTTCGAGCATGTCGAGATGCAATTTTTGAGTGACGTCTACCTGCGCTGCCCCGACTGCGACGGCAAGCGCTACCGCGCCGAGATCCTTGAAGTGACGATTGAGCGCAAGGCGATTGGCGACGTCAAGCCGCGCCTGCTCAATGTCTCTGACGTGCTGGACCTCACGGTGAGCGAGGCGATTGCCCTCTTTGCGCAAGATCGCGAAGTGGTGCGCGCGCTGCAGCCCATCGTCGACGTGGGCCTGGAATACGTGAAGCTGGGCCAGCCCGTGCCCACGCTGTCGGGCGGTGAGGCGCAGCGCCTCAAGCTCGCGGGTTTCCTCGCCAACGCCAGCAAAACCACCAGCGCCAGCAAGCAGGCGCTGGCGCTCAGGCAACCGGGCCGTGGCACGCTGTTTTTGTTCGACGAGCCGACCACCGGCCTGCACTTTGACGACATCGCCAAGCTGATGCGCGCACTGCGCAAGCTGCTCGAAGCCGGCCATTCGCTGATCGTCATCGAGCACAACCTCGACGTGATCCGCTCGGCCGACTGGCTGATTGACCTCGGCCCCGAAGGCGGGGAGGGCGGTGGCCTGCTGGTGGCCCAGGGAACGCCTGAGGAGGTGCGTCAGCACCCGACTTCACACACGGCGCTCGCCCTGCGCGAATACGAGCAGGCCATGGGCAAGGTGCACGGCGTTGAAGAGTCGCGTCCCAAGGTCTGGGCCACACGGCCGGCGTTTTCCAACCTGATCCAGATCGTCAACGCCAAAGAGAACAACCTCAAGAGCCTGTCGGTCGACATTCCGCGCGGCAAGTTCAATGTGGTGACGGGCGTGTCAGGCTCGGGCAAGTCCACGCTGGCCTTTGACATCCTGTTCAACGAAGGGCAGCGGCGGTATCTTGAATCGCTGAACGCCTACGCACGCAGCATCGTGCAGCCGGCCGGCCGGCCTGAAGTGGATGCGGTCTACGGCATTCCCCCCACCGTGGCGATCGAGCAGCGCCTCTCGCGCGGCGGCCGCAAGTCCACCGTGGGTACGACCACCGAGGTCTGGCATTTCCTGCGCCTCCTGTATGTGAAGCTGGGCATCCAGCATTGCACCAAAGACGGCGCAGCCGTGATGCCGCAAAGCCCGGAGAGCATTGCCGCACAGCTGATCAAGACCTACCGCGGCCAGCATATCGGCCTGCTGGCTCCGCTGGTGATTGCCCGCAAGGGCGTCTACACCGAGCTGGCCGACTGGGCGCGCCCGCGCGGTTACACGCATTTGCGCATCGATGGCGAATTTTTGCCGACCACGGGCTTTCCGCGCATTGACCGATTCAAGGAACACACGGTCGAATTGCCGATTGCCGATATCCATGTCTCGCCCGACAACGAAGCCGCCTTGCGCGCCGCGCTGGCGACCGCGCTGGAACACGGCAAGGGCGTGGTCCACGTGCTGGCCCCGCTCGACGGCCTGCGCGGCGCGATGATGGCCGGCGCCAGCGCCAAAAACATCGGCAAGCTGATCGCGTTTTCGACCAAGCGCGCCTGCCCGATTTGCGCCACCTCGTATGCCGAACTGGACCCGCGCCTCTTCAGCTACAACAGCAAGCACGGCTGGTGCCCCGACTGCGTGGGCACGGGCGTGAAGCTCACCAAAGAACAGCGCAAGGTGTTTGATGACTCGGTGATGGACGACGACAACAAGGGCCGCGAGCAAAGTTTTGCCGAGCCCGAGGTGGAAGACGTGGCCGGCACCGCCTGCCCGACCTGCGAAGGCACGCGCCTCAATGCCAAGGCCCGCGCGGTGAAGTTCGCGGGTGTCGGCATTGCCGACATCGCAGCGCTGTCGGTGACGGACGTGCGGGGCTGGGTCGAAAAACTCGCGCTGCTGGGCCGTGAGGCTGGCATCGCGCGCGACCTGATTCCCGAAATCAAAAGCCGCCTCGAGTTTCTCGAAGACGTGGGCCTGGGCTACCTCACGCTGGACCGTGGCGCGCCCACGCTCTCGGGCGGCGAGGCGCAGCGCATCCGCCTGGCGGCGCAACTCGGCTCCAACCTGCAAGGCGTTTGTTATGTGCTGGACGAGCCGACGATCGGCCTGCATCCGCGCGACAACCGGATTTTGCTGAGCGCGCTGGGCAAGCTCAGCGACCGCGGCAACACGCTGGTGGTGGTCGAGCATGACGAAGACACCATTCGCCGCGCCGACAACATCATCGACATCGGCCCCGGCGCAGGCAAGCGCGGCGGCACGTTGGTCGCACAAGGCACGGCGGCGCAATTGTCGGCTGTGCCGGAATCTCTGACGGGACGCTACCTTGCCAACCCGCTTATTCACCCGCTACAGATCCGGCGCGAAACACGCAAGGGCGTGGCACCCCTGGCCGCGGTGAAAGAAGCGCCCGTTGACGTGAACGCCAAGCCGGTGAGCAAGCAGAAGGCGGCCACGCTCAAGGCAGCCGCACTCAAAGCCGCCGCCGCCAATGCCAGCGCACTGCACAATGCGGCGCCGGCGGCGGCCGGGCCTTTCACCTCCTGGCTCACCGTGGTCAATGCCGATCTGCACAACCTCAAGGATGTGTCGGTCACCGTGCCGCTGTACCGCCTGGTGGCGGTGACGGGTGTATCGGGCTCCGGCAAATCAACGCTGGCGCGCGATGTGCTGCTGACCAATGTGCACGCGGGCGTCATGCAGCGCTCGACCAAATCTGGGCGCGACGCCGACGACAAGGGCAAGACGCCCGACTGGACCGGCTGCGAACGCATCGAGGGCTATGCGGTGGTAGACCGCGTGCTGGAAGTCGACCAGACGCCCATCGGCAAGACGCCGCGCTCCTGCCCGGCTACCTACATCGGTTTCTGGGACACGATACGCAAGCTCTTTGCCGACACGCTGGAAGCCCGCGCACGCGGCTATAGTGCCGGGCGCTTTTCGTTCAACACCGGCGAAGGCCGCTGCCCCACCTGCGAAGGCGCGGGGGTGCGGACCATCGGCATGAGCTTTCTGCCCGACGTGAAGGTGCTGTGCGAAACCTGCCACGGCGCGCGCTTCAACCCCGAAACGCAGGCCGTGACCTGGCGCGGCAAAAACATCGGCGACGTGCTGAAGATGGAAGTGGACGAGGCGGTGGATTTCTTCTCTTCCATGCCCAACATCAGCCACCCGTTGCAGTTGCTGAAAGACGTGGGCCTGGGCTACCTCACCCTGGGGCAGCCGTCGCCGACGCTCTCGGGCGGCGAGGCGCAGCGCATCAAGCTGGTGACCGAGCTCAGCAAGGTGCGCGACGACATCACGCGCCGCGGCCAGAAGGCGCCGCACACGCTCTACGTGCTGGACGAGCCCACGGTGGGCCTGCACATGGCCGACGTGGAAAAGCTGATCCATGTGTTGCACCGCCTGGTCAACGGCGGCCACAGCGTGGTGGTGATCGAACATGACCTGGATGTGATCGCCGAAGCCGACTGGGTGATTGACCTGGGGCCGGACGGCGGCAATGCGGGTGGACGCGTGGTGGCTTCGGCTCCGCCCGAGGCTGTCGTCAAGCTCGGCACGCATACCGGGAAAGCCTTGGGAAGCGTGCTGAACAGATAGCACCCCCGTCGGATGCTCGCTTCGCGTAGCACCTTCCCCCCTCGAGGGGGCGGCGCCTGCGGCCTGGCTAAGCCAGTTCCGCGGCCCCTGCTGGCAGAGATGGAGTCAACGCTGCGGCAGGCTTTGCTATTGAATTAATAGCTGCTTGCGCTGGTCCTGTATGGTTGAAACGCTTAAAACACCCAAAACGCCGAAGAAAGTGCTGACACCGACGTGACAACCTTTCAGGTGTTGCCCTGATGCGATGGCGGCTTGCTGCACGCATGATATGGGCTTCAAGCCGCCATACTTTCAGGATCAGGAGATACACCGATGCAACGCCGCCCTTTACTGCAGATCACCGCCGCCCTGGCCATTTCCCTTGCCGGCGCGTGGGGTGCGGCCCATGCGCAAAATTTCCCGGTCAAACCGATCAAGCTGATCATCGCCTTCCCGGCGGGCGGGCCCACCGACATCACCATGCGTTCGCTGGCCGACAATGCCTCGAAGATTCTGGGCCAGACGGTGATCGTTGAGAACAAGCCCGGCGCGGGCGGCACCCTGCCGGCCCAGCAACTGCAAAGCGCGCAGGCCGACGGCTACACGCTGGCGCAGATTCCGCTGGGCGTGTTCCGCCTTGGCTACACCACCAAGATCAACTGGGACCCGGTCAAGGACATCAGCTACGTGATCAACGTGACCGGCTACGCCTTCGGCATCGTGGTGCCGGCCGACAGCCCTTTCAAGACCTGGGCCGACTTTGTCGCCTATGCGAAGGCCAACCCCGGCAAGCTGACCTACGGCTCGACGGGCACACTCACCAGCCCGCACCTGACGACCGAACTCATCGCGCAAAAAGCGGGCATCACATTGCAGCACGTGCCCTACAAAGGCAGCGCCGACCTGATGCTGGCGCTCGTCAGCGGCCAGCTGATGGCAGGCGCCGACAGCACCGGTTTTGCGCCGCAGGTCGAGGCGGGCAAGCTGCGCGTGCTCAATACCTGGGGCGAGAAGCGGCTCGACAAATTCCCGAACGCACCCACCCTGAAAGAGCTGGGCTATGACATCGTGCAGAACTCGCCCTTCGGGATAGGCGCGCCCAAAGGCACGCCGCCCGAAGTGGTCAAGCGCCTGCACGACGCCTTCAAGAAAGCAATGGAAGAACCCAGCTACGTCGCGGCGCTGGGCCGCTACGACATGCTGCCCAACTACCTGAGCTCGGCCGACTACACCAAGTTTGCGCAAGACACCGTTGGGCGGGAGAAGGTGCTGATCGATAAGTTAGGCCTCGCCAAGCCCAACTAAAAGTAGGCACACCCCTATCGGGATTCACTTCGTGTAATCCCTTTTCCCCTTGCAGGGGACGAGGCTGGCGGCCCGGCGAAGCCGGTTCCGCGGCCTCCTGGGCTTCTTCGGGTCTATTTGCTGACCGGGTTTGCCAAGGCAAACAATTCGTCGGCTAACTGTTCCGCCAACGCGGGCTCGACGCCGGCGCCAAAAATCAAACGGTAGATGATGGGGGCCATCATGTGGTCCAGCACCTGCTGCACGGTGGGTGTGGCGTCGCCGCGGGCCTGGGCGCGTTTGACCAGAACCGTGGCTTCGTTGCGGCGGTTTTTCAGGCAATTGGTTTCTTCTGATCCCGCCAGCGCGGCAGCGGCCTTCAGCAGTGAGGCATTGCCTGGCTTGTTGAGGTGGTTGATCAGTTCCTTGGCCCAGGCCGTGAGTTCGGCTTTCAGGTCGCCCGTCTCAGGCAGGGGGCGGTTCGGGTCCAGCCGCTGCTGGGCGGTTTCGCCGAGCAGGCCGTTCACGTCGCCCCAGCGCCGGTAAATGCTGGAAGCACTCACGCCGGCGCGCTCGGCCACGGCCGGCACGGTGACTTTGTCGCGGCCCTCCTGGGCAATCAGTTCTTCCAGCGCCTTGCGCACCACGATTTGCACCTGGGCGCTGCGTCCGCCGGGGCGTTTGTTCTGGGGCGTTTGGAGGGTGCTCATCAGGGCGAATTCTAGCCTAAAAGCAACGATGTTTGCGTTAATTTTTGAACGGGTATAGAATTTGCAAACGCGAATAAATTAGCTTTAAGAAAGTTGAGCGTTCCCCATGGCTACCCCTGCTGCTCCCGCCGATCCCTCATTGCAACCATCCCGCCCGACGGCGGCCCACTGGCAACTGCCGCCCGCAGCCGCCTTCCCCCTGCTGGCGATCCTGTTGTTCGCGTTCTTCGTGGCGGGCAGTGCGCCGTCGCCGCTGTTCGTCGTCTTCCAGCAGCAGTGGGGCTTTTCCCCTGCGCTGCTGACGGTGGCGTTTGCGATTTACGCGATTGCGCTGCTGGCCTCGCTGCTGGTGGCTGGCTCACTGTCTGACCACATCGGCCGGCGGCCTGTGGTGTTTACCGCCTTGCTGCTGCAGGCCGGCGCGATGCTGACTTTTTTGCTGGCCGGGAGCATCAACGGCATCATTGCTGCGCGCATCGTGCAGGGCATCGCCACCGGAATGGTCGGCGGCGCGCTGACGGCGGCGGTGGTGGAGGCCGCCCCCGCTGCGCAAAAACGCCTGGGCGCGATGATCGGCAGCGTCTCGCCGCTGGCGGGCTTGGCCGTGGGCGCGCTGCTCACCGGTATCGCCGTCAAGTTCACCTTGCACCCGGTGCCGCTGGTGTTTGGCGTGCTGGTCGCCATCTGCGTGGTGGGTGCGGTGGCCACGCTGTTCCTGCCCGAAAGCGTCACGCCGCGCCCCGGCGCGCTGGCTTCGCTGGTGCCGCGCATCTCGGTGCCGGTGCAGGCGCGCGCCGAATTTGTGCGCGGCGTGCCGACAATGCTGGCGGTGTGGTCGCTTGCGGGCCTGTACCTGTCGCTGGTGCCTTCCGTGCTGCAGCAAATCTTTGGCATCCACGACGGCATCGTTAACGGCCTGGCCATTGCGGCCTTCTTCGGCCTGGGCGCTGCTTCGCCGACTTTGTTGAGGCGCTTTTCGCCCGTGCGCATGAGCGCCATCGGCATGAGCTTGCTTGCCGTGGGCGCAGGTCTGGTGGTCCTGTCGCTGGTCACCCGTTCCGTGGCGCTGTTTTTCGCGGGGACGGCGCTGGCCGGTTTCGGCGGCGGCTCGGCTTTCTCCGCGCAGGTGCAGACGCTGGCGCCGATGGCACAGCCGCACCAGCGGGCGGAGTTGTTTTCTGCGCTGTACGCCATCAGCTACCTGGCCTTCAGCGTGCCCGCCATGCTGGCAGGCCGCTTGATCGCACCGTTGGGCCTGCCTGCTACGGTAGAGGGTTATGCCGCGCTGGTTCTGGCGGTAGCGGCTCTCGGCGCCTGGTTGCGCTGGGGCTCAGTGCGCCGCCAATATAGCTAACCCCTGCTGACGCTCACTTCGTGTAGCGTCCCCTCCCCTTCAGGGGACGGTGCCTGCGGCCGGGCAAAGCCCGATCCGCGGCACCCGCTGAGGTAACGCGGGGCAGCCGCGGTTGTTAATCCAGTAAAGCGCGCGCCATTTCGGTGAAACCTGCGCCGCGCTCGCCCTGGGTGACATAGCGCGGCAGGTGCGCCAGCTGCGGCACAAAGCGCGCGATGTTGGCCACACCCACGCTGTTGGCAAAGGTCTTGAACATCAGCTGGTCGTTGGTCGAATCGCCCACATAGACCCATTGATCCATCTCGGCGTCCAGGTCGCGCTGCCAGAGCTGCCGGACTATCCAGCGCGCGCCTTCGAGCTTGTTGTGGTTGCCATACCAGCCGTTGATGTGGATGCTGCTGACGGTGGCGTGCATGCCCTCGCTTTTCATCAGCGCCACCACCGCCGCGATTTGCGCGTCGCTCAGTTGCACAAACTCACTGTGATCGATGGCGATGTCGGTTTCACGGCCCGGCGAGTCGGTGGCGCGGGTGACGCCCGGCATCTCGCGCTCGATGCGCGCCAGCACGGCCTGCATGCGGGCGAAGTTGGCAGCGCGTGTCGCGGAATCCTGTTGGTATATTTTTGATAGCTGATTGCGCAAGACTGGTGCGGCTTGTGGGGCTTTTTTGTCTAAAACCTGCGCCGGCAGCAGCGCCACCGCACCGTTCTCCGCCACGATGGCATCGACCGGCCAGCTTGCCGCGAAGGGCTCACTCCAGCCTACGGGCCGCCCGGTGATGGCTACCACCTTGAGCCCGGCGGCATTCAACGCACCCAAAGCCTCCAGCGCATCGGCGGTGATCGCTCCCTCGGTGGTCAGTGTGTCGTCGATGTCGGTGAAGACGCCGGTGATCTGTGCGCGCTCGGTGAGCGCCCAGGATGTGAGGTCCTTCATCGCTGCTTTCTCAGTATCTCGATGCCCATCAGAACGGCAATGCCTGTGATCAACAAGCCCGCGATCCCCTGGATCCAATCGTTGAACCACAGTTCCCCGGGCTCGAGCACCGCTTCGGAGGCATTTTCGGGATCGTAGCGCACGGCCACCGTGTCGCCTTTCTTGAACGCAGCCTCGAATAGCTCGGACTCTTCCTTCGAAAGGCAGCTGTCCGCCGCGCGCACACGTTGGCCGGTGAAGGTTCGGCCCTGCACCTTGTAGCTATAGGTGGCAAGCTGCTCATAGCAACTGGCTCGCTTGTCGGACGTGGCCTTCACGCTGGACGAAAGTATTTGCGCGCTGCCTGTTTCCCAATCGAGGGTTTGCAAGGCCCGGTATGCCTTTGATGCGAAGCTGGCGCTCATTCCCGCACCCATGATCAGGAACAAGGCACAGTAGACGGGCGCCAGACGGGGGTACATCAGGCCGCCCCGAAGCCTGGATGCCCTACGGAAGAGGGGCGAAAGTGGCGGGCTGCGGACTCTTGCATGGTGAAATTCTCGCATGGTGTGGGCCCCCACGGTCGCTCACTGCGTGTAGCTCCCTGCCCCCTCGAGGGGGCCGCCCGCCTGCGGCCCGGCAAAGCCGAAAAATTGGCACACCCCTATCGGGCTCACTGCGTGTAGCCCTTTTCCCCTTGCAGGGGACTGAGCCTGCGGCCCGGCAAAGCCGGTTCCGCGGCCCATGCGGGTTGAAGCGTTCTTTGGGCGCGATCGGTGATGGCGTATTTCACCAGCGGGGGCCGAGGGTCCGGCTTCGCCGGCCCCAGGCGCCGCCCCCTTGAGGGGGGAGCAGGCTACACGAAGTGAGCCTGAACGGGGGAGTTCGGTATAATCGTGGCTTCCTGAGGAGCGTTGCAAGCCACACCATGTGGACCAGGCTCAGGACTTCATTGCAACCACGCTCACCCGCAAGTGCTCTCTCAAGCCGGGTGAATGACTGAATTCCCCCGCTGTTTCGAAAGCGCCTTGCCCGTGGCGATTTTGCCCAGTTGACGTTTGAATTTGGAGAACCGTATGAGCGCCGTCCTGAAACCTTCCACCGACTACACCATTGCCGATATTTCGCTTGCCGCCTGGGGCCGCAAGGAACTGAACATCGCGCAAACCGAAATGCCTGGCCTGATGGCCATCCGCGAAGAATTCGCGAAGGCGCAGCCGCTGAAGGGCGCGCGCATCACCGGTTCGCTGCACATGACGATCCAGACCGGCGTGCTGATTGAAACCCTGCAAGCCCTGGGCGCTGAAGTGCGCTGGGCTTCGTGCAATATTTTCTCGACACAAGACCACGCCGCCGCCGCGATTGCCGCCGCCGGCACGCCGGTGTTCGCCATCAAAGGCGAGACCCTGGCCGACTACTGGGACTACACCCACAAGATCTTCGAATTCAGCGGCGCCAAGGGCACGCCTGAAGAAGGTCCCAACATGATCCTGGACGACGGCGGCGACGCGACGCTGCTGATGCACCTGGGCACCAAGGCCGAAAAAGACGCGAGCCTCATTTCCAAGCCCGGCAGCGAAGAAGAAATCTGCCTGTTCAATTCGATCAAGGCCAAGCTGGCGCAAGACCCGACCTGGTACAGCCGCCGCCTGAAAAACATCATCGGCGTGACTGAAGAAACCACCACCGGCGTGTTGCGTTTGAATGAAATGTCGGCCAAGGGCACGCTGGCCTTGCGCGCCATCAACGTGAACGATTCCGTCACCAAGAGCAAGTTCGACAACCTGTACGGCTGCCGCGAATCCCTGGTTGACGCGATCAAGCGCGCCACCGACGTGATGGTCGCCGGCAAGGTCGCACTCGTGGCCGGTTACGGCGACGTGGGCAAGGGCTCCGCACAAGCCTTGCGCGCACTGAGCGCCCAGGTGTGGGTGACCGAGATCGACCCCATCAACGCCCTGCAGGCCGCGATGGAAGGTTACAAGGTCGTGACCATGGAATACGCTGCCGACAAGGCTGACATTTTTGTGTCCGCCACCGGCAACAAGAACGTCATCACTTATGAGCACATGGCGAAGATGAAAGACCAGGCCATCGTCTGCAACATCGGCCATTTCGACAACGAGATCGACGTCGCATCGCTCGAAAAATGCACCTGGGAAGAGATCAAGCCGCAAGTCGACCACGTGATCTTCCCGGACGGCAAGCGCATCATCCTGCTGGCCAAGGGCCGCCTCGTGAACCTCGGTTGCGGCACGGGCCACCCCAGCTTCGTGATGTCTTCGAGCTTTGCGAACCAGACGATCGCCCAGATCGAGCTCTTCACCAAGAAAGATGCGTACGAAGTGGGCAAGGTTTATGTGTTGCCCAAGCATCTTGACGAAAAGGTTGCCCGTTTGCACCTGAAGAAGGTTGGCGCTGTGCTGACTGAACTGAGCGACGAGCAGGCTGCGTACATCGGTGTCAGCAAAGCAGGCCCGTACAAAGCCAACACCTACCGCTACTGATCCCGCGCTACTGCGCGGCCGTGATGCGTCGTTGCGGGTCCCTCCATGAATCCTCACGTACCTCCAGTACGCTCCGGTTCATGGGTCCTCCCGCGCCTAGCCTGACGGCCGCTCGCGACGCGCTGAGCCCTTTTTTTCTGGAACTACATGCGCGCTGACCTATTCCTCGTCGAACACGGCCATGCCGCCACCCGCTCCCAGGCCCAGCGCCTGATTGCGTCGGGTGTGCAGTGGCGTCCTGAAAGCGACGCTGCCTGGAAGAAGGTCGCCAAGAACGGCGACGAGATTCCGCCCGGCGCTGAACTGCAGTTGCTGGACACCACCGAAGCCAAGTACATCTCGCGCGGTGGGCTCAAGCTCGAAGGCGCGCTGAAAGCTACCGGCCTGAAGGTGGATGGCTTGCGCTGCCTTGACGTGGGCCAGTCCACCGGCGGCTTTACCGACTGCCTGCTGCAGCACGGCGCCATGCAGGTGGTGGGCGTCGATGTGGGCCATGGCCAGCTGCACGCCAGCCTGCGTGAAGACCCGCGTGTGGTTTGCGTCGAGGGTCTGAATGCCCGTTCCATGACCGCCGCCGACCTGGTGGCCGGCCATGCAGGCGACAGCGGCGACATGGATTTTCCGGATGACTTCGATGGCGATGGGGATGACGCCGACCTGGATGAAGCGAGCCTGGCCGCAGAAGCCAACTTCGACTTCCTGACGGGTGATTTGTCCTTCATCTCGCTCACGCTGGTGTTGCCCGCCGTGGTTCGCCTGCTCAAGCCCGGCGGCGACCTGCTCATGCTGGTCAAGCCGCAGTTTGAATTGCAGCCCGGCCAGATCGGCAAGGGCGGCATCGTGCGTGACCCGGCGCATTTCGAGTTTGTCGAAAAGCGCTTGCGCGATGCCTGCGCAGCGCTGGGGCTGGAAGTGAAAGCCTGGCTGGCGTCGCCGATTGAAGGCGGCGACGGCAACCGCGAATTTTTTATCCAGGCTGTCAAGGGCCAGGACGTGGCGGGCGAAGACCAGCCACTGCCGGCCGCACCGCAGCGCAAGATTGCCAAGCGCGTGCCACGCAGCGAAATGCGCGCCTCCCGCGCGCCGCACGAAGACTCCGAACTTGCGCATGCCGGCCAGCCTGGCCCTGCGCGTGGCAAGCGGCGTGACAGCAAAACCGACACGACAAATAACGACGAGTGAGATCCGTGATGAGCCTGAATCTTCCCCTCAGTTTTGAATTCTTCCCGCCCAAGACACCTGAAGGCGCCGAGAAGCTGCGTGTGGCGCGCCAGGCGCTCTATGCGCACAAGCCCGAGTTTTGCTCGGTGACGTTTGGCGCGGGTGGTTCCACGCAAGACGGCACTTTCGGCACGGTGAACGAAATCCTGGCCGAAGGCGTGGCGGCGGCCTGCCATTTCTCGTGCGTGGGCGCCACCAAGGCCACGGTGCGCCAGCAGCTCACCACCTTGCAAATCATGGGTGTGAAACGCCTGGTCGCCCTGCGCGGTGACCTGCCCAGCGGCTACGGCGCGGGCGGTGAGTTCCACTACGCCAGCGACCTGGTGGCCTTCATCCGCGCTGAAACCGGCGACACTTTCCACATCGAAGTGGCCGCTTACCCGGAAATCCATCCCCAGGCCAGATCGGCCGATGCCGACTTGCAGGCCTTTGTGCAAAAGGTCAAGGCCGGCGCCAACTCGGCCATCACACAGTATTTTTTCAACGCCGACGCCTACTACCGTTTTGTCGACGACGCGCAGGCTCTGGGTGTGGACGTGCCCATCGTGCCCGGCATCATGCCCATCACCAGCTCTACGCAACTCATGCGCTTTTCCGATGCCTGCGGCGCCGAGATTCCGCGCTGGATCCGCCTGCGCCTGCAGGGCTTTGGCGACGACACCGCGTCCATCAAGAGCTTCGGCCTGGACGTAATCACCGGCCTGTGCGAGCAGCTCTACGCCGCAGGCGTGCCCGGCATTCATTTCTACACGATGAACCAGGCCGCAGCGACGACCGAAATCATCGGGCGACTGCAGCGCGCCTGAAGCTACACGCCATGCAGCAGGGTGCACGCCGGTCTGCCGTCACCCTCAGTGCTGCGGTGCTGCTGGCCTTGCTGGCCGCATGCACCACGCCGCCACCCAACAAGCCATCCACCGTGCCGGGTGCTGCTGCACCGGCGCCGCGTCCTTCACGTCCCGCCACCGATGCATCACCCGCGACCGGTGAGATAGCCGACGAGGTGCCGCCTTCTGCCGCTGCACCCAGGCCGTCGCTGCTGGCCGGCGAAGTGCCCCGCGAATTCCAGCGCGGCCAGGCTTCCTGGTACGGCCCGCGTTTTAACGGCCGGCGCACCGCCAGCGGAGAACGCTTTGACATGCAGGAGTTCACCGCTGCGCACCGCACGCTGCCTTTTGGCACCATGGTGCGTGTGCACAGCCTGGTCAACGGCCGTGATGTGGACGTCCGCATCACCGACCGCGGACCCTACAGCGGCAACCGCATCATCGACCTGAGCCGCGCCGCGGCGGAAGAGCTCGGCATGTTGGGCATGGGGCTGAAGGAAGTTGTGCTGCTGGTGCCGGAGTCCACACCGGAGGTCGCGACGACACCCGCGCCTGCGGTCCGGAAGCGCCCGCCTGCAAGGCGGCGCCCAGCGGCGCCGCGTACGCCGCGCTGAATCGCCCCGCTGACGAGGCGCGCTCGCTCAATTCACAAAAGTCACGTCGTCCCTGGCCTGCGGCGGGATCTTGATGGCCAGCGCCTTGACGGGCCCGCTGGTCACCAGCGTGCCGCCGTGTGCCGTGCCTTTGGGAATGATGATCAGCGTGCCCGGCTTGAATTCCTTGCGCTCGCCGCCCAGCCACATGGCACCGCTGCCTTCGATGATGTACTGGATCTCGTCGGTTTTCGGGTGAATGTGTTTGGCCACATTGCCGGACTGAATGCCGATGGTGGCGTTGTCGGTGATGACCAGCCCTTTCGCATTCATTTCAGGGTTTGGGGTGCCGGGAATGTCGCCGTGCTTGAGCGCCGCAAGGTCAATCATCGCCGGCGCCAGGGGCACGGCCTGCGCGTGCGCATCGGGCAGGGCGTGCTGGGCCAGCGGCGACAGCGCAATCCCGGCCACAAAGGCAACGGTGACGGAAAAGCCGAGGACGGTGGTGGTGTGGCGCATGGAATCCTTTTTGTGGGGTGTTGTGTATGGGCGGGCCAGTATGCCCATGTTGCGACGGGCTTGCCAATAGCGGTGACCCGACCCGGCAACCGGTCGTTTCGTTTCAGCGCAAATCCCGCTGCCACAGCTTGGGTTGTATGTTGGTAGTGCTATATATTTGATAGCTTATTGCGCTTGTCTGGATTGGCCTGAAGGCTGTTTTCATGCTGAAAATAGCCTTGAAACCGGCGAAAAACAGCTTTAGCTCGCACATGAACGTTTGCGGGGCCGCTTTTGACGCTGTTTTGGGGCTTTTTTACGCATGAGATTGGCCTCTAGCCCAATAGATACAAACGCAAGCAGCTACGAATTCGATAGCAACCTGCCAGCACAAACTGGTGTCGGGTCAGGTCAGCGTTCGACGGCTACACCCGATTTCACCCGGCTGCACACAGGGTCAATCCAGCCGCCAGCGCAAACTGCTTCAATTTATTAGAATTTCAGTAATTCCTGAAAATTCAATAACCCAAAGAGGCCCTGCGCCATGAACCTTGCTCCCCTGACCCAGCGATTTGTCCTCCATTTCGGTGAAATGGGCAGCCGTTGGGGCATTAACCGGACCGTGGGGCAGATTTATGCCTTGCTGTACGTCTCGCCACGGGCCCTGAATGCCGACGAAATCGGCGAGGCGCTGGCGTTTTCGCGCTCCAACGTCAGCATGGGGCTGAAGGAATTGCAGTCGTGGAACCTGGTGCGGCTGCAGCACCTGCCGAACGACAGGCGCGAGTATTTCAGTGCGCCGGAAGACGTCTGGGCCATCTTCCGCACACTGGCCGAGGAACGCCGCAAGCGCGAGATTGACCCGACGCTTTCCATGCTGCGCGATGCGCTGATGGAACACCCGGCCAACCAGGACGACATTCACGCCCAGGCGCGCATGAAGCAGATGCACGATTTGATCGAGCTGATGACAGGCTGGCTGGCCGATGTGCAGAAGATGGACTCGGCCACGCTGATGAGCCTGATGAAGATGGGCGCCAAGGTGCAGAAGCTGCTGGAGGTCAAAGACAAGGTCGCCAGCAGCATGAAGGCCGGTTTGACAGGCCGCACCGCATCCAGCAAAGTGGCGGCGAAGCCTTCCGGCGAGCTTCCCGGCCCAGCAGCACCCGCTGCCAACCTTCCCGACGAAAACAGGAGTTGATGATGGACGGTTTAGACGCATTCCTGTTGGCCCGCATCCAGTTCGCGGCCAACATCACCTTCCACATCCTGTTTCCCACCATCAGCATTTCGCTGGGCTGGGTGCTGCTGTACTTCAAGCTGCGCTTCGTGAAAACCAAAGCGCAATACTGGATGGACGCCTACCAGTTCTGGGTGAAAATTTTCGCGCTGACCTTTGCCCTCGGTGTGGTCAGCGGCATCACCATGAGCTTCCAGTTCGGCACCAACTGGCCGGGCTACATGCAGAAAGTGGGCAACATCGCCGGGCCGCTGCTGGCCTACGAAGTGCTGACGGCCTTCTTTCTGGAGGCCACCATGCTGGGCGTGATGCTGTTTGCGCGTGAACGCGTGAGCGAAACCATGCACACCATCGCCACGCTGCTGGTGGCGGGCGGCACCACGCTGTCGGCTTTCTGGATATTGGCGCTCAACTCCTGGATGCAGACGCCGGCGGGTTTTGAAATGATCAACGGCCAGGCGCATGTGACGAGCTGGTTCGAGGTGATCTTCAACCCGTCCTTTCCTTACCGCCTCACGCACATGCTGCTGGCGTCGGGGCTGACGGTGGCATTTCTGGTGGCGGGTGTTTCGGCCTACCGCTGGCTGCGCAACGATCGCGGGGCAGAAGTCATGGCCGGCCTGAAGACGGGCATCTACATGGCTGCGATGCTGATTCCGCTGCAGATCGTCGCGGGCGATCAGCACGGCCTGAACACGATGGAACACCAGCCGGCCAAGCTGGCCGCCATGGAAGGCATCTGGAAGACCGAAAAAGGCGTGCCCGCGATTCTGTTCGCATTGCCGGACGAAAAGGCCAAGGCCAACCACTACGAAATCGCAATTCCCAAGCTGGCCTCGCTCTACCTCACGCACAGCCTGGACGGCGAGGTCAAGGGCTTGAACGAGTTCGAGGGAAAACATCCGCCGGTTGCGCCGGTGTTCTGGGCGTTTCGCATCATGGTAGGCGTGGGCATGCTGATGTTGGCCGTGAGCTGGGCCAGTGTGTTGCAACTGGCCCCATGGAAGAAGGACCCGGCGCGCACGCTCACGGTGTGGCATGCCCGCGTGCTGGTCGCCATGACATTCGCCGGCTGGATTGCGCTCATCGCCGGCTGGTATGTGACCGAAATCGGCCGGCAGCCCTGGCTGGTGACGGGTGTGCTGACGGCGGCTGAGGCGGCTTCAAAAGTGCCGGCGCCGCGCATCGCGTTGACGTTGACGCTCTACCTCGCGCTGTATGCGGTGCTGCTGGTGTCTTATGTGTCGGTGGTCTTCTACCTCGCGCGGCACAGGAAACATGCGGACAAACCGTTCGGCGATGACAGCACCGCCGGTGCGACCGAGAAGGACCTCAACGTTGTGAACTACCCCGAAAAAGAAGGAGCTCCCCATGCTTGACCTTGCCCCTGACCTGACGCAAGCCGCCGGCTGGATGCCCATTGTTTTCCTGGTGGTGATGGGCCTGGCCATGCTGGCCTATGTGATTCTTGACGGCTACGACCTGGGCGTGGGCGTGTTGATGCGCACCGCCGGCGATGATGACAAGGACACCATGATCGCCAGCATCGGCCCCTTCTGGGATGCCAACGAAACCTGGCTGGTGCTGGGCGTAGGCATCTTGCTCACGGTGTTTCCGTTGGCGCATGGCGTCATCCTGGGTGCGCTGTATTTGCCTGTGGCGTTCATGCTCATCGGCCTCACGCTGCGCGGTGTGGCCTTTGACTTCCGCGTGAAGGCGCGCGCCAGCCACAAGCCCTTGTGGAACCGCATGTTCTACACCGGTTCGCTGCTCGCAAGCTGGTCGCAGGGCTACATGCTGGGTTCGCTGATCACCGGTTTTGCGGCGACCTGGTGGACGATTGTGTTCAACGCCGTCATCGGCGCGGCGCTGGTCGCGGCGTATTGCCTGCTCGGCGCCGGCTGGCTCATCATCAAATCCGAAGGCGAATTGCAACTGCAAGCCGTGCGCTGGGCCAGGCGCAGCCTCCTGTTCACCGTGATCGGTATCGGCGCCATCTCGGTGGCCACACCGCTGGTGAGCCAGAGCATTTTCGACAAATGGTTTTCGTTTCCGAACATCGTGCTGCTGCTGCCAATCCCGGCGGCCACGGCGGTGCTGTTTGGCGTGATTTTCCGCAGCCTGCAGCGCCTGCCGGTGCGCCTGGCACAAGGCAATGAATACGGCGCATGGGTACCTTTTGGTGCGACGGTGGGCGTGTTTTTGCTGGCCTTCTACGGCCTGGCTTACAGCCTCTTCCCGTGGCTGGTGATCGACAAGCTGACGATCTGGCAGTCGGCCAGCGCGCCCGAGGCCATGGGCGTGATCCTGGCCGGCGCAGCGGTGGTGCTACCGATGATCATCGGCTACACCGTGTTCGCTTACCGTGTGTTCTGGGGCAAGAGCACTGCATTGAAGTATTAGCCCCACGGTCGCTCACTGCGTGTAGCTCCCTGCCCCCAAGGGGCCGCTGCGCCTGCGGCCCGGCAAAGCCGGTTCCGCGGCCCTGCTTGGTTGAAGAGTTCTATGGGCGCTACCAGCGGGGGTATTCACCAGTGGGGGCCGAGGGTCCGGCTTTGCCGGCCCCAGGCGCCGCCCCCTGAAAGGGGGGAACGGGCTACACGAAGTGAGCCTGGACGGGGGTTACAAACTGATCTCAGGCGCGGGCGCGATGGATTCGAGTTCGAGCAGAAAGGCTTCGGCTGATTCGTAGCGGTGCTCGGGGCTTTTGGCCATCAGCTTGTTGACGACGCCTTGCAATTCCGCATGCACTTCGGGAAGTGCGGGGGTATCGGCATTCAGGTGTTTGGCCAGCAGCAGCTCGAGCGATTCGGCAACGTAGGGCCTGCGGTTGGCCAGCATTTCGAACAGCATCACACCCAGGCTGTAGAGGTCGGACTGCGCCGTCACTTTGCGACCGGTGGCCTGCTCGGGGCTCATGTAGTAGGGCGTTCCCACGACGTCGCCGTGGTGGGTTTGGGTCAGGCCCATGCTGGGGGCCTGCAGCATGGATTTGGCGATGCCGAAGTCGGCCAGCGCCACGCTGCCATCGGCGCGCAGCATGACGTTTTCAGGCTTGATGTCGCGGTGAACAATGCCGTGCGCGTGGATGGCCGACAGCGCCTGGGCGACCTCGCGCGCCACCGTCAGCGCCTGCGAGCGGGCCAGGTCGGGCCCGAACAGGCTGCGCAGGTCACCGCGTTCGAAGTACTCCATCGCGATGTAGGCGTGCTCGTCGGTGAATCCCTGGTCGTAGATCTTGATCACGTGCGGATGGTCGATCTTGCAGAGCAGGGCGTATTCCTGGATGAAGCGCACCAGGTGTTCCGAGGCTTCCTTGCCCCGAGAGTCCAGCACTTTGAGCACGATCGGCAGGCCGTCGGATTCACGTTCGCTCAGGTAGACCTCGGTCATGCCGCCGGCGCCGATCTTGCGCGTGATGCGGTAGCCCTTGAGGCGTACCGCCTCGCTGCTGGCGTCAAAGCGCAGGTCTTTCAGGGCCGAGAGCTTGGCGTCCAGCGCGCCCTTGACCGCGCGTGCGGTGATGTCCGAATTGGCGCGCACGGCGTCGCTGATCTCGCTGGCGCGCTCGGTCAGGCTGGCCATGCCATGGATCTTGTCGTCCATGGTGGTGATGAGGCCTGTGACCTCGGCCACATCGATGGCGAGGTTGCGCCCGGGCAGCGAGAGCGAGGTGTGGATGCCGGTCTGGATGCCGGTGCCGGCTTCGCCGAGCGTCTGCTCGCTGGCCATCACTGTCCAGCCCTTTTCTTCGGTGGCGTCTTCCAGCCGCGAGGCCAGGGTTACGGTTTCGCCCACGGGCGTGAGTTCCTTGGTCTGCTGCGTGCCGAGCTGGCACAGCGTGACGGCGCCGCTGTGGATGCCGATGCCCATGGCAAACGGCGGCAGCGCGCGGCCGCCGAAGCGCTGCTCCAGCCAGTCGCGGAATTCGTGCGTGGCCAGTGCCATGGCAAGGGCCGCAGAAATAGCGCGGCGCGGGGCCGGCAGCGGCGAACCGGTGAGGGTGTCGACAAACACCGCCATCAGCCCATCGCCGACAAACTTGATGTGCCGACCACTGTTTTTCAGTACCGGTTCGGAGATACGTTCAAAATATTCGGTGAGCAGTTGCGACACTTCCGCAGCATTGAGTTTTTCAGCCAGCGAGGTGAAATTGCGGATGCTGGCCACCAGCACAGTGGCATTGGCCAGTTCTTCGGTTTGCGCGCTGGCCGGAATATCAACCGGTACGCTGTCGGGACGGCTGCCGCTGATGCGGCTGGCAAAAGCTGCACGCAGGCGTTCTTCGCCGGCGGCAACACCCGAGTCGATGGCTTCACGCACCCGTGCTTTTTTCTTCAGCTGTGCATTGACGGCGTCGAGCAGTTCTGCGCGGCTGAAGGGTTTTGACAAATAATCGTCGGCGCCGGCCGTCATGCCGCGGCGCATGCTCTCGCGGTCGTCCAGCGCGGTCAGCAACATGAAGGGGGTGTTGACCAGCAGCGGGTCGGCGCGCACGGCTGCCAGCAGTTCAAAGCCGTTCATGCCGGGCATGCCGACGTCGGAGACGATCAGGTCGGGGCGGCTTGCGCGGGCCTGCTCCAGGCCTTGCCGGCCATCTGCGGCCGCGGCCGTTTCAAAACCTTCAAGTTTGAGCAGCCGCACGATGTTGCTGCGGATGGCGTCGTCGTCCTCAACGATCAGGATCAGGGTCATGGGGTTCCTTGAGAAATGGGCAGGCTGATCGTGAACTGTGTGCCCGTTCCCGGCATGCTTGCCACCTCGATTTTGCCGTGATGCAGGTCAACGGCGTGTTTGACAATGGCCAGGCCCAGTCCGGAACCCTGGCGGTTGCCTACATTGGAGCCGCGGTGAAAGCTCTCGAACAGGCGCGGCAGGTCCGAGGGCGGAATGCCGATGCCTTCGTCACTGACGCGCAGGATCAGGTGGTCCCCGGACTCGTCCTGCCGGCGGTCCAGCGTGAGCACCACCACACTGCCGGCGGGCGAATATTTGCAGGCGTTGGCCAGCAGGTTGCTGGCAATGTGCCGGACCAGCCGTTCGTCGAGCATGACCAGCTGTGAAAAAGCGTCGTGGCCGATAGGGGCTTCAAATTCAATCGCATGCTGGCCGGCGTCGCTGGTGTGCATTTCGGTCACGAGCTTGCGGCACAGCGCCGCGATATCCAGCGGTTTCAGGTTGAGCTTGAGTTTGCCGGCGTCGGCCTGCCCGACGGTGAGCATGTCTTCAAGCATGCCCTGCATGCGTTTGACCGCGATCACCAGGTCGGCCATGATGTCCTGGCGCTCGCGGTGCGTGATTTTTTCGCCGTAGTGTTCGATCAACTCTGCGGACGACAGGATCGTGGCAAGCGGCGTGCGGAATTCATGCGAGGCCATCGACACAAAGCGCGTCTTGAGCTCACCCAGCTCGCGTTCGCGCGCCAGGGCCCGCCGGGCTTCTTCGTCGGCTACCTTGCGCCGGGTGATGTCCACGTAAGTCCACACCGAGCCTTCCTGCGGGCGGTTGCGGTCGAGCGCCGAGCCGTCAAGCTGAACCCAGATCAGCTCACCGCTTTTGCGGCGCATGCGCGTTTCCAGCGAGAACGATCCGGTTTGCGCGATCTGCGCGTAGGCGAGTTCGCCGGTACGTTCGAAATCCTCGTCACTGGGATAGTGAACGCGCGTCTCCTTGCCCAGCAGCTCGGCCGGGCTGTAGCCGAGCATGGCGGCCAGCGTGCGGTTCAGCCACTGGTGGCGCCGGCTTTTGAGGAAGGTGACGCCGACGGCGGTGGTTTCGAGGATGGCTTCGCGCTGCGTCAGCGCGGTCTTGAGTTCTTCGTCCAGCCGGCGGCGCTCGCTGATGTCGGACATGAGCACGAGCAGGGCAGGTTCGCCGTCCCATTCAATGCGCGTGCCGTAGATGCTGGCCCATCCGGTGCGCAGGTCCGGCGCCATGGTCTCGCGCGGTGGCGTGATGAAGCGGGCCTCGTAGGCGCTGACCATGGTGCCTGACTGCATGAGCTCGCGCTGGCGTTGCACCATGCCGCGGTCGTCGGGATGGATCAGGTGCATGGACGGCAGCCCGGTGAGCGTCAGGCCGAACATGGACTGGGCGCTGGTATTGGAAAAGCGCACGATGCCTTTTTGCACCACCAGGATCACGTCGTTGACGTTTTCCACGACCGCCCGGTAGCGCTCGGCGGCTGATCGGGTCAGGGCCTCGAGTCTTTTGCGCTCGGTGACATCTTTCAGGAAAAAAAGGTCCGCCGGCGCACCTTCCCAGTCCACCAGCACGCCATTGATTTCCACCCAGGAAATCGTGCCGTCGTCGCGCTGGAATCTCGCCTCAAAAGCCGGGACGACGTTGCCGGCGGCGCGCAGCTTGTGCTTGCCGGAAACAAAGTTGCGGTCTTCCGGATGGATGAACTCGATCATGGGCCGGTCGGCCATGGTGCCGACCTCTGTACCCAGCAAGGCCAGGCACGGCGGATTGGCAAAGCGCAGCAGGCCTTCCTGCCCGACGCAGATGTTTTCGGTTGCGAGGTCCACCATCGTCTGGTAGCGCGCCAGCGATGCACGAAGCTCCTGGGTGCGAAGCGCAACCCGGCGCTCGATTTCACTTTCCATGTCCTCTGGCGTGCCCATCGCCATCCCGCTTGCTGAGTCGGCGTTGACTCCCTTTTCCGCCGGTCTGGCCGTTTTCCCACGCACGCGCGGTCCACGGCCCGGCGTATCCGGGGCGGCGGATGGGAGAGCTTGAGCCTGGACGGGCATGTTAGTGGTGGAGCACCGAGGGAGCGGGGAGAGCCAAGAGGAAAGGAAGAAAAGAAAGCGGAAATCAGGACACAGGAAGCAGGGGAAACACGGCGGGACAATGGAGGCGCAGACTTTGGGAAAGTTTACGGGGCAACCTTGCCACAACTCACTGCGGCGGTAAAGACAGGAAAGTCTGGGCGCACAACACAGCCAACCTGGCATAACCGGCTGGCGGTGCCGGCTGCCATGCTCCCCTTGCAGGGCGTCGTCCTGAAAGCCCTAGCCGCCATGCTCCAGCGTGAAGCCGGCATTGCGGTCTTGCCCCAGCAGGGCCACCATTTGCGGCAAGGCCGCTTGCAGCTCTGCCTTGAGGGTGTGGGGCGGGTTGATGACAAACATGCCGCTGGCAGGAAGGCCTGGCCGCACCACGTCACCGGCGGTATCTGTTGTTAATTTGCTCGATTTCACCGTTAAAGCGGCATTCAGCCAGCTTCGGCTGGCTTTCACGGCCAGCGTCTTGAGCTTGCGGGGCAAGTCATGGGCTTCCGGCCGCGGAATGATGGGGTACCAGACGACATAGGTGCCAGTGGCGAAGCGCTTGACGGCGTCTGCCATGCAGGCCGACACACGCGCATAGTCGCTTTTCATTTCATAGCTGGGGTCACACAGCACCATCGCCCGGCGGGCGGGTGGCGGCAAAAAGGTTTTCAGCGCTTCAAAGCCGTCTTCGCGCGAAACCGCCACCTGGCGGCCGACACCCAACTGTTCAATGTTGCCGGAAAGCGACTTGAAATCGGTGGGATGCAATTCAAACAACTTGAGCTTGTCGCGCCCGCTCAGGAATTGCTGCTCGATGAAAGGGGAGCCCGGATAGATCTTCAGGTGCGCGATGTCGCCGCTTTCGGCGAATTGCGGGTTCAGGCCGCGCAGCAGGTCGATGTAGTCCTGCAGGGCAGGCGCCCAGCCGCCTGCGGCTGGTTTGGTGGTGGCGGGTTTTGCTATGGTTTTAGGAGCTGCTTGCGCACGCTGTACTTGGGCTGGAGCCGGCTTTGTCTGGGAAACAGGTTGGGAAAGCAGTCTGAAAATGCCCTCTTGAGCTTCCCCGCTGGTTTCGGTGTAATCTCCGTCAAGCCGGTACAGGCCCGCGCCTGCATGTGTGTCGATCACGGTCAGCGCCGTGTCTTTCTGGGTCAAATACTTCATCAACGCGATCAGCGTGGTGTGCTTGAGCACGTCGGCGTGGTTGCCTGCGTGGAAGGCGTGGCGATAGGAAAACATGGGTCTATCCTACCTTCTTGCATGGGGGAAATGCCTAATACCCGGCTGAATATTGACGCAAGTCCTTGATTTTTCATATAATCGTGGGCTCTGCAGCGCCTAGTGGTTCCGCGGCAGAGCTTGAAATACTGCCTAAGAGGTTCTCATCAGAAGAACACCGACCGCAGAAAAGAACCCGACAAACCATTTTTTCGAAAGAAAACTCATGAAAACGTTCAGCGCAAAACCCGCTGACGTGACGCACGAGTGGTTTGTGATTGACGCGACCGACAAGGTCCTCGGACGAGTAGCCAGCGAAGTTGCTCTCCGTTTGCGCGGCAAACACAAGGCCATTTATACGCCTCACGTCGATACCGGTGACTTCATCGTCATCATCAATGCAGCCCAGCTGCGCGTCACCGGCGCCAAGTCGACTGACAAGATCTACTATCGCCATTCCGGTTATCCAGGCGGCATCACTGCCACCAATTTCCGCGACATGCAAGCCAAGCACCCCGGCCGCGCTTTGGAAAAAGCCGTCAAGGGCATGCTGCCCAAGGGCCCGCTCGGCTACGCCATGATCAAGAAACTCAAGGTGTACGGTGGTGCAGAGCACCCGCATACCGCCCAACAGCCTAAAGTGCTGGACATCTAAGGAGCCATTGATGATTGGTGAATGGAACAATGGCACCGGCCGTCGCAAATCCAGCGTCGCCCGTGTGTTTATCAAAAAAGGCACCGGCAAGATCACGATCAATGACCGTGACATCCAGGTGTTCTTCGGTCGTGAAACCTCGATCATGATCTGCCGCCAGCCCCTGTTTCTGACGAACCACGTCGAGACGTTTGACATCATGGTCAACGTCCACGGCGGCGGCGAGTCCGGCCAGGCCGGCGCAGTGCGCCACGGTATCACCCGTGCCCTGATCGATTACGACGCAACGCTCAAGCCGGCCCTGAGCCAGGCTGGCTTTGTGACCCGCGATGCACGTGAAGTCGAACGTAAAAAAGTCGGTTTCCGCTCAGCTCGCCGCCGCAAGCAGTTCAGCAAGCGCTAATCCGCTCTCGCTGTTCCCCAAAAGCCGCCTGGTTCACCTGGCGGCTTTTTTCATGGCCGAAGCATTTGTGTGGCGCCCGCAACGCCCTGTCAATGCTTTGTAAGCGTTTAGTTTTCCTGATGCAAAGCCTTACCCGGCTTTACGGCTGAATCGGGCGGTTCAGCGGATGTCTGCGTGCACAATGCAGCTCCTCGAACCGAAAACTGCAGGGCCCCCGATTTGAAATTTCGCCTGTTTCGCCGCCGGCTGACGATCAGCTCTCCGCGCATGTCGGTGCGCAGCTCGCTCCCCTGGCCCTTGCGGTGGATCGCCGGTGCCCTGATGCTGGGTTTTTCCGCAGCGGTCGCCCTCTGGGCCTTCGAGTTCGGCAAGGGGATTGCGGGCGTGGATACCGATGCCAGGGAAGAGATCAGCGTGTTGCGTCAGGAAGTGGTCACTTTGCGTGCAGACCGCGACAGGGCGCAATCGATTGCCAATACTTCAGGCAGCCTGCTCACGGCCGAAAAAGCGGTGCAGGAAAAGATGATGAGCCAGATCCGGCAGCTGGAGAGCGACAACCGCAGCCTGCGTGACGACCTGGGATTCTTTCAGAAGCTTTTGCCGGCTGGTAGCGCCGAGGTTGTCGCCATCCGCAGCCTGCAGGCCGAGGTATTGTCGGGAACCCAGCTCAAATGGCAGGTCCTGGTGATCCAGCCCGTCAAGGGTGCACCTAATTTCAACGGGAAACTTGATCTGACGGTTCATGGCACGCAGGACGGAAAACCCTGGACGATGACTTTGCCCGGCGGACCGCAAACTTTACAGTTCAAACAGTACCTTCGTGTGGAAGGTGTCCTCGACTTGCCCCCCCAAGCCATGGTACAAACAGTTACAGCTAAAGTCATTGAGGGGACAGCGGTCAGATCTGCCCAGACCTTCAAGCTTTGAGAATTCCCCCGATTTCCCTTCCACCGCCACCCCCAGCACAGGAACCTTTGTATGTTTGGAAAAAAGAAGCAGCCGCCCATCAAAAGCCTGATCGCCCAAGGCAGCTGCATTGAGGGCAACCTGAAATTCACCGACGGCCTGCGGATCGACGGTGAAGTGATCGGCGACATCCGCGCCGCCGAAGGCAGCTCCAGCATTCTGGTGATCAGCGAGTCCGCCATCGTGACTGGCCATATTCATGCCGACCATGTGATCATCAATGGCCGGGTGATGGGCCCTGTCCACGCATCCGAGCTGCTTGAATTGCAGCCCAAAGCCAAAATCGAGGGCGATGTGTCTTACAAGGCGCTTGAAATGCACCAGGGTGCCGTCATCTTTGGACAGTTGCGCGCTACAAGCCACGCGGAGCTGGAAGAAAAACCCACGCTCAAACTGGCCGCCAACAACATCTGATTGATTGGGGTTAATTGAGCGAGTAAGCGCTCACAAATAGACCGAACGGCCTAACACGCATGGGCGTTATGGTTGATTGAATTGCTGTACTATTTGCCCATAAGTGTCGCCAGAGGCCTGAACGCCTCGAATCGCGAACCCTGATTCGCTTTATGTATTGGAGTCCCCATGAGTGCCGTTGCCGAAAATATCCAGACCGAAATGCCCGCGCCCTTTGTCTTCACCGACAGCGCCGCGTCCAAAGTGGCTGAGCTGATTGCTGAAGAAGGCAACCCGGATCTGAAGCTGCGCGTCTTTGTGCAGGGCGGGGGCTGCTCCGGTTTCCAGTACGGTTTCACCTTCGATGAAATCACCAACGAAGACGACACCACCATGACCAAAAATGGCGTGTCCCTGCTGATCGACGCCATGAGCTACCAGTATCTGGTGGGCGCCGAAATCGACTACAAGGACGACCTTGAAGGCGCGCAATTCGTCATCAAGAACCCCAACGCCACCAGCACCTGCGGTTGCGGATCCAGCTTCTCGGCCTGAGGCGGAACTCAACGCCTTCGCTTTAAAAGCCGCCTTCGAGGCGGCTTTTTGCTGTCCGGCCATCCTCTTGTCTTCTTGATTCCCCATGCGGTGAACCAAGTTCGCCTTTTCGCATCTCTCATCCATGCAGGCAGAAGAAAAATCATTGCGCATGCTGCTCTGGCTGGTGGCCATCGGCTTTTTCATGCAGACGCTGGACGCCACCATCGTCAACACCACCTTGCCGGCCATGGCCCGCAGCTTTGGCGAAAGCCCTTTGCGCATGCAGTCGGTGGTGGTGGCCTATTCCCTCACCATGGCCATGCTGATTCCCGCGTCCGGCTGGATCGCCGACCGCTTTGGCACGCGGCGGGTGTATGTGGGGGCGATCTCGCTGTTCGTCATTGGCTCCATCGCCTGCGCGCTGTCCGGCAACCTGATGCAGCTGGTGGCGGCGCGGGTGGTGCAGGGGATGGGCGGGGCGCTGCTGCTGCCGGTGGGCCGGCTGGCGGTGCTGCGCGCCTTTCCGCGTGAGCGCTTTTTACAGGCCATGAGCTTCATTGCCATTCCGGGCCTGGTTGGCCCGCTGATCGGGCCCACGCTGGGCGGCTGGCTGGTCCAGGTGGCTTCCTGGCACTGGGTGTTCCTCATCAACATTCCGGTGGGGGTACTGGGCTGCGTGGCGACGCTTTTCTACATGGAGGACAACCCACGACTTCAAATGCCGCGTTTCGACTTGCCGGGCTACCTTTTGCTGGCCTTCGGCATGGTGGCCGTGTCGCTGGCGGTGGATGGGCTGTCGGGCCTGGGCCTGAAACAGGCCAGCGTGCTGGTGCTGCTGGTGTTTGGCATGGCCAGCCTTACCGCGTACTGGCTGCATGCCGCCAAACGGCCTGACCCGTTGTTTTCGCCGCGGCTGTTCTCGATTCCCACACTCAGCATCGGACTGCTGGGCAATTTGTTCTCACGCCTGGGCAGCTCGTGCATGCCTTTCCTGGTGCCACTCCTGCTGCAGGTCAGCCTGGACTATTCGCCGTTGCAGGCGGGAATGATGATGGTGCCGGTTGCCGTGGCGAGCATGCTGGTCAAGCGCGTCACCACACCGCTGATCACGCGCTACGGCTATCGCAGGGTGTTGGTGAGCAACACCGCGCTGGTGGGCCTGACGATGGCGAGTTTTGCTTTCGTGACGCCGGCGCAGCCGCTGTGGCTGCACATCCTCCAGCTGGCGTGTTTTGGCGCGGTCAACTCGATGCAATTCACGGCGATGAACACCGTGACCCTGCGTGACCTGGACAGCAGCATGGCCAGCAGCGGCAACAGTTTGCTGTCGATGGTGCAGATGCTGGCGATGAGCATGGGCGTGGCCGCCGCGGGCGCGGTGCTGGCCGCTTTCACCGGCTTCTTCGGCGCGGGCGAGGCCGTGCAGACGCTGCATTCCTTCCAGGCAACGTTCGCCGCGATGGGGCTGATCACGCTGGCGTCGGCGGGGATTTTCTGGCAGCTGTCGCCGCAGGTGAGGGTGGTGAAGAAGGCTGAAGCGACCGAGGCTTCGGGGCAGGGCTAGTTTTATCTGCCGGCAGCCGCGTCAACTCACCAGTGCCAAGGCTGCAAAGTCCCCGACCCGTTCGCCCAGCCCGGCCGTCACCAGTTCAACGCCATCCGTCAGGGCGGGCAGCTTGCCCTGTATCTGGGCCCGAAGGCGCGGCAAAAGATAGTCGTGGTGATTCAGGAACACGCTCCCTCCGAGGCTGATGCGCTGGAGATCCAGCGTGACCACAAGGTTGTAAAGGGCGCGACCCATCACCCGGCAAAGCTCGTCGACCATCACCGTTGCGCTGGCATCGCCCGCGCGCGCGGCGGCAAAGAGGTTGATCGCGCCGGCGTGGCCCGCGCCGGCAAACCGCCGCTCTATCGCATTGCCGGCCACCAAGGCTTCCAGGTCGCCGATATTGCCGCAGCCGCACAGCGCGTCATGGCTGTCGCTCACAAACATGTGGCCGGCGTGGCCCGCATTGCCGTGCTTGCCGTGCAGCACCCGGCCATCAACACACAGGCCAACGCCGACGCCGGTGCTCCAGGTCACATAGGCGCAGTGCTCCAGACCCTGCAGGGCGCCCCAGCGGCGCTCGGCCTCGAGTGCGGCGATGCCGTCGTTTTCTACGCGTACGTTGGGAAAGGCCTGGCGCAGCGGTGCTTCCAGCGGCACGCTGAGCCAGTCGTTGGGCAGGCCACGCGCCTTGCCGGCCATGCCGCCGCAGATGTTTGGGGTTGTCAGCTCGATCAGACCGTCGTGCAGCGCAAACGGTCCGCACGATGCGACGCCCACTGCCGAAACGGCTGAGGGATCGATGCCCGCCTCGGCGCAGCTGCGTGCCATCAACACCAGAACCTGCTGGCCCAGTGCGTCGCGGCTGCCCTGTTTGACGGTGGCTTCGGTCACCCGGCCCCGCACGCCGTGCTCATCGGCCACGCTGACGGCCACCTTGGTTCCGCCTACGTCAACGCACAGCAAGGGTGCGGAGCCTTTGGGCAGCACGGGAATCTGAACGGGTGTCGGGAAGGGGGAGTTTGCGTTCAAGGCCGGGTCTCCAGAGGTGGGCCGATGGATGGATCAGTCAATGCGCATTGAGGATAGATGCTATCTGTCATCAGAGGGGGTGCGCGTAGTCTTTTGGCGTGATTTGTTTCATATGAGTTTGGCAACCAGCGTGGCGATCAGGCTCAGCAACACCGTGGTCGCCAATGGAATAAACCATTCCCGGCCAAACAGCCTGAAGCGGAAATCGCCAGGCAGCCTGCCGAAGCCCAGCTTGTGCAGCCAGGGCGTGAGGCCGCTGATGACTACCAGGACCAGGAAAATCACGATCATCCAGCGAATCATGGAGGTGCTTTCATGTGGGGCATTGTGGCGTGGGGCTCTACAGGGTGTGGCTTCTGTCGCCCTGAGAAAACCCCGATGCTTCCCATCCTGAATAAGGAGCGTCCGGAGAATCCACCGCAAACCCGATCACCTTGAACAGCTCACCCATTTCATGTTCGTTCACCAGCTTTTGCAGCATCGCCCGGTCCTGCAGGCTGGCGTTTTCCATGCCGTCCAGCAAGCCGCAATTGAGCAAAAACCGCCCCTGGCTGGTATAGCCCAGCACCTGCAGGCCGGCTTCCTGCCCTGCCAGGGCAACGCCGGTGAAGTTGACATGCGCCGTGATGTCCTTGTTGCCCACATCCGCCAGCGTATCGGCATCGGCCAGGTGGCCGCGGTGGCACATCAGCGTGCCCATGCTGCGTTGCGGATGGTAGTACTCGTGTTCGGGGAAGCCGTAGTCGAGCAGGAACACGGCGCCGGCGTCCAGCCGGTCGGCCAGTGTCCGCATGAAGCCTTCCGCCTGCGGATGGATTTCTGTGACGTAATCGTGTTCGCCTTCCACTTCAATGGGAGGCCGGAGATCGGTCGGGCTGTCGGCATGGACAAATCCTCCCTCAAGGCGGGCCACGCCGCGCTCGTGCCAGATGTTGTTGAGCCGCGCGAGCAGCTTCACCGGCATGGCGTCCAGCACTTCGTTGCCCACCACCACGCCCCGCATCTGCGCCGGGAGCTCCGCTACCCAGTCCACCTTGCCGGCAAAAGCCTGCAACCGTTCCTGCTGGCGCTCGCGCAGGCTGCCCGACAAATCGACGATGCGGTACTGCGTGACCGAGTCGCCCAGCGCATCCAGCAACTGGTGCGCCAGGGCGCCCGAGCCGGCGCCGAATTCCCAGATTTCCGTGGTGCCGGTTGCCGCCAGGGCTTCTTTCACCTGCCGGGACAGCGCGCGGCCAAAGTGGGCGGACATCTCTGGGGCCGTCGCAAAATCGCTGCCCGACTGCGGCATCAGGCCGAATTTGCGCGAGGTATTGGCGTAATAACCCCAGCCGGGCGTGTAAAGCGCCATGTCCATGAAACGGTCAAACCCGATCCAGCCGCCGGCAGCGTCAATGGCCTTGGCGATGTGGTCGGCAAGGCTGGTCGGTAAAATGGGGGGATTGGTCGTCTGGGTCATGTTTGTCACCGCCTGCAATTGTCGGCGATACGTCCCTGACCTTTTTGCCAACCCTCACCACCCATGACCCCAACCCCGCCATCATCCCGACCCGTTGTCCTCGTGACCGGCGCCGCCAGGCGGCTGGGCCGCGACATCGCGCTGGCGCTCGCGGCCGGCGGCTGGCAGGTGGCGGTGCATTACCGCAGCTCCGAAGAAGATGCTATTAAAACAGTAGCTGCTTGCGCACAACTGTCGGGCGCTGCAGCCGCTTTTCATGCAGATTTAAACGACGAAACGGCGGTGCGCGGCCTGTTGCCGGCCGTGGTGGAGCGCATGGGCCAGGTCGATGCCGTGGTGAACAACGCCTCGACCTTTGAGCAAGACAGTGCCGCCAGCTTCGGTTTCGCCGCCATGGACCGGCATCTGCACAGCAACACCGGCGCCGCCATCGTGCTGGCCCAGGCCCTGCATGCGCATGTGGCCTCGCGCGGTGCCAGGGGGGCCGTCGTCAACCTGCTGGACCAGAAGCTCTGGAACCAGAACCCCGACTTTTTCAGCTACACGCTTTCCAAGGCCGCGCTGGAAGCGGCCGGCACCATGCTGGCGCTGGCGCTGGCGCCGCAGGTTCGTGTGGTCGGCGTTGCGCCGGGGCTGACGCTGACCAGCCACCTGCTCACCGACGAACAATTCGAGGCCCGTCACAAACTGTCGCCGCTGGGCCGGTCGTCCACCCCCGCCGACGTGGCGGCCGCGGTGAAGTTTGCACTGGAGAACAGCTCCATCACCGGCACCACGCTGCTGGTGGATGGCGGCCAGCACCTGATGAAGTTCGAGCGCGATTTTTCGCTGATGTAAGCCATCGGCAACGGCTTACACATCACCACAACTGACCCACTACAGACTGGCACCATGTTCAATTCCCGGGGCACCCAGATCCTGAACCTCACCGGTTTGCGCTTTGACGCCAACCTGGGCATTCTGGATCACGAAAAAACCGCGCCGCAACCGATCCAGGTCGATGCCGAACTGAACCTGGGCACACAGCCGCTGCTGCCCCATGACGACGACATCCACCATGTGCTGGATTACCGCAAGGTGCGGCAGATCATCATCACCGAATGCACCTCGGAACACGTCAACTTGCTGGAAAGCCTGATCGGCAAGCTGGCGCACCGGCTGATGAAGTTGCCCGGCGTGCTGGGCGTGCGGGTGAAGATCGCCAAACTTGAAATTTTTGACGACTGCGAAGTAGCCATTCGCATCGAGACGGGACAGTGGTGAACGATATGGGAGTGAATGATATGAGTGCTGTTTGGGAAGATGCTGTCGCGGAACACGAGCAGCAGGAAAGCTCCGCGCGCGTGCAAAACAGCATGAAGATCGAGCGCGAAGACCACAAGCTTGAAAAACGCCTGTGCCGCGAAGTCGGCCGCGCCATTGTCGACTTCAACATGATTGAAGAAGGCGACAAGGTCATGGTGTGCGTCTCGGGCGGCAAAGACAGCTACGCCATGCTCGACATTTTGCTGAAGCTGCAAAAGCGAGCGCCCATCAACTTCGAACTGGTGGCCGTCAATCTCGACCAGAAACAGCCCGGTTTCCCGGAGCACATCCTGCCGGACTATCTCGGCAAGCTGGGCGTACCCTTTCACATCGAAAACCAGGACACCTACAGCATCGTCAAGCGCGTGATCCCTGAAGGCAAAACACTGTGCTCGCTGTGCTCGCGCCTGCGCCGCGGCATTTTGTACCGCGTGGCGGGCGAATTGGGCTGTACCAAGGTTGCGCTGGGCCATCACCGCGACGACATGCTGCAGACGTTTTTCCTCAACATGTTTTTTGCGGCCAAGCTCAAGGGCATGCCGCCCAAGCTGGTGAGCGACGACGGCAAGAACATCGTTATCCGCCCCATGGCCTACGTGACCGAGAAAGACCTGACGCGCTGGGCGCAGGTGCGCGAATTTCCCATCATCCCGTGCACGCTGTGCGGCAGCCAGGAAAACCTGCAGCGCAAGCAGGTCGGCAACATGCTGCGCGAATGGGAGAAAAAATTCCCCGGACGGCTGGAGAACATGTTCGCCTCGCTGCAAAACATCGTGCCGTCGCACCTGATGGACAACAAGCGCCACGATTTCAGGGGCATCAAGACAACCGGCATTGCCGACCCGGAAGGCGACAAGGCTTTTGACGCAGAAGAGTTCCGGGAGCCGGTGCCTCCGGGATTGTCCGTGATCGGCGTGCATTCGGGCTGATTGACTTTTTCAACGTTCTTCGTTTTCAACGCATTACCCTGGAGGCCCCATGAGACGTGCACTGGCGATTTTCTTCATGGCAGCCATGGCCCTTGTCATGGCGGGTTGTTCCACCGTGCGCCTGGTCGACAGTGATGTCACTGCCTTCTACAACTGGAACGGCCCGCCGCCTGCGCCTGGCACACCGTATCGCTTTGAGCGCCTGCCTTCCCAGCAGGCCGCCGGCTCGCCGCAGGATGCCGTTGAAGGCATGGCACGCAGCGCCCTGGCCAAGGTGGGAATGGAGCTCAACCCGCCCGTCGCACGCTACAGCGTGCAGATTGTGGCCACCACCCAGATCATCGACCGCGGCCCCTATGGCTACAGCCCCTACGGCGGTTTTGGATTTGGCAGCGGTGTGTTCATGGGCGGCGGCAGCCGCGGCGTCGGGGTCGGCCTGTCGTTCCCAATCGGCGGCGGAATCTCGGAGCCGACCTATTTCAAGCGCGAGCTGAGCATCGTGATGCGCGACCTTCGCACCAACCAGGTCGCCTATGAAACACGGGCGCTGCACGACGGCGTCTGGTCGGATACCCCGGCTGTGCTGCCCGCCATGCTGGACTCGGCTCTGCGCGGCTTCCCGCAGCCGCCGCCGGGTACGCGCCGCATCAATGTCGAGATTCCCCGATAACAATGGAATCAACGCGCGTCATTGCCATACGTCACGGTGAAACCACCTGGAATGTGGATACCCGCATTCAGGGCCACCTGGACATCCCCCTCAACGACACCGGCCGCCGGCAGGCCGAACGCATGGCGCTCGCGCTGGCCGACGAACCGATCACTGCCATCTACGCCAGCGACCTGACACGCGCCTGGGAAACCGCGGAGTACCTGGGCCGTGTGCTGGGCATCGAGGTGACGCGTGAGGAAGGCCTGCGGGAGCGCGGCTTCGGCGACTTTGAAGGGAAAACCTTTTCGGAGATCGAGGCCCTGCTGCCCGAGCAGTCGATGCGATGGCGCAAGCGGGATCCGGAGTTTGCGCCTGCCGGCGGCGAGTCGCTGCTGGATTTGCGCAGCCGGGTGGTGGCCACCGCCGAGCGTCTGGCGGCCGCGCACCCGGGCGAGCTGATCGCCATGGTCGGCCACGGAGGGGTGATGGATGTGCTTTACCGCGCCGCCACGCGGCTGGACATCCAGGCCCCGCGCACCTGGGCGCTGGGCAACACGGCCATCAACCGCCTGCTCTGGACGCCCCAGGGCTTTTCCCTGGTGGGCTGGGCCGACACGCAGCACCTGGAAAACGACGCACTGGACGACAACGGATTTTCCGGCGGCGATGCCGGCGCCCGTCTCAGCGCACAATAAGCGCAGAATAAACATCAACGCACTCATGAGCACACAGCCGCCCCGCCTGGCCGAACTGATCGGGAAACCGGTCAACGACATCGACACGCCCGCCCTGGTCATCGACCTGGACGCAATGAAGCGCAACCTTGCGCGCATGGCTGAATTTGCCAAGAAGCACAATGTCCGCTGGCGTCCCCATGCCAAGCTGCACAAAAGCGTCGCGCTGGCCAAGGCGCAGATGCGGGCCGGCGCCATTGGCGTGTGCGTGCAAAAAACGTCCGAAGCCGAAATTATGGTGGCTGGCGGTGTGTACAACGTCTACATCAGCAATGAGGTCATCGCCCCGGCCAAGCTGGCCCGTGTGGCGGCGCTCACCCAAAAAGTCGCGGCCCAAGGCGGCCACCTTGCTATTGCGGTGGACAGCACCGAGGGTGTGATCCGTCTGGCGCAGGCCATGACGGAGGCCCGCATCAACAACAAGAATGCGGGTGCCACCGTGATCGACGTGTTTGTGGAAATCGACGTCGGCCAGGGGCGCTGCGGTGTCGAGCCCGGCGCCGCCGCCGTCACGCTGGTGCTGGAAATCCGCAAACACCCTGCGCTGCGTTTTGCCGGCTTGCAGGCCTACCACGGCAAGGCCCAGCACATGCGCAGCGCCCAGGAAAGGCGCGACGCCATTGCCAGGGCGGTGGAGGCCGTGCTCCTGACGCGCAAACTGGTAGAAGCCCAGGGCATCACGGTAGACCTGGTTACGGGTGCGGGCACCGGTAGCCTGATGCTGGAGGCCGCCAGCGGCGTCTACGGCGAACTGCAGGCCGGCTCTTTCATGTTCATGGACGCCGACTACGCCCAAAACGAACGGGACCCGTCGCAGCCGCAGTTCGAACACGCACTGTTCGTCAAAACCCAGGTGATCAGCACGCACGGCAGCCATGCGGTGTGCGACGCCGGCCACAAAAGCCACGCCATTGATTCCGGCCTGCCGCTGGTGCATGCCTTTGACAGCGAAAGCGAGCTGGCCTATTTCAATGGCGGCGACGAGCACGGTATCTTGCGGCCCGCGGGCGACAGCAAGCGCCTGCCGGGCCTGGGTAGCATGCTGTGGCTGATTCCCGGCCACTGCGACCCTACCGTGAATTTGCACGACGCCATGATCGGCGTGGCCGGTGGCCTGCGCCACGGTACGGTGCAGCGCATTTACCAGGTCGACGCCCGCGGCGCGCTGACCTGACTCCCCTGCGCGTAAAACAGCGCGCCTAGAAGTTCACGCCGTAGACTGCATACATCGGCGAGGGCGCGCCATTGATGCGCCCGCCCCGGTACTCCGCTTCGCGTGCCGACTGCAGCACGACCCCATTGAGCTCGGCATGTGTGGACGACAGCACCCGCGCATCGAGCAGCTTGCCCTCGGCGTCCAGCAGTGTGATCACGACGACGCGGCCATGGATGCCCTGCGCACGGTAAGCCTGCAAGGCGTCGAGCGCGCCGGGCTTGCGCACGCGCGCGATGGAAATTTTTTGCCCCATACCGTCGCCGTCCTGCATCTGTGGCGCCTGCGGATGATCAGCGTAGAGTTTTCCCATCTGCCGGAACAGCTCGGGGAATTCCGGCAGGCTGGACGTGGAAGCGAGAGGCACGGCTGGATTGGGCGTGCGCGGTCCCGGTGCCGGGACCGCGCAGCCCCCGACCGCCATTGCCCAACAAAACATCAGGCCCGGCGAAATCAGGGAACGGCGAGACATGGCTATTTTTCTCAGGGGTTGGATTTGGATTTGGATTTGGGCTTGGCGGCACTCACACGCTCGGAAATCCGCGCATCAATGGCCTTGAGCTCCGCGCTGATCACCCGTACGCGGGCCTGGCCGGCTGCGGCGGTGACATCGCCCTGCACGGCACGTGCAGTGGCCAGCTGGATTTGCATCAGTTCCACCATCAGATTGTTGGCGCGCTTGACGTCGCGCATGCCGGCGCCGATTTTGTCATTGGCGGGAATGTCCAGCGGGGCCAGGGCGCGCTGGACGGCCTGGTAACCCGGCAGGTGCCGTGCTTCTATCGCCTGGACAAATTCAGGCTCCGGCATCTTGCCTTCCCGAAAAGCTTTGACGTCGGCCTGAAAGGCTTTCTCCGCGGCTTGCATCGCGGGCAAAATGCGGGTCAACCCGGCCTGGAATTCAAACAGCTGCCGATGGTGCACGGAAGGGGTGGGTGTTGTGACTACCAGTGCGGCCACCGCCATGGCCGACACCAGCGCACCGATGGTTGCCGTTGAAAGCCGCCGCGCCGGCGTGACCGCATCAGCGATCTTCTCTGTCAGCAGCCAGGCCAGTACACATCCCGCAACGAGGCCACCCACGTGAGCGGCGTTGTCGATGCCCTGCTGGCTGAAACCCTGGACAAGGGCATAGGCCAGAAAAACCCCCTGGCTGGTCATCACCTTCTTGGTGGTGAGACCGGGTATCTGCCCGCGGTGCTGGTGCATCGCGACCAGCAAGGCCCCCAGGACACCGAACACCGCGCCGGAAGCGCCCACTGAAACCGATTGCTGTGCGGAAAAGTGCAGGCTGAGCGCACTACCGGTGAGTGCGCTGGCCAGATAAATCAGCAGGAACTGGAAATTGCCGTGAAGCCGGTTGAGTTGCCTGCCGGCCTCCCACAGGCCCAGCATGTTCAGCGCGAGATGCAAAAAACCGCCATGCAGGAAAGCGGCCGTCAGCAGGCGCCAGTATTGCCGGTCTTCCACTACCGAGGCCGCCGAATTGGCGCCCCAGGCCAGAAGCTCCGACGGCAAGGGCTTCAATGCGTTCAATCCGGAACCCAGATTGGCCAGCCAAACGGCAACATTCAGGCACACGACCAGGTAAAGCGCCCACGTCACGGGCGTGAGCTGTTTGAGCCGGGCCTCAAAGTCCTCGGCCGCCTTGAGTTCTGCCGTTCGTTGTGCCATGGCCTGCATGAAGCCGCGCCCGCCGTAAGCGGCAAAGGCCTGCGTCACAGCCGCTATCGCCTGGGTGTGGTCTTTGGTCTTGATGCTGCTCAATGGAACACCGAGGCGCTTTTTACGGCTGCCCCACCACCATTTTTCGTTCACGTGCGGCGCGAGCGACACGATGATCGACGTGTTGCCTTGCACAGTCTGCGACTCAATGTCGGAAACCTCGGACCACGCGATGCACCTGTTTTTCAATACGGCGGCGCTGATGCCTTCCGGACCCACGCGAAGCGCGGGACGCTTGCTGACAAGCTGCCGCCCGAGAAGCCAGGCAAGCCACAGCAGGCCACCCAGGGAGAACACCCGCCACCCCGGAAAGCCGGTGAACGGGACAAACACGAGCATCAAGGCCGGAATGGCCGCGAGGAACAAAAAGAGGATCGTCAAGGTACCCGTCGTGCTGCGCCACGATGGGGAAAACTCACGCACATAAGCATCGAGAGTGGCGCCGGCAGCTACATCGCCATTCAGCTCTGCCGACGGAACGGTATCCGGAAATTCCATTATTCCCCCTCCTGCCCTTGCCACCCCGGTGAGCGGGCCTGTTTTTCAAAGGTGTTACGCGCCGAAAAAGTCCTGTCCCTGCTGCGGCGGCGCCACGCCCAGGTGGCGGTAGGCGGCCAGCGTGGCGATGCGCCCGCGCGGCGTGCGCTGCAGATAGCCCTGCTGGATCAAATAGGGTTCGATCACGTCTTCGATCGTGTCGCGCTCCTCGCCGATGCTGGCGGCGATGTTGTCCAGCCCCACCGGGCCGCCGTCGAAGCGGTGGATGACAGCCTCCAGCAGCTTTCTGTCCATCACGTCAAAGCCCTGCGGGTCCACGTCGAGCATGGCAAGCGCCTTGTTGGCGATGTCCAGCGAGATGTGGCCGGTGCCCTTCACGTCGGCATAGTCGCGCACACGGCGCAGCAGGCGGTTGGCGATGCGCGGTGTGCCGCGTGACCGGCGGGCAATTTCAAAACCGCCTTCTTCATCCATGGGCGCATTGAGCAGCTTGGCGCTGCGCCGCACGATGCGCGCGAGTTCGTCGGGCGTATAAAACTCCAGCCTCGCGACGATGCCGAAGCGGTCGCGCAGCGGGTTGGTCAGCATGCCGGCGCGCGTGGTGGCGCCCACCAGCGTGAAGGGCTGCAGATCGAGCTTGATGCTGCGTGCCGCCGGGCCTTCGCCGATCATGATGTCGATCTGGTAGTCCTCCAGCGCGGGGTAGAGGATTTCTTCGACCACCGGGCTCAGGCGGTGGATTTCGTCGATGAAGAGAACGTCGTTCTTTTCAAGGTTGGTCAGCAGTGCGGCCAGGTCCTTGGGCTTTTCCAGCACCGGGCCCGATGTTTGCCGCAGGTTCACGCCGAGTTCGTGCGCAATGATGTGGGACAGCGTGGTCTTGCCCAGGCCGGGCGGGCCGAACAGCAGCACGTGGTCCAGCGCCTCGCTGCGCTTTTTGGCCGCGCCAATGAAAATTTCCAGCTGGTCGCGCACCTTGGTCTGGCCGACGTACTCGTCAAACAGCTTGGGGCGCAAGGCGCGCTCGATCGCCTCCTCACCGGGTGAGGCCGGCGCGGCCGACATCACGCGCTTGGTGGGCGGAAAATCACCCGGAGAGAAGTCGTCAGTCTGAATGGTCATGCTGGACTACTTCGGCTATTTAGCCAAGGCCTTCAATGCCAGCTTGATGCCGTCGCTCACGCCAATGTCCTTGGGCAGTGCCTTCAGTGCCAGCGCCGCATCGCGGTCGCTGTAGCCCAGCGCCACCAAGGCCTGCAGGATGTCTGACTGGGCATCGTTGGCGACGCTGACCTGGATACCGATGTCGGCGCCCAGTTTGCCCTTGAGTTCCAGTAACAGGCGTTCGGCGGTCTTTTTGCCGATGCCGGGCACCTTGATGATGCGGCCGGCTTCCTGCTGGGTGACGGCTTGGGCAAGCTCTTCAACACTCATGCCGCTGAGCACGCTGAGCGCGGTGCGCGGGCCCACGCCGGAGATCTTGATGAGCTGGCGAAAGGCCGCGCGTTCGGTGGCGCTGCCGAAACCGTAGAGGATTTGTGCGTCTTCGCGCACCACAAAGTGCGTCAGCAGGCTGACTTTTTCGCCCAGGCCGGGCAGGTTGTAGAAGGTGCTCATGGGTACCAGCACTTCATAGCCGACGCCGTTGCAGTCCACCAGGATTTCCGGGGGATTTTTTTCGGCCAGCTGGCCAGAGAGTCTTCCAATCATGGGCAAATCTTATCAGTCAGACGCAGGCGGCTGTTTGGGCGGACAATTGTGTTTTAGGCCGTTATCAGCCTCCTTTTCAGGAAAACCATCGCCTTGATTCTTCGCCACACCTTTACGCCGCCGAACAACACCCGCATGGGCCACCTGTGCGGACCCATGGACAGCCACATCCGCACCATCGAAGTGGCGCTGGATGTCACGATTGCCCACCGCTTCGAGCAGTTCAAGATCGACGGCACCAAGGTGAAGGCCAACCAGGCGCTGGAAGTGCTCCAGGCCCTGTACGAAATCGCCCAGCGCCCCATAGAGCCCGAAACCGTGCAGCTGATGCTGGCCGGCGACACCGCGCTCAGCATCGCACCCGACGGCGCCATGGCGCTGTCGACCCGCCGCGCCGACCTGCGCGCCCGCACCACCAACCAGGGCACCTACCTGGAAAACATCGCCACCCACGACATCACTTTCGGTATCGGCCCGGCCGGCACCGGCAAAACCTATCTGGCCGTGGCCTGCGCCGTGGATGCGCTGGAGCGCAGCACGGTGCAGCGCATCGTGCTGACCCGCCCGGCGGTCGAGGCCGGCGAGCGCCTGGGTTTCCTGCCGGGTGACTTGAGCCAGAAGGTGGACCCTTACCTGCGCCCGCTGTATGACGCGCTGCATGAGCTGATGGGCTTTGAGCGCGTGCAAAAGGCCTTTGAGCGCCAGCAGATCGAGATCGCGCCGCTGGCCTTCATGCGCGGCCGCACGCTGAACCACGCCTTCGTCATCCTCGACGAAGCGCAAAACACCACGCCCGAGCAGATGAAGATGTTTTTGACCCGCATCGGCTTTGGCAGCAAGGCTGTGGTGACGGGCGATATCAGCCAGGTGGACTTGCCGCGCACGCAGCTCAGCGGCCTGGTAGACGCGGAGCGCGTGCTCAAGCGCGTCAAAGGCATTGCGATCACCCGCCTGACGAGTGCCGACGTGGTGCGCCACCCGTTGGTTGCGCGCATTGTGGATGCGTATGACAAATCGCCGGGCGCCGCCGGGCCCGCCGGCGAAGCCGACGCGGAACCCGTTGCCGCCCCAGCCCGCCGCGCCAGCGCCCGGAGCCGCAATGGCTCTTAAGCAGCTCAGCCTGTCGCTGCAGTTTGGCGACCTGAAGGACGCCGCCCGCCACCGCGCCGCCCTTCCGCGCCACAGCGTGGCCCGATGGATTCGCCACGCGCTGACGCACGACGGTGAGATCACCGTGCGCATCGTCGACGCCGAAGAAGGCCGGGCGTTGAACCGCGACTACCGCCAGCGCGACTACGCCACCAACGTGCTGACCTTTGATTACACGCAAGAGCCCGTGGTGACCGCCGACCTGGTGCTGTGCGCACCGGTGGTGGCCAAAGAGGCGAAAGAGAACAAAAAAACGCTGCAGGCCCACTACGCCCATCTGCTGGTGCACGGCACGCTGCACGCGCAGGGTTGGGACCACGAGACCGGCGAAGCCGATGCCGAAGCCATGGAAGCGCGTGAAATCGAGATCCTGGCCGGCCTGGGTATCCAAAATCCTTACCGCTGAGGTTCAAGGATTATTTGGCTGTAACCCAATAGGGACGAGCGCAAGCAGCTATTGAATTGATAGCAAATTCATGTGCCCGGTACGACCTGCAGGGGAATCGTCACCGGCCCGTCATTGACCAGATGCACCTGCATGTCGGCTGCGAATTGCCCGGTTTCGACCTGCGGATGCAGGCTGCGGGCCTGGGCCGCAAAGTAGTCGTAGAGCCGGCGCCCTTCGTCAGGCGGGGCCGCACCGGTGAAGCTGGGCCGGTTGCCGCCTGAGGCATCGGCGGCCAGGGTGAACTGGCTGACGATGAGCAGCCCGCCTTTGACGTCCTGCACGCTCAAATTCATCTTCCCCGCGCTGTCCGAAAAAATCCGCAGCTTGAGAATCTTGGCCAGCAGCTTGTCGGCCTGCGCTTCAGCGTCACCGCGCTCAGCGCACACCAGCACCAGCAGCCCGCCGCCAATCTGGCCGACGGTCTCGCCGGCAATCACCACGCTGGCCTCGGCCACGCGCTGCAGCACGGCCTTCATCAGTCAGTCACACCAGCAGCCACAAACAGCGGCTTGCCGACGGGGCCGGAAAGGAAACTGACGAACTGCTGGGCCACATCCTGCTGTTTGCCGGAAGCCAGCGGCGCGGCGGTGTACGACGTGTAGTTCTGCACTTCGGCCGGCACCGGCCCGACGAACTTCAGGCCCTTGTCCTTGTACAGAAGAATCTCGGTCATCGCACCGAAGCCGATCTCGCGCCCCTTGCCCTTGAGCACGTGCTCCATCACCGAGGCGCCGTCGGGGTAACGCGTGGTTTTGCTTTCCACCTGCGCATACACATCCATCTTCTTGAGCAGGCCTTCCAGGTACAAGCCGGTGGATGCGCGGTTGAACACCAGCGAGTCGGCGGCCAGCACCGAGCGTTTGAGTGCCTCGGCATTGGCGATGTCGGGCACAGGCGCGCCTTCGCGCACCGCCACACCCATGCCGACACGGCCGACGTTGGCGCGCGTTTCCGCCAGCTTGCTAGCCGCGGCAAATTCGCCAATGACGGCGGGCGGCGCGATCACCACGTCAAACGCCGGATTGCTGTCCATGCGCTTTTTCAGCTCGGGTGCGGTGTTGAAGGTGATTTTGGCGGTGTGGCCGGTCTGCTTTTCAAAAGCGGCCGCGGCCGCCTTGAGGCCGGGCTCGATGGCACCGGCGCTCAGCACCTGGAGCTCCGCCGCCTGCGCGGCGGCGCTGAGCAGTGCGCAGGCAAGGACGCGGGCGGCAAACGTAAGAGGGGTTCGTTTCATCAAGGCTCCTGGACTCATGGATAGAAGGTCGGAAGGTCGGGGAAATTATCGGTGGCCGGAAGAGGGCGGCAGGCCGTCAGATCAGGTCGGCCTCGTCGTCGAAATGGGCTTCCACATCGCTGGGCAGCAGCTGGATGCTGGCGCGCAGGCCGGGCACGGCGCTCATCAGGGCCTGCTCAACGCTGGTGCGCACGGCCGCCGCGCGGCCCAGTGACCAGCTGGCCGGCATGTGCATGTGCAGGTCGACAAAGCGCCGCTGGCCGGCGCGGCGCGTGCTCAGGTGGTCAAAGCGGATGGTGGGGTGGCTGAAGCCTGCGAGCGTTTTCTGGATCTCGGCCAGCACTTCGGGCTCCACCGCCTCGTCCATCAGGCCCTGTGACGAGCGCCAGACCAGCCGGCCGCCCTCCCACAGGATATTCAGGGCCACGCCGATCGCCACCACGGCGTCCAGCCAAAGCCAGCCGGTCAACATGACAGCGCCTATGCCGACAACCACACCGACAGAGGTCCAGACGTCGGTCACCAGGTGTCTGGCGTCGGCCTCAAGCGCGATGGACCGGTGCAGCCGGGCCGCACGGAACATCGCCCAAGCCAGCAAGCCGTTGAGCGCCGAGCTGCCCACCGACAACGCCAGGCCCCAGCCAAGCTGCTGCAGCGGCCGCGGGTCCAGCACGCGGTGCGCGGCAGCCCAGATGATGGCCACAGCCGCACCGACGATCAGTGCGCCCTCGAAGCCGGACGAAAAATACTCGGCCTTGTGGTGGCCATAAGGGTGGTCGTCGTCGGCAGGGCGCTGCGCAATCGTGACCATGGCCAGGCCAAAGAGGGCGCTGGCCAGGTTGACGAAAGACTCCATGGCGTCAGACAACAGGCCCACCGAATCCGTGATGTACCAGGCCGCTGTCTTGAGGACGATGGTGACTGCGGCCACTGCGATGGAAGCGCGCAGCAGCCGCTGCGGCGTCAGGGACTGCCAGGCGGGAAAATTCATCTGTGCATTGTGAGGTATGGGGGCATGCCGGGTAACAAACCGGAGAAGGGCGGCGGGGTGGCAAGACTTGCCTGGCGAATCGTAACCAAAGGTAATGGATAATCCGCCCAAAGAGGTCTTCATGAAACATCGCTACCTGACAGCCTTGGCCGGACTGATGCTTGCAGCCGTGCAAGCCGCCGCACAAACCCAGCCGGAGCCTGCCGCGGCCGTTCCGGCCACGCCGGCAGCCGCGCCAGCCGAGGCATCGGCCCCAACCGCTTCTGTACCCTTGCCCCCACCTCCACTCGCCCCCGGGCAGGCCGGCTTTCTGAAAACCCTGCGCGGTGACGTCAAGCTGCTGGAGGCCGGCGGCGCAGCGCGGCCGGCAAAGGCCGGAGACCCTGTATTGCCCGCCGGCCGCATCGTCACAGGCGCTGACTCCGCCGCCAGCCTGGTCCTGCGCGACGGCACCACGGTGGTGGTGGGTCCGGCTTCGCAGCTGGACATCAAGGGTTTCAGCTTTGATGCCACCACACAAGAGGGCGGCCTGCTGCTCTCCCTGCTGCAGGGTTCGCTGCGCATGATGAGTGGCCTGGTGGGCAAGGCCCACCCCGAGACTGTGCGCATCGAGACCAAGACCGCTTTCATCGGCATTCGCGGCACCGACTTCATCGTGCAGGCGGACCCACAGCCATGAGAATCCATTTCCCCCTTCTCTCCGCCATTCTCCTGAGCACGCTGCTGGCGGCTTGTTCCACCGGCACCCGTGTTGTGCTGCTGCCGCAGGAAGACGGAACGCCGTCTGCCGTGGTGGTGCGCGCCAGGGAAGGCGCTGGCGGCGAAGCTGTGCTGTCCGTGCCTTTCCAGCGTGCCACGGCAGCGCGGGGTTCAACGGGTGCCCCCAGGGTGGACCAGGCTGATCCGGCCAAGGTTCGCGCCGATAACGCTGCGCTGTATGACATGGCGCCGCCCAGGGGCAAGCGTTACACCGTGTACTTTGATGCGGGCGGCACGGTGCTGACGGCCGAGTCGCAGAAAATCATGGAAGACGTGCTCGTCGATGCGCTGGCCCGAAGTGGCGGCGACATCGTGATCACCGGCCATACCGACACTGTGGGCGCCGGAGCCAGCAACGACGTGCTGTCGGCCCAGCGGGCGCAGCAGGTGCGCCAGATATTGATCGACCGCCAGTTTCCGGCGGAGCGCATCGAAGCGGCGGGCCGGGGTGAACGCGACCTGGCCGTGCTTACCGCCGATGAGGTGGAAGAACCGCGCAACCGGCGCGTGGCCATCGAGGTTCGGTAACAAGATGACTGGTGTTCAGGCTAAATGCCTGTAGACCAATAGGGGTAAGCGCAAGCAGCTATTAAAACTGTAGCGCTCGGTCGCCGCCCCGAGTCTGCGGAAAGCGCCCCGTGCCGCAGTTCAGGCCAGCGTGACCCGGGCAAACTTGCGTTTGCCCACCTGCACCACATACGTTCCGCTGTTCAGCTTGAGCGCCTTGTCGCTCACCACGCTGGAGTCAATCCGCACGCCGCCGCCTTCAATCAGGCGCGTGGCTTCGCTGCCCGAGGGCGCGAGGCCAGCCGCCTTGAGAAGCGCGCCTATCCCCATCGGCGAACCGGACAGCGACACCTCGGGAATCTCGTCCGGCACGCCGCCCTTGCTGCGGTTGATGAAGTCCTGCTCGGCGGTGTCGGCTGCTGCAGCCGAGTGAAAGCGTGCCGTGATTTCCTTGGCCAGCGCGACCTTGGCGTCCTTGGGGTTGCGTCCGCCGTCCACTTCGGCCTTCAGTGCGGCGATGTCGGCTTCACTTTTGAACGACAGCAGCGTGTACCACTTCCACATCAGCACATCGGAGATCGACAGCACCTTGGCGAACATGGTGTTGGCGTCTTCGCTGATGCCGATGTAGTTGTTCTTGCTCTTGGACATCTTCTCGATGCCGTCCAGGCCTTCGAGCAGCGGCATGGTCAAAATGCACTGCGGCTCCTGGCCGTATTCCTGCTGCAGGTGCCGGCCCATCAGCAGGTTGAACTTCTGGTCGGTGCCGCCGAGTTCCAGGTCGCTCCTGAGCGCGACCGAGTCGTAGCCCTGCATCAGCGGGTACAAAAACTCGTGCACGCTAATAGGGGTGCCGGCCTTGAAGCGGTCGTTGAAGTCGTTGCGCTCCATCATGCGGGCCACGGTGTAATGCGAAGCCAGCTTGATCATGCCGGTGGCGCCCAGCGGTTCGCTCCATTCGCTGTTGTAGCGCAGCTCGGTTTTGGCGGGGTCCAGGATCTTGTCGGCCTGGGCGCGGTAGGTTTCGGCGTTGACCTTGATCTGCTCGGGCGTGAGCGGGGGTCGTGTGGTGTTGCGCCCGGACGGGTCGCCGATCAGGCTGGTGAAGTCGCCTATAAGAAAAATGACTGTATGGCCCAGATCCTGGAGCTGACGCATTTTGTTCAGCACCACGGTATGTCCGACATGAATGTCAGGCGCCGTCGGGTCCAGCCCCAGTTTGATGCGCAGCGGGACGCCCGTGGCCTCCGATTTGGCCAGTTTTTGTATCCAATCGTTTTCCGGGATCAGCTCATCGCAGCCGCGCAGGGACACAGCCAGGGCCTCCCTGACGCGGTCGGTGACGGGGAATTTTGTAACAAGCTCTTGATTCATAAGGGTTTTTCACATGTCGGGGAATTGTCCGACAGATATACTGGCGGCTCTCCTGCAGCGGCGGAGCCATTTTAGTTGGCCTGCAATTTGCTGATCAGGAAACTCATAACCGGATGGCTCCGGCCCCACCCCTGCATCCAGGGCTGGCCGCCAAAGCTCTCCACCTTTTATACAGCAGTCCGGTGCTCGCGCAGCGCCCGATGCACTTTTGTTGGGAATACTGCTTTGCCACTGCCATCTCCCTCCCAGATACTGCTGCCGATCGCCGACAGCCTCCGTCGCCATCCCAAACGGGTCACCGCCAGCCTTGCAGCGCTGCTGCTGGGCACAGGTGTCACCGCATTCGGCGTTGCGCCCCTGGCACCCGATGCGGCCAACCTGCCGGTCCGCCAGATACTCGAAGCGGTCGAGCCTTTGCCCACGCAGATACAGACCGATTCCCTCACCGATTTCCGTTTCAAGCTGTTCCGCACGGAAAGCACCCGCAGCAGCGATACCGCCGACACCCTGCTCAAGCGCCTGAACATCGACGACAGCGCCGCAGCCGCCTTTTTGCGCAGCGACGCCAATGCGCGCCTGCTGCTGTCGGGCCGTGCCGGAAAGAACGTAACCGCCGAAGCCAGCGACAGCCAGCAACTGCTCAAGCTCAGCATGCGTTGGCCCACTGACGACGAAACGATGTTCAAGCGCCTGGTGGTCGAGCGCGGCGCCGCCGGTTTCAGCTCGCGCATTGAAACCGCCCCGTACGTGGCTACTGCGCGCCTGTCCAGCGGCAGCATCCAGACCTCGCTGTTCGCCGCCACCGACGACGCCCGCATCCCCGACGGCGTGGCGGTGCAGATCGCCGAAATTTTCTCCAGTGACATTGATTTTCGCCGCGCACTGCGCAAGGGCGACCGCTTCAACGTGGTCTATGAAAGCCTGGAAGCCGACGGCGAGCCGCTGCGCACCGGTCGCGTGCTGTCGGCCGAGTTTGTCAACGCCGGCAAGGCCTACCAGGCCATGTGGTTCCAGCCTCCGGGCGTGGACGCCACGGGCGCTGCCAACAGGGGCGGCTATTACACGCTCGACGGCCGGAGCCTGCGCCGCGCCTACCTGAGCTCGCCCGTCGAGTTCTCGCGCATCAGCAGCGGCTTTTCAATGCGCTTTCACCCCATCCTGCAAAAATGGCGCGCCCACCTGGGCACCGACTTCGCAGCGGCTACGGGAACACCTGCACGTACCGTCGGCGATGGCGTGGTGGAGTTCTCGGGTGTCCAAAACGGGTATGGCAACGTGGTGTTCGTTCGCCACCGCAACGGCCATGAAACTGTTTATGCCCACCTGAGCAAAATCATGGTGCAGCGCGGCCAGAACGTCAGCCAGGGCCAGACCATCGGTCTCGTCGGCTCCACCGGCTGGGCCACCGGCCCACACCTGCATTTCGAGTTCCGCGTCAACGGTACCCAGCAGGACCCGATGACGATCGCCAAGCAGAGCGAGACCATTCCCGTGTCTACGGCTGCCATGCCGGCATTCAGGGAGCTCTCAGCGGGCGTGAAGACTCAGCTTCTGGCAGCCTCGACCATCACCCAGACCCGCGCTGAGTAGCTAGAGCCCCCACGTTCGCTCACTGCGTGTAGCTCTCTGCCCCCCGAGGGGCGCTGCGCCTGCGGTCTGGCAAAGCCAGTCCCGCGGCCCCGGCTGGCAAAAACCGGAATCCTTTGCCCACTGCGTGTAGCTCCTGCCTCTTGAAGGTTGCCGTGTCTGCAGCTCCGCTAGATGGGAGCCTTGCGGCAGAATAGGCAAATGTCCGATTACTACATTGGCCTGATGTCAGGCACTTCGCTCGACGGTGCCGATGGTGTGCTGGTCGATCTTTCCGGTGGAAAGCTGCGCGTCCTTGCCGCGGCGACGGAATCCTTTGATGGTGTGTTTCGCGCGGAGCTGCTGGCGCTGAATTCGCCCACGGACAACGAACTGCACCGGGCCGCCGTTGCTGCCAATCACATCGCGGCGGCGTATGCCAAAGTCGTCGCTGCGCTGCTTGTCCAGGCTGCTGCACAGGGGATCGTCGCCTCGCAGGTTCGCGCCATTGGCGCGCATGGCCAAACCGTGCGGCACCAGCCGCACAGAACATCCCCCGACCCGGCGGGCGCAGGCTACACGCTCCAGCTCAACAATCCGGCTTTGCTGGCAGAGCTCACGGGCATCGATGTGGTGGCTGATCTTCGCAGCCGCGATGTGGCGGCCGGTGGCCAGGGCGCACCTCTGGTGCCGGCATTTCATCAGGGCGTTTTCGGCCATGCCGACGCCACGGTGTCGGTGCTGAATTTGGGTGGCATTTCCAACCTCAGCGTGCTGCCGCCTGGCGCGTCGTCACCCGTGCTGGGTTTTGACTGCGGACCGGGCAACGCCCTGATGGATGCATGGTGCCTGCAACACACCGGTCAGTCTTATGACGCCGGCGGCGCCTGGGCGGCCACGGGCAAGCTGTTGCCGGACCTGCTGGCCAGCCTGCTGGACGAACCATACTTTGCGCAACCGATTCCCAAAAGCACCGGCCGCGATCTTTTCAGCATGACCTGGCTGGCCGGCAAACTCGCGCCCTTTTCTGCGGCGCGGCCGCAAGATGTCCAGAACACCCTCGCTGAATTCACGGCCAGCGCCTGCGCGGCGGACGTCAACAGCCATGGAAAATCCAGCAGCCTGCTGATCGTCTGCGGCGGCGGCGCGTTCAATACCCATCTTCTTGGGCGCCTGCAGGCCGGGTTGCCGCAGCTCAAGGTTGAGACTTCCGGCCAGCATGGCTTGCCGCCTTTGCAGGTGGAGGCGGCGGCCTTTGCATGGCTGGCACAGCAGGCGGTGTTGCGCAGGCCTGGTAACTTGCCGAGCGTGACGGGGGCAAAGGGGTTGCGGGTGCTGGGGGCGGTCTATCCTGCTTAGGTTGGGCAGGATAGTGGTCGGTCTTGTTCTGCCGTTGCGCTTTTTGCTGAGGGTAGCTGGCCGGGGGTTGCCCGGCATGCAACTCACTTTCTTTTGCTTCGCCAAAAGAAAGTAAGCAAAGAAAAGGCGACCCTGGTTCCTGCGTCCCTACGCTTCGCTGCGGGCAACCTGCGGTGCTCGGTCCAGCCGGGGTCAAAAACAACTCGCTTCGCTCAAACAAGTTTTTGCCCTGATCCGTCTGGCCCTGCGCTCCTCGGCGCATCCACAAGGGGGTGGGAGAGGAATACCGAACAGCCGAACTCCCAACAGCCAAAGGCAGAACCCCGAATACCAGAAGAAACAAGGACACGCCATGGCGTGTCCTTGTTGGTATTGGTTTCCTGGTATTTCGGTATTCGGTCCCCGCTCCCGATTGGCCCTTCTGTCTGCGCCGAGGAGCGCAGGTTCAGGCGGATCAGGGATCGCGATTGTCTGAGCCGAAGGCGAGTTCGAGCGAGACCCCGCCTGGACCGAGCACCGCAGGTTGCCCGTAGCGAAGCGGAGGGTCGCAGACAGCAGGGTCGCCTTTTCTTTTGCTTACTTTTCTTTTGGCGAAGCAAAAGAAAAGTGAGTAGCTGCCGGGCTACCCCCGGCCAACTACCCTCAGCAAAGAGCGCGCCGTCAAATCAATGACGATCCTAAAAACCGCTATCAATTCAATAGCTGTTCGCGCCCATCCCTAAAGGACTTCAAGGCAAATCTTTATAAGGTTCCGGCTGCGCCGCATCCCTCGGCCCCACGGTGCTAAGCCGGGCTTTCAGCGACTGCGGCCGCCCCGTCAGGATGGCCGCGTAGTTGGTGGTGTTGGACAGCACTTTTTTCACGTAGTCGCGCGTCTCGCTGAAAGGAATGCTTTCGGCCCAGATCGCCGCGTCCAGCACCGGGCCGTTGCGCCAGGTGCGCGGACGGCCGGGGCCGGCGTTGTAGGCGGCTGCGGCCATGGGCATGGAGCCGTTGAAGTCGTCCAGTGCGAACTTGAGGTAGGCCGTGCCGATCGCGATGTTGGTGTCGCGGTCATTGAGCTGCTCTTGCGTGAAACCTTCCAGGCCGATTTTTTTGGCGGTCCAGCGTGCCGTCGCCGGCATGACCTGCATCAGGCCGGAAGCGCCCACGCCGGAGCGGGCGTCCATGATGAAGCGGCTTTCCTGGCGGATCAGGCCATACACATAGGCCGGGTCCAGGTTGATGGACTGGCTGCGTTTGGTCACCGTTTCGCGAAACGGCATCGGGAAGCGTTGCTCGAAATCGATCTCGCCTTTGGTGCGCTCACTGGTGTTGATGCAGCGGTCCCAGATCTGCCGGTCGCAGGCGAACTGGGCGGCTGCCAGCAGGTCGCGGTCAGCCATGCCGCCGCGCTTGTGCAGGTTGGTGCTGTAGTTCCATTCGCGCGTGCCTTCGGGGCGCAGGCCGATGGCGATGGCATAAGCGGCGCGGTTCAAGCCCGGGTTCAGCCGTGCAGTTTCTTTTTCCTCGGCCGTCAGCGGCGCTGGCCTGGCCGGCACCGTGATCTTCTGGTCCAGCTCTTCCAGCGCGAGCTGCTCGTAAAAACCACGGGCCGATGCAAAGGACTGCAGCAAGGCCAGGGCCTCGGCCCGCTGCGGCGCAATGGTGATGCCGGTGCTGATGGTTTGCGTCACGCCGGGTGTGGTCGCGACGACGATCGGGCCTTTGGGCGCCACGTCGGGCGGCGCGGTGGCCAGCAGCGCACGCGCTTTCCAGTAGCTCCAGGTGGGGTCCTTGCGCGCGTCGTCGCTCATGGCGTTGACCGCTGCCAGCACCAGCGTCCAGTTGGGCTGTGTGCCCGCGCGCAATGCGGCCCGGACTTTCCAGCCCAGCATGTCGTCGGTGAGGTCGGTGTCCTTGGTGACCTTGGCAAAGTATTGCAGTGCGTCACCGGCCGGTGTGGCGCCCAGGCGTGTGGCGGCCTGCCTGCCGATCACGCCCCAGACCCAGTTGCGCTCTTCCGTGTTCAGCTGCATGCCCCATTTGTTTTCCATCTGGGATGCCGCTCCGTCCGTGTCGCTGATCGCCATCTTGATCAGCGCCAGCGTGACGATTTCGCGCCGCGCCTTGCTGAGCGCGAGGTGTTTGCCCGCCAGGAACCTGATGGGGCTGGCGTTCAGTTCATTGACCATGCCAACGGCATCGGGGGCAACGATCTGCACGGCGCCTGTCGCTGCCCGGGGCCGGTTGGCTTCAGTGGCCAGGCGGGCCTTGATCCACGCGTCCTGCGGTGTGAGGTTTTTGGTACCGACCAGCCGCTCGGCGGCCGAGTTGCAACCGTCGTCTGCCTCGCGTTGCGCGTACCAGTTCTTCTTCACCTCGTCGGCCAGGCGCGCATCAGCCGCCGGATTTTTGAGGTGTTCGACCAGCAGCGCGTAGCAACGCACCTCCTTGTCGTCGTTCATACGGTAGTTAGGGTATTCAGCGGCAAAGCCGGCCCAGTCGCGGCGCTGGCCCAGCAGCAGCAGCCAGTCATTGCGCAGGCGGTCTTCCTGGTAGGTGCCGGCGTAGCGTCCGAAAAAGTCCTGCATCTCTTGTGCGCTGGCTTCGCCCAGGCGGGCTTTGAGCTCCCAGTAGGCGGCCCAGGGTTCGAGCGCATGGCCCCGGGCCTGGGGCAGCAGTTGTGCCAGCCGGCCCTTGTCGCCGCGTTTGAAAGCCTTGTTCATCTCCACAATCACGTTGTCAGCTGCACTGGCGCTTGCGGGAAGGGTGGTTTGGGCGGTTGCAGGGACGAGCAGCGTCAGGGAGGCAATTGCGGAAAAAATGGCAGGCAGGGCGGCCGCACGTACCGGGCCGTTAAGAAATTTGTATAGCATCGGGACATTATGGACAAATTAAGCACACGCAAGGCGCTGGTGGAAGCGCGACTGAACATGCCTGACCGCCTGGTGCGGGCTGACCTGCTGCAGCGTGTGATGCGCATCTGGCTGGTAGGTTCCACGCACGAGGTGATTGGTGCGTATTGGCCCATCAAGGGCGAGTTCGATCCGCTGCCTGCGCTGTACCGCTGGCAGGAAGATGCCATTTTGAGCCAGGATTCGTCATCAAATCCGGCGCTGGACCAAGTGGAACGTGCGCAACTAGCTACTGAAAGCATAGCAGCGCGATCGCCGCGCAAGATCGGTCTGCCGGTGGTCAACAAGCTGCACAAGACATTGACTTTCCATGCCTGGTACCCGGGCTGCCCCATGGAAGAAGACGCCTACGGCATTCCGAAACCAAAAGATACAGAGGTGATTATTCCCACCCTGCTGTTCGTGCCCTGCGTAGGTTACGGGCCCGGGGGCTATCGGCTGGGCTATGGCGGGGGCTTTTACGACCGCACGCTGGCCACGCTGCAGCCACGGCCCTTCACAGTGGGCCTGGGCTATACCCAGGGCTGGCTGCCCGACATGGAGCCCGAGCCGCACGACATTCCGCTCGATGCCATCCTGAACGACAAGGGCGTGGTCTGGCCGGTGTGACCGTCAGGCGCCCGACAGCCTCCCGGCTTCGCGGGTGAGAAGGGCCGGTATATTAGCCACTCGAGCAAAGCGGTTAATGACTAAAAAAACAGGGAGCGGAGCATGGCAGGCAGTGGAGAAGACAGCAATACGGTCAGCAGCAGGATCAGGAAGGACCTGCTGAAAGTTCTGGCCCTCGCGCTGGTGACGCTGTTTCTGGTTCCGGGTTCAACCCTGTTGTTTGCCAGGCATGCACAGCAGCAACTCGACCGCACCATCATCCAGTCGATAGAGCGGCAGGTCGACCAGGACTCGAGCATGTCCGCCGAAAGCAAGGCGCAAACCAAGAAGTTTTACCGTGACAACCCGGTCTCCCGTATATGCGCCGACGCCAACGCCGACCTCGTGCAGGACAGGGACATGTTCTGCGAGCCGTTCTCCGAAGTCTGGCAGTTTTACGCAGCGCATGTCATCGCCAAATGGACGATTGCCGGCGGTGTGGCCATCTTGCTGGTGGAACTACTGCTGGGCGCCGTGGCTTTCTGGAACCGGAAGGCCCAATACCTGAGTTTTGTGACCGGCTGGCGCCTGCTGAGCCTGGCCAGCGCGGCGCAAATGCTGGTGCAGGGCACCATGCTTGTCTGGCTGTCCTTTTGGGTGACGGCATTCTTCTTTCACGTGTATTACATCAAGCTGATCGCGCTGATCGGCTTTGTGGTGGCTGTCGCGGTGTTCTTTGCCATTGCCGGACTGCTGCGGCGCCCCGCCATGGCAAACACCATTGACGGGGAACTGGTCAGCGATGGCGACGCGCCGGGCCTGTGGGCCAACACCCGCGCCCTGGCCGCACGCCTGAAGACCGCACCGCCCAAACAGATCGTGGCGGGCATCGACACCAATTTTTTTGTCACCGAAGCGCCGCTCACCGTGGCCGGCCAGGCGCTCACCGGCCGCACGCTGTTTGTCAGCCTTCCGCTGCTGCGGCTGCTGGATCGCGCCCAGGCCGATGCCGTGCTGGGCCATGAGCTCGCGCATTTTCGCGGTGGCGATGCCGCCAGCAGCGCCCGGCTTGGGCCCAAGCTTGTGCAGTACGACCACTACCTCGGCCTGATGCGTGGCGGCGGCCTGACGGTGGCGGTCTATCACCTGATGTACCTGTACCGGGTGATCTTTGAGTTCGCGCTGATGCGTGACAGCCGCGAGCGCGAATTCAAGGCCGACCGCGCCGCCGCGAAGCTGGTTTCGCCGCAGGCCATTGTGGAATCGCTGATCAAGATTACCGCCTACGCGAGCTACCGGTCGGAAATCGAGCGTGAACTGTTCGAGCACGACCGGCAGCACGGCCAGCAACTCGGCATTGCGCAGTTTGTGGCCTCGGGCCTGGCACCCTACGCCGCCTCTACCAAATTCGTGAAGGCCATGGGAACAGCCAGCGTGCCTCATCCGTTTGATTCGCATCCGGCCATGCTGGATCGCATGAAAAACGTGCGTCACCTGGTCAAGCCCGACGCCTTCGGCGCCATCGTGACTGATCCACCATCGCGCAACTGGGCTGACGACATACAGACCGCGCCGCAGATTGAGCAACGACTGTGGTCGGCCTACGAGCAGGGTTTTGCCGCTGACCATGAACGTACCCTCGCTTACCGCTATGGGCCGGACAATGACATGGAGCAGGCGCTGGTGCTGCGCTACTTTCCTCCTGTGCTGTTTCAGCTCAAGGGCACTCTCTCTGTCGGTGTGACATACAGCGGACTGCAGCTGCCCGGCAAGCCCGATGAACTCTCGTGGGATGACATCCAGAACCTTGGCTATGAAAACGGTTTTGGCGGCGATGTCCTCACGGTTACCTTGACTGAAAAAGGCCTGTTGGGTGCCAAGACAACCAAGGTAAAACTGCCCGGCATCAGTGCGCAGCGGGAGCAGTTCAAAGAGGTGCTGGGGACTTACCGGCACCGGCATGAGGTGATGCGGAAGCAGCTGGCGGGGTAGGCTTTTATCGGCCGGTTCTTGCTCCGGCCTTTGCGCGCTCGTCTAAGAGTTGCTGGCCGGGGGTTGCCCGGCGGCAAGTAACTTTCTTTTGCGTCGCCAAAAGAAAGTCACCAAAGGTCACGTAGTGGGGATTCGCTCACTTCGCAAAGCGAAGTTATGCGAATACCAAAAGGCGACCCTGCTGTCTGCGACCCCTGCGCTTCGCTGCGGGGCAACCTGCGGTGCTCGGTCCAGGCGGGGTCTCGCTCGAACTCGCTTCGCTCAGACAATCGCGATCCCTGATCCGCCTGAACCTGCGCTCCTCGGCGCAGACAGAAGGGGCAATCGGGAGCGGGGACTGAAGACAAATGCCAACTCCAATACCAACAAGGACACGCCATGGCGTGTCCTTGTTTCTTCAGGTATTCGGGTTCTGGTATTCGGTTGTTGGCTGTTCGGTATTCCTCTCCCACCCCCTTGTGGATGCGCCGAGGAGCGGAGGGCCAGACGGATCAGGGCAAAAACTTGTTTGAGCGAAGCGAGTTGTTTTTGACCCCGGCTGGACCGAGCACCGCAGGTTGCCCGAAGCGCAGCGAAGGGACGCAGGAACCAGGGTCGCCTTTTCTTTGCTTACTTTCTTTTGGCGAAGCAAAAGAAAGTGAGTTGCATGCCGGGCAACCCCCGGCCAGCATGATTCAGAGGAGGGCGCCCCGCCGGAGCAAACCGGGCCTAGCCCTTGGGCTTGTAAGCCACAACATCAATCTCCACCCGCGCATCCACCATCAACCGCGCCTCGGTCGTCGAACGGGCTGGCTTCTTATCACCGAAATAGCCCATGTAGATGCGGTTGAAACTGCCGAAGTCGCGCGCGTCCTGCAGCCAAACAGTGCTCTTGCAGACGTCGTCCAGCGTGCAACCGGCCAGGGCCAGCACCGCCTGCAGGTTCTTCATCACCTGGTGGGTCTGCACCTCTATCCCGCCGGTCACGATCTCGCCGTTTTCATTGGCCGGCACCTGGCCGGAGACATAGATGAAGTCACCGGCGCGCACAGCGGGTGAGAACGGGCGGGGCTGGCGGTCGGAGGCCAGCGGAGGATTTCCGAAATGTTCGAGAGGCATGAAGAACTCCTTTTTCTAGTCTCTTTTGTGGCAAATTCTGAAATATATTTTCATGATTATGCGCAAATACTCGGGTTTATCCTGAAAATGATCATCTTCAGATCAATTAATCTTCACTTTTGAAATTTAACTTCAATCAGGAGTTGTCATGATCCGTGGAATTCGCATGCACCGCCGCACTGCCTTGTCTTCCCTGTTGGCCCTGGGTGCGGCCGGCGCCGGCTTCGGTCCGGCCGCCGCGCAGACGGGGAAGTCAGCCCTGAACCTGGCCATGGTGGCTGAGCCGCCGACGCTGGACATCCAGTCGACCCCGGCCGACCTGGTCTGCATCATCATGCAGCACGTCTACGAGCCGTTGTTCACCTTCGACGCCAAGGCGGCCCTGGTGCCGATGCTGGCCGAGGCGATGCCCAAGATATCGGCGGACGGCAAGCTCTACAGCATCGCACTGCGCAAGGGCGTGATGCTGCACAGCGGGCGCGAGCTTCATGCCGACGATGTGGTGGCCAGCCTGAAACGCTGGATGGAAGTCTCGCCGCGTGGCAAGTCGGTGGCGGTGCAGGTGGCCGACCTGTCGGCCAAGGGCCCGCACGGTGTGGAGATCAGCCTGAAGAACGCCTATGCGCCGCTGCTCTCGCAGCTGGCGATGGCCTCGGGCATGGCGGCCATCATGGCCAAGGAATCGCTGGCCCAACCGCTGCGCGAATACGTGGGCACGGGGCCCTACAAGTTCAAGGAGCGCAAGCCCGACCAGTATGTGCTGCTCACCCGCTTCGATGGCTACACCGCGCGCAATGAAGCTGCCAGCGGCTACGGCGGCAAGCGGGTGGCCGTGGTGGAGGAACTGCGCTTCGTACCGGTGCCCAATGCCAACACGCGGGTGGAGGGTGCGCTGGCCGGCCAGTTCCACTACGCCGATCTGCTGCCGATTGAGGCGCTGCCGCGGCTGGAAAAAGCCGGTGGCAAGGTCGTGCCCATCATGACGCCCTCGTTCGGCTTTCCTTACCTGGTGTTCAATACCAAGGAAGGCTCGCTGGCACGGCAGCCTGTACGCAAGGCGGTGCAGACCGCGCTGGGGGAAGGCGAGATGCTGGCAGCGGGCTTTGGCGACACGCGCTTTTTCATCGCCGAAGGCAACCACTTCCCCAAAGGCACGCCTTTTTATTCCACCGCCGGCACCGCAGCCTATAACGAACGCGATGCCAAGAAGGCCAAGAGCCAGGCCGAGCAGGCCGGCTACAAGGGCGAGCCGGTGCGCATCCTGACCAGCCGGCAGTATGACTTTCACTACAACATGGCATTGATCATGGCCGAGCAGCTCAAGCGTGCCGGCTTCAAGGCCGAGCTCAACGTGGTCGAGTGGGCAACGCTGCTGCAGCGCCGCGCCGACCCCAAGCTGTGGGACATCTACATCACCCATTCGGGCCTGTTTCCCGAACCCATGCTTTCGCCGCCGCAACTGGGCGACGGCGCGCCGGGCTGGTGGAGCTCGCCCGCCAAGGCCGAGGCGTTGACCGCGCTGAACCAGGAGTCGAACCCTGCCAAGCGCGGCGCGCTGTGGGGCAAGGTGCAGCAGGTGGTCTATGACGAGGTGCCTTACATCCAGGTGGGCAAGTTCGCCAGCCTGTCGGCGCGTGCCCCTGCGCTGCAGGGCTACACCCCCTACACCTACCCGTTCTTCTGGAATACCAGCCTGAAGAGTTGAGCCCCCACGCTCCCCCACTGCGTGTGGGCCGCTGCCCCTTTCCTCACGTATGGGGGCCGCCCGCCTGCGGTCCGGCAAAGCCGGTTCCGCGACTTGACTGGCTTGTTTCGTTTCGTCTCGGATCGGGTTTAGTGCTGCTGACAGGACGCCCTTGGATGGATAAAGAGATTTCCCCCTTTATGAATAGAGCAATGTCATGACACGGTACCTCCTGTCCCGGCTGGGCGGCATGCTGGTGGTCATGGCCATCGTGGCAGTGCTGGTTTTTATTCTCACGCGCGCCGCCCCGGGTGACCCGATCGCCGTGCTGCTGGGCGACCAGGCCACGGCCGAGGACATCGCGCGCGTGCAGAAGGTCTATGGCCTGGACAAGCCCCTGCCGGTGCAGTTCGGCCTGTGGGTCCGCGAGCTGGCGCGCGGCAACCTGGGTGAATCGATCTTCCTGCAACGGCCGGTAACCCAGGCGCTGTGGGAGCGGGCCGAGCCCACGACCCTGCTCTCGCTGATGGCGATTGCCATTGCCGCGCTGATCGGCGTGCCCTGCGGCATCGTCTCGGCCGTGTATCGCGGCAGGGCCGTCGACCAGGCCTTCACCGGTTTTGCCATGCTGGGCGCCAGCATCCCCAGCTTCTGGTTCGGCCTGGTGCTGATGCAGATCTTCGCAGTCTCGCTGGGCTGGTTTCCGGTCTCGGGCTATGGCGAGCCGGGCGCCTCGCTGGCGGCCCGCATCCACTGCCTGGTGCTGCCGGCCACGGTGCTGGGCGTGCTCAATTCGGCGCTGATCATCCGCTTCACCCGCGCCTCCATGCTGGATGTGCTGGGCGAGGACTACGTGCGCACTGCCCGGGCCAAAGGACTTTCGGAAAACGTGGTGGTGCTCAAGCATGCGCTGCGCAATGCGCTGGTGCCTATCGTTACCGTGCTCGGCCTGACAGTGGCGCTGATGATAGGCGGCGCGGTGGTCACCGAGACGGTGTTCGGCTTACCCGGCGTGGGCAACCTGGTGGTGAGCGCGGTGATCCGGCGCGACTACCCGGTGATCCAGGGTGCGCTGCTGGTGGTGGCTGTGATCTACGTGGTGATCAATTTCGCCATCGACCTGCTCTACACGGTCGTTGACCCTCGTGTGAAGTATTGACATGCAGTTTCCTCTTATTCTGCGCAAGCTGTTTCGCCGCCGCATCGTGCTGGCGGCGGCCATCGCGCTGGTCGTGGTGGTGCTGGTGTCACTCTTCGCCGGCCCCCTGAGCGGGCTGGACCCGAACGAGACCGCCGTGAGCCAGCGCCTCGCGCAACCCTCTTCCAGCCACCTGTTCGGCACCGACGAACTGGGCCGCGACCTGTTTGCCCGCATCGCCTTCGGCGGTCGCTATTCGCTGACCATCGCGCTGCTGACGGCGCTGGGTTCGGTGGTGGCCGGCACCTTGTTTGGCCTGGTTGCAGGTTTCTTTCGCCGGCTCGACGCGCCCGTCATGCGGGTGGTCGACGCCATGATGTCCTTCCCCGACATCCTGCTGGCAATCGCCCTGGTCGGCATTCTCGGCCCCTCGATGCTGAACGTGGTGCTGGCCCTGGTGCTGGTCTACACGCCTCGCGTGGCGCGGGTGGTGCGCGCCTCGACGCTGGTGGTGCGCGAGCTGCTCTTTGTGGAAGCGGCGCGCGCCGTCGGGGTCTCCACCGTGCGCATCCTCTGGCGCCATGTGCTGCCCAACCTGATGTCGCCGATCCTGGTGCAGGCTTCCTTCATCTTCGCCTATGCCATCCTGGCGGAAGCCGCGCTGTCTTTCCTGGGGGTGGGTGTGCCGCCCGAAATCCCGACCTGGGGCACCATGGTCGCCGGCAGCCAGCAATACGCCCACCAGGCGCTGTGGATCGTGTTGTTCCCGGGCCTGGCCATCATCCTTACCGCGCTGTCGCTCCAATTGCTGGGCGACGGCATCCGCGACCTGCTGGATCCGCGCCTGCGGAAATCGATGTGAACCGTCTTGAAGTACGCCACCTTTCCACCTTCTTCGACACCGACGAAGGCCTGATCCGCTCCGTCGCCGACGTGAGCTTCAACATCCGTGCCGGCAAGACCACGGCCCTCGTCGGCGAATCGGGCTCGGGCAAATCGGTCACCAGCCTGACGCTGATGCGCCTGCTACCGCGAACCGCTTCGACACAGGTCAGCGGCCAGGCCCTGTTCGTCAACCGCGCCGGCGAGACACTGGACTTGTTGACGCTGCCCGAGCCGCGCATGCGCGCCATCCGCGGCAACGAGGTGGCGATGATCTTCCAGGAGCCGATGACCAGCCTGAACCCGGTTTTCACCGTGGGCGAGCAGGTGGCCGAGACGCTCCGCCTGCACAAGGGCCTGGGCCATGCGGCCGCCCTGGCCCAGGCCCTGCGCATGCTGGAACTGGTGGAGATCCCGGCGGCTGCCCAGCGCCTGCATGAATACCCGCACCAACTCTCCGGCGGCATGCGCCAGCGGGTGATGATCGCGCTGGCCATGGCCTGCGACCCGACGCTGCTGATCGCCGACGAGCCCACCACCGCGTTGGACGTGACCATCCAGGCTCAGATTCTGGCGCTGATGCGCAGGCTGCAGGCTGAGACCGGCATGAGCATCCTGTTCATCACCCACAACCTGGGCGTGGTGGCCCACCATGCCGACGACGTGGCTGTGATGTACGCGGGCCGCATCGTGGAGGCCGCGCCCGTCAACGACCTGTTCGCACGGCCACAGCATCCTTACACGCAGGGCCTGTTGGCCTGCCTGCCGGCGCAGCAGCGCGGGCGGGCGCCGGCAGGGGACGGCGAGGGCCCGCATGCGGCGGGAGGCAAGCGCCGGCTCTACGCCATCCGCGGCCAGGTCTCCAGCCCGCTGGCGCCGCCACCGGGCTGCGCCTTCGAGCCGCGCTGTGACAAGGCCATCGCGGCCTGCCGCGACGCCATGCCGGCGTTGCGCAACGACGAAGCCGGCGGCAGCGCCCGCTGCATCCTGGTGCCGGAGGCCGCATGAGCACACAGATGCCCGCCGTCACACCTCTGATCGAGGTGCGCAACCTGCAGAAATTCTTCGGTTCCTCCGTGCGGCCGGTACGCGCGGTGGACGATGTGTCCTTCGTGATCCATCCCGGCGAGACACTGGGCCTGGTGGGCGAATCGGGCTCGGGCAAGAGCACCATTGGCCGCGCCCTGCTGCGCCTGGTCGACAGCACCGGCGGCACAGTGAGCTACCGCGGCGAGGACCTGGGCGCAGCATCGAGCGGCCGCATGCGCGCGCTGCGCAGCAAGCTGCAGATGATCTTCCAGGACCCGTACGCCAGCCTGAACCCCAAGATGCGGGTACGCGACATCCTGGGCGAGGCGTTGCAGGTGCACGGCCTGGCCAAAGGCAAGGAGGCGACTGCGCAGCGTATCGCCGAGCTGTTGCAGCTGGTGGGGCTACCGCCCGAGCACGCGGCGCGTTACCCGCACGAGTTTTCCGGCGGCCAGCGCCAGCGTATCGGCGTGGCGCGGGCCCTCTCGGTGCAGCCCGAATTCATCGTGGCCGACGAGCCGCTCTCTGCACTGGACGTGTCCATCCAGGCGCAGGTGGTCAACCTGCTGTGTGACTTGCGCGATAGCCTGAAGCTGACCATGCTCTTCATCTCGCATGACCTGGATGTGGTGGAATACCTGTGCGACCGGGTGGTCGTGCTGTACCTGGGCCGGGTGATGGAGGTAGCGCCGACAGCGGCGCTGTTCGCGCGGCCGCTGCATCCCTATACCCAGGCCCTGCTGGCCGCTTCGCCCAAGCCTGACCCGACGCTGAAGATGGTGCACGTGCCCTTGAAAGGCGACATGCCCAGCCCGGTCAACCCGCCTTCGGGGTGCGTGTTTCGCACACGCTGCCCGCATGCGATCGACGCCTGTGCCGAGACGCGGCCGGAGCCGCGCGACATGGGCGGAGGCCGCCTGAAAGCCTGCATCCGCGACGACATTGAATCATTGACGACACCATGACACTGCAAGACATTCTCGACCCCCTGCTCGACGCCTCCTGGAAGGGCTTTCCACACCACAGCCCGCCGCTGCGCCGCTCGGCCGTCGGCACCCAGGGCTGGAACGTGCTGCGCGGCGACCTGCCGTTGCCGCTGGCCGTGATCCGACGGGACGCCCTGGCCGGCAACCTGCAATGGATGCAGGGTTTCGCCGGCAGCCGCGGCGTGGGCCTGGCGCCGCACGGCAAGACCACCATGTCGCCGCAGCTGTTCCGGCGCCAGCTCGATGCCGGCGCCTGGGGCCTGACCTTCGCCACTGTGACGCAGCTGCGCGCAGGCGTGACGGCCGGTGCGAAACGATGCCTGATCGCCAACCAGGTGTTCCAGGCGGTGGATCTGCAGGGCATAGCCGACCTCAAGCGTGCCCATGCCGGGCTGAGCGTGGCTTTTCTGGTGGATTCCCTGGCTCAGGCAGAGCTCATTGAAGCCTGGCATGCGGTGAATGCACACGCTGAGCCTTTCGACGTGCTGCTGGAGATCGGCGTGGACGGCGGCCGCACTGGCTGCCGCAGCCACGAGCAGGCGCTCGCGTTGGCGAAGCGCCTGCGCAGCGGCAAGGCCACCCGGCTGGTCGGCATCGAATGCTACGAGGGCCTGGGTGCCACCGGCCAGTCGGACGCCGACAAGGCCTACGCCAATGCGCTGATGCAGCGCGTACGCGACATTGCGCAAGCCTGCGATGAACAGCAGTTGTTCGAGACGGATGAAATCCTCCTCACGGCCGGCGGCTCCGCCATCTTCGATCTGGTAGCCGAACACCTGAAGATGAAACTGTCGCGGCCCGTGCAGGGCCTGCTGCGTTCGGGCTGCTATGTGACGCACGACCATGGGACCTACCACCGCTTCATGAATACGGTAGCCGCGCGCATGGGCTGCGGCCATGGCTTGCACGCGGCGATGCAGGTGTGGGCGGCGGTGCAATCCTGCCCCGAGCCGGGCCTGGCCATTCTCGCGGTGGGCAAGCGCGACATCTCCTACGACCTGGAGCTTCCCGTGCCCTTGGGCGTGTGCCGGGCAGGCGAGGCCACCATGACGCCGGCGCCGGCCGACTGGAAAATCGCCGGCCTGAACGACCAGCACGCCTACCTCCGCCACGCGACCCCGGCCGGCAGCGGCCCGGAACACCAGGCCCTGCGCGTGGGCGACCTGGTCGCGCTGGGCATCTCCCACCCCTGTACCACCTTTGATAAATGGCGCTGGATGCCGGTGGTGGACGAACAAAACAACGTGTGTGACGCCATCGTCACCTGCTTTTAAATGACCCCACGCGTTCTTGAAAAAATTGCCGAGATCATGGACCGCGCGCCCGCCGCGCGGCGCACCGTGCTGGCCCTGATCCTGGAAGACCCGCAGCGCGTGCTGGACGAAACCTTCGAGACCCTGGCCCAGCGCGCCAACAGCTCGGTCCCCACCATCATGCGCACCTGCCGCGACCTGGGCTACCCTGGACTGCGCGAGTTCAAGCTGGCGCTGGCGCAAGAGCTGGCGGTGGGCGGCTCGCCACTGAACCGGCGCGTGCGCATCGATGACGACACCCGGCAGGTCATCGCCAAGGTGACGCGCGGCGCCACCACGGTGATCAACAGCGTGCAGGCTCAGCTCAATGTCGAGGCAGTGCAGGCGGCGGCCGACGCCATCGTCGACGGCGCCCGGGTGGACTGCTACGGCGTCGGCGTCACCTCCAACTTCATGGCTTCCGACTTGCAGGCGCGGCTGTACCGCATGGGCGTGGCCTCCAACAGCTACCTGGACCCGCACCTGCAGCTGATCTCGGCCGCCACCATCGGCCCGCGCGGCGTGGTGATGGCCATCACACATGTCGGCGGCATGCCCTCGCTGCTGGAGGCGGTGGACGTGGCACGCTCGCAGGGCGCCACCATCATCGCGCTGACGCAGCCCGGCTCGCAGCTGGCGGCGCTGGCCGACATCGTGCTGGGCGTGGAAGTGGCGCCCGACCCGGTGATGCCGGTGGGCCCCGAGGCTTACCTGGCGCACCTGACGGTGATCGAGATCCTCACCGTGCTGGTGGCACAGCGCCTGGGCGACAAGGCCGTGAACCGGCTGGCCAACATCCAGCGCACGCTGGAAACCCGCGGCGTGGACATGCACCACCATCCCCGGCTGGACTGGGACGAAGGCGCCAAGCTCACCATGGGAAAAGTACGATGACGCGCGCCACCTTGCTGGAAAACGGCTTGCTGGTGGACGGCACCAGCGCGGCTGGACGACCAGGTGACCTTCTGCTGGCGGGCGACCGGATTGTGGCCATGGGCCCGGACTTGCGCCGCGGCCTGCCGGATGGCCTGTCTCTGTCCGATGTCCAGGTGTACGACTGCAGCGGCCTGGTGATTGCGCCCGGCTTCGTCGACGTGCACACCCACGACGACGCTATCGTGCTGAACGCGCCCGGCATGTTTCCCAAGCTGTCGCAGGGCATCACCACGGTGGTCACCGGCAACTGCGGCCTGTCGGTCGCGCCCTTCGTGGTGAAGGAGCCGCAGGGCGCCCTCACCCTGCTCGGAAATTCGTTTAAATACCCTTCGGTGGAGGCCTACGCACAGGCCGTAGCCGAAGCGCAGCCGGCCGTCAATGTAGCGCCGCTGATCGGCCACACCACGCTGCGCTATGCCTGCGTGGACGACCTCAACCGGCCAGCCACCGCCGACGAAGTGGCCGCCATGTGCACCCTGCTGGAGCAATGCATGGCCCAGGGCGCGATCGGACTGTCGTCGGGCCTCTTTTACGCCGAAGCCATGCCGGCACCGGCCGCCGAGGTGACAGCGCTGGCGCGCGTCGTCGCGCGGTACGGCGGCATTTACGCCACCCACATGCGCTCGGAGATGGCCGACATCCTGGAGGCCATGCACGAGGCCGCCGGCTGCGCCTTCGAGGCAGGTGTGCCGCTGGTGATCTCGCATCACAAATGCGCCGGCCCGGCCAACTGGGGCCGCACGCAGGAGACACTGCCGCTGATCGACACGCTGGCGCAGCGCCAGGACATCGCAATGGATGTCTATCCCTATGTGGCCGGCTCGACCGTGCTGCGCGAAGACCTGGTCGACGGCATTATTGACGTGCTGGTGAGCTGGTCGGCCCCGCACCCGGAAATGATGGGTCGCACCCTGGCGTCGATTGCCGCTGAGTGGGGCGTCGACCAGAAAACAGTTTGCCGCCGCCTGCAGCCGGGCGGGGCCTGCTATTTCCAGATGCACGAGGATGATGTGCGGCGCGTCATTGCGCATCCGCTTTCCATGATCGGATCCGACGGCCTGCCGCATGACAAGCATCCGCACCCGCGCCTGTGGGGTGCCTTCCCGCGGGTGCTGGCGCGCTATTGGCGCGAGCAGCAGCTGCTTTCGCTGGAGACCGCGATCTACAAGATGACCGGCCTGTCGGCGCGCAACTTCCGCCTGCACCAGCGCGGCCAGTTGCAGCCGGGCTGGTACGCCGATGTCGTGGTGCTGGACCCAGCCCGAGTGCGCGACGTGGCAACGTACGAAAACCCCATCGCGCTGTCGGAAGGCATTGAAAAAGTCTTTGTGAACGGCGAACTGGCCTACGTTGCCGGCGCTGCTGATGCGGCCAGCGTCAGGGTGCAGGCGCGCGCCGGGCGCTTGTTAAAACGGCATGTGTAAATTCACCCCTGTCCGGGCTCACTTCGTGTAGTCCGTTCCCCCCTCAAGGGGGCGGCGCCTGGGGCCGGCCGAGCCGGACCCGCGGCCCCTGCTTGCATGGGTCCCCGCTCGTTGTACTCAATGAACTCTTAAGCCCAGCATGAGCCGTGGAACCGGCTTTGCCGGGCCACAGGCGGGCGACCCCCTCGGGGGGCAGCGACCCACACGAAGTGGGGGAGCGTGGGGGCCCTGTTTCTAGTCCAGGGAATCCACGGTGTCGGGGTCGGGCACATCGCCGATCGCCTCGCGCGTCAGCGCGGCCTGGCTTTTGAGCCAGTCGCAAAACGCCAGCACTTCGGGCCGGGCCACATTGCGCGGGCCGATGATCAGCCAATAACTCATCGGAGACTCCATGCGCATTTGCGGCAGCGGCTCCACCAGATCGCCCGAGGCCAGGCTTTCGGCAATCAGTGGCAGCCGCGCCAGCACCACGCCCTGGCCCGTCAGCGTCGCCTGGACCATCTGGTAGGCGTAGTTGAAGTACAGCCAGCGCTTGGCTTCCAGCTTGGGGCTGGCGTGCTCTTCCAGCCAGCGGCGCCAGGTCAGCCATTCCAGGTGCGTCTGATGGGCGTCGCCCGCCTCAATCAAGGTGAACTGCGCCAGGTCGTCGGGTTTCTTCAGGCGCGGCCCGCTTTTAAGCAACCAGGGGCTGATCACCGGCGTGATCTGCTCGCCGAAAAGGCGTATGGCGCCTGGCGGCATGTGGCTGGCCGGGGCGTAACGCAGGGCCAGGTCCAGGTCTGAAATGTCCAGGTCAACAGCCACGTCCGACGCATCAATCCGGATGTCGATGTCGGGGTTGTCGCGCTGAAAGCCCTCCAGCCGGGGGATCAGCCACATCGAGGCAAACGAGGCAAAGGTGGTGAGCGACACGCTCTTGCGCCCGGCGGTCTGGCGTATCTGCCGCACGGCGTTGTCAATGCGCTCCAGCGACGGCGTGACGGCCCGCAGCAAGATGCCGCCGGCGGTGGTGAGCTCCACGGCGCGCGTGTGGCGGTGAAAAAGGCTCACGCCCACGTCTTCTTCCAGGCCCTGGATCTGGCGGCTCACGGCCGACTGGGTGAGGGCCAGCTCTTCCGAGGCAGCGCGGAAGTTGAGGTGGCGGGCGACGGCCTCAAAAGCCCTTAACTGGCCGGCGGAAATCGGCCGGGAGCGCAAGTGTGTTTGTGAATGGAGCATGACAGTGTGGGGGTGAAAAAGGCCAAATAGGGCAATTCGGGCCTAATTGATTGATGCGATTATGGAATCAATAGCTTACCGCGATTTCATTGGACTGTGCAAGCCCGTGGCGAGATGATTCAACCCTCATCACTCACTTTGTGCCTTTTTAGGAGAACACCATGGACCACGCAGCTCACCTCTCAGGAGATCGTTTCTTGCAACAGGCTTCCGATGCCACCAACGGCCATGTGGCCGGCCTGGCGGGCTTCTGGAAACTGGGCGCGGGCCGAGCGCTGACGCTGCGTGCCTCGCAGGCCGGGGTGTTGCGAATTGCGCATGGCCGGGTCTGGGCCACCTTCGACTCCGCCAGCCAGGACATCCAGGTCCGCGCCGGCGACCATTTCCTCAGCCGGGGCGAAAGCCTTTCGCTGCGGGCGGGTGAGTCGCTGGTGATGGAGTCCTTCAGCGCTGGTCACGCTGCTTCCGCTTATTTCAGCTGGGAGCCGGCAACGGCCTGCGCCAAAGTGCCCGAGATGAAAGAGACTTCCGGCTGGCGCGCCGGCGTGATGCAGCCTTTGGGTGACTTGCGTGCCGCCTTCGGCCTGGCCACTAGCGCCCTCGGCCGCCTGGTCCGCGGGCTGGCGATGGGTGCTGTCGCCGCTGTTGAAGCGGTGCTGACCCCCGTTGCCCTGGTGTTCGTCACTGCCCGCGCCCGGCCTCACGTCACCGGCCACGACTTTGACGCCTACAGGGACAATCAGCTCCAGCCGCGCAACTACAACGTGCTGGCCATGTCCAACCTGGTCTAAGCGCAGATAGCCAACAGTTTTACTCCGGGAAAACCGTTTAACCCGCAGTCGCAAGGCTGCGGGTTTTTTTATGGGCGCCTGGTTCGGGGCTTGGCCGTTTTGGCGGTCCTGGTTGCCGGCGCCTTTGGCGTTTTCCTCGCCTTCGCTGTCTTGGGCGCTTTGGTCGCCTTGGCCGCACGCGCCTTCAACGCACACTCCAGCGCTACACGCGCCCACTCCAGCATCACGGCGGGCGACTCCATCGCCTCTTCGGGTGCCGCGTAGTAGTTGAGACTGTGCGGCGCACTGACGCCATTGCGTGTCATTTCATAGGTGAACCGCTCACAGCCATGGGCTTCATACAGGCTGCGGGTCTCCGCATCCGCCTTGAGCCACAGCTTCTCGCCGCCGCCCAGGTCGGCCACCAGGGCCAGCGTCAGTCCCGAGGTGCTGATGCCAAACCCGCCAAACATGCGCCTGGCCGTGCAGGGCCCGACGCCTGACAAAAGCTCGCAGCAGTAGGTCGCAAAATCATTCCTGGAAGAGGCCATCGCGCAACCATACCAAACCCGGCGCAATTGTGTTGCGGCGGGCGCAGCGCGCCGTGGCTGTCGCTTTGTTCAAAAAACCGGTGCCTGGCAGATATCGCAGGCGCGACGCGCAAAGACGCGGCGGGCCGCGATAATTTGGGCATGGCTCCAGCTTCCCAGACCCACTCCTTTTCCGCGCCCGGTGTGCGCCACGCCGGTCCGCCGGTCCATGTGGTGGTCATGGGGGTGGCCGGCTGCGGCAAGTCGGCGGTCGGGCGTCTGATGGCCGACCAGCTCGTGTTGCCGCTGATCGAAGGGGATGATTTCCATCCCCCCGGCAACATCCAGAAGATGCAGCAAGGCATTCCCCTCACGGACGAAGACCGCGTTGACTGGCTGCGCCAGCTGGGCGTGGAACTGGCACGCCACCCCGCCGGTGTCGTGCTGACCTGCTCGGCCCTCAAGGCCGCTTACCGCGACAGCCTGCGAGCTGCCGTGCCCGGGCTGCAGTTTGTGCACCTGGCCATCAGCCAGGCCGAATCCCTGCGGCGCGTCTCCGCGCGCCCGGGCCACTTTTACCCACCCAGCCTGGTCGCCAGCCAGTTCGAGGCGCTGCAGGATCCTTCGGCCGAGCCGGGCGTGTTGACCCTGGCCGGGAATGCCTCCCTGGAAGCCCTGGCCGACAGCGCGGTTGCCTGGCTGGCAATCCGCGGGTAGCGCCCTGCCGCCGGCCTCACCTGCAGGGCCCGTTTTTTGACATCAAATTGCCTTGCAGCCCAATCAGGATGAGCGCAAGCAGCTATCAAATCAATAGCGGCCTTGGAAATCGTTTTCACCGGGCAGGTGTATTGGTTCAACTATCCGTAACGCATTACGTTTAAGTAAAATGACCCAAAACTGCCGCGGGTTCATTGAACCGCCGGCACAGCGTCCCAAACACAGGAACCGCATGTCCAAAGCCTTCGCCTCGCAGTCCGATCTCACCGACAAGGTCATCACCTTTGAGCAGCTCAGCGCACATTGCTGGGCTTATACCGCCGAGGGTGACCCCAATTCCGGCGTGATCATTGGCGACAAATTCATCATGGTGAGCGACGCCACCGCCACCCCGGCCATGGCACAGGACCTGATCGCCCGCATCCGCACCGTGAGCGACAAGCCCATCAAATATGTGCTGCTGACTCACTATCACGCGGTCCGGGTGCTGGGCGCCAGCGCCTACCTTGCGGAAGGCGCCACGGAAGTCATCGCCAGCCGGGGCACGTACGAGCTCATCGTCGAGCGCGGCGCGCAGGACATGCAAAGCGAGATGGAACGCTTTCCGCGTCTCTTTCGCAACGCCGAAAGCGTGCCCGGCCTGACCTGGCCGACTTTGGTCATCGACGGCGGCAATCCGGTGAAAGGCGAGGTGCCCGGCAAGCTGGTGCTGGACCTGGGCGGGGTGAAAGTCCAGGTGTGGCACCCGGGCCCCGGCCACACGCGCGGCGACACGATTGCATGGGTCGAAGAAGAAAAAGTGCTGTTCTCAGGCGACCTGGTCGAGTACGAGGCCGGCGTCTACACCGGCGACGCCCAGCTGGAGGAATGGCCCGCCACACTGGAAGCCCTGCGCGCACTGAAAGCCGAAGCCATCGTGCCCGGCCGCGGCGAGGCCATGAAGGGCGCGGCCAACGTCAACAAGGCGTTGGACTATACGAAGCGCTGGGTCGAAACCCTGTACCAGGCGGGCAAAGAAGCCGCCGCCGCCGGCATGGACCTCAAAGCCGCCATGAACCACACCCGCAAAAGCATGGACCCGATCTTCGGCCATGTGTTCATTTACGAGCACTGCCTGCCGTTTGACGTGAGCCGGGCGTTTGACGAGGCCAGCGGCATCAAGAACCCGCGTATCTGGACAGCCCAACGCGACCAGGAAATGTGGCAGGCGCTGCAGGGCTGAAGCCCGGCGCGTTCAGGAATCCAGGTCCAGCCTGGAAAGCAATCCCACAAAGGCATCGAGCGCGGCCTGGTCGTCCAGGGTTTCCATGCGCTCCAGCACGTCCTCATCCTCGACCAGGCAGTAGCCCAGGCTGAAGCGCCGGAATCGCCGGGCGGCCAGTTCGCCATGGTGCAGAACCTGCATGTTGATGTGGCGGGTGTCCTGGCGGATGCGTTCCAGCAACGTCAGCACCTGCTTCTGGTCGCCCTCCAGTTGCTGGCAAAAGCGCATGCCGTCAAAAATCAGCAGCCCGGTGATGTCCCGCTCGGCGTTGGCCTGACGGGCCTTGACGGCAATGTTCGCCACGACACTGAGCGGCGCTTCGGGCGCCAGGGTACTGACATAAAGAACTTCATACGGCGTGGGGCTTGTTGGCGTCATGGCGGCTGAATGTAGCGGGCAGCCTGCCTTTTCACAATGTCAAAAGACACAGCCAAATGCGCCTAAGATGCTCCTTTTATGAACATTCCAGCGCCAACGTCATCGATTTGTCCACCTCACTGCAATGCCTGCGGGCTGCGCAGGACCGGGGCCTTCATGCCTGTCAGCGATGGGGAACTGGCGTTCATCGAAGCCTTTCGCACCGGCACCTCTGCAGTGCGGGCGGGCGGCACCATCCTGTATGAACAAAAGCCCAACGGCAAGCTCTTCACGCTGTATTCGGGATGGGCCTTCCGCTACAAAACCCTGAGCGACGGCCGCCGGCAAATCCTCAATTTCCTGTTGCCCGGCGACTTCATCGGCCTGCAGCAAAAGTTCGCGGACGGCGCCATGCACGGCATCGAGGCAGTGACGGATGTAAGCCTCTGTGTGTTTCCGCGGGACGGTCTGTGGGAACTGTTTCGCAACCACCCCAGCCTGGGCTACGACATCACGTGGATGGGCGCGCGAGAGGAAGGTATGGTCGATGACCATCTGCTGACGGCCGGCCGGCGCAATGCCACCGAACGCGTGGCGATGCTGTTGATGCACCTGTACCGCAGGCTGGAACGCGTGGGCATGGCTGAAAAAGGCTGGATAGGGTTTCCCATCAACCAGCAGCATATTGCCGACGCGCTGGGACTGTCGCTGGTGCACACCAACAAGACGCTCAGGCGTTTGCGCCAGCTGGGCCTGCATGAGATTGAAAATGGGCAGCTCCGGTTGCTCAATACCCGCGCGCTGGAGCGCATTGCCGACTATTACGACACGCCGCCTGCGCAGGTTCCATTGCTCTGATTTCATCTGATTCCAGCTTGGTTCAGGCGTGTAGGCGGTCGCTGACAACAAGGCCGTGGGGCGGATGACAAATGCGGCCCGCATCCGGCTTTAAGGTGACTCCCCTTGCCCGCGATTTGCCCCCCTTTTTCCAGCGAAGGGAAGGCCGTGACGACGGCGCACCGACAACCACCCAGGAGACGTTCATGAACCACGCACAAGCACCCGGCGCACGCCTGCAGCAGCAACCGCGCCGTGTTTCGGACCGCCAGCAACAGCAAAGCAGCGGATCACGCGAGTTCCAGCCGCGGCAGTCCAGGCCGGGCGATGCCCCGGCCGGTCAGATGGGCGAAGGGAGCTATGAAGCCACCCGCGACTACCAGAAGAACATCAAGTCCTATCTCAAGGATGCAGATGTCGCTGCCGATGCGAAGGCGGCGAAACCCGATTCACCCCAGCAGGCGGCAGAACTGAAGAAAGCTGAACAGGAAGGTTTGTCCCATTCCAAAGCGCCCGGCAAATAAGCCGGGTTGCGCGGGGCAGGTTCCGGTGTCAGGACTTTTGGCTGTGCAGGGCTTTGAAATCCCGCTCATAGCGGTGAAGGTTTTCCACTGCTTTTAAGCGCTGGGCGGGCGTCGTGCTGTTGTGCAGTTCTGCAAAGCCCTGGCAAATGTCCTGGGTCAGGCGTTCGAGGTAGTCCCGATAAGCGATGTCTGGTGAGTTCAGCGTGCGTTCAAACAGTCCGTTCACGGCGGCCTGCGTTTTCTCGGGTGTGCTGTGGCCGTCAGCCAGCGGGCGCAGGGTTTGCAGGGCATCCTGCTGGCGCCGCAGCCTTTCCCGGTAGGACACGGCGGCGTCAAAGTGGGACGCATCGATCCGACGGCCAATGATGTCCAGCTGTTTTTCTTCCAGCCGCCCGTAAAGCATTTCGGCCCGATTCACCGCCTCTTTGTAGCGTTTTTTGCGGCTCGTTTTGGATGACTCCAGAAAGTCCTCGCGGTAGTCGGCATTGCCTTTTTCAAAACGCTGCTGCAGCTTCTTCATCTGGCTGACGTGGAGCGTGCCCGCCAGCTTCGTCATGAGGGGTTCCGCCTCGTTCGACACCACCAGCAGCTTTCGGCGGAGGTCGGTATAGACCGCACAAGCCTTTGCCGTATCCATGTCCTGCGGCATCTGGTGCTGCAGTTTTTGCAGCGTGTCGATATAGCCCGGAAGCTGGGTTTGCCGGTGCCAGGCATGCAGCTTGTCCAGGTCAGCCCTGACCTGCACGCTTTGCGCATCGGTGAAGTCAAAATGACCATCCAGATGCCAATACACCAGCTCAGGCGCCTGGTTGTAGGCCAGTTTCATCATCACGTTGCAGCCGGGCAGCACGGCACCCAGCAGCACGGCGGCAAGCACACCGATAATCCGTAAGCTGCGTACCAGCCCTGCCCCGGCGGGGGTGGCACGCTTTTCAAATCCTGTCCTTCGAAAATCCAGAGGAAACTTCATGGCAACCCCAGTTGATGTCGTCATCATGGCCGCAGGCAAAGGCACGCGGATGAAAAGCAGCTTACCCAAGGTTTTGCACCGATTGGGCGGGAAGGCTTTGCTGCAGCATGTCATCGAATGCGCTGCGTCTTTGTCAGCGCGCAAGGCGGTCGTCATTACCGGCCACGGCGCTGAGGCTGTTGAGGCCGCCTGCCAGGGCTTTGCGCAGCAGGAATCAGGCGCGGATTCGAAGGTCAGCCTGCAATTTGCGCGTCAGGAGCCACAACTCGGTACGGGCCATGCGGTGCAGCAGGCAATTCCCCTGCTGGCCGACGATGGCGTCACCCTGGTGCTGTCGGGTGATGTGCCGCTGACCCAGGCCGGGACCCTGCAGGCCCTGCTGGCGCAATGCGACGGCCAGCGCCTGGCGCTGCTCACGCTCAGCATGGCCGACCCCACGGGTTATGGCCGTATCGTGCGCGCGCAAGCGCACGCCTCCGAGCCCTTGCGGGCCGGCACCGAAGCCTCGGCCCAGGTACGCGCCATCGTTGAGCATAAAGATGCGACACCTGCCCAGCGCGAGATACGTGAAATTTACAGCGGCATCATGGCTGTCCCCACGCGCCTGCTGCGTGCCTGGCTTTCCCGGCTGGACAATCAAAATGCCCAAGGCGAGTATTACCTCACCGACATCGTCAAGTTTGCGGTGGCTGATGGCGTGGCCGTGGTGGCGCAGCAGATCACCGACGCAGCCCAGGTGGCCGGCGTGAACAGCCCGGTGCAACTGGCCGAACTGGAACGTGTGTACCAAAGCCGCCTGGCCACGGCGCTGATGGAGCAAGGCGTGCGGCTGGCCGATCCCGCACGGCTCGATGTGCGCGGCACGCTTCGCTGCGGCCAGGATGTGGAAGTCGACGTGAACTGCGTGTTCGAAGGCCAGGTCACGCTGGGCGACGGAGTACGCATAGGCGCCAACTGCGTGATTGCCAACTGCACCATTGCCGCCGGCGCCGTGATCCATCCCTTTACGCATATCGACGGCGAGAAGCTGGGTGTGCAGATCGGCGAGGGCGCGTTGATCGGGCCTTTTGCCCGCCTGCGGCCCGGCGCGCAGCTGGGCGCCGAGGTGCACATCGGCAATTTTGTGGAAGTCAAAAATGCCACCCTGGCCAAGGGCGCCAAGGCCAACCACCTGGCTTACCTGGGTGACGCGACGGTGGGCGAGCGCGTGAACTACGGCGCTGGCAGCATCACCGCCAACTACGACGGCGCCAACAAGCACCGCACGGTCATTGAAGCCGACGTGCACATCGGCAGCAACTGCGTGCTGGTGGCACCCGTCACCATAGGCGCGGGCGGCACGGTGGGCGGAGGTTCAACCATCACGAAAAGTACGCCACCGAATTCGTTGAGTGTGGCGCGGGGCAAGCAGGTCAGTTTGCCTAACTGGAAGAGGCCTGTGAAGGTGGTTAAGGGATAGGTCTTTGCCTATCGGGGCAGAGCCTTGTCTTGGCCGTTCTTGCTCAGGGTTAGGCGCGCTCTGCTGAGGGTAGCTGGCCGGGGGTTGCCCGGCATGCAACTCACTTTCTTTTGCTTCGCCAAAAGAAAGTAAGCAAAGAAAAGGCGACCCTGGTTCCTGCGTCCCTCCGCTTCGCTTCGGGCAACCTGCGGTGCTCGGTCCAGCCGGGGTCAAAAACAACTCGCTTCGCTCAAACAAGTTTTTGCCCTGATCCGTCTGGCCCTGCGCTCCTCGGCGCATACACAAGGGGGTGGGAGAGGAATACCGAACAACCAACAACCGAATACCAGAACCCGGACACCTGAAGAAACAAGGACACGCCTTGGCGTGCCCTTGTTGGTATTGGAGTTGGTATTTGTCTTTGTCTTCGGTCCCCGCTCCCGATTGCCCCTTCTGTCTGCGCCGAGGAGCGCAGGTTCAGGCGGATCAGGGATCGCGATTGTCTGAGCCGAAGGCGAGTTCGAGCGAGACCCCGCCTGAACCGAGCACCGCAGGTTGCCCGAAGCGCAGCGTAGGGACGCAGACAGCAGGGTCGCCTTTCTTTTGCTTACTTTTCTTTGGCGAAGCAAAGAAAAGTGAGTTGCATGCCGGGCAACCCCCGGCCAACAACCCTCAGCAAAAAACGCAACGACAGAACAAACCCGGCCTCACCCCTTCACCCGATTCACCAAAAACACCCCAAAAATCGCCAACGCCCCACCCGCCAGCAAACTGACGCTCAAGGGTTCCCCCAGAATCAGCCACCCCAGCAACACGCCAAACACCGGCACCAGGTTGTTGAACACCACGGTGCGTGCCGCGCCCAGCTGGCGCAGGCCTTCGTAGTACCAGACAAAAGCCACCGCGGTGCCGAGCACGCCGAGAAACGCCAGGCCGGCCCACACCTCAGGGGTGAATGATTCGGCATATACGCTGGCGATGTCGCGCAGGGCCAGCAGGCCCAGGAACAGCGTGCCCCAGATGGCGGCCCAGAGCGTGGCCAGCACGGGTGACAGGCCCTGCAACAGCTTGCGTCCCAGCAGCGTGTACACCGCCCAGGCGCACACCGCGCCAAACATCGACAGCTCCCCCTTGCCAAGTGACTGCGCGATTTGCGAAAGGTCGCCTCGCGTGACGACGATCCACACGCCCAGCAACGCCAGGGCCACACCCAGCCAGCGCACTGGCGAAAGCCGGTCGCCCAGGAATGCGGCGGCCAGCAGCAGTGTGACCACCGGGTTCAGGGCAATGATGAGCGAGGTGCGGCCTGCCGGCAGCACGGAAAGCGCCGTGAAGAACAGCAGGTTGTAAATAAAGATACCGGTGGCGCCCAGCGCCATCGTGCCCAGCAGCTGGCGGCGCGACAGTGTCGTGAGTGCGCGCAGGCCTTCGGTGAAATTCAGCGCCACCAGCAGGGCCAGCGTGGCAAACACAAAGCGTATGAAACCCGCCGTGGCGGGCGGCAGGTGGGCTGAGATGACGCGCCCGGCAATGAAGGTGCCGCCCCAGAGAAATGGCACGCAGGTCAGGCGCAGGTACAGGCCCAGAAGGCTTTTACCAGCCGGCGGAGTCGTGGGCACAATGCCGGGCAAGGGCGCTGCGGTGGAAGATGTGGCTGTGGCTGTCATGCGGTTTTTATTGGAAAAAAGACTGGCATCGGTTAGATTGATGCATGAGATTAACTGCTATTTAGTTCACCATCAAATGAGTGTTTACTCATCATTGCCCATGCACCGCTTTACCGTTTTACCGCTTTTCCAAGCCGGCCATGACACTCGCCCAACTTGAAGTCCTGATCACCCTCGATGAATGCCGCAGCTTTTCACGCGCGGCCATGCGGCTGGGCACGACGCAATCGGCCGTCAGCCATGCGCTGCGCGCGCTCGAAACGCAGTTCGGCGTCAAGCTCGCACAGCGCGACGCGTCCGGCGTGGCCATGACGGATGCCGGTGAGCGCCTGCTGTTGCGCGCCCGCGAAATGACCGCCCTGGCCGCCACCATGACGCAGGAGCTCGGCGACGCCCGTGAGCTGAAAACCGGCACGCTGCGCATCGGCTCGTTTGGGCCCACATCCACCGTCAACCTGCTGCCGCCATTGCTGGCTGCCTTTAAAAAGCGCCATCCGGGCGCGCAGGTGCGCATTGAAGAGGAAAGCGACGAAGTGGTGGACGACTGGCTGCTGCAAAAGCGGGTGGAACTCGGTTTTGTCGTTGTGCCCGACGAGCGCTTTGAGGTGCTGCCGCTGGTGCAGGACGAGTTTGTCGCCATCCTGCCGGCCAAACACCCACTGGCCAAACACAAGGCCGTGCCGGTTACCGCTCTGACGGGGCTGGACTTTGTGCTGACGGAGGCCGGCTGCGGCCCGGTCATTGTGCCCATCCTGCAGAAAAACATCGCGCTGCCCAAGGTGCTGTATCACTTCACGCAGATCATTTCCATCCTGCAATTTGTGCAACAGGGTTTGGCGGTATCGGTAGCTGCCCGCCTCGCGCTGCCCGACGCACCCAGGGGCGTGGTGTACCGGCCCCTGTCACCGCCGCAGCCGCGCACGGTCGGCCTGGCCTGCCTGGATGTGGCCAAACTCTCGCCGCTGGCACGCGCCTTCTGGAACACCGCCCGTGAAGGGGCCAGAGTGCACTGAGTCAGTTTGCTACTTATTTGATAGCTGCTTGCGCTTGTCCTGATTGGATTTCAGCCGGTTTCTTTCTAAATCAATGAGGGTTGCATAGGGGCTTTTCTGCCGGCTTACCCGGCACCGCGCCGCCGGTGCTCACGAGTGGGTCCATCAAGTACCATCAGCCCATTCCGCAGGCTGGCGCGCGACATCGCAGCACGGAAAACAACAGGGAGGCCGGGGTCATGATTATCTGGAGCATTGTTTGGGGTGCCGTGCTGGGCTGGTTCTGGCCGGGCTATGGCGATTTCGGTGTTTTTCTGGGGGGCTTCCTCGGTTTGTTCGCCGGCCTCTCCTTGCGTTGGGCCGTGCGAGCCGAAGTCGAGGCTGCACACAAAAAGCATGCGCCGCAGGTGAGGGCGGCGACCGCATCGGCACAGCATCCGCCTGCCATGCCGCGCGGCAGCATCCAGGCCACGGAGGATGACGGCGGTTTCAGGGAGTTTGAAAACGCCGCTCCTTCGCCCGTTGCCCAGCTTCCTGCACGTGCACCTGCTGCGCCGCAAACCATGGCGCCAGCGGCCGCCAGCGCTCTCAGTGCCGTCAGCAATGAAGAGGCATCCCTGCAAGAAGACCTGGCCCCGAACGGCCTGCCGCGCGGTCAGGCCGCCCCCGCCAGCCGGCCGACATACACACCGGCCCAGCCCAATGCCATCGAGCTGGCCCTGATTGCCGGCAAAAACTGGTTCCTGGGCGGCAACACCATCGTGCGGGTCGGGCTGGTCATTTTGTTCATCGGCCTGTCGTTCCTGGCGCGCTACGCGGCATCGGCCGGGCTCTTCCCGGTGGAGTTTCGCCTGACGGCCATCGCTGCCGCGGCGATCGCGCTGCTGGCCGTGGGTTTTCGCAAGCGCACGGAAAAGCCCGGCTTTGCACTCGCTCTGCAGGGCGCCGGCGTGGCGGTGATGTACCTCACGGTGTTTGCGGCCTTCCGCATGTACGGCTTGCTGGAGCCGCTGCCGGCCTTTGGTTTGATGATCGTGGTGTGCGCGCTCAGCTGCGCGCTGGCATTGCTGCAAAACTCGCGTGCGCTGGCGGTGGCGGCCTTCGCCGGCGGTTTTGCCGTGCCGATTCTGCTGTCGACAGGGCAGGGCAGCCATGTGGGTCTCTTCAGCTATTACTCAGTGCTGAACCTGGCCATCCTGTTCATTGCCTGGAAGCGCTCATGGCGCATCCTGAACGTGGTGGGCTTTATCGCCACCTTCGGCGTGGCCACTGCCTGGGGCGTGCTCAAGTACACGCCAGAGCATTACGCCAGCACCCAGCCCTTCCTTATCGGCTTTGTACTGATCTATCTTTTCGCCGCCATCCTCTATGCGCGCAACACGCCCACGGAGCTCGGCAACGCCGTCGACACCATGCTGGTGTTCGGCACGCCGCTGGTGGGTTTCGGCCTTCAGGCCGGGCTGGTGCGCACCATGGAACTGGGCACGGCCTTTTCGGCGCTGGGCTTTGCCGCGCTGTACCTGGTGACGGCGATGGTGCTGGTGGGCCGGGCGCTGTCCAGCTACCGCCTGCTGATTGAATGCTTTATTGCAGTGGGTGTGGGTTTTGCCACGCTGGCGGTGCCGCTGGCGCTTGATGCAAAGTGGACCTCGGCTGTCTGGGCGCTCGAAGGCGCGGGCGCGTTCTGGGTCGGCATGCGGCAGGCGCGCTGGATGCCGCGCGCTTTCGGCTTGCTGCTGCAGGGCGTGGCCGCCATGGCGTTTTTGGGTGGGCTTGATGACGCAGGCGCGTTGGGCAACCCCGTATCGGCCATTCCGTTCGGCAACCCGGCCTTTATCGGCGCCATGCTGATCGCGCTGCCGGCGCTGCAGCTGGCCTGGTGGCTGCGCCGGCCCCTGCCGCACAGCGAGTCTTCGTGGGCCAAGGCCTATGCCGGTGTGGAGTCGCAGCTCAGTGTTCCTGTTTACCTCTACGGTTTTTTCTTTTGGTGCCTGGCCTGGTTGCTGGAAATCAACCGCCGTGTGCCGGCGCTGGAGGCCGATGCCTTTCCCCGGCAGGCCTTTAGCGACCGCACCACCGGCCTGCTGATGATGCTGGCAGTGGTGGCCAGCGCGGCCTTGTCGATGGTGCTGGGCCTGAAGAAGCAATGGGCGGTGGCGACCTGGCCCGCGCGCATCACCGTGGGTGTGCTGGCGCTGGGTTATGTGGCGCAGGCCGGTCAAGGCTACCGCGTGCTCGCTACGCCGGCGTGGGCCGTGTGGCCGGCGGTGCTGGTGCTGCATTACTGGATGCTGCGGCAGACGGACCGCCAGGCGTTGGCGCAGGCTACGTCCACTGGCGCCTCTCAGTCGCCCTATGGTTTCCTGCACGCCGCAAGCGCATGGCTGGTGACCTTCCTCCTTGCAGACTGCCTGTGGTCGGGTATCGGCAAGGCCGAGCTTTGGCGCACTTCGTGGGCCGGCGTGGTCTTGCTGGTCAGCGCCATCGCGGTGCTGATGCTGCTGGCGGTCTGGGCGGGGCGGGCCAACAGCGCGGCCCTGCGACAGGGCGCGAAGTGGCCTCTCAATCCGCATGCCCAGGCTTACTACTGGTATGCAGCCTTGCCGCTGGCGGTGCTGGTGTTCTGGGGGGCTCTCGCTGCCGCCGTCACTTCCTCGGGCCGTACCGCGCCCCTGCCTTACATCCCGCTGCTCAACCCGACCGACCTGACGCTCGCGCTTGCGCTGGGCAGCCTGGTGTTCTGGCGCCGCGTGCTGGTGACGGCCGCGCCGCCGCCGGGCAATGCGGGGTGGGTCACCGGCCGCAATGCGCTGGTGGCTTTGGCCTTGCTGGTGTTTGTCGCCGTCAATACCGTGTGGCTGCGCATCGCCCACCATTTCTTCGGCGTGCGCTGGGATGCCGACGCGCTGTTCGGCAGCTTCGTGGTGCAAACCGGTTACGCCATTTTGTGGACGCTGCTGGCCCTGAGCCTGATGGTGCTGGCGCACCGGCGCGTGCAGCGGCCGCTGTGGCTGGTGGGCGCAGGCCTGCTGGGCCTGGTGGTCGTCAAGCTGCTGTTGATTGACCTGTCGAACGCCGGCGGTGCGGAGCGCATCATCGCGTTCATCGTGGTGGGTGTGCTGATGCTGGTGGTGGGCTACTTTGCGCCGCTGCCGCCCAAGGCCGCTGTTGCTGCCACTTCGGAAGATCTCTTGCCCGCGGGTGCGGGTGACCTGAAAGAAGCCCAGTCATGAAAATCAACCAACGCTTTTTAACGCTGGCGCTGTCCGCCGGACTCGCAACCCCGCTGCTGGTGCAGGCCGCCGACGCCGCGGATGCCGGCAGCGCCAAATCGTATGCCGTTCGCATACCCGTCACGCTGGCGCCCGACGCGCCGCTGCAGCGGCTGCTGGTGCCTGCCGAGGCCCTGGTGCGGCTGCAAAGTGCCGGTTATGGCGACCTGCGCCTCTTCAACGCGGCGGGTCAGCCGGTGCCCATGGCGCTGGCCAATGTTGCCGCGGAAACGGCGACGCAGGAGCAGCAGGTCAAGCTCACGGCGTACCCCATTCTGGGTGCCGCAGGCGCTGCCGGCCTGGAAGGCCTGTCGCTGCGCATTGAAGAGCGGCAGGGCCGGCGCGTGGTGCAGCTCAACACGGGCAGCGGCGCAAACACCGCGGGTGCAGCTTCATCGCAAAAAGTGCTGGGCGCGCTGCTCGACACACGCAGCGTCAATGCGCCTGCCGCCCGCATGACGCTGGACGCCGACCTGCCGGTCGGCCAGCCCGTCAGCTTTAATGTGCAGGCCAGCAAGGACCTGAAGAACTGGCGGCCCCTGGCCGACACCGTGCTGTACCGCGCCGATGCTTCTGCCAAAGCCGCGAGCCTGGGCGACAACAGCCTTGCGCTTTCCATGGCGGATTTGAAAGACCAGTACCTGCGCATCACCTGGGGCGACGCCGCCGTCACCCTGCGCGGCGCCACGCTGGTCACGTCCCGCAGCACGGCCCTGCGCCAGCGTGTGGGCGCCACCATGACCACGCCGGTGCTGACGAATCCCCATGAGCTGACTTTTGCGTTGCCCTTTGCCACGCCTGTTGCCGCTTTAAAGATCACGCCGCAAGGCAGCAATGTGCTGGTGCCCATCCGCGTGCTGGGCCGTAATGACCGCAACCAGCCCTGGGCTTTGCTGGCCAGCGCCGTGGTCTACCGGATGACAACCGCAGGTAAAGAGCAAACCAGCGGGCCGGTCGAATTGCAGGGCTCATCAGTGCGCGAAATGAAGATCGAAGCCGACCTCAAAACGCCGGGGTTTGCCGCCGCGCCTGAAATCGTCCTGCAGTTTGAACCGGCGCAACTCATCTTTCTGGCCAGCGGGCAGGGCCCTTTCACCCTGGCTGCGGGCCTGGCCAGCGCAACGGGCGCAGCAGGCGCTTTTCTGCCCATGGCCAGCCTGATTCCTGGCTATAAGGCGCAACAGGAAAACGCCTTGCCTGTCGCCCAGGCCGACGTGTCCAAAGCAGACGTCACCGGTGGCAGTGCCGGTGCGGCCGGCCCGCTGGTGGCGGCGCAGCCCCCCAGCCAGGGCATGCCCACACGCAGCCTGGTGTTGTGGGGCGTCTTGCTGGCGGGCGCGCTGGCGCTGGGGCTGATGGCGTGGGTGCTGCTCAGGCAAACCCGGCAAGGCCCCGGACCGGCCCCATAAGGTCTTGCGGCGGGTGGTGGGTGCTGACGGAGTCGCTGATGTGCTATTGTTTTGATAGCTGCTCGCGCTGATTCTTATTGGGTCAGAAGCACTTTTGGTTCAAATTTTGCGCGTTTGGTGCTGAAAAAAGCCTTCACGTTGCGCACATTCGCGTCGCTGGTGAAAAGCCGTTGCGCCAGCGCCAGGTAGCGCGGCATGTCGGCCACATGCACCACCAGCATGAAGTCCGGCCCCGGTGAGACGCGGTAGCACTGCTGCACTGCTTCGTCCTGCACCACCCGCGCCTCAAACGCCTCCTGCTGCTCGGTGCCTTGACGATCCAGCGTGATTTCGACCAGGGCCGTCAGCCCGTGGCCGGTGAGGGCGGCCAGTTTGTCGGGGCTGAGCAGCGCGATTTCACGTTCCACCAGCCCGGCATCGCGCAGGCGTTTCACGCGGCGCAAGCAGGTCGGCGGCGAGATATGGACGCGTTCGGCCAGCGCCTGATTGCTCAGCGATGCATCGGTTTGCAGGCTGTTCAGTAGCTTTACGTCGATGTCATCAACGAGTATTTGTTCCATTAATGTAATATAAATGAAATTTAATTCTATTCATTGTAATGAATGAAATTTAATTTCATTGAAATGAAAAAATAGATCACATTGGAAAACTGTAAGTACGTAGCATCACCGCATTGATCTTCAGGAGACCTTCATGTGCGGCATTGTTGCTTCCGTTTCGACCCGAAATATCGTTCCCATCCTGGTGCAGGGTTTGCAGCGCCTCGAATACCGCGGTTATGACTCCTGCGGCGTCGCCGTGTACGCCGGCGGCCTGAAGCGCGCTCGCAGCACCTCGCGTGTGGCCGAACTGCAGGAGCAGGTGAGCGCTGACAAACTCGAAGGTGGCACCGGCATTGCGCACACCCGCTGGGCCACCCACGGCGCGCCCGCAGTGCACAACGCCCACCCCCATTTCAGCCACGGCAGCGGCGCGGGCGCCACGGCGCGCGCAGGCAAGGTCGCGTTGGTGCACAACGGCATCATCGAAAACTACGAAGAGCTGCGCACCGGCCTCAAGGCCAAGGGCTATGTCTTCGACAGCCAGACCGACACCGAAGTCATCGTGCATTTGATGGACAGCCTGTACGACGGCGATTTGTTCGAAGCCCTCAAGGCCACCGTCGCGCAACTGCACGGCGCGTATGCGATTGCGGCCTTCTGCAAGGACGAGCCGCACCGCGTCGTCGGCGCGCGCGCCGGCTCGCCGCTGATCCTGGGCGTGGGCAAGGACAAGACCGAAAACTTCCTGGCCAGCGACGCCATGGCCCTGGCCGGCGTGACGGACCAGATCGTCTACCTCGAAGAAGGCGACATGGTCGACATCCAGCTCGGCAAATACTGGGTGCTCAACAAAGAAGGCAAGGCGGTCCAGCGCGAAGTCAAAACCGTGCACGCCCACAGCGGTGCCGCAGAGCTGGGCCCGTATCGCCACTACATGCAAAAAGAAATTTTTGAGCAGCCGCGCGCCATTGCCGACACGCTCGAAGGTGTGGAAGGCATCGTGCCTGAGCTGTTCGGCGACGAGGCTTACCGCGTGTTCAAGGACATCGACTCGGTGCTCATCCTGGCGTGCGGCACCAGCTACTACAGCGGCTGTGCGGCCAAGTACTGGCTCGAGTCGATAGCCGGCATCCCCACACAAGTCGAAGTGGCCAGCGAATACCGCTACCGCACATCGGTACCCAACCCGAAATCACTCGTCGTCACCATCACCCAGAGCGGCGAAACAGCCGACACGCTGGCCGCACTGCGCCACGCGCAAAGCCTGGGCATGACGCAAACCCTCACCATCTGCAATGTGTCAACGTCCGCCATGGTGCGCGAGTGCAAGCTCGCCTACATCACCCGTGCGGGTGTGGAAATTGGAGTGGCTTCCACCAAGGCCTTCACCACGCAACTGGCAGGTCTCTTCCTGCTCACGCTGGCCCTGGCCCAAAGCAAAGGCAAGCTCAGCGACGAAGAAGAGGCCGGCCACCTCAAAGCCATGCGCCACCTGCCCGCCGCCCTGCAGGCCGTGCTGGCGCTGGAGCCGCAAGTCATCAGCTGGGCCGAAGACTTCGCCAAGATGGAAAACGCGCTCTTCCTCGGCCGCGGGCTGCATTACCCCATCGCACTTGAAGGCGCACTCAAGCTCAAGGAAATCAGCTACATCCACGCCGAGGCCTACCCCGCAGGTGAACTCAAACACGGCCCCCTGGCGTTGGTCACCAGCGAAATGCCAGTCGTCTGCGTCGCGCCCAACGACACGCTGCTCGAAAAACTCAAAAGCAACATGCAGGAAGTCCGCGCCCGCGGCGGCGTTCTCTATGTATTGGCAGACGCAGACAGCCACATCGAGAGCGGCGAAGGCCTGCACGTCATCCGCATGCCCGAACACTACGGCGCGTTGAGCCCACTGCTGCACGTGGTGCCGCTGCAGCTGCTGGCGTATCACACGGCTGTGGCGCGCGGGACGGATGTTGATAAACCTCGAAATCTTGCAAAGAGCGTGACCGTCGAATGACAGTCACAGTGCTTGTGAGCGCTAATCGCCATTACATTGGGTCAAGTAGCAACGCAACTCAACACCGAGTCAGCCTGCGAGCACGAGGCTCGCCACCTGAACAAACCAGCTGACGCCCAATGGCAATACCTCGTCGTTGAAGTCGTAGCTGGGATGGTGCAATGAGGGGGTGTCTTCGCGCCCTGGGCCGGCGCCCTGGCCCAGCCACAGGTAGGCGCCGGGCCTGGCTTTCAGCATGAATGCGAAATCCTCTGACGTGAACGCCGCCGAGGGCGCCACCGAAGCCCGCAGGCCCGCGGCTTCTGCGGCGCGCAGGGCCAGCGATGCCTCTTGCGGCGTGTTGATGGTGGCCGGGTAGTAGCGCACGTACTCCACTTCGATCGTGGTGCCCGTGGCCTGGGCCACGCCCTGCGCGATCTGCCGGATGGCCGCTTCGATGGTGTCCTGGACGCCGGCGTCGAAGCTGCGCACCGTACCCGTCAGCTCGACCGCGGAGGGCAGCACGTTGTGCGACTGGCCGCCGCTGATGCGCGTGACCGAGAGCACCGCATTCTCGGTGGGCGGAATGCGGCGCGACGTGATGGTGTGCAGCTGGCTGACCAGCTCGCTCGCGGCAAGCACCGCGTCGGGCGTGCGATGCGGCTGGGCCGCGTGGCCGCCCCGGCCCCGTACCACGATGTCAAAGCGATCCGCCGCCGCCATGATGGCGCCCTGCCGCGTCTGGGCGGTGCCGGCGGGCAGCTCCGGCCAGTTGTGCAGGGCGTAGACCGTGTCGCAGGGGAAGCGCTCAAAAAGCCCTTCCTGGACCATCACGCGTGCGCCGCCCCGGCCTTCTTCGGCGGGCTGGAAGATGAAGTTGACGGTGCCGTCGAAGCGGCGCGTGCGAGCCAGCTGGCGTGCCGCGCCCAGCAGCATGGCGGTGTGCCCGTCGTGCCCGCAGCCGTGGTGCACGCCGGGGAACCGGCTGACGTAGGGCCGTTCGCCTTGTTCAAGAATGGGCAGCGCGTCCATGTCGGCACGCAGTCCCACGCTGCGCTGTCCGCTGCCGGAGCGGAGCACACCGACGACACCCGTGCCGCCGATACCTTCATGCACCTCCAGCCCCAGGTCGAGCAAGGCCTTGGCGACGATGCCGGCCGTGCGGTGTTCCTTGAAGGCAAGCTCGGGGTGCGCATGCAGGTCGCGCCGCAGCAAGACCAGGTCGGGCACCAGGTCCGCGATTTCCTGCGTCATGGTGGGGCTCAGCATGCCGTTCGCGGCTGGCCGGCGGTCGTCAGGTACTGCCCCGGTGTCATGCCGAACACGTTCTTGAAATGCCGCGAGAGATGGCTTTGGTCATAAAAGCCCGCCTCGCTGGCCGCACTGGCGACCGGCATCCCCTGCCGGATCAGGGCTTGGGCGCGTGCCAGGCGGAGCCGGCAGATGTAGCGATGCGGCGAAACCCCCACCTGCTGGCGAAACACGGTGGCGAAACGCCAGATGCTGAGCCCGGCGAGATCGGCCAGTTCCGACAACGACAGCGCCTGATTGAGGTTCTCGTTGATGTGCCGCTGCACACGCTGGATCGCTGCGGCCGAGCGGGCAGGCGCCGGAATGCGGGGAGGAGGGTTCATGCTGTTAGCGTAGGCCAGCCCCGCCGGAGATGGCACCGCATACGGGCGCCGGGGCAGCAGCAAATGTTGAATCGGGTCGGGCTGCAGCAAAAGCTGCGGCCCTTAGACCGTGAACACGTTCTAAGCGCCGCTTAAACGTGGGATTGCATCAGCTGCTCGATCGGGTAGTAGTTCTTGACGAAGGGCGTCTTGATCACGATGTAGCTGAAGTATTTTTCGATACCGATGTTGGCCTCCAGCAAGCCTTCGACGATCTCCTGGTAGTGGTTCACGCCGCGTGTGACGAACTTCAGCAGGTAATCGTAGCCGCCGCTGACCAGGTGGCACTCGACGATCTCGTCGATCGGCCGGATGCTCATCTCGAACTTGACGAAGTCCTCGCGCTTGTGGTCCTGCAGCGTAACCTCCGTGAACACCAGCAGCGTGTCACCCAGCTTCTCCAGGCGGATCTGCGCGCCGTAGCCACCGATATAGCCGGCTTGTTCCAGCCGCTTCACACGCACCAGGCAGGGGCTGGGGGACAGGCCGACGGCATCGGCGATCTCGACGTTAGAGGCACGCCCGTTTTTTTGCAGATGGCACAGGATTCGCAGGTCGAGGCGGTCTAGCTTGGGATTGCCGGTGGAGGTGTTCATCGTTAATCCTTTTAAGCAAGTTCCAAGCCCAAGTCAATCAGGTCAAGCCAGCGCACGCCGCACGTCGGGCTGGTCGAGCACGCTGTCCAGCGTGCGGTTCAGCCGCTCGAACATCTGCTCGAACTCCGAGGGTGTGAAGCACAAAGCCGGCGCGAAGCCCAGGATACCGTCACCGAAAGCGCGGAAGATGAGGCCGTTCTCGTAGGCCGCTTTGGCGATGCGGTCGGGCAGCTGCAGCGCGGGGTCGAAGCTGGCTTTGGTGTATTTGTCGCTCACCAGTTCCAGCGCGCCCAGCAGCCCGCGTGAACGCGCGTCGCCCACCAGCGGATGGCGCAGCATGGAGCGCAATCCCGCCTCGAAGTGGGGCGCGACGCGCTGGCCGTTGGCGAGGATGCCGCCCTCTTCGTAAAGCCGTATCACTTCCAGCGCCACGGCGGCGCTCACCGGGTGCGCCGAGTAGGTCGCGCCATGGCCCACCAGGGCGCCGGCCGGCGTGCCGTCGGCAATGCCGGCGTACACACGTTTGGACATCAGCAGCGCACCCATGGGCGCATAGCCTGAGGTCAGCCCCTTGGCGACCGTCATCAGGTCCGGCGACACGCCCTCGGCGTCGCAGGCGAACATCGGGCCGGTGCGGCCGAAGCCGGTGATCACCTCGTCGGTCACGAACAGGATGTCCAGCTCATGGCAGGCCTGGTGCATGGCCTTGAGCCAGCCCGCGGGCGGCACGATCACGCCGCCCGAGCCCTGGATTGGTTCGCAGAAGAAGGCTGCGACGTTCTCCGCGCCCAGCGCGTTGACCTTCTCGCGCAGCGCGGCCACAGAAGCCGCGATCACCGCTTGCGCATCGCCGCCCACGGGGCTGCGGTAGGGATAAGGCGAGGGAATGTAGTGTTGGTCGGGGCGCGGCAGGTCGAAGCCGCGGTGGAAGGCGGGCAGGGCCGTCAGGCCGGCGCCGGTGGAAGAAGAGCCGTGGTAGCCGCGCTGCAGCGCGATGAAATGCTTCTTGCTCGGCCGGCCCGTGGCGTTGTAGTACTGCACGATGAGGCGCACGGCCGCATCAACCGCCTCGGAGCCGCCCAGCGTCAGGTACACGTGCTCCAGCCCGGGCGGAGAAATCTCCACAAGCTTGGCGGCCAGGCGGATGGCCGGTTCGCTGGCGTAGCTGAAATAACCCGTGGCGTAGGGCAGCTCGCGCATCTGGTGCGCGGCGGCTTCCACGACGCTTTCGTGGCCGTAGCCGATATTGACGCACCACAGGCCGGCGAAAGCATCCAGCAGTTCGCGGCCGTCGGCGTCGCGCAGCCAGGCGCCCTTGCCGGAGCGCAACACCGTGGCGCCGCGCCGCTCATGGCCGCGCCAGTTGGCCACAGGGTGGATCAGGTGCGCGCGGTCAAGCGCCACAAGCGAATCGAGGGAAAGGGTTTTGGTGGACATCATGGTTACAAGCTTAGGCGCGAGTGCGCAGCGGGTGCTGCGGCTTCCCCCCTTGCGCGCGCACGACCATGCTGTTGTTCGTACGCGTACGGTAGAAGATTCTGCGGTCAGGCTGGGTGATTCGCGTGATTCGCGGCCTCGGCCAGGCCTGGGATGGCGGGCTCAGTACCCGCGCGAGCGGTCCACCACGCCTTCAAGCGGCAGGCCGGCCTCATATCGCCGCAGGTTGTCCAGCAGCGCTTCGCCCGCGGTTCCAGCCTGGGTGGCGCTCGCGATGTGGGGTGTCAGCCAGATACGCGGATGGCTCCAGAACGGGTGTCCCTGCGCGGGCGGCTCCGGCTCGCAGACATCCAAAACCGCGGCCGAGAGCCGCCCGCTTTCCAGCGCGGCGAGCAGGTCCGCTTCCACCAGATGGCCGCCGCGCGCCGCGTTGACCACGCAGGCGCCTTCCGGCAGCGCGTCAAACACGCGCCGGCCGAAAATGCCGCGTGTTTCGGGGGTGAGCGGCAGCATGCATACCAGGATGTCGGCGCGGGCCAGGAATTCGTCCAGCTCCGCTTCACCGCTATAGCAGCGCACGCCCGGCTCGTCGCGCCGCGAGCGGTTCCAGCCCGTGCAGTCAAAGCCGAGCAGCCGCAGCTGCACAAGCGCCGCGCGCCCCAGCATGCCCATGCCCATCACGCCTACGCGCCGTGTGGAGGCGGGCCGCACAGGGTGCTCCTTCCATTGGCCCAGGCTTTGCTGCCGCAGGTACATCGGCATCTCCCGATGCAGCGACAACACGGCCCAGCTGACGTATTCACACATGCAGGCCGTCAGTCCCGGCTCCACCATCCTGACCACGGTAAGCCCGGGTGGCAGCGACGCGAAATCAAACTGGTCCACGCCGGCCCCCACCGAGAACAACACCTCCAGGTTGGGTAAGGCTTCGGCGATGCGCGGCGGCGGCTCCCAGGCCGCAAGAAAGCGCACTTGCGCCGGGTCCCCGATCTCGGGCCAGGTCTGGAACGGCAACTGCGGCATCCTGCGCGCGAACTGCTCAGCCCACACGGCCCCGCGCTGCGCCGGCCCTTTATAAAGGAAAGTCATCTCAGTTCTCCAGAAGCCGCAACGGCCCGCGATACGTTATAGCCACTGTCTGTGCAAGTGCACGCGCGGAACCGGCTTCGCCGGGCCGCAGAGTGAGCCCCCTGAGGGGGGAGCAGGCTACACGAAGTGAGCCTGAACGGGGGTGGCCCATCAGCCCATAGCTTGGGTAACCAGCGCCCAGCCGCCGACGGCCGGGCCTCGTGCCAGCGGGCCGTTGCGCACCATGGTTGTGACCGTGTCTACCCGGGGCAGGCCCTGCGCTTCAAGCCATTCGGGCAGGCCGCTGGCGGCGTCCACGTCGATGCGCAGGAACTTGCCGGCAAAGCGGCTGCACCAGTGGCCGATGAGCGCCTGCGCGCTGGTGAGGTCGGGTGCCACGACAGGACCGATGGCATGGCCGCGCCCGAAGCGCCGCACGACGGAAAAACCCACGGCTTCACCGCCGCGTGCCAGCACCACCGTCTCGCCGTCGCCCAGCAGCTGGCGCAGCATCGCATCGCGCGGCATGCCGGCGGCAATGGCATCCAGGGCAACGAGTGTCTTTGCGTCGTTGCGGCCCAGCGGGCGCAGCCGCTCGCCGGGCGCAAGGGCCACCAGTTGCGCCGGCGCGGCCGAACCCTGGTGCTGCCGGACCTCGCCTGTGATCTCGAAGCCCATGCGTTCATACAGGCCGCGACCTTCGGCCGTGGCGTGCAGCAGCACCGTGCGGTCTTGCAGGCCCGACATCACCGCATGCATGAGATGCTGGCCCACACGCTGGCCCTGCATGCGCGGCGACACCATCACGTGGCCTACCGTCGCGTGCTGTTTGCCCCAGGGCCAATGCAGCGCGGTACCTATCAGTTCACCGTCGCGCAGCGCCGCCACGCCCTCTCCATGCGCCAGGCTGAAGCGCCAGTCTTCCAGGCGATGCGGCCACCCGAACTCGCGTGACAGCCCCTGCGCCGCCTCCAGGTCGTCCTCCTTCAGCCGGCGAAGCGTTACGCCGTCGGGCAATGGACGGCCCACTGCCGCAAGCGCGGCCTGTGGAATGGAAACGTGGTCGGGCATGGGGCTTTCCTTCAAAAACGTCAAGGGCGGTTTGGGGAAGATGATGCTCGGCGCAAGGGCCGGCGGCTTGTACGATCTTGGCGCCGGCCGCGGCCGCTGGAAGAACGGCACAAAGCGCCTGGAGGCCGCGGTACTGCGAAGGAATGCTGCGTTCGCGCCGCGCAGAACCGCAACAACTGCGGCGGATGCTGCCTAGGATTGCTCCTATCCGAACCACCGCACCGCCTGAATTACTTCTCCATCCCACCATCCACGAGGCCAACCATGATTTTCCGACCCAAGTACATCTCCTTCGATTGCTACGGCACGCTCATCTACTTTCGCATGCACGAGGTGGCCTACGGCATTGTGGGAGACCAGCTTCCGCCCGAGCGCATGCAGCAGTTCATCAAGGACTTCAGCGCCCTGCGGCTGGATGAGGCCATGGGCGACTGGAAGCCTTACGACCAGGTGCTCAAGTCGGCATGGGCGCGCACCTGCAAGCGCCACGGGGTCGCTTACCGCGACGAGGACGGCCAGAAGTTCTACGACGCGGTGCCCACCTGGGGCCCGCACACCGACGTGCCGTTTTCGCTCACCCGCGTGGGCAACAAGATCCCGCTGGTGATCCTGTCCAACGCCATGAACGAGCAGATCGACGCCAACGTCCGCAAGCTCGAAGCGCCCTTCCACAAGGTGTACACCGCGCAGGACGCCGGCGCCTACAAGCCGCGCCTGCAGGCCTTCGAGTACATGTTCGACCAGCTGGGCTGCTCGCCGGACGACATCCTGCACGTGTCCTCCAGCCCACGCTACGACCTGATGTCGGCCCACGACATGGGCATCAAGAACAAGGTGTTCGTCAACCGCGGCCACGAGCCCAAGCCGAGCGAGTTCTACAGCCATGTGGAAATCCGCGACATCAACGGGCTGCCGGCGCTGGTCGGCCTGTAATCCGGCACACGCCTGACTTTCAGCCTGCCGTCTTCATTCAATCGCAAAGTACCCGATACCCATGAGCAACCTCACTTTCTTCAAACTCGACAACCTGGGTCCCGGCCGCGAGAGCGGCCCCTTGCCCGAGCGCCTGCTCGAGGGCAATCCACGCTTCGCGAACTGGGACGTGGAACAGACGGCCGACGGCAAGCTGCGCACCGGCGTGTGGGAAATCACGCCGGGCACGATCCGCTCAATCAAGGGCGGTGTCTGGGAGTACTGCCACATCCTCTCCGGTGTGTCGGAGCTGATCGAAGACGGCAAGGAACCCATCCGCATCCAGGCCGGCGACAACTTTGTCATGAAGCCGGACTACGTCGGCAAGTGGCGCTGCATCGAGACCACGCGCAAGATCTGGATCATCTACGGCAGCGCATGAGCGCGGCCCAAACTTCCATGCCCAACAATCTCCTCGTCACCTTCAAGCTCGACCAATTGGGCGAGCCGCGCGAATACCGGCCGCCGGCCGATCGTGTCATCGAAGGCGACATCGTGTGCCGCAGCTGGGACGTCGACAGCGCCAAGGACGGCAAGGTCCGCGCCGGCGTGTTCGAATCGACCCCGGGCGTCAACCGCTCCATCAAGGGCGACACCTGGGAGTTCTGCCTGATCCTCTCCGGCGTGGCGGAGATCACCGAGGACGGGCAGGCCCCGGTGACCTACCGGGCCGGCGATTGTTTCATCATGAAGCCCGGCTACACCGGCACCTGGCGCACGCTTGAAACCGTGCGCAAGGTCTGGGTCACGGCATGAGTGAGTCAGCCATGTTCGGGCTCGCGAACCAGTCCTTATTCAAGCAGACAACAATGACCCCGGAGGTGATATGAAACTGACATCCTATTGGCTGGACACATCGGAGCCCTTCAAGGGCGCCACCCCGGGGCCGGTGCAGGGCAGCTGCGACGTGGCGGTGATCGGTGGCGGCCTGACCGGTGCTTCGGCCGCGCTGGCGCTTGCCAGGAAGGGCGCGCGTGTCTTGCTGCTGGAAGCGGACACGATAGGCAACGCGGCATCCGGCCGCAACGGCGGCATGTGCAACAACGGCTTCGCCCAGGACTACGGCATGATGTCGGCCAAACTCGGCAAGGACGTCGCCAACCGGCTCTACCGGGCTTTTGATGCCGGGGTCGATTTGGTCGAACGCCTGGTGGTTGAAGAGAACATCGACTGCAGCTTCGCGCGCGTCGGCAAGATCAAGCTGGCGGCCAAGCCCGAGCACTACGACAAGCTGATGCGCAGCCAGGAGTTGCTGGCCGCCACGGTGGATCCCGATACGCATATGGTGAGCCGCGCGGATCTGGCAGGTGAAGTCGGTTCGGACCGCTACTACGGTGGGCTGGTCTACCGCAAGGGTGCTGGCATGCATGTGGGGCGCTTTGTGCGCGGCCTGGCGGAAGCGGCGGCGCGGCGCGGCGCCGAAATCCACGAGCACTCGCCGATGACGGCCCTGCGGCCTGCGTCTGGCGGCGGCCACATCGTCGAAACGCCAACGGGCCGACTCCATGCCAAGCAGGTTTTCCTGGCGAGCGGAACCTCGCAGACCGGGCCGCTGGGATGGATCCGGCGCAGGATCGTGCCGGTCGGCGCCTTCCTGATCGTCACCGAATCCCTACCGAAAGAGACGCTGGACCGGCTGCTGCCAAAACGCAGGATGGCGGTCGATACCAAGAACCTGGTCAACTACTTCCGCACTACACCCGATAACCGGCTGCTCTTCGGGGGACGCGCTCGCTTTGCCGTCTCCGATCCGGCCTCGGACGAAAAAAGCGGCGCCATCCTGCGCACTGCACTGCACGAGGTGTTTCCCGAACTCCGCGATGCGCGCATCGACTATTGCTGGGGCGGCATGGTCGACATGACCCGTGACCGGCTGCCACGCGCTGGCGAGCGCAACGGCATCTATTACTCCATGGGTTACAGCGGCCACGGCACCCAGATGTCGACACTGATGGGAAGCATCATGGCGGAGGTCATGGACGGGCGCACCGACCTGAACCCCTGGAAAGACTTCACCTGGCCGGCCATCCCGGGCCACTTCGGCCCTCCCTGGTTCCTGCCGCTGGTCGGCGCCTACTACCGCCTCAAGGACAAGCTGTCCTGAAGACCGTTGAGGATCGTGGCCTTCAGGCCCGGTCCAGCTGCGCCGCGATGAGATGGAGCGGGTGCGTCCGCTTGCCCGATGACTGGCGCAAAACAATCCGGCTCGTGAACTTTCCGATTCCGATATCTTCCTGCAGCAGGCTCTCCATCAACGCCTGGAAATGGGCGACGTTCGGCGCTACGATTTTCAACAGGTAGTCGTAACCGCCGCTGAGGTTGTACCACTCGACGATTTCGTCGTGCCGGTCCACGGCCTGCTCGAACTTGCGGAAGTCCGGAGGCCGATGGCTGCTGATCGTCACCTCGGAAAAAACCACCACACAATTGCCCAGCTTCTCCAGCGCGATGTGGGCGCCATAACCGCGAATCACGCCGATTTCCTGCAGTCGTTTTGTCCGTACCAGGCACGGGCTCTGGCTGAGGCCGACGGCGTCGGCCAGCTCGACGTTCGAGCAGCGCCCCTCGCGCTCGAGGTGTGCGAGGATCTTGAGGTCGAAGCGGTCGAGGGACGTGGCTGGGGTCATGGCCGGATGGTAGCGCCGGATACCGAATGCGGCTAGTGAGTACCGGCCGCCCGCGCTTCGGCCAGGGATTCGTCGAGCGCCTGGATGACGAGGCCGGCCTGGTCCGCCGACAGCACCAGCGGCGGGCGAATCTTGAGCACGTTGTGCCCCATCGCGCAGGCGCTGATCAGCACGCCCTTGTCGCGCATCCGGTTGACCACCTGACTCGTCAGGCCGCGGTCCGGCGCGCGCGATGCCCGGTCTGAGACCAGTTCGACCCCGACAAACATGCCGGCACCGCGCACGTCACCGATAGCCTCGTGGCGGGCTGCCAGGGTGGCGATGCCGTCGTGAAGAATCTTGCCCACCTTGGCGGCATGCTGCACCAGACCGTCCCGCTCTATCGTGTCCAGTACCGCCAGTGCCGCCGCGCAGGAAACGGTGTTGCCCGCGAAGGTGTTGAAGTAGCGCGAGCTCTTGCCGAATTCGGCCAGCACGTCGGCGGTCGCCAGCAATCCCGCGATGGGTTGGCCGTTGCCCATCGGTTTGCCCATGGTGACGATGTCGGGCACCACGCCATGGCGCTGGAAACCCCAAAGGTGTTCGCCGGTCCGGCCGAAGCCGGGCTGCACTTCGTCGGCAATGAAGAGGCCGCCCGCCCGCTTGATCGCGTCGACTGCACCCTTCAGGAAGCCTTGCGGTCCGGGGAGTATGCCGTCGCTGGTGAACAGTGAATCGACAATCAGCGCGGCCGGCTGGATGCCGTGGCGCCGCAGGTCGGCGATGGCCGCCTCGACGTCGCGTGTGAAGCGATCGGACAGGTCGGCGCCCCCGGCGTGGTACTGGCGCGGCGCCGGCACCAGGCGCACATGCACGCCGAGATCGACGCTCACGCCCAGCGAGGGCGAGAACTTGGCCACCGCATCGGTGATGCCGTGGTAGGCGGTGTCGGTCACGATCATGCCGGTGCCGCCGGTGCGGACCTTGGCGATGCGATAGGCGAGGTCGTTGGCCTCGCTGCCCGTGCAGGTCAGCATCAGGTGGGCCAGGTCGGTCCCCGGCACGCTGGCGAGCAGGCGTTCGGCCAGTTCGAGGATCGTGTCGTGCAGATAGCGCGTGTTGGTCGCCAGCGTCTGCACCTGCCGGCAGATCGCCTCGGTCACCGCCGGGTGGCAATGCCCGAGCGAGGTGACGTTGTTGTAGGCGTCGAGGTAGCGGCGTCCCTCGGGGTCGATCAGCCAGGCACCTTCGCCGCGCACGATGTGCAGCGGCCGCTCATACATCAGGCGGTAGGCCGGGCCGAGCAGGGCGTCGCGGCGCGCGATCATTTGCGCGGTGGCCGGGTCCACGTCGGCGCGGCCGGGGATATAGGCATTGACCATGTTCAGGTCGGTGGTGCTTTTCATTGATGGGCTCCTGTTTGTACGTGTACGCCGGCCAGCAGCCGGTCGCGTGCGGTGTCGCGGGAAAGATCGGCCATCTGGGACAAACCTTCCCATGCCGCGGGGTTGTGCCGCATGATGTAGGCGCGGTTCTCGGGATAACGCGCGGCGCGCCATTCCGAAATCAACGCCGTGATGAGGTGTCGCGTGGCCAGGAGATCGGCAAGGACCTCCTGTTCGGCGCCGGTCAGCGGCAGCACCGCGTGATAGGCGGCCACGAACTGGGCCGGTCCCTCGAAAGGGTCGGGGTTGCCGGCCATGTGGAAGGCGGCGGCCGTCGCCACCTCGCCGACCAGCGGTGCGTGCACCATGTCGCCGAAGTCGATGATGCCCACGATGCGCGCCGGGTCGTCGGGTGCGACCAGCACGTTGTAGAGGTGGTAGTCGTTGTGGATCACCTGGGACCGCAGCGATGACAGGCGCGGCAGCACGTGCGTGGTGAAGCGCGTCATGAAGGCCTGGGCCAGCGCGCGCTGCTTGCCGTCCACGAGGCTGCCCAGCTGTTCGCCCAGGCGATGCGCCGTGGCGACGTTCCACAGCAGGTCATGCGCCGCGCCCGGATGCGCGAAGCCTTGCAGCGCGCGGTTCAAGCCGGCAAGCCCGGCGCCCATGGCGCACCGCTGTTCGGCGGTGCGCACGGTCTCGCGAATCTGGATGCCGTCCAGGTAGCTCAGCATGCGCACGCGTGTCTGGACGCCCCCGGCTAGCGCGACCGTGTCGTGCGTGTGTCCTTGGAGTGTTCGCACGACGCGCGGCACCGGCTGGTCCGGTGACATGCGGGCGATGTGGTCTAGCGCCGCGATCTGGAAGTCGACGACCGCGGGGGACTCCGACGGGTTGCTGATCTTCAGGACGTAGCGAGAGCCGTCGGCCGCCTCTACCAGGCAGTTCTGGTCGCGCTCGCCCGCCAATGGCCGGGTGGAACCCTCGATGCCGTAGAGGCGGCGGACCAGGGCCTCCACTGCCGCCGGCGCGAGGTCGGGCGCGGTGGTGCTCAGCGCCGTCATAGGCCGAGCAGGCCGGGAAGCTGGCGGACGTCGGTCAAACGGCTGACACCGTAGGCGTCGGAAGTCGGTTCATGCCCGCGGTCTATGAAGGCCTTGGCCATGAAGCCCAGGTCGGAGGCCGTCATCAGGTCGTAGCGAAAGCTCGACGAGACGTGCATCATCTGGTCGGGCGCGCATCCGAGCTGGTCGAACATGTACTCGAAGGCCTGGAAGCGCGGTTTGTAGGCGCGCGCTTCCTCGGCGGTGTAGACCGCGTGGAACTTCGCCTTCAGGTGGGCGACGCTGGCCGGGATCAGGTCGACCATAGAGTTCGAGAGGATCACCAGCGGCACGTGCGGCGCGATCGCCTCCAGAACCTCGACGACGTTCGGGTGCGGTTGCCAGGCGGGAATGGCGTCGTACAGCGCGATGGCATCCGATGGCTGGCAGGCTATGCCGTGCGCCTTGCAGGCACGGCGGATCGAATTCTCCACAACCTCGAAGAAGGGCTTCCACTCGCCCAGGACCTCGTCGAGTCGATAGGCGCGAAAGCTGTCCAGGAAGGCCGGCATCCGGCCGGCCGGAACGCGGTCTTTGAACAGGCTTTTGGCGGTCGGGCCCATCTCGAAGTTGATGAGCGTGCCGTAGCAGTCGAAGCTGATGAATTTGGGTTTGAATGTCATAGAAGGATCCACGCTGTTGGGATGGATATAAGTCTATGAATTCCCCGCCTTCCGAAATGCCGCATTCACATGCGGTGCAAGTGGAATCCGTTTCAATCCGGGGGCTTGCCGGAATTTTGCTTGGCCCCGGTTTGCAAATGCCCTTTAGAAATCGGCCACCTTGCCCCACATCGACTCCTTGAACCGGGCGGGGTCGAAAGGTTTCGGATCGAAGATCGGCTCGGCCCCCGACACGATGTCGGCAATCAGGTGGCCGGCGCCGGGGCCAATGCCGAAACCGTGTCCCGAAAAACCCGCGGCCAGGATGAGGCCGGGCACCTGCGGCAGTTCCCCGATACCCGGCACGCCGTCGGGCGTGCTGTCGATATAGCCCGCCCAGGTGTTGGCGATGCGGGCTTCGCGCAGCGCGGGCAGCAAGTCGACGGCACGGCGGTGGATTTCGCGGACACCCGCGGGGTCGGGCTTGGGGTTGAGGATGCGCGCCCGTTCCATGGGGGTGGGGGCGTCCAGCTTCCATCGCGCGCGGGTTTCGTGGCCCCAGCGTATGCCTTCCAGGCCGCCGGGAAACACGTTGCGCCAGCGCTTGGCGAACATCGGGATGAACTGCGGCGCGAAGCGCAGCAGCTGCGGCGTGGGGTCGGCGCGCCCACGGCCGCTGATGGCCAGCACGTAATGGCCGTCGGGGCGCCGGGTGATGGCGACGCGCGGGCTGGTCAGCGCTGCCGGCAGTTGCTGCGCCACCGGCGACAGGCGCACGATGGACTGGCGTATCGTGGCGAGCGGAAACTGCACGCCGAGCTGGTTGCAGAACGAAGACGCCCACGCACCGCCCGCGAGAACCGCGGTGCGGGTCTTGATGGTCCCTGCTTCGGTGACGACGCCGCTGAGCCGGCCGCCCTCCATCTCGATGCCGCGCGCGGCGCAGTTCTGGTGGACGGTGCCGCCGAGCTTCATGAGCGCGGCCGCCACGGCAGGCGCCGCCTTGGCCGGGTCGGCCGTCCCGTCGCTGGGTGAGAAGACGCCGCCCTTCCACGCGCGGCCGGTCGCCTGGCCCCGCTCCGAAGCTTCGCGGCCGCTCAGCATGTGTGTGGTCACGCCGGCGGTCGTGGCGAATTCGCGCCACTTGGCCCAGCCTGCAATCTGGGCTTCGTCATCGCTGAGGTACAACAAGCCGCAGCGCGTGAAGCCGGTGTCTTCGCCGCTGTCGGCGGCAAACTGGTCCCAGAGTTCGAGGCTTTTGGTGGCCATGGGCAGCTCGCGCGCATCGCGGTTCTGCTGGCGGCACCAGCCCCAGTTGCGGCTCGATTGTTCGGCGCCGATGTGGCCTTTTTCGACCAGTGCGACCGACATGCCGCGCTTGGCCAGGTAGTAGGCGGTAAAGACACCGATGATCCCGCCGCCGATCACGACGACATCGGCGCTGGCTGGCGGGGTGCTGGAAGTCTCGAGGAGGCGCAGGGGCTGGGACATGGATGGATTCTGGTCGTTGTTGGATGTCTGCATTTTTTGCACCAAGGCCGCGCTCATGCCGGCTGCTCCTGCCCGAAACCAAGAATTGCCTTGGTTTCCAGGTACTCCTCAAGGCCTTCGATGCCGTATTCGCGGCCATTGCCCGAGCGCTTGTAGCCGCCAAAGGGGGCATGGGGGCTCCAGGCCGGGTAGTTGATGTGCACCTGCCCCGAGCGGATGCGCGCCGCAACCGCACGCGCCGCGGGGAGGTCCTGGCCCTGCACGTGCGCGCCCAGGCCGTAGACCGTGTCGTTGGCGATCTCTACCGCCTCATCCACGCTGTCGTAGGCGATGATCACAAGCACCGGCCCGAAGATTTCTTCCTGCGCGATCTGCATTTGGGAGTTCACGCCGGAGAAGATGGTCGGGCGGCAATAGAAGCCGCGTTCCAGGCCCTCAGGCCGGCCGGGGCCGCCGCAAATGAGGCGCGCACCCTCGGCAATCCCGGTGGCAATCATTTCCTGCACCCGGTTGAACTGCGCGCGGTTGGCCACCGGGCCGTGCGTGGTCTGCGGCGAGAGCGGATCGCCCACGACAAAGCTCAAGGCCGCTTCGAGCACGATCCGCTCAACCTCCTGCAGGCGCTCGCGTGGCACGATCATGCGGGTCGGCGCGCTGCAAGACTGGCCGACGTTGCGAAAGGCGGCCGCCACGCCCGCCGGTACGGCGCGAGCCAGGTCCGCGTCCGGCAGGATCACGTTGGGCGATTTGCCGCCGAGCTCCTGGGCCACACGTTTGACCGTCGGGGCCGCCGCCTGGGCCACCAGCACGCCGGCCCGGGTCGAGCCGGTGATCGAGATCATGTCCACGTCTGGATGCGCCGACAGCGCGGCGCCGACCTCGGGCCCATTGCCGCTCACCAGGTTGAACACACCCGGCGGGATGCCGGCGTCGTGCACCACCTCGGCAAACAGCAAGGCGCTCAGCGGCGACAGCTCGCTGGGTTTGAGGACCACGGTGCATCCGGCGGCCAGGGCGGGGCCGACCTTGGCGGTGATCTGGTAGAGCGGCCAGTTCCAGGGCGTGATCAGGCCGCACACGCCAATGGCCTCGCGCTGGATAGTCACGCCCTCCCGGTGGGAGAGGAAGGGATAGCTGGCCAGGTTGTCACGGGCCACGCGGATGTGCTCGGCTGCGACCGGCACCTGTGTGCTGCGCGCAAAGCCGATGGCGGCGCCCATCTCCAGTGAGATCGCCTGGGCGAACAGTTCCGCCCGCTCAAGGATCAGGGCGTGGACGCGGCCGAGCAGCAAGGCCCGGCTTTCGGTGGAACTGACGGACCAGCTGGCGAAGGCGCTGCGGGCAGCGGCCACAGCCGTCGCGACGTCTTCAGAGGTTCCCAAGGCGATCTGTGCGATGGGCTCCTCGGTCGACGGGTTGATGACGCTAGCCCGGGCTTGCCCTGCGGGCAGGACCCACTCGCCGTCTATGAACAGGCGATCCAGCCGGCCGGCGGCTTTGAGCTGCTCAACAAGGGAGACGTTCATGGGCGCATATCCTTTGCCGCGGCGCGGTTGATTCCGCGCTGCACCGCGGGGAAATTGCCCTTGCGGAACCCCCGCATTGTGTCGTCATATTCCATGCTTTCCCTCTCAAAAGAATCGAAGTCATGGTACGCCCTTGACCGGAATTGATCTGCCGTTTAAGCGTGGGCATTCGGCATGAACGGTGCGCAAGCGGCGCACAACCGCAGCATCTGCGGCGGTGCTTCAATAGCATTCATTGCATGGCGCCGGCGAACCGGCACAGGCTTTGCACCACCCCCTCCAGGAGGACGCTTTCATGAGCTCTCGTCCCAAGTCCACCGGCTTCGATTGCCGCGGCACGCTGACTGGTTTTGCCATGCGCCGGGTAGCCCGCACGCGCCGCGGCATCGCAAGGGCGGGCTGCCTGAGCCGGACAGCAAGCCATCGGGGGCGCGCCGCACACCATGCCGCCGGCTATCCGCAAAACCGCAGTTTTAACCAAGCGCCCCGGCGTGATCGAGGTATATCCCCGGTCGGCAGGTGCTCCAATGCCTTTACCCCACCCACGAGATGACTAGGAGAAAACCATGGCAGATAACAAGCAGCTGAACGGCCTCATCGGCCCCGAAGAGAGCACACGCATCCTGGGTGCGTTGCAGCGCGGCGCGAGCCGGCGCGATGTATTGGCCATGTTGACGGCCGGCGGCATGCAGGCGGCCCTGGCCGGCAGCATTGCGGGCCTTGCCGCGAATGCACAGGCGCAAACGCCAACGCCGCGCAAGGGCGGCCGCATCAAGGTGGCGGGCGCGGTCTCCTCCGTGAGCGACACGCTGGACCCGGCCAAGCAGGCCAACCAGGCCGACTACGCCCGCGGCTTCACTTTCTACAACGGGCTGACCTGGCTGGACAGCAGCCTCACGCCCCAGCCCTCGCTGGCCGAGGAGTTCACCACCAAGGATGCCAAGACCTGGATCTTCAAGCTGCGCAAGGGCGTGACCTTCCACGACGGCAAACCGCTCGCGCCGGCCGACGTGGTGTTCTCCATGATGCGCCACAAGAACCCGGCCACCGGCTCCAAAGCCAAGGTGCTGGCCGACCAGATCGAAGACGTGACGGCCTCCGGCCCCAATGAAGTCACCATCCGCCTGGTGGCCCCCAACGCCGACCTGCCGGCCATCCTGGGCACCTACCACTTCCACATCATCAAGGACGGCACGACCGACTTCAACGCCGGTATCGGCACGGGCCCCTACAAGGTCAAGGAGTTCAAGCCCGGCGTGCGTTCCATCGGCGTGCGCAACGAGAGCTACTGGAAGCCCGGCCGCCCCTACCTGGACGAGATCGAGTACGTGGGCATCAGCGACGAGTCGGCGCGCGTCAACGCGCTGCTGGCGGGTGAGCTGGACCTGATCGGCACGGTCAACCCGCGCTCGATCGACCGCGTCAACGCCAGCGGCAAGGCCGCCATCTTCGAGACCAAGGGCGTTTCGTATACCGACCTGATCATGCGGCGCGACAGCGGCCCGGGCGCCAACCCGGACTTCGTGATGGCCATGAAGCTGCTGTTCAACCGCGAACAGATGCTCAAGTCCATCCAGCTGGGCCGCGGCGTTGTGGCCAACGACCAGCCCATCGCGCCGGGCAACCGCTTCTTCTTCAAGGGCCTGCCGCAGCGCCCCTACGACGCCGACAAGGCCAAGTGGCACCTGAAGAAGGCCAACCTGGGCAGCGCCGCCATCCCGATGGTGGCCTCGTCCGCGGCCACCAGCTCGGTGGAGATGGCGCTGGTGCTGCAGCATGCGGCGCGGCAAGCCGGCCTGAACCTGGATGTGCGCAATATGCCGGCCGACGGTTACTGGTCGCAGCACTGGATGAAACACCCGATCAATTTCGGCAACGTCAATACGCGCCCCACGGCCGACCTGGCCCTGACGCTGTTCTTCAAGTCCGATGCGCCCTGGAACGAAGCGGGCTGGAAGAGCGAGAAGTTTGACCAGCTGCTGGTGGGCGCGCGCGCCGAAACCGACACGGCCAAGCGGACCCAGATGTACGCCGACATGCAGACGCTGATCAACCAGGACGGCGGCATCGGTATCCCGATGTTCCTCTCCAGCCTGGACGGCCACAACAAGAAGCTCAAAGGCCTGCAGGTGAACCCGCTGGGTGGGATGATGGGCTACGGCTTTGCCGAACACGTGTGGCTGGAAGGATGACTCCCCCCCGAAGCGCCTTCGGCGCCTCCCCCCTAGGGGGGCGCCCTCTGCGGCCCGGCAAAGCCGGTTCCGCGCCGGCACTTGAATGGAAGAGCCTCGTATGAATCTCACTATCCTGAAACTGGTCGGCGGCCGCATACTCGCCGGGCTCGGCTCACTGCTGGCGGTGTCGGTGGTGGTGTTCGCCATCACCTCCGTGCTGCCGGGCGACGCGGCCGAAGAGAAGCTGGGGCAGGACGCTACGCCCGAGGCGGTGAAGGCCTTGCGCACCGAGATGGGCCTGGACCGAAGCCCGGTGCTGCGCTACTTCGACTGGCTGGGCGGCATGGCCAAGGGCGACGCGGGCAAGTCCGTGGTCACCGGCATGCCGGTGGGTGAGGCCATCGCCAGCCGCCTGCCCGCTTCGCTGCAGCTGGCCGCGGTGACGACGGTGTTTTCCGTCCCGCTTGCCCTCGGCCTGGGCATTTTGTGCGCCTTGCGGCGCGGCTCGGCTTTCGACCGTTTCACCAGCATGGCGACAGTGGCCGTCGTGTCGGTGCCGGAATTCCTGGTGGCCACGCTGGCAGTGCTGGTGTTCGCGGTGCAACTGAAATGGCTGCCAGCGCTGTCGTACGCGGTCGACGTTTCGTCGCCAGGCGAGATGCTGCGCTCTTTCGCGTTGCCGGTGCTCAGCCTGGGCAGCGTGATCGTGGCCCAGATGCTGCGCATGACGCGCGCGGCCGTCATCGACCAACTGGCCGCGGCCTATATCGAGATGGTGCGGCTCAAAGGCGCCAGCGCCGCGCGCACCGTGCTGTTCCACGCGCTGCCGAATGCCATCGGCCCGATCGCCAACGCAGTGGCGCTGAGCCTTTCTTACCTGCTTGGCGGCGTGATCATCGTCGAGGTGATCTTCAATTACCCGGGCATCGCCAAGCTCATGGTGGACGCCGTCGCGCAGCGGGACATGCCACTGGTGCAGGCCTGCGCCATGATCTTCTGCTCGGCCTACCTTGTCCTGGTGATGCTCGCCGACGTGTGCGGCATCGTCGCCAATCCCCGATTGAGGCATCAATGAGCACCGCAGCGCGCCGCGCGGAGATTTTCCTATGACTATTGCAACACTTGCTTCTTCGACGGCCGTTACCCGGCGCCGCGCCTGGCTCGTAGGCTGGTCGCGCGCCGGCAAACTCGGGCTGGCCGTACTGGCCTTCTGGGTGGCCGTGGGGATCTTCGCCTGCTTCGTGCCTGACAGCGCGCTTGGCGAGATGTCCGACGCCGGCGTGTTCCAGGACATGAGCGCGCAGCATTGGCTCGGCACTGACTACCTGGGCCGCGACATGCTCACGCGCATCGTTGTCGGCACACCGTACACCATCGGTGTGGCCTTTGTCGCAACGCTGATTGCCTGCGGCGTGGGCGCGGTTCTCGGGCTGCTGGCCGCCGTGGCGGGTGGCGCGGTCGATGCTGTGCTCAGCCGCGTGCTGGACACGCTGGTGTCCATCCCGAGCAAGATGTTCGCGCTGGTGGTGATCGCCGGTTTCGGCTCTTCGGTTCCGCTGCTGATTGCGGTGACGGCCGTCGTCTACGCGCCGGGCGCCTACCGCATCATCCGTTCGCTGGCCGTGAACATCAACGCCATGGACTACGTGCTGGTGGCGCGTGCCCGCGGCGAACGCCGGGCCTACATCATGCGCCGCGAGATCCTGCCCAACATCACCGGCCCGTTGCTGGCCGACATGGGCCTGCGCTTTGTCTACGCCCTGCGCTTGCTGGCGAGCCTGAGCTTCCTGGGCCTGGGCGTGCAGCCGCCGATGGCTGACTGGGGCTCCCTGGTGCGCGAGAACCTCGGTGCCTTGCCGCTGGGTGGCGTGTCCGTGCTCGCCCCAGCCTTCGCGATCGCCGCGCTGACCATCGCGGTCAACCTGGTGATCGACAACCTGCCGGGCCATACCGACGCTGACCGGGAGAAACATTAATGGGTGCCACTGTCCTCGTGAATGACTTGCGCGTCGTGGCGCAAGCCGCCGGCGGCGATACAGAGATCGTCAAAGGCGTTTCCTTCAGCATCGAGCCCGGCGAGGTGCTGGCGCTGATCGGTGAGTCCGGCTCGGGCAAGACCACCATAGGCCTGGCGCTCATGGGCTATGCGCGGCACGGCTGCCGCATCTCCGGAGGCAGCGTGCGTATCGGCGATACCGATGTGCTGGGCCTGTCTGAATCAGAACGGCGCCGCCTGCGCGGCCGCCGTGTCTCTTACATCGCGCAGAGCGCGGCCGCTTCCTTCAATCCGTCGCGCACCATCATGGACCAGGTGGTCGAAACCGCCCACATCCATTCCCTGATGCCGCGCTCCGAGGCCGAGAAAAAAGCCGTGACGCTGTTCCGCGAGCTGGCACTACCGCAGCCCGACAGCATCGGCCAGCGTTACCCGCACCAGGTTTCGGGCGGGCAGTTGCAGCGCCTGATGGCCGCGATGGCGCTGATGAGCGACCCGGACCTGGTGATCTTCGACGAGCCCACCACGGCGCTGGACGTCACCACCCAGATCGAGGTGTTGCACGCCTTCCGCCGCGTGGTGCGCGAGCGTCAGACCACGGCGGTCTACGTCACGCACGACCTGGCGGTGGTGGCCCAGATGGCCGGCCGCATCCTGGTGCTGCGCGACGGCGCCGAGCGCGAGATCGGCACCACGGCGCAGATCATCAACACGCCGAAGGACGACTACACGCGCAGCCTGATCGCCGCGGCCAATCCCAAGGCGCGCAGCGGCGAGACGGTGGCCGAAGGCGCTACGCCGCTGCTGCAGGTGCGCAATCTGGTCGCCGGCTATGGGCCCCTGGACAAGCACGGCCGGCCCGCCTCACCGGTGCTCGACGATGTGAGCCTGACCCTGTACCGCGGCCAGGCGATCGGCGTCATCGGCGAGTCCGGCTCCGGCAAGACCACGCTGGCCCGTGCCGTCGCTGGCCTGATCGGCCCCGCCCGCGGCCAGATCATGTTCGACGGCAAGCCGCTGCCACGCCTGGTGTCGCAGCGCTCGCCCGAGGAGCTGCGCCGCATCCAGATCGTGTTCCAGATGGCGGATACGGCGCTCAATCCTGCGCACACCATTTCCGACATCCTCGCGCGGCCGCTGCAGCTGTACCGCGGCTTGAAGGGCGAGGCCCTGAACAAACGCATCGCGCAGCTGCTCGACCTCGTGCAACTGCCGCAGGCCTGTGCCCGGCGCCTGCCTGCGGGGCTTTCCGGCGGGCAGAAGCAGCGCGTCAACCTGGCGCGCGCGCTGGCCGCCGACCCCGACCTGATCTTGTGCGACGAAGTCACCTCGGCGCTGGACACGGTCGTGGGCGCCGCCATCCTGGACCTGCTGGCTCAGCTGCGCAAGGAGCTCGGGGTCTCGTACATGTTCATCAGCCACGACATGAACACCGTGCGCGCGGTGTGCGACGAGATCGTGGTGCTGTACGCCGGCCAAAAGGTGGAGTCGCTGACCCGGTCGGCTTTCGCGCATGCGCCGCGTCATCCGTATTTCCATTTGCTGGCCAATTCCGTCCCTGAGTTGCGCCCGGGATGGCTCGATGAAGTCGGAGCGGCGCAGCGCGCGGCCCTGCCGCTGGTGCAGGCGCCTGTCGACCGCGCGGGCATCTGCAGCTTCCTGGACCGTTGCCCCCTGCGCGTGGCCGGCGTGTGCGACAGCAAGACGCCGCCGCGGCACGAACTCGAAGGCGGCGTGGAGGTCTTCTGCCACCGCAGCGCCGACGAATTGCTGCAACTGCAGCAGACCCAGGCGCTGCCGCGTGAATGCACGGCCTGATCCGCACTGCCGACCTTGAGAGCGCCGCGTGCATATCGAGATCGGCGTCCTTGGGTGCCATCGGGAATTTTTTCGTTGAACTGAACTGAACTGAACAGATTGAACTGACATGCAAACACTGAACTACATCGCAGGCCGCTGGCAGGCAGCCCAGGACGGCCGCCAATTCGAGGTGCGCAATCCCGCCGACGACAGCCTGATCACCCTGGCGGCCGACGGCGGTGCGGCGGACGCGCGGCTGGCCGCCGACGCGGCGGCAGAAGCGCTGCCCGCCTGGAAAGCACGCTCGCCGCGTGATCGCTGCTTGATCCTCAAGAAATGGCAGGCGCTGATCGAGCGCGACGTGGAGCCGCTGGCTGAACTGATTTCGCGCGAGCAGGGCAAGCCGCTCGCGGAGTCACGCGGCGAAATCGCCTACAGCGCCGGCTATGTGGAGTGGTTCGCCGAAGAGGGCGTGCGCGCCCACGGCGAGATCATCGCCGCGCCGGTGTCGAGCAAGCGCTACCTGGTGCTGAGGGAAGCCGTTGGCGTCGTCGCCGTGGTCACGCCCTGGAATTTTCCCGCGGCGATGATCGCACGCAAGATCGCCCCCGCGCTGGCGGCAGGTTGCACGGTGGTGGCCAAGCCCGCAGAAGACACGCCCCTCACGTCCCTGGCCCTCGTGAAGCTGGCCGAGGAAGCGGGCGTTCCCCCTGGCGTGCTGAACATCGTGCCCGCCTCGCGCGAACGCACGCCGGAGGTGGTGGGCGAGTGGCTGCGTGACGGCCGTGTGCGCAAGGTCAGCTTTACCGGCAGCACGGCTGTGGGCAAGATACTGGCGCGCGAGTCGGCCGGCACGGTCAAGAAGCTTTCGCTCGAACTCGGCGGCAACGCACCCTTTATCGTGTTTGAGGATGCCGACCTGGACGCCGCTGTCGAAGGCCTGATGGCCGCCAAGTTTCGCAACGGCGGCCAGACCTGCGTGAGCCCCAACCGCGTGTTCGCGCACGAGGCCGTGCATGACCGCTTCGTCGACAAGCTGGCGGCCCGCGTGGGCGCCTTGCGGGTCGGCCCGGCTAGCTGGGCGGAGGCCGAGATCGGCCCAATGATCAACGGGCGGGCGGTCGACAAGATCGAGCGCCACGTGAACGACGCCGTGGCCAAAGGCGCGAAGGCGGTCGTGGGCGGAAGCCGCGTGCGCACGGAAGTCGCCAATGGCCCGAACTACTACGCGCCCACGGTGCTGACCGGCGCGACGCCCGACATGGAGCTGTCCTGCGAGGAAACTTTCGGCCCAGTGGTGCCCATATTCCGCTTCAGCACTGAAGACGAGGTGATCGCGCAGGCGAACGACACGCCCTTCGGCCTGGCCGGCTACTTCTTCTCCAACAACATCAAGCGCGTGTGGCGCGTGGCCTCCGCACTCGAGACCGGCCTGGTCGGCATCAACGAGGGCGCCATTGCGGCGCAGGCCGCGCCCTTCGGCGGCGTCAAGGAATCGGGCTACGGCCGCGAAGGCTCGCACTGGGGCTTGGACGAATACCTGCACACCAAGTACCTCTGCCAGGGAAATCTTGCATGAAGGTGCTGGTCCTCGGTGCCGGCGTCATCGGCACCACGACGGCCTACTCCTAGTTGTCCTTTGGTGTTGGCGTCGAGATACAAGTGCAAGCCAGGCAGCGAAGCCGCCGCTCCCTCGGGTCGATACGCATACAGTCTGATCAAAAAAAACATTGGACCGGAAATTTATACGTTCGCTGATGGCTTCCCGGTTCAGAATCACACCCATGACAACTCCCAAGCTGCTGATCGAGTCCGTGGACGGCATCATGACCGTGTCCCTGAACCGGCCCGACAAACTCAACGCCATTGACAACGAGCTTGCGCGTGCACTTCTTGCTGCTATAGAGCTGGCTTCGCGCGACGATGCCGTCCGGGTGCTCCTTTTGTGCGGTAACGGCCGGGCATTCTGTGCGGGGAGGGACGTCAGCAGCCCACCCACGGAAGACGATCTGGTATTGGTGCAGGCTGTGGCCAAGGCGCTCCTGTCTCTGTCCAAGCCGGTGGTTGCTTCGGTCCATGGCTGGACTGTCGGCGCCGGCTTCGAGTGGATGCTGAATGCGGACATTGTGGTCGCGGGGGAAAGCACCCGCTTCAAGTTGCCGGAGGCCTCCCTCGGGGTTTTTGTGACGGGTGGATTGACCGCCACCTTATCTGCCTATGCAGGCGTGGCGCGCGCCAAGGCGCTGATGCTACTGGGCGAGGAGTTCTCACCCGCGCAGGCGATGGCCTGGGGTTTTGTCTGGAAAGTGGTCCCCGACCAGGAACTCGAATCGGCTTCCCGGCAAATCGGCGCCAGGCTGGCGTCGCTTCAGCCGGTGGTGGCAGCCAGCTTCAAACGGGTCCTCAACGACATCGGTCTTCGCCATTTCGACGAGGCCATCGCGCTTGAAAACGACGCGCAGCGAGCCTTGGGCAGTCGCGGAGTTCAAAGCTAGAAGGCATGCCACGGCTTGCTGGGGTTGACTGTCGATTCAGTGCCGTCCCGTTCACATGAAAAGCGGGTCAGTCCTGCCGTCCGATTTCATCTTCGATGATGCCCAGCAGCATATCGAACTCTGGCATCACCCAGCGCCGTAACGCTTCACCTGGGCCTTGCCAGCGCTCATGGCCCTGCGCGTCAGGCGTGTTGCAGATTCGCACCCAAGCCCAACCGAGCAGCGCCAGCGCCACCGCGCGCAGGTAGTCGCCAGCGACCCAATAGGGCAACTGGGGCGCCGCACCCGCGGCCTTGATCAATGCTGCGGTCGTCATCTCCAGGCGGGCGAAACAGCTCAATACAGCCTTCTCGTTCGCGCGCCCGTCGTCCAGGCCCTCCTGCAGGACCTGGAACATCTGCCGCAACGTCTTGCCGCCGTCCGGTATCACCTTGCGGACCAGCAAGTCGATGGCCTGGATCTCGTTGGTGCCCTCATAGATCATGGTCACGCGTGAATCGCGCACAGTCTGCTCGATTCCCCATTCGCGGATGTAGCCATGGCCACCGAAAACCTGCAGGCATTCGCTGGCGCCGTGGAAAGCCTGATCGGTGAAGGCAGCTTTCAACACGGGTGTGAGCAGGCTGCACCACTGCTGTGCCCTTTCACGACGGGCGGGGTCGGGGTGGTGCCTGGCGATGTCGAGCTCGAGTCCTGTCTGGTAAGCCAGCACGCGCCCTCCGTCGATCCAGGCCCGCTGCGTGTCCAGCAGGCGGCGCATCGCCGGGTGGCCGATGATGAAGTCGGCGGGCTCGGTGCTGGTGCGTGGTCCGGGCACGCGCATCTGCCTGCGCTCGCGCGCATAGGCATCGGCCTTTTGCCATGCGGCGTCGAGCAGGCCGATGCCCTGCAGCGCCACGTGCAAACGCGCCGCATTCATCATCACGAACATTGCGTTCAGGCCCTCGCCCGGCTGGCCGATCAGCCAGGCTGTCGCATCATCGAAGCGCATGGCGCAGGTGGGGCTGCCGTGCAGGCCCATCTTTTCTTCGATGCGGTCGCAGTAGACATGGTTGCGGCTGCCGTCCGCCAGCAGCTTGGGGGCGAGCAACAGCGACAGGCCTTTGGGGCCGGCAGGTGCATCCGGCAGGCGCGCGAGGACGAGATGCAGGATGTTGCTGGTGAGATCGTGATCACCACCGGAAATGAAGATCTTGCTGCCGTTAACACGGTAGCTGCCGTCCGGCTTCGGCGTTGCGCGGGTGCGCACCAGTCCGAGATCGCTGCCGGCGTGCGCTTCGGTAAGGCACATCGTGGCCAGCCATTCGCCGGAGACAAGCTTCTCCAGGTAAGTCGCCTTCAATTCATCGCTGCCATGATGGGCCAGGCACTCACAGGCTCCGTGCAGTAGGCCGGGGGCCATGGTCCAGCCATGGTTGGCGGCGCTGAGCCATTCGTATAGCGCACCTTCCAGCACCCAGGGCAGGCCTTGCCCGCCGTGTTCAGGCGCGCAGGAAAGCGCGGGCCAACCGGCCTGCCAGAAGGCCTTGTAGGTCGATGCGAATCCCGGAGGCGTTATGACCACGCCCGCATCGAAGCGGCAGCCGGGGTTGTCACCCGCCGCATTCAGCGGCGCCACAACCTCGGCGACGAACTTTGCCGCTTCCTCCAGAACCTGCCGCTGCAGGTCGTTGTCGGCATCGGCGAAGCGCTCGATCGGCCGCAACTGGCCGCCCGCGTCCAGCACGTCGAAAAGAATGAATTGCGAATCTTGCACAGCGGGTTGATAGGTCATACGCCCTTTCTACTGGTTGTCACGGAGCCACAAGAATAGTTATCAATAATAATCAAATCGGCGCGCGAATGGCAACAGGCGCAGCCGATCCTTTCGGCGCGCGTCCGTCAGGGCTGGGCTGCCTCTGGTCCGGGTGGAAGGCAGAGGTGGTCGCGGTGGTTGCTCCACTACCCATCGTTCGGGCGCTCGAAGTTTCATCACGACCGAACAGGGAAAACACCGCCACGCATTGGTGCCTGGCTTGCACCGGTGCCGACCTTTGGCATTTCCCTTAGCGACGTTCTTTCAGCGCCGTGTGCAGGTAGTCGTAGAACATCTTTGCCGGTGCGCGCAGCGTCGTGCCACGCAAGGTGGTGAGGCCCAGTACACGCGACACCGCCGGCGCCACGAGCGCAACGCCAATGATCGACGGATGCTGTTTCGGCAAGGCCAGGCGCGGTACGGCCCCAAGCCCGAGCCCCGCTTCGACCATGCCGAGCAGCGTCGCGATGTGGCTCACCTCGAGGCGGTATGAGGGGTTGATGCCAGCCTTGGCCAGCGCGTCGTCCAGTAATTGCCGGTTTCCGCTGGTACGCGATACCGCGATCAGGCGCTCGGTTTCCAGGTTCTTCCAGGACAGCGTCTTGCGCCCGGCGAGTGCATGGCGGCGCGGCATGGCCACCACAAAGGGATCGGTATGGATCGGCTCGAAGTCCACGCCGGGTACCTGGTTGCCCATGAAGCTGATGCCGAAGTCCGACTCGCCCGACACCACGCTGGCCATCACCGCGCCGGCGGCTTCGTCAATCACACGGACGCGGATCAGTGGGTAGCGTTCCGAGAACGAGCTCACGACCGTAGGCAGGAAATGGATGGCCGCGGAAGGCACGCAGGCCACCGTGACCCGGCCGGTCCGGCTGCCGGCGATGTCGGTGATGCCGAGCATGGCGGACTCAAGGTCGTCCAGCGCGGCGCGTGCGCGATCAAGAAAAACGTGCCCGAGGGCCGTCAGTTCGACCTCTCGTGTGGTGCGGTTGAAAAGCCGCGCACCCAGGATGGTCTCGAGCTTGTCGATGCGCCGGCTTAAAGCGGGTGGCGAAAGATGGATGTGGTCGGCTGCTGCGCGAAAGCTCCCGCGCTCGGCCACCGCCACGAAGGCTTCGAGTTGCTGCAAATCGAAATTGATGCGCGCCATGCACCAATACTAACAAAAGTTGCACTTCACGGATTCCCTGCATTCGCCGAAGATCCGGCAACCAGAACATCCACAGGAGACAAACCATGCTGCCGAAACACCACGTCCGGACTTTGCTGATGCTGAGCTTGCTGCCACTGGCGGCTGGTTTCTCCATGGCGGCGACCAGTCCGGCGACGCCCAAGAACTGGCCCGAAAAAGCGATCACCATCGTGGTGCCGACCTCCGCCGGCGGCGCCAATGACGCGATGGCGCGCGTCCTGGCGCAGGGACTCAGCGCACGGCTTGGCAAACCGGTCATCGTGGACAACCGGGCCGGGGCGAACGGCGCGATTGCCAGTGAGTTCGTGGCCCGCGCCGCGCCGGACGGCTACACCTTGATGTTCGGCTACATCGCTACCCACGGCATCAACCCGGCCTTGCAAAAGCTGCGCTACGACCCGGTCGCCGATTTTGAACCCATCGGCATGGTGGCGGCATCTCCGACGGTGCTGGTCGTCAGCCCGGAAGTGCCGGCCAAGACCGCCAAAGAACTGGTGCAGCTCATCAAGGCCAAACCCGACAGCTTCAGCTTCGCGACGGCGGGGAACGGCACCGCACCGCATATCGCAGGCGAGCTGTTCAAGCTGTCCGCGGGGGTGGACGTGATTGGAATTCCCCACAAAGGCTCAGCGCCCGCCGTGATGAGCACCATCTCCGGCATTACGCAATACATGTTTCCCAGCTTGTTTACCGCGTACCCGCAAATCAAGGGCGGCAAGCTCAAGGCGCTCGGCATCGCCGGTGACAAGCGATCTCCCGTCTTGCCGGACGTTCCGACGCTGGCCGAGCAGGGAATTCCCAACGTCAGCATGTCGCAGTGGTACGCCATGTTCGCCCCCGCTAAAACCCCCAAGGTGGTGGTTGACCGGTTGAACCAGGAGATCAACCGCGTATTGGCCGAAAAAACCGTACAGAAATTCATTGAAGACCAGGGGGCCGAGGTTGAAACCAGCACGCCTGCGCAACTCAAAACCCTGGTGCAAAAGGAAGTCACGCGCTGGAAGGGCGTTGTGGCGACCGCAAAAATCAAGCTCGACTGAGTCGCGCAAGTTTCACTGAAAGGAGGGTACGCGCATGAACTTGCAAGACTGGACAGGCCGCAGCGAAACAGTGGAGGACACCGCCACTGCCACGCCGTACGCAGCGTTGTCGGCCACGCTCGACCGCGCCGACACCTCGCGTCCCGCGCCCGGCACGCCGTTGCCCTGCCTCTGGCACTGGCTGTATTTCCTGCCGATCCACGCGCAATCGGAGATCGGCCCGGACGGCCATGCGCGGCGAGGCGGCTTCCTGCCGCCCGTTCCCCTGCCGCGCCGCATGTGGGCCGGCAGCGATTTCGAGTTCCACGAGCCGCTGTGTGTCGGCGACGCGCTCTCGCGCACCTCAACCATCGTCGATGTGACGGAAAAGAGCGGCCGCACCGGCAGCCTGGTTTTCGTGAAGGTGCGCCATGAACTGCGCCGCAACGGTTCTGCAGGCGTGGCGTTGACCGAGCACCACAACATCGTCTACCGTGCGGCGCCGACGCCCGGCGACGTGACCCCTCCGCCGCTGGCAGCGCCCGCCGAATTCGCGTGGGTGCGCCGCATCGTCGCCGACGACGTGCTGCTGTTCCGCTACTCGGCCCTCACGTTCAACGGGCACCGCATTCACTACGACCGCAAGTACGTCACGGAGGTCGAGGGTTACCCCGGCCTCATCGTGCACGGCCCCTTGATCGCCACGCTGCTCATGGACCTGTTGCGTCGGCATATGCCTGAGGCCATGGTGCGCAAATTTGAGTTCAAGGCGGTCCGGCCCACGTTCGACGTCAACCCGTTCTCGATCCACGGGCAGCCTTCGGCCGACGGCAAGAGCGTGCGGCTGTGGGGGCGTGACCATGAAGGCTGGCTCACGATGGACGCCATCGCCACGCTGGGCTGAGGAGACGCCATGCAGCCACTCAAGGGAATCACCGTCGTCACGCTCGAACACGCCATCGCGGCGCCTTTCGCCACACGGCAGCTGGCCGACATGGGTGCGCGGGTCATCAAGGTTGAACGCCCCGGTGTGGGCGATTTCGCACGGGCCTACGACAGTCGCGTGCGGGGCCTTGCATCGCATTTCGTCTGGACCAACCGCTCCAAGGAAAGCCTGACGCTGGACGTCAAGCACGAGGAGGCGCAGAAAATCCTCATGCGCCTGATCATTGAAGAGGCCGACGTCGTGGTGCAAAACCTCGCGCCGGGCGCTGCAGCACGGCTCGGCCTGTCGTACGAAGCGTTGGCCAAGCGCAAGCCCGGCATCATCGTGTGCGACATCTCGGGGTACGGCGGTGACGGTCCTTACCGCGACAAAAAAGCCTATGACCTGCTGATCCAGAGCGAGGCTGGCTTCGTCTCGGTAACCGGTACGCCCGACACACCGTCCAAGGCCGGTCCATCCATCGCCGACATCGCTGCCGGCATGTATGCGTACACCAACATCCTGGGCGCGCTCATGCACCGTCGGCAGACCGGTGAGGGTCAGCGCATCGACATCTCGATGCTCGAATCGCTGTCGGAGTGGATGAGCTACCCGCTCTACTACGCCTTCGAAGGCGCGGCGCCGCCCCAGCGCACGGGTGCCAGCCACGCGACCATCTATCCATACGGCCCGTTTCTGGCCGGTGACGGCAAGACCGTGATGATGGGCCTGCAGAACGAACGCGAGTGGAAGGTGTTTTGCGAAAAAGTGCTGCTGCAGCCCGCGCTTGCCAGCGACCCGCGTTTCGCCGGCAACGCACAGCGCAGCGCCGCCCGGGGCGAACTCTCGTCAATCATCGTTGAAGCCTTCAGCACCTTGACCGCCGCCCAAGTCGTCGAGCGGCTGGAAACCGCTGGTGTGGCTAACGCGCAAGTCAACACCATGAGTGAGCTGTGGAAACATCCGCAACTCGAAGCGCGCGCGCGCTGGCGTGAAATCGATACCCCGGCCGGCGCCGTGCCCGCCATGCTGCCGCCCGGTTCCTGGCAACATGGCGCCCCGCGCATGGGCGCCGTGCCCGCGCTGGGCCAACACACCGACGCGATCCTGAGCCACTTTGGCTATGGCGTCGAACAGATTGCCCAGTTGCGCGCGGAAGGTGCGGTATGAGTAGGCCGCCCGCCGTGCCGCTGAGCTACCTGTTCGTGCCGGGCCACCGGCCCGAGCGATTCGCGAAGGCGCTGGCCTCGGGCGCGGACCGCGTCATCATCGACCTGGAAGACGCGGTCTCGCCCTCTGACAAGGCTGCCGCGCGCGAAGCCATCGCGGCGTGGATGCCCTCCGCCAACGAGGAGATTCGCGGCAAGCTGTTGATCCGTATCAACGACGCGAGCACGGACTGGTACGCAGACGATCTGCAGCTCCTGCGGCGGGTTCGGGCAGCCTGCGTCATGCTTCCGAAATGCGAAAGCAGACGGCAGGTGGCTGACGTTCTTGGTTCGCTCGATGCGGGTACCACCGTGTTGCCGCTGGTCGAAACAGCGCGTGGCCTGCTGGCCGCCTTCGACCTTGCCACTGCACCCGGCATCGCACGCCTGGCCTTCGGTTCGCTCGACTACATGGCCGACCTTGACATTCCCGCCGACAGCCCGTCGTTGCAGCACGCCGCGATCCAGCTTGCCATTGCCTCACGCGCCGCGGGTTTGCCCTCGCCCGTGGCTGGCGTCACGCCCGACGTCGATGCGGACCGGGTTGCCGCCGACATGGCGCAGGCACGCTGCCTTGGCTTTGGCGCCAAGATGTGCATTCATCCCGTGCAGGTCGCCGCGGTGCATCGTGCGCTGCGGCCTGACGCCGAAGAGCTGGCTTGGGCGCAACGCATCCTGAGCGCCTCGCGCGCAGCCGGCGGCGGCGCCATCCAGCTCGACGGGAAGATGGTCGATCGCCCGGTTGTCCTCAAAGCCGAGCGCATCGTGGCCCTGGCTGCACGCACTCCCTGATTTTTCACAAGATACATAACCCAACGGAGAACCTATGTCCGCAACCATCATCGACTCAAAAATTTTCGGCGACATGTTCAGCGATGCCGCCATGCGGCATGTCTGGTCGGACGAGAATCGCACCGCCAAATACCTGGACATCGAGCGTGCGCTCGCCAAGGTTCAGGGCGCCCTCGGCATCATTCCCAAAGAGGCGGCTAAAGAGATCGTGAAGAACTGCGAGCCCAGCCAGATCGACTGGGTCAAGCTCAAGGCCAAGACCGAGCAGATCGGCTACCCGATCATCGCCGTGGTCAACCAGATCAACGCGCATTGCAAGGATGGCCTGGGCGAATACTGCCACTGGGGCGCCACCACGCAGGACATCACCGACACGGCCGCCGTGCTGCAGATACGCGAGGGCCTCGCACTGGTCGAGGCCGACCTCGCGGACATCTCGGCCTCGCTCGCCAAACTGGCGCGCGACCACCGCGACACGCCGATCATCGGCCGCAGCAATCTGCAGCAGGCGACGCCCATCACCTTCGGCTACAAGATGGCCAGCATCCTTGCGGGCATCGAGCGCCACCGCGAGCGCCTCACGCAGCTCAAGCCGCGGGTGCTGGTCGGCGAGTTCGGCGGCGCGTCGGGCACGCTGTCCTCGCTTGAAAAAGGCGCAATGGAAACCCAGGCCGACCTCATGAAGGAACTCGGCCTCGGGCAGCCACTGATTTCGTGGCACACCGTGCGCGACAACTTCGCTGAAGTTGGTGCCTTCCTCGGCATCGTCGGTGGATCGCTCGGAAAGATCGCGATGGATGTGAAGCTGTTGATGCAGACCGAGGTCGCCGAAGTGTTTGAGCCTTTCGCGCCAGGGCGCGGCTCCTCGTCAACCATGCCGCAAAAGCGCAACCCGATCTCCTGCCTCTACATCCATGCCAACATCTCCGTGGTACGCCAGCTGGCCGCGTCGCTGATGGACGCGATGGTCGCCGACCATGAACGCTCCACCGGCCCGTGGGAAATCGAATGGGTGGCGATGCCCGAGATTTTCTGCCTGATCTCGGGCGCGCTCAAGCAGACGAAGTTCATCCTCGCGGGTCTGGAAGTCGATGCCGCGCAGATGCGCCGCAACATCGACATGACCCACGGCCTCGTGATGTCGGAGGCCGTGATGATGGGCCTGGGCCCCTACATCGGGCGTGAATACGCTCATGACCTTGTCTACGACATCTGCCGCGACGCGCTCCAGCAAAAGCGGCCGCTGATCGATCTGCTGGCGGAGCATCCCGAAATCAAGAAGCACGTGACACGGGAGCAGCTGGCCTCGTTCTGCGATCCGATGAATAACCTGGGCCAGGCAGGCGTGATGGTCGACCGCGTGCTCGCGTCGGTCAAGGTGCCGGACTCGCAGCCCACAAGAGTGTCGTAAAAAGAGGGCGGCTCAAGCTTCGGACCAAAGTTTTGTGTATGCGGTTGAAGGGTACCGTCTCAACGTCTTAACGGAAGCTCCAGCGTCACGCAGGTTCCATGTGTGCCACTGGAAATGCGGACCTGGCCCCCCAATTTTTGTGCGCGCATTCGCATCGCGGCCAGGCCGCGTTGGGTCTTGCCGGGGGCGGGAACGGCGTGCGTGTCGAAGCCGCAGCCGTCATCTGTGACGGACAGTTCCAGTGTGCTGGCGGTATCACGCGCGCGAACTGTGATGGTCCTGGCCGCGCCATGGCGCACTGCATTGTTGATGGCCTCCTGGAGCGTGCGCAGGATGGAAAGACCTGTCTCGGGTGTCAGGTAGTCCATCTCCGGCAACGGCCCCACTTGCCACTGCAAACCAACCCCGATGGCGTTGAGCCGCGGCTCCAGCCGATAACGCAAGTTGGCCAGCAGGGGCAGCAGGTCGCTTTCCTCAAGGTCCAGCGAATCGATGATGAGCCGCATGTCTTCCAGGGAGTCTTCGATCACGCGCGCGACCTCCTCTCGCGGCACTTCGTCGCGGCGGGTCATCCGCAGCGCGGTGATCAGCTGGCTGCCCATGCCGTCGTGCAGGTCGTGCAGCAGCCGGGTACGCTCGGCGGCGATCACGGCCTGGCGCTCCTCGGCCTTGCGGCGGTCGAATTCCGCGCGCATTTCTTCCAGGGCCTGCCCGTGCGCTGTGCTGACGCCGGCGACCGCAAGGTTGATCTCTTCTTCGGCGCTGGCCCTGTGCAGCGCCAGGCCCTCGAGCGTGCGCGCGACCAGGGTGGCCAGCACCAGTAGTGCGGCCACTGGGGCCATGAAGAAGCTGTCGAAGGCGTTCAGGTCGGCGGGAATGGCCAGGTCCTGCAGCACCGCGGCCCACCAGAGGACCAGCGTCACTGCCAGGAACACCTCGTTGCGCCGGCGTGTGCGCCAGGCCCTGTGAACCTGGGCCAGCACCACGGCGATGGTCAGGGCGAAATAAGGCCAGTGCAGCACGGCCGCGACGTTGGGCCGCATGTCGCCCTTCAGGTAGGCGGCGACGCCCGCTGCGAAAGACAGCGCGATGACCCCGTAGAGCACTTTGAGGTAGCGCTTCCAGGGCGGGCTGGTCCAGTGGCTGTACTCCAGCAGCAGCATGATCATGAGCGTGTTGGACACCAGGGTGCTGGCCAGCGCGAACAGCAGGGATTCGGGGCCGGGCGGCCCGGCTTCAGGCGCGAGCATCACCAGTGCCCGCGGCATCCAGCTCACGCACAGCAGCACGAACAGCAGGTGGATGTAGCGGCGCGTCTTGAACCACAGCGGGATGGCGCCGAACAGGCAGATCGGCACCGCGAACATCAGCATTGTGGGGGCAATGCTTTGCAGGAAACGGCGCACCTGGAAGGCCGGCCCCACGGCCGCAGTGGTTCCCAGGCTCATGCGCGAAAGTCCGCCGCGGGTGTCGGCGCTGCCGCTGACGCGCACCTGCAGCAGGTTGCCCGAGGGCTTGAGTACGTGGCCTCCCAGGGGCACCCACAGCGCGCGGTTGCGGGTAAATCCGTTGCCCGTGCCAAGGTCCAGCCGTTCGCCGTTGAGCCAGAACTCGCCCAGGTCAGCCACACGCGGCACGACGAGCACAAGTTCATGCTCCGGGCCGGTAGCGCCGGCGGCCTTCAGGGGAGCGTCGAGCGCGATCGAATACCAGGCGACGCCGTCAAAACCAGGGCGGCTGCGGCGCCAGTTGTCGGGCAGCGTGACGGGCGAAGCCTTGCTGAAATCGACTTCGGCGGGGCGCCCTGCGTCTTCAGTGACGACCACCGCCCGTTCCAGGGTGGCCGCCGTGGCGCTCCAGGACGGCGCCGCCAGCATCAGCGTGGCGCAGGCGCATAGCGCGGCCCATATGCCCTGCAATCGCATTCAGATCAGTCCCCGGGCACGCGCCTGGTTCACGGCTTCGACGCGCGAGTGCACGGCCAGCTTGCCGTAAATGCTCTTGATATGGGCGGCTACGGTAGACGGCGCGACGTCGAGGTGCCGCGCTGTTTCGGGCACCGAAAGGCCTTGCGAGATGGCCGTCAGCACGTCTTTTTCGCGAGGCGTCAGCGGCTCCATCAGCCAGCGCAGTGCCTCTGCCCGTGGTGCGGCGAAGCTGCGCAGGAGATAGCGCGCCACCTGCGGCGAAAGCGGGGCTGCGCCCTCGCTCACGGCGCGGATCGCACGGCCGAATTCCGCGGTCGGTGTGTCTTTGAGCAGGTAGCCGTGGGCACCCGCCTGCAGGGCGCGCACCACGTGGGCCTCGTCACCGAAGATGGTCACCACCAGGATGCTGGTGTGGCGCGAGCGGCGGGCCAGGTCCGCGATCAGTTCGGTACCGTCGCCGTCGGGCAGGCCCAAATCAATCAGTGCAACGTCCGGCTGGGCAAATGAAAAGCTGCGCCGTGCCTCAGCGCAGGAACCCACCGCCTCCAGCAGCCTGAGGCCAACATCTTCACGCACCATGCGCGCGAATTCCTCGCGGATTGGTGTGTCGTCTTCCACCAGGGTCACGGTCAGGATGGACATGGATGCGCTTGATTCCTTCAGTTGTTGTTGGGGCTGACGCCGCCGTGAATCTTAGCGGGTGCGCCTATTTGACCGCAAAAAAATTCGGACCGTCTCCCCGAATCAGGGGAGGCGATTGCCTTCCCGGCCCGACACCATACGCGGCATGCAAACCACTACCCGATCCACGACAGGCGCTTCGCTGCCGCTGCGTCAGGGCGTCTACGCCTCTTCCTGGCCCGTGCGCCGCGCCGCGGTGCTGTTGTGCGGAGCCGCGTGCCTGGCCGGACTGGAGCCTGCAGCGGCGGTCAGCCCTCCCGATGCCGGCAATGTGTTGCAGCAACTCAGGCCTGCGGCTCCCGTGCCCCGCGATGACGCACCGGCTGTGCTGCCTGCAGCACCGGCCGCGGCATCCCCGATGCCACAGGCATCACCGGGGGATGCTGCAATCCAGGTGCGGGTGGCGCAGATAAAAATTTCGGGTGCCACCGCTTTTTCCGAAGCAGAGCTGTTCACGGTGGTGCAGGACGCCATCGGCCGTGAGCTTGACTTCGCCGGGCTCGAGGAACTGGCGGTGCGCCTGAGCCGCTTCTATCGCCAGCACGGCTATACGGTGGCGCGCGCCTACCTGCCCCAGCAGGACATCCGGGATGGTGTTGTGAAAATCGCCATTGTGGAGGGCCGTTACAGCGCCATCACCGTGAAGCCGCAGGGCGAATTGCCCGCGCCGCTGCCACTGGCCGCGCTGGTGCCGGGTGAGCTGGTAAACGACGCAGCGCTGGAGCGTTCGCTGCTGCTGGCAGCCGACGTGCCCGGCATCGCGGTGCGCTCGACCCTGCAGCCCGGCGCGTCGGTGGGCACCAGCGAACTGGTGGTGGACGTTGAGCGGGGGCCGGCTGTCACTGGCTTGCTGGAGGCCGACAATTTCGGCAGCCGCGCCACCGGCCGCGAACGGGCAGGCGCCAGCCTGTACTTCAACAACCCGGCCGGCCTGGGCGACCTGGTGTCCCTGCGCGCATTGACCGCCGGGAGCGATATGAACTACGCGCGCCTGGGGTGGCAGTTACCGGTGGGCGGCAACGGCACGCGCGCGGGCGCTGCCGTCTCGGTGATGAGGTACCGCCTAGGCGGGGAGTTTGCAAACCTGGACGCACACGGCGACGCTTCCATAGTCACCCTGTTCGCCGCGCACCCGGTGCTGCGCTCACGCCTGCACAACCTGAACGCGCAAGTCAGTGCCGAGCACAAGCGCCTGCGTGACCGCATCGACCTCGTCGGCTCGGCCGATGACAAGCATCTGAACCTGCTCAATCTTGGCCTTTCCGGTGACGCACGCGACGGCTGGGGTGGCGGTGGCGTCTGGGGGTTTTCGGCCGCTTATACGCGCGGCCAGCTGGCCATTAACAGTGCCGACGCATTGGCCATCGACGAGGCTACCGTGCGCAGCGCCGGCAGCTTCGGCAAGCTGGGCCTGCTGGCCATGCGCCAGCAAAGCGTCGGCAAGGCCAACTTGCTGGTCTCCTATACCGGCCAGTGGCCCAGCAAGAACCTGGACTCGTCCGAAAAGCTGCCGCTTGGCGGCGCTGGCGCCGTGCGCGCCTACCCGCAGGGCGAAGCGCCGTCAGACCGCGCCAGCCTGCTGACGCTGGAACTGCAATACCCGCTGGGCGCCGGCTGGCAGCTGGTCGGCTTTTACGACGCGGCCGTTGGCTACGGCAATGAGCAGCCGTTGTCCGGCGTTGGCGCGTCAAACCGGCGAAGCCTGTCGGGTGCCGGTCTGGGCCTGAACTGGGCGCATGCCGACGGCTGGAGCGCACGCTTCTTTTACGCACGCAAGCTGCACGGCGGCCCGGCCACCGCCGAGCCGGATCGCAGCAGCCGGCTGTGGCTGCAGGTGTCCAGGAGTTTTTGAGTGGCCAACGTACCGCCTATTTCGCGCTACATATTTGATAGCTGCTTGCGCACGTCCTGAAAGGGCTGAAGCCCGATTTGATTCACAACCGAAGGAAAAATCGCCATGAACCACACCTACCGCGTCATCTGGAACGAAGCCGGTGCCTGCTTTGAAGCCGTGGCCGAAACAGCCAGCGGCAAGGGCAAACGCAGCCTGGGCAAGCGTGAACGCAAGCTCCGCGCGTTGGCCCTTGCCGCCGGCTTGGCAGCGGCGCAGGCGCTGGCCGCTCCCACGGGTGGCCAGGTCAGCGCGGGCCAGGGTGGCATCACGCAAAGCGGCACCACCACCACCATCACTCAGGCCACACCCAAGCTGGCCATCAACTGGCAGGGCTTCGGCGTTGCCGGCAACGAGACCGTCAATTTCGTGCAGCCCGGATCGAATGCCGTTGCACTCAATCGCGTGCTGGGCACTGAGGCCAGCCAGATCCTGGGCCGGCTCAATGCCAACGGCCAGGTCTTCCTGCTCAACCCCAACGGCGTGTTGTTCGGCCAGAGCGCGCAGGTCAGCGTGGGCGGGCTGGTGGCCTCGACCCTGGGCATGAGCGATACCGACTTCATGGCCGGGCGTTATGTGTTGCGCGCCAGCGGCAGTGGTGGCGGCAGCGTGCGCAACGAGGGCTCGATACGCGCGGCCGACGGCGGCAGCATCGCGCTGATTGGCGCTCAGGTCAGCAACACCGGCACGCTGGTGGCCAACCTGGGCACGGTGGCGCTGGCCGCCGGCAAGCAGGTCACGCTCGACTTCGCAGGCGACGGGCTGCTCAAGCTTGCAGTGGACGAAGGCGCGGTCAACGCACTGGTGCACAACGGCGGGCTGATGCAGGCCGACGGCGGCACCGCCCTGCTCACCGCCAAAGCCGCCGACGCCCTGGCCGGCACCGTGGTCAACAACACCGGCGTCATCCAGGCGCGCACGCTGGAAAACCGCGGCGGTGTCATCAAGCTGCTGGGCGGCTTCAACGGCGGCACGGTACAGGTGGGCGGCACGCTGGACGCTTCCGCGCCCACCGGCGGCGACGGAGGCTTTGTCGACACCTCGGGCGCGCATGTCAAGGTGGCTGAAGGCACACGCGTCAGCACGCGCGCCGCGCAGGGCAAAACCGGCACCTGGTTGATAGACCCCGCGGACTTCACCATCGCCGCCAGCGGCGGCGACATCAGCGGCGCCACGCTCTCCGCCAACCTGGCCAACAGCGACGTCACCATCCTGTCCAGCAGCGGCAGCAACGCGGCGGGCAACGGCGACATCCACGTCAACGACAACGTGAGCTGGGCCGCCAACACGCTGACGCTGACCGCTGCGCGCGACATCAACATCCGCGCCGTGATGGACGCCACCGGCAGCTCGGCGCTGGTGATGAACACCGGCACCGCCAACGGCGCCGATGCGGGTGTTGCCGCCGGCAAGGTCAAGGTGGCGGTGGATCCGGACGCGGGTTTTGCCGGGCGCGTCAACTTCGACCGCGCCGGCACGGGATTTTTAACGATCAATGGCGAGGGCTACATTGTCATCAACGCCTTGGGCACGGAGGGGTCTACCGACGGCCTGCAGTCCATCAACCTCGAAGGTAGCCTGCGCTACGCGCTGGGGGCCGACATCGACGCCAGCGCCACCGAAAACTGGAACGGCAACCAGGGAGCCTCGCCGCTGCTAGGGCTGAGCGGCACCCTGGACGGGCTGGGCCATAGCATCACCGACCTGAAGATCAGGACAGTGAACAACGGCGGGCTGTTCGCCGGCATCAACGGCGGCACGGTGCGCAACCTGGATTTGGCCGGCGTGACCGGTGGAGTGGACGAGTGGTACGGCACCCTGGCTGGTTCCGCCAACGGCGCCACGTTGCACAACCTGCGAGCGTCCGGCACGCTCACGGGGCCCGGCCACGACGTCGGCGGGCTGGTCGGCCTAATGACCGGTGGGACACTGCAGGACGCGCACGCCAAAGTCACGGTCAACATGACAAGCGCCGGCCTCAGCGATGTCGGTGGCCTCGTTGGCACTGCTCTCAACACGGCTATGCGCGATGTCTCGGCTTCCGGCGATGTCACGGCGACGGGCTACAACCATGTGGGGGGGCTTATTGGCCGAATGCAGGGAGGCTCCTTGGAGAATGCGCGCGCCTTAGGCGAGGTCAAGGGAGCGGCAAACGTGGGCGGCCTGATTGGTGCCAATGGCAATCCCACGGCGGCAACGTCCGGCGGGAACCTGGTCAACGTCAGCGCCGCCGGCAAGGTCAGCGGCATCGGTTTTGGTTCCAGCACCAACCGCAACGTGGGCGGCCTGGTCGGCTGGAACTTCGGCAACATCAGCCAGGCCAGCGCGGATGGCGAGGTGCTGGCCGATGGCCTCAATCTGTACAGCTACAGCGGTATTGGCGGGCTGGTCGGCGTCAACCATTCCGGGTCGATCAGCAACTCCCACGCAACCGGCGCCGTCACCGCTGAGAACCTGGTTGGCAAGGCCCAGTACGTCGGCGGCCTGGCGGGGAGCAGCACGGGTGACATGACTTCCGTTTACGCCACCGGCGATGTGAAGTCCAATGGCGACTACACGGGCGGGCTGGCGGGGAGCAGCACGGGTACCCTGACCACTGTCTACGCCACCGGTAAGGTGACTTCAGGGGGCAACTACACCGGCGGTTTGGTGGGCAAGAACATCGGCGCCGTGACGGATGCACGCTCGGAAGCCGCGATCGCCGCGACCGTGGAGGGCCCCGGCAACTACACCGGCGGCTTGATCGGTGACCACAGCGGCGGCGATATCCAGAATGCAAGGTCCAACGCCAAGGTCACGAGCCAGGGCCAATACACCGGCGGGCTGATCGGTCGCTCGACCGGAGCGGCGCTCACCAATGTCCGCGCCAGCGGATCGGTGACGAACACCGGCACCGGCGTGGCGGCGGCCGGGCATCAGGTCGGCGGTCTGGTGGGACACCTGAACGGCGGCAGCCTCACCGATGGCCAGGCCAGCGGAGCCGTAACGGGCTACTACCTGGTCGGCGGCCTTGTCGGTTTGGCGTTCGGCACCATCGACAACGCGAAAGCGACCGGCGACGTGACTGGCCTCTATCAAGCCACTGGCGGATTGGTTGGCAGCGCCCTCGCGCCTGTCTCGAATGCGGAAGCCACCGGGAACGTCACCGGTGGGCTGTACGTAGGGGGGCTGATCGGCAGGACGGTGTATGACGTCACGGATGCCGTCGCCCGCGGTAGGGTAGAGGGCGTCAGCAAGGTCGGCGGCCTGATCGGAACCAGCAGCAATCTGATGATCGTGCGCAACGCGCGGGCCGAGGGTGCCGTGCGTGCCACGGGGACCGGCGACAGCGAGGCGGGCGGCCTGATCGGATATTCGGAATCGCTGGTGGTCAACAGTTCTGCGACCGGCCGGGTCGAGGCAAACGGCAACATGGTCGGCGGGCTGATCGGGCATTCAAGAATCGACGGCGTGACGGACGGCCTGGGTTGGATGGAGAACCTGTACGCCACGGGCGACGTCAGCGGCGCCGGCAGCGTTGGCGGGCTGGTGGGGGCGGGGGGCTTCTTGAACCCGGGATGGGTCGCAAAGGAACGATTCCGCGCCGTCTATGCTTCGGGCAACGTGACGGGCACGGGCGACGCGGTGGGCGGCCTGATCGGTTACGGTGGCGCGGCGAGCCTCACCGATGCCTATGCCACCGGCAGCGTCACCGGCGCCGCCCGGGTCGGGGGCCTCATCGGCGAACACATCGTCGGTTCGGTGAACCGCACTTACGCGACGGGGGCAGTCACCGGCACCAGCGCCACGGGCGGACTGATCGGCGTCACCGTCGGCGGCGTCTCGAACAGCTACTGGGATGTGACCACCAGCGGCCAAGCTACCAGCCCTGTCGGCACCGGCAAGACCAGCGCCCAGATGAAACAGGTCGACACCTTTACCGGCTGGAGCATCGACAAGCTGGGCGGCACGGGCAGCACCTGGCGCATCTACGAAGGCATGACCAGCCCGCTGCTGCGCAACTTTTTGGTGGCGCAAAACGTGGCCAATGTGAACACGGTTTACAACGCGGCGACGCAGGCCGGCAGCGTGGCGGCGCCCTCGGGCACGCGCACCGGCACTGCCGCCAGTGGCCGCAACGTCGGCACCTACACCGCGTTTTCCGATCAGCAGGGGCTGGACATCGTGGGCGGCCTGCTGACTATTACGCCGGCCGCGCTCACCGTGAGCGGCGTGACGGCCAGCGACAAGGTCTACGACGGCAACACTATCGCCGCGTTGAATACCGGCGCGGCAACGTTGTCTGGCGTGCTGGGCAGCGATAACGTTGCCGTCAATTTGAGCAGCGCTACCGGCAACTTTGCCGATAAAAATGTAGGCAATGCCAAAGCAGTAACAGTAAGCGGGGTGGGCTTGTTGTCGGGCACCGATGCGGGCAACTACAGCGTTAGCAGCCCGACTGCGGTGGTCGCCAGCATCACACCTAAAACCTTGGCGGTCAGCGGCCTTACTGCGGACAACAAGATGTACGACGGCAATGCCACCGCTACGCTGAACACCGGTGTGGCGGCGCTGTCAGGCGTGATCGGCCTTGAGGACGTAACGCTGAACCTGAGTGGTGTCACCGGCAGTTTCGCCGATAAAAAGGTCGGCAATGCCAAAGGGGTGACCTTGAACGGTACCGGCCTGCTGGGGGGCGCCGATGCCGGCAACTACAGCGTCAGCAATCCGGCTGGGCTGGTGGCCGACATCACGCCCAAGGCGCTGACGGTCAGCGGTATCACGGCCAGCGACAAGATCTATGACGGCAACACGACCGCTGCCGTCAACATCAGCAGCGCAAGCTACGCGGGATTGGTGAGCGGCGATGTACTCGAAGTCAACGCCACCGGCACCTTCGGCAACAAAAACGTAGGCAACGGCAAAACGGTGACGCTGGCCAGCAGCTACACCGGTGCCGACGTGGGGAATTACACCATCACGGACCAGGCCACCACCACCGCCAACATCACACCCAAGGCCTTGACGGTCAGCGGCATCACGGCCAGCGACAAGGTCTACGACGGCAACAACGCCGCCACCGTCAATGTGGCTGGCGCAAGCTACGCTGGCCTGATCATCAATGACGATCTCGCGGTCACTGCCAATGGCGCCTTCGGCAACAAAAACGTGGCCAACGGCAAGACCATCACGCTCGCCAGCAGCTACACGGGCGCCGACGTCGGCAACTACACCATCACCGGCCAGGCTACGACGACGGCGAACATCACACCGAAAGCATTGACCGTCAGCGGCATTACGGCTGCCGACAAGGTCTACGACGGCAGCACGACCGCCACTGTCAACGTTGCTGGTGCAAGCTACGCTGGCCTGATCACCAACGACGATCTCGCGGTAACTGCCACAGGCGCTTTCGCAGACAAACATGTGGGCAGCGGGAAAGCCGTCGCCCTCAGCAGCAGCTACACAGGCGCCGACGTGGGTAACTACACCATCACCGGTCAGGCGGCGGCCACGGCCAGCATCACCCCGGCCGCGCTGACTGTGACCGCGCAGGCCGACAACCGTGTTTACGACGGCACCACCGCGTCGGCAGCAGCGCCCGTGGTCACCGGCGCGCTGTACGACACAGTTGCCAGCGCAGCCACGCAGACCTTCGACAACAAAAATGCCGGCAGCGGCAAGACGCTGACTGCCGCCGGACTGGTCATGAACGACGGTAATGGCGGCAACAACTACAGCGTCAGCTATGCCGCGAACAACAGCGGTGTCATTACGCCAGCGTCACTTTCGGTGATCGCCGATAACCAGGCCAAACAGGTCTATACGCCCGACCCTTTGCTGACTTACCGCACCGGGCCGTTTGCGGCCGGCGACAGCGCGGCCTCTGTACTGAGCGGTGCGTTGCAGCGCGTGGCGGGCGAGCAGCCTGGCAATTACGCGATCAACCAGGGTTTGCTGGCAGCCAATGGCAACTACACGATCAACTACACGCCCGGCACCTTGTTGATCACGGCCGGACTGCTGCCTGGTCAGGCTGCAGGGTCGACCGGCGGCACACCCTACCAGCAGGCAAAAGCGCAAACGCCGCTGCCAGCGCCTGAGTTCAGGCCGCTTTCTGCGTGTATCCCGCTGGCGGGTCGTGGCAACTGTGCCGGTGAACTGCCGCTAACGATTGTGGATGAGGGCATGCGCATGCCGGCGCTTGCTCAAAGCACCAACTGAAGGACTTTATTCATGCAACCCAGCTGACGGATGATTGGCTCACGGGTTTTCCGGACTTGATGTAGAGCTCGACCGCTCGAATCCTGTCTTGGCACGGATACGTGAACTACCTCCTGATAGTCCAATTTTTGTCTGCATCCCCTCTTGGGCAGGTTATGAGGAATCAAAACAAACCTTAAGCGCAGCATTCCAGGTGCTGGAGTTCAAGGCCGGTTTCCGCTAGGTGCAAGTCATGGCCCACTGCCGGCGGGCGGCCGCCTGAAGGAAGTCGATCACAGCCCGTACGCGCGCGGCGTTGCGCAGGTTGGGCAGGGACACTGCGAACATCGTGTGGGTAACACCGGAAGCGTAAGGTGATAAAACCTCCTTCAAAAGGCCCTTGGCCACGTCCCCCGCAGCCAATGGAACCGACAGCATGCCGATGCCCGCCCCGGCCACCAGGGCGTGATGCACCAAGGCCGTGGTATTCGTTGCGAGCTGTGACCTGACAGTGACTTCGACCGACCGTCCGGCCTTGCGGAACGCCCATGTCACAACGGGCCCCTGCGCGGTATGGGTTACCGTCTGATGCCTGCCAAGCTCCTCCGGGTTGGCGGGTTCTCCATATTGGCGCAAATATTCAGGCGAGGCGTACAGGCGGCGTTCAAAGGAGCCAAGGGCACGGGCGACCACAGCCTCGCTATTGCCCACTGTGGTGCGCAGGGCCACATCGATCCCGTCCGTCACGAGATCGGCAACCCGGTCATCGGCCACCATCTCGATGCGCAACTCCGGGTATCGCGCGCGCAGCGGGCCCAGCTGCGGCACAACCAGTTCCTCGCAAATCTCCTGGCTTGATGCCAGCCGCAGCGCACCGGCCACGCGATTTCGCTGTTTCGACACCGCGGCAGAGATGTCCTCCATCCGCGCCAGCAGTTCACGCGCTTCCTGCGCCAGCTCAAAGCCTTCGGCGGTTGCCGACAGCCCATGTGTGGACCGGCGCAACAAAGTGACCCCATACCCCGTTTCGAGCCGGTTGACTCCCCGGGTAACGACAGAGACTGCCACGTCCAGCTCTCGGGCGGCCGCAGAGAACGAATTGAGGTCGAGTGAGCGAACCAGCCACCGCAAGTCCGCAGGGTCCGGCAGGAAGTGTTTCATCGGGGTTGCCTTTGCGTTTCGAGCAAAACCGATTATGCGGGATGGTGGTTTCCGGCTGTAGTGGCTCGCCCTAAAGTGGCGACACCAACCCAAAAAAGGAAACAACCATGCCTATCCTCAATGTCAAGATCTCGGCGAACCGTACGCCAGAACTCTCGCAACTCGTCACCGACACGCTGCTGGACCTTTCCAGCCGCTTGCTCGGAAAGCGACGTGACCTCACCGCAGTGGTGATCGACTATGTCGACCCGCGCGACTGGTTTGTCGCCGGAAAATCGCTGGCCGAACTGAAGATGACCAGCTTCTACTTCGACATCAAGGTGGTGGACGAAACCAACACCAAGGCCGAAAAGGCCCGGTTTGTCGCCGAATCATTTGAAGCGTTCGGGCGCATCCTAGGAGACCTGCACCCAGAAAGCTATGTGTACGTGCAAGACGTGCGCGGCAGCGCGTACGGCTATGGCGGGCGCACCCAGGAATACCGCCATCAACATCCAGACCAGTAAGAGGCAGAGCCATGGAACTAGCAAACACTATCGTCGCCGCGGCTATGCGCCGGGCCGGACTCAGCACCTGGATCCCGGAAGGGGAAGGGAAATGGTCACTTCCGATCCAGTTCCTGCCAGATGGTTCAGGCTGGGTCGAATTGATGCGGCTCAAGCCGGGCACACGGCTGGGTTTACACCGACACACTGGCGAGGTTCACGCCCTGACCTTGGTTGGCGAGCGTCGCTTGAACGACGGTCGCATGGTGGGCGTCGGGGACTACATTCATGAGCCTGCCGGCAATGTGGACTGGTGGGAAGCTGTAGGGGACGAGGAACTCCTGGTGCACGTCGTCGTCAAGGGCAGTGTCGAATACCTCGGAGCGCACCACAGCGTACTGCAGCGGATAACTGCCGCCGACCGGATCTCGGACTACCACCGGCATTGCGCAGTAGTCGGCGTGCAGCCTCGCGTGCTGGACTAGCTGGGCGATTCACGAATTGCCGATAGCCATGTCCTGCTTCACCCGGGCCTTGCCGGCGCTCATTGCTCTGTGCGCCGGGCGTATTGCAAATGCGCACCAAAGCCCAACTGAGCAGTCCAGCGCCACAGCACGCCTTGGTCACATGGAACTGCGGGCCTTGCTGGGCGGGTGGCCGATAACACGCTTGAACGCCCGGCTGAACGAGGCCTCCGAGTCGTAACCCAGCCGGTCAGCGGCCACTGTGACACGCATGCCGTCCTGCGCGATCCAGTTGCGGGCCTGGAACATGCGAATGCGGGCCACGTACCTGGCCGGGCTTTCGCCCACCGATTCCTTGAAGGCCTGGGCAAAACGTGATCGCGATGCGCCCATGATGTTCGCCATCTCCGGCACGCTCCAGTCCTGCTCCGGCGTCGCGTGAATGGCTGCAAGCACCTTGCCCACACCGGGCGAGCGCAGCGCTGCGATCCAGCCTGTCGAGTTGCTGCAAGCGCATTCCACCCAGGCGCGGATGATGCTCGCGGCGAGCACGTCGGCCATGCGGGCCAGGATGCCGCAGGCGCCGATGCGGTTGAGCGAGGCTTCACGTTCCATCGCGTCAAGCAGCATGGGCACGCCCGGATCGCGTTGGGCCAGGTCGCCGGCGCGGATCACCTCCGGCATCATGGCCAGCAAGGGGTGCAGCGGGTCGAGGTTGAAGGTCATGCTGCCGCAGAACATGACGTGGGAGGGTACTTGCGCCACAGAAGCTCCGTCCCGCAGCAGGTAGATGTCGTCCGCGACCCGCTCGCGATCAAAGGTCGCGAGGTCTACCGGCGGCACTTCGGGCGAACTGGCCAAGGTGTGGGCCGTGCCGCGCGGCAGCAGCACCGCGTCACCGGCCTTCAGTTCCATCCACCCGGACTGCGGCGTGTGCATCCAGGCGTCTCCGCTGGCGACGAAGTGAAAACGTGCGGCCGGTTGCGCGGCAAAGGAAATCGCCCACGGCGCATGCATGAGGCAGCGGCCGTACTCAACGCCTTCCAGGCGCAGGCCCAGCAGGACTTTGGTGAGGGAATCGGGCCCTGCGGCAGGCAGGCCCCCGTCTTCTTGAGGAGGCTGAACGACGGGCGTGAAAGTTCTGGAGGAATCGTCAAGCATTTCGGCTCTTTCGCCATGGAAAGGTGTCGATGCTAGGCCTAAGCTGGCAACCCTGTCCTCAACAAGGCTTCATATTTCATGTCATCAACTTCCTGTTCTGCCTGTCTCGATCCGCTGGCCGCCGGTGTAACTCCTGTCAATGATCCGCCCGGTGAGGCCGCCGCGCTCTGGGCGGCGGTCGCCTCACTGTCCCTGGGCGTGTTCGGCCTGGTCACGGCGGAATTCCTGCCGGCCAGCCTGCTGACCGCCATGGCGGCTGACCTGCACGTCACGGCAGGCGCTGCGGGCCAGGCCGTCACGGCCACCGCGCTTGTCGGCGCGGTGGCCGCGCCGACCATCCCCTTGCTGACGGCACGCTTTGACCGCAAGCGGGTGCTGCTGACGCTCACAGCCCTTTTGTTCGTATCCAACCTGTTGGCGGCGACAGCCGCCTCGCTCTCGGTGCTGCTGGTCGCGCGCGTGGTGCTCGGCATCGCGCTGGGAGGGTTTTGGTCGATGGCGGCGGCACTGGCCATGCGCCTGGTGCCGGAACGGCTTTTCCCGCGCGCAATGTCGCTCGTGTTGACGGGCGTGTCCATTGCCACCGTCTGCGCGGCGCCCGTCGGCGCGTGGATGGGTAGTCTTTGGGGATGGCGCAGTGCTTTTGTCGCGGCAGGTGTCGTCGGCCTGCTGGCTTTCGTTGTGCAGCTGGTCGCGTTGCCGCCCCTGCCGCCACGCGACCAGGCCAGTCTGAAGGGCCTGCGCGATCTGCTTACGCGGGGGCCGGTACGCATCGCTCTGCTGGCAGTGCTGCTCGTGATATCCGGCCATTTTGCGGGCTTCACCTACATCCGGCCCGTGCTTGAAGACGTGACGAAGCTGCCAGTGGCGGCGATTTCCGCTGTGCTGCTGGGCTACGGCATCGGCGGCTTCTTCGGGAACTTTGCAGGGGGCTGGCTGGCGGGGCGCAGTGAGCGATACGCGATCGTCGCAGGCAGCGCAATGATCGCCTTGCTTGCGGCTGCGCTGCTCATTGGCGGCAGCTCCACCGTGGTCACCGCTGTGGCGGTGACGCTATGGGGGTTCGCATTCGGCGCATTTCCGGTCGGCTTCCAGACCTGGATCGTGCGCGCCGCGCCCGACCAGGCAGAGGCCGCGGGCGGCCTGCTGGTGGCAGCGTTCCAGATCGCCATCGCCACGGGCGCCATCGCAGGCGGCCTCATCGTTGACTGGACTGGAGCGCTCGGTGCCCCTGCATTTGCCATGGTGGCTGTGGCGCTGGGCGGCCTGCTGGCATGGCGGCGTGGCCCGGCGCCCGCCGTAGCTGAAGCACGGAGGCAGTCATGACAAAGTCAAAACCAGACCCTAGCATCAATCGGCGCATCACCTTGGCGGCGCATCCGCGCGGCCTGCCTGTTGCGTCTGACTTCAAGCTCGTGACCGAGCCCGTGCCGCGCCCAGGCGAAGGCCAGGTACTCCTGCGAACGCATTTTCTTTCGCTGGACCCGTACATGCGCAACCTGATGGACGAAATCGGGCCTGGATACGCACCACCCGTTCCATTGGGCGGCACCATGCCGGGCGGCACAGTCAGCAGCATCGTCGACTCCAGGCATCCCAAATATCGCGTTGGTGATCTCGTGCTAGCCAACGCTGGCTGGCAGGACTACGCTCTGAGCGATGGGAACGACCTGCAGGTCATTGGTGACATGGTCCGTCCGTCTCTGGCGCTTGGTGCGCTCGGAATGCCGGGCTTCACAGCTCACGTCGGATTGCTGGACATCAGCCAGCCAAAAGTTGGTGAAACTGTTGTGGTTGCAGCGGCGACCGGTGCGGTGGGCGCCATGGTCGGCCAGATCGCGAAACTCAAGGGCGCCCGCGTGGTAGGCGTCGCCGGCGGTACCGACAAATGCCGGCAGGCGGTCGACGATCTGGGCTTTGATGCCTGCGTCGACAGGCACGGGCCATTGTTCAGGGAACAGCTTGCTGCCGCATGCCCGGCGGGCATTGACGTGTACTTTGAAAACGTCGGAGGCGACGTATTGGCGGCAGTCCTTCCGCTCCTCAATCTTGGCGCCCGTATGCCTGTGTGCGGCTTTGTCGCACATTACAACGACTCGGCAGGTTTTCCCGGCATCAGTCAGCTGCCGCAGTTCCTGGCCGCCATTTTGCAAAAGAGGGTGCGGGTGCAGGGGTTCATCATTCTTGACCACTATGGCGCGCGCTTTGACGTGTTCCGCAGTGACATGGAAGAATGGATCAACAGTGGACAGGTCAAGGCGTTGGAGCACGTTGTGGATGGTCTTCTGCAAGCACCCGCCGCCCTGTCAGACCTGCTGCAGGGCCGGCACTCCGGCAAAGTCGTCGTACGCCTGGAGGCATAGCTGCAGAGGGGCAGATTTACGCTGCCTCGCGTGGCGCGGCCCTGTCCAGGGTTACAACACACCGGCCTTGTAGACGCCGGGTACCGGTTCGCCGGTGACTTCGAGCACGCCGACCGCGCCCTTGCCTGCGCGTGACAAGGCGTGGTCCACCAGTAAATACCTTCCGGGGTGTTGGACCTTGATTTCGACGATGGTCGCGCCGCCGGGTGCCACCAGCGTTGTCTGTACGTCGTGCTTGAGACCCGTGAAGGAGCCTTCGCTGTACACGGTATCGAAGATCTCACCGATAACGTGGAAAGACGAGATTTTGTTGGGCCCACCGACGCCGAAGTAGATGCGCACGGTTTCGCCTACCTTGGCCTGAAGTTTATGGGTCTTGCTCAGTGCACCGACTTCGCCGTTGAAGACGTAGTAGTCGGGTAGTTCATTGGCCATCTTTTCGAGATCGGCTTCCTGGTGCCCCTTGACGCCATGTGGGCGGCCCGTGTACATCTCTCCTTGCATCACGTAGTACTCGCGGTCCACCTTAGGCAAGCCGCCTGCGGACTCGACCAGGATCATTCCGTACATACCGGCCGCGATGTGCTGTGGCACCAGGGGCGTGGCGCAGTGGTACACATACAAGCCCGGGTTGAGCGCCTTGAAGGTGATGGTCTTTTCCTGGCCCGGAGCAACCTGCGTGTGTTCGCCGCCGCCATGGCCGCCTGTCACCGCATGCAGGTCGATCGAGTGGATCATCTTGCTGTCACGGGCATTGGCCAGCGTTAGCTCAATGGTGTCGCCTACGCGGGCGCGCAGCATCGGACCGGGCACCTGGCGGTTGAAAGTCCAGTAGGTAAAGCTCGTGCCGTCGTCGAGCTTGCCGGGCAACTCGACCGTTTCCATGCGGTACTTCAGGGTCTTGGGAGCCCGGTCCCCTACGGCAGCCGGCACCGTGGCCGGGTTGGCGGCGACGCTGACTGCGGAGGGGTCGGCTGCGCGCTGCGGCACGGGGGCTGGGGTATAGAGCGCAAGCGCAGCCTGGCCGGAGTCGCTGCCAGCGGGCGTAGGGACTTGGGCAGAGGCGGGGCCGCTGACTTGCAGCCGGCCTTCCATGCCGATCTGCCGGTGACCGGGGATTGAGCAGTAATAGGTGAACGTACCAGAGCGCGGAACCTTGAACCGCAGAGTGGTCTTGCCAGTGCCGGGGCTGAACTTGGACGATGCGACGTTGAGTTCGGGTATCACCAGGTCATGCTCCGCGCCTTCGCCGCTTTCCAGCACGATCTCGATTGTGTCGTCCACGTTGGCGGCAAGGGTCGGGTTCACCTGTCCTTTGTCGTCGACGAACACCATTTTCCCGTCGACGATGTTGGTGTGCAGTTCGTAGCGCTTGATCCGGGCGGGTGCCGCAGCGGTTGAAGTGTTGCCGGACGCGGCAGCGGTATGCGCCGAGTGTGCGGCAGGCTGCGCCTGCACGGACAAAGCCGTGGCGAGGATACCGATGGCGGCGGCGATGGCGCCGAGGGAGAGGGTCCGTTTCATGTGGCGTTTCCTTGGTCTTTGTGCCGATTCGGCAGTTCTGACTATGCGAGTGATGTGCCACGACAAGCTTGCTTTAGATCAATGCCTTGCCAGATAGATGGCTTGTTCGACCTGAATAAAAATGGTTCAGAACGTTCGGGTTGCCGTGTCGGGCAACGCCCGCCTTCAGCCTGTTTCTTTTCTTTCCTGGCACGAGCCCGGTTGACAGAGTTCGCTCATGTGTCGAGTAGCGCCAGCACGCGCCGTGTGGCGGCAAGGGCTCGGCGTGCGCGATCGGTGGCGCCGACGGTGAGTGCCAGCGTGTGCGTTGGCACTTCGAGGCTGAGCGGGATGTTGCGCGGCGCGGCGCGCAGGAGACCGAGGAGGTCCACTTCGCCATCGCCAGGAAACAGGCGCTCGGAGCGGGCCTCGGCGAGGATCGCGTCCATCGTCGGTGGAATGGCTGCGGGCACGTCACAAAACTGCATGAAACGAAAGCGCGATGGCGGGATCTCGGCAATGTCCTTGATGCAACTGCGTGAGCGGCTCAGATGGAAGGGGTCGATCAGCACACCTGCGTTGCTGCGGCCGGTGCGCTCAACGATGCGCGCAGCCTGGGTCAAATCCTTCGCGTCGGTCCAGGGCATGAATTCCAGGACGGCTGCCAGCCCGTAGCTGTTGGCGAGGTCGCAGAATGCGGCGAAGGTATCGGTGAGCCGGGCCTCGTCGGGATCGTTTCCGGCCACAAGCAACTCGCTCGCGCCGAGCCGGGCGGCGATGGCAATCGCGGCTTCGTAGTCGCCGACCAGGGTACCGGGCTTGATGCGAAAGATTTCGACATCAAGCACCTTGATGCCGGTGTCCGCCAGGCGATGTTCGACTTCGCGCAGCATCTGCGTGTCTCCCACAATGTCGTACTGCGGCTCGGTCGGCGTTGCCGGCAGCAGGCGGATGCCGACATGGCTGAAGCCGGCGTCAAAGGCGCACGTCACCATTTCCGGCGGTGTCAGTTCCAGCACAGTCAAGGCGGCGAGTGAAATGGGTCGGGTCATATTCCTGGCTCCGGGCTCACGTCGATGAGGGCAACTGAGACTCCTTCTTCATCATCCAGAGTTCCTGGGTGTCCAGCGCGACACGTTCTACCACTCCGTCGCTCTCGAGTCTTTCCAGCGCCTCCAGTGTTGTAGCTTCCGGAGGGACGGGCTCTTCCCAATCGATCCAGAAAGAGTGGATTCCCCTGGCCGTATCGACTGAGTGCGGGGCACTCTCAAGCTTTCTGCGGATACAGAGGACGGCGAAATCGACCAGTTGTTTGTTCATCAAGCAAGCTTGTTTTGTGGAGATGCCGCTGCGTGTCATTAAGCGTGCGCGTGCCGTGCACTACTGCATGCCGCAATGTCTTCGAAGCGCCTGTTCTGCAGTTTCTTCGCAATAGATGACTTCATTATTGTCCTGGTCAGCTCAAAACCAGTCATTTTCTTTGGAAACTAACTATTCGCAATAGTGGCATTCCATTCTTTGGAAAGTTTCCACGGTTTTCAAAGTGACGGGACATATCTGCACCAAGGCATGGATATTTTTGTCCTGCTGGTTGCACAAGCACGGACAGATGTCGAGGGCCTTCGACCGGCACGCTTTTCCGGTATGCGATGCCTTCGCTCAACTAAAAAAAGAGCGGTGCAAATTAGTCCCCCTCACCTTCGGAGGTGAAAAAAATAGTCATGCAAATCAATGCGTTAAGAGATTTTTAAGGTTGGCATGCCGCTTGCAAAAACAGTGCGGGAGAAATTCCGCCCGCGGCCCTCGTGGCTTGGCGAGCGTTTCTGCAAGTGCGTGCGGTATTGACTATGAGAGGCTAAAAATGGCTGAAAGTGTTCAAAAATGGCTGGAGCGTAATCGTCCGCCCCGGGTGAAGATCACCTACGAGGTGGAGACTGGCGGCGCCATCGAAAAGCAGGAGCTCCCCTTCATTGTTGGAGTGTTCGCCGACCTGGCCGGCGATCGCGATCCCGACGTGGAATTTCCGCCCTATAAGCAACGGCAGATGGTGCCTATTGACCGGGACCTCTTCAACGACGTCATGAAGACGCAGTTGCCGCGTGTGGCTCTGGGCCGCGTTCCGCGTATCCCGTCACCACCCGGTGCAATGCAGATCGGAGCCGTCGAATCGGCCAATCTGTCCGGCGACATTACTTTCAGTTCGCTGGATGCGTTCGACCCGATCGCCGTCGTGCGCGCCATTCCTGACCTCAACAAGCTCTATCGGGTACGCAGCAACATCCGCATGCTGCAGTCGCGGGCGGAGTCGAGCGACCGGCTCAACGACCAACTGAATCTGTTGATCGCCAAAACACCGGACGGCCAGGCCAAGCGCGCACAACTTCAGGTGCTGGCCGGGCCGGACTACCGCAACAGCGTCGTCAAAGCAGACATGGACAAGGCGCCTGGCGAACTCAAAAAGGCCACATCTTCTTTGTACGACCTGGCCATGGTGATGGGCAAGGCCGATCAGACGCCCAAGCTCAAGGCTGCCACCGATTGGGGATATGAGACCGTCAACAGCGTGGGCGCGGACGGCAAGCCGGTGGTTGACGCCGATGCAACCCTGGCGCCGCTGCGCAGGCTGCTGGGGGTGTTTTCGACCCCGGACACACCGGAGAACCTGCAGACAGTGTCAGCCCAGCTGCAGCAACTTACGCAGTGGGATGCCGGCCTGTCCTCCAAAATCCAGCTGGAACGCAATGCGATTGCCAGCAATCTCGGCGCCGACCCCACTGTGACCGCGACGCAGACCAAGCTCGCTGCGGACGCCACAGCGCTACTGGCAGCTCTCGTACCCAAGGACGGCCAGATCGATGCCGACGCGAAAAGGGCTGCTCTGGCTGTGCTCGGCATGCAGCAGACCGACGACAGCGATTCGATTGCGATGCCGGCTGACGCAGCACAGGTGCGCACAGTGGCCGAGCAAAAGCATGACGCGGTCAATCGCAGGGTGGCCAACAATATGCTGCTTGTTCTTAGCGGCGCTACCGACACGCCTGACCCGAAAGCAAAGCCGGTGCCTCCGACAAAAAAGCAAGCCAGGCAGAACATTGATACGGTCTTCGCTCTCATGGATGCAGCCGGCCTGAAAACCGACGAAGACAGGCAGAAATTCCTCGGTCCGATTGGTTTCTTTGCGACCGATGTACTGGCGCGGCTCGATGCTCCGGGTTCCACCTATGCGCGGGTCGCCGCGATAACCGCGATTGACTCGCACATCTCCGACATCGACAGCTGGTTGAGCAGGCAATTGAGCGTGATCATGCATGCGCCGAAGTTCCAGGAGGTCGAAGCGACCTGGCGCGGCTTGCACTATTTCGTGTCAAACACCGAAACCGGCAAGATGCTCAAGCTCAGTGTCTTCAACGCCACCAGGGACGAGCTGCTGGATGACATGGAGAAGGCGGTCGACAAGGACCAAAGCAAACTCTTCAAAATGATCTACGAAGACCAGTACGGCACCTTCGGTGGTTTGCCCTACAGTCTTCTGATTGGCGGCTACGAGGTGGGGCGCAGCGCCAAGGATATCGAATTCCTGCGCAAGATCGCGGAAGTTGCGGCCTCCGCCCATGCGCCATACATCACCGCGGCCTCGGCGTCGCTGTTCGGACTCGACAGCTTTCGCGACCTCGCCAAGCCCCGTGACCTGGAAAAAATCTTTGAAAGCATTGAGCTGGCCGGCTGGCAGGAATTCCGCGAAAGCGAGGACTCCCGCTATGTGACACTGGTGATGCCGCATGTGCTGCTGCGCCTGCCTTACGGCAAGAACAGCTGGCCGGTTGACGGCATGGATTTCGAGGAGACTGTCGGGCCTTCCAGCAGTTCACCCGACAGCGGCAGCTTCCTGTGGGGCAACGCGGCCTACATGCTGGCGCAGCGCGTGACCAACGCGTTCTCCAAGTACAACTGGACAGCAGCGATACGCGGGGTTGAAGGTGGTGGACTGGTTGAGGACCTGCCGACCTACAGCTACCGCACCGATTCCGGGGCGGAGGAGTTGTTTTGTCCGACTGAAGTGTCCATCACCGACCGGCGCGAAAAGGAGCTTAACGATCTGGGCTTCATCTCGCTATGCCATTGCAAGGGCAAGGGGCAAGCTGCATTCTTTGGCGGGCAGACCAGCAACCAGCCGAAGAAGTATTTTTCCGACAGCGCCAATGCCAACGCGCAGATTTCCGCGCTGCTGCCCTACATGCTCGCAGCCTCGCGCTTCGCCCATTACATCAAGGTCATCATGCGCGCCAAGATAGGCAGCTTCCTGACGCGCGGCAATGTGGAGGCCTACCTCAACACCTGGATATCGAACTACGTGTTGCTCGATGAGAACGCCTCTCAGGACGCAAAGGCGAGTTTCCCCCTGAGCCAGGCGAACGTGATCGTGAAGGACGTGCCGGGCGCTGTGGGTTCCTACAACGCGGTGGTCTTCCTAAGGCCGCACTTCCAGCTTGAGGAATTGACGACCTCGATCCGCCTTGTGGCGAATCTGCCGAAGTGATGCATTCACTTCCCACCCAACATAGACCAACGAAAGACAAGCCATGGATCTGATACTGCTACAACCCGGCGACACTTCTGTGTTCCCCACAACAAGCAATGACTGGGCCACGGGCGGCAGCCTGATTTCGACCGGCGCCGACTGGACCGCCAATGAGGAACTCAAGCTCGGCCAATGCATCGAACTGGTGTCAGTGCACCAGGGTATGAAGCAGCAGGTGACGACGGACGTCAGCAATTCGGCGCGCACCTCTGGCAGGCCGGTGATCACGGAGTTCACCTGCGTCAAATATGTTGACAAGACTTCGGTCAAGCTCTACGACTTCTGTTTGCGCGCGAAGTCGCTGGGCGACAAGGCCAAGCCCTCGTACATCTACATCCTGCGCAACTCGGGCGACAAGGTCGGCAACATCATTACCTTCATGCTGCGCGACGCGCTTATCAGCGAAATTCAATTCCAGTCACATCCTGACGACATGCCGACCGAGCAGTTCAAGCTTAACTTCACAGAGATCGTCTGGACCTACGCCGTGCAGACGCCGGACATGCAGGTCAAGGGGAATGTCACTGCCGGCTGGAGTCTGGCGCAGAACAGGCCTTTGACGGCGTTCACTTGAGCCTCGTTGCGGCCCTGCGGGGGCCGTGGATTTTCGTTGTTTTTGAGATGGCGTACCGTTGTTGCGGCGCGCCGGCCCAAGGGGATAAACATGCAGTTCTTGCTTGAGCGCCTGGAGTTTGCAGGTGCGGCGCCGGCGCAAAGCGGCCAGAGCTTCAATCTGCGCGATGCCGTGCGGCTGCAGATTCAGCGGCTGGTTAGCTCGCACGTCTGGGCTGGTTCGACCGGTCTGGAACTCATGCGCGTCGGCCTGCCTTCCCTGACCGGCGCCGGTTACGCCCAAAAAGATGACATACAGCGTTATTCGCTGAGCATCCGCGACATGATCGTGCGCCACGAACCCCGGCTGACGGGCGTACGTGTAACTGTTGAGGAAACCCGCAGTTCCGTCATGCCTTTCCAGGTAGTCGTCACCGGCAAGCTCGCCGACCAGCCGCTGACAGAGACCTTCAGCTTCGGGTTGCCGCGCCGCTAGGCGCTTCCAGGCCATGCAAGTCTACGGAACTCAACTCAAGGACTACTACCAGCGTGAACTGGCAGGGCTGCGTAACGACGCCGCTGCATTTGCGCAGGCCTATCCGACGGAGGCGCAGGCGCTCAAACTCGATCGCACCGGCTCGCACGATCCTCACGTGGAAATGCTGCTGCAGTCCTTTGCTTTCCTGACCGGCCGTGTGCAATATGAGTCCGAAGTCAGCAAGGCGCTGATCCCGAACGTACTCCTCGGTTACCTTTATCCGCACCTGGCGGCACCCGTGCCGTCCATGTTGATTGCTCAGGTCCGCGTCAAGCCGGACGACGCGGCCGGCGCGGTTCTGGAGCGCGGGCGGCAGGCCAGTGTGACGGCCGAGGACGGCCGGGGCCGGAAAAGCGTCTGCCGCTTTACGACAACCTGCGACTTGCCTTTGGTGCCGCTGGGCATTGTCGAGATTGACATGCTGCAGGCGGGAGATTTTCCGGTCGGGTTGAGCGACGAGCGTTGCCTGTCGGTGCTGCGTGTTCGGGTGCGCAGCCTGGGTATCGATCCGGTGAAGGCGCTCAAGAAAACCCGGTTGCGTTTTTATATCGACACCAGCCAAAAAGACGCCTGGTATTTGCAGGAGATGCTGGGCCTGCACCTGCACGCCGTTGACATCGCACAGATTGGTGGTGAGCCACTGCCAGGCGAAAACCAGAGCGCCGTCCACTGGCTCGGGTTTGGTGATGAAGAGGCCGCTCTCCCGGTCCGAAGCAACATGCATCCCGGACACCGGCTTCTCCAGGAATATTTTTCCTTTCCGGAAAAATTTATGTTTTTCGAAACCGGCGAGTTTGACCTCGCTCCGTTTGAGAATGGTTTTGACTTGTTGTTCCAGTTTGACGTGGCTTCCCATAAGGATCGCCAGCTCTCGTCACGCTCGCTCAAGCTCAACTGCGTGCCGATGGTGAACCTCTATCGTCAGCGCATGGAACCCCTGGCGCTTGACCACACGCAGTACGAATACCAGCTAACCGCAGATGTGCAGAACCGCCAAAACTGCGAGATTTACAGCATTGAGGAGCTGGTTTCCATTAGCGCCGACGGCAGCCAACGCAAGCTGGCGCCGTACTTCGAACTTGGAAATGCGCAGACGCGTGGCACAGATGACTATTTTTATGTCATGCGGCGCGAGGAAAACCAGCTTGGCGGTATTGCCGGTACCGAGGTGTACGTATCTTTTCTTGACGTCCGGCAGCAGATGGCACTGCCGCCGGCAGAAGTGGTTGGCGGGCGGGCGCTTTGCACCAATCGCAAGCTGGCAGAACAGCTGCTGATCAAGCAATCCCTGCAGCTCGAAGGGGCGGGGCCGATCACGGTACTCGAAGTGATAAGCCGGCCTTCGCGTCACATCACCCCGGCACTGATAGGGCGACGTCCCTGGTCGCTGGTGTCCCAGCTCGGCATGAGCCACTTGTCGATGGCAGAGGGACCGCAGGCGCTCGCTGCATTCAAAAGCATGCTGCGCGACCACATCGACCCTCTGCAGACACAGGCTTTCCGCAGCATTGAAGGAATTCAGGCGCTTCAATGCCGGCCCGGCATGCGCTACACGATACGCGATGGAGTGCGGGGCTATGTGCAATGCCTCTATATCACCCTCACACTGAATCGAAAACAGTTTGAGTCGACCAGCATGCTGCTGTTCGCATCGGTGCTGCGCTACTTTCTCGCGCTCTACTCAACAGTCAACAACATGGTCTGCGTAAGCCTGGAAACCACTGACGAGAAAGGAGTACTCAAAAGATGGCCGCCAATGGTTGGGGCCCAGATCGTTCTTTGAGCCGCCGGCTCGAGCAGCGTTTTGGGGAGTTCAATTTCCTGCAGATGATCCGTCTGTGGCTGCGCCAGCCGGATGATCGTGCCGGCGGGTCAGGCCAGACCGTGCGTTTCGAGGCTGACCTTGATGCGGGCTTTCCCGCGCGCGCGGCGAGCGCAGTGCGTGTGCAGGCCATTGCATCCGGGTCCTCTGCGGTACCGGCGCTGATCGACGCCGAAGGCGATCAGCGTGACCGGCCGCAAATGCTGGCGATCACCACCCCGGACTTCTGTGTTGGCAGTGCACTCGGTCCCTTGCCCGAACCTTTTCTCGAGTGGATGCGCGAGCTGGATCGCGCAGGAAAATCCGCGACGCGCGCATTTCTCGACATTTTCAATAACCGGCTAAATCTGCTGCGTTATGAAACCCGCGCTGGCTTTGAGCCTGGGCTGAACAACGAGCGGCCTGAGCGCAGCCAGCTCGCCGAATACCTTGGCGCGCTGATGGGGGTGGACAACGCCGAGCAGGCCGGGCAAATCCCGATGCCCCAGCGCCAGTGGCTCGGCATCGGGGACTTGCTGGCGAACGGCCGGCGGTCGGCAGCCGGGCTGGTTCAGGTGCTCTCGGTGCAGCTTGGATTTCCTGTCAGGTTGCAGCCCCTGGTGGGCGCATGGCGCGCAATCGATCCGGACGATCAGCACCGCCTGGGCCGCAGTGGTCACCGGCTTGGTGTTGACATGCTGCTTGGTCGCAGCACTTGGGATCAGCAGTCGCGCATCCGGCTGACCGCAGGCCCTGTCTCATATTCCCAACTGGAGGCGCTGTTGCCGCCGCTGAAAAAAGGCATAGAACCAAAGCGTTCGCTGCGTCAATGGCAACGGCTGCAACGCCAGGTCGATATCGGCAGCGAAGCGCCTGCCGTGCGCAGCTCGTATGAGGAACTGCAAGGCTTGCTACGGTTGATGCTTGACCGTCGCCACGATGCCGAGATCGAACTTTCGGTGCTTGCAGAAGAGGTGCCGCTGGCGCGGCTGGTATCGACTCAGGTCTCCGGCTTCTCCGGTATGCGCCTGGGCTTTAACGCATGGTTGAAGTCGCGGCCGACGGATAGCGCCGCTGGCGTTTCGGGTGTTTATGTCGCGCGCTTTCTGGTCCCTGCTTATGAATCGGGAGCCATGACATGAACGACCGCGTCACTGGCATGACGACCGCGCTGGCTCTGCTATCGCCGGCGCCGGTCGTCTACCTGCATGTCGCGCTGTTCCTGGAGACGGGCGTCATCCTGGGTGACGGTAGCTTTCGGCTGGTCAGCTTTAAAGGGCAGGAAAGCATTTCTGATCATTTTGAGTACGAATTGGAGTTGCACGGAAATTCGGACCCCGAGAGTGGCCTTGAGCTGGCCTTTGATGACCTGCTCGGGCGACCGGTCACTGTGGGGGTTCACTACCCGGTGTTGGATGACCAGCAGCAGCCGACGCGCGAAGAAGCCAACGAGTGGTTTGACCAGGCCGTACACGGCCAGGACGAAGGCGTGCGGTTGTCCCTGTTCAATGGCATCGTCGCATCCTTCTCAATGGAACAGCCAGGCGTCTATCGCGTGACCATGCGGCCGGCACTTTGGAAGCTTACGCTCACGAACAACTACTGCATCCATCGCCAGCTGAATGTGCGTGATGCTATTGCGGGCGTCCTGCACAAGCACAACATTGTTTTTTCGGTCGCGGCGCTGGTCGGCTCAGGAAATCTGGCAGTCGCGAGGCAGCAGGACTGGCTGCAGGCCGGTGAAAGCGACTACGAGTTCGTGCGGCGGCTCATGTCGAAAGCGCACATTTATTATTTCTACGTGACCACCGGCACTAGCCACACAGTGGTGTTCGCCAACCGGCCTGTTTATCCGGAAGCCCTGCCCGGTGGCAAGCCGCTACGCTACTGCGGCACCCAGGAAGATACTCTCGGCTTGGCTCAGCCCGACATGATCAGCGACTATCGCTTTCAGCAGAGTCTGGCCAGCAGCGCGGTGACCTCGGTGTTCACGCGCGAGGAGGCGGCCTGGGAGTCGGATGCAGTGGCCGGGTTCCAGAGTTTTCATGCACAGACCAAGCCGGCGCCTGGCGCCTTGCCATTCAACCAATACCAGATCTACCAGTACGGCTGCAGCGACGTTGAGGTCGATCACTATGCCCATGCAACGCAGGACACCCTGGATACGGGTAGCCGGCAATTCAGTGGTTCGAGCTATTGCCCCTATCTGCATTGCGGCCACCGCTTCTCGGTGACGCAGGAAGTTCGTTCAGGGCAATGGCCGTTGCAGGTCAGACCTCAGCTGGAGGGAAGGAGCTTTGTCGCAACGCAGGTTCAGCACGAGGCAACGCTCGACGGCAGCTACAGCAACAAGTTCCAGGCGGCAGACGCGCAGGGACTGGTCACGCCGTTCTCCATCCAGGAGACACAGCAAGGCAGTGTGCTCGCCAGTGTCGTCTCGGGTGGGAGCCAGGGTGTCGCGCCGGTGGGCTGGCGCTATATGCGGAAAGACAACTTTGACCCGGAGACCAGCCGCATTGTCGACAGCGAGGGTATTTCGCCGGTGCTTGAGGCGCAGGGTGTCTATGTGCGGTTCTCGACAGGCCAGGACATCTTTTCACCGGACGGTGCCGACCCGGCGGAGCCGGTCTGGGTCAAATTGGCTGCGCACATGCAGACCGTGCCGGAGATCGGTACGACCGTCATCATTACGCGCGCGCAGGATCAATCCGAGCTGCCTGAAATCCAGAGCATCATCCAGGCTAATGGCACCAAGGTCATCATGCCGTCAGGCTGGACGGCCAATACCAACGTTGGCAGCAGCTATTCGACGGCCTACGGCGACGGCAAGAGCATCCGTTTCGGCTTGCACTCCGATGCCGACCTGGACAACGCGGTTGCCATCGTCAGCCAGCAATACGACAGCGGAAAGTTCCGCGAATCGTCGTATTCGCAGGGTGCCAGCTATGGCTATTCGACCTCCGAAGACGGCGCGAACGGCCTGTTGAGCCAGTCGGATTCCTTCGGTTCGACCCACAGCACCCACAAGGGGGCGGAAAGCTGGAGCAGCACCGAGTTCGGCACGACCACCAACCACTCGCTGGTGACCGGCGACGCCACCAACACCAGCAAGACCGAAGGCACGCTCAGCAACACGACTTCGCAAAACGCCGTGTTCAATACAACCACGACCGCGAGCCAAACCAGCGAGTCGTTCACGGTCAGCAGCGTCAATCTCGACGTAACCGGCCAGCACATCTCGACCTCGGCGGTCGGCATGGCTGTCAGCGCAAGCGCGACCGGGGTGCGGCTGTCGGGCTCGATGGAGGGAATGAGCAGCAGCAGCAGCATGGTTGGCCTCAGCGACAGTGACTCGGTCGTAGGCATGAGCATGCAGACCAGCGCGACCGGTTCGAGCAGCAACGTTGCGGTGACGCTTGCTTCGGATCATGTCTCGATGACGCTGGTCGATACGGGCACCAATCTGGTTGGCGTCAGCAGCAGCACCTCTCTGACCGGTGCCAGTACTGCGATGAACCTGGTTGGCGCTCACAACGAGGTCAGCCTGACCGGCCTGTCCAGCCGGGTCAGCCTCACGGGCCAGAGCAACAGTGTTTCAGTTCTGGGGTCGAGTACTGACATCTCGCTGTCGGGCGACACCACGGCGATCTCGATGAAAGGCGCATCAACCTCGATTGAAATGACCGGGGCCGGCATCCTGGTGCAGCTCACCGCGTTGCAGGCGACGATGCAGATCACGGGCCTGAGCCTGACGATCACCGAGCTGAAGATCTATCTCTAGGCCGCCATGAAGATCATCAAGCCCTTGAGCCTAGGCCTGCTCTACAAGACATACCGGCAATCCGGCATAAACCGCCTGGTGGTGACGGCGCTGGGATTCTTTCCGCTGGGTGAAGTCAGGCCGCAGCGCTTTCTCATGGAGGGCCCGCAATGGGCCCGGGTACTGGCCGCATTGCCGGCGGGCCAGGCGCTGGACGAGGCGATGCCTAAGACCGGAGCCGAGGCCATGGTGCTGGGTCGCGCTTGCGCACCGGGAAATCGTCCGGTGAAGCGTATGGAAGCACGGCTGCAAGTCGGCTCCATCGACAAGCGTCTGGCGGTTTTTGGCGACAGGCAATGGCGCTATGGCGTCTTGCCGCTCTTTGGCATCTCGCAGCCTGCGGAATTTGTACACATGCCGCTTGATTTCGCACATGCCTTCGGTGGTCAGGGCTACGAAGACAATCCGGTTGGCTGTGGCCATGACGGCAACCGGTTCGCCGCAATGGCCGGTGCGAACGAAGGGGTTATGCCGAACGTCGAGTACGCCGCTCAGCCCGTTGACTGCCACGGGCGTCGCTATCCCCCAGCTGGACTTGGGCCCATGCCTATCGATTGGGTGCCTCGCAAGCGCTATGCCGGTACTTACGATGAACGCTGGCTGCGCGAGGATTATCCCGGCTTGCCGCGAGATCTTGACTGGCGGCTTTATAACCAGGCTGCCGCCGACCAGCGCATCGCGAATCCTTTCGCGGGCGGCGAAGCCTACCTGTTACAGGGGATGCATCCGCAGATTGAGACCATCCAGGGCGAACTGCCTGAGCAGCGCGTCAAGGCTTTCGCGCTCAAAAAGGACGCTTCTCCCGCTTCGCTGGCTGAAATCGGGCTGCGCATGGACACGGTCTGGTTCCTGCCCGAACAGCAACTCGGTGTTGCGGCCTGGCGGGGCGAGATGCAGATCACCGACAGCGATGCACTGGACATTGGGGTATTGATGCTGGCTTACGAAGGCGCGGCCGAAACGCCGCGTACCTTGAACCATTACGCGGAAGTGCTCACGCTGCGCCTGGACCCCAAGACTGCACCGTTGCATGCGCTCAACGAGTCGCAACTCGCGCCGCGGCTCGATCCAGTCGATCCCGCGCTGGCTGCCGCCGAAGCCGAAGCGGCACTGAAAAAACGACAGGACGTGCTTGACGAAGTGACGCGTGAATTTTGGCAGCAAAGCGGCATGAAGCCGCCCGCGGGCTACGAGCCGCCAAAAGCCGGGCCGCCCCTGCTCCAGACACCGTCGGCGAAGGCCCTGACCGACGGCGACATGGACTTGACCAGCCTGATGCACAGCGTCGAAAAGCTGGTGGCCAGTACCCGCGAAAACGCGGCCGCACAGCAGGCAGCATTTACTCACCAGCTAGCAGAGCTACAGGTACTGACGGGGCAGACGGATGTTCCCGCTGGGGAGCATGGAAATGCTCCGGAGTCCGGGCCGCTCTGGACGGAGGTGTTGCAGCGCGCCGATGGTACGGCGACACGAGAGGCACTGGCGCCGCTCGCGCTGGCCGCGACGCCATCCCAACATGCCGACCTTATGGCTGCCGCGCAACTCAAAAGCAAAGCCCGCCATGCGTCTCCCGTCCCGCTGTCGCCCGCGCAGGCGCTGTCGCCCGCTGTCGCGTCGCTATTGGGGGCGCAGGTGCTGGCCTGGGCGAAGGCCGGAGAAAATCTTGCGGGCCGCGACCTTGCCGGCGCGGATCTGCGCGGTGCCATACTTGCGGGCCTTGACCTTGGCGGATGCATGCTGGAGTACGCCGACCTCAGCGGTGCCGACCTGCGCGGCTGTAACCTGCGTCGCGCTGTACTGACGCAGGCGCGGCTCAATGGCGCACTACTTGATGAGGTCAACCTTGATGAGGCCAATCTCTGCAGCAGCCATGCATGCGAAGCGAGTTTTCGCGGGGCGAGTCTTTGTTCGGCCCGTGCTTCCAAGGCGACCTGGAGACAAGCTTGCGGCTCCGATTGCGACCTGTCAGCCGCTCAACTCGACGATGCAGATCTTTGCGGCGCAAACTTCGATCGCGCGACGCTGGATACAACAATTTTCAACCAGGCCAAACTGGCTGGAAGTAGCTGGTGCGGTGCCTCGTTCAACAAATGTGTTGCCTGGAAGCTGCAGGCCCAGGGGGCCAATTTTTCGGGTTCGAGATGGCAGAGAAGTGCACTGATCGGTTCCGACCTGTCGGCCAGTAAATGGAGGGAGGCCCGACTGGTCCAGGTCCAGGGGAATGACAGCGACTGGCGTGGCGCCGACCTGTCCGGATTGCGCGCTGAACGCGGAAGCTGGACGCAAAGCCAGTTGCAGGGTGCGCGGCTCGACGGCGCTTTCATCATGGCGTGCGATATGAGTCGGGCTGACCTTAGTGCCGCCAGCCTTGACGGTGCCTGCCTGCCGCGCACGCTCATGATGAAGGCACAACTGCCCGGTGCGAGTGCCGTGGGCACCGACTTCTACCAGGCGTTGTTGCGAAAGGCTGACTTTGGAAAAGCCGATCTGCGCGACGCCAGCCTGTATGAAGCCGAACTCACCGAGGTCTGCCTGGTTGATGCGGACACACGCGGTGTACGTCTGGATGCGCGCAGGAGGCTCGCGTGAGCAGAATTTACAGCCAGGCCTCCGCCCAGGATTGGGCCGAGATCCAGCGCTTGGTGCGGCTTGGCCGTCCGGTGCGTGGCCAGATGCTGGCCGGACTGGATGCAAGCGGCCACGATTTCACAGGTGCGGTTTTCAGCGGCTGCCAGCTGGCGGGTTCGCATTGGGCCGGTGCCCAGCTGGAGGGAGCGTCCTTTATTGATTGCGAACTCGGCGCGGCCGACTTTTGCGATGCCGGGTTGCGCCGCACCGCTTTTTGCCAGAGCCGCCTGGCTGGTAGCGATTGGCGTGGTACGGCCGGCACAATGCTGGCCTTCAGTCAGTGTGACCTCCGCCAAAGTCGTTGGGACGGTGCGAGCCTTGAGAAATCCATGCTGACGAAGTGCGACATCGGCGGCTCTTTCTGGATTGAGGCGCGCTTGCTGCGCAGCGCATTTGCGGATTGCCAGTGGGGCGGCAGCGACTGGCAGGGTGCCGAATTGCAGCAGGTAAGCCTGAACGAAGCACAACTGCAGGAAGCCAGGCTCGCTGGCATGCGTGCCAGCACCAGCCTGTTTATCAAAGCCAGCTTCGCCGGGCAGAAACTGGCCGGTGCCAGCTTGTTGCGTTGCACTTTGCAGGGTGCCGATTTTTCAGGTGCTGATCTGAGCCGCGCCAGCATCCGTGAATCGAATTGTGCCGAAGCCCGCTTCAGTGCGACGCTGATGAACGGCATTGACGCTACGCGCTGCCAGTTCGTAAAAGCGAAGTTTGACCGGGTAAATCTTGACGGCGCCCAACTCGAGGGTGCGGTATTGCAAAAAGCCCAACTCAACGGAGTTTCGCTGCGCGGAGCCGGATTGGTGAAAACGATCTGGGATCACAGCAGGCTTGACAGTGTCGTTTTCGCGGGATCGGACTTGCAGTTTGCCCAGTTCGCGCATGCGAATGGCGGGGCAATGGATTTCCGGTACTGCAAGCTCGACCGTACGAGTTTTCACTGTGCGGTCTGGACCGGTGCCGATTTCACCGGTGCCAACGTAGCCGCTGCCCTGGGTACCCAGGAGGCGCGCGCTGCCGCCGAAAAACGTTCACTTGAAATGGAAGCAGCATGAAACAGGCAACACAACAGCTTGACCTTCCCGTGCGCGCCGCAACCGTGCACGGCTGGGGAGAGGCGAGCATAGGCCGGTCACTCGGACAAGCGCAGTGGCGGCTGGCGGACGGCCGGCTTGCGTTACAAGCGGTTTCCTGCCTGCTCACACCCCTGCCAGGTGACACGGTGGCCGTGCTGCAAAGTGCTTCGGGCTTGTTTGTGACCCATATTTTGCTGCGTCCGCAGCCGGCCGCGGACACGCCGGGCGCAGGCCGTGCCGAGCTTTCCGTGCCGGGTGCGGAGCTTATGGCGATCACCCAGCCAGCTTTTGAGCTGGCCTGCACCCGTCAAATCGCACTGCGTTGTCTTGGTGACGTCGAGCTGACGTCGGCCAGCGGCTCCGTCAGCGTCAACGCAAGGGATTTCCTGGCGTCCGTCAGTGAGACCATGGTGCAGTCGGCACGCCATCTCGTAACGCGTGTCGAGCACGGGATCATGCAGGCCTCGGCGCTGCTGCGGCTCCATGGGCGGCAGGCGTTGGTCACGGCCGAAGAAGACATCAAGCTCGATGCTGAACGCATCAGTCTGGGATGAACCATGTTCGCCAACACGAACCTCTGCGTCATCAATTTCGCGTTTCCCGACGTCTGTCTGGTGCCTACGCCGGTGGGGCCGGTGCCCATTCCGTTTCCCAATATCGTCATCACGATTTCGCACATTCCTTCGCAGGCCTGCGTGATCGTCGGCGGCGGACTCGCTGAAAACCTGGTGACGCAGGGCACGTTGAGCAACGGCGACGAGCCTGGCGTCAACCTGGGCGTGGTTTCGGGCATGGAAATTGGGCCGGACCGATACCTCATGGGTAGCTTCAAGGTCGCGATGGGCGGTGTGTTTGCGACACGGCTGACCAGTGTGGTCGGGCAGAACGGCATGATAGGCAACGCGATCGGTATGTCGATCACGCCTTCGCAGGTATGCGTGATGGTGCTGGGATGATCATGCGCATCGTCAACGCTTTTCTCGGCACAGCGGCATTGCTGGCTGTTTCCGGCTGCGGTTTTATCAGCTACGCGCTGGGCTACAGCCCTACTACGCCGCTAAAGACGCTGAACATCGTCGCCGAACTCGATGCCAATCAGAATATGGGAACCGAGGTCGACCTGGTGTTTGTCTTCGACAAGAACGCGGCGGCCGTCTTGCCGAAGACCTCACCCGACTGGTTTGCCAATCGCGACGCGCTGCAGGCCGGTCTGGCCAGCGGCATCGCAGTGCTTGGTGTGCAGGTTGTCCCTGGCAGCACGGTCACCAACCAGCCCCTGCCCATTGGTTATGGCAAGGCCGTCTATGTCTACAGCTACGCAAGCTATGTGAGCGCCGGCGGTCAGGCTGTCGCCAACATCACTGCCTACAAATGCGCATTGATCACCCTGCGTAGCACGCAGATCAGCTATACGAGCTGCCTTTCATGATTGGAGAACCCATGCCTGAAACCATTTCAGCGCCTAAAGCCGCCCAGCCCGCAGCGAAGCTGTTCTCAGCTGCGGCCGGTCCGGCCTTGCCCGACAGTGTCCAGTGGATCGAAGGGATGTTGCTGTCACCCCAGCATTTTCAGCAGAGCGATGTTTACTGGCAGGAGCAGTTGAGGTACCGGCTATCGTGCGTCGCGCCGGATTTTTGGGGATTGAGCCTGCTGCAGCTGGATATGGTGAAGCTCAAGGCCGGTATCGTCGCAATCAAACGGCTTGAATGCATCATGCCAGACGGCACGCCGGTCGTGTTTCCCGGCTCGTACACCGGAAAAGCGCTCGAACTTGATGTCACCGCGCAGTTGCAGCGCACGCCGGATGGGGTGCGGTTGTCGCTGATCATGCCTGTGCGGGGCAACGCCTCCAATCACTGGAATACGACACCGGCGCGCAATGAGGTTGTGCACGGCCTGGTATCGCTTGACGAGAACACCCTGACCGGATCGGTGCCGGTCGACCGCCTGCGGCCGGCGATCTCGCTGTCAGCCGAAGTTGCAGCCCCGGCCGGCTACGAGGTCTGTCCCTTGTTCGAGTTGTTCCGGCGCGAAGAAAACAGGCATGTCGAATTCAAGCCCTACCACCCGCCCATGCTGTGCTGGCAGGCCGGCGATTTTCTCAAGGCAACCGGCTTGCGGCACCGGCTCCAGCTGCTCAATGAAGCGCTGTGGCTCAAGCTGCGCGAATTGGGCGCTAACCGGGAAAGCGACGGCCCCGAGGACGATGAATTGCAGGGCGCCCATTTCCGCAAGCACCTGGAGATGGCCCGACGGCTGGCTGCCGTGCTGCCGCAGTTCAGCCTCATCGTGCAGCGCCCCGAGTCGAGCCCGCGCGCGGTCTACGACAGCCTGGCGCTCCTGCTTGGCACGATGGCATCGTTCGGCGCCAATCCCATCCCGCCTGTGCTGGACGCTTATCAGCACGATGACTGTTCGCCACAGTTCCGGCGTGCGCTGGACTATGTGGTACGCAAGCTCAGCTATATCAATACCAGTTTCGAGCTGCAGCCGTTTGAACGCCATGCCGACGGTACTTTTACACATGTGTTGCCTCCTGACGCGGGTGAACAACTGCTTGTCGAGCTCAGGCCGCAAGGCGGCCAGGGCCTGGGGGCCGATGGACGCGCGTCAATGGAACGCTGGTTGCTTGACGCCTGCATCGCGAGCGAGGCGTTGCTGCCTGCCGCAGCCCGGTTGCGCGTGACCGCGAGGCCGCACCTCTTGACCGCTGAGGAGTTGGCGAAACGCAACCTGCGTTCGGGAGCGGCCTTGTTCGCGATCGACAACCAGGTCCTGCAGCTCAAAGAAGGCGATACCAGGCTGTTCGGCCCAGGGCAAAACCTCGTCATTAGCGGTGACAAGAAGTCGCCGGGAACCCCGCCCGCGATGATTCTGCTTTATCGTGCGCGCGCTGCAGGCACGCGGACCTGAAAGACGCAGCCATGCAGCCTGCTGCTATGCCCGAAATGCCGCTCCTGAGCTGCTTTGCGCAGTTCTATGAGGAGGTTGCGCGCGTGCGGCAGGAAAGCGAACGCGGGTCGCTGCAAGCCTACCTGGGGGTCTCTGGTGCGGCACCGGCCGAGCCGGCCGAACTCGCGGGCCGTGTGAGCCTGCGCCTGGCCGACCTTCTGGCCGGCCAGGCACGCGATATGCGGGCTACCGCGAGTGAAGCGCAGCAACGCGCCTATACGGCAGCCAGCTATGTGATGGTGGTGCTGGCTGACGAGATTTTCATCCTTGAACTCTCGTGGCCGGCGCAGGATGCCTGGCTCGAGGTTTTGCTTGAGCACCGGCAGTTCGGTTCGCGCCAGGCTGGGCGCCGCTTCTTCGACATGGCGGAGCAGGTGCTGGCTGTGGTGTCCCGATCCCATTTGCATCGCGATCTCGCTGCCTGCTTTCTGCTCGCGCTGCAGCTTGGGTTCAAGGGAATGCATCGGGGCACGCAGGGCCAGCTGTTCCTGGACACACTGCGCCAGCGACTATACCGTTTTGTCAACGGCCGACCGGCAGAGTCTGACGGCAGGCTGTTTGTGCAAGCCTATGAACACACGGTCAAGTCGACTGCCGATGCGCGGGTCGCGCCCCTGCGCCCGTGGTTGCGTCTGGCGATGGGTTATGCACTTGGCTTTGTGCTGATGTCGTCGGCGCTCTGGCTATGGCTGATCCAGCCGCTGGTCAAGGTTGCGGGTGTCTGAGATGAGCAGCATCAGCAGTATCTGGTTTGGCGTGCTTGCCGCAGTCGCCAGTGCACTCGGAATCCTGGTGCTTTGGTTGATAGTGCGCTCGCGCCAGGCCAAATTGATAGTTGCGGCCGGTGCCATCAAGCCCGTTTTGAAGGGAAGTTTCTGGCGAACGCGCTGGCAGTCGTTCCTGGCCTGGTTGCGCGGGCTGCGGACCGTGCTGTCCAGAACCGCACGGGAGCGCTACCGACAAACCTGGGTCATCATGATCGGGCAGGCCGGCGCTGGTAAAAGCAGCTTGATCGCTTCGTTGCGACAGGTCCGGCAACAGCCAGACGCACAGGCGGCGACGATCGCCGGCGTCCCCCACACAGCCTGGCACAGCCTGGCACAGGGTGAACTCATAGACCCGCAAGGCAAGCTCAGCGCTGCCGGTCAAACCGGATCCGACGCGGCAGATTGGCAAGCCGTACTGCGCGGACTCGTCCACCTGCGCCCCGAACGTGCACTTGACGGGGCGCTATTGGTGGTTTCCTCCCGTAACTTGCTGGGCATGGGCCGTGAGAGTGTGCTTCAACTCGCGCTCGATGCCCGGCGACAGCTCGACGACCTGCGTGCCGCCACCAGCCTGGCTTTGCCGGTCTACGTGATCGTCAGCCAGTGCGACGCGGTCGATGGATTTGCTCCGTATTGGCGTCTGCAGGGGCGTTCGCAGAGGGAAAGCATGTTCGGCTGGTCGGCGCGCGACGGCCTGTTGCAGTCCGGCCCGGTACAGTGGATTGACGAGGCATTTGTTGACATCGGTGAACGACTCAAGGAAATCCAGGTAGAGGCCGCTGCGGCGCAGGAGCAGATTGCCGACGCTGATGCGTTTTTTCTGTTTCCGAGGCATTTCGAGCGTTTGCATGCGCCCTTGCGTGATTACCTGGCCGAGGTCTTTCACGACACGGCGACGACGCAGCCTGCACTGTGCCGAGGTGTCTATTTCACAGGCTGCACCGAAGACACCGGCGCACCAGCTGGCATGCCGCGTGCCGATGTCTCGTTTGCCGAAGACGTCCTGACGCAAAAGGCGTTGGGGGAGTGTGGGCTGGCGCGCGCCACGCTGGCGTCATTCTGGTCGCGTGAGCCGGGGCTGCTGCGGCTTCAGCAAGCCTGCATCGTGCTGGCCGGGTTGCTGCTGTTGGCACTGGTGTTATCGGGCTGGCGGCTGCAGCGCCAGGTTGATGGTCTGGGTCGCAGCATCGCCGCGCTCTACCAGTCGCAGGCGCTGGCAGGTGCACAGGAGAGCTGCGCCGGCCGCCCATTGATTGACGATGCGCTGTCCCGGGCCTCGGCCCTCGATATCGACCTGGTGTTCGCGACGATGCCGCTGTCCTGGGTCGATCGGCGTGCCAGCAACAACGCGGTGCAGGCTGTCTCCAGTACCGTGATGGCGCGCACGGTGTTTCCGGCGCTGGCTTGCGGCCTGCAGGCGCGGGTCGCGCGGCTCGACGCTGGTCTGGTCGCGGCGTCAGAGCCGACGCTTGCCGGTATCACAGTCAACAACTCGGCGTATGCCAAAACCCGCGCCAACCTGAAGGTGCTTGCGCTGGAGGTGAACAACCTGGAAGACAAGCTCCAGCGTTTCGCACGCTTGACTGCCATACCCGCCGAATCCACCGTCCGCAAGCTGGATGATCTCAACCTGATTTATCTCTACGTCTACGGAGCGGGATTGCCCCTTGCTGCGGCGCGGCCCGGCGGCGTGGTTGCCGCTTCGCTCGAGCAGGTGCCTTACAGCGGCGTGGTGAATGTGCCCGAGCGTTCGCGCGGCAACTGGGCGCGCCAGTTGGCGAATTCCAGCCGGCAACTGCATGTCGATTTGCTTGCTGAGGCCTCGATGGGCCCCAGCCTCCTGGCCAGGGTTGATCCGGCAAAAGGGCCGCTTGTTGACAACACCAGGCGGTTCACCTCATGGCTGGTCTGGGTCGCCAAATCATGGGTGCCATCGGACCCGAACAACAACCCCTGCGCCGATGACGCGAAGGAACTGCGGCAACTGCTGTCGCCCCTCGTGACACAGTACAGCTATCCGAAAGACCTGTTGGCAGGTGACGGCGGTTTTGATGAGGCAAGGTGCTACAACCCGGCCATGCAGGTGCTGCGTGGCATGCAGCTTTCGCCCTACGGGCCTCTGCTCATCGCACAGGGCCAGAGTCTCGTCATGAATCCGGCACTGTCGGCAGAGGTACGCGGCCTCGAAAGCCTGCTACAGCAGACTTTCATGCAGGTCCGGAACCCGCAGGCCTTCGCCTGCGTGAGTTCAGCGCCCGGCTGGCGCCTGGCAGACCTCGGCCGGTCCATGAATTACGCTGCTGATTACCAGCGATTCGCAGCAGGCCAGGGACTGCCGCCTCTCGGTGCGCCGGCAACCAGCAAGCCGCTGTTCGACCGGCTTGCGAGGGCGCAGCTTGAGCAGGTCATGAATGACGCGATGCGCTCGGCGCAGTCGGTGGCAACAGAGTCGTTCGTGCTTCAGGGACTTGACGCGGTCTCGGCTGCAGACCAACAGCTTTTGCAGCAGAGTGGTGATTTTTCGCGCGCACTGGATCCGCTGATCGGCAACCTGCGGCTCTATACCCAGTTCGGCTTTACAGCGAGCGCGGGACGCGTTTCACAGTGCGCGCGGGACTTTTCGTCGGATGCTCTGGGCCGCGTCTCAGGCCTTGTGGGTGGCAGCCGGCTTTATGACCCCGAGGCCGGTCCTGCCGACGGCCTGCTCGTGAACCTTGGCACCACACCGGTGATACGCGACTACCTCGCGCGGCAGGTTGCGCGTGCGCAGGTACTCGCTGGCTACGCTGATCCTTTCGTGAATCTGTTGCGCAACACTGACGGCGTCAACGATGCGCAGCGCGACAACGCGCAAACCTTGCCGTACTGGAGCAATACGATCAATGAGGTCACCAGTTACGTGCAGTTCAAGGACCCGGGCAAGCAAGTCGGCGCTCTCGACACGCTTTTCCTCAAGACCATTGCCGATCTCACCTATGCGAACTGCGGCAAGGTGCTGGCGGCCTACCAGCCGGCCGACTACGGGAACGACATGTTCTCGGAGAGGCGGCGCGACCTGATTGCGCAACTGAACCTGCGCTGTGTCGACCGTCGTACCGAACAGGCAACCACTGCCTACGATGCCCTGGCCAAACGCTTCAACAGCCGGCTCAAGGGGCGATTCCCGTTCGGCGAAACCAGCAGTCCGGACGCCTCGCTGGCGGAGGTGCAGACCTTTTTCAGTGACTACGCCGCGCAACGCGAATCGCTGCAACAGTCGCTGTCCGGCCTGAGCACCCCTGGCTGGGTCGTTTCGGCACGCGGGTTCCTCAGTGAACTCGATGCAGCCGATCAGTTTCTGCGGCCAGGCTTGGGTATAGGCGCAGCACCGCAGCCTCTAAAGCTCGACATCACTTTCCGTGCGCTACCCCAGGAGTCGCCTGGCAGTGAACAGGTCGTGAGCTGGGTTGTGAGCTCAGGTTCTCGGGTGGCGAGCTATCCGGGTGGAAAGCCGCCGACCGTGGACTGGAGCTACGGCCAGGTGCTCGCGCTTGATCTGAATTGGGCCGAGCTGTCTGTTTGGCGACCGGCCGCATACCCGGTGCAAAGTGGCTACCGGGTCGAAGGCAGCACAGCTTCGTTCACTGAAAGCGGGAACTGGGCGTTGCTGCGCATGCTGCAGCGCTACCAGCCTGTGCCGGCACGACCGGCTGATCCCCTCAAGCCGGGCAAGGCGTTGCTCGAATTCAGTGTGCCGATACAGCGCACGACCCAGGCGACACCCACAACAGCCCCGGCAGTCACGACGGGCCAGGCCACGTTCTACCTCGGCTTGACCCTGTCTGGCACCGATCCGAAATCCCAGGCCAGTACCAGCCTGGTCTGGCCGGGACCTTTTCCCAGGTCTGCACCGCAGCGGCAAGATGTTTCCACGCAAAAGCGAGCAAAACCATGAACACTGAATTGATGACCCGATCACAGCGTTACTTCGGCGAACGGCTTGGATGTTCGCTCGAGACCTTGCTCGACCCGATCGACGCGGGCAATCCCGCCGGTTATTCGGTTAAAGGCAATGGTGTCTACAACACCATCCAGAACGCCAGACGCGAGGACGATGCGAGTTTGCCGTTGGGTCCGTGGGAGCACAAGCTCAAGCGAGCGGACTGGCCAGTAGTGAGCCGTGTCGCCACCGAGGCCCTTTGTTCCAAATCCAAGGACCTGCAGGTCGCTGCCTGGCTGCTTGAGGCCGAAGTGAACCAGCATGGGTTTTCCGCGATAGCTCCCAGCCTTTTGCTGCTTGATGGCTTGTTGCGTGATTACTGGGACGATCTCTATCCCCAGGACGCTGACTCCGGCGGCGAACACCGAGCCAACATCCTGCGTTCGCTCAACAACCGTTTGCCGTTTGTGCTCAAGCAGCTCGCCATGACTTCAACGGGCATGCATCGCAATTACAACCTCGCCGATTGGGAAGTTGCCATGCACCGCGAACGGTTGGCCCCGGCCGCCGCGGCCGCAGCTAACAGCGCTGATGAGGAGGAGCATGCCAGCACGGAAACGATCACTGCAGCGATGGCCGCGACGCCCCTGGCCTGGTATCAGGCGCTGCACCAGCAGTTGAATGATGCGCTCGGTGCGATGCAACTGCTCAGAGACAGCATCGACCGCCACTTCGCGGTGGACGGACCGAGTCTGTCGGCGCTGGCCGGCTTGCTGGCTCAACTGTACGCATTGGCCGAATCCGAGCTGCAGCGGCGCGGGATAACGCTGGCGGCCGCAGGCGGCGAATCCGGGCCGGGGCCAGGTACCGTCGCGGGATCCGATGAGACGGCCATCATGGATGACCAGACGTGGGCCGGCGTTGCCGTACCGCGGTCCATTGATGACCGGCGCCAGGTCTACGCCATGCTGGAGCAACTCGGGGACACACTGCTCAAGATGGATCCGCACAGCCCGGCGCCCTACCTGATACGCCGGGCGATCGAATGGGGAAGGCTCAACACGGCCGAGCTCTACCAGGAGGTGTTTATCCGTCTTGGCGGCCAACTCAATATCTTCGAATTGGTGGGGCTTGAAACACCCGCAGCGCGGGAGGAAACATGATCGCATCATCTGAACCCCAAGGGCTTCTCGTACCGGTTTCCCCGGGGACTGATCCGTCGGCTCCGTCAGTGGCGATGGATATCGCCGCTTCGGTCTGGAAAAACCTTTGCGAACTGCCGACCCTTCTGTTTAAGGAGCGTTCGGGCATTGCTGCCGCCCTGACCGGCCCGCGCCTGGGGTGCACCTGGGCGCGTGCCGTAGTTATGTACTGGAGCAGGCTTGAACGCCTGGGTGGCCTGGACTTGTCGCAACCACTCTACATCCTGAACATGGGTCCGGATGACGGCGCCCTGGCTGCGGTGCTGTTGACCACTTTGCGCGATGAGATGCATGCCTGCGGCATGCTCGGCTGGCCCGTCCGGTATGTGCTGTGCCCCCTGGCGGGTGAAGAACCGGCACTGGCGCTGCTCAAACAGCCAGCACTTCAGCCTTTTGTCGCGCGCGGCTGGCTTGACCAGGCAAGCTGGCAGGCTCGGCGCGGCCACCCGCTTTTGCTCGGTGCGAACCGCTTTGCCTTGTTCGGATCACGCAACCCGGTGGTCGCGATGACGGCAGGCGGGTTCTCCGCATTGCCGGCAGAACTGTACGGTGTGCACTACGGCGAACTATTGCAGGCGCGGGTTCAGGCGCAGCCAGACGGCGAAGGTCGTTTCGCGCTGACTTCTGAATGGCAGGCTTTGGCGGAGGATGAGCTTGCCTCAGCCGCTTCCGCGCTGCTGGGCCATTACCGCGCCAGCCTGATCAGTGCCACTGTTCTACTTTCAAACGCCGCACTGTCCTTGCTGGATGCGCTTGCCGATTTTTCTGCCGGGCGCTATTTGCTGCTGGCGGCAGACCAGGGAGTCGCCGATGAGCGGCAGATCAGGCTTAACTGCATGGCGCTTCCTGAGCAACTCGCTCCTGGCGAACTGTACTTCCCCGCCAATTTTCATGCACTTGGGATGCATCAGGAAAGCGCTGGAGCGCATGTTGCGCATCTGGAGTGGGGCGCATCGGGATGCATTCAGCATATGGCCTGCCGCGACGATGCCATCGGCATGGATGCCGCAAGCTGGAGCAGTCTGATCGATACGGTAGATGAAGACCATCCAGCGGAGCGCTGGTGGCACGGGGCTCCCCACAGCCCTGTGGGGAGCGTTGACGAAATCAATTTTCGCCTTCGCTGCTCGGGTCATGATCCCTGGGCTCTCCAATCCATCCTCGACAGCCTTGATCTTCGCCTGCTGGACGCTGCGGACGAAGGTGCACTGCAAACACTGCATCGCAGCCTGGCACGCACATGGCAGCAGATGACACCGCGTCAGCGTTGTGATGCGGGGCTTGGCCTTGCAGGCCTGCTGGTGCATGTGGGTCAGTGGGCGCTGGCACGTGATGTGCTCGCCGAGACTCCCGACAGCGATTCGCCGACGGCTTCTCGCATCGATCAGCTGCTGCTGCGTGCGCGACTGGAGGCGGAAACCGGGCGCAGCGCCACCGCATTGCGCGTCGTACGGGAATGTCTGCGCCTGGATGCCGGTCACCCTGAGGCGCAAGGCATGCATGAGCTGCTGGAGCGCCGGCTGGCCAATTGGCAGGCCAGCAACTGGTATGAAGCCGACGCGATGCGCGACGATGAGCTCTCGCTCGAGCCACTTGATGTCCTGCATATCCCGGCATGGCTGCATCAATACCGGGACCCGAACATCGCCGTGGTGGCCGGATTGCCGCCAATTACCTGTGAAGCGGAGGCGCAAACCTATCTTGCCCATGTAGGCGGCAGCGAGGGGACCGAATATGCAGTGGTTCACCGGAATTTCGGTTTTGTCGGTGCCGTCGGTTTGCGCCGCGAGGCTGATATGGCGCATATCCATTTCTGGATAGGTGTCGATCATCAAGGCACTGGCTTTGGTGCGCGTGCGGTGCGATTGCTGACGGCAAGCCTCGCCGGCGGACCGGTACGGCACCTGTTCACCTCGGTACACGAGGGCAACACGCGCTCGCACCGGCTGCTTGAGAAAGCCGGGTTTGACACGCTCGGGCACGAGTCGCGTGGCGACGATGTGGGTTACCGGTTCATGCACCTCGCGCTGCCTGGCGCGCTTGCCTGCACCAATGACGAACTCGAATTGCGCCTTGCGGCGATCTGCGATTGCATCGGAGAGCCGCTGGTGACCGGTCAAACTCTCATAGGGGGAAGTGTTCATGCTGTCTAGATTTCTGCTAGCTCGCGCAGCACCAACTACCGCGAGGCGCGCAGGCCTCACCATCGCGCGTGCGGCTCCGCCTGCTGCAGCGGGTGCGGGAAAAATGGCTGCAACAGCGTCCAGCCTGTCTGCGATGGCGCTCCGCGCCGCGAAGTTGGCGCGCAACGCAGTGGCCAGTGCGTCTGGCGGCGGGGCCGCCGCAGCACCGGCTACGATATCCCGGCGCCAACCCGCCGACCTTGCCGCCAAGAAGCAGCTAGGCCCGGTGCCCGGCCAGTTTCCGCCGGTCAAACGTGTCAAGCAGGTGCTCGGAACCCACGCGCAACAATCAACCTATAAAAGAACACCGTCTGGCGCATCGGTCGAGGTCGACCACATGACTCCAGATTCACTGCATCAGCCTGTGGGCAGTTCGAGAAAGAGCGGTGGTGGGGCGGCACTGAGCAAGCGGCTGCCTGCAGCGGCGATGAATGAAACCCAGCACCGCCGCAAGCTCACCACCGGCAGTAGCAAAGCTGCCCAGCACTTTCGCGCATATCTGCTGCAAGCGCACCACGGAATGGTGCCGTTCGCGGGCAGGATGCAAACAACGCAGGATCACTATGCGGCAGCGATCCAAGCCGAGCTCGGTGCGACGACGACGGAATCGACTCTCTTCGGAAAACCGACACTCCATGATCCGCGGCCCTTCGACAAGCCATCGCAGAAGGGCGTGGTGCCGAGACGGGACGCGGAGTGGGGCATGGACAGACAGCTCGACATGCTAAAGCGTCTCAAGAACACCGGTCATATCGATTCGACGCATGAAAGCCATCTTGTGGGCGTTGTCACCGAGCGGCGCGCGGCACTTGCCGACATGTACAAAAAAATGAGCACTAAAGCTGAAGGTAAGGGGCCAAAAAAATCCTGATGGCAGCGTATCCGCCTGAAGTGTCATGAGCCTCATGAGGATGGGTGTAAGCGGGCTTTGGGTCTCGGTCAGTCATCAGCGAATGGTTTAATTTTTTTAAGGAGTGCGACATGGCAAAACAAAGATTGCTTAAAGAGGGTTTGGGCTTCGTGGGTCTGACGGGTTGCGACAAGATCCGGGCAATGGTCAACGCGTTGACCAAGCATATGACTCCGGTGGGAGGGCCCGGCGGGGTGATGAATGCCTTGCAGCTGACGCAGAGGCGGCTGGCAGCAGGCAACAAAATTCCGGCCAATACATCGGGTGTTTCAACCAAAGATTCGCTTCATAAGTCCTTCATCGAGAACGATGTGCTTCACGAGTACACCGATCAGGTTCATCACACGACAGTGAGCCAGGGCAAGATCACGGGCAGCCAGCAGATTGGGGGCCCGTCGTTTATGAAGTTTGATCTCAGGAAGAAGGGCCATTACACGGGCTTCAAGCCTTTTTGATCGCCGGCAGCTCGACAGCTGGGCCTGCGGTGTCAGGTCCGCTGCCCTGACCGCGGGAGTGCCTGATGCCTAAGCCGACCAAACTGACGAAGTCCAGAAAGACCTTGCCCGATCTGCCGGGCCCGCCTTCCCCCCAAAAGGCAAAGGCTGCAAAGGTGGCGAAACTGGCGGCGATCCAGAGGGTCGGCAAGGCAAAACCCCGCAAGCTTGGCGACCTGGCGCTCATGGGTATGCCCACTAAAAAGAGCTGGCGTCAGGGCACCGACCAATGGCTTGGCAATGTTATGGCCTATAAGGCCTCGCAAGATCGCACGCTGACACCAATGCAGGCCAAGGACGGGTTTCGGCCCCAGGTAGTAGATATGGTCGTCGGATCGAAGGCGTTTCCCAAAGGAGCCTTCCGTTACGCTTCCAACCCGACGAGCCACGGGATCAGCAGCGGCTATCACGAGGCGTTCGTCGTGACTGACATGACTCCCAAGTTGCAAAAGAGGGTGAAACATGCCAAGGGCATGTCAGCCATGCCGGCCATGGAAGAAGCCTCCTGGAAAGCTTTTTCTCACGCTACTTTCCCGGAAAGCAATATAAGACCAATGATGGAGGCGGGTGACGGTGCGAGAACAGATACCGCTCGTACTATTTTGAGTGGACCGGGCGGTTCCGTTGCCGGGCACAGCGGTTCCGGGGTCCGCAGCACCGGTCAGGCTGCCGCGCATGATATGTTGCGGGCGGCCTCAATGGCCGCGTTGCAGGACACGGAGATGACGCCCGCCGCCATGGCGGTGACTGCCGCGGCCGCCACGGTTTTGACAATGGCTCCCGGCGCGCTGGCCAGCCGGGCAGAGGGAGCAGAAAAACTCAAGGATAAGCGCGCGCTTGGAACCTGGGAAGATGATCGTAACCAGGCCAAGGAGCGCCTCGCCCAGGTCCACGGTGCGCTCAAACCGGCAGAAAAAGCCGTCGTGCGGCGACACCTCCAGGCGCTGGCAATCAGCGTCGGCGGGACGCGCACGCTTGATCCTGCTCAGCCCAGCTCGCCGCGCAGGAGTACCGCGCTGGAAGCCGGAAATGCGGTTGCCGGTGGCGGCTATGACGGTTCACAGATTGGCGGGAAAGCCTCCAAAGCTCCCCCCGCCAGCGGGAGCGCGCGCGACATCACTCAATACGTATCAGAGCCGTTCCGCGTGGATCGGTCATGAAATACGCGCATTCGCCGGGCCGTCAATGCTGTTTCAGCGTTCTGGCACCGGCCATCCCCAGGCTTTCAAAGGAGTAAACCATGGCATCCAAACGACAAACGCCAGCGCTGTCCAAGCCGGTCACAGCGCAGTCAGGCCCGAAGACGACGCGTACGGCATCGCCTTCCACCGCTGCTCCGCCGCGAGACCTCGTGCATGCGACGATGACGGTCACAGCGCCTGGCGGAGGGCGCCTGACGGGCGGTGATGCTTCGCTGTCTGTGACTGGAAAAAACACCGCCTGGGCCAAAACACCGGTCCCGCATGGAGGCGCCGGCGTACCGAAATACCAGACCCGCGTGGCCTATATGAAGGCCAACCACGCGGCCCATCCGCTTGCACAAAAACTCATGGACCGGCATGTCCAGCAGACTCCGGCTGAGGACAAACGCGGGCTTTCCTGCGCCGAAGGGCACAGCCTCATCGCCGCACACCAGGAGCTGAACCAGCGCGGCAACACTCATGCGGCGGCACACCTCGACGCGTTCACGGCCGGGCTGGTACCAGCCGTACCGGCTTATGTGCCGGCAGCTGCACCGACCTTCGGCGCCAACACCAAAAATGCGCGCAAGAACCTGCTCATGAGCAAGTACCAGGCGGCCGAGGCAACCCGCATTGCGGAACACAGCACGCTCATGCAGCAACGCCAGGCTACGCTCGACGGCCTTGCCAAAAGCATGACCGGCATGGACAGCTGGCACGAGTACGCGGCGAAGGAGTCGTCGTTCCTGGCCTGGAACGACGTCCAGCAGCACGGCGCGCTGACCAATGTGCACCACCACGCCACCAGCGAGGTCAGTGCGGGTCACGCGATGGAGTATTGTGTGAAGTGCCGTGCCGAAGTCGCCGGCGGTCTGAAAAACAAATGACCCCGATCCGGCAGACCGCTCGCCGGCGGCGGGAGGAAAACCCCGACCACAAAGAAATACATGCCGCGCATCTATGAATCCCCCACGATGGGTGACGCCAACATCCGTGTCGCGCTCGTCAGTGACCTCGGCCAGGCCGACCTGCTCGTGCACCGGGTCAGCAGCTGGGGCCTGGCCACCCGCCCGTGGCTTTGGTACATGGCCCCCAAGCAGGATGCGAACCTGTACGTCTACTTTTGCTCGCTCGGCATGGCACAGCTCGTGGTCTGCTATGTCGACACCTACGGCCAGGCTGGTTGGGTCAACAAACTGCAGCGGCACCCGGTAGCGCACTTGCTGCGCTGAGTTGTTATTTGGGTGGGGGCGGCAGTGAGATGGTGCCCATATTGGGTGGCAGCCCGAGCTTGAGCGAGAGGTAGTTGCGCTGGGACAGTGCCTCGTCCGCGCTGCCAAAACGCCCGACGGTGACCACTGACCATGAACCGCCCTCGGGCTCGCCCATCAGCACGACCGTGCTGGTGACACCTTGTGCCTGTATTGACGAAGCCAGCTGGCTGGCGGGCTGCGCCGTCGAAAACTGTGCGGCCTGCAGCGCGAAGCTTGGAGAGGCCGTGGCCACTGTCGGCAATATCAGGCTGGCCGCAGGCAGGGTTGACGATGCCGCGGCGGCCGGCGCGCTTGCCGGTGCCGCAGCGGCTGTAGAAGCGGTTGCAGAAGCGGCAGTGGTGGCCGGTGTGCTGCCAGATGCTGCGGTTGGTGTGGAAGCCGCCGCCGTTCCTGGAGCGGCACGGCCCGGGATTTTCGCTCCGATTTGTTGCGCTATTTTTGTCACACCTTCCTTGAATGAGGAAGGCGCAAGCAACCCGGCGGCGAAGGCCATCATGCCGAATACCAGGGTCAAGAGGACAAGGCCGTACTTCGCAAGCACGCTCGGACTCAGGCTTCGCCGGCGCGGGCAGCGGTGGTGGCCTGGGCTCGGCTGGGGCTCAGGCTGTGTTTGCGCACCAGCCGTCCGAAAGCGCTGCGATCCTGTCCCGCGATCAGTGCCGCCTGAGTCAGGTTGCCGTTGGTTTGCATCAGCAAGCGGCTTACATACAGCCGCTCGAACTCCTTGACGGCCTGCTGCTTGGCTGTGCGAAAGACCGCCGGCTCGGTAGCGGGACGCTCGCCGCGGGGCTGTGGCATTGCCTGGCTGATATCGACTTCGTTGCTGTCGCAGAGCAAGAAAGCTCGCTGGACAACATTTTCGAGCTCACGCACATTACCCGGCCACGTATAGCTCTGGATGAATGCGATCGATGCGGGTGTCAGGCGAACCTGCGGCCTTCCGTGATGGTGGCCAAGCCGCGTCAGGAAAATCCTGGCAAGTTCGATCCCGTCATCGCCGCGCTCGCGCAGCGTTGGCAGATAGACCGACAACACGTTGATGCGATACAGCAAGTCCTTGCGAAAACGGCGTGCTTCGGCAAGCTCGTTGAGGTTGGCGTTGCTGGCCACGACGATACGAACGTCGGACTGTTTGGTCGAACTCCCGCCGACGCGGCGGTAACTGCCATCTTGCAGAAAGCGCAGCAGCGCGGCTTGGGCCTTGAGGCTGAGCGCGTCGACCTCATCAAGAAAAAGTGTGCCGCCGCCGGCTTCGCTGACAAGCCCGAGCGAAGCAACTTTTGCGTCGGTGAAAGCCCCACGCTCGTGGCCGAAAAGTTCACTTTCCACCAGGGTTTCCGCCAGCGCGCCGCAATTGACCGGAACAAAAGCGCGGTCGGCCCTCTTGCTGCCGTAGTGAATGGCCCGTGCCACCATTTCCTTTCCGGTGCCTGTCTCACCCTCGACGAGAACCGCCGCATCAACTCTGGCGACACGCTCGATCTGCGTACGCACTTTCGCCAGGGATTCCGAAGATCCCAGCAACTGGAAGCCGAATCTTGCACTCATCAACATCCCCCGTTTTATTGCGGCTACTTCAGGGGCTTCTGCCTGCTTTCGCGAGGAAGCAAGAAGAAACCGAGTGCCTGGAAGCGCAAACATAAGAGAATTGCCAACCCCTCACATCCTCCAATTGCAGGAGCAATTAGTACCGAAAATTCGTGATTGACCTGGCTGCTGAACTGCACTGAAGGCTGACGCAACTATTCACTGAATTTCAGCTTCAAACTTCTGTAAGCAGAATGTGTGAATTGCATTCGAGGTGCGGTGATTCCCCCAGGAATTTTTTGCCTCTTTTCACGGTCAACCGGACAGCCTTTCGCCAATACGGCTGGCGTTTTCCAGTGCTGACCAGTTCTGACAAACCTTGTGTGGCGATGACTGCTCTTGTCTGATCGTCGATACCTATTACGCCTTACAAACTCGCGAATGAGCATCGGGTTTTTTGGAAATTCCCAAAGCCTGTGACCTTTCGAATCGCTCCGATCACAACCCTCATCCCCCTGTCAGAACTGACAGGTAGGGCATACACGGATCGGCTCGCAAAACTCAATACTTTTCCCCGGATCCTCGACGGGCCCTGGTAAACGACAGTCTGCAAATCGACGGAATCGTTGCAATCGATGTGATCATTCCAATCGCTGTGGCATGCTTGTGCGCATGACAGTGCGCGGCAAACTCGACAATTGGGCCAGGCGGATCAAGCGCGATGGATTGACGCTCTGGTTCGCCGGCAAGCACCCGGCAACGCCCTGGTATGCGAAGGCGCTTGGGCTCTTCGTCGTGGCCTATGCGCTGAGTCCCATTGATCTCATTCCGGACTTCATCCCGGTGCTCGGGTATCTGGACGATGCCTTGCTGCTCCCGGGGCTGATCTGGTTGACCATCAGGCTCCTGCCTCCAGAGGTGCTCGCCGATTGCCGCAACCGGGCTGATGATTGGGTGAAGGAGCAGGGTGCGAAGCCGGGCAGCCGGATTGCCGCGTTCGTGATCGTGCTGATCTGGATCGGATTCGCCGCGGCTTTGTGGATCTGGCTTGTCCAGCCGAGGTTATAGCTCCCGCACCGTTCCGCTCAATCGCAGGTCCCTTGATCCAGTGCAATACAAAGCAAATCGGCAAGGCGGCCGCTCGCATGTAGCGCTTCCGTTATAGCCCGGGGTGTGTACTCCAGCGGTACATGTCGCAAACAGGCCGCGCCGATGTCACCATCTGTATCCATACGGGCGCCCAAAAATTTGCATTTCTGATGACGCTCCCTCTGTCAGTCGTCACACTGAAAATCCTGACAAACGTCACAAAATGTGGAAGACGAAAAGATCCCTCGCGGGGCAGTAGCAACCGCCTTGTCAAAGGTATTACTGCAGCGTATCTTGCGATCAAACAAGCACAGCAGGGGGACACGCTTGAAAAAGTTGAAGTCGCTGACTTTTCACGCCAGGTCGATTCGCTCCCACCTGTTCTGGACCTATGCCGCGCTGGGTACGGTGCTTGTTGTGGCGCTCATGGTACTGGCCGAGCTGGCGGCAAGCCGCATCGTGCTGGACGGCGCGCAGCGCGAGCTGGAGCAACTGGGCCGCCGCACGCAGGAGCAGCTGCTGCGCTTTCAGGAGCCGGCCCGCGCCTGGCTGGAAGCCACCACCAATGACCCGCACGCCGGCCTCGAAGGCGAGAACGACATTTCAGTGCAGCGCATGCAGATGTCGATGCAAAACCGCTATCCCCAGATCGCCTCGCTGGTGTTCGGTTACCCGGACGGCAGTTACCTGCAAAGCATGGTGCTGCGCACCGAGCGCGACCGGGCCTGGGCCAAATCATTGCCGGAAGCCCGCTATGCGGAGCAGATCATCCGGGTCGACGAACACGAAAAGCGGGTGGAGGAATGGGTTTTTTACGACCAGCAGATGACCGCCATTGCCAGCGAGCGGCGTCCCTGGGGCAACCGCTATGACCCCCGCAGCCGGCCCTGGTACGAGGGGGTGAGCGAGTTGAACCTGGGCACCTTCCAGGCCACCGACCCTTTCATGCTGCAGCTTCCGGCGGAGTTCGGCATGGCGTTGTCACGGCCGCTCAGCGGGCCGAAGGGTGGCGTCGCGGCGGTAACGTTCACGGTCGCGGGCCTCTCGGATTTTCTGCGTGCGCGCAGCCAGGAAAGCCATGCCGAGCTGATCCTCTTTGATGAGCAGGGCCGCGTCTGGGGCTGGTCCGATGCGGACCGTCTGCGCCGTTTGCTGGCGTCCGGCCGGCCCGTGAGCCTCGCCGCGCTGGATGACCCCCTGTATGCCGCGTTGCCGCCGCTGATGACGCAGGCCTCTCTGAAAGATACGCCGATTCATTCGGTTGAAGGCGCAGACGGCCAGCGTTTTGCCGCAGTGGTGATGCCCATGGAGGGCGTGTTCAGCCGCAAGGCCTATGTGGCCCTGGTGTCTGACCAGAACCTGCTACTGGCGCAGGTGCGGCGTATGCGCTGGATGTTGCTGGGGGTAGGCGTGGCCGGGCTGGTGCTGCTGATGCCCATGCTGTTCTGGATGGCCAACCGGCTGGCCAGGCCCCTGAAAAACCTGGTGCGCTCGGCCAGGCACATCCGGCAATTTGAATTCGACAGCGACATTCCCCAGGACAGCGACATCGCCGAGGTGCGCCGGCTGCAGGAATCGCTGGCGCTGGCACGCATCGCGTTGCAGGGCTTTTCGCGCTACGTGCCGCGGCCACTGGTGCAGCATTTCATTGCCAACCGCCTGACGCCGCAGGCCGGCGTCGAGCAACGCGAGCTGGCCGTGCTGTGCGCCGCGCTGGACGAGGAGCACGCCACGGCCATGACCTGGTCGCCGCATGCCGACCACTACCTGCAGATCCTGGCGGTGGAAGTGGCGCAGGGCAAGGGCATGATGGACCGCTACGAAAGCTGCACCGCCGTCGCACTGTGGAACACGCCGCTCAATGTGTCCAACCCGGCGGGCTACGCCTGCGAGGCGGCCCTGCGCGCGGTGGACTCCATGAAGACGCTGGCCGAAGGCCTGGACGTGCCGGTAAAACCACCGCGCTTCGGCCTGGATTTCGGCAATGCCACAGTCGGCAACTTTGGCACCTGGGATCACCTGACCTTCACCGCAGTGGGCGCACCGCTGGACCGGGCCCGGGCGCTGGCGCGGCAGGCCAATGCGCTGGGCGTGAACATCGCCGCCAGCCGTGCGGTGGCGCTTGCGGCCGCGCGGTTTTTCCGTTTCAGGCTGGTGGCCACAGTGCCGCTGGGCCCGAAGGATGAGCCCTGCGAGGTGTATGAGCTCGTGGAAAGAATAGACCACGAACACCATGCGAAACACGAGGGCGTGAGCCTGCCGGCCGTGTGAGCTGCAGGTTTGCGCCGTCGGGTCCGCGTGGCTGTTCTTCACGTGAAAGAGAGGTCTTTATGGCCGGCAGATCAATGTTGACGCGCAGGCACTGGCTGCGCCAGGGCGCCGGCCTGGCCGGCGCAGCGACGGTGGGCGTTGCACAGCTTGCCCGCGCGCAGGCCGGCAAGCCGTTCACGATGTCCTATGGCTGGGTTCCGTGGGCGGCGGGCAACTCGCCGGTCACGCAGTACCTGATCAATAAAAAGCTGATCGAAAAACACGCGGCGGAATTTGGCTACGACCTCACCGTGGACTACCGTGCCTATCCCGCTGCGGCCCCGCAAGTCGAGGCCCTGGCGGCCGGCCAGCTCGACATGGCCATGTGGGGCAACACGCCGACGCTGCGCGCCATCGTGGCAAAGCTTCCTTTCAGCCTGGTGTCGGTGGCAGAGGGGCGGCTGCGCTTTTTGCTGTGCACGCGCAAGGACTCGCCCATCCGCAACGTGCAGGACCTCAAGGGCAAGACGGTCGGCACGCTGGTGGGCGCTGACCCGTACAACGCGTTCACGCAAATCCTGCGCTATGAACTTGGCAACCCCGACCCGGCCGCGCACGGCATCCGCATGGTGCATCTGCCCACCTTGCCCGAAGCGGCGCAGGTGCCCAGCGGCGTGGACGCCACATTGGCCGTGTACCCGGCCTTCCTGAAAGCGCAGGCCACGGGCACGGTGGCTGTGATGAACTCCTACGGCTACACCGAAGGGCATTACGACGGGCCAGTCGGCAAGGGCGCCGGCATCCTGCTGCCCTCGGTGAAGAATTCGCCTTTCTATCCAGACGGCTATTACCTGCACCGTTCCTTTCGCATCGTCCACAACAACATCGTGGAAAAACACCCCAACCTCGTGCTGGCCTTTTTGCTGGCGCAGCAGGAGGCCGTGAGCGTTCTCAGCGAAGCCGACCCGGAGGCCGTCTCGCAGCTGGTCAAGTCCTACTGGGGCCTGTCGCCGGCAGATGGCGCCAGGGTGGTTCGCGACGAAGTCGTGTTCCGCCGCGGCTGGTCCTGGTCCACCGAAGGTGACGCGCTGGCTTTGTTCGCCACGTCCAAAATGATTGCAGGCGCAAAAATCATCCCGCAACCCCTGAGCTGGGCGCAGGTGAAAAGTGTGTTCGTGCAAACCGCGCCGCTCGCCAAACAGGCCTACGAGCGGATGGGTGCCAAACCCGCCATCGGGGAATTCCAGAGCGCGAAGGTCGGCGACCTCCGGGGCCTGCCTTCATGGGAAATGCAGCGCTGGAAGGACCGGATCTAGAGGTCGTTAGCCGACGAATGCTATTAAAACCATAGCTGCTTGCGCATGATCCTATTGGGATACAACCACTTTTCATGCTTGAAAATGGCCTTTTTCAAGCGGTTTTAGCGTGTGGAGGCAGGCGCTGGACCGCGGAAAAAGGCCCTGGAGCCCGCTTTTGATGCGTAAAAAAGGCCTGCAACCCAATAGAGTCATGCGCGAGCAGCTATTTAATTGATAGCAAAATGCTGACGTCGCGTTCAGATGCAGGCCAGCTCCACCCATTGATGCAGCGTGTCCGGCTGCCGTATTACCTGCACCAGGCTGGCCGCCGGTCCGTTTTTGCTGATGGCCAGCACCACGGTGTGCATGGCCGGGTCATTCAGTGCCGCGCGCAGCAGGGGCATGCCGGCGCTCTCGGGTGCCTTAGCGTCAGGCGGCGCTGCGCACAAGGCTTCCATCAGCCGGGTTGCCAGCGCCACGGTCAGTGCTGCAGGCCGTTCCATGTTCAACCGTTGCGGAAAAGGAAGCTGTAGGCATTGAGCGCCGGCACGCCGCCCAGGTGCGCGTACAGCACGCGTGAGCCGGCCGGAAACTCGCCGCGCCGGACCATGTCGATCATGCCCTGCATCGACTTGCCTTCGTACACCGGGTCGGTCAGCATGCCCTCCTGGCGGGCGCACAGGCGTATCGCCTCCAGCGTGCCTTCGGACGGCAGGCCGTATTCGGGGCCGCCGTAGCGGGTGTCGAGCACAACGTCTTTTTCGGTGATGGGGCGGCCCAGCTCCACCAGCTTGGCGGTGTTCTGTGCGATGCGCACAATCTGCGCGTGGGTTTGTGCCGGCTTGGCCGACGCATCGATGCCGATCACCCGGTCGGCACGGCCGTCTGCCGCAAAGCCCACCACCATGCCGGCCTGCGTGCTGCCGGTAACGGAGCACACCACGATGTAGTCAAACTTGAAGCCCAGCTCTGCCTCCTGCGCACGCACTTCTTCGGCAAAGCCGACAAACCCCAGCCCACCATACGGGTGCTCTGAACAGCCCGCCGGAATCGGGAAGGGCTTGCCGCCCTTTTTGCGCACGTCTTCCATCGCCTGCTCCCAGCTCGGGCGGATGCCGATGTCAAAACCGGCCGCGTCCAGGCGCACGTCGGCGCCCATGATGCGCGACATCTCGATATTGCCCACGCGGTCATACACCGCGTCGGAGTAGTTGACCCAGTTCTCCTGCACCAGCACGCACTTCATGCCCAGGTGCGCCGCCACCGCCGCGACCTGGCGCGTCTGGTTGGACTGGATGCCGCCGATCGACACCAGCGTGTCGCAGCCCTGCTCTAGCGCCTCGGGGATCAGGTATTCCATCTTGCGCGTCTTGTTGCCGCCGAACGCCAGGCCGCTGTTGCAGTCTTCGCGCTTGGCAAACAGCTCGACCTTGCCGCCCAGGTGGGCGCTCAGGCGCTTGAGCGGCTGTATCGGGCTGGGCCCGAAGGTCAGCGTGTGTTTTGCAAATTTCTGGAGCTGGAGCGGATATTGAAGTGGGGTAGGCATGGAAGTTTTTCTCGGTTGAAGCCCTGGTGCGTAGACTGAAATGGCCGCAAAGAAGGAGGGCATGTGGGTGAATGGTTGGGTGCAGTCCTGGGTCAAATCGTATCGCCGGGTCTGTGGAATGAATTGCATACTTCAGCGAATAAAGCGACCCAGAAATCTTTGAATTGGATAAATGCACAATTTATTTTGTTGAATTGCCATTTAATGCAAGATTTGTACAATTCCACAATGGAAAAAGAACTCGACCGGGTAGACCGCAAGCTCCTGAAGCTGCTGCAGCAGGACGCCTCATTGCCCAACATGCAGCTGGCCGAAAAAACCAACCTCAGCGCACCGGCCTGCTCCAGGCGGGTGGCCAGGCTCAAGGAGCTGGGGCTGATCCGCAAGACCGTGGTGCTGGTCAACCCGCGTGCGCTGGGCTACAACGGCCTGGTCATCATCGGTGTCGTGCTCGACCGCTCCACCACCGACTCATTCGCCGCGTTTGAAAAAGCCGCCGCCGGTTTGACGGGCTGCCTCGAGGTGCAACTGGTGACCGGTGAGTTTGATTATTTTGTGAAGCTGCGCATCAAAAGCATCGACTCGTTCAACGAGATGCACACCGCCCAGCTCGTGGCCCTGCCCGGCGTGCGGCAGGTGCGCACCTTTGTGTGCCTCAAGGAAGTGTTCGAGACGACCGTCATTCCGGTCTGAGGTGGCGAACCTGGTCCTGAGTAACTTAAGCCGTCAATCCCTGCGCTCTTCCTGCGCCAGGTAAGCCGGGCGAATCCGCGTCTTTTTGACGATGCCGGCAGGCGTGAACAGAATCACCAGCTCCGGGTTGGCCGCTGTGGGTTGCGAAGTCTTTTTCCGGTAGACCCACACCTCGAATCCGCTGTCGAACTTCACCGACGCGGCGGCGTCGCCCAGCGTTGCCGCCACGTCGGCCTTGGTGGACTGCCCGGCCACGATGGCGCCCTGCGCGCTTTCCATCGTCATGGCCGGGTCGCGAAAAGGCGGTGGCGCCTCTTGCGAGCCGAACAATCCCCCCGGGCCCGCGCAACCGGCCAGCCAGAGGCAGGCAAGCAGCATCGCACCGGCATGCCGCAGCGTTTGACGGGGCAAGGTTTTCATCACGGCCCGTCCATGTACTCAAACTCCACCAGCGTGTCGTCCGGCCAGCTTCGGTCGCCCAGCGGCAGCACGTAAGTGCGGTCTACCAGCACCTCGCAGTCGCAATACGGCAGGTCGCCGTTCAGGTTGGGGTCGTCGCTGGCGGCGGCGTACAGCTTATCGATGGAAAGAATCTCCCGCCGCGCGCCGTTCATCATGGCCACGCTGAACAAAGGCCGGTCCGCAAAGAAAAGATAAAGCGGCGCCTTCCTGTCGCAATAGGCCGGCGTATCCAGAATCACCCGAGCCAGCCGGCCGATCACATTGGTGGTGTTCGACACCAGCCCCGCCTCCATGCCCACCTGGCATTCCAGCCGCAAGTCACCCAGCCGACGCGTGTTGGGCGGCAGGCCCGGCGTGCGTATCTCCGTGCGCCACGTCATGGTCTGCGCCTTCCGGTTCGGAATCACTTGCGCGTTCTCGTCAAACGCTTTGGGATTGCGCTCCAGCGTAAAGGTATGGTCCGGCGCCACCGCCACGCCAAACGCCACCGTCGTCCCGATGACCTCCATCTCGATGCGGTCCATCTCCGTTTCGCGCTTGCGCGGCAACAGCTTGAAGCGCAGCGACGCATTGGGCGCCATGGCAGCACGCTGCTTCTCGAAAAGATCCATGCCGCGGACCATCTTGCGGTAGGACTTTTCGACGGGGTCGCGGTTTGCCTTGGCGGCGATGGTGACTTGCGGCAGTGTGCCTGCGGGTTTGTCCTGCGCAACGGTGCCCAGGCAGGCAGCAGCCAGGGCTGACGCCAGGATCAGCCGTGTGGCGAGGCGAAAAGGGCGGGTTGACATGGCACCGTCAGTACGGAACGGATTCACAGGTAAAACCAATCCTAGTGCGCGCGAACACGCTGCTGTGTAGGACTTGTTCCAGCGGTGCGGCGGGCCGCCGTTCCGCTCGCCGGCGGGCCTCCGCAAGGGGGTTCAGGGTTGAGCAGGGGCGCTATTAAATCAGGAGCTACTTGCGCCCGTCCTGATTAGGTTCCAGGCACTTTTTATGCCTGAAACAGGCATTTTTAAGGTGTTTTCCACACCCGCCGCCGGCGTGATAAGGCGCGCCGGCGCTCACACCAGCGCCGGCAGGCTGTCCAGCACTTTGTCCAGTGTGATCGGGTAGTGGCGCACCCGCGCGCCGGTGGCGTTGTAGACCGCATTGGCCACTGCCGCGCCGACGCCGCAGATGCCGAGTTCACCCACGCCCTTGGCTTTCATGGGCGATGAGGTTGGGTCGGTCTCTTCCAGGAAGATCACATCCTGGTGCGGAATGTCGGCATGCACCGGCACCTCGTAGCCCGCCAGGTCGTGGTTCACGAAAAACCCGTGACGCTTGTCGACAGCGAGTTCTTCCATCAGCGCCGCGCCAACTCCCATGGTCATCGCGCCTATCACCTGGCTGCGCGCGCTCTTGGGGTTGAGGATGCGGCCCGCGGCGCAGACGGCCAGCATGCGCCGCACACGAATTTCGCCGGTGTAGATGTCGACGCCCACTTCCACAAAGTGCGCGCCGAAGGTCGACTGCTGGAGTTTTTTGCCCAGGTCGCCGAACTCGATGGTGTCTTCGGCGACGAGGCCCTGGGCGCCGGCAGCTTCAGCCAGCGGCACAGAGCGGCCACCCGCGCTGACCATGCCGTCGGCAAACGTGATGTCGCCCTGGGTCATTCCCAGTTTTTGGGCGACGGCTTCGCGCAGCTTCATGCAGGCGGCGTACACGCCCGACGTGGAGCTGTTGGCGCCCCATTGCCCGCCGGAGCCGGCCGACACGGGAAAGGCGGAGTCGCCCAGCCGCACAAACACCTTTTGCAGCGGCACGCCCATGACTTCAGCGGCGGTCTGCGCAATGACGGTGTAGGTGCCGGTGCCGATATCCGTCATGTCCGTTTCAACCGTGACGAGGCCGGTGTTGTCCAGCCGCACGCGCGCACCAGACGGCATCGTCAGGTTGTTGCGAAAAGCCGAGGCGACACCCAGGCCCACCAGCCAGCGCCCTTCACGCAGCTGGCCCGGTTTGGCCACGCGCCGGTTCCAGCCGAAGGTCTGCGCGCCGGTTCTCAGGCATTGAATCAGCTGGCGCTGGGAGTAAGCGCGCTCGGGTTTTTCAGGGTCTACCTGCGTGTCGTTGAGGACGCGGAACTCCACCGGGTCCAAGCCCAGCTTTTCCGCCATTTCATCCATCGCGATCTCGAGCGCCATCAAGCCGGGCGCCTCGCCCGGTGCACGCATCGCATTGCCCTCGGGCAGGTCCAGCACGGCCAGCCGTGTGGCGGTCATCCGGTTGGCGCCGGCGTAGAGCAGGCGCGTCTGGTTCACCGCGGTCTCGGGCCCGCCGCCGGGCAGGTCGCCTGACCAGCCCTCATGACCGATAGAAGTGAGCTTGCCGTCGCGCCCCGCCCCCAGGCGTATGCGCTGGATGGTGGCCGGCCGGTGGGTGGTGTTGTTCATCATCAGCGGCCGCTGCAGCGCGACCTTGACCGGCCGCCGCACCGCGCGCGCCCCCAGCGCGGCCAGCAACACATCGGCACGCAGGAAAAGCTTGCCGCCGAAACCCCCGCCGATAAAGGGCGACACCAGTCTGACGTTGGCTTTGGGGATACCCAGCGTCTTGGCCAGATCGCCCACGCCCCAGTCGATCATCTGGTTGGCTGTCCATACCGTGAGCTTGTCGCCCGTCCACGCGGCGGTGGTGGCGTGCGGCTCCATCATCGCGTGGGACTGGTCGGGCGTGGTGTAGGTGGCGTCCAGCTGCACAGGCGCCGCGGCAAAGGCGCCCGCGAAATCGCCCACCTTGGTCTCAGGTTCTCCCGAAAAATCAGACGCCTTGGCCAGCGGCGCGCCGTCTTTTTCTGTTGCCAGGTTGAACTTGCCCGGCGTGCTCTCATAGACGATGCGTACCAGTTGCGCGGCGGCGCGAGCCTGTTCGAAGGTGTTGGCCACCACCAGCGCCACGGCCTGGTGGTAGTGGTCAATCTCCGGCCCGCCCAGCAGCCTGGCGGTGTTGAAGCTGCCCTTGGTGAGCTTGCCGGCGTTCTCTGCGGTAATGATGGCCAGCACGCCCGGCGCGGTGCGGGCCGCGCGCAAATCCATCGACGCGATGCGGCCCTTGGCGATGCCGGCGCCTGCGACGTAGCCGTAGGCCGCGTCCGGTGCGGCGTCGTGGCGCTCGTAGGCGTAGGGTGCGGTGCCGGTGGTTTTGAGCGGGCCGTCTATGCGGTCGGTGGGCTTGCCGATGACCTTGAGCTGGTCAATGGGGTTGGTGGTGGCAGGGGTGTCGAATTTCACGATGCGCTCCTCGCCTGGGCCAGCACGGCGGCGATGGTTCGCTCTACCAGTGGCAATTTGAAGGCGTTGTCATGTGTCGGCGTTGCACCGGCCAGCACGCCGGCCGCAAGAGCCCGCGCACCTTGCGGCATGGCAGCCTCTGCGGCTTCAACGCGCCAGGGCTTGTGCGCCACGCCGCCCAGGGCGACCTTGCCGGAGCCATCACGCTGCACGATGGCAGCCACGGAAACAAGCGCGAAGGCGTAGGAGGCACGGTCACGCACCTTGCGGTAGATGTGCACGCCGCCGGCCGGGCGCGGCAGCGTCACAGCGGTGATCAGCTCACCGGGCTCCAGCGTGGTTTCGATGTGCGGCGTTTCGCCTGGCAGCCGGTGAAAGTCAGCAATCGGAATGACGCGCGCACGCCCGTCGGCCCGCACGGTTTCTACCGATGCGTCGAGCACCCGCATGGCAACGGCCATATCACTCGGGTGGGTGGCGATACAGGCCTGGCTGGTGCCGATGATGCCGTGTTGGCGGTTCACGCCCCCGATGGCGCTGCAGCCGCTGCCCGGCTGGCGCTTGTTGCAGGGCTGGTCGGTGTCGTAAAAGTAGGGGCAACGTGTGCGCTGCAGCAGGTTGCCGGCGGTGGTCGCCTTGTTGCGCAGCTGGCCCGAGGCACCGGCGAGCAAGGCCCGTGACAGTACGCCGTAGTCGCGCCGCACGCGCTCGTCTGAGGCGAGCGCGGTGTTGCGAACCATCGCGCCCACACGCAGGCCGCCCTCGGGCGTTGCCTCAATCTTGTCCAGCGCCAGGCCGTTCACGTCGACCAGGTGCGCAGGCGCTTCGATCTGCAGCTTCATCAAATCCAGCAGGTTGGTGCCGCCTGCGATGAATTTTGCCGTCGGGTTGCGGGCCACCGCCGCTGCGGCTTGTGCCGGTGAGGTGGCGCGTTCATAAGTGAAGGGTTTCATGCCTGCGCCCCCGCCACTTCAGTGATGGCTTCAACGATGTTGGAGTAGGCGCCGCAGCGGCAGATGTTGCCGCTCATGCGCTCCCGAAGCTCGTCGGGTGAGAGCAGCGGCCGCGCGGTGATGTCCGCGCTGACGTGGCTGGGGACGCCCCGGCGCAGCTCGTCGAGTGCGCCGACGGCAGAGCAGATCTGGCCCGGCGTGCAGTAACCGCACTGATAGCCGTCATGCTTGACGAAGGCTGTCTGCAACGGGTGCATGCGCTGCAAGGTTCCCAGCCCTTCGATGGTGGTCACCTTGCTGCCCTCATGCATCACGGCCAGCGTCAGGCAGGAATTGATGCGCTGCCCGTCGAGCAGCACGGTGCAGGCGCCGCATTGGCCGTGGTCGCAGCCCTTTTTTGTGCCGGTGAGGTGCAGGTGCTCGCGCAAGGCATCGAGCAGCGTGGTGCGCGTGTCCAGGTTCAGGGTGTGGGCCGCGCCGTTGACCTCGATGGTCACGCGCCCCTGAGGGACGGAGCCGGGTGCGGCGAGCGGTGAAGAGGGGGCTGCAGTGGCGTCTGATGGCATAGTGGTCACAGCCGCTGAAGCGGCGCTAGCGATCAGGATACCTCGCCGGGAGATGGTGAGTGCATCGGTGGGGCTTTCCATGGCTTCTGCCTTTGTCCTTAAAGATGGAGTGGGGAGTGGCGAAGTAAACCGCCAGCATCCCGGAGCAGGGCCGATTGCACTGTAGGAAACAGGCTTGGTGGGGAGTCAGTTGCCGCCACTACCACCACTGCCATCACTACCGCCGCCGCGTCGAGGTCAGGAAGCACGCCTGGCGCCTCCTCCTATTTCTTTTGCCTTACTTTGCCGACAGGTTGTCAAGCGAACCAAAGCCTTGACCCCGGCGGCGCAGTGCCTCGATCCGTTGGCAGCAGCAATCCTGCAAAGGGGCTGCGCGATGCGCTCAGGCAGAAATCCTGGGCTCTTCCGTCAGGCTGTAGCAGGTGAACACCTTGTTCAGGGCCGGCAAGGGCGCCACTTCCATTTCACCCACTGCGGGTTCCATGATGACCATGGCGACTGTGGCCGACAGGTTGTCGTGGCTGCCGATGCGGGGCGGGCGGCAGACGGAGTAGGGCAGGCCGAAGTTGTCGAAGAAAGCGTTCTTCAGTTCCTGCCGACCGAGTTTTTCCTGTGCGTTCAGGAGTTTTCGCACGCGCCAGTCGCGGTAGTGGCTGTCGGGTGATTGGGAAATGCCCATGTCCACCAGCTTGCTGAGCGCTACCGGGCTCATCCAGTGGTTGGCGTGCACGATCAGGTTGTCGGTGCCGGGATAAATCGGAAACGATTCGTTGGTGGTGCATTCAAAATCGATACCGAAGCCCTGCGACATGCCCAGCATGATGTTGTTGGAGCAGGACTTGGGTGTTGCGGCCACGGCCTTCATGGCCAGCGAAAAAATCTCTTGTTCCAGCACCTTGCGCCGGATCAGCGATAAAGGCACACCCAGCTGCTTGAAGTCGCGGTCTGATTCGAGGTAGTTGGCGGTGATCGACACACCAGCGCTGTTGAAGCCGCTGCGGGCCAGCCCGCCGGCTTCGACAAAGGTCAAAAAGTCGGGACCGTTGTCGTTGCGCACGCGCAGCACGACGGAGGTCTCGACGCATTCGGCGCGCCAGTCCCAGTTCTGGCCGTGCAGCAGGTTGCCGTTGGCCGAACGCTCGGGCAGGATGAGGGCGCCCGTGCAGCCGTCGCCGGGTTCCTGGTCGGCGGCATTGACCTTCTCGGCGCGGGCCTTGGCCAGCACCTCGGTGCGGGCATTGATCATCACGATGTCCTGGAAGTCCATGCCCGCGCCCTCGGCAATGCCGCGCATCTCGTCGATGTAGTGGGGTGCGAAGTTGCCGATTTCCTTGGCGAAGAAGTCGATCAAGCGCGCGCGTGCCTGTTCGCTGTAGCCCAGGTTGACCAGCGTCTGGCCGTACAGGCGCGCGCTGCCGCGTACCCGGTCAGCGGCCTGCCGCCCGTACTGCAGGCCGCGTTCATGCGGGCTGCCGGAGACGGAGATAAAGGGGAATTGTTCGATGTTTGCCATGCTGGGCTGCCGTAAGAAGTTGCGTGAAGAGAGATGACGACCGCCGCGAGGCGTGCCTGTCCATGCCTTGCGCGCGGCCTGCGCGCGAGGCGACCAAGAGGGAAGCTGAAAAGACTTACCTGGCGGCCAGCTTCGTATTCCAGAGCAGCGGCTTGCCTTCCCACACCGTGAACCCGTTCACGCGCTTGCGCACGGCCCACGAATCGGTCACGTTGTAGAGGATGAGCAGCGGCGTCTTGGCGATCATCAACGCGTGCAGCTGGTCAAACAATGCCTGGCGCTTCTTCGGATCGGCTTCGGCGAAGCTCTGGTCGATCAACTTTTGCGCGGCCGGGTCGTCCCACACCTTGCGCGGCTGCTTGGCCTTGTTGCCCGAGAACTGCTCATAGCTCAGGGCCGGGTCCAGGCGCGACGAATAGGTGAAGGAGCTCATCTGGTAGTTGCCGCTGTTGTAGCGGTCCAGCTGGGTGGCCCATTCGAGCACTTCGATCTGCGCGTTGATGCCGACGGCCTGCATCATGGCCTGGCTCATCACCGCCACCGAGAAGCTCGGCACATGGGCGCGCTTGTTGGCCTGAATCACGATAGGCTGGCCCTTGTAGCCGGCTTCCTTCAGCAGCTGTTTGGCCTTGGCCGGGTCGTGGCGATAGCCTTTTTTCTGCGCTGCGGTGTAGAAGGCCGAGCTGTCCTGGATGGCCGAGTTGTTGACGCGGGCCAGGCCTTCGGACGCGGCCGCGACGAGCTGGTTCATGTCGAGCGACAGCGCGATGGCCTGGCGGATGCGCTCGTCTTTAAGAAGCGGGTCATTGGTCTGCATCAGCAGCGTGTTTTTGCCCGCATCCACAGCGGCGACCACGCTCAGGTTTTTATTCGCCTTGAGCTCCTGCACGTCGGACGAGGTGATCTGGCCGGCATCGATGGCGCCGGACTGCAGGCCGGCCTTGGAGGTCGACATGTCGGGCACGGTTAAAAATTTGACCTGCTCGACCAGCGGTTTCTTGAGGCCGAGGTAACCGTCTGGCTTGGTGCCGGGGGGCGACTGGTAGTCGGCAAAGGCGCTGAGCGTGACGTACTCGCCGCGCTTCCACTCTTCAAACTTGAAGGGGCCGGTGCCGATGGGTTTGTCCCAGCTGCCGTCTTCCTTGACGGATTTTTTGTGGAGGATGGCTGTCATGCCGCAGTCGGTGCGGGCCAGGTTGTCGAGGAAGACGGCCGAGGGTTTGTCCAGCTGCATGACCACGGTTTGTGCGTCAGGCGCGGTGACCGAGGTGACCTTGACACCGGAGCGGCCGTCAAATTCGCTGAGGCAGCGCCAGTCGGTCTTGGGGTCCATATAACGCTTCCAGCTCCACAGCACATCGGCCGAAGTCATGGACTCGCCGTTGTGAAACTTCACGTTGGTGCGCAACTTGAAGATATAGGTCAGGCCGTCGGGGCTGGTGACGATGGAGCGCGCCAGCAGCGGGCCGACGGTGCCGTTCTCGTGATAGGCAACCAGGCCTTCGACGATGTTGAGCACCACGCCGTCGGTGGTGTTGTCGCGGTTGACACCGGGGTTGGTCGAGCGGATGTCTGCCGGCTGCGCGACCACGATTTGCGCCGTCTGGGCCTGGGCGGCGGTACAAGCCGCCAGCACGGCAGCGGCCAGAAATTTCAATCGAAGGGAAAGCATCAAAAGCTCCTTAAAGATCAGACTGGAATGGGGGTTATCGGGTTGATGAGATTCAAGGCGCCCGCCGGCGCATCGGGTTCGTCAAAACGCCACTTGAGTTGCATGCCGCCCTGGCCGGTGGGCGTGAGCGCAGGAATCGCGGAGAGCAGCTTGCGTGTGTAGGCATGTTGCGGGTTGTCGAACACCTCGTCGCGGCTGCCTTGCTCAATGATCTGGCCGGCCTGCATCACGATCACACGGTCGGCCACCTGTTCGACCACGCCCAGGTCGTGGCTGATGAAGAGGCAGGCAAAGCCGTGGCGTTCCTGCAGCTCGGCCAGCAGCGCCAGCACCTGGGCGCGTACGGTCACGTCGAGTGCGGACACCGGCTCGTCGGCAATCACAAAGGCCGGCTCACGTATCAACGCGCGGGCAATCGCCACGCGTTGGCGCTGGCCGCCCGAGAGTTCGTGCGCGTAACGTTGCGCATGCCGGGGCTCCAAACCAACCTCATCAAGCATCTTCGCTACGCGCGTTTTCCGCTCGGCTGAAGAGAGGCCAGGAACCAGTCGCAGCCCTTCACCGACCAGCTGGCCAATGCTCATGCGCGGGTTGAGTGATGAATACGGGTCCTGGAAAACCATCTGGCAATTGAGCCGGTAGTCCAGCCAGCCCGCATCGCTGCGCGCGATCGAACGCCCGCGAAAACGGATGTCGCCTTCGGTCGGCTTGAGCAAGCCCGCAATCGCACGGCCCAACGTGGTTTTTCCCGAACCGGAGCCGCCCACCACCGCGACGATCTCGCGCGGGCGCACCACCAGGTCTATGCCGTGCAGCACGCGCTTGGCAGCGGACTTGGCAAAGAGGCGCCGCTTGCCGGGGTAATCGAATACGAGCTTGCGCACTTCGATGACGGGTTGGTCGTCGGCAATTGTGCGCGCGGCTTGCCGGCGCGGGATGGCCTCGAGCAGCTTGCGTGTGTAGTCCTGCCTGGGGCCTGCCAGCAAGGCGGCGGTGTCGCCGGCTTCGACGACCTCGCCCTGCTGCATGACGATCATGCGCTGGGTGTAGCGCGCCACCATGGGCAGGTCGTGGCTGATCAGCAGCACGGCCGTATTGTGTTCGCGTGTGAGGCCGACCATCAGCTCGAGCACATCGCGCTGCACCAGCGCGTCCAGGGCAGTGGTCGGCTCGTCGGCGATCAGCAGTGCGGGCTCCAGCAGCATCACAGAGGCCAGCATCATGCGCTGGCGCATGCCGCCTGAGAATTCATGTGGCCATGCGGCGAGCGCGGCCTGCGGGTCGGTGATGCCGACGCGCGCGAGCATGGCCAAAGCCTTGTCGCGGCGCGCGGCCGGCGAGAGCTCGGGCCGGTGCAGCGCCAGGCCTTCGTCAAGCTGCCGGCCGATCGTCATCGAAGGGTTGAGCGAGGTCATGGGCTCCTGGAACACCATGCCGATGCGCGCGCCGCGCAGCTGTCGCAAACGCGCATCGCCGGCCGCCGCCATGTCTTCGCCTTCAAACAAAATGCGACCCGCGCTGCGCACCAGTGGCGGCGGCGTGAGGCCCATGATGGCGCGCGCCGCCTGGGTCTTGCCACTGCCGGATTCACCGACGATGCCGACGATCTCGCCGGGCGCGACGGTGAAGGACACATTGCGCACGATTTCGCGGCCGCCCTTGCCGATGGAAAGGCTGAGGCCCGAGACATCAACAAGGTGGTTCATTCGATGCCCCTCATGCGCGGATCCAGCAGGTCGCGCACCGCGTCGCCCAGGAAGTTGATGCCCAGCAGCGTGAGCGCAATGCACAGGCCGGGGAAGATGGAAAGGTAAGTCGCCTGCGCCATGAAGGGCCGGGCGGCGGCCAGCATATTGCCCCAGGTGGGCGCCGGCGGCGGCACGCCCAGGCCCAGGAAGGACAGCGAACTCTCCGCCAGGATGACCCAGCCGAACATCGAGGTGGCTAACACGGTGAGCGGCGCCACGCAGTTGGGCAGCACGTGGCGGTACATGGTGTAGAGCTCCGAGTTGCCGAGCACGCGCGAGGATTCGATGAATTCCTTTTCGCGCAGCGACATCACCGTGCCGCGCACGATGCGGGTGACGGAGGGCGTGTACGCCAGGCCCAGCGCGAGGATGATGCCGTACTTGTTGGCGCCGAAGACAGCCAGCAATGCCAGCGCCAGCAGCAGGCCGGGGAAGGCCAGCAGGGCGTTGACAAAGGCCATGATGATGCGGTCGGTCCAGCCGCGCACAAAGCCCGTCAGCACGCCGATGGCAGTGCCTGCGGTGATAGAGAGCAGCACCGTGAGAAAACTGATCCAGACGCTGTTGGAGGCCCCGGCCATGAGGCGCGAGAGCTCGTCGCGGCCGAACTCGTCGGTGCCCAGCCAATAGGTGGCGCTGGGTGGTTTGAGGCGTGCCAGGAAGTTGATCTTGAGCGGCTCGTGCGGCGTCCAGAAGAAGGCCAGTACGGCCGCCACGAGGATGAGGCCCACGATGAAGAGGCCGATCAGGGCCTGAGGGGTGAGAAATTTTTTCATTCGGCCAACACCCTGGGGTCGAAGATCGGATAGCAGAGGTCGATGACCAGGTTGGTTACCACGTAGATCACGGCGACCAGCAGCAGACAGCCCTGGATCACCGGGTAGTCGCGCGCGAAGATCGCGTCAACCAGCAGGCGGCCCAGGCCGGGAATCGTGAACACGGTTTCAACAACCGCCACGCCGCCCAGCAGGTTGCCCAGCACCAGGCCGATCAAAGTCCAGGTCGGGCCGAAGGAGTTGCGAAAGGCGTGGTGCACCAGCACAGCACGCTCTGACAGACCCTTGGCGCGCGCATGCGTGATGTAGTCCAGCCGCAGCACTTCCAGCGTGCTGGCCCTGGCCATGCGGATCAGCACGCCGATCTCATGCAGGAACAGCGTGAGGATGGGCATCAGCAGGTACAGCAGGCCCGACTTCCAGTCGTTCATGATCGAGACATAGCCGACCACGGGCAGCCATTCGAGCTTCAGGCCGAAGAAGAGCAGAAGCAACAGGCCCAGCCAGAAGGTAGGGATGGATACCAGCAGGGTGGCGGTGCCGACCAGCATCAGGTCGGGCAGGCGGTTTTGCTTCCACGCGGCGATCATGCCGGCGGGCACCGCGACCAGGGTGGCGAAGAGCACGGCAATGAGCACAATCTGCGCGCTGACCAGGAAGCGGCTCAACACCAGGTGCAGCACGGGTTCGCCGGTGTTGATGGAAACGCCCAGGTCGCCGCCCAGCACGTGCCGGCCCCAGATGCCGAACTGCACCGGCCAACTCTTATCGAGCCCGAGCTGGGCGCGCAGGTCGGCCAGGCGCACCGGGTCGGCGAGGTCACCCAACAGCAGCTGCGCCGGGTCGCCGGGGATGAGCCGGATCAGCACAAAGACCGCCACCGCGACGATCAGCAGCGTCGGTATGGCCATGAAAAGACGGGACAGCGTAAAACGCAGCATGGTCAGTCTTCAGGTTTGAGGTTGGCGTGACATCACTGGGCCCGGCCCGCCGCTTTTTTCCGGACGTCGCGCAGCACGGTCGCGAGGAAGTCCTGCACCGTGTCGACGCAGGCCAGGCCGTCGTGGGGAACGTTGTCGATCAGGTCCAGCGTGACGTTGACGCCGGCCTGCACAAAGGACTGGCGCAAGGTCTCCAGCCGCTCCGGGCGCGTGCGCCCCGCGTCGTTGGCGCCGGCCATGTAGAACTTGCCGCCTTCGCGGTGGGTAATCTCCCAGGTCTCCATGTCAGCCTTGCCGGCCACCATGTGCACCGGCAGGGCTTTGAGGGCCGCAAGGTTCAGCGGTTTGCCGAAACGCTTTTCGAAGTCGCGCACACCGACCCACCAGTCTTGCTGGTTGTCGATGAGAGTCACCGAGCCTGGCGCGCCTATGGAAAGCGCCCAGAGGCGCTCGGGATGCAGCAGGCCGAAGCGGTTGACGAACTGGCCGCCGCCGGAGTAACCGAAGAGCGCGAACTTTGAAAAGTCGCAACCGAACTTGACGGCTACTTCGTCGACCATGCTGAGCAGGATCTGGTCGTAGCGGATGTCGGCTTCGCGCAGGTGCTTGAAACCGTCGCGGTTGCCGTCGCCCTGCGGGCCGGCCGGGAACAGCGGGCACAACACGATGCAGTCATTCCACTTGGCGAATGCGGCGAAGGCGTCGCGGTATTCGGTGAAGGCGCGGCCGGTGCCGTGCACCACGACCACGAGCTGCATGGGCTGCTTTGACTCACCCAGGTGCGGCGGGGCATAAGTGCAATAGGAAAAGCGCGGGTCAGTGCGCGACGCAAAAATCGTGCTGTGGCCCAGGTCGTAAATGGCTGCCGCCCGTTTCTCACCAAATGAGAGTGGTGAAGCCGTGCCGGTATTCGCCAGGAGTGCATCAGACATAAATCATCGCCCCAAAAAACAAGCCAGACAAGCGGCCGGGCTGCTGCGGAAGAAGCCCGAAAAAGCCGCGCGTTTCGAGGGAGATGCGCCGTTGCGGCGGGAGACATGTGTCCGTCACACAACCCTGTTAAGCCGGATTGTTCTCCATCCGGTTTGAAAAATATATCTATATTATGTTTTGAGATGCTAAAGTTATTCTTTTGTATTGGGGCGGTGCGCGAATGAGCACGATCCGGTTTTTGAAGACCTTCCTGGTTGTCGCGCAGGGCGGCTCGTTCGCCGCGGCGTCCGATCGCGTCGCGCTGACACAGGCTGCAGTCGGGCTGCAGATGCGCGCGCTGGAGACCGAGCTCAAGACCGTGCTGTTCGAGCGTTCGGGGCGCGGCGTGGTGCTTTCGGACGCAGGCCGCGCGCTGGTTGCGCATGCGGAAAAAATTGTCGGGTACTACGACCAGATGCGCGAAGGCCTGGACGGCGAGGGAGAGATCGCCGGCACCGTGACGGTGGGCTCCATCGTCACGGCGATGGGGCTGCTCTCAAACACCGTCGTCAGGATGAAGCCGCTCTATCCGCGTCTCAATGTGCGGCTGGTCATGCAGGAGTCCAGCGGCCTGGCGCGCAGTGTCAGGAGCGGTGAGCTCGATGCGGCGGTCTTCGTCGACGACTCGCCGCAGGAGCGAAAGGGCATGCGCTGGACGCCGCTGTACACCGAGCCGCTGACGGTGGTCGCGAGTTCCCAGGTAGCGTCGCCGGGCAGCGACTTCAAAAAGCTGCTGCGTGAGCAACCCTTCCTGCGCTTTGACCGGCGCACGCAAAGCGGCATCCGCATAGAGCAGACCTTGCGCAAGCTGGGCCTGGTGCCGCAGGACTTTCTGGAGCTCAGCTCGCTCTCGGCCATCATCGACCTGGTGCGACAGAACGTCGGTGTCACCATCGTGCCGCATGTCAAGAACGCCGACTGGGCCAACGATGCGCTTCTGCGTGTGCTGCCGCTGCCGGGCCGGCCACCGACACGGCTGATCGGCATGCTGGAGCAGGGCAAGCGCGAGCACATCACCGCGGTGATCCGGCAGCATCTGGTTCAACTGCTGGCCGAGAAAAGTTTGGCGAGCGTCGCCAGCTCCGCATCGGGTGGCCCCAGGCCCCGGCAGAAACTTGCGCAGCGGCGCTGAACTTTTTCGCTACAGGCCTGTCAGACATCTTTTTAACGGAGGGAACCTCATGGCCTTTGCCCAAAACGACCAACTGACTTCACGCGCGCTTTCAGTCCTGCGCATTGTTTCTGCTTATTTGCTTATTCAGCATGGCACGGCCAAGCTGCTGGGCTTTCCCCACGTGGCTTATTTCGACGGGCTGCAGGTGTTGTCGCTGATCGGCTTTGCCGGGATTCTTGAGCTCTTTGGTGGTGCGCTGCTGCTTGTGGGCTTGTTCACGCGCCCTGTGGCGTTTGTGCTGTCGGGCCTGCTGGCATTTGCCTATTTCATGGGCCATGCGACCAAGGGCTTTGTGTTGTCGCCCATGCTGAATGGTGGCGAGTCGGCCGTGTTGTTCTGCTTTGTGTTTTTGTTCTTTGCTGCTGCCGGCGGTGGTGCATGGAGCGTTGACGCGCTGCGTTCGCGGAAGTAAGCAAGACGCCAATCTCGGTGTAAAGCCGGTGCATCCTTTGCGGGTGCGCCGGCTTTTTCACGCCTCACACCTTATGCGGCGCTGTTGGCTGTCTGCCTGAGGGCAGGCGGGTCTGGCTTCGCCGTTTGCCGTGAAGTCAGCAGGCACAGCGCGGGTGCCAGGGCGAACACGACGAACAGCCATTGCGCTGCGCCCGCCGTTCCGGGTACACCACCGGGGCTGGTGAGGCCCCCGAGGTTGGCGACCATGCCGGCCAGGGCCGCACCCATGGCGGTGGCAAACAGCTCCACTGTCATGATGGAAGAGGCAGCCAGGTCTTCTTCGCCGGGCGGCGCAATCTGCAGCACACGCGTGCTCAGGTGCGGCCAGGCGATGCCGACGGCAAAACCCACGGCCACCATGGCGGCGCAGATTGGCGCCAGCACGGGCCAGCCGCCATTACTGGGTGCGGGCATCAGCACAGCCATGCCCACCAGGCCCGCCAGTGCCAGCACTGGTGCAACGCGGATGGCCAGCCTGGCCCGGCTGCCGGTGGCGCTGGAGCTGATGAGTGAGCCCAGGGTCCAGCCCGCCGACATGATGGCGGCGAGATAGCCTGATACCAGCGGTGTCTGGGCATGCAGGACCTGAAAGAACAAGGGTGAAAAAATCTCGGTGCTGGTGACCGTCATGCCCAGCAGCCCCATCGCGAGGTAAAGGGCGCCCAGCGCCCCGGGGCGAAACGCATCCTGCGGCAACAGGCGGTTGGCGGCGTGCTTGTCGACGATGACCAGCAACGCGCTGAGCGCAACCGCTGCACCTACACCGGCCGCATTCCACATGACTTGTGTGCTGACGCTGCCAGCAGAAACGGCGAAGACCGCGCCGGCCAGCAGGAGCAACTGCATCCACGGTACGGATGTCGGCGGGCTGCTGATGGAGTTGTGCCGTGGAATCACGCAGACGGCGAGCACGGTGAACAGAACCGCCGCCGGAATGAGCGCGCCAAACGCCCAGCGCCAGGCATCCATCTGGGCAAACACGCCCCCTATGGCGGGCCCCACCAGTGTGGCCACGCCCCACATACCCGACAGCAGGCCGATGGCGCGGGACCACAAGGCCTCGTCATACAGCAGGCGAATCATGGCGTAGGGCAGGGCCAGCAGCAGGCCACCGCCAAAGCCCTGCACCACACGCCCGGCCAGCATGACGGGCATGGAAAGCGCCAGCGCACAGGCGAGCGAGCCCACGGCAAAGATCGCGGCGCCGAGCACATAGGCAAAGCGCGGCCCGAGCTTGCCCAGCACCTGCGTCGCCATGGCGGCGCTGATGATGGAAGCCACCACGAAGAGGGCGGTGTTCCAGGCGTAGAACTCCAGCCCGCCAATGTCGCGTACGACGGATGGCAGGATGGTGGTGCCGATGTAGAGGTTGATGGCATGTAGTGCGACGCCGCCGACCAGCGCCAGCGTGCGGATGGCATTGACGCCGGTCAGCAGGGCGATCCAGCCTGTGGGAGCGATGCCTGATGTGTTGCTTGAGGTGTTGTTCATTCCAGCGCCTCGGGTCCGAAGGCCAGCCCGTCAAGCTTGTCCGGGTTGCGCATGATGAAGATGTTGTTGGCCTTGCCTTCGTCGTTATAGGCAAAGGTGATGGCGGCGGCGATCTCGCCGGTGCTCGTCCGCAGCTGGATGGCGCGGCCACCGTTGATCTCGCAGGGTACCCATTCGTAGTGGGCCCAGTAGCGGGCCAGCTGCGTCGTCAGCAGGGTGAGCACGCTGCCCTTGCCCTGGAAGATGCCTTCAACCGAGCTGACCTTGCCGCCGCTGTCGGTGCTCAGTGCGATGTCGTCCGAGAGCAGGCTGGCGAGTGATTCTGTACTGCCAGCGGTGATGGCTTCGCGGAAAGCGGTGAGCAGGTCGTCCTGCACCTTGGGCGGCGTCACGTGCCGTACCTTGCCCTGGGAGATGCTGGTGCTGGCGCGCGAGACCAGCTTGCGGCAGGCGGCTTCCTCCATGTCCAGCATCTCGGCCACTTCGGCATAGGGGGTCTCAAAAATCTCATGCAGCAGGTAGGCAGCGCGCTCTTTGGGCGTGAGGCGTTCGAGCAGCAGCAAGAAAGCCATGCTCAGCGACGAGGCCAGCAGGGCGTGTGTTTCGGGTGTGTCTTCGGTCTGGGTATGGATGGGTTCAGGCAACCAGGTGCCGACATAGTCGACCCGGCTGCGCTGCGCGTCGCGCAGCATGTCGATGCAGTGGCGCGTGCAGATGGCGGTGAGCCAGGCGGCCGGTGTCGCGATGCTCGCGTGGTCGGCCGCCAGCCATTTGATGAAGACGTCCTGCACGGCGTCTTCGGCATCGGCCCGCGAACCGAGGATGCGGTAGGCCAGGCCAAACAGGTGCCTGCGCCTTTCTTCAAATACGGCGGTGGGGTCGATGCTGGCCATGATGCGTAAACCTTAGTGTGCCGAGACCTGAATGCGGTTCCAGAGATTGATCATGCCGATGGTAGCGGTCAGAGCGCCAATCTCTTTGTCACTGAACGATTGACGCAGGCGGCCGCGCAGGCTGGCGTAGTCGGTCTTGTGGTCGAGCGTGGTCAGGGCTTCCGTCCAGGCCAGTGCGGCTTTCTCGGCTTCACTGAAGTCGTTGACATGCGCCCAGACGACGAGGCGGTCCAGCCTGTCCTGGGTTTCGCCGTCTTCACGGGCTTCCCGCAGGTGCATCTTGACGCAGAAAGCGCAGCCGTTGATTTGCGAGGCGCGCAGGTGAATCAGGTGGTGCAGTTTTTTGTCCAGGCCCTGGGCGCCAATGGTTTGACTGACCTTGAGCAGGGCGGGGTAGACATCAGGAATCGCGAGATCGATACGGACGGGGGCAGTGTTGGCGGAGGTAGCGGTAGCGGCAGTCATGGTGTTTCCTTTAAAAACAAGTTGAAAAGTTGGGTGTCACACCGTATTGACGATTCAGCTTTGCCGTTTGTGACGCGTTGTGACGCCTGCCTTCAAAAAAAGATGAAATAAATGAAAAATCGCCTGATCCCCAAAGGAATACAGGCGATAGCGGGCAAGCGCCTGTGCGCTCTAGCGTGGCGTGTTCAACAAGGTGTTCATCGCCGAATAGTCCAGCTTGGGGCCGAGCAGCGGAGACAGGTCCTGTTTCAGCAAGGCCTCGACGCTGGTTCGGGCGTGTTCATAAGCCACCTGGAAAGGCGCCGGCCCTACGCTGACGCGCCGCACGCCGGCGGCTTGCAGCTCGGCAATGGCCGGCAGCCCGGGCATGGCCATCAGGTTCAGCGGCAGGCTGACAGCCGCGCAGATTTCCTTGACCTCCGGCAACGCCGTGAGGCCGGGTACAAAGGCGCTGTCCGCCCCGGCTTGCTGGTACAGCTTGAGGCGGGCGATGCTGGCCTGCGCCGGTGTGCCTTCGACTTTCAGCTTGCGCAGGTAAACATCGGTACGGGCATTGATAAACAGCGGTGCGCCTTTGAGTGTGCTGCGTATGGCCTTGATCTTGTCGGCCAGCAGGGCTGGGGCGCCGCTGCCGTCTTCGAGGTTGATGCCCGCCGCACCCACGGCGACCAGCTCGGCGGCCAGGCGGCCTACCTCGGCGGGGCTCTCGCTGTAGCCGTCTTCCATGTCGACGGTCAGCGGCAGGCTCAAGACACGGGTGATGCGGGCGACGGCATCGAGCAACTCGTCGGGCGGCAAGGCGCCGCCGTCGGCATAGCCGCAGGCCCAGGCCAGAGACGCGCTGCTGGTGGCCACGGCTTTGGCACCGGAAGCTTCAAAGATTTTGGCACTGGCAGCGTCCCAGGCATTAGGCAGCAGCAAAACGCCGTGGGGCGCCTGGTGGAGTTGGGCGAATTGTTGGTGGTGAAGGACTTGCATGGCGGCTCCGTCGTTGTTGGCGGGATTGGAGAATCGAGGCGCACAGCTTAGCAAGCCGGGCTGAGGCGCCTGGCCATTTCCGTCCCTTTTCTGACCTATTTACTTCAGGTTACGCGCCGCGAAATTCCACCTCAAACCGGGCCAGGCCCGCGTAGTCAAACTGCGTGCGCTTTCCGAGGGGCAACGTCAGTACACCGGCATAGGAGCCGGTGATCACCGCCTGGCCCGCCAGCAGGCCGATGCCGCGTTCGCGCAGGAAATTGGCCAGCCAGTACAGCGGCGTGCGTGGGTCGCCGTTCGGGTGTGTCGCTTCGGCGGTTTGCGCGGGCTCCCCGGCGACTTGCCAGGTCAATTCAAATGCCGCCACATCGGGCCCGCACAGTTCTGGCCCCAGCCACAGGCCGTTGTTGACGATGCCGTCGGCCAGCAGTTCGGGAAAAGGCAGGCTGCTGTGGTCGGTGTAGCGGCTGGCGCAGATTTCCAGTGCAGCATGGACGGAACCAATGGCTGCATCCACCTCGGCCTCGGTGTAGGGCTGTGCGCGCGGGGGCAGGTCTTTGGCCAGCACAAAAGCCAGCTCTGGTTCAACCACTACGGCGGTGGCACCCAAGGGAAAGGGGACGGCGCAGATCGCGGCACGGTTGAGGGCGGGCTGGTAGATGGGGGCGGCCACCAGCTTGCCGGGGCTGGGCGGTGAAGCCTTCCAGCCGGCCACCGGCTGGCCCAGCCGGCGGGTGACTTCCTGCTGCACCTGCCAGCCGTCTTCCAGGTCGACAGGACGGCAGCTGTCGGGCAAGCGTGGGCCCGCCTTTCCCGTGGTTCGCCTTGCTATTAATTCGATAGCTGCTTGCGCAAGTTTTTCGGGGGATAGAGGCATATTTCGCTTAAAAATCAGGGGTGTGAAGGTTTGGCTGCCTCCCGGGTGGCATGAAGGCAGTGTTCCGCAAGCGGGTGCGTTTTAGTGTAGCGGCGCACGCTTGGGGCCGAGACGTGTGCGTGCGCTTTTCCTCAACCCTCAGCGGGGCGCCTGGGCTTTTCGTACTTCCTTGTACTATTGACAGCTTCATACGCTTTTGTGTGCTGCCCTTCCTGTTCTTCCCTTCCAACATCATGAAAAACTCCCTGAGCCCTGCTTCCACCCTGCCTGTTGACGCCGCTGATGCCTTGCTGGTGGGGCGTGTCTGGATAGAAGGCACTGGCCCGGTGCTGGCCTTGGTCACACCCGACGGTGTGTACGACCTTTCCAGCGTTGCGCCAACCGCCAGCCAGCTGCTGGAATTGCCGGGTGTCGCCAGGGTTGTGCGGGCCGCTGCGGCGAAGCTGCCGCGACTGGCGGGCACGGCCGAAGTGCTGGCCAATTCCGCTGAGGATGCACATGACACCAAGCTGCCCTGGCTGCTGGCGCCATGCGACCTGCAGGCACTGAAAGCCTCGGGCGTGACGTTTGTCGAATCGATGCTCGAGCGCGTGATTGAAGAACAGGCCGGCGGCGACGCCAGCAAGGCTGACGAGGCGCGCAAGGCGGTGATCGCCGTGATCGGCGAGAACCTGGGCAAGATCAAGCCCGGCTCACCCGAAGCCGCCCAACTCAAAGACGTATTGATCGCAAAAGGCATGTGGTCGCAGTACCTGGAAGTGGGCATTGGCCCCGACGCGGAAATCTTTACCAAGAGCCAGCCGATGAGCGCGGTCGGCACGGGCGCCGAAGTGGGCATACATCCGGGCAGCGACTGGAACAACCCCGAGCCTGAAGTCGTGCTGGCCGTGAACTCGCGTGGCGAGACGGTGGGTGCGGCGCTGGGCAACGACGTGAACCTGCGCGACTTCGAAGGCCGCAGCGCATTGCTGCTGGGCAAAGCCAAAGACAACAACGCCTCGTGCGCGATCGGCCCCTTCATCCGCCTGCTCGACGAGCGCTTCACCATCGACCATGTACGCAGCAGCGACCTGAGCATCACCGTGACGGGACCTGAGGGCTTTGTGATGAAGGGCGGTAGCTCGCTGAAGAAAATCAGCCGCGACCCACTGGACCTGGTGGCGCAGGCCATTGGCCCCAACCACCAGTACCCTGACGGTTTCATGCTCTTCCTGGGCACCATGTTTGCGCCCACGCAAGACCGCCATGGCCCCGGCCAGGGCTTTACCCACGTGGTGGGTGATGTGGTGACGGTGGCCACGCCGCAGCTGGGCAGCCTGGTCAACCGCGTCACCACCTCCGACGAGGCCGCGCCGTGGACCTTCGGCATTTCGGCGTTGATGAAAAGCCTGGCCAAGCGCAAGCTGCTGTAAAGAAGGAGAGGGCGGATGCATACCTCTGCATTGGTGCTGTTTTCCGGCGGGCAGGATTCCACCACCTGCCTGGCGCAGGCGCTGTCGAAATACGAACGTGTCGAGACGGTGGCGTTTGACTACGGCCAGCGCCACAAGGTGGAGCTGGAGGCGCGGCTCAATGTGCTGCGCGAAATCAAACAGCAGTTTCCACAGTGGGCCCACAAGATTGGTGAAGACCACCTGCTGGATCTCGCGGTGCTCGGGCAGGTCAGCGACACCTCATTGACACGTGACGTCGCTTTCAAGATGGAAAGCTCGGGCCTGCCCAACACTTTTGTGCCGGGGCGCAACCTGCTGTTCCTCACGCTGGCGGCCGCGCTGGCCTACCGGCGAGATTTGCAGGTGCTGGTCACCGGCGTTTGCGAAACCGACTTTTCGGGCTACCCCGATTGCCGCGACGACACCATGAAAGCCATGCAGCTGGCGTTGTCGCTGGGCATGGACAAACGCTTCCTGATCGAGACGCCGTTGATGTGGATCGACAAGGCCGACACCTGGCGGCTGGCGCATGACATCGGTGAAAAATCCGGCGAGCCCAACGGCGGCGAAGCGCTGGTCAACCTGATCGTGGAACACACCCACACCTGCTACCTCGGCGATCGCGTGCACCGGCATGCCTGGGGCTATGGGTGCGGGACGTGCCCGGCCTGCGAATTGCGGGCGCGGGGCTATGCGGGCTATAAAACCACCCCCGTCCAGGCTCACTCCGTGTAGCCTGTTCCCCCCTCGAGGGGGCGGCGCCTGCGGTCCGGCAAAGCCGGTTCCGCGGCCCCCACTGGTCGCGCCCAATGAACTCTTAAGCCAGCATGAGCCGTGGAACCGGCTTTGCCGGGCCACGGGCGGGCGGCCCTCTCGGGGGGCAGGGAGCTACACGAAGTGAGCGACCGTGGGGGCCTAACTCTCGACGATGCTGCGGGTGACAAGCGGGGGTTCTTCGCCCAGGTGAAATCCGAGTTTGCGTTCGCGCAGCGCCACGTCGCTGGCCGTCACGCGGTCAAAGCGGCGCAGGTGCTCGGTCCATGACTCGTCAATGATCTGCTCGATGTAGTGGCCGGGTTTGTTGACGTCGCGCAGCAGTTCCCATTCCAGCGCGCCCTGGCGCAGGCGGCTGCGGCGGCTTTCCTGCATCAGCGCGCGAAAATCGTCGGCGCGCGCCATGTCTATCTGGTAGTGAATCCTCACCACCACGCGGCCTGCACCAGGTGGCTCTTCAGCCACTGGCGCCTTGAACTGGCGCGACGGCGTCAGGTCTTCTTCAATGCTGAGGTCCGACACGAGGTACTGCGCCACCATCATCACGATCGAGCCGCTGGCGGCAGCCATCAGCAGGCCGGTGGATACGCTGGTGAGGCCTGCCACGTGGCCCCAGAGCGCCGCACCCGCTGCGCTGGCGCCCATGATGGCCATCTGGTACATCGACATGCCGCGCGCGCGCACCCAGTCGGGCAATGACAGCTGGGCCGACACGCTGAGCGAATTGGCGCAGGTTATCCAGGCCATGCCGTTGAGCAGCATGGCCGGAACGGCCACATACACATTGGGCGCGAAAGCCATGGCGGCGGTGGATGCCGTCTGCAGGAGTGTCGATCGCATTACGAGCACGTCGCGCGGCATCATCTGGCGCAGCCGCGCCAGGTTCAGCGCCGCGATGATGGCGCCTGTGCCCATGGAGGCCAGCAGCAGCGTGAAGGTGCCGGCGTCACCGCCGTGCAGGCCGCGCGCCACCAGCGGCAGCAAAGCCAGCAGGGCGGTGGAGTGAAAAAAGAAAATGGCCACGCGCAGCAGCACCGCACGCAGGCGCGCCGACTGGCTCACAAACTGCAGGCCGACGCGCATGGCGCTGACCAGGCGCTCGCGCCCCAGCGGGCTGGGCGCGTGGTCGCGCCGCCAGCGCATGATGACAAAGCCCGAAATGACCGACAGCACGGCGTTGAGTACGAACACGTATTCGGTGCCGGCGCCGGCAATCAAAGCGCCGGCAACGAGTGGGCCGACGATGCGCGACGCGTTCATCGAAACACCGTTGAGCGCCAGCGCGGCGGGCAACTGCACGCGGGGAACCAGCTCGGGCACGATGGCGGCAAACACCGGCCAGCGCATGGCCAGGCCCACGCCGTTGGCAAAGGTCAGCGCCAGCAGCAGCGGCGGCGTCATGACATCGGAAATCACGGCGATGCACAGCAGCGTGGCCACCACCGCCACCCAGAACTGCGTCATGATGAAGTAGCGGCGCCTGTCCAGGATGTCGGCCAGTGCGCCGCTGGGCAGCCCGAGCAAGAAAACCGGCAGTGTGGAAGCCGACTGCACCAGCGCCACCCAGAGGGGCGAGGTGGTCATGGAGGTCATCATCCATGCGGCCGCCACATCGTTCATCCACATGCAGATGTTGGCGACCAGCCAGGTGCTCCACAGCATGCGGAACACCGGGCGCTTGATGGGCGCCCAGGCGGAGAGGGATTCAGCCGTTACCGGCTCGGGGGTTCTTGAAGCTTCCTCGGGCATTCAGGGCGCTTCCTGTGCGGCACGCTGGTTCAGCGTGAACAGCGCGGGTGAGCCTTCGGGCAGCTTTTCGAAAGCCCAGGTCTTGTTGTGAAAGGCTGCCACGTTGGGGCGGTGGGCGATCGAGATGATCGCGCCTCCCGATGTTTTGACGAGCGCCAGCAAACGTTCATACAGCGTTTTTTCAGCTGCCTCATCGAGCGCGCTGGTGGCTTCGTCCGCAAAAATCCATTTGGGTTTCTTCAGCAATACCCGAGCGATGGAGAGGCGCTGTTGCTCACCGCCAGAAAGCTTTTGACTCCAGGCGTCTTCTTCGTCCAGCCGTGCGGCCAGGTCGGGCAGCAGGGCTTCATTGAGGGCTTGCTTCAGTGTGTCGTCGGTGTAGCCTGCCGCCAGTTCGGGGTAAGCCAGTGCATCGCGCAAGGAGCCGTTCGGGAAATACGGACGCTGCGGGATGAACATGGCGTTTTCAGGTCGGGCGATACGGCCGGTGGCAAACGGCCAGATGCCTGCCAAAGCGCGAAAAAGGGTGGACTTTCCGCTGCCGGAAGGGCCTCTGAGCAGAATGTGATCGCCGGCGTCGGCATGCAGTTCGACGCCTGTCAGGAGAACGGTTCCGGTCGGCAGGGCCAGATTGAGGTCGCTCGACGTGAGCGATGTGGACGCACTGGTGACCAGGCCGACGTTGTCTTTTGCCTGCGCAATCATGCTGTCTTCGAAGCTTGTCAGGCGATCTGTTGTCGCGCGCCAGCTGGCGAGATTGTCGTAGTTATCCACAAACCAGCTGAGTGAGTCCTGAACCTTGCCGAAGGTCGAGGAAATCTGAATCAGCTGGCCAAGCTGGATTGCTCCGCCGAAGAAGCGAGGTGCCGCAACAAGGAACGGAAAAATCAAGGCAGCCTGGCCGAAGAAGCTCTGGAACCAGATGAGTTTTTTGTTGGCGCGTATCAGGTTCAGGTAGTTCGCCAGCACCGTCGTGAAACGACCATCGAGCTGGCTGCGCTCCACCGCCTCGCCATGGTCCAGCGCAATGGATTCGCTGTATTCACGCGCCCGTACCATGTGGTGGCGAAAATTGGCTTCGTAGCGCTGCTGCAAGAAGTTGAGTTTGATCAGTGGCCGACCGATGTAATGCGCCAGCACGCTGCCGACCAGGCAATAGGCCACCGCGGCCCAGACCATGTAACCCGGGATGAAATAGCTGCTTCCGCCCAGGGTGAAGTCCAGCGGACCCGACTGAACCCAGAGAAGGCCGACAAAACTGACCAGCGTCACGACCGCATTGAGCAGGCCCATGCTCAGTGTGATCGTGGAGGTGGTGAAAGACTGCACGTCTTCCTGAATCCGCTGGTCCGGGTTGTCCGGGCTGGCGTTGATGTCGGTTGTCGCCGAATAACGCGCGAGCTCCATCTTGTAGAAGGCGTGGTGCGACAGCCAGCGGCGCAGGTAGTCGCGTGTCATCCACGCGCGCCAGCGCATTTGCAGCAACTGTGTCAGGTAGAACTTGTAGACGGCGATGATGATCGCGCCAAAGGCCAGATAGCTGAATCGGCCCATCTGCTGCCAGAAGACGATCTGGTCGCGTTTTTCAAGTGCGTCATAAAACACGCGGTACCAGTCGTTGAACTGCACTGCCATGTAAACCGTGCCGAGGTTGAGCAGCACGATGGCCACGAGAAGGCCGCGTGCCTTCCATTTTTCTTCGGACCGGAAGTAAGGGGCGGCCAGTGCGGCTATCCGCCTGGCAAAAAGACTGAATGCGGCAAATTTTGCGAAAAGACTGGACGGATTCATGAAAGCCCTTTCGCGGCTCAGGAAAGCTGGTTGGAAACACCGCTGGCCACGTGGCCCGAGGGCACATGCTGCGAGGCGGAGTGCACGTGACCGGTCTGGTCGTCGAAGAAAAAGTCGGGCTCGAATTCGCGCAGGAATTCGCCTTTGGCGAGACCCCCCAGGAACATGGCTTCATCGACCTCGATGTTCCAGTCCATCAGCGTGCGGATGGCGCGTTCATGCGCGGGCGCGCTGCGGGCGGTGACCAGGGCGGTGCGTATGCGCATGTGCGAGGTGCCGACCTGCTGCAGGCGGTGCAGTGCTTCGAGCAGGGGCTTGAACGGGCCGGCCAGCAGCGGCTGTGTGGCCTTGTCGCGTTCGTGCTGCTGGAAGGCTGACAGGCCCTGTGCCTGGAAGACGCGCTCGGCTTCGTCCGAAAACAGCACCGCGTCACCGTCGAAGGCGATGCGCACTTCGTTGGGGTGTGCATCGCTGGCGCGCACCGAATGCGGATACACCTGCGCGGCCGGCACGCCTGCCAGCAGGGCGTCACGTACATCGCTCAGATGGGCGGACAGGAAAAGATTGGCGTGCAGGGGCTTGAGGTAGCGCCAGGGCGCCTCGCCGCGGTTGAAGGTGCCGCGTTCTATCTTGAGGCCGTAATGTTGGGCCGAGCGAAAAACCCGCATGCCGGAGACGGGGTCGTTGCGCGAGAGGATCACGACTTCGACGCGCTGGGTGGGTGCAGTGGGACTGGCCGCTTCCCCGGCGCTTTCGGGTACCTCGTTGAAGGCCAGCAGTTTTTTGACCAGCGAAAATGCTACGCCGGGCTTGGCCGGAACATCCAGGCGCTCGAGTTGCAGCTTCATGTAAGCCGCGTCTTTTTTTGCACCGGGCACGGGCTCGGCCGTCATGCCGGTTTCGAAAACCTGGTTTTCTTCTTCAAAGTCAAACAGCGCGCGTGACGAGATCGCCACCACGAGCTGACCATCCAGAGTTGCTGCCATTGTTTGATGCCTTGTTGTTGTCAGTGTGTTTTTCGGGATGGCTTCCCGGCGTTGATCGCCGAGCTACGGCGCGATGCAAGCAGATGCCGTGGAACTGGCTTTGCCAGGCCACAGGCATCGCCCCCTGCAAGGGGGGAAGGTGCTACGCGCAGCGAGCATCCGACGGGGGTGTTCATACAAGCTCCAGTTTGCACCATTGTCCATAGCTGGGTGCGTTGATCGGCCACTCGTCTGCCCTTGTGATCTGACGCTGGCCACGTGCAATCAGTTCCGCGGCGCGGATGACGCCTGCATGCGTGACCCACAAGGTATCAACCTCGCCCTGCAACTCGTCAAAGGCCGCGGCCACACGCGCCATGACTTGCATAGTGCTCTCGCCGCTGCCGCCCACGGCATGTTGGGCAAAGCCATCGGTCCAGGCTTGCAGCTCGGCCGGTGCAATGTGCTGCCAGCTGCGGCCTTCCCAGTTGCCGAAGTCCATTTCCTGCAATCGTGGGTCGGTTTTATAGGTCAAATCGGCCCGCAAGCCGCTCAGGACGAGCGCAAGGTGCTCACATCTTTGTAGCGGGGAGCTGATGACACGGGTGGCAAGAGGGAGCATCTCTGCCAGCGTTCGGGCGCATTCGGCGGTTGCGTCGGCGTCGGCCGCCACATCCTGCCGGCCGTAGCAAACGCCGGCGTCAATCAGGGGCTTTGCGTGGCGGACCAGCCAAAGTTTCATTCAAAGACCGGCCTGGGGTTGTGCTGCGAATACCAGCCAGGGCCGCGGAACCGGCTTTGCCGGGCCGCAGGCGCAGCGGCCCCCTCGGGGGGCAGCGACCCACACGAAGTGGGGAAGCGTGGGGGCCATTTCATAGACTGATGGCCAGGCCCAGGTAAAAAGCGATTTCGCAAACCTGCTGGGTGGCGCCCAGGCAGTCGCCGGTAAAACCCTGCAGCCGGCGTTTGAAGAGGCGGCCCATCCACAGCAGTGCGAGCACGGAAAAGCTGCAGGCGACGATGAGGTTCATGACGTCGAGCACGAAGGTGGCCAGTGCCAGCGCGGCGAGGCACCAGGAAAAACCCACCAGCAGGCTGCCGGGGGAGATCTGGTCCGCCAGCGGCTTGGATTTGGACTGGGCGGTGTCGCCCACGTGCGGCAGCAGGTAAATCAGCAGCAGCGGCAGGCCGCGCGACATGATGTGGCCCGTGCACAGCGCGGCGCAGACATACCAGCTGCCAAAGGGGGCTTCCTCCCAGTCACCCCAGCCGGCGGGCGCGCCTTCGACCGAGCCGAGGATGGCCAGCAGCGCGACCTTGCTCAGCAGGGCGAGCACCAGCGCCATGGCGCCAAAGGCACCCACGCGCGAGTCTTTCATGATTTCGAGCGCACGGCCTTTGTCGTGACTGCCGCCCAGGCCGTCGGCTACATCGGCAAGGCCGTCTTCGTGGAAGCCGCCCGTCAGCAGCGCGGTGGCGGCAGTGGAAAACGCCGCGGCCACCAGCGGCGAGAACGTGGTGTCGGGTAACACCGCATGAAACAGCGCGTACACGGCGGCGGCAAACAGGCCCACCAGAATGCCGACCCCAGGGAAGTGGCCGGCACTGGCGCGCAACAACTCGGGGCTGTAGCCCACCCAGGCGGCCAGCCGCCCTGTGATAGGGATGCGCGTGAAGAACTGGACGGCGAGCAGGAACTCGCGGACAAACAGGGTGATGGATGTCATGCGAGGCCCATGGTGGTTTATGCGTCTTCCCGCCCGCTCACACCGGCAGAGTCAAAGCTCGCCATTTCATTGAGAAAGCCGGCCGCCGATTGCACCAGCGGCCAGGCCAGCAGCGCGCCCGTGCCTTCGCCGAGGCGCAGGCCCAGGTCCAGCAGCGGTTGGGCTTTCAGGTGCGCCAACAGCAGGCGATGGCCGTGCTCGTCGGAACGGTGGCAAAACACCATGTAGCCCTGCACCGCGGGAGCGAGCGAGCGGGCCACCAGTGCTGCCGCCCCTGCGATGAAGCCGTCGACCAGTACCACGCGGCGCTCGCTGGCGGCCTGGAGCATGGCGCCGGCCATCATGGCGATTTCAAAGCCCCCCAGGGCGGCCAATGCATCCAGGGGCTGCGTTGCGTCGGGGTGACGGGCCAGCGCGCGCGCCAGCACGGCGCGTTTGCGTTGCAGCTGCTGGTCATCCAGGCCGGTGCCGCGCCCCGTGGCGTCGTCGATGCTGATGACGGCAAGACGTGCCAGCAACAGGGCGGCAGGCGAGGTGTTGGCAATGCCCATTTCGCCAAACGCCACCACATTGCCGGGTAGCGCTTGCAGGATGTCCATGCCCGCCGTGAGCGCGGCGAGGGTTTGCAGGTGTGACATTGCAGGCCCGCTGCAGATGTTTTGGGTGCCGTGGGCGATCTTGCGCTGCAGCAGCTGCGGGTGCGCGGGCAAGTCCGCGGCCACGCCGGCATCCACCACGTGCAGGGCAAAGCCGTGCTGGCGCGCGAAGACGTTGATGGCGGCGCCGCCGGCCAGCATGTTGCCGACCATTTGCACCGTAACCGCTTGTGGAAAAGCCGAAACGCCTTCGGCGGCGATGCCGTGGTCGGCCGCGAAGACCACCATTTGGGGAGCTTGCAGCGTGATGTTCTCGCTTTGCTGGATCAGGCCCAGCTGCAGTGCCACACTTTCGAGCAGGCCGAGCGCGCCCAGTGGCTTGGTTTTGTGGTCGATCTTGTGCCGTAGCCTGGCCTCCAGCGTGAGGTCGGCAGTCGGCTCAATCGCGGGCAGGAGAAGGGGCGGAAAGTCGGATGCGTTCATCGGTGATTTGTTTAAGGCAGGCGGGGCAGAAGCACGACAGCGCACTGCCTTCCGGTTGGGGAGTTCGTTCAGAGGGCACGGGCATGATGTGCGGCAGTTGCACGCACCAGCATTCAGCGTCTCCTGCCGCCATGCCGCAGCGCAGGCCGGCGCCGCAGCGGGGGCACACCGAGGTGTCGGCCTGGGCGGGTGTTGGCGGGGGTGCGGCCTGTGGGCTCATGGCGGATGGGCTTGTCGGCTCTACGGTCAGCTTTGCGGTCAGCTCTGCAAGAACAGCCGGTAGACAGGGTTGGCGGTTTCCTCGACGTGAGGGTAGCCCAGCGTGTCCAGAAAATCCTTGAAGGCCTTGTTGTCGGCCTTGGGCACCTGCAGGCCGACCAGGATGCGGCCGTAGTCGGCGCCCTGGTTGCGGTAGTGAAAGAGGCTGATGTTCCAGCCCGGCCGCATGCTGGAGAGGAACTTCATCAGCGCGCCCGGCCGCTCCGGGAAGATGAAGCGCAGCAGGCGCTCGTCTTTGGACAACGCACTGTGCCCGCCCACCATGTGGCGGATGTGTTCCTTGGCGAGCTCGTCGTGCGTAAGGTCCAGTGTCTTGAAGCCGTGGCGCGAGAAGTTCGCGGCGATCTTGCTGCTCTCGCCCTTGGCCGAAGTGGTCAGGCCCACGAAGACATGGGCCTTGGCGTCGTCGTTGATGCGGTAGTTGAACTCGGTCACGCTGCGCGGCCCGCCGGGCAGCTCGCCGATCAGTTCGCAAAAGTGCCGGAAGCTGCCGCGCTCTTCGGGAATCGTCACGGCGAATAGCGCTTCGCGCTCCTCGCCGACCTCGGCCCGCTCGGCAATAAAGCGCAGGCGATCGAAGTTCATATTGGCGCCGGACAAAATCGCGGCGTAGGTTTCACCCCGGGTCTTGTTTTGGGCTACATACTGCTTGATGGCGGCCACAGCCAGCGCGCCGGCAGGCTCGACAATGCTACGGGTATCGACAAATACATCCTTGACAGCGGCGCATACCGCATCGGTATCGACAGTGATGAACTCATCAACCAGCTCGCGGCTGATGCGAAAGGTTTCCTCGCCCACCAGCTTCACTGCCGTGCCGTCCGAAAACAGGCCCACGTCGGTCAGCGTGACGCGTTTTTTCGCCGCCACCGACTGAATCATCGCGTCCGAGTCGTTCATCTGCACGCCGATCACCTTGATCTCGGGACGCACCGCCTTGATGTAGTTGGCCACGCCAGAAATCAGGCTCCCGCCGCCAATCGACACGAACACGGCGTCCAGTCGACGCGAGCCCAGGGTTTGCAGCTGACGCAGGATTTCCATTGCAATCGTGCCCTGGCCGGCAATGACGTCCGGATCGTCGAACGGATGCACGAAAGTCAGGCCCTGCTCTTTTTGCAGCTTCACCGAGTGGGCGTAGGCATCCGAATAGCTGTCACCGTGCAGCACCACTTCGCCGCCCCAGCCTTGAACGCCATCAATCTTGATTTGCGGCGTGGTTGTCGGCATGACGATCACCGCGCGGCTGCCGAGCTTTTGCGCGCTCATGGCTACACCCTGCGCATGGTTGCCGGCCGAGGCGCAAATCACGCCTTTTTTGAGCTGCTCGGGGCTCAGGTGAGCCATCTTGTTGTAGGCGCCGCGCAGCTTGAAGCTGAACACCGGCTGCTGGTCTTCGCGTTTGAGCAGCACGGTGTTTTTCAGGCGCAGGCTCAGGTTTTTCGCGGGCTCCAGATTGGATTCCACCGCCACGTCATAGACCCGTGCCGTCAAGATCTTTTTCAGGTAGTCGGCTGGTTTCAGTGCGGGCCTCGACGTTTTGCCGGAAGATTTCCCGGAAGCTTTGGTGGCTTTGGCAACTTTGGGAGCAGGGCGCGTGGCTTGTTTGGTGTGGGTTGGCATGTTTTTCTCGCAGCCTGACATCATAGTGGGCAAGAAAAAAGGCCCAGACTTTGCAGTCTGGGCCTGTAAATCCACCCTTAGAGGAGGTGGAGGAGACAACCGGTGCAAAAAGACCCTGAGTTGCCGGACAACTGATCTTGATGCGATGATTTCAGTATAGCGGGCCGATGTTGCGCTGCACAATATCTTGTGGCGTAAATTCGACATTTTTCACGGTTTAATCATAAATTTTATGCATGAGGAGAGAGATTCATGGAATGCACGGTGAGTTGGACGGGCCCGACGGCGGTCACAGGATCGCGCTCCGGCATGAGCTTTCTGGCTGAGACCGGCAGCGGCCATACCCTGGTGATGGACGGCGCGCCCGATGCCGACAAACCGGAAAACGGCGGCGCCAACCTGGCACCCCGGCCCATGGAAACCTTGCTGGCCGGCACCGGTGGCTGTACAGCCTACGACGTGGTGCTGATCCTCAAGCGTGGCCGCCAGGATGTTCGGGGCTGCTCGGTCAAATTGAGTGCTGAAAGGGCGCCTGTCGACCCCAAGGTATTCACCAAAATCCACATGCATTTTGTCGTCACAGGGCGTGGCCTGGCCACCAGCGCAGTGGAACGTGCGGTCGCCATGAGCCACGACAAATACTGCTCGGCCACCATCATGCTGGCGAAAACAGCAGAGATCACGACCAGCTTTGAGGTCATAGAGGCTTGAGATGATTTTGGCCGCAAGCCCTTTGTGGTCGGGCGCAAGTAGCTATCAAATTTATAGCTGCTGGACCTGCATCAGCTTGCGCTTCAGCGGAATCTTTCAGATGTAGTGCGCCGTTGTCGTCATGACGCGTGCCGCAGAGCGCATCAGGGCCTTGACCGGCTCGGGCAATTGCAGCGCGCCGGCCTGCTCGGCCTCGCGTGCATGCAGCGCTTCATCGTCTTTCATTTGGGCCACGATGGCGCGCGACTCGTGGTCGCCGGCCGGCAGGCGCTCCAGGTGGCTTGCCAGGTGGGCCTCAACCTGGCGCTCCGTCTCCACGACAAAACCCAGGCTCAGGCGGTCACCGAGCCGGCTGGCGACCAGGCCCAGGCCGAAGGCGCCGGCGTACCAGAGTGGATTGAGGAGGGAAGGCCGGGCGCCGAGTTCGTCGAGCCGGGTTTTTGTCCAGGCGAGATGGTCACCCTCTTCGCGGCTGGCCTGCAGGAAGTGCTCTCGCAGGGCCGGGTCGCGGGTACCCAGGGCCTGCGCGGCGTACAGGGCCTGCGCACAGACCTCACCCACATGGTTGACGCGCATCAGCGCGCCTGAACGCACCTTGTCCTGCGCGGCAAGCTCGGTTTTTTCACCAGGCACGGTGGGACAGGTACGGCTGGCGCGCGGGGCGGCAAAAAGCGTGCGCAGGGCGCCGTCGGCGGCATTGAGCGCGGTATCGAGTGCGGTGGTCATGGTGCTTCGGTTCTTTTGGGACGATTTCTTGAGGCGGGATGGTTCCATGTTATCCCTCGTCCGGTGGAATGGAAACGGCCACAAAAAAGCCCCCATGCGGGGGCTTTTTGAAAAAGGAGGCCGGATCGAGATCCGGACGCAACCTTGATCTTTAGAACGTGTGACGAATACCCAGGGCGATGTTGGTGGAGCCAACGCCTGCAGAAGACGTCACGCCGCCGAGGAAACCGTTGCCACCGGGGGCTGCCTGGCCCGAACCCTTGTTGTCGAAGCGGGTCAGAACGGCATTCAGGTTGGTGCGCTTGGACAGCGCGTAGGTGTAAGTCACGCCGTAGGAGCTGGTGTCGGCATCTGCTGGGCGCTTGTCATCAAGGCGGTTGTACGCCACAACCCATGTGTGTGGGCCGCTGGTCATGCGGTAACCGATGTGCGCCAGGTTGGCGTCCTGCCTGAAGGCATTGTTGTAGGCGGATTGAAAGGCTGCACCTACAAGCGCGCTGCCGCTAGCGGTGGTAACGGTTGCGCCGATGGTGGAGAGACCGCTCGGGTTCTCATCCTTGATCGTGGCGTACTGGCCGTACAGGGTGCCGGGGCCCACGTCGACCGTCGCACCCAGAACATTGTTTTCCAGCGACTTTTGGCCGAGCTCGTTGTTGCGCTGGTTGTGGCCATAACCGACGGAGAATCCGGTGCCTTTATAGATGACCATGCCGCCGAAGAAACGGCTGGCGGAGTTGCCAACGGTTGCGGTAGCCGCTTCACCGGCGCCATACATCAGCGCTGCGGTGAGGCCACCCGTCTGGATGCCGTACTGCAGCGTGTTGCTCAGACGAATGTCGAAAGCCGGCGGGAAGCTGGCAATCTGGCCGGCTGCCAGGCTGGACTGGGTCTGGGAGGCGTCAAAGGTGGCGCCTACCAGGTATCCAGGTGTGTACTGGCGGCCAAATGTGAACGCGCCGACCGGCGTAATCAGGCCCACGAATGCCTGGCGGTCAAACAGCCGGCTGGTTCCGGTGCCAGGCAGGTTCACACCAATCGTGCTTCCGATGGATGCATTCACGGCACTGATCAGCGCGGCCGTCGAGGCCGCCGGAATAGGGAGCGTGCTCAAGCCAAGTCCTGCGGCGGTAGACATGCGATCGGGCATTTGAGTCCCCGAGGCTGCTGAGTTCGACATGGCTCCCGTGTCGACTTCAAAACGGTTCTCAAGCGTAAAAATGGCCTTGTAGCCGCCGCCGATGTCTTCGGTGCCGCGCAGGCCGAAGCGTGAACCTTCCATGATGCCGCTGGCAATGTGGGTGATCGCTCCGCTTCGTAGGCCGGTGACATGGTTGACGCCGCCATCAACAATGCCATACACGGTTACGGTGCTTTGTGCCATGGCGGCGGAAGTGGACAAAAGTCCCATGATCGCAGTTGCAACGAGGGTCAGTTTTTTCATGGAGTCTCCAAGAGTTGTAATTGAGGGAAAACCTTCGCAGTCATTGCCGTAAATGCACACACCGGCTTGACTCGATGGAGCAAAGATTAGTGGGGATGCGGCGGCCCGTAAAGAGAGGCAATACGGGGGGTATCACTTTTGCGACAGGGGAAAACCCGATGTTTTCTTGCCCCGGCTGATGCTGGCGGCAAACCTTGGGAGGTTGCCAGGAAATTGTGTTTCCCCTCTCAAATTCTGATGCTGAAGATCGTTTTAAGCGAGGCTGGAGAACGACGCAGCCATGCGCAACCGGTGGCTAGGGTTTGACCTCTAATCCGGGGCGACTGGCGGGTTGGCGGCAGCAGAGTGACTCGCGTTTACAACGGTTCATGCCGCACTACGCCAGCCTGTCCCCCTTCTTGCTCGATTTTTTTTAGCCATAACGCTTCCTGGAGATAGAAAACGACTTGGGTTTGTGTTTTTCACCAAGGCAGGGCATCTGGGGGCGGGTGCCCTGCTTTGGGGCAGTCTGCCCCGGCTACCTGCAAACTTCCCTCGTACGGCTTCGTTCGGCCGGCGCATCCGTGCGCGCACCTCCAGCGTGCGCAAATGCAATGCGTTGTTAGGGGCCAACAATTCGGGTATGAACGTTGCTAATAGTAGAGATAAGGCTTTGTGTGATTTGTGACTCTTTGGTTAAATTGGCCTAAGGGTAGTCACTGAGCCCTTATAAATGTTTGTTTCGTAGCAGTGTTTGTTTTCCACCTTTTGGAGATTTTCTAATGATGAAGAAAAGCCTAGTTGCTTTGGCCGTGCTGGCCGTTTCCGGCATGGCTTCTGCCCAGTCCACCGTGACCGTTTATGGACTCGTGGACGCTTGGGTTGGTACCGTCAAGGACAACGGCGTCAGCCAGTCCGGCGTGAACGTTGCCCATCCTTTTTCCGGTAGCGGTGGTGGTCTGCAGACCAGCCGTTTCGGCCTGAAGGGTTCTGAGGACCTCGGCGGCGGCCTGAAAGCCAACTTCCTGCTGGAAGCCGGCTTTGACCCCAGCACCGGTGCTGCAAACAACTACACCAATCCCTACACCGGCGCGACCTCCAATGCAATCTTTGGCCGTCAGTCCTGGGTTGGTCTGTCTGGTGGCTTCGGTGAGCTGAAGCTCGGCAAAATGTGGACCCCGTACGACATGGTCAAGGGCTCCGGCGCTGCTGGCTTCGACTCGCTCCTGTTCGCGCCTTCCACCAGCGTGTGGGCCAGCAACAGCTACCAGGATCGTCCAGGCAATTCCGTGTACTACCAGACCCCAGATCTGGCTGGTTTCTCTGCTGCTGCGATGTACAGCTTCGGCGAAAACAAAACCGCTACTGTCAGCGCCGGCAAGATCGCCAGCTTTAACGTTGCTTATGCAAACGGCCCTATCGGTGCTTCCTTGGCCTATCAGACCGAAAAAGCCACTGGTGCCAGCACTGCCATCAAGTACACGCAGTTGAACGGTTCCTATGACTTCGGCGTGGTCAAGCTGCTCGGCGCTTACGGTACTGTGAAGAACGGCACCACCCCTGTGACCGGTTTGGCACAGGACAAAGCGACAGAGTATCAAATTGGCCTTGACTTCCCAGTCAACAGCACGTTCACCCTGTCCGGCGGTTATGCCCGCTCCAAGAGCACCCGCCCAGCTGGTGCTTCCGAGCTGAAGCGTACCGGCTATAGCCTGGCTGGTCTGTATGCGCTCTCCAAGCGTACGAACCTGTACGCTGGTGTTCAGAGCGGCAAGGAAACCGGTGCCGGTGTGACCGATCGCAAGACCAGCACCTACGGTGTTGGCGTTCGCCACACGTTCTAATCCAGGTTGGATCTAAACCCGGGCTTGCCTGGGTTCTCTCAAAAGCCGTTTCAGTGAAACGGCTTTTTTCTTTGGGCCGACTGAAATCAGGCTAAAAACCCGATTCTGGCAAGCAGAAATCCTGGGTTTTCGCTGGCGTTGTTTCTTTTCCACGGGTCACCGCCTATTTGTGGCTTGAGCACAACGGCTTGACTGTTTTTTCGGGCATTCCTTTGCGAATTGAAGCCCAGTCTGGTGCAATAGACCCAACTTCCCGAAACGGGGGTTGGCCCGGGTCTCTGGTGGTGCCATGAAGGCGTAAGTCTGAAATGGTCCCCGTGCCGGAGCCCTATGTTTAACCTTGGAGAAACTCTCAATGAAAAAGACTCTTATCGCCCTGGCTGCACTCGCTGCAACCGCTGGCGTCGCGCATGCCCAATCTTCCGTGACCCTGTACGGCGTTGCTGATGCCTACATCGGCCAAAACGTTACCAAAGTGTCTACCGCTGGTACCGAAACCAAAGTTAGCCAAGGCCAGATCAATGGCAGCGGCTTGAGCAGCTCGCGTTGGGGCCTGCGTGGTAGCGAAGATCTGGGCGGCGGTTTGGCTGCAGTGTTCACGCTGGAAAGCGGTTTTGACATTTCCACTGGCGCTCTGGCCAACAACGGCGGCAGCGCTAACTCTACCGCTTCGATCCTGTTTGGTCGCGTTGCAACTGTTGGCCTGAAAGGCTCCTTCGGCGAAGTTCGTCTGGGTCGTCAGTACACCGCTTATGACTCGCTCCGCGGTGCAACCAACAATACCTATGACTCCAACACCTTTGCCCAGACCGGCACCGTGTGGGGCACCGGCATTCAAGACTACAGTAACCGTACCAACAACTCTGTTCGTTACGACTCGCCTGATTTCGGCGGCTTCAGCGGCTCGGTGGTTTATGGTTTTGGCGAAGACAAGACGGCTACCGCTTCTGCTTCCAACAGCTCCAGCATCCAGCTGAAGTACGCTAACGGCCCTCTGCTGGTCGGTTACGCATATCAGCGTGAAAAAGAAGCCATTGGTTCCACCATGTTCTCCGGCGCTACCGGTGGACCTGCTGTTGGCGCAACGCCTGGCATTGCGGTTGCTGACTCGCGCAAGTACAACCTGCTCGGCGCAACCTACGACTTCGGCGTTGTCAAGCTGGTGGGTAGCTACAACACCGCCAAGAACAACACGCTCAAAGACAAAGAGTACCAAATCGGCCTGAGCGCTCCCTTCGGTGCAGCAACCGTGGCCATTGGCTACGAGCGCGCCAAGAGCGAAGGCGGCGGTTCTACCAACAAGGGTAAGGGCTACAGCCTGCTCGGTACGTACGATCTGTCCAAGCGCACGACCCTGTACGCTGGCTACATCAACACCAAGGTTGAGTCTGGCGTGAATGCCGCTACCACCAGCAAGCGTTCGCTGCTGGCCACTGGTGTTCGCCACACGTTCTAATCTGAAGCTGGCTTAAGCCAGTTTTTGATGAGAATCTAAAAGCCGTCTCGGGGTAACCCGGGGCGGCTTTTTTCGTGAAAAAACGTACGAACTGCCGCTTGATGTTGTGAGTCGTTGGAATTTGTGAAACTTTTTCGCATCTGCCGCGTTAGATACCAAGGTCTTGATATTTAGACAAGACGCAACTGACCAGGTTCATTGCTGTTCCCCCACGTTCAATGCCACTGACACATCACCGTTTCTTCGTTCGCACGTTGCGCTTGCTGGCTGCCGGCTACCTGTTTCTTGCCGCTGGCTGCGCGGGGTTCGGGACTTCCGCCCCTATAGCCAGCACGAATGTCGACTGGACTTCTGCATCGTCTACAAGCACTGATGCAGATACCGTTAAGTGGCAGCACTGCACTTTCCCGGGCAAGAAGTCGACACGTTACCGTGCCATTCGCCTGGACGGGCGCAATGCCGTTCTTGGTGAATCCGACAGCGCCGCCAGCATGCTGCGGCAGAACCTGCGTGTAGAGTCTGCAGAACTTGGAACCCTGGGCTTTTCCTGGAAGGTACCGAAGATGATTGTGGGTGCGGACATGACGCAACGCGACAGCGATGATTCACCCGTGCGTGTGGTCCTGGCCTTTGAAGGTGACAGGTCGAAGTTTTCGGCCAAGAACGCCATGCTTTCAGAGCTTGCATTGGCACTGACAGGCGAGCCGCTACCATACGCGACGCTCATGTATGTCTGGGGCTCTCACAGCGCGCCAGAAAGCGTGATCATCAATACACGGACCGACCGAATCCGCAAAGTGGTGATCGAATCCGGTCCCGGCCGCCTTGATCGCTGGCTCGACTACCAGCGCGACATTCGTGCCGACTACCAAAAGGCCTTCGGCGAGCCGCCCGGCGCTTTGGTCGGTGTCGCCATCATGACTGACAGCGACAACACGCGCCAAATCACCAAGGCCTGGTATGGCCCCGTCAGCCTCAAAAACAAAACCGCAAGCATCGTGGCCACGCCGGCACTGGCCCCGGAATTGCTGCAGGTTTCACAAACCCCTGGATTTGCACCGCTGTCCCTTCAGGACTAGTATTTAACCTGCTGAACTCGGGACTCCACTGACATGCGCGCTCCGGCAAACCTTCCAAGTGCTTCATCCATTCAGCCCGCCGCAGCGGGAGATATTGCAAACCCCGACCGCCCCTCGCCGCTTCGCGCCTCCGGCCGGGCCTTTGCGCAAATAGCGCAGTACCACCCCGAACTGACCGCCTTCCGGCGCGACCTGCATGCCCACCCGGAACTCGGGTTTGAAGAGGTTTACACCTCCAGCCGGGTAGTGCATGCGCTCAAGTTATGTGGCGTAGACGAGGTGCACACCGGTGTCGGTAAAACAGGTGTTGTGGCTGTCATCAGAGGTCAGCAGCCAGTCAAGGCTTCCGGTCAACCTGGTTTTAAGCCCATGATCGGATTGCGCGCTGACATGGACGCGCTTCCCATGACAGAGCACAACGAGTTTGGCTGGAAGTCCGCCAAGGCCGGGTTGATGCACGGTTGCGGGCATGACGGGCATACCACCATGCTGGTAGGCGCCGCCCGTTACCTCGCAGAGACCCGCAATTTTGCCGGCGATGCGGTGCTGGTTTTCCAGCCCGCGGAAGAAGGCCGTGGCGGGGCCGATGCGATGATCAAGGACGGCTTGTTCGAGCGTTTTCCCGTGCAGGCCATTTACGCCATGCACAACTGGCCCGCGATGCAGCCTGGCACCATCGGGATCAATCCCGGCCCCATGATGGCCGCGGCCGACCGCATCACCATCGAGATTACCGGCAAGGGTGGCCACGGGGCACACGCCTATCTCACGGTCGATCCGGTGCTGGTGGCCGCTCACATCATCACAGCGGTGCAAGGCATCGTCTCGCGCAACGTCAAGGCCATGGACAACGCCGTGATCAGCATTTGCGCCGTCCAGGCAGGCGACCTGGGCGCGATGAGTGTGGTGCCTGGCAATGCCACACTGGTCGGCACGGTACGCACCTTCAAACCGGAAGTGCAGGACCTGGTCGAGCGGCGCCTCAAGGAGTTGTGTGCCGCCGTGGCACAGGGCTTTGGCGCCACGGCCACCGTCAAGTACGAACGGATCTACCCGGCCACCATCAACTCACCGGTCGAATACGAGCTGGCCACCAGCGTCGCCGAACAGCTCGTGGGTGCAGAGAACGTTGTGCGCAACCTTGAGCCCAGCATGGGCTCCGAAGACTTTTCCTTCATGCTCAGGGTCAAGCCGGGTGCCTACTTGCGCCTGGGCCAGGGCGAGCAGTTGCCCGATGGCAAAGGCGGAACCGTGGGCGGCGTGGGCAGCCGCTTTTTGCACAACAGCTGCTATGACTTCAATGACAGCGTGCTGCCGCTGGGCTCGGCGCTGTTTGCAGGAATTGTCGAACGCTCGCTGCCGCTGCGCTGATTTGCTATTAATTTAATAGCTGCTTGCGCACACCCCTTATGGGCTGCGGGCAAATTCTTCTTGATACTCCAAGGGGCCGCTATCACAGGCGGAACGACGCAGGCCACGTCTGCGCCTCACCTGTCTGTGCCCGTCTCAGGCATAACGCTTGTTACGCAGGTTGTTTTTCATTTCCTTAAGCAACGGTTGCAGCTTGCTGCCGATGCGCAGTGCCACACAGGTTGCCAGGATGTCGATGATCATCAGATGCATCAGGCGCGACACCATGGGGCTGTAGCGGTCGTAGCCCTCGGGGTGATCGGCTGCCAGGTGGATGTTGCCGGCTGCGGCCAACGGCGAACCGGTGACGGTGATGACGATCGTGGTCGCGCCGTTCTTGCGGGCGATGTCGCAGGCGTCCATCAAATCGCGCGTGCGGCCAGAGTTGGAAATCACCACCACGCAATCGCCCGGCCCCAGCAGCGAGGCGCTCATCACCTGCATGTGGCCGTCGCTGTAGGCGATGCTGGTGATGCCCAGGCGGAAAAACTTGTGCTGCGCATCCTGCGCCACGATGCCCGAGTTGCCCACGCCGAAGAACTCAATCCGCTTGCCGGTGTTGTACGTGGCCAGCAACGCGTCGGCGGCCCGCTCAACGGCCACGGAACTCGCATCGTTGCGGTATTTCAAAAACGCCGCTACCGTGTTGTCGATCACCTTGACCATCACGTCGCCGGTCTTGTCGTCCGCGTCCACACTGCGGTGGATGAAAGGTACGCCCTCACTCACGCTGCCCGCCAGCTTGAGCTTGAAGTCCGACAGCCCGTCATAGCCCATGCTGCGGCAAAACCGCACCACTGTCGGCTTGCTCACATGCGAGCGGCTCGCCAGCTCCGTGATCGGCAAATTGGCAAATGCCCGCGGGTCGGCCAGCACCAACCGGCCCACGCGTTGCTCGGCGGGTGCAAGAGAGGGAAGGGACGCCTTGATTCGGTCGAGCATTGGCTATGTCTCCAGTGGCGCGTGGCGTTTGCTCCAACCAGCATGAGCCGCGGAACCGGCTTTGCCGGGCCGCAGGCGGGCGGCCCCCTCGGGGGGCAGGGAACACACGAAGTGAGTGACCGTGGGGGCTAACATTCCTCTGACCAGCAATAGCCGTCTCTGGCAATCATCGCGCTCGCAGCGCTAGGCCCCCAGGTGCCGGCGGCATAAGGCCGTGGCGCACTCGCCTGGTTGCTCCAGCTGTCCATGATGGGTTCGACCCAGCGCCAGGCTTCTTCCTGCTCGTCGCTGCGCACGAAAAGATTCAAGCGCCCGTCGATCACATCCAGCAGCAACCGTTCATAAGCGCCCACGCGCTCGGAGCCGAAGCGTTTGTCGAAATCCAGGTCCAGCTGCACCGGCGCCAGTGAAGGCGTGCCGCGGCCCCCCGTGCGCTGGTCGGCACCCTGCGCAAGCAGGTGCAGCTCCAGGCCGTCCTTGGGTTGCAGGTTGATCACCAGCCGGTTGGCCACATTGGAGCCGGCCAGCGCCGACTTGAAAATCGCGTGCGGCGCGGGGCGAAAGTTCACCTCGATGTGCGCGTCCCGGCCAGCCAGACGCTTGCCGGTGCGGATGTAAAACGGTACACCGGCCCAGCGCCAGTTGGCGATCTCGGTGCGCAGGGCCACAAAGGTTTCGGTCCTGCTGTCAGGGGGCACGCCTTTTTCGTCGCGGTAGCCGGGCACGGCCTCGCCGTCGATGTTGCCGGCCGCGTATTGGCCGCGCACCACATGCTGGCTCAGTGTTTCAGGCGTCCAGGCTTTCAGCGATCGCAGTACCTTGAGCTTTTCGTCACGGATGGCATCGGCGTGCGAGTTGATGGGTGGCTCCATGCCGATGGCACACAGCAGCTGCAGCGCATGGTTTTGCACCATGTCGCGCAGCGCGCCGGTGCTGTCGTAAAACGCACCACGCTTTTCCACGCCCAGGTCTTCGGCGATGGTGATCTGGATGTTGGCAATGGTTTCGCGGCGCCACAGCGGTTCAAACAGCGAATTGCCAAAGCGCAGCGCAAACAGGTTTTGCACCGAGGGCTTGCCCAGGTAGTGGTCGATGCGAAAGATCTGCTGCTCGCTCAAAACACTGCGTACCGTCTTGTTGATGGCGCGGTTGGAGGCCAGGTCGTGGCCCAGCGGCTTTTCGAGCACCACGCGCGTCTGCGGGCCGTTCAGGCCCGCGGCGGCGATCTGCTCGCAGACCGTGGTGAAGAGGCTGGGCGCGGTGGCCACGTACATCACCACCACGTCGGCGGGCCGCTGCTGCAGTTTCGCAGCCAGTGCGGCATAGTCGGCCGGGTTGGACAAGTCCATGCGCAGGTAGCCCAACATCGCCGCGAAGCGCGAGAACTCCTCTTCGCTCGGCCGCTTGGCCAGCTCGACATTGTCAAACCGGGACTTGATCAGCGCGCGGTACTGGTCGTCCGACAAATCGTCGCGTGCCACGCCCACAATGCGCCCGCCCTCTGGTAATGAGCCGTGGCGGAAGGCCTGGAACAGGGCCGGCATGATCTTGCGCCACACCAGGTCGCCGGTGCCGCCAAACAGGATGAGGTCAAAACTCATGGTAAAAAATTGTCTTGGTAATAAAGTTTCATATTCTATGGGCATAATGGTAACTCGACATCGAACCCGTGAAATGCCTGCACCCAGGCACCGCGCGGTGTTTCATCCGGACCACTCCGCGTTTTGACCAGCCACCCAGCCATGACCCAACTTGACGCCCTGAAACAGTTCACCACCGTAGTCGCTGACACCGGTGACTTCAAGCAACTGGGGCAGTTCAAGCCGCAGGACGCCACCACCAATCCGTCGCTGATCCTCAAGGCGGTGCAGAAGGCTGATTACCAGCCGCTGTTGAAGGACACCGTGAGCCGCTTCAAGGGCCGGGCGCTTGACGAAGTCATGGACCGTCTGCTGGTGCGTTTTGGCTGCGAAATCCTTTCTATCATTCCGGGCCGAGTCTCGACGGAGGTTGATGCCCGCCTGAGCTTTGACGCCAACGCAACGTATACGCGCGGCGAGCGCATCATCGAGCTCTACCAGGCTGAAGGCATTCACATTGACCGCGTGCTGATCAAGGTCGCTGCCACCTGGGAAGGCATACAGGCGGCCGAAAAGCTGGAACAGCGCGGCATCCACACCAACCTCACGCTGCTGTTTTCGTTCTGCCAGGCCATCGCCTGCGGCCAGGCCAAGGTTCAGTTGATCTCGCCGTTTGTCGGCCGTATCTACGACTGGTACAAAAAATCTGCCGGCGCCGCCTGGGACGAAGCCGCCATGGCCGGCGCCAATGATCCCGGCGTGAAGTCGGTGCGCGAGATCTACAACCATTACAAGCACTTCGGCATTGCCACCGAGGTGATGGGCGCGAGCTTTCGCAACGTGGGCCAGATCACTGCACTCGCCGGCTGCGACCTCCTGACCATCAGCCCGGAACTGCTGGCCCAGCTTGCCGCCAGCGATACCGCGCTGCCGCGCGCACTCGATGCCAAAGCCGCAGCGGCGCTGGATTTGCCCCCAGTGAACTTTGACGAAGCCGGATTCCGTTACGCGCTCAACGAAGACGCCATGGCCACCGAGAAGCTGGCCGAAGGCATTCGCGCTTTCGCGGCCGATGCCGTGAAACTTGAGCAGCTGATGCTGGCCGCATAACCTCCCGCACAGGACACGTCATGAACCGACTGCGTTGCGACCAGACTTCCGCATGGCCTGCGCTGCAGGCGCTATATGCCGCTTCCGGCAAAGATTTCGACCTGAAGGCTGCATTTGCTGCCGATCCGGATCGCTTCACCAGCTTCAGCCAGGATGCACCACACGTTTTTGCGGACCTTTCCAAAAACCTGATCGACACCGGCAGCCAGGCTTTGTTGTTTGACCTTGCGCGCGCGTGCGGGCTGGAGCAGCACCGCAACGCCATGTTCGCCGGGGAACTGATCAACGGCACCGAAAAGCGCGCCGTGATGCATTTTTTACTGCGAAATCCGGCTGTAGCCCAGGATGGTGTTGCGCCGGCAGCTATTAAAAATATAGCAACCGAGTTGACCCAGGTTCACACCACGCTGGACGCCATGCTCGCTTATGCCGAACAGGTGCGCGCGGATGCCGCCATCACCGATGTTGTCAATATCGGCATAGGCGGCTCCGACCTGGGGCCCCAAATGGCGGTGCTGGCGCTCGGCGAATTTGCCGCCACGGGCAAGCGCGTTCACTTTGTCTCCAATGTGGATGGGGACGAGCTGGCTACCGTGCTCAAGGGGCTCAAGCCGCAAAGCACGCTGTTCCTGATCGCGTCCAAAACCTTCACCACCACCGAGACCATGACCAATGCGCATTCGGCCCGGCGCTGGTTTGAGGCACAGGGCGGACGCGACATCAGCCGGCATTTCGCCGCACTGACGACCAATGTCGCGGCAGCCAACGAATTCGGCATCAGCACCACCTTTGGTTTCTGGGACTGGGTGGGCGGGCGTTATTCGCTGTGGTCGGCCATCGGCTTGCCGGTGGCCATCGCCATTGGCGCAGCCGGCTTTCGCGAGCTGCTGGCCGGCGCGCACGCCATGGATGAGCACTTTCGCACCGCACTGCTGGAGCGCAACCTGCCGGTGCGCCTGGGGCTGCTCGATGTCTGGTACCGCAATTTTCACGGGTTCACCAGCCGCAGCATCGCGCCCTACAGCAGCGCCCTGCGCCGCCTGCCGGCCTACCTGCAGCAGCTCGAGATGGAGAGCAACGGCAAGCGTGTGGATGCGGATGGCAAGGCCTTGCCGTTTGAAACGTCGCCGGTGCTGTGGGGCGAACCGGGCACCAACGGCCAGCACGCTTACTTCCAGATGCTGCACCAGGGGACGTCGGTGGTGCCGGTCGAGTTTGTGGCGGTCAAGACAGCCGCGCACGCGCCGCATGACTTGCCGGGGCATCACGCCAAATTGCTGGCCAACGTCCTGGCCCAGACGCAAGCCTTGATGACTGGAAAAGAAGAGGCCGGCGGCCACAGGCATTTCCCTGGCAACCGTCCCAGTACTTTCCTGTTGCTTGAGCGGCTTACACCAGCCAGCCTGGGCGCGCTGATTGCCCTGCAGGAGCACCGTGTGTTTGTCAGCGGTGCGATCTGGGGCATCAACAGTTTTGACCAGTGGGGCGTCGAGCTCGGCAAGGTGCTGGCCAAAGACATCGAGCCACGCCTGCGCAGCGGGGACATATCCGGCCTTGATGGCTCGACCGCCGGCCTGCTGCGCAAAATTGCCGGCTGAATACCGCAAAAGTGTGCGTTTTTCCATTGCGGGAGCGCGCGCTTCCGTGGTCAACTTGCCACATCGCCGATTTTTCGATGGCTTCGCATCATGTCTTTTTCCCTTCCGCTTCGCCGCCTTTCCCCCCGTTTTTCGATGTTCGCCGCAGCGTTTCTCACGCTGGCTCTGGTCTCCGGCTGCGCGACACGCTCAGCTCCTGACGAGGACACTGATGTCGATGAGCCGGTCAGCCGCGGCGGCACGCTGGGCCCGGCGGAGGGGGTCACGGGTACCGCCTGGGCCGAGATGTCGGCCCCGCCCAAGGCTGGCGAGCTCAAACCGGACGACCTCAAGTGGGAAATCTTCCGCGTGCCCGGCAAGCAGCCGGCCAGCTACAGCTATGTGCGTCATGAAGGTCGCGACGCGGTGCTCGCAAAGGTCGAGGCGTCCGGCAGCATCCTGCGCCATCGCCACCGCATCGAGCCCGACCAGCTAGGGCTCGTGCGCTTTTCCTGGAACGTGCCGTACGCCGGTGCGGGTGCCAACCTCGCGCTGCCGCAACTCGAGGATGTGCCGGTGCGGGTGGTGCTCGCGTTCGAAGGTGACCGCTCGCGGCTGTCGATGAAAAATTCCCTGCTGTCCGAGTTGAGCCGGCTGCTGACCGGCGAAGAAATGCCGTTCGCGACGCTGGTTTATTCGTGGTCGCGCGTCAACCGGCCGGGCGAAGTCGTCGTCAACGACCGCACCGACCGTATCCGCAAGATCATTGTCGATTCGGGCGACCACGGCTACAACGAATGGCGCAGCTACGAGCGTGACATCCGCGCCGACTACCGCAAGGCCTTTGGCGAAGATCCGGGCGCCTTGCTGAGCTTCGCCGTCTTCACCGAAGGCGAAAAGAACGAGGGTCAGCTGCAGGCCTTCTACGGGCCACTCAAGCTGGTGCCGGCATCGGCTGTCGCGCGCAAATAGCGCCGCGACCGGTCGGCGTGTTGATGCCGCCCGATCTGATTTCTCTGTCCGTTGGTGCAAACGACCCAGGCTGACGGCTTGGATTGGAGGAGCGCGTCACGTCGGTCTTGACAATTTGTTGCATCTAATGATGCGGAATTTAGGGAAATTACCACTCCTTTAATGCAACAAAGTATTGAAGTTCCCTGATCTGGTATCAAACCCGCAAGGACCTTTCTTCAAAATGCAGTGAACGGCAAAGCGGCCGTTTCGACTGACATAACGAAGGAGACACCCTATGAAGCGTTTTATCCAGGCAGGCCTGGTGCTTGCACTCTCAGGCGCCGGCATGGCCCATGCCGTGACCGAACTCGTGGTGGCGACGGTGAACAACGGCCACATGATCGAAATGCAGAAGCTCACGCCGGTTTTCGAGAAGGCCCATCCCGACATCAAGCTCAAATGGGTCACGCTCGAAGAAGGTACGTTGCGCCAGCGCGTCACCACCGACATCGCCACCAAGGGCGGGCAGTTCGACGTGATGACCATCGGCCTGTACGAAGCGCCGATCTGGTCGAAGAAGGGCTGGCTGCAGCCCATTGCCACCGATGCCGCCTATGACGTCGACGACCTGTTGCCCGCCATCCGTGCCGGCCTGTCGCACGAAGGCAAGCTTTACGCCGCGCCGTTCTATGGCGAGAGCTCGATGCTCATGTACCGCAAGGACCTCGCCGACAAGGTCGGCTTCAAGATGCCCGAGCAGCCCACCTGGACACAGGTGAAGGAACTGGCTGGCAAGATCCACGATCCGAAAGCCGGGGTGTACGGCATGTGCCTGCGCGGCAAGCCGGGCTGGGGCGACAACATGGCCTTCCTGACCACGCTGGTCAATACCAACGGCGGCCAGTGGTTTGACATGCAATGGAAGCCGCAAATCGACACCAAGCCCTGGAAGGACGCGATCGGCTTTTACGTGGACCTGATGAAAGCCTACGGCCCGCCCGGCGCCTCGGCCAACAGCTTCAACGAAAACCTCGCACTCTTCAACGAAGGCAAGTGCGGCATGTGGGTGGATGCAACCATCGCCGCCTCGTTCATCAGCGATCCGAAGCAGTCGAAGGTGGCCGACAAGGTGGCCTTTGCCCAGGCCCCTGTTGCCGTCACGCCCAAGGGCGCCAACTGGCTGTGGACCTGGAACCTGGCCATTCCGGCCAGCTCGACCAAGGGCGCAGCTGCCCAGACCTTCGTGAAGTGGGCTACTTCCAAGGAGTACATCAACTTGGTCGCCAGGGAACATGGCTGGGGGACGGTACCCACCGGCACGCGCAAGTCGACCTACGCCAACCCCGAGTTCCAGAAGGTTGCGAAGTTTGCTGCCGCCGAGAAGAAGGCCATCGACAGTGCCAACCTCAGCGACAGCACGCTGCCCAAGTCGCCCTACGTCGGCGTGCAGTACGCGGCGATTCCCGAGTTCCAGGCCATCGGCGTGGCGGTGGGCCAGCAGATGAGTGCGGCGCTGTCGGGCAAGGTCACGGTGGACCAGGCCCTGAAGACATCACAGACGGCGGCCGAGCGCGAGATGAAGAAGGCCGGGTATTACAAGTAAACCCTCAGGCTGCATGCACTGCCCGCGGACTGGTGAAGCCGGATCCGCGGCAGTTCTGACCTGACGCCCCGGGACCCACAACATGAACCGCCTCCTGCCTCGCGCGCTCATGGCGCCCGCAGTGCTCACGCTCTTCCTCTGGATGATCGTGCCGCTCGTGATGACCCTGTATTTCTCGTTCGTGAGCTACAACCTCATGCAGCCCGGCGAGCATCCGTTCATCGGCATCGAGAACTTCCAGTACTTCATCACCGATCCGGACTTCTGGCCTGCGACCTGGAACACGCTCCTGCTTATCGGCAGCGTGATCATCATCACGGTGGTGTTCGGTGTGCTGCTCGCGCTGCTGGTGAACGAGCCCTTTCCGGGGCGAGGCATTGTGCGCGTGCTGCTTATCTCGCCGTTCTTCGTCATGCCCGCAGTGAACGCGCTGCTGTGGAAGCACATGATGATGAATCCGATTTACGGCGTGCTTGCCGACCTCTGGCGTTTTTTCGGCGCGCAACCGGTCGACTGGCTCACCGATGTGCCGCTGTTGTCGGTGATCATCATGGTGGCCTGGCAGTGGCTGCCCTTTGCCTGCCTGATCTTCATTACCTCGCTGCAGTCGCTCGACCGCGAGCAGATGGAAGCGGCGCGCATGGACGGTGCAAGTTCGTTCCAGCGGTTCTTCTATCTCATCATTCCGCATCTCGGCCGGCCGATGGCGGTGGTGATCATGATCGAAATGATCTTTCTGCTCAGCGTGTTCGCCGAGATCGCCATCACCACCAATGGCGGTCCGGGCAACGAGAGCACCAATCTCACCTACATGATCTTCAAGCAGTCGCTGATGAACTTTGACGTGGGCGTGGCATCGGCAGGTGCTTTGTTTGCGGTGGTGGTGGCCAACATCGTTGCGGTGTTCCTCATCCGCATCGTCGGCAAGAACCTCGACTGAAGGAACGATTGTGCAACCCAGTAATTTTCTTCCGCTACTGCTGCGCACTGTGGGTGCCTGGGCCGTGGCGCTGCTGCTGTTTTTCCCGCTCGGCTGGCTGTTTCTCACGGCCTTCAAGACCGAGCTGCAGGCGATTCATGTGCCGCCGCTCTTTATTTTCGAGCCCACGCTCGACAACTTCAGCGAAGTGCAGCGCCGCAGTGACTATTTGCTGTATGCGCGCAACTCGCTCATCACCAGTCTGGGTTCAACCATCATCGGCCTGTTGATCGCGGCACCCGCCGCATACTCGATGGCCTTCTTCCGTACGAAGAGAACACGCGACATCCTGATGTGGATGCTTTCCACCAAGATGATGCCGGCGGTGGGTGCGCTGGTGCCGATCTATGTTCTTGCGCAGACCGCGGGCCTGCTGGATTCGCTCACCGCGCTGACCATCGTGTTCACGCTGGCGAACCTGCCGATCATGGTGTGGATGCTCTACAGCGCCTACAAGGACATTCCCAACGAAATCCTGGAAGCCGCACGCATGGACGGTGCGAGCCTCTGGACCGAATTCCGCCATGTGGTGCTGCCGCTGTCGGTGGGCGGTCTCGCTTCGACCGGCCTGCTGTGCCTGGTGCTGAGCTGGAACGAGGCCTTCTGGGCGCTCAACCTCAGTTCGGCCAAGGCCGGCACGCTGGCGACATTGATCGCATCGTACTCCAGCCCTGAAGGTCTGTTCTGGGCCAAATTGTCAGCCGCCTCGCTGATGGCGATCGCACCCATCGTCGTGTTCGGCTGGTTCAGCCAGAAACAGCTGGTGCAAGGCCTCACATTCGGTGCGGTGAAGTGAAAGGAATTGACTTATGGCTTATCTGGAACTCAAGAACATCGAGAAAAGCTTCGGGGAAACCCAAATCATCCGCGGTGTTGATCTTGAAATCAACAAGGGCGAGTTCATCGTCTTCGTCGGACCCTCAGGTTGCGGAAAATCGACACTGCTGCGCCTCATCGCGGGGCTTGAGCCCATCACCAAAGGCAACTTGCTGCTGGACGGCAAAGACATCACCTGGACGCCTTCGGGCAAGCGTGACCTGGCGATGGTGTTCCAGAGCTACGCGCTCTACCCGCACATGAGTGTGTACGACAACATGTCCTTTGCGCTCAAGCTTGCGGGCGTGCCGAAGGACGAGATCCAGGCCAAGGTCGAGTACGCGGCCAAAACGCTCAACCTCACCCAGTACCTGGGCCGCACACCGAAAGACCTGTCGGGCGGACAGCGGCAGCGGGTGGCGATTGGCCGCGCCATCGTGCGTGCACCCAAGGTGTTCCTGTTCGACGAGCCCTTGTCCAACCTGGATGCCGCGTTGCGCGGCAACACGCGCGTCGAAATCCACAAGCTGCACCGCGCGCTCGGCGCGACGACCATTTACGTCACGCACGACCAGGTCGAGGCGATGACGCTGGCCGACCGCGTAGTGGTGCTCAGGGACGGACTGATCGAGCAGGTCGGCACGCCGCTGGAACTCTACGACCACCCGGCGAACCGGTTTGTCGCGCAGTTCATCGGTATGCCGTCGATGAACATGGTGGCGGCGAGCGCCATTCCGAGCTTCTCGGCGGCCACCGGCGGGCGCCTGCCGAGCGATGGTTTCCTGGGCGTCCGGCCGGAAGGCTTGCGCGTGCATCCGAAGCAGGCCGCTGCTTTGGGTGTGCAAGGCCGCGTGGAGCTGATCGAGGCACTCGGTGCCGATACCCTGATTCACGTCGACGTCGGCGGCGTACCGTTGATAGCGCGCCAGAACGAGCGGACACCGCTTCATGCGGGTGACGATGTGGCGGTCGAGCTCGACTCCTCGGTGCTTCATCTGTTCAACCGTGAAGGCCGTGCGGTTCCGGCCTGATTTCTTCCTTCTTCCTTTCGGACATTCCCTTGACTCTCGCAACAGCGCTTCTTGTGCAAACGCCACCGGCGCCTTCGGAATTCACGGTGCTTCACCTTGGACTGGGTTCATTTCATCGAGCCCACCAGGCCGTTTATCTTCAGCGGCTTATCGATGCGGGCGACACCCGTTGGTCCATCGTGGGCGCCAACATCCGGCCCGACATGGCCGAGGTCGTCGCGGCCTTGCAGGCACAGGGCGGGCGTTACACGCTGGAAACCGTATCGCCGGCCGGCGAGTACCGCTATGAACAGGTTGAGGCCATCCGCGAAGTGCTTCCCTGGGAAGCCTCGCTGGCTGCGGTGATCTCTCGCGGCGCGGCGCCGTCCACCCGCATCGTTTCATTCACCGTGACCGAGGCAGGCTACTACCTCGACACGAAAGGCAAGCTGGACTTGTCTTTCAATGATCTCGAAGCAGACCTTGAGCGTGCACGCCGCGGCGAGGCGGGCGGGGAGGGCGTGACCATCTACGGCGCCGTCTGCGCGATCCTGCGCGCGCGCAAGGCGGCGCTGGCCGGCCCGGTGACCCTGCTCAACTGCGACAACCTGCGCCACAACGGCGACCGCTTCTATGCCGGGTTGCGCGAATTCATTGAACTCACAGGCGATACCGGGCTGCTTTCGTGGGTCGCGGGGAACACCCGCTGTCCCAACACGATGGTCGACCGCATCACGCCGCGTCCGCCACCCGAGCTGCGCGCTCGCGTCAAGGCCGCCACGGGGAGGGATGATGCGGCCGCGATCACTGGCGAGAGTTTCATCCAGTGGGTGATCGAAGACAATTTCGCGGCCGGGCGACCCGACTGGGGCCGTGTGGGCGTGGAACTGGTCGAATCGGTGCAGCCTTACGAGGAGGCCAAGATCCGCATCCTCAACGCCACGCACAGCTGCATTGCCTGGGCCGGCACATTGGTCGGGCTGGATTTCATCCACGAAGGAACACACCACGCGGCAATCCGGAAGATGGCCTACGACTATGTGACGGACGACGTGATTCCCTGCCTGAGTTCTCCCGACACTCCCGGGCCGATCGACCTCGCGGCGTACCGCGATGTGGTGCTCGAGCGCTTTGGCAACCCTGCGATCCGCGACACCAACCAACGCGTGGCGGCGGACGGTTTCTCGAAGATTCCAGGGTTTATCGCGCCCACGGTACGGGAGCGGCTCGCCGCGGGACAGCCCATCGACAGCGTCGCAATGCTGCCTGCGCTGTTCCTTGTTTTTCTGCGGCGCTGGCACCGGGGAGCGCTGCCCTATGCCTATCAGGACCAGGGTATGGACGAGGCCGTGGCCCGCGCGATCTGCGACGCTGTCGATCCTGTGCGCGCGCTGTGCTCCGACGCGGGGCTATGGGGGAGTGCCGCAGGCGATACGCGGCTGACGGATGCCGTGCGCGGAGCGATCGGGCGGGTAGCCGGTTTTGTCAATTCAGGGGTAAAAAAAACATGAACGAACGTCTGAAGAACCATCATGTGCTTCTGACGGGTGCCGGTGGCGGCATCGGTCTGGCGGTGGCTGAAGCCTGCATCGCCGAGGGCGCGCACTGCAGCGTGGTCGACCGGGCAGTGGCGACGCCTGAAGCCGTGCAGGCACTGCAGAAACGTCATCCCGGCTGCCTGGCCTACATCGCGGCGGACGTGACGGACGCGCAGGCGATTGCGCGCCTGCTGGCGCAGGCACAGGCCGCTTTTGGCCCCATTCATACCCTGTTCAACAACGCGGCCGTGTTCGACCTCGCGCCTTTGCTTGACAGCGACGAGGCATCTTTCGACAAGCTCTTTGCCGTCAATGTGAAAGGCATGTTCTTTGTCATGCAGGCCGTGCTTCGCCACATGGTCGAAGCTGGCACGCAGGGTGCGTCGGTCATCAACATGGCCTCGCAGGCCGGGCGGCGCGGCGAAGCGCTGGTGTCGCACTACTGCGCCACCAAGGCCGCGGTCATCAGCTACACCCAGAGTGCCGCATTGGCCATGGCGCCGCATGGCATTCGCATCAACGGCATCGCACCCGGTGTGGTCGATACGCCGATGTGGGACCATGTCGACAGCCTGTTTGCCAGGGCAGAAGGGTTGCCACCGGGAGAAAAGAAGCGGCGCGTGGGCCTCGAAGTGCCGCTCGGCCGCATGGGTGTACCGGCAGACATCGCGGGAGCGGCGGTATTTCTGGCAAGCGACGAAGCGCGTTACATCACGGCGCAGACCCTGAATGTCGATGGCGGCAACGTGATGAGCTGATTTTCCGTTTGCGAGCATGAACGACGATTTCCACCTGTACCTCGACAGCGCCGATCTGGCCGAACTGAAGGCCTGCCTGCCGCATCCGGTGGTGCACGGCGTAACCACCAACCCCACGCTGCTGCAGCGAGCGGGCGTCTGGCGCGCCGCGGTGCCCGGCCTCCTGGCGCGCTGTATCGAACTGGGTGCGCGGCAGGTGCAGGCGCAGGTGTATTCGAGCGAAGTCGATGGCATGCTCGAAGATGCGCGGGACCTGTTGCGGCACTTCGACCAGGGCCAGCTGGTCGTGAAGATTCCCGCCACGCGCCAGGGCTTCGATGCCGGCGCCCGGCTTGTCGCGCAAGGTGTGCCGGTCACGTGGACGGCTGTCTACGCACCCGAGCAGGCGCACTTTGCCGCCCTACTGGGTGCGGCTTATGCGGCACCCTACCTGGGACGGCTGGAGGATGCTGGTGTCGACGGGCTGGCGCTGGTCGCGCAGATGCAGGCGCTGGTAGCGCAGCGGCCTTCGTCCGGCACCCGACTTCTGGTGGCCAGCATACGCTCCCGCGAGGCCTATCTTTCCTTGCTTCGATTAGGTGTGGGCGCCATCACGATTGCGCCGCGTCTCTTTGCAGAATTGCTCGATCATCCCGCCACGCTGGATGCCGAGCGCGGATTCCTGGCCGACGCCCGCGCCTTGCCCTGACAGAGGACAATCCGGAAACCATGCGCATTGCACTCACGGGCGAAGCCCTGATCGATTTCACTGCCAGCGAGGCAGGCACGCTGGCGTTCCTGGGCCACGAGGGCGGCTCGCCGCTCAACACGGCTGTCGCCTGCGCGCGCCTCGGACAGCCCACCGGGTTCCTCACGCAACTGTCGACCGACCTGTTCGGCGAACGCTTGATGCGTTTTCTCGAACGCAACGGCGTGGACACCCGTTTCATCCTGCGTAGCCACGCGCCGTCGACCCTGGCCTTCGTTGAGCGCACACCACAGACCAACCGCTATGCCTTCTACACGCACGGCAGCGCCGATGCGACCTGGGCGCCAGAGCCGCTGCCGCAGTTGCCGGCGGAATGCCGCTTCCTGCATTTCGGCTCAATCGCGCTCCTGCAGGAACCTGCTGCCACGTGCATCACCGGGCTGATGACCGCAAATGCCGGGCGCCGTGTGATTGTGTTCGATCCCAACGTGCGGCCCAGCCTGATTTCCGACATGGCAGCCTACCGTGCGCGTGTCGTGAGCTGGTTTGCGATGGCCGATCTGGTCAAGCTCAGCGACGAAGATGCCGGACTGCTGGCGCCCGGCAGGCCTGTCGATGCGCTGGCAGCGGATTGCCTGCACGCCGGTGCGCGAGCGGTCATCGTCACGCATGGCGCTGGCGGTGCCACGCTTTGGCGCACGGGGCACGAGCCGTTGACTGTGGCGGCACCGCGTGTTGAGGTGGTCGACACCATCGGCGCGGGCGATACTTTTACGGCCGGGCTTTCAGTCTCGCTGCTTGCGCATGGCGTCGAACACCCGGCCCAGCTTGGCGAGCTGAGCGGCGACGCCTGGCGCGCAGTGATGCGCTTCGCCGCCACGGCCGCCGCACTGAACTGCACCCGCGAAGGTGCCGATCCGCCCACGCTGGAGGCCGTTCACGCCGTGCTCGTGCGAGAGGACAATGAGGCCGTTGCTTCACGGTCCTGACCCAGACTGCCATGACAACGTCTACATCCAAACGCCCGATCCCCCGTCAGCGCCAACCCGAACTGGAGCGCGATATTGCGCGCTCCCCATCACTGGGTTACGAGTCACCTGAAACCGGTCTGGTGCGCTGTCTTGCACATGGCTTTCCGAGCCCGCTGGTACGCTGGCATTTTCATGAAGAGTATGAACTGCACCTGATCACCGAGACCTCGGGCAAGGCGTTTGTCGGCGACTGGATCGGACCGTTTCAGCCCGGTCATCTGGTGTTGTGCGGCCCGCGCCTGCCGCACAACTGGATTTCGCTTGACGTGCCCGAAGGCGGCGCCGCGGGACGCGACCGGGTGATCCAGTTCCATCACGAGCCCATCGAGCGCGCGGCAACCGGGATTCCTGAATTGCGCGAAGTGATGCAGCTGCTCGAACGGGCACGCCATGGTATCGAGTTCTTCGGCATGTCGCGGCAGGCGCAGACGCACTGGGACAACATCAAGGCCGCGCGCGGCGTGCGCCGCCTCGGCCACTTTTTTGAGTTCATGGCCGACCTGGCGCAATGGACGGACTACCGGCTGCTGTCGAGCGTACAGATGCAAGGCACGCAGGGCGCCGATGGCGACGCACAGGTTGACCAGATCAACGGCATCGTCAACCGCATTACCGCCAACATGGCGGAGCCGATCTCGATGTCAGTCGTGGCAGCCGAGCTCGGCATGAGCGAGAGCCGCTTCAGCCGCTTCTTCCAGCGCTCCACCGGCAACAGCTTTACCGACTTCGTCAACCGTGTGCGCATCAACAGCGCCTGCCACCTGCTGATGCAGACCGACCACAACGTCACCGACATCTGCTATCAGGTCGGTTTCAACAATGTCGCAAACTTCAATCGGCGTTTCCTGGAGATCAAGGGCATGACGCCTACCGAGTTCAGGCGGCAGACAGACGACCGTTTTGGCCGGTTATCCTGATGGTCCTGTGGCGTGAAATTAAAACTTGTACCCCAGTTGCAAGGTGAAGCAATCCGGGTCAAGGCCCACATCGATGGTCTGGTTGGTACTGAGCGTGCCGCGGGTTTTCAGGAAAGTCTTGGTATAGCTGGCTTCCACAAACCATTTTTTGTCGAGGTTGAAAATACCACCCAGTTGCAACGCGGGGGCAAATTTCGACTTGAAAGATACGCTTGTGGCGGGGCCGCCTGGGTTGGTCAACGCGGTCAGCAGGGCTGTGCCGCGTTCCTTGTAGAACTTCACGTAGGAGAGGCCTGCACCCAGGTAAGGACGAAACCGGGCGTCGGCATCAAGAAACCGGTATTGCGCGATCAGCGTGATGGGCAAGGCCCGGGTGTCGGCCACCGTGCCAACGCCAGCGAGCACACCTGCGCCGCTGACGTCATGCCTGAAGCCCAAACCGAGCGGCAGGTGCAAGCTGATGTGATCGGTGACCATGTAGTTCACGGCGGCCGTTAACCTGGAACTGCTGCTGACGTCGACTTTCGCGTCCTGAATTACGCCAGTTCCGGACGGCGCCGAAAGGCTGCCGCTGTTCACGGAAGGCGCAATCCGCGTGACGCCGGCCGACACGGACCATGTGCCCGCCTGTTGTGCAAAGCCGTATACGGAAGAAACCGCCAGGGCGGCCGCTATGAATAGTTTCTGGGAGGGATTCATGGGCGAGTGCAGTGCGAGGATGTGTTCGGGTTGCTATGGCGTCATTGTTTGTGCCGGCGGTTTTCGCGCCATCGCACGGGCGAGGGAAGTCATCCGGTGGCTCATGAGAAATCATGGTAGCGGCAGGCGCCAACGTGCAGCATCTTCCTCGCCGTTTTTGTGAAGAGACTGTGGCGCCGCCGACGAAAGGCCTTGCTGTGTGAAAACGTTTTTCGTACAAAGTGAGCGGGCAATAAAAAAGGGCCGCGAAAGCGGCCCTTTTTTTGCTGGAGCGAGAAGCTCAGGCAGGCATTACATGCCCATGTCGCCCATGCCGCCCATTCCACCCATGCCGCCTGGCATGCCGCCGCCGGCGCCGGATTCTTCCTTCGGAGCTTCGGCGATCATGGCTTCGGTCGTCAGCATCAGGGATGCGACGGAGGCTGCATTCTGCAGTGCGGTGCGGGTGACCTTCGTGGGATCCAGGATACCCATTTCGATCATGTCGCCGTAGGTGTCGTTGGCTGCATTGAAGCCGTAGTTGCCCTTGCCGGCCAGAACCGCGTTCACCACCACAGAGGCTTCGCCGCCTGCGTTGTAAACGATTTCGCGCAGGGGGGCTTCAATGGCGCGCAGCACCAGCTTGATACCGGCGTCCTGGTCAGGGTTGTCGCCGGCGATCTTGCCAGCAGCTTGCTTGGCGCGCAGCAGGGCCACGCCGCCGCCGGCCACAATGCCTTCTTCCACGGCAGCGCGGGTAGCGTGCAGTGCGTCTTCCACGCGGGCCTTCTTTTCCTTCATTTCGACTTCGGTGGCAGCGCCAACCTTGATCACGGCAACACCGCCGGCCAGCTTGGCCACGCGCTCTTGCAGTTTTTCACGGTCGTAGTCGCTGGTCGCTTCTTCGATCTGGACGCGCACTTGCTTGACGCGTGCTTCGATGTCGGCAGCGGCGCCGGAGCCGTCGATGATGATGGTGTTTTCCTTGCCCACTTCGATGCGCTTGGCCTGGCCGAGGTCAGCCAGCGTCACTTTTTCGAGCGACATGCCGACTTCTTCAGCGATGACCTTGCCGCCGGTCAGGCAGGCGATGTCTTCCAGCATGGCTTTGCGGCGGTCGCCGAAGCCAGGGGCTTTCACAGCCACAACCTTCAGGATGCCGCGCAGGGTGTTCACGACCAGAGTTGCCAGGGCTTCGCCCTCGACTTCTTCGGCAATGATCAGCAGCGGACGGCCGGCCTTGGCGACTTGCTCCAGGGTAGGCAGCAGGTCACGGATGTTGCTGATCTTCTTGTCGTAGAGCAGAACAAAGGGGTTGTCCAGCAGTGCGGACTGCTTTTCAGGGTTGTTGATGAAGTAAGGGGAGAGGTAGCCGCGGTCGAACTGCATGCCTTCGACGACGTCGAGCTCGTTTTGCAGGGACTTGCCGTCTTCCACGGTGATCACGCCTTCTTTACCAACCTTGTCCATTGCGTCGGCAATGATCTTGCCGATGGATTCGTCGGAGTTGGCAGAGATCGAACCGACCTGGGCGATTTCCTTGGAGGTGGTGGTGGGCTTGGAAGCCTTCTTCAGCTCTTCCGTCAGGGCCAGCACAGCCTTGTCGATACCGCGCTTCAGGTCCATCGGGTTCATGCCCGCGGCCACGTACTTCATGCCTTCGCGGACGATGGCTTGAGCCAGAACGGTGGCGGTGGTGGTGCCGTCGCCGGCGTTGTCGGAGGTCTTGGAAGCAACTTCCTTGACCATCTGCGCGCCCATGTTCTGCAGCTTGTCTTTCAGTTCGATTTCCTTGGCGACGGACACGCCGTCCTTGGTCACCGTGGGGGCGCCGAACGAGCGCTCCAGAACCACGTTACGGCCTTTGGGGCCCAGGGTTACCTTGACGGCGTTGGCCAGGATGTTCACACCCTCGACCATGCGTGCGCGGGCTTCGCCGCCGAAAATTACGTCTTTTGCTGCCATGATGCAGATTCCTTAAAGTTTATGGATGAAATCGCCTGCTAGCCCAAGTAGGACGTGCGCCAGCAGCTATCAAATAAATAGCAGAAGAGAGATTACTTCTCGACCACTGCAAACAGGTCTTCTTCTTTCATGACGAGCAGTTCGTCGCCGTCGACCTTGACGGTCTGGCCGCTGTATTTGCCGAACAGCACGCGGTCACCAACTTTCACGCCCACGGGGCTCAGTTCGCCCTTGTCGTTCTTCTTGCCTGGGCCAACGGCCAGCACTTCGCCCTGATCAGGCTTTTCAGCGGCGCTGTCAGGAATGACGATGCCGGAAGCGGTTTTGGTTTCGTTTTCCACGCGTTTGACGATCACGCGGTCGTGCAAAGGACGAAGTTTCATGAGAGCTCCTTGTTTGAGAACAATGGTTTTGGGAATCAAAAAGCACCCACGTAAAAGTGAGTGCCTGTTAACTTGGTGGATTGACTGGGCTTTGTTAGCACTCAATACTATCGAGTGCTAATCATAGAGGCATTCCGGACGGTTTTCAAGGTGAAGGGCCGAAAACTGCCTTTTTGCTGAACGGGTGCCAAGACCGCAGTCCGCGTAGATGGACCCCAATGATTCCTCTCATCGCGCCCCAAAAACCAACACTTCCAAGGTCTTGTAAGTAACATTCCTTACATTTCCACTCCGCAAAATTTAAACTTCGGGTTAACCCAGGTGTATGACCTGGCGAGAACAACAAACCGGAAACAGGGAGAGCGTGATTGGCCAAGCCACACGATGACTTGGGTGTATCACTCGGGGCGGTGCCAGCATGCACCCCAAAATCTGCAAAACCAACAGCCAGCCTGCGCAAACTGTGCGTCGGCCTTGCCACGGCTGTCATAGTTTGTAACGTTTTTGCCCAGCCCGCGCCGCAAAGCAGCGCCGAGCAGGAGCAGCGCCGTGCAGAGGAGCGCGACCGGCTGATGCGAGAGCAGCAGGAACGTACGCCCGATGTGCGGCCGCCCAAGGTTCCTGAGGCAGAGGCTGCCAGGCTGCCTACGGCCGAATCGCCGTGCTTTCCGGTCCACACCCTGAAGCTGCGCACCGCTGCCGGCGAATCAGCCGCGCTGGCGACCCAATTCGCCTGGGCGCTTGATGCCGCAGCCGGGCCGGACGCGAGCGATTCGCCAACAGGCCGCTGCCTGGGCACAAGCAGCATCGGCATCGTGATCAAGCGCGTGCAAAACGCCGTGATTGCCCGCGGCTACGTCACCACGCGTGTGCTCGCCGAGCCGCAAGACCTCAAAACAGGCATCCTCGCGCTCACGCTGATCCCCGGCCGTATCCGTGCCGTCCGGTTCTCCGAAGGCAGTGACGCACGTGGCAATGCCTGGACGGCCCTGCCTGCCAGGCCGGGTGACATCCTGAACCTGCGCGACATCGAGCAGGCTTTGGAAAACTTCAAGCGTGTGCCCACGGCCGAAGCCGACATCCAGATCGAGGAAGCCAAGGGCGCGGAGGTCCAGCCGGGCCAGAGCGACCTGGTCATCAGCTACAAGCAGGCCTTTCCGTTTCGCCTCTCGGTGTTTGCCGATGACAGCGGATCCAAAGCCACCGGTAAATACCAGGGTGGCATCACCCTGTCTTACGACAATGCGCTGACGCTCAACGACCTGTTCTATGTATCGCTCAATACCGACCTGGGCGGCGGTGAACCGGGTGGCCGCGGCACGCGCGGCAGCACCGTGCATTACTCGCTGCCTCTGGGCTACTGGACGCTGGGCGCCACCGTCAGCGATAACCGCTACTTTCAGAGCGTCGCTGGCCTCAACCAGGATTACGTTTACCGCGGCACCAGCAGCAACGCCGAACTCAAGCTCTCGCGCCTCGTCTACCGCGACGCCAGCCGCAAGACTTCCATCAGCCTGAAGGCTTTCCAGCGCCGCTCCAACAACTTCATTGACGACACCGAAGTCGAGGTGCAGCGCCGCATCGTCGGCGGCTGGGAGCTCGGCGCCGGCCACAAGGAGTTCATAGGCCAGGCTACGCTCGAAGGCAATGTGGCGTACAAGCGCGGTACCGGCGCCTTCGGCTCGCTACCTGCACCGGAAGAAGCGTTTGGTGAAGGGACATCCCGCTTTGCCGTGATCAATGCGGATGCCAACCTGACCGTTCCCTTCAAGATTGCCGACCAGGGCATGCGTTACAGCGCCACATGGCGCCTGCAACACGACCGCACGCCCCTGACCCCGCAAGACCGCTTTGCCATCGGCGGGCGCTACACCGTGCGCGGTTTCGACGGCGAATCTTCGCTGAGCGCCGAACGTGGCTGGCTGCTGCGTAATGAACTCAGCACCGCGCTGGGCGAGAGCGGCCAGGAGGTTTACGTCGGCCTGGACCACGGCGAGGTGGCCGGGCCCAGCAGTGAATTCCTGGCGGGCAAGCGGCTGACCGGCGCCGTGATCGGTTTGCGCGGCAGCTTCAAGAAGTTGCAATACGACTTCTTTATCGGCGCGCCCGTCAAAAAACCCGAATTCTTTCGTACCGCCAACAGCACAGTGGGCGTGAGCCTCAACGCTTCGTTCTAACGCTTCCCCTTTCTGTCATATCAGCTGACCTTTCGCCATGAACAAGAACCTGCACCGCATCATCTTCAATTCAAAGCGCGGCCAACGCATGGTGGTGGCCGACACCGCCAGCAGCCAGGGCAAGGCGGCAGGTGGTGAAACGTCGGGCGTGGCCGCTTCCGTGGATCTTCTGGCCTGCCTGCACCCCCTGCGCCTTGCCGTGCTGGGTGCTGTGCTGTGGCTGCAACCGGCCGTGCAGGCACAGGTCGTTGCAGACCCGTCAGCCCCGGCCAACCAGCGCCCCACCGTTCTGCAAACCGCCAATGGCTTGCCGCAGGTCAATATCCAGTCACCCAGTGCCGGCGGTGTCAGCCGCAACACGTATATCCAGTTTGATGTGCCGCAAAGCGGCGTCATCCTCAACAACAGCCGCAGCAATGTGCAGACCCAGCTCGGCGGTTTCGTCGGGGCCAACCCCTGGCTGGCCACAGGCGCAGCCCGCGTCATCCTCAATGAAGTGAATTCGTCGAACCCCAGCCAGATCCGGGGCTATGTCGAAGTCGCCGGCCAGCGTGCCGAGGTCATCATCGCCAACCCGGCGGGTATCAACGTCAATGGCGGCGGCTTTCTCAATGCCAGCCGTGTCACCCTCACCACCGGCAGCCCGGTGCTCAACAGCGGGGCGCTTGACGGTTTTCGCGTGCAGGGCGGCAGCATCACGGTGAACGGCGCAGGCCTGGACACCAGCACAGCCGACTACACCGGTATCCTCGCCCGCGCCGTGCAGCTCAACGCGGGCATCTGGGCCAAAGAACTCCGCGTGACGACCGGTGCCAACCAGATTGATGCGACACAGACCAGCGCCACACCGATAGCCGGCACCGGCCCTGCACCGACCTATGCGATTGACGTGGCCCAGGTCGGCGGCATGTATGCCGGCAAGATTTTCCTGATCGGCACCGAAACAGGCCTGGGTGTGCGCAACGCCGGTGCCATAAACGCAACAGGCGGCGACCTGGTGCTGCAGTCCAACGGCTGGCTTACCAACACTGGCAGCCTGCTGGCCAGTGGCAACCTGCAGTCCGCCACCACCGGCGTCACCACCAATAGCGGCACGATGTATGCCAATGGCAACGCCGCGGTGGCCGCACAGGCCGGCGTGAGCAATATCGGCAGCGCCACACTGGGGGCCCAGGGCAACACCACGGTGCAGGCCAACGGTGCGGGCGCGCAGGTCACCTCGGCCACCGGCGCCGTGATCGCCGCGGGCCTGAACAGCGACGGCAGCCTCGCCGCCAGCGGTAACCTGGCCATCAACGCGGCCAGTGCCGTCACCATCTCAGGCAAGGCCCTGGCCGGCGGCAACGCCTCTCTCTCAGGCAGCCAGCTCAACCTGGCCGACAGCACCTTGCGCGCCCAGGGCATGTCGCTCACGGCCACGGCCGGCGACATCGACGCCAGCCGCGCCAACCTCAATGCCACCGGCCTCTTGGCCACCAGCACGGCGCAAACCCTGCGCACCGACGCGGCCACCGTGGTGGCAGGCCAGCTGGGCCTGGCGGCAGGCAGCCTGTCCAACCTCGGCGGGCAAATCACCCAGACCGGCACCACCGCCGGCAGCGTCAACGCGCAGGGCCAGATCAACAACACCGGCGGCACGCTGGCCAGCAACGGCAACACCACCCTTCAGGCGCAGAGCCTGGCCAACCAGGGCGGCACGGTGCAAACTACCGGCAGCGCCGACCTGGCCATCACCACCGCCGGTGTGCTCGACAACACTGCTGGTGGCCAGCTGGTTGCGGGGGGTAACCTCACCATCAACGCGGCCGGCATCACCAACGCCGGCAAGCTGCAAGCCGGCAGTACGTTGACCGCGTCAGCCACCGACATCGACAACGCGGCCACCGGCGAAATCACCGGCGCCACCACGCAGCTCACGGCCACCAACAGCCTGACCAACCGCGGCCTCATCGATGGCCAGGTCACCCGGCTCGATGCGCAGCTCATCACCAACATCGGCACCGGCCGCATCTACGGCGACACCCTGAGCATCGCCACCGCCACCCTCAACAACACGCCCGAAACCATTGCCGGCGTCACCAAGGCCGGCGTGATCGCCGCGCGCAACCGGCTCGACATCGGCGCGGGCACCATCAACAACGGCATCGGTGCGCTCATCTTCAGCGGCGGCACGGGCGCAGCGGCACTCAACATCGGCGGCAGCCTGGACGCATCGCGCCAGGCCACGGGCCTGGCCCAGGCGGTTAACAACGCCGGCGGCACCATCGAATCGCTGGGCGGCCTCACGATCGCCGCCGCGCAGATCAACAACACCAACCCTGACTTTGCCTACACGGTGCAGTTTTCGCCCGGCACCAACGGCAAGGAATACGTTACCGGCCAGGGCACATACTCGCAGGACGATGTGGGTTGGGTGGTCGGAGCTGAGGACTACCAGGCGGCATCCCATGGCGGCTACGTATACAGCGACGGGATAACGGGTGTACAACGGATCTATGGCGGCCCCGGGCGCTGGGCGTCGGAAGACGGCATACTGCCTTACACCGGCCACTTCAACGGCAAGGGCCGCATACTGTTAAAGGGCGCACCTTACTCGGACCCCAAGTACGCGCCGTATTTTCTCGGCCCCAGCGCCTACATTCCTGACCACTACCTGCTGACGGGCGCCCGCGACGGGCTGGTGTCGACCCCTGTTGCGGCGTTTTTTGGCTACGACGCCAACAGCCCGGTGTGGCAGGTTTTCGGGATGGCCCGCCCGAGCACTGCTGCGCCCGGTCCCCGCCCATCATCAGAATCCAACTCGCAAGACCTCGCCGCCTGGGACGCCGCCGCTGCCCCATGGATCGCGCTGCAGGCGCAGATTGATGCGATGCGCATGACAGTCACAGCCAACGCCGTCGCCTTTGACGCCTTCCGTGACTACAACCAGTCAGTTCCCAGCGCCACCATCACCCGCAGCGCGCCCGGCCGCATCCTGAGCGGCGGCGCCATGACGCTCAACGCGCGCGATGCGCTCCTGAACGACCAGGCGCAGATCGTTGCCGGCGGCGCCCTCAACATCACCGGCCGGGCCGTGGACAACCGCGGCCGCAGCATCACCGTCAACGCCCAGCGCAACGGCACCGCCTTTGCGTGGAGCAACTACAACGAAGGCTGCGGCGGCTGGGACGGCTGCGACTACAACTACGACGCCTACCGCGACTCTGCCTACGTGCAGGACGTGCCCAAGACCTTTGTACTGGACGTCAACCGCAGCCAGGGCATGACGGCGCCTTCCAGCCAGGGCCTGGCCAGCGGCACCCAGCTGGCGGCGGCCGTGGTGGCCGGCGGCGCGGCAGCGCTGCCGGCCAGCAGCAACAGCCTGACGGTGCCCAGCAGCAGCCTGTTCCGCGTCACGCCCAACCCCGTGGGCAACTTCATCGTCGAGACCGACCCGCGCTTTGCCAACTACCGCAACTGGCTCGGCAGCGACTACATGCTCAATGCCCTGGGCCTGGACCCGGCCACCACCCAGAAGCGCCTGGGCGACGGCTTTTACGAGCAGCGCCTGGTGAACGAGCAGGTAGCCCAGCTCACCGGCCAGCGCTTCCTGGCCAACTACACCAGCGAAGAAGTCCAGTACAAGGCCCTGATGGACGCCGGCGTCACCTTTGCCCAGCAGTTCCAGCTGCGCCCCGGCGTCGCGCTGACGGCCGCGCAGGTGGCCCAGCTCACCAGCGACATCGTCTGGCTGGTCGAGCAGGACGTCACCGTGCCCGACGGCCGTGGCGGCACCGTGCAGGTCAAGGCCCTGGTGCCCGTGGTCTACGTCGTGCCCCGCACCGGCGATTTGAACGGCAAGGGCGTGCTGCTCGCCGGGCGTGAGGTCAACATCAACCTCAGCGGCGACCTCAGCAACAGCGGCACCATCGCAGGCCGCAACGTCGTCAGCCTCACGGCAGAGAACGTACAGAACATCAGCGGCCGCATCACCGGCGACACCGTCACCGTGGCCGCCCGCAACGACATCAACATCACCGGTGGGCAGATCGATGCCGTCAACAGCCTCACGGCTCTGGCCGGGCGCGACATCAACATCGTCACCACCACCAGCAGCGCTACCAACCGCACCGGCGGCCTGGGCACCAACGGCGCAGCCACCGCCGTCAATGCCTCCAGCAACAACACCTTCAGCATGACCGGCATAGACCGCGTGGCCGGCCTGTATGTCACGGGCAATGTCTCCGGCACCGCAGGTACCCTGATCGCCAGCGCCGGCCGGGACCTCAACGTCATCGCCGGTGTCATCGGCAACAACAACACCAGCGGCAGCACCATGCTTGCTGCCGGCAACAACATCAACCTGGCCACCGTCACCACCGCCAACAGCAGCGACCAGCGCCGCGGCGACGACGACTTTGTGCGCGACGCGCAAACCAAAGAGGTCGGCAGCCAGATCCAGACCGCAGGCAGCCTGAGCCTGAACGCCGGCAACGACCTCAACGCCCGCGCCGCCAACGTCCAGGCGACTGGCGACCTCACCGCCAGCGCCGGCAACAACGTCAACCTCACTGCAGGCCGGCAGACCAACAGCTTCGGCTTTGGCATGACCACCGCCGAGAGCGACCTATTCAGCAGCACCAGCACCAAAGAGCGCCGCACCACCGACCAGGACAACGCCGTCGGCTCCAGCCTGGGCGGCAAAACGGTCACCGTGGTGGCAGGCAAAGACATCAATGTCAAAGGCAGCGCCGTCATCAGCGACACCGGCACCACCCTGGCTGCCGGCCGCAACATCGCCATCGAGGCCGCGCAGAACACCAGCAGCAGCACGTCTTTCTTTGAGAAGAAGGAATCCGGTCTGCTCGACGGGGGCGGTATAGGCATCACCATCGGCACGCGCGAGCAGTCCAATGACCAGAAAAACAAAGGCGCCACCGCCGCAGCCTCCACCGTTGGCGCCGTCAGCGGCAATGTGACCCTGGTGGCCAATGACGTCTACAAACAGGTCGGCAGCGACGTGATCGCACCTAAAGGCGATATCACCATTGCCGCCAAAACTGTAGAGATCGTGGAAGCCCGCGAAGCCAGCCGCACCGAGACCGAGCAGAAATTCAAGCAAAGCGGCCTGACGCTGGAAGTCACATCCCCCGTCATCAGCGCGCTGCAGACCATCGACAAGATGAGCGAAGCGGCCAGCCAGACCAAGGACAGCCGCATGCAGGCCCTGGCCGGCGCCAACATGGCCTTTGCTGCCAACAATGCTTACAACGCCATCCAGGCTGGCCAGAACACAACGGGCAACAACCCCAGTGCAGCAACAGAACACAGCGCGGCCGAGCAGGCGGGTGGTATCAACCTGGCCATCAGCATCGGCAGCAGCAAGAGCCAGAGCAACTCCCTGAGCGAAAGCAACACCGCGCGCGGCAGCAACATCACGGCCGGCAACAACATCACCATTGCCGCCACCGGCGGCGGACAAGCCAGCAACCTGACCATCCAGGGCAGCACCGTCGAAGCCGGCAAGGCCGTGCAACTCATCGCCGAAAACGAAGCCCGGCTTCTGGCGGCGCAAAACCTGGCTAGCGAACGCAGCACCAACAGCAGCAGCTCGGGCAGCCTCGGCGTGAGCTTTGGCACCGACGGCTTCCTCGTCAATGTCAGCGCCAGCAAAGGCAAGGGCCGCACCAACGGCGACGACACCAGCTACACCAACAGCCAGATCAAGGCCGGTGAAAAAGTCAGCCTGACCACGGGCGGCGACGCCACCCTGCAAGGCGCCGTGATCCGGGCCGAGCAGGTCAAGGCCGACATCGGCGGCAACCTCAACATCGCCTCCTTGCAGGACAGCAGCACCTACACCAGCAGCCAACAAAGCATGGGCGGCTCACTGAGCGTGGGCGTCGGCAAGATCAGCGGCAGCATCAGCGCTTCCAGCAGCAACATCAACTCCAACTTCCAGAGCGTTGCCGAACAAAGCGGCATCAAGGCCGGCAGCGGCGGCTTCCAGGTCAGCGTGGCGGGCAACACAGCCCTGCTGGGCAGCGTCATCGCCAGCGACACCCAGGCTGTCAATGCCCAGAAGAACAGCTTCAAGACCGGCGGCACCCTAAGCATCAGCGACATCCAGAACACCGCCAGCTACAAGGGCGAGTCAATCGGCATCAGCTTTGGCGGCGGCGCCACTGCCAAGACTGCCGGCATCAACGGCCTGGGCATAGGCATCGGCTCAGACAAGGGCGATGCCAGCAGCACCAGCAGCGCAGGCATAAGCGGCATTGCTGGCAACACCGCCGTCAGAAGCACTGATGCGGAGACCGGCCTTAAACCCATCTTTGATGCGGCCAAAGTGCAGGCCGAGATCAATGCGCAGGTGCAGATCACGCAGGCGTTTACAAGGGAAGCACCGAAGGCGGTTGCGAGCTTTGCGGCCAACCAGGCGGCAGCACTGCGGATTCAGAAGAACGAGGACGAAGCCAAAAAGTGGGATGAGGGCGGCATTTACCGGATCGCGCTTCACACAGCGGTGGGGGCTCTGGGCGGCGGCTTTGATGGTGCAGTAGGAGCAGCAGCCAGTGCGAGTTCCGCAAACCTGATGAACGCCTTGCAAGACGGCATTCAGCAGGGCCTGGTGGCTGCAGGCCTGAGCGATGGCGCCGCCAAGGCGCTGGCGCAAACCGTAGCGACGCTGACTGCAGCGGGTGTGGGTGCTGCTGTGGGTGGTGCGCAAGGGGCGGTTACTGCTGCGACGGTGGATGCCAATAATCGGCAGTTGCATTTAGTTAGCAAAGACCAAGTCAGGGCACTGGCGAAGGAGGAAGCTGCAAAATTAGGAACCACAGAAGAAAAGCTTTATCAGGCTAGCCTAATGGTGCTAGGTGACTATTTCGATGCTAACGGAGACATCCGCCCGGAATTTAACAACGTAACCGCTGACGAGTACATGCAAGCGCAGCGAATGTTGCTCGCGCAACCGGCGAAATCACTCATGGCGCAAGAAATGGCCGAAGCATTGCGTGTTGTTCTGCCTCAGTTTGCTTCGCCTGATGAGGGAACCGTTAACGTTGGCCGTGTTATCGCCGGATTGTCAAAAGCTGTGGATTTGATGAAGGTGGGCGCTGGGAGGTTCGCGGTTGATAGGCCAAAGTTGGGCTCGGTAACAGACGCAAATTTTGCTCAAACTTCCATTCGTAGTGATGAGAAATTCAGTGTGGATGGCCGTGAGAAATACAGCCTTCTAGGTGCAGGGCCGATTAACACGGTAGATGATTTGGCTTCGGCGCTTAGTAAAGGCTTGATCCGACCAAGCCAAGTTCCTGTGGATTACGTGACAACCTCAGATGGAACTAAGTTGATTTTGAATACTCGAACCTCCGTTGCATTGGATCGTGCTGGAATTTCACAATCGCAATGGTATGGTTCGAATAAAACTGGGATGCAGGTACCGGGAGAGCAAGCAGGTATTACCTTTGACAAGTTGGCGGCACAACAGCTTGCCAACAACCAGTTACCGAGTACAGGAACACCCAATATGCCGGGGAGCAAAAAATGAAAGCAGGACACCCAGTTGAAGTCCACAACCCTTATGAGTGGTTGCCGGGGCATGGAGAAAGTGACATTGCGCTGTCTGCCAAGGATGGAGACTTGGCCGTTACGATTTCATATGACAGCCCAAGCGGCGTTGCTCAGAAGGAGCTTTTGTTCAAGAGTGTTTGTGCGTTTTACAGAGCCTCATCGCCTGGGGTAAATCTCCTAAACATTGAACATCACGGCGCGAGTGACGTGCCCATAGGGTCGTTGGTTGAATACGTTGAATCAGAGGCCGCAGTAGCCTGGGCAGAGCACTTTCAAGGACGGCGAACAGTTAAACACTACTCGATTCGGTTTCAAAGCGAAAATTCCCGACTGGAGATATTTGCAGGAGATTTTTTCATTAGATAGTTGGTGGTGGAATGGGGCAAAGAAACTCTGCGGGAACGTGCCGAATTAACCAAACATCATTGTCTGCTTGATAAAATATATGCCCCTGCGCATGCATCTCACTCGCTGCGATTCTCAATATGACAATATCACCGTGCCGCATACCCACTGACGCAGCAGTTTTGTTGTCGTGTGACAGATGTACAAAATGACGGTCTCCGGGGACTAAGCCTGCTTTGAGAATCGATTCCAAGAAACGTGTCGCAGTTCCATGGAACAACGTCGACGGCGGCGCTTTTTCTGTATGGGTAATTGTTACTGTTTTGGTTGAGTGGCCTTGTGCCGCGCGAATTTTCAGACCGTCATCAGAAATAGTGAATCGCTTCTTGTCACTTTCGCGAACTATATTTCGCAGAGTCATTGAGTCGAGAGGTTGGCCGGCCTGGTTGGAGCAGACCAGTAGCTTCTCTATTTCCGCCCAGCCTTCACTGTCTAGCACTAATCCAATGTCTTCAGGCTTATGCCGTAGGACATAACTTAGAAATTTACTGATAGCTGCGGAAGACATGTAACTACTCTTGCTGTTTATTGAACTAGTTTTAATCTTAGCTCGAAGGTAGTCGATTTATCAGTGATGCGGCAGGTGGAAGTAAACGCAATTTCTTCTCTGGTGCTTGAAGATTGCCGACCCTGGCAAAGGCAGGACTGTCGGTGAGGACAACATCACGGCCGGCAACAACATCACCATTGCCGCCACCGGCGGCGGGCAAGCCAGCAACCTGACCATACAGGGCAGCACCGTCGAAGCCGGCAAGGCCGTGCAACTCATCGCCGAAAACGAAGCCCGGCTTCTGGCCGCGCAAAACCTGGCCAGCGAACGCAGCACCAACAGCAGCAGCTCGGGCAGCGTCGGCGTGAGCTTTGGCACCGACGGCTTCCTCGTCAATGTCAGCGCCAGCAAAGGCAAGGGCCGCACCAACGGCGACGACACCAGCTACACCAACAGCCAGATCAAGGCCGGTGAAAAAGTCAGCCTGACCACAGGCGGCGACGCCACCCTGCAGGGCGCCGTGATCCGGGCCGAGCAGGTCAAGGCCGACATCGGCGGCAACCTCAACATCGCCTCATTGCAGGACAGCAGCACCTACACCAGCAGCCAGCAAAGCCTGGGCGGCTCACTGAGCGTGGGCGTCGGCAAGATCAGCGGCAGCCTCAGCGCTTCCAGCAGCAACATCAACTCCAACTTCCAGAGCGTTGCCGAACAAAGCGGCATCAAGGCCGGCAGCGGAGGCTTCCAGGTCAGCGTGGCGGGTAACACTGCCTTGCTGGGCAGCGTCATTGCCAGCGACACCCAGGCCGTCAATGCCCAGAAGAACAGCTTCAAGACCGGCGGCACCCTAAGCATCAGCGACATCCAGAACACCGCCAGCTACAAGGGCGAGTCAATCGGCATCAGCTTTGGCGGCGGCGCCACTGCCAAGACTGCCGGCATCAACGGCCTGGGCATAGGCATCGGCTCAGACAAGGGCGATGCCAGCAGTACCAGCAGCGCAGGTATCAGCGGTATTGCCGGCAATACCGCCGTCAGGAGCACGGATGCCGAGACCGGCCTTAAACCCATCTTTGACGCAGCCCGGGTACAGGCCGAGATCAATGCGCAGGTGCAAATTACGCAGGCGTTTACACGCGAAGCGCCCAAAGCGGCTGCCAGCTTTGCCGACAGCCAGGCCAAGAGCCTGCGAGATCAGATCAAGGAAACCATGACGCCGTCAGAAAAGACGGCCCTGATTCAGGAAGCCGAGAAGTGGGGAGAAGGCGGCATCTACCGGATCGCCCTTCACACGGCAGTAGGCGCGTTGGGCGGCGGCATGGACGGCGCCTTGGGCGCGGCTACCAGCGCCAGTTCAGCCAACCTGATGAACGCGTTCCAGGACAACCTGCAGTTAGGCCTGCAAACGGCAGGCTTGGGTGACGGCGTCTCCAAGAGCATTGCTCAAGTCGTTGCCGGGCTGACGGCCGCAGGCATTGGCGCTGCTGTGGGCGGAACTCAAGGGGCGGCCACTGCCTGGACTGTGGATGCCAACAATCGGCAGTTGCACTATACCGAGACCCAAAAGCTAGATGCAGCAAAAAGAGGAAAAACCACAGAGGAGAAACGCCGACTGGACGCCGCAGCGTGCGCACTTACCCGGTGTGCCGACGGCATTCCTGATAGTGACCCAAACTGGATCAAGCTCAACGACATGCAGCGAGTGGGTGAAACATACGCGGCGGAAAAAGCGATTCTCCAAAAAACAGGGGAGTTTATTTACACCAATCTTGACGGAATAAGAGATGGGCTGACACGAAATGGCGAAGTGGTTACACGCGTGGGAGGCGCGGTTAACCTCGGCGCTGGCGCCATCGGCACAGTTGGCGGCGGTGTGATTGCAGCGGGTGGTGCAGCATCATGCATTGAAACTTTGGGACTTGGCTGTGTAGCCGTCCCCATCGGGATTGGCATCGCTGGGGCGTCCAACCTCCAGATGCAGCAAGGGAATGCGGCAGCCTTTGGTGCCTACCGCTCAAACGAAGGTCAGCGTGTTCTGGACTCTTTCAACCTGGAAACATATCCTGGCGAGCGTGATCCGCTCATGCTCCTTGGAATTGATGCCGCCAAGTTCGGGCTCGCGTATCTGGGAGGAAAATATATTCCAAAGGCACTAGCCAAGGCCGAAGGAATAAGCGCAAGTCCGGGGGGGAGCATTGTTGGTGAAGTTGTCGCAACAACAAAACCACTAGCACTGCCGGCCCCAAAACCGGGTGAAGTGATTCCAAATGCAATGAGTGCGGAAGAAATTTCTCAGGCAGCCGATATCGTTGCATACAAGGGCGGAAGATTTGTGGGACAGCTGAGCCACAATACCCCGGGAATTGATGGCTGGTTAAATGGTGTCCCTGTTAGCCTAAAGGAAGTAACAGGAAATGGCATGACAGCAGTGCAGCGAAATATCGTTGATGGAACTAAGCAAATGGTTAACGCAAAGCAAATTGGCGATATGTACGTAGATGCCACCAAGACTGGCATATCAGTTCAAGACGTCACAAGCTGGGTCAAACCGGGGTCACCTGTCTCCAACATCCTGAACGAAGGTACCGTGGGCAACATCAATATTAAAACCATAAATGGATGGATAACATTGACTCGTTCTACGCTGACGACTAAGGGCACGCCATGAAAAGTTCTTTTGTCCAGATGGATGCCAATCCAACACAGGACGAATTAACGAGCGCCATAAAAAATGGCTTCTCCCGTTTCAAACAAAAGACGCCAACCTTGACGATGGAACTGGTTGGGCCAATTCACCGAGATCCTTATGTAAAGGGCGCGGCTGAAAATGAATGGTGCTGGGTTTCAATTTCTGAGCAGCCTATTGATGAAAGAATTCCCGACGCCAAGAAATACATGGGATCGGTGAGTACCCGAGGAGATGATTTATTTGCTGCTCTGGTGACTTATTCGCTGTGCAAAGAATTTGGCGATTCTGTTGATGACAATGCTGGTTACCTTGAGGCCGGAAAAGAGTTCACCCTTGCTGAGCTTGAGGCCGCGTTGCAAGCCAAGCTACGCGTTTGATGATTGATTCCCATAGCGACTTAAACCATTTAGACAGGTAATTTTCCAGCCGCCCTTGATCAGCTTGTATCAACTTTGAGGGTCAAGAAAATGCGGGACTCGGATAGGAATTCACCCTCGCCTCCGGCCAAGACATCAAGGTCCAGGGCTCCAGCGTGATTGGCGACACCGGCACCACCCTGGCCGCCGGCCGCAACATCGCCATCGAAGCGGCCACCAACACCAGCAGAAGCACGTCTTTCTTTGAGAAGAAGGAGTCGGGTTTCTTCCAGGAAGGCCTGTCTTACAACGCCAGCGAGCAGTCCAACGACAGGCAGGGCCGCAACACAACCGCAGCGGCCAGCACCGTGGGCGCACTGCAAGGCAACGTGGTCGCCGTCGCCAACAACAACTACCGCCAGGTCGGCAGCGACGTGATCTCACCGCAAGGCAATATCACCATCAGCGCCGCCAAGGTGGACATCGTGGAAGCCCGCGAAACCAGCCGCAGCACCACGGAAGATAAAACCTCCCAAAGCGGCTTTGGCGTCACCTTCAGCAACCCCGTGCTGTCGGCCATCGAAAGCGTGCAGCAAAGCGCCCAGGCCATCAGCAACGCCAGCAAGGTCAAGGACTCGCGCATACAGGCACTGGCCGCAGCCAGCACGGCACTCACGGCGTACAACACCTACAACCAGGTCGCAGCCCTGGTGAAGGACCCGGCCGCAGCAGCCAGCATCGGCGTAAACCTGAGCATCGGCTCCAGCAAGAGCCAGAGCAACACAGAGAACACCAGCAACACGGCCGTGGGCTCCAATGTTGCCGCTGGCGGCGACATCACCATCGCGGCCACTGGTGCAGGCTTGGACAGCAACCTCACGGTGCAAGGCAGCCGCATCAACGCCGGCGGTAGCGCCAGCCTCATGGCAGACAACCAGGTCAACCTGCTCGCCGCCATCAACACCGCCAGCGAGCGCAACAGCAACAGCAACTCGGGCGCCAGCCTGGGCATCGGCTTCAGCGTGGGCGCCAAAAGCGGCTTCAGCCTGAACGCCAGCGTCTCCAGCGGCAAGGGCGAAGGCAACGGCGACGAGATCCGCTACACCAACACCCAGGTGCAGGCCGGCAACACGCTGGTGATCGCCTCGGGCGGCGACACCAACCTCATAGGCGCGGTCGCAGCTGCCAAACAGGTCACCGTGCAAACCGGCGGCGACCTCATCATCCAGAGCCTGCAAGACCAGTCCGTCTACAAAGAAACGCAAAGCAGCGCCGGTGCTGGGGTGAGCCTGTGCATACCGCCCTTCTGCTATGGCTCCAGCAGCGGTAGCGTAAGCGGAGGCAAAAGCAACATCGACAGCAACTACCAAAGCGTTGGCGAGCAAAGCGCGATTCGCGCGGGCGATGGCGGCTTTAACGTTGCCGTGGGCGGTAACACGACCCTGGCTGGCGGGCAGATCACCAGCACCCAAAAGGCTGTGGACGACGGCAAGAACAGTTTCCAGGCCGGCGGTGTGTTGACGCTCACCGACATCCAGAACGTTGCCAGTTATGAAGGCAGCGGCTACCAACTGGGAGCGGGGCTGAGCGGAACCCTCGGCGACCAAAGCAGCCCAGGGGCGATAGCTGACATGCGTGACCGCGGCATGACCGATGCACAAATCGAACGGGCCAGCCACACCGTAACCCGCCCGGGCGGAGGCGCCGGTTATGGGCAGACCAGCGGCGACGCCAGCAGCACCACCACGGCAGGGATCAGCGGCATTGCAGGCAACACGGGCGCCCGAACCGGTGACGCTGAAACCAGCCTCAAGCCGATCTTTGATAGGGACAAGGTCAGGGCGAATATTGATGCGCAGATCGCTATTACTGCGGCGTTTGGGCGGTCTGCCAGCACGGCTTGGGGCGACTACGCGAATCAGCAACAAGCTGGCGCACCGGATGCCAAATCCGCCGCCTGTTGGGCTGAAGGGGGCGCCTGCCGGGTTGCCGGCCATATCCTGATCGGCGGATTGGGTGGCGGCGTAGGCGGCGCTGCAGGCGCCGGCGCCGCGGCACTTGCAGCAGACGAGATTAACAAGCTCACAGAGGACCTGCCCCCGGTCCTTAAAAACCTTGTGGGCGCGGGCATTGCCGCCAGTATTGGCGCAGCGGCCGGTGGTTTGACAGGGGCAGCTGCTGCGTTTAACGAAGACACCAACAACAGGCAGCTCAACCCCAACCAGATCAGCCGCATCCAGCAGCTGGCCAATGGCAGCAATGCGGCTGTGGCACGCCTGACGATAGCCGCCTGTGCGATTCGCCGGTGCGCAGATGGCGTGCCGCCCACCGATGCCAATTACCGCTTGCTGTCGGATATGCAAGCGGCTGGCGCCACCGACGAATATGCTGCAGAGCGCAGCACCTTGGCCCAACAAACCTATAGAGTCGGCACCAACCCAAGTAATCAGACGTCACCGCTGAAGCTGTTCAACGACTACAACGCCTCGGACAGCGCGGTGGATGCGTTTACCAGCAGCAACGGCGGCATTCGTACCATGGGACTGCTGCAGGCGCTGGGCGGGGCCGGGATGATAGTCGCGGGCACAGGTGCTTGTACGACCGGGTTCGGCTGCTTCCTGGGCGGTGCGGGTGCGACCTTTGGGTGGGATCAGGTCGTAACAGGTAGCAATACCGCTGCAACAGGCCAACCCACGCTTACGATGGGAGAGCAAGTTCTGCAAGGCATGGGCCTGAGCCCGCAAGCTGCTGCGCTGACTTATGCAGCACTGGGCCTTTCGCCGGCTGCGGTGGAAGGCGTACTGCTGAATCGGACCGTCAATGCACAGGCAGCAGCCTATGCGGCTGCGAGGGCCTCATATGAGCCGATTGCAAAATTTGGTGCGCAGGGTGTGAGCGTTACACCGCTGGTGATGCAGACGCCGCAAGCGCAGGCCTTAGTACGTGAGTACATGGCAGCGGGTATGGCGGAAGATATCGCATTGAGGCGTGCGGGAGAGTTGATTCAAACAGGAGCGGCACTGCCAATACCTGCCACTGTTGGCCAAGGATTTGAGCTTATTAAGGTCGTTCCTAAAACTACTACCGGTGGCGATGTGGTTTCTCCTTACTCTCCTTTCTTCGTAACTCGACAAGAATTTGACAATTTATCTCGGTTATCTGCAGCTCAGATCGCGCAACGCCTTGGTCTACCCGCAGAGCAGAGCGTTCGTGGTACGCAACTTGGCTTCGATGTATACGCCATGACACCCAGGCTTGATACTATGCCGAAGGTGTTTGTGAGTGAAGTTGCGCCAGTTCAGCAAGGTAGCTACGCGGCAACAGGTGGTGCACAGCAAGTACTCGTGCTTAATCGTACGACCTGGACTAACCCCGTAAAAATCGGAACAATTTCTGGAAATAACTGATGAACAAGGAAGAACTAAAACGTCGAGCTATCGTGCTGGAACAGGAATTGAGCGCAGTGTTAGATCAATCAGCCGATGTGGCTGCGTTTTCTGAGTACGAGCCTCTGGTAAGCGCTATTAGAAGAGCCAAGGCCGAAGACATTTCTGAACCTGAAGAGATACCAGGGATGCGCTATTGGATGTACGAGACAGATATTCCGAAATTTAACTCAGTTGAGTTAGCTTTTTCCCGCTTTAGTCTGTTGCTACGCGGTTGGGAAACTTGACTGTTTCCTTTGGGTCGACCAGTTAAACAGCATTGTCCGCTCCGCCAAAAGTGACCGATTTTGTTTCTTCCGTCGAAGCCAGTAGAGCCAAAACCTGTTCCTCCGCTGAGGGGTGTTGATTTCCATCACAACTTAAACCACTTAGACAGGTAATTTTCAGTCGGCCTTGACCCGCTTGGGTCTGGCTTCGCCGTTCAAAAAGAGGTGGAACTCGGAAAGGAGTTCACCTTTTGATGACCCTTTGTTCCTCAAAGCGCATGGATCAAGATTTGATGGAAAGACTGGGTCAACTAGCGGCGCAACTCAACAATCAAATAGGCCTCTAGCCTAGATGGGGCGTGCGCCAGCTGCTATAAATTCAATGGCATCACCAGCTACACCAACACCCAAGTCAAGGCTGGTGAAAAAGTCAGCCTGACCACGGGCGGAGACGCCACCCTGCAGGGTGCCGTGATCCGGGCCGAGCAGGTCAAGGCCGACATTGGCGGCAACCTCAACATCGCCTCATTGCAGGACAGCAGCACCTACACCAGCAGCCAGCAAAGCCTGGGCGGCTCACTGAGTGTGGGCGTCGGCAAGATCAGCGGCAGCATCAGCGCTTCCAGCAGCAATATCAACTCCAACTTCCAGAGCGTTGCCGAACAAAGCGGCATCAAGGCCGGAAGCGGCGGCTTCCAGGTCAGCGTGGCGGGCAACACTGCCAATGCCCAGGGTCCATCTTTTGGCGTCGACCGGAAAGGGCGTATTGCCACTGTGGCCTATTGTGGGACGGCGTCTTGTCCTACGCATAACGCAGATGCGGTAAACCGGGCATTTTTAAGCTGGCTGACTACCATTTATCCAGGTGTTACAAGCCGCTGTGTTCTTTAACGAGTGTTGCGGATTGTTCTTTCATTGCCAAGTCGGCTCACAAACCGCTTTTCCTGCAACCATGACTTCAAAGAACCCAACCGAGCTCCATTTTCTTTCCACCGGTATAGCCGGCCTGGACAATATTCTGGGCGGCGGCCTCATCAAAGACCGCATTTACCTGATCGAAGGTGAACCTGGCACCGGCAAGACCACCACCGGGCTGCAGTTTCTGGTCGAAGGCGCCCGGCGCGGTGAGTCGGTTGTCTACATCACGCTGGCCGAAACGGCCGCAGAACTGGGTGGTGTTGCCGAATCCCATGGCTGGGACATGGAGGGCATCCACATTCATGAGGTCCTTCCTTCCGAAAACCTGCTGACGCCGGAGGCCGAATACACCATGTTCCACCCCTCCGAGGTCGAGATGGGCACCACCACCCAAATGATCCTGTCTGTGATCGAGGAACGAAAACCGACCCGGGTGGTGATTGATTCCCTCTCCGAATTGCAATTGCTGGCCGATACGCCGCTGCGCTATCGCCGCCAGGTGCTGGCACTGAAGCAGTTTTTTGCCAGCCGTTCCTGCACCGTGATGCTGCTCGACGATCGCACCGCCGCCGGCATTGACCTTCAGGTGCGCTCCATTGCCCATGGCGTGATCACGCTGGACCAGTCCGTGAAGGACTACGGGGCCGAACGGCGCCGCGTGCGCGTGGTGAAGTACCGCGGCATCGCCTTTCGCGGCGGAATGCATGACTACGACATCCAGTACGGCGGCCTGTGCGTGTACCCGCGCCTGGTGGCGGCCGAGTCGCGCGTGATGGGCAGACGCGAGCAGCTCAAAAGCGGCCTCACCGAGCTCGACACCCTCCTTGGCGGCGGCCTGGAAGAGGGCACGAGCACCCTCATCGCCGGGCCTCCCGGTACCGGCAAGTCGTCGCTGGCGGCCCAGTTTGTCACTGCCGCGGCGCAGCGCGGGCAGACCAGCGCCATGTTCCTGTTTGAAGAAGCAGCCAACAATTTACTCAATCGCGCGGATGGCTTGGGGATGGAAATCCGCGAGCCCTATGAAGCGGGTGTGCTGAGCATTCAGCAGATCGACCCGGCCGAACTGTCCCCCGGGGAGTTCGCGTCGGTGGTGTGCCAGGCTGCCGACCGCGGCTGCAAAGTTGTCGTCATCGACAGCATCAACGGCTACCTCAACGCCATGCCGGATGAACGCTTCCTGACCACGCATTTGCACGAACTGCTGACGTACCTGGGCCAGCGTGGTGTGGTGACCATCCTGGTCGGCGTGCAGCAGGGCATGCTGGGCGGCCAGATGTCCACCGCGGTGGACGCCAGCTATCTGGCCGACAACGTGCTCATGCTGCGCTATTTCGAGCATGACGGCGAGGTCAAGCAGGCCGTATCGGTGTTCAAAAAGCGAGGCAGCCTCCACGAGCGCACCATCCGCGAATTCTCCATGTCCCGCAAGGGTATCCACGTAGGTGCGCCTCTGCGCGGCTTCCGCGGCATCCTGACGGGGGTGCCGGTTTATGTCGGTAACGATCCTGAAGTGGGTGGCGCCCGCGGAGCGAGATAGGTGGAGCGGCGAATCGTCATTTGTGCGCCTACAGGGCGGGACGCGGCGCTGACTGCCAAAGTGCTCCGGTCAGTGGGCATCCACAGCATTGTGTGCGCGAATACCGACGAGTTGATGACGCAATTGCCGCTGGGCGCCGGTGCCTTGTTGCTGGTGGAAGAAGTTGTCAGCGGTGTGGCCATGCGGCCACTGGCCGAATACGTGGCCTCACAGCCCACCTGGTCGGACATCCCCATCCTGCTTTTGACGCGTAGCGGCGCCGATTCGCTGGATGTGCAGCGGGCGGTCGAGCATCTGGGTAATGTGACGCTGGTGGAACGACCCGTGCGCACCATTGCCCTGATTACCGCCACCCGCTCGGCCGTGCGGGCACGCGAAAGGCAATACCAGGTGCGCGATGCCGACAAGCGCAAGGACGAGTTCCTGGCTACGCTCGCGCATGAACTGCGCAATCCGCTGGCGCCGATCCGCACGTCCATGGGCATCCTCAAGCATCTTTACCCGGATTCGGGCCAGATCACGCAGCTGCGCAATGTCGTGGACCGCCAGGTTGCTCACCTGACGCGATTGGTGGATGACCTGTTGGACGTGGCCCGCATCACCAGCGGCAAGGTCACCCTGAAAAGGGGGCAGATCACACTGCAATCAGTGATCAACCATGCGGTGGAGATTTCCGCTACCGCCATGGAAAGCAAGCAGCACCGGCTGGACGTGCAGGAGCCGGACGCACCGTATCTGCTGGATGCCGATCACGCACGCCTGGTGCAAAGCGTCGCCAACCTTCTGGTCAACGCCGCCAAGTTCACGCATCCAGGCGGGCATATCGTGCTGCGCGCGGAAGTCGAGGGGCCTGTGGTGACTTTCCGGGTCGCCGACAACGGGATCGGGCTTGAGGCGTCTTCTCTGGCAAAGATCTTTGACCTGTTTGCCCAGACGCCCGTGCCTGGCGAAGCGCCGACCGGCCTGGGGATCGGTCTGAGCCTGGCCAGGCAGTTTGCCGAGATGCACGGCGGCACTCTGCACGCCAACAGTGAAGGCCTGGGTCATGGCAGTGAGTTCGTCCTGGCGCTGCCGGTGGTTCTGGAGGGCGGGCAGCCTGCATCGCCTGTGCAAATGGCGGGCTCCGCCCGGTCCGGAAGTGCCAAAAAAATCCTGGTGGTGGACGACAACGTGGATGCGGCCAATACCTTGGGCGCTTTGCTTGGCATGGACGGGTTTGCGGTGACAACGGCGTATGACGGTGTGGCCGCCGTTGCCGCAGCCAAGGCCCACAGGCCGGACGTTATCGTCATGGACATCGGAATGCCCGGCATGAACGGGTACGACGCAGCACGCTTGATCCGCCAGCAGCCTGCCGCTGAAACCATGGTCCTTATTGCACTTACTGGTTGGGGACAGACAACAGACAAAGCCCTTGCCAGTTTGGCCGGGTTTAACCATCACCTGGTCAAACCGGTGGATTACGAAAGCCTGATGTCCTGCCTCGTTGCCTGATGTGGGTAAAAAGCAGCGGCCGGAATGCCGGGAATTAAAGCTCAAACCAGGGAAGTGGCGCCTGATTCGAGCTTGTCCTACACGCATTTCCTATCCCGCTGACGCATCGTGGCCAAGCGTGAACCTACAGTCAAAACCCAGCCACTCAAAGCCTTCATTGGCGCCGCCATGTTTCTAGACAGCTTTCCCCTGCATGAACCAGAAATCCGGGCAACCCGGCCTGTGCGCGAAGTCGCCATGGAAACGGGGAAATCCCGCAGTGCCTGGCCGTTCATCGTTACCGGCAACGGTTTTGGTGTGTCGCACGCTGCCCGTGATTCCCGGGGCGGAATGCCCTCAATGTCGGCATCCGTATTTCCCGCCACGGATCCCGGCAGCTTTGTTACCTGACGTTCAGCGACACGAAGGACACAAGATGGGCCTGAAAAAACGTACCGATCCAAAGAGTGATCGTGACCGCAAGAACGGGTCAGCCGCACGGCCTGACGCCATATCTGCCGACGAATACGGCAGAGAGGGCACCAACAAGACCATCGCGCAGCCCAAAGCCGACAACGCGCCGTCCGAAGAGTTGGGCAATACCCCGCATGTCGGGAAAAGCCCCTACACGCGGGGTTGAACCGCGGGGTTGATCTTCTGGATTAGCGAGGGGGAGGGACCTCTTGGGTCCTTAACTTTGCAGCGCGAAGCAAGCCTGCGCTGAAAGCCGCACAAGCTCGCTTCGTTCGGGGCCTTACAGGCCTGCAGCCGCGCGAAGCGTAGCTGCTTTGTCCGTCTTTTGGTCTGCGTTCACATTCGCGATGCGAATATGAACTTCGCCCGCATACCGATACCGCGCTACGCGCGGCGGCCTTACAGGCCGGCTGCCGCCCGAAGGGCCGCAGCTTTATCGGTACGCTCCCACGTAAATTCTGGCTCGTCGCGGCCGAAGTGGCCGTAGGCTGCCGTCTTTTCGTAGATGGGGCGCAGCAGGTCCAGCATCTGGATGATGCCCTTGGGGCGCAGGTCAAAGTGTTCATTGACGAGAGCCGAGAGTTTTTCGTCGGAAATCACGCCGGTGCCTTCGGTGTAGACCGTGACGTTCATGGGGCGGGCTACGCCGATGGCGTAAGCCACCTGGATCTGGCACTGGCGTGCCAGGCCCGCGGCCACAATATTTTTGGCTACATAACGGGCTGCGTAGGCGGCTGAGCGGTCTACCTTGCTAGGGTCTTTGCCGCTGAACGCGCCGCCGCCGTGCGGGCAGGCGCCGCCGTAGGTGTCGACGATGATCTTGCGGCCGGTCAGGCCGCAGTCGCCCTGCGGGCCGCCGATAACGAAGCGGCCGGTCGGATTGATCAGGTACTTGGTGTCCTTGAGCCACTCTTTGGGCAGTACCGGCTTGATGATCTCTTCAATGATGGCTTCGGTGAACGAGGCCTTCATTTTGTGCGCGGTTTCGCTCTGGTCAGGGCTGTGCTGGGTTGACAGCACCACAGTGTCGATGCTGTGCGGTTTGCCGTCCACATAGCGCATGGTCACCTGGCTCTTGGCGTCGGGGCGCAGGAAAGGCAGGCGTCCGTCCTTGCGCAGCTGGGCCTGGCGCTCGACCAGGCGGTGTGCGTAGTAAATCGGCGCAGGCATCAGGTCCGGGGTTTCGTCGCAGGCATAGCCGAACATAAGGCCCTGATCGCCGGCGCCGATGTTCAGGTGGTCGTCACTGGCATGGTCTACGCCCTGGGCGATGTCATTGGACTGCTTGTCGTAGCAGACCATGACTGCGCAGCCCTTGTAATCGATGCCGTATTCGGTGTTGTCGTAGCCGATGCGCTTGATGGTGTCGCGGGCGACCTGGATGTAGTCGACATGCGCGTTGGTGGTGATCTCGCCGGCCAGCACGACGAGGCCGGTGTTGGTCAGGGTTTCGGCGGCAACGCGGCTGCGCGGGTCCTGCTTGAAGATCGCGTCGAGGATTGCGTCGGAAATCTGGTCGGCGACCTTGTCGGGATGGCCTTCAGAGACGGATTCGGATGTAAAGAGAAAATCGTTCGCCATTGCGTACACTCCATGAAGTTTGTCGGCGCGTTGCCGGCTGGAATGCCTCGGCGAACGCTTTAGCAGTTTGGTTTAATGTCGCCCTGCAAGTAGTTCAGTAACTCGGCGACAGCTTGCATTATATGACGGCTGTTTTTTGGCCGGCGTAACCTTTCGATACCCCTTTCACCTGATTCATGCCCTGGTTGTTCCGCTTCTTTTCCCTCTGGCCGCTGGCCGCCCTGCATGCGCTGGGCGGCATGCTGGGCTGGCTGGTGTGGGGCTTGAGTCCGCGCTATCGCGCGCAGTTCAGGGCACATGTGGCCCAGGCCGGCCTCCCTTTTTCGCTGGCCCGGCCGGCGATTGCCGAGGCAGGACGTTTTATCGCCGAGCTGCCGAAACTGTGGATGCGGCCCGCCACTGAATCCTGCCTGGGCAATGTCCGTGTTGAAGGCCAGGTGCACGCGGAGCAGGCTTTTGCCGAAGGTCGTGGTGTGATTTTTTTCGGCCCCCATTGCGGCAGCTTTGAGCTGGGCCCGCAAGCATTGGCTGAGCTGTATGGGCCCATTACCGCAATTTACCGGCCCGCACGCAAGGCCTGGCTGGCCCGTCTGGAACGCCTGGCGCGTGACCGGGCTAACCTCACTGTCGTGCCCGCCTCCTTAAGCGGCATCCGCCTCATGCACAAAACCCTCAAGGCCAACCAGGCCGTAGCCTTGTTGACGGACCAAGTGCCGCCAGAGGGCCTGGGCGTGTGGGCGCCTTTTTTTGGCAAGCCGGCCTACACGATGACGCTGGCCGCGCGGCTGGCGTTGCAAAGCGGTGCGGTGCTGCTGCCCGTCAGTTGCGAGCGCCTGGCCCGCGGCAAAGGGTATTTCCTCAAGATATGGCCACCGGTGCAGGGGATGGACGCCTCTGATTCCGGCGCGCGCGCCGACCTGTTGCATGGGGTGACACAGATCAACCGGGCGATCGAAGCCATTGTGCTGAGCCAGCCGGGCCAGTATTTGTGGGGCTACGCACGCTACAAAACACCACGCAAGGAAACTCCCCTTTGAAGACTCCCCGTCAGTTGGCCAGCCGAGTCGTGACCCGCGGCGGCATTTTCTTTATGCGGGTGCTGGCGCTGCTGCCGCTTTCCTGGACGCGTGGCCTGGGCGTGCTGCTCGGCTGGATGTTGTATGCGGTGGTAGGCTCGCGCCGGCGCGTGGTGGCCACCAATTTCGCGCTGTGTTTCCCCGGTTATCCGGCCGCAGAACGGCGCCGCCTCACGGTGCTGACATTCGTCTTTTTTGCCCAGGCCTGGCTGGACCGCGCCTGGCTCTGGCATGCGCCCCAGGCCTGGGTGCAGCGGCGTGTTCAGGTGACGGGTGCCGTGCAGGAACTGGAGGGCAATGAGCCCACGGTGATATTCCTGCCGCATTTCGTCGGCCTGGATGCGGCATGGGCCGGTGTGGCGCTGCAGATGCCGCGGCCCTCGACCACCATTTACACCGACCAGTCGAACAAGCTGGTGGACCGCTGGATACTGCGGGGCCGGCGGCGTTTTGGCAACCTGCGGCTTTTTGGGCGGGGTGACGGCGTCAAGCCCATTGTGGCCGCGCTTCGGGAAGGGCAGCCGCTTTACCTGTTGCCCGACATGGACTTCGGCCCCGACGATTCAGTGTTCGTGCCTTTTTACGGCATACCCACCGCAACGGTCCCGTCTCTCTCGCGATTTGCACGCCTGGGCCGCGCCAAGGTGCTGCCCCTGTTGCCCCGGATCACTCCGACGGGCTATGAGGTGGAGGTGCTGCCTGCCTGGCCGGACTTCCCCAGCGATGACCCGGTGGCCGACACCGCGCGCATGAATGCGCAACTGCAGGACTACATCAACACCATGCCCGCCCAGTACTACTGGGTGCACAAGCGCTTTAAAACCCGGCCCGAAGGCGAGCCATCCCTGTATTGACGGCGGGCGGGTTGGGCCGAAATTTTAGGGGAATAGTCTTCCGGGCCAGGCGAAATCAGCGCGAACAGCTATTAAATCAATAGCAATTTAGCGCAAAAAATCCTCCAAGTGGGCCGCCACCAATGCGGGCTGCTCGTGCACGATCCAGTGGGTTGCACCTTCGATGCGGCGTAAATCCATCTGCGGCACGTAGTCGCCCAGGCCTTCCAGTAGCGCGGGCGGCAAGGCTGTATCGTCCAGGGCCCAGAGCACCAGCGTCGGCAGGTGAACTTCCAGCATGTCCCGTGGAATGCTCACTGCCGCGGCGGCCGGGTCGTTGTGCGGCGGCCCGGGCCGCGGCGGTCGCAAGGGCGAAGCACGGTAGTAATTGCAGGGGCCTGTCAGGCCCTGGCGCCAGATTTCGCGGTATTGGTCCTTGACGGCTTCGGTCAGCCAGGCGTGCGGCCCATCGGCTGCGCCCATCTTGGTAAAAAAATCCCAGAGCCGCCGAAAATCGTCTTCAGCCAGCAATGCTTCAGCATCCGGGCGGATCAGGAAGTTCATGTAGGCACTGGCGGCTTGCTGTGCCGGTGAATGCTGCAGTTCGCGCAAAAAGGTGCCGGGATGCGGCGAGTTGATGATGGCCAGCTTTTTCATCAGCGCGGGGTGGCCCGCGGCCAGGTTCCAGGCCACCGCGCCGCCCCAGTCGTGGGCCACAAGGCAAGCTAGTTGGCCACCCTCCAGCGCAATCAGCGCTGCGATGTCCTGCACCAGGTGTTTGGGCCGGTAGGCTGCCACGTCCAGTGGTGCGCTGGAATGTTCAAATCCGCGCAGGTTGGGTGCCACACACCGAAAACCGCCGTTTTCGGGCCGCGCAAAATGCTCCAGCAAGCCGTCCCAGACAAAAGCGGCTTCCGGAAAGCCGTGCAGGAACATCAGGACAGGGCGGCCTTTTTCACCTGCAGTCCGGCAGGACAAGGTGATGCCGTGGGGCAATGCATACAAGCGGGTGGCTATCATGTTGCTACTATTTTTATAGCTGCTTGCGCTCGTCCCTGTTGGGCTGGAGCCGGTATTTATCTGAAACCTCAGCGCTGGAGAGCTGTCTCAGTCATTGATCTCGGGCAGCTCTTCAGGCGCCGCTTTGGCAGGCTTTGCCGGTTTTTCGACCGATTTCTCTGCCGGATGGGCCCAGTCCCACAAATGCTGGGCCACTTCTTCGACACCGCGGCGCTTCAGCGAAGAGAAGAGTTTGACGTCTCCGCCGCCGGCCTGCAGTCGCACAATGGACAGCGCCTTGGCTGCTTCGGTCTTGTTGAGTTTGTCGGACTTGGTCAGCAGCACCAGGAACTTGAGGCCGTCTTCCACCCGTGGCCGGATCACGTCCAGCAGGATCTCGTCGAGCTCGGTCAGGCCCAGGCGCGGGTCGCACAGCAGCACCACGGCCTTGAGGTTGTCGCGCGTCTGCAGATAGTTGCCCATCACCTGCTGCCAGCGGTACTTGGCTTCCTTGGGCACGGCCGCATAGCCGTAGCCCGGCAGGTCGGCCAGCACGGCGTCCGTCACGCCCTGTTTGCCCAGGCTGAAGAGGTTGATGCTTTGGGTGCGGCCCGGCGTCTTGGAGGCAAATGCCAGCCGGTGTTGCTGCGTCAGCGTGTTGATGCAGGTGGATTTGCCGGCGTTGGAGCGGCCGACAAAGGCGATTTCAGGCACGTCGACACGGGGCAGGTGCTTGAGCTCGGGCGCTGTGGTCAGGAATTTGGCTGTGTGCAGCCAGCCCATCGCGATTTTGGGGTCGGGCGCGCCGGTTGCGGCTACAGGTTGTTTGGACGGAGAGGGTGAGGTCATGATCGGGCGGTCCCTGGAGATCGGTTGCACGCTACCGGCATGCGTTGGAGGGAGCAATGGCTTCGGGGACGGAACCCGGGAAGCGCTGAGGCGGTGCGGAGCTGCTGGCCCGTTGCCGCGGCAAGACCCGAATAATCGGGGGTGCCCTGAAGCCATTGTAAAATCAGAAAGTTATAAGTTTTGTGCGCCAACCAATTAAAACCCCCGATATGAAGCTGTTCGTTACTTCTCTCCTGGCCGCCTTGCTGGCCGTGCCTGCCGTGTCGTCTTATGCTGCCGGCGAAGCCGCACCTGCACACGGCGCCGCTTCGGCTCCCGCAGCAGCCCCGGCCAAGGTTGCCAAGCCTGATCTGGTCAAGGGCGAGGCCAGCTTCACCGCAGTTTGCGCCAGCTGCCACGGCGCCGACGGAAATTCCGGTACCCCTGCCAACCCCAAGCTGGCGCAGCAGCACCCCGAATACCTGGTCAAGCAGCTGCAGGAGTTCAAGGCCGGCAAGCGCAAGAACCCGATCATGCAAGGCTTTGCGGCGGCACTGTCTGAAGACGACATGAAAAACATCGCCTACTGGGCGACGTCCAAGAAAGCCAAAACCGGCTTTGCCAAAGACAAGGAACTGGTTGCTCTCGGCGAGCGGATCTACCGCGGCGGCGTGCAGGACCGCCAGATCGCAGCCTGCGCGGGCTGCCACAGCCCCACGGGCGCCGGCATTCCTTCCCAATATCCCCGCCTGAGCGGCCAGCATGCTGACTACACAGTGACGCAGTTGACGGCTTTCCGTGACGGCGGCCGAGGCAACAGCCTGCCCATGAGCCAGGTGGCTGCCAAGCTGAACGACCGTGAAATCCGCGCGCTGGCCGACTACATTGCCGGCCTGCGTTAAGCAAAGTACAGCAAAGGACTGGCAGGCGAGCGTTTTTTTTGCTGAAAGTACCCGCAGGCTGCCTGCAGTATTGAACCCAAGCCTCCAAAACCAATCACACCAAGGCGGGTCTTTCTGATGAAAGCCCGCCTTTTTTCTTTTTCCCTTCTTTTTCTGGTTCGCAGGCTTTCCTGAGCCAACCGCAGGTTCCATTTCAAGCATGACAGTTTCCACCGAGGGTATGAAGGTCAATTGGGGCTCCCGCAGCTGGCGGGCGGCGGTGGAGCTGCTGTCGTCCATGCGGTTTTCCATTTCGCTGCTGACGGTGATCTGCATCGCATCGATCATCGGCACGGTGCTCAAGCAGGCGGAGCCGCTGGGCAACTACGTGAACCAGTTCGGTCCGTTTTGGGCGCAGGTGTTCAGCCTGCTCAGCCTCAACACCGTGTATAGCGCCTGGTGGTTCCTGTTGATCCTGGCTTTTCTGGTGGTCTCTACTTCTTTGTGCATTGCGCGCAACGCCCCCAAGATCTTCGCGGACCTGAACCAGCTCAAGGAAAACGTCCGGGAGCAAAGCCTCAAGGCCTTTGGCCACCGTGCCGAGGCTGCATTGGCAGAGTCACCCGAAACGGCTGCGCGCCGCATTGGCCAGACGCTGGTGCAAAGCGGCTGGAAGGTGAAACTGCAGCAGCGCGCCGGCAACGGCTGGATGGTGGCGGCCAAAAAAGGCGCGGCCAACAAACTGGGCTACATCGCAGCGCACAGCGCCATCGTGCTGGTCTGCGTGGGCGGCCTGCTCGACGGCGACATGATCGTGCGCGCGCAGATGTGGCTGAACGGCAAGTCGATTTATGCCGGCGGCGGCCTGATTGCCGATGTGCCTGCCCAGCACCGGCTCAGCGACAAAAACCCGACGTTTCGCGCCAACCTGCTGGTGGCCGAAGGCACTCAGTCCAGCACCGCCATCCTGAACCAGCCGGGCGGCGTATTGCTGCAGGAACTGCCGTTTTCCATTGAGCTCAAGAAGTTCATCGTTGAGTATTACTCGACCGGCATGCCCAAGCTCTTTGCCAGCGACATCATCATCCACGACAAGGAAACCGGCGAAAAGATCCCGGCGCGGGTGGAGGTCAATCACCCGGCCAACCACCGCGGGATCGAGATTTACCAGTCGAGCTTCGACGACGGCGGCTCCAGCGTGACGCTCAAGGCCATTCCGATGGCCGCGGCCAGCAAGCCGTTTGAAATTCAGGGCACGATCGGCGGCTCCAGCGGCCTGACCAACGGGCAGGGCGATGGCGCCGAAAAGCTGACGCTGGAATACACCGCGCTGCGGGTCATCAACGTGGAAAATTTCGCGTCGGGCGGGAGCATGGGTTCCGGGGCCGATGTGCGCAAGGTCGACCTGCACCAGGCGATTGACACACGGCTTGGCGCGGCGAACAAGACCGTGACGCAAAAAGAGCTGCGCAACGTAGGCCCCAGCGTGAGCTACAAGCTGCGCGATGCATCCGGGCAGGCCCGTGAATTTCACAACTACATGCTGCCGGTCAAGACGGATCCGGCGGAAGACAGCCCGGCGGTCTACCTGATGGGCGTGCGCGAAACACCGTCCGCGCCTTTCCAGTACCTCCGGATCCCGGTGGATGCTGAAGGCGGCATGGAGACCTTTTTGCGGCTGCGCGCGGCGCTCGCCAATCCGGCGCAGCGTGAGCTGGCGGTCAGGCGCTACGCAAGCCAGGCCATTGGCCGGGAGCGGCCGGAGCTGACGCAGCAGCTTGCTGCGTCGACGTCGCGGGCACTGGCCCTTTTTGCCGGTGACGTTGCAGACGCAGCGGGCGCAGCGCAAGGCTCGACGGGCAAGCCCAAAACCGCTGCAGGCCTGCAGGCCATCTCTGATTTCATGGAGGCCAACGTGCCCGAGGCCGAGCGCAACCGCGCCGGCGAGGTGCTGATCCGTATCCTCAACGGCGCGTTGTTTGAGCTGACGCAGATGACCCGCGAGCAGGCCGGGCTCAAGCCGCTGGGCCAGGATGAAAAGACGCGGGCCTTTATGTCGCAAATGGTGCTGAGCCTGTCGGACGCCAATTTCTATCCCGCGCCCATGGCGTTTGAGCTGAAAGACTTCACCCAGGTCCAGGCCAGTGTGTTCCAGGTGGCGCGTGCACCGGGCAAGACCATCGTCTACCTGGGTTGCGCCTTCCTGATCCTGGGCGTGTTCGCCATGCTTTATGTGCGCGAACGCCGCGTCTGGGTCTGGCTGGCACCGCGCGGCGCAGGGGGCGGTCAGGCAGAAGATGGCAATGTTGCGGGTTCAATGCCAGAATCGGCCGAAGGCCACAGTCAGGCCACCATGGCCTTGTCGACCAACCGCAAGACCATGGACGGTGACAAGGAGTTTGAGATGTTGAAAACGAAACTGTTGCAGGCGCCTTTATGAATACCTCCACGATCAACCACACCGCGGTGAACACCACCACGCTGAAGGCCGGCGGCGACAGCACGCTGAGCCTGAACGAGGGCTATTTCGCCCGGCGCAATGTATTGGACTGGGTGTTTGCTGCGCTGGTCACCGGCGGCTTGCTGTATGCCTTCGCCCGCTACAGTGATTTCATGGATGTCTATGAAAAAGGCATCCTGTTCGCGGCCATTCCGGCGGCTATCGCCATGGGCTGGTTCTGGCGGCCGTTGCGGGTGCTGATGATGGTGGTCAGCGCCTTCGCGCTGCTGGGCATCGCGTCCTACCAGGGAGATCTGGCGCGCGCCGAACAGGTGTTCTGGCTCAAGTATTTCCTCTCCAGCCAGTCGGCCATTTTGTGGATGAGCGTGCTGTTCTTCATGAGCACGATTTTTTATTGGCTGGGCATGTTCGCAAGCGGCGCGACCAATGCGCAGGGCCATAGCAGCCATAGCGCCGTGCTCGAGTCGGTAGGTTCAAAAATTGCCTGGGCCGCCGTCAGCATGGCGTTGATCGGTACGCTGGTGCGCTGGTACGAAAGTTACCTGATAGGCGCAGATGTGGGACACATTCCGGTCAGCAACCTGTATGAAGTGTTCGTGCTTTTCTGCTGGCTGACCACCACCTTTTATCTCTATTTCGAAGCGCAGTACAACACGCGCACTTTAGGGGCGTTTGTCATGTTGGTGGTCAGCGCAGCCGTCGGTTTTCTGCTTTGGTACACCGTTGTGCGGGAAGCGCATGAGATCCAGCCGCTAGTGCCTGCGCTCAAAAGCTGGTGGATGAAATTGCATGTGCCGGCCAACTTTATCGGCTACGGGACTTTCGCACTCTCCGCGATGGTTGCGCTGACCATGTTGCTGAAAACCGCGACCAGCAAATCTCTGTGGATTGGCCTGGTTGCCTTGCCGACCGTCCTTGTTGTCTTGCCTTTGACGGCCGTGATGTTTTTCGGATCGGCTGAAATGGCTCCCGCCATGGGTAAGGCTCTGCGCATGGTCGTTCCCACCGTCATCTTCTTTGTGGCCGTCATTTGGGCGCGCAAGGCGATTAATGCGCACACACCGGATGCCGTCGTTATGGACGACCTGATGTACAAGGCCATCGCTGTAGGCTTTGCCTTCTTCACCATCGCCACGGTGCTGGGTGCCTTGTGGGCCGCCGAGGCCTGGGGCGGCTACTGGAGCTGGGACCCCAAAGAAACCTGGGCATTGATTGTCTGGCTCAACTACGCCGCCTGGCTGCACATGCGGCTGATGAAAGGGCTGCGCGGCACGGTCGCTGCCTGGTGGGCGCTGGTGGGGCTGGTCGTGACTTCCTTTGCCTTCCTGGGCGTCAACATGTTCCTCTCGGGCCTGCACAGCTACGGAACCTTGTAGCCGGCAGCAAGTCCTTGTAAGGTCGGGTTAATTCGCCGGCCGGGTTGAATCCCTGTAAGAAGTTGCTGCGTATTCAGACTAACCCTTAAACGGATTTCAAGGACCTCACATGCTCATCAGGACCCACGCCAGCGGCTTCGACCACCCCGTTCCCAGCGAGATCACGCCGCAGGGCATTTATCACGGCCGGCGCGACCTCATCAAACTGATGGCCACTGGCGCCGCAGGTGCTGCCATGGCCGGATGGGCCGGGCGCCAGGCGATGGCGCAAACGGTACAAAAACCCGGCAAACTGGCGGCGCTGGCCGGTGGCAAATCGGCGGTGGCCGGTGCGGTGACCATGGAAAAGATCACCGACTACAAAGACGCCTCTACCTACAACAATTACTATGAGTTCGGCACCGACAAGGCCGACCCCGCCAAGAACGCCCACACCCTGGTGACCAAGCCCTGGTCGGTGGCCGTCGAAGGCCTGGTCAAGCAGCCCAAGACTTTCACGCTCGAAGACCTGATCAAGCTGGCACCGCAGGAAGAGCGCATTTACCGCCTGCGCTGCGTCGAGGGCTGGTCCATGGTGATCCCGTGGGTGGGGTATTCGCTGTCGGAGCTCATCAAGAAGGTCGAGCCGCTGGGCAACGCCAAATACGTTGAATTCGTCACCCTGGCCGATCCCAAGACCATGCCGTTTGTGGGTTCCCGCGTGCTCGACTGGCCGTATGTGGAAGCCCTGCGCATGGACGAAGCCATGCACCCGCTGGCGCTGCTGGCCTTCGGCATGTATGGCGAAGTGCTGCCCAACCAGAACGGCGCGCCGGTGCGTATGGTGCTGCCCTGGAAGTACGGCTTCAAGAGCGGCAAGAGCATCGTCAAGATCCGCTTTACCGACAAGGAGCCGCGCACCGCCTGGAACAAGGCCGCTGCGCAGGAATACGGCTTTTATTCCAATGTGAACCCGGACGTCGACCACCCGCGCTGGAGCCAGGCCACCGAACGCCGTATCGGTGAAGACGGCCTCTTTGCCAAGAAGCGCAAGACGCTGATGTTCAATGGTTACGAAGCGCAGGTTGGCCAGCTTTACGCGGGCATGGACCTCAAGAAGAATTTCTGAACAATATGGCCCCCACGCTTGTCGCTTCGCGTACTGCGCTGCCCCCCGGGGGGGCCGCTGCGCCTGCGGCCCGGCAAAGCCGGTTCCGCGGCCCCTGCTGGTGTGAGGGGCATGGGGCGTTGCATCTCGACGAGAGTCGCTCCGATAGCGGATGGCTGTGATGGCAAGCTCGCAAAAATGGTTGCTGCATCCTGCTGCTAAACCAATGCTCTTCGCCGTTTGCCTGCTGCCCTTTGCGTGGCTCTTCTATGGCGCTTTCACTAACCAGCTGGGCGCCAATCCGGCCGAGGCGTTGATACGCGCCACCGGCGACTGGACATTGCGCTTTATCTGTATCGTCCTGACGGTCACGCCGCTTCGGGTCATCACCAGCACGCCTGCACTGGCGCGCTTTCGGCGCATGCTGGGGCTGTTCGCGTATTTCTACGTCGTCATTCACCTGCTGAGCTACAGCTGGTTCGACATGGGCTTTGACTTTGCCGATATTGCCAAAGACATCGCCAAGCGGCCTTTCATCCTTGTGGGGTTTTCGGCCTTTGTGTTGCTGACGCCCCTGGCGGCTACGTCCTTCAATGCGGCCATCAAAGCCATGGGTGCCAAACGCTGGCAGTGGCTGCACAAGCTGGTCTACCTGATTGCCGGCTTGGGGCTGCTGCATTTTTTCTGGATGCGCGCCGGCAAGAACAATTTTGCCGAAGTGTTCGTTTACGCCGCGATCATCGCCCTGCTGCTCGGCTGGCGTGTGCAGCAGTTCTTGAGGAAAAAGAGGCCAAAACCCATATACGACGTGCGCAACCAGCTATCATAATGATAGCGGTATGCGCTGATCGACGCTGATCCGATGAGGCACGTGCTTGCCCGGGCGTGGTTCCGGATTAGCCCGCTATCAGCTGTTCCTGCCGCATCTGGTCTTCAGCGCTTTCCCGCCGGCGTATGAGGTGCACTTCGCCACCGTCAACCAGCAGTTCAGCGGCCCGGCCACGCGTGTTGTAGTTGCTGGCCATGCTCATGCAGTACGCACCTGCCGACATCACGGCCAACTGGTCACCCGCTGCGACAGACAGCACGCGGTCGCGGCCTATCCAGTCGCCGCTTTCGCAGACCGGGCCCACGACGTCATATGTCGCCTCGGCGGCCGTGCCTTCCCGCAGGGGTGCGATGGCGTGGAAAGCCTGGTACATCGCGGGACGCGGCAGGTCGTTCATCGCCGCATCGACGATGCAGAAGTTCTTGTGCTCGCCCGGTTTGACATAGAGTACTTCCGTCAGGCAAACCCCGGCATTGCCGACCAGCGAGCGGCCCGGCTCGATCATCAGCTTTTTGCTGCCGTAGCCGCGTGCGTCGATCTTCGCGAGCAGCTGCTGCCAGAGCGCGTCGGCTTCGGGCGGGGTGTCGTTGTTGTAGTTGATGCCCAGGCCGCCGCCGAAATCGATATGTTCGAGCGGGATACCCGCAGCTTCAATGGCTGCCACCAGGTCGAGCACCCGGTCCATGGCGTCAAGGTACGGTGTGGTGTCGGTGATTTGCGAGCCGATGTGGCAGTCGATGCCGACGACCTGCAAGCCTTTCAGCGAAGCCGCGTGCCGGTAGATGCGCAGCGCGTCTTCGTGTGCCACACCGAACTTGTTGTCTTTAAGGCCCGTGGAAATATAAGGGTGCGTCTTGGGATCCACATCGGGATTGACGCGAATGCTGACGGGCGCACGCATGTCCATGGCGAGAGCCACCCCGGACAGCACATCCAGCTCGGCTTCGCTTTCGACATTGAAGCAGCCGATGCCGGCGCTCAGGGCCTGGCGCATTTCGCTGCGGGTTTTGCCTACGCCTGAAAAAATGATCTTCCGGGCCTCGCCACCAGCGGCCAGTACGCGGTTGAGTTCTCCGCCCGAAACGATGTCGAAGCCGCAACCCGCCCGGGCAAACGCCTGCAGGATGCCGAGGGACGAATTGGCCTTCATGGCATAGTAAATTTGCGCGTTGCGCCCTGCAAAGCCGCGCTGGTAAGCCGCCAGCGCCGAAAGCATGGCCGCCTTGGAGTAGACAAACAGCGGTGTGCCGTGTGCCGCGGCCAGATCGCCAAGCCGGACATTTTCAACAAACAGCTCGGTATCGCGGTAAGCGAAATGGGGGTGGCCGGGGAGAGGTTGGCGGGTCATGAAGAATGGGCTTTGAAGCGGTTGGAGTTATTGGCAACTATCTTAAGGAGCGCCGGGCTTGCGCGCCATGATCGATTGACGGCATGAACGGTCGGGCGCCTTTAGATTGAAGGCCCAGCCACCGGATGGCCTGAATCTTCAATGAATCGGCCAGGTTGCTGGTCAGCGAGCGGCTGACGCCGGCGTTGCAGGCGCGGCAGCCGGCGGCGCTGTAGTGGCTGTGGCCGGCACCTTCGGGGGAACCGGCAGGTAAAGTGCGCCTTTTTGTCCGCAACCGGCCAGCAAGGCCGCGCCGACCACAATTGCAGCAAGGCCATAGCGGGAGGCCGAAGGGCAGATGCGGCCTAAAATTTGAGCTGAAGAAACCATGATGGGATTGTAATGACGGACCTTGAATACCAGGATCTGGCCGAGAGTGCACTCAGGGCCGTTGAAACCGCCTGTGACCGTATCAATGATGAGACCGACGCGGACATTGATAACCAGCGCACCGGTGGCATGGTCACGCTGACTTTCTCCAACCGCAGCCAGATCATCATCAACCTGCAAAAACCCTTGCAGGAAATATGGATGGCGGCCAAGGCCGGCGGATTCCACTACAAATTCAGTGGCGGGCAATGGGCTGACACCAAGGACTCGAGCGAGTTTTTTGCCAATTTGTCTCGCTATGCCAGTGAGCAGGCCGGCCAGACATTGCTGTTCGCGGCCCCCGTGGAAGCAAATAAAGCGTAGCAGCAGAAGCTTGCAGGTGTGCCGTGATTGGCGTTGAAACAAAAAAGGGCTCCGTGGAGCCCTTTTTTGATGCGTTTCATCTCAGTTCTTGAACAAGTCCAGAATGCGCTTTTTCTCGTCCGAGGGTGGTAGCACCTGGATCGCGCCTGGCACTGCCGGCGTGGCGGCAGCTGCCGGGTCTTGTTGTATGCCCACCGTGCTGACCCCCGAGCCTTTGGCATATTCGCTGTAATACCACTCTCCGCCAACGTTGACGACACCTTCGGGCGCCGGGTATTCGGTCACCGGCACGCCCTTGAGGGCGTATTCCATGAAGTTGATCCAGATCGGCAGGCTCAGGCCTCCGCCGGTTTCCCGGTCGCCGAGTTTTTTCGGCGTGTCGTAACCCATCCACACCGCCGCCGTCAGAGTAGGCTGGAAACCCACGAACCAGGTGTCGATCGAGTCATTGGTGGTACCGGTCTTGCCGAAAAGGTCGGGGCGCTTGAGCGTGGCTTGCGCTTTGGCCGCCGTACCCGAGCGTGCGACTTCCTGCAGCAGGCTGTCCATGATGAACGCATTGCGCGCATCGATGGCCCGGGCCGATTCGTCCAGCACGGGTGGCTTGCTTTCCAGCAGGACTTTGCCGCGCTGGTCGGTGATTTTGGTGACCAGGTAGGGATTGACGCGGTAACCGCCGTTGGCAAATACCGAATAGGCGGTGGCCATTTGTATCGGGGTGACCGATCCGGCGCCCAGCGCCATCGTCAGGTAGGCGGGATGTTTTTCGGCCTCAAAGCCGAAGTGGGTGATCCAGTCCTGCGCATACGGGGCGCCGATAGCCTGCAGTATGCGGATGGAAATCATGTTCTTGGATTTCTTCAGGCCGGTCCGCAGACTCATGGGACCGTCGAAAGTGCCGTCGTAGTTTTTGGGCTCCCAAGGCTGGCCGCCAGTGACGCCGGCGTCAAAAAACAGCGGGGCGTCATTCACCACGGTCGCTGGGGTAAAGCCCTTCTCGAGGGCAGCGGAGTAAATAAAGGGCTTGAAGCTGGAACCCGGCTGGCGCCATGCCTGGGTCACATGGTTGAACTTGTTTTTCTCAAAATCAAACCCGCCCACCAGCGCCCGGATGGAACCGTCGCGCGGATCAAGGGCCACAAAAGCGCCTTCCACTTCAGGCAGCTGGGTGATTTCCCAGGTGTTTTTCGGTGTTTTCGCCACGCGGATTAAGGCGCCGCGGCGAATCTTGATGTTGGGCCCTGCCTTGTCAGCCAGTCCGGATTGGGCGGGTTTCAGGCCGTCGCCGGTAATTTCAACTGTCTCGCTGTTCTGGCGCATGGCCAGAATCCGTTTGGGATTGGCTTCCAGCACGATGGCCGACATCACATCTCCGTTGTCGGGGTTGTCGGTCAGTGCGTCGTCAATCGCATCTTCCGTTTCCTGCGCATTGGCCGGAAGATCGATGAACTTCTCGGGGCCCCGGTAAATTTGCCGGCGCTCATAATCCATGATGCCCTTGCGCAAGGCCTTGTACGCGACCGTCTGGTCGGTGGCACGCAGGGTGGTATAGACATTCAGACCGCGGGTGTAGGTTTCGTCCCCGTACTGGTTGTAAACCAGCTGGCGGACCGTTTCAGCGACATATTCTGCGTGCACCCGGCCCGCGTCAGGCCCGGTCCTGACCTTGAGCTCTTCTTCTTTGGCGGCCTTGGCCTGTTCGGCGGTGATGAAGCCGTTTTCTTCCATCCGCTCGATGATGTAGAGCTGGCGGGCCCGGGCCCGCTTGGGATTGATGATGGGGTTGTAGGCCGAAGGCGCCTTGGGCAGGCCTGCCAGCATGGCTGCCTCGGAGATGGAGATGTTTTTCAGGGGCTTGCCGAAATAGGCCTCTGAGGCCGCGGCAAAGCCATAAGCCCGGTTTCCCAGAAAAATCTGGTTCATATAGATCTCAAGGATCTGGTCCTTGGTCAGCAGGTGCTCCAGCTTGAAGGTCAGCAGGATTTCATAGATCTTGCGGGTATAGCTTTTTTCGGCCGACAGATAGACATTACGGGCCACCTGCATGGTGATGGTGGAGGCGCCCTGGCTCTTGGCCCGGCCCACATTGGCAAAGCCGGCCCGGATCACGCCCAGGTAGTCCACGCCGCCATGCGAGAAAAAGCGGGCATCTTCGATGGCCAGAACCGCGTCCTTCATGACCTGCGGGATGTCCTTGATCGGGGTGAGGCTGCGGCGTTCTTCCCCGAATTCGCCAATAACCACCCCATCGGCGGAGTAAACCCGCAACGGCAACTTTGGCCGGTAGTCTGACAGGTCTGAGATATCCGGCAGGTTGGGGTAGGCAACCGACAGCGCTACAGCCACAAACAGCAAGACGGCGGCAACACCAGCCAGCAGCAGGCCGCCACTCCACAAAAAGAGCATGACCAGCCAGCGGGGGACGAGGGACTTTGCGCGACCTTGCTTGACCGGGGCAGAGTTTGAATCAGAAGACGTGGGTGTGGAGGGCATGTAGACAATCGTAAAGTCGCGTCACCATTATAAAAATCCCTGGAAGCGGGTTGTGCGGGGTGTCAGGGCAAGGGCCATACTTTTACGTTTGCAGACAACGTTTTAGGGAACCTTGCAAACTCCTGGCCCGGTACGACCGTCTGCTTTTGACAACGTTCCAGATGTCCAAAACAGGAAAAATCCTTACTGCACAAAGAGCTTACTGCTACTATTCAAGTGATTTCTTAAGTATGCAGGGCTACATATTAGCCGTCATTTGGGGACCGCCTTGATCTCTCTGGGATCGTTATTCAACCGCCAACAACCCGCTTTGCTGGGTTTAGATATCAGCTCATCCAGTGTCAAGCTGGTGGAGTTGAGCCGTGACAAGGCCGGTAATCTGGTGTTGGATCGCTGTGCGATCGAACCGCTGGAACGAGGCTGGATTACCGATGGTAACGTCGAAAAGTTTGACGAAGTGGCCGACGCGGTGCGCCGGCTCGTCAAGAAAAGCGGAACCCGCACCAAGAATGTGGCGATGGCCCTGCCGGCTTCGGCGGTCATTACCAAAAAAATCATTCTCCCGGGCGGCCTCAGCGACGCAGAGCTCGAAATTCAGGTCGAATCCGAAGCCAATCAATACATTCCGTTCTCGCTGGATGAAGTCAGCCTCGATTTCTGCGTGGTAGGCCCGAGTGCTACCTCCAGTGGCGACGTTGAAGTGCTGATTGCTGCTTCGCGCAAGGAAAAAGTGCAGGACAGGCAGGGTCTTGCGGAAGCCGCCGGGCTCAAGCCTATTGTTATAGATGTGGAGTCGTATGCCTCCCGCCTGGCCACCGCCCGCTTGATTGAGAGCCTTCCCAACAAGGGCGTGGACACCATGGTAGCCCTGTTTGAAGTGGGTGCATTGACGACCAGTATGCAGGTCATCAAAAACGATGAAGTACTTTATGAGCGTGATCAGGCCTTCGGTGGAGCACAACTGACGCAACTCATCATTCGGCAGTACGGTTTTTCCCCTGAAGAAGCAGAAAGCAAAAAACGCAGTGGCGATTTGCCGGAAGACTACGAATCCGGCGTGCTGAAGCCTTTTGTCGAGAGCATGGCGCAGGAAATCGGACGGGCCTTGCAGTTCTTCTTTACCAGCACACCGCACAACAAAGTTGACTATGTGATGTTGGCCGGCGGCTCGTCCGCCTTGCCAGGCCTGACCGACTCCGTCACCCAGCAGACTTCATTTGCCTGCGTGCTGGCAAACCCTTTTGAGGGAATGGAGCTCGGGGAAGGCGTACGTGAAAAGAAGATGCGGCGCGAAGCGGCATCCTACCTGACCTCTTGCGGTCTGGCTTTGCGGAGGTTTCTGCAGTGATTCTCGTCAATCTGCTTCCCCATCGCGAAGCTGCGCGCAAGCGCAGGCGCGAAGTATTTTTTGCCACGCTGGGTATGGCGGCCTTGATCGGCGGTCTTATTTGCGGCGCTGTTTATTCCTGGTACCTTGCCCAAATTGAGGGCCAGCGGGGAAAGAACAATTTTCTGAAAACGGAAATTACCCGGTTGGAAGGACAGATCAAGGATATTGCCACGTTGCAGGCGGAAATTTCCGCACTCAGGGCTCGCCAGAATGCCGTGGAAGACCTGCAGGGAAACCGCAATCTGCCGGTGTATTTGCTGAGCGAACTGGTCAAGCAGTTGCCCGATGGGGTGTATATCACCAGCATGAAACAAGACAATCAGGCCGTGTTTATCACTGGCGTCGCACAGTCAAACGAACGTGTTTCGGAATTGTTGCGCAACCTTGCTAACAACAGTGCGTGGTTAACCCGGCCGGAACTTGTAGAAATCACCGCCAGCACAGTCTCACTGAGTGCGCGTGACCAGCGCAGGGTATCCAATTTTTCAATGAAGATTGGTTTGAAGCGGGCCAGCGATCCGAAAACTGTTGGCGCCACACCGGCAAGCTCAGGGACAGTACCGGTGGTGTCGGGGGCGGCTGCCAAGCCAGCTTCTGCCGCTTCGGTGCCGGCCAAGGTATGAGGCGGAATGAACGAGTTTGACTATGGCAAAAATCTCTAAAAATTCCATCGACTTTGGAGCAATTCAAAGTAGTCTGAAGTCCCAGTTTACGGGCCTGGATCCCAATGATCCACCTTCATGGCCAGCACTTCCACGTTACCTCCTGTGCGTGGCCGTGACGATTTTTGTTGTCGTGGCTCTTTGGTTTGTATGGCTCAGCGCATCCGATGAGGAGTTGACCGCAGAGAAAGCCAAGGAAGTCAAGCTTAAGGAAGACTACACGGCAAAGCTTGCGCAGGCTGTCAATCTGGATGCGCTGAAGAAGCAGCGCGAACAGGTTCAACAATATGTAACCCAGCTTGAAAAGCAGCTACCGAGCAAGGCCGAAATGGACGCACTGCTTTCTGATATTAATCAGGCGGGTTTGGGGCGTAGTCTGCAGTTCGAATTGTTTCGCCCAGGTCAGGTTAGCGTGAAGGAGTATTACGCGGAATTGCCGATCGCTGTTCGAGTCACAGGCAGGTATCACGATATGGGTGCTTTTGCGGCTGATATTGCCAATCTTTCCCGCATTGTCACTCTGAATAATCTGACCATATCGCCCGGCAAAGATAGCACCTTGGTGATGGATACCACGGCCAAAACGTTCCGCTATCTGGACAATGATGAAGTAGCCTTGCAGCGCAAGAGCGCTCCTGGAGCCAAAAAATGAGTGCAGGAAAATACGCGGTAATTTTTTGCGGTTTGGCAGGGATTTTATTGGGCCTGTCCGGCTGTGGTTCCTCTGAACAGGAGGAGTTGCAGGAATGGATGACGCAGCAACGGAACGCTACCAAGCCTAAGGTAGATCCGCTGCCGGAGCCCACTAAATTTTCACCTCAGTTGTATGGCCAGGAAGGTTCCATAGAGCCTTTTAGCATTCAAAAACTGACACAGGCACTGAAACGTGAATCCAATCAGGCGACGGCCAACGCCGCCCTGATCGCACCTGAACTGAGCCGACGAAAAGAACCATTGGAGGCATATCCCCTGGATGCTATTGCCATGGTGGGTAGCCTGATCAAGGTTGGCCAGCCAGTTGCGCTGGTACGAGTGGACAACCTGATTTATCAAGCCCGCGTAGGGAATTACCTGGGCCAAAACTACGGCCGGATCACCAAGGTCACTGAAACAGATCTCGCCTTACGCGAGATAGTGCAAGACGCCGCGGGTGAGTGGATAGAGCGGACCGCGACTTTACAGTTATTAGAGGGATCAAAATGAACAAGCAGACACCGGCACTAGAGACGCAGGAAAAAAAGGGCCGCCTGCAGCTTTTGTTTGGGCGTGTGTTGCGTTGTGCTTCGCTCAGTCTGGCATTTTCTGTAACTGCCGCTCCCTTGCTGGCGCAGGCACAGAATGCCATCCAGGCTGTTTCCGGATCAGTTCAGGGTGGTGCAGAGGTTATTCGAATCGATTTGGCAGAACCTCTGGCTGCGGTACCGACGGGTTTTAGTATCCAGACGCCAGCGCGTATAGCACTTGATTTTCCCGGGGTTGGTAACTCCATGGGACGATCTGCAGTAGACCTCAACTTGGGAAATCTGCGCTCGGCGAACGTCGTGCAGGCGGGTGAAAGAACCCGTGTAGTACTGAATCTAAAGGTGCCAACGGCGTATAAGGCTGAGATTCAAGGGAAATCGTTGTTGATTACCCTCGATTCAGTGGCGGTGGCTGCGCCCTCCGCTACTACACCGCCAGTGTTTGCTGAAAATCGCAACACCGACACATTGCCCTTGAAGGACATCGACTTCCGTCGTGGCGTTGAGGGTTCTGGCCGTATCGTTGTGGACCTGCCCAATAACCAGGTTGGCGTGGATATACGCCAACAAGGCCAGACTTTGGTGGTTGAGTTCCTGAAAACCGCATTGCCAGAAGGACTTCGCCGTCGTCTGGATGTGGGCGATTTCGGAACACCAGTGCAAACCGTCACCACATTTCAAACGGGGGATAAGGTCCGTATGGTGGTCGAGCCCAAGGGCGCCTGGGAACACAGTGCGTATCAAAGTGATAACCAGTTTGTCCTGGAAGTGCGCCAGCAAAAAATTGACCCAAGCAAGCTGACGCAAGGACCTGGGTATAACGGTGAGAAGCTATCCCTGAATTTTCAGAACATTGAAATTCGCTCCCTTCTGCAGGTGATTGCAGACTTTACGAACTTCAATATCGTGACGTCGGACTCGGTTACCGGTGCGGTAACGTTGCGTCTGAAAGATGTTCCCTGGGATCAGGCACTGGACATTATTCTTCAGGCCAAGGGACTGGGCATGCGCAAAACAGGCAACGTCTTGTTGATCGCACCCAAAGACGAACTTGCAGCCAAAGACAAGCTGGAACTGGAGTCAAAGAATGCGATTCAAAGTCTGGAAACGCTCCGGACCCAGGATTTCAAGCTTAACTATGCAAAAGCTGCAGATATTGCGGCAGGGCTGTTGGGCTCCGGTGCCGGTGCTACAAAGATACTGTCTGCGCGAGGCAGCGTGATATCGGAGGCGCGCACCAATCAATTGTTCGTTACCGACATACCATCGCGACTTGAACAGGTGCAGGCGCTGATCGCGAAATTAGACGTCGCAGTCCGTCAAGTGTTGATTGAAGCTCGTATCGTTGAAGCGTCGGATTCCTTCGGTAAATCTCTGGGCGTGCGGTTAGGGGGTCGACCTTTCACCCAGGGTAATAACACCGCTTTTGGCGGGTCGTATAGCCCGACAGTTGCAGGAACTACTGCAGGTGAATTCGTGAGCCTGCCTGGTGTGGGCCAAAACGGATTCAACGCAAGTACGTTTGCCATTTCTTTGTTCAATGCCGCAAAGACACGATTCCTTAATCTTGAGATTTCTGCATCTGAAGCAGATGGCAAGACGAAAATTGTTTCCAGTCCACGTGTCGTGACTGCTGATCAGGTGAAGGCTCTGATTGAACAGGGTACAGAGCTTCCCTATCAACAGGCGACTTCCAGCGGTGCCACCGCTATTGCCTTTCGAAAGGCAAACTTGAAGCTCGAAGTCACTCCGCAAATAACGCCGGAGGGGAACATCATCCTTCAAGTGGACGTGAACAAAGATAGCGTGGGACGTGAAACAGCGAACGGATTCGCGATTGATACCAAGCATATTCAAACGCAGGTACTGGTGGAAAATGGTGGAACCGTGGTCATTGGCGGCATTTTTGAGCAAAATGATCGTGACAATGAAACCAAAGTCCCGCTTTTGGGCGACATCCCCGGTGTTGGCAATTTGTTCAAACAAAGAACGCGATCTGCCACGAAGTCTGAATTGCTGGTGTTCATCACGCCCAAAATGCTGACTAACGGATCTGCCCTGCGTTAATTCCGACCACCCGTCTGATCGCCTTGGGCGAGTTCGAGGGCGGTAGGTAAAGAAGGCGTCGTGCTGAAGGACTGCGCGTGGGACTGCCAGTCCTCTGCGTAGTTGCTTGGCATGCTTCTGGGCAACCTTTCCTCCATATCAATTGAATGCACATCCGTTGAGAATCGCCTGCGTGGGCTTGCCTGGGTCGGGGAAATCCACCGTCGGCAGGCACCTTGCCCGAAGAATGGGGTTGCGGTTCATTGACTCGGATCAGGTGATAGAACAACGTATCGGTTGCTCTATCCGTGAGTTTTTTGAGCGCGAAGGTGAAGACGCATTTCGCGACATCGAGCAACTGGTCATCGATGAGTTGACTCAGGGTGAGGTTTGCGTACTCTCCAGCGGCGGCGGGGCTGTGCTGCGCCCCGCCAACCGGCAACATCTTCGGGAGCGGGCGCAGGTGGTTTACCTGCATTCCATCCCCGAAGAGGTTTTTCGCCGTTTGCGGCATGACCAGAACCGCCCCTTGCTTCAGGTGGCCGATCCGCTGGCGCGGCTCAGGGATCTTTACGCCGCCCGTGACGCCCTCTATCGGGAAACGGCACACTATGTCATTGAAACAGGCCGCCCTTCAGTCTCTACGCTGGTCAACATGATCCTGATGCAGCTGGAGCTGGCAGGCGTGATGGCTCCGCCTCCCGACCGGCCATAACCATTGGCAAGCCTTGGAAGGGGTGGAAGCCTCTACACTTCTTCCATGCAAGAAAATTCCTCTTCCGCCGTTGCGACAATCCGGATTGATCTGGCCGAACGCAGCTATCCGATCGTCATTGGCAGCGGGCTTCTGGGAACCAGCAATACCTATCAGGACGTGCCCAAAGCCGCGACGGCGCTGGTGGTGTCAAACACCACCGTGGCACCGCTGTATGCCGCGCAACTCACCCGGGCATTGCAACAACGCTATGACAAGGTGCTGCTGGTCACCTTGCCGGATGGTGAAGCCCACAAGGACTGGCCAACCCTGCAATTGATTTTTGATGCGCTGCTGGAAAACGGCTGCGACCGAAAGACGGTGCTGTTTGCCTTGGGCGGTGGCGTGGTCGGCGACATGACCGGCTTTGCCGCGGCCAGCTACATGCGCGGCGTACCATTTGTGCAGGTGCCCACGACATTGCTGGCCCAGGTGGATTCCTCGGTTGGCGGCAAGACGGCGATCAACCACCCACTGGGCAAAAACATGATCGGTGCGTTCTACCAGCCCTTGCAGGTGGTGTGCGACCTGGATGTTCTGGCGACGCTGCCCTCTCGCGAACTGAGTGCGGGCCTGGCCGAGATCATTAAATACGGCCCCATTGCCGACATGGCATTCCTTGAATGGATCGAGACTAACCTGGAAGATCTGCTCGCCAGGGAGCCCGTGGCCATGGCCCACGCCATCCAGCGCAGTTGTGAGATCAAGGCATGGGTTGTAAGCCAGGACGAGCGGGAGTCGGGCTTGCGGGCCATCCTGAATTTCGGTCACACCTTCGGCCACGCGATTGAATCCGGTCTGGGCTATGGGGAATGGCTGCATGGCGAGGGTGTGGGCTGCGGCATGGTGATGGCCGCGCATCTGTCAGAGCGTCTGGGCCTGGTTGACAAGCCTTTTACGGAACGCCTGACCAATCTTGTCCGACGATGCGGCCTGCCGGTGCGAGGACCTGTGCTGTCAACCACCGACAATGCCGGCCGCTATCTCGAACTGATGCGCATCGACAAAAAATCCGAAGCGGGTGAGATAAGGTTTGTTGTGATCGACGGCCCCGGGAAGGCAGCCGTTCGCAGTGCGCCGGATGCCATGGTGCGCAGTGTCATAGATATGTGCTGTGAATAAGCGGCGGAAAATATGGAAGAGGTACCTGAAATTGCTATCAATTCAGGAGCTTCTTGCGCTTGTGGGGTATGGGATTCCGGTCATTTTTATGTTTAATTCATGAATCTCCAACCCTACGCCTGTGACCCTTCGCGTTCGCGCGGCCGCCGCTTTGCCGAGCCTGCTGCGCCAACCCGGTCCGAGTTTCAGCGCGACCGCGACCGTATCGTGCACTCCACCGCTTTTCGGCGCCTGGTGTACAAAACCCAGGTGTTTCTGAATCACGAAGGTGATTTGTTTCGCACCCGGCTGACTCATTCGCTGGAGGTCGCCCAGCTGGGAAGGTCCATCGCCCGCACGCTTCAGCTCAATGAAGATCTCGTGGAAGCCATTGCGCTGGCGCATGACTTGGGCCATACGCCGTTCGGCCATGCGGGCCAGGATGCCTTGAACGCATGTCTGAAAGCCTGTAACCCAGACAGCGCAGGCTTTGAGCACAACCTGCAAAGCCTGCGCGTGGTGGACTCCCTTGAGGAGCGCTATCCGGCGTACAACGGGCTGAACCTGACCTTTGAGACGCGAGAAGGAATCCTGAAGCATTGTTCCAGGCGCAATGCACGCCATATTGAAGCCCGCGAGCCGGACGGTGTTGCCCGCCGGTTCGTAGAGCCCGCTGACGGGCCGCGCTGGCAGCAACCCGGTCTGGAAGCACAACTGGCCAATCTTGCGGACGAAATAGCCTACAACGCACACGATATTGACGACGGCGTGCGCTCCGGCCTGTTAAGCCTGGAGCAACTGGAGGGTGTCGAGCTGTTCGCGCAACACTGCCGGGAAACGCAACTGGCGCACCGGGCGTTGAAAGGCCGGCGGCTGCTGTTCGAGACCATACGGCGCATGCTCAGTGCGCAGGTCTATAACGTGATGGATGCGACATCGCTTGCGATTTACAAGGTTGCCCCTGCCAGCGTGGACGAAGTTCGCAGGCATCCGGCGCTGGTGTGTTTTACCGAAGAAATGGCGACGCAGTCTGCATCCCTCAAACGTTTTTTGCTGCGAAACCTGTACCGCCACCCGAAAGTGGTGGAAACCACGCAGGCTGCCAAGCAGGTAGTTCGTGATCTGTTCGAAGCCTATATGGCCGACCCGGCCCAGATGCCGCAGGCTCACATCGACCGGTTTGACGGCATTGATGCCCCCCATGCGGCGGGCGCAAAACCCGAGAGGGTGGTCGCCGACTACATTGCCGGCATGACAGACCGCTTCGCCGCCAAAGAGCATGAACGTCTTAAGGGGCGCGCAGCCTTTCCGGTCTAAGTGGAGTTGTGGCCGCCCATCGCAGCAAACAACGTGACTGAGCCCCGGCCAACAACAACCCCGAGCCCGAACGCGGCCTGGTACGTGATGGCTGCCGGTGTGGTGGCCGCCCTTTACGTGGGCAAGCTGCCGCCTGCGCTGCCTGTGCTGGGAAAGGTATTGGGCGTGACATTGCTGCAGGCCGGATTTCTGCTGTCGCTGGTGCAGCTGGCGGGTATGGTGCTCGGGCTGCTCATCGGGCTTGTTGTGCAGCGTGCCGGCCTCAAGCGCAGCATGGTGGCCGGGCTGCTGGTGTTGTCCGGTGCCGGCCTGTTGGGCGGCGTGTCTCCCGATGTGCATTGGCTGCTGACCGCACGTGTATTCGAAGGGCTGGGATTCCTCTGGGTGGTGTTACCGGCCCCAGCCCTGATCCGCCAGCTGGTGCCACAAGAGCGACTCAACGGCATGCTGGGAGTCTGGGGCGCCTACATGCCGCTGGGCGCCTCTCTGGCATTGCTGGGAGGCCCCATGATCATCGGCCTGGCCGCACCTGACTGGGGTTGGCGAATCTTGTGGTGGCTTCTGGCCGCGCTGGCCGCAGTGCTGGCTTTGCTGGTCGCGTGGCAAGTTCCTGCACAGGGGCATCTGCATGATGGCATGTCCCCCCGGCAATCGCCGGCTCCTCATTTCCGTGGCGGAGATATTGTCCGCGCGACGCTGCGGTCGCGCGCAGCCTGGTACATGGCTGTTGCTTTTGCGATGTACTCGGGACAGTGGCTTGCTGTGGTCGGTTTCCTGCCGTCCATCTACACCCAGGCTGGCGTGAGCGGTGTGTGGGTGGCATGGCTTACGGCGCTTGCTGCTGCCGTCAATATCATCGGCAACGTCGCGGCAGGCAGGCTGCTGGAGCGTGGTGTACGACCGGTGGTTCTGCTTGGCGCAGGCTTCCTGTCGATGGCTGGAGGTGCCCAGCTCGCATTTGCCGTGCAACTGTCCCCGGAAATACAGTATGTGGCCATACTGGTCTTTTCGATGGTGGGCGGCCTGATCCCCGCAACGCTGTTTAACCTGGCCATCCAGCTTGCGCCCCGCCGTGATGCCGTGTCGACCACCGTTGGCTGGGTCCAGCAGTGGTCGGCGCTGGGGCAATTTGCCGGTCCTCCGCTGGTTGCCTGGGTGGCCAGCACTGCGGGAGGATGGCAATGGACGGGTTGGCTTGCGACGGCCGGCTGCGCCATCGCCCTCGTGTTGGCGATCTTGCTTCATCGTCTGCCTGGATCTGCCCGCCAACGCACTTGAACGGGCGTATGTTGGCGTCCCATGCGCATAGGCTTATGACGTGTTGGCATTTCCACGGTGGTTTTTGGAGGTTGCACAGATTACGCTGAGGGCTTGCGCACAATTTGTGACATTTCTTCGGAATATTGAGCGCATGCTGAGGTACGGGCATCAAACCTGCTTTGGCTATTTCGTCTCTCAAAAGGTGTTCTCATGGGTTTCAATCGACGTCAACTAATTCTGCGCGGGGTTTCCGCGGGCGCTGCGGTAGCAAGCCCTGCGCTCTGGGCTCAAAGCAAAACCAGCCGCAAAATCGTTCTTGGCCAATCGGTGCCCTTGACAGGTGCAGCCGACCAGATCGGCCTGGCGTATCTGAATGGGGCAAAGATTTATTTCGACGCCATCAATGCAAAGGGCGGTGCCGGCGGTCACAAGATCGAAGTCAAGACACTCGACGACGGCTACAACCCGGCCAAGGCTGCCGCCAATGCCAAGCAGTTGATCGACGAAGGCGTCGACGCGCTGTTCGGCTTTGCCGGAACAGCCAGCTGCGACGCCGCGTTTGCCGCTTCCAAGGCATCCGGGGCGCTCTTTTTCGCACCTTTTGCAGCATCGGATGCGTTGCATGATCCTGCGCTGGCAAACATCTTTCATGTGCGCCCGGCGCTGGCTGACGAGGCCTACAAAATTGCACGCCACTGCGCCACCCTCAACCAGGACCGTATCGGTGTATTTGCCGAAGATGACGCCATGGGGCGGGGCGGCCTTGCCGCGGTGAACCAGGCCCTGATCGACCTGAAGCGCCCAGCCATCGTTGGCAGCGCCCTGTCGCCGGTCAACAGCGACAAGGTCGATGCTGCCGTGGCGCAGCTGATGAAGGCGCAACCCCAAGCCGTTATTCAGGTCAGCCTGTTCAATTCCTCGGCGGCTTTCATCCGCAAGATGCGCCAGGCCGGGTTTGGCGGTCAGTTCCTCAATTTCTCCGTGGTGGGGATTGACCCGCTGTTCAGCGCGCTGGGCAAAGAGATCGGCGGGGTTGTTATCTCGCAAGTGGTGCCTTCGCCGCGCAGCACCGGCACGCCCATCATCAAGGAATACCTGGATGTGCTGAACCAGACCGACCAGACGCCCAGCTATGAAAGTGTTGAGGGCTATATTGCGGCCAAAACGTTTGCCGAAGGCGTGCGCCGCAGCGCGGCCGGCAGCGGCAAGCCCGACCGGGCAGGCCTGCAAAAGGCGTTTGAAACCATGACCGACTACGACGTGGGGGGCTTTCGCGTCAACCTGCGCCCGAAGAAATACGAATCGGTGCGGGCGATTGATCTCGTCACCATCACGCCTGACGGCAAAGTCGTTCGTTAAGCGCCCTTGTTCCGGGGCGTTCTAACAGCGCTTCGATGGACTCGCAGCAGGCGGAAAAAATCGGGGTCAGATTCCTTTTATCATGATGCAAACTCTCGGTATTGCATTCCATGGCCCGCCTTCCCCGTCTGACGCTCCCCGGTTACCCGCACCACATCATTCAGCGGGGAAATAACCGGCAAGCTGTCTTTTCTTCGGCCGCCGACCACCAGGTGTTTTTGGCGTTGCTCGAAGAAAGCGCCCGCAAGTTCGGCGTTGCCCTGCATGCGTACGTGCTGATGGACAACCATTTCCATTTACTGGCGACGCCTTCCACAGCGGACAGCCTGCCGCAGATGATGCAAGCTGCCGGGCGGCGCTATGTGCGTTACTTCAACGACAGCCAGGGCCGCTCCGGCACCTTGTGGGAAGGGCGTTACCGGGCCACCGTGATCGAGGCCGAGCGCTACCTGCTGGCGTGCATGGCCTATATGGACCTCAATCCAGTCCGCGCGGGACTGGTGGCCGAGGTCAAAGACTATCCGTGGTCCAGCTACGGCCATTACGCAGGCCTGCGGGTCGACGGCCTGCTCACGCCACACCCGATGGTCTGGGCATTGGGCAACACGCCGTTCGCCCGTGAAGTGGCCTACGCCGGACTGGTGCGCGCCGGCATCACGCTGGAGCAGCAAGACCAGCTGACCCGATCCGCCCTGAGTGGCTGGGCCCTGGGTGGAGATGGCTTTTTGGCGGAGTTGCAAAAGCGCACAGAGCGCCGTGTCACCAGGAACCAGGCGGGACGCCCACCCCTGCGCGTGGCTGAGGGCCCGGATGATGAATAACTTCATATTTATCAAGGCTTGACGCGCTTGACTATAATATGTCCCCAATTTATTGTTGATTAAATTAATCGACATTTAATTGGAATCTGACCCCATTTAAACCGCTTGGCATTGTTGTTGCAATGCAATATGCTCCCATTCCCTGCGAAAAATTATGAACCTTGCGGATGGAAGCGTTGCCATGCCTTTTCTAAGGCCGCGCGGCACCGCCGTCATCCCCAACTGACGAGGAATTGCCATGACCACGGCTGCTGAAATCAAACATTTTGAAGAAAACGGTTTGTACTCCGGTGCAAACGAACATGACGCCTGCGGCGTCGGCTTCGTGGCGCACATCAAAGGGCACAAAAGCCACGCCATCGTCCAGCAAGGCCTGAAAATCCTCGAAAATCTCGACCATCGGGGTGCAGTGGGCGCTGACAAATTGATGGGTGACGGCGCCGGCATTTTGATTCAGCTGCCCGACGCGCTGTATCGCGAAGAAATGGCCAGCCAGGGCGTGCAGCTGCCGCCGCCCGGTGAGTACGGCGTCGGCATGGTGTTTCTGCCCAAAGAGCACGCATCCCGCCTGGCGTGCGAGCAGGCGCTGGAGCGCGCCGTCAAGGCTGAGGGCCAGGTGCTGCTGGGCTGGCGCGACGTGCCGGTCAACCGCGACATGCCCATGTCGCCCACCGTGCGCGAAAAAGAGCCCATCCTGCGCCAGATCTTCATCGGTCGCGGCAACGATGTGATCGTGCAGGACGCGCTGGAGCGCAAGCTGTACGTGATCCGCAAAACCGCCAGCGCCGCCATCCAGAACCTGCGCCTGACGCACAGCAAAGAATATTACGTGCCCAGCATGTCCAGCCGCACGGTGGTCTACAAAGGCCTGCTGCTGGCCGATCAAGTGGGCACCTACTACCGCGACCTGACCGACCCACGTTGCGTCTCGGCGCTTGGCCTGGTGCATCAGCGCTTTTCCACCAACACCTTCCCCGAGTGGCCACTGGCCCATCCCTACCGCTATGTGGCCCACAACGGCGAGATCAACACCGTCAAGGGCAACTACAACTGGATGAAGGCGCGTGAAGGCGTGATGTCCTCGCCAGTGCTCGGCGCCGACCTGCAAAAGCTCTATCCGATCAGCTTTGCCAGCCAGTCCGACACCGCGACCTTCGACAACTGCCTCGAGTTGCTGACCATGGCCGGCTATCCCATCAGCCAGGCCGTGATGATGATGATCCCCGAGCCCTGGGAGCAACACACCACCATGGACGAGCGCCGCAAGGCCTTCTATGAATACCACGCCGCCATGCTCGAGCCCTGGGACGGCCCGGCCTCCATCGTCTTCACCGACGGCCGCCAGATCGGCGCCACGCTGGACCGCAACGGCCTTCGTCCTTCGCGCTATTGCGTGACCGACGATGACCTCGTCATCATGGCCTCCGAATCCGGCGTGCTGCCGATTCCTGAGCACAAGATCGTGCGCAAATGGCGCCTTCAGCCCGGCAAGATGTTCCTGATCGACCTCGAACAGGGCCGCATGGTCGACGACGAGGAAATCAAGGCCACGCTGGCCCACAGCAAGCCCTACAAGCAGTGGATTGAAAATCTGCGCATCAAGCTGGACGACGTGGCCGGCAAGGCCGCCAAGACCTCTCCGGTCACTGTGCCCGCGGCTTCGAACCTTGCCCTGCTTGATCGCCAGCAGGCCTTTGGCTACACGCAGGAAGACATCAAATTCCTGATGTCCCCGATGGCCGCCAACGGCGAAGAAGCCACCGGTTCCATGGGCAACGACAGCCCGCTGGCCGTGCTGTCCAACAAGAACAAGCCGCTCTACAACTACTTCAAGCAGTTGTTTGCACAGGTGACCAACCCGCCCATCGACCCGATCCGCGAAGCCATCGTGATGTCGCTGGTGTCGTTCATCGGCCCCAAGCCCAACCTGCTGGACATCAACCAGGTCAATCCGCCGATGCGGCTGGAAGTCAGCCAGCCGGTGCTCAACGTGGCCGACATGCAAAAGCTGCGCGATATCGAGTCGCACACCCAGGGCAAGTTCAAGAGCTACACCCTGGACATCACCTATCCGCTGGCCTGGGGCCATGAAGGTGTCGAGGCCAAGCTGGCTTCGCTGTGCGCCGAGGCGGTCGACGCGATCAAGGACGGCAAGAACATCCTGATCATCAGCGACCGCGGCATCAGCGCCACGCAGGTTGCCATTCCGGCCTTGCTGGCTCTTTCCGCCATTCACCAGCACCTGGTGAAAGAAGGCCTGCGCACCACGGCCGGCCTGGTGGTCGAAACCGGCTCCGCCCGCGAAGTGCACCACTTTGCCGTGCTGGCCGGCTACGGCGCCGAAGCCGTGCACCCCTACCTCGCCATGGAAACGCTGGCCGAGCTGTCCAAAGGACTGCCGGGCGACCTCAGCACCGACAAGGCCGTCTACAACTACACCAAGGCCATCGGCAAGGGCCTGTCCAAGATCATGTCCAAGATGGGCGTGTCGACCTACATGAGCTACTGCGGCGCGCAACTGTTCGAGGCCATCGGCCTGAACCGTGACACCGTGGCCAAGTTCTTCACCGGCACGGCCAGCCAGGTTGAAGGCATGGGCGTGTTCGAGATCGCCGAAGAAGCGCTGCGCATGCACCGCGCGGCCTTCAGCGACGACCCGGTGCTGGCCAACATGCTGGACGCCGGCGGCGAATACGCCTGGCGCGTGCGCGGCGAAGACCACATGTGGACGCCCGACGCGATTGCCAAGCTGCAGCATTCCACGCGTTCCAACAACTGGAACACCTACAAGGAATACGCCCAGCTGATCAACGACCAGAACCGCCGTCATATGACGCTGCGCGGCCTGTTCGAGTTCAAGATTGACCCTTCCAAAGCCATCCCGATTGATGAAGTCGAGCCGGCCAAAGAGATCGTCAAGCGCTTTGCCACCGGCGCCATGTCGCTGGGCTCCATCAGCACCGAAGCCCATGCCACGCTGGCTGTGGCCATGAACCGCATCGGCGGCAAGAGCAACACGGGCGAGGGCGGTGAAGACCCGAACCGTTACCGGCAAGAGCTCAAAGGCATCCCGATCAAGAAGGGCGAGACGCTGAAAAGCGTGATCGGCCCTAAGCAGGTTGAGGTAGATTTGCCGCTGCAAGACGGCGACTCGCTGCGCTCGCGCATCAAGCAGGTGGCGTCCGGCCGATTTGGCGTCACGGCCGAATACCTGGTGTCGGCCGACCAGATCCAGATCAAGATGGCGCAGGGCGCCAAGCCCGGCGAAGGTGGCCAGCTGCCCGGCGGAAAAGTCAGCGAATACATCGGTTCGCTGCGTTACTCGGTGCCGGGTGTCGGTTTGATCTCGCCACCGCCGCACCACGACATCTACTCGATCGAAGACCTGGCCCAGCTGATCCACGATTTGAAGAACGTGAACCCGCGCGCCAGCATCAGCGTCAAGCTGGTGAGTGAGGTCGGCGTAGGAACCATTGCAGCGGGCGTGGCCAAGGCCAAGTCCGACCACGTGGTGATTGCCGGCCACGACGGCGGCACGGGTGCTTCGCCCTGGTCGTCCATCAAGCATGCCGGCTCGCCCTGGGAAATTGGCCTGGCCGAAACGCAGCAGACCCTGGTGCTCAACCGCCTGCGCGGCCGCATCCGTGTGCAGGCCGACGGCCAGATGAAAACCGGCCGCGACGTCATCATCGGCGCGTTGCTGGGCGCTGACGAATTCGGTTTTGCCACCGCGCCGCTGGTGGTTGAGGGTTGCATCATGATGCGCAAGTGCCACCTCAACACCTGCCCGGTCGGCGTGGCTACGCAAGACCCTGTGCTGCGCCAGAAATTCAGCGGCAAGCCCGAGCATGTGGTCAATTACTTCTTCTTCGTCGCCGAAGAAGCACGCCAGCTGATGGCGCAACTCGGCGTGCGCAAGTTTGATGACCTGATCGGCCGCGCCGACCTGCTCGACACGCAAAAAGGCATTGAGCACTGGAAGGCCAGCGGTCTTGATTTCGCCCGTCTGTTCTACCAGCCGAATGTGCCGGCCGACGTGCCACGCATGCACGTGATGGAACAAGACCACGCGCTCGAAAAAGCGCTGGACGTGCGTCTGATCGAAAAATCCAAAGCCGCAATTGAAAAGGGCGAAAAAGTCCAATTCATCGAAGTGGCGCGCAACGTCAACCGCACCGTCGGCGCCATGCTGTCGGGCGAGCTGACACGCCACCATCCGCAAGGCCTGCCCGACGACACGCTGCGCATCCAGCTCGAAGGCACGGGCGGCCAGTCCTTTGGCGCCTTCCTGGCCAAGGGCATCACCATGTACCTGATCGGCGACGCCAACGACTACACCGGCAAGGGCCTGTCGGGCGGCCGTATCGTCGTGCGCCCGAGTATCGACTTCCGCGGCGACGCGGTGAAGAACACCATCGTCGGCAACACCGTGCTGTACGGCGCGACCACCGGCGAAGCCTTCTTCAGCGGCGTGGCCGGTGAACGTTTTGCCGTGCGGCTCTCGGGCGCCACGGCGGTTGTTGAAGGCACGGGTGACCACGGTTGCGAATACATGACGGGCGGCACCGTCGCGGTGCTGGGCAAGACCGGCCGCAACTTCGCCGCCGGCATGAGCGGCGGCGTGGCTTATGTGTATGACGAAGATGGTTTGTTCGCCACGCGTTGCAACACTTCCATGGTGTCGATGGACCGCATCGTCACCACGGCCGAGCAGCACACCCATGACAAGGCCGACTGGCATGCCGAACAAAGCGATGAGGAATTGCTCAAGCGCCTCTTGCAAGACCACAACCGCTGGACCGGCAGCAAGCGCGCGCGCGAGTTGCTCGACAACTGGAGCGAGTCACGCCTGAAGTTTGTGAAGGTCTTCCCGAACGAATACAAGAAGGCGCTGATTGAGCGCAAGGAACGCCGCCTGGAAGCCGCGACCGAAACCACACGGGTCCAGGTCGCCACCAACCAGGAAGCGGTGGCGGCCAAGTAAGGCTGCTGAAGCTCTCACGCCACCTTACGTTTGCTATTAAATTTATAGCTGCTTGCGCTCATCCTTAAAGGGCTGGCGGCCTAAAACGCTTAAAAGAATTGCACAGGACGCATCATGGGAAAAATCACCGGCTTCATGGAATACGAGCGCATCGAAGAGGGCTACAAGCCCGTGCCGGAGCGCCTGAAGAACTACAAGGAATTTGTCATCGGGCTGGACGACGCGCAGGCCAACAAGCAGGCCGCGCGCTGTATGGACTGCGGCACGCCGTTTTGCAACAGCGGCTGCCCCGTCAACAACATCATTCCAGACTTCAACGACATGGTGTTTCGCGCCGACTGGAAAAACGCCATCGACACGCTGCACAGCACCAACAACTTCCCCGAGTTCACCGGTCGCATCTGCCCGGCACCCTGCGAAGCCGCCTGCACGCTGAACGTGAATGACGACGCCGTCGGCATCAAGTCCATCGAGCACGCCATCATCGACCGCGCCTGGTCCGAAGGCTGGGTCAAGCCTGTGATGCCCAAGCACAAGACCGGCAAGAAGGTTGCCGTGGTCGGCTCCGGTCCCGCCGGCATGGCCGCCGCGCAGCAGTTGGCGCGCGCCGGCCATGAGGTGACGCTGTTCGAGAAGAACGACCGTATCGGTGGCCTGCTGCGCTACGGCATCCCTGACTTCAAGATGGAAAAGGTCCATATCGATCGCCGCGTCGAGCAAATGAAGGCCGAAGGCGTGAACTTCCGCACCGGCGTGATGGTGGGCAGCATCAAAGACCCGTTGGGCAAGGATTCCAAAGTCACCAACTGGGCCAAAGAAAGCATCACCCCCGAGCAGCTGCAAAAAGACTTCGATGCCGTGATCCTCACGGGCGGCGCCGAGCAGTCGCGCGACCTGCCCGTGCCCGGCCGCGACCTCGACGGCGTTCATTTCGCGATGGAATTTTTGCCCCAGCAAAACAAGATCAACGCCGGTGACAAGGTCAAAGGCCAGCTGCGCGCCGACGGCAAGCACGTCATCGTGATTGGCGGCGGCGACACCGGTTCCGACTGCGTGGGCACCAGCAACCGCCACGGCGCGGTCAGCGTCACCCAGTTTGAACTGATGCCCCAGCCGCCCGAGGAAGAAAACCGCCCCATGACCTGGCCTTACTGGCCGATCAAGCTGCGTACATCTTCCAGCCACGAAGAAGGCTGCGAGCGCGAGTTCGCCATCTCCACCAAGGAACTGATCGGCGAAAAAGGCAAAGTCACGGGCCTGAAGACCGTTCGTGTCGAATGGAAAGACGGCAAGATGGTGGAAGTGCCAGGCTCCGAGCAAACCCTCAAGGCCGACCTGGTGCTGCTGGCCATGGGCTTTATCTCGCCGGTGGCGTCGGTTCTGGATGCGTTCGGCATCGAAAAAGACAACCGTGGCAATGCCAAGGCCCATACCGACTTCACCGGCGGCTATGCCACGAATGTGCCCAAGGTGTTTGCCGCCGGCGACATCCGCCGTGGCCAGAGCCTGGTGGTATGGGCGATTCGCGAAGGCCGTCAGGCCGCGCGCGCGGTCGACGAGTTCCTGATGGGCTTTAGCGACTTGCCGCGTTAATCGCCGCGCCCGGCCTTCGCAAATCGCCCCAAGGGGCGGTTAAGTAAACCCCAAGCTCGCGCTTGGGGTGCGCGTAGGCCGCCAGGCCGCGCGTGCGGTCGACGAGTTCCTGATGGGCTTTAGCGACTTGCCGCGTTAATCGCCGCACGCGGCCTTCGCAAATCGCCCCAAGGGGCGGTTAAATAAACCCCAAGCTCGCGCTTGGGGTGCGCGTAGGCCGCCAGGCCGCGCGTGCGGTGGACGAGTTCCTGATGGGCTTTAGCGACTTACCCCGCTAAGCGCTGCGCCCGGCCTTCACAAATCGCCCCAAGGGGCGGTTAAATAAACCCCAAGCTCGTGCTTGGGGTGCGTAGGCCCCGCCAGGCCGCGCGCGCGGTCGACGAGTTCCTGATGGGCTTCAGCGACCTGCGTCGCTAAGCGCCGCGCCCGGCGTTTATAAATCGCCAAAAAGGGGCGATTGAGAGGCCCAAGCTGGTGCCCGGATTGCGTGAAATGGTGCCAAACCTCCAGAAATCACCCAATTGGCGTGACGGTCCGTTGCGCTTTGCGCACATCTGCCTGGTTGGCAAATAACACCGAAAAACCCGGACGCTATCAAAAAAATAGCTGCTTGCGCTGGATAGTCGCGGCTTGCGGCCACTATCTGCCCGATAAAGCGGCAGCCTTTTTGGGCTACCCGCGCTGCTTTAGGCCGCACAGCCCAAGGTTTTTGGTTTCCGTTCAGGGACTGTATAAGGGCAAACCCCGTATCATTCGGTATTACTTACCCAAGCCAACACGCCTGCTGGCCTGTCTTTTCTCCTTCAATGCCCGACATTTCCGCATCATCATTGGTTGAGTTCAAGGATGTGACGTTTTCCTATCCCGGCTCTGCCGGTGATCGCGTCATCCTGGACAAGGTCACGCTGTCCGTGCCTCGCGGCAAGGTTACCGCGCTGATGGGCGCTTCAGGAGGCGGCAAAACCACCGTCCTGCGCCTCATCGGCGGGCAGCAAAAGGCTGTCAGCGGCGCTGTGCTGTTCGACGGCAAGGACGTCGGCAAGCTGGCCCAGGCGGAACTCTATGCCGCTCGCCGCCGCATGGGCATGCTGTTCCAGTTCGGTGCGTTGTTCACCGATCTGAGTGTTTTCGACAATGTGGCGTTTCCCTTGCGCGAGCACACCGAATTGGGTGAGGCCCTGATCCGCGATATCGTGCTGATGAAACTCAATGCGGTGGGCCTGCGCGGCGCGCGGGACCTGCTGCCCAGCGAAATTTCGGGCGGCATGGCCCGGCGGGTCGCGCTGGCGCGGGCCATTGTGCTGGACCCGGAACTCATCATGTACGACGAACCGTTCTCGGGGCTCGATCCGATCTCGCTCGGTACCGCCGCGCAGCTCATACGCCAGCTCAACGATACGCTGGGCATTACCAGCGTGGTGGTGTCGCATGATCTGGAAGAAACCTTCCGCATTGCCGACAAGGTCATCATCCTGGCCAATGGCGGCATTGCGGCGCAGGGCACACCTGACGAGGTGCGTCGCTCCACCGATCCGCTGGTGCACCAGTTCGTCAATGCGGAAAGCGAAGGCCCCGTGAAATTCCACTATCCGGGCCCCACTGTGGATGCCGATTTCGGCAACCCGGCGGCCAAATCAGGGAAGCGCGCATGAGCCGCTATAGCCCTGTCGCCCTGATTTCCGGCCTCGGTTTTTCCGTGCGCAGCCAGCTGGCCGAACTGGGCTACGCCGCGCGGTTGATGTCCCGGCTGGTGGCCCTCACCGGCCCCGCCCTGGCCCGCTTTGGCCTGGTGCGCGACCAGATTTTCTTTTTGGGCAACTACTCGCTGGCCATCATTGCCGTGTCGGGCCTGTTTGTCGGTTTTGTGCTGGGCCTGCAGGGCTACTACACGCTGCAGCGCTATGGCTCGGCAGAAGCGCTGGGCTTGCTGGTGGCGCTCAGCCTCGTGCGCGAACTCGGGCCTGTGGTCACTGCTTTGCTGTTTGCCGGCCGCGCCGGCACGGCGTTGACGGCCGAAATCGGCCTGATGAAAGCCGGCGAACAGCTCTCAGCCATGGAAATGATGGCGGTGGACCCGGTGCGGCGCATCCTGGCGCCCCGTTTCTGGGGCGGCATCATCGCCATGCCCCTGCTGGCTGCCGTGTTCAGCGCCGTGGGCATCATGGGTGGCTGGCTGGTGGGCGTGGTCATGATTGGTATTGATGCGGGCTCCTTCTGGAGCCAGATGCAGTCCGGTGTCGATGTCTGGCGCGACGTAGGTAACGGCATCATCAAGAGTTTTGTGTTTGGCGTCACCGTCACTTTTGTGGCCTTGCACCAGGGTTTCGAGGCCCAGCCGACGCCTGAGGGCGTGTCGCGCGCGACCACGCGGACCGTGGTGGTTGCATCGCTGGCCGTGCTGGGGCTGGATTTCCTGCTGACCGCCTCGATGTTCAGCCTTTAAAACCGTCTTCATACATTTTTAATTCCCCCATGAGAAAATCCTGCTTCCCAGTGTTTGCCTTGGGTGAACCCCGCAAGGACAAAACAGCCCGGAATGGCGAAGACGCCGGACCAGGCCACTGAAAGAAAACGATGCAACGTTCCAAAAATGATCTGTGGGTGGGTTTGTTCGTGTTGATTGGCGGCGCCGCCATCCTGTTTCTGGCGCTCAAGTCCGCGAATCTGCTCAGCCTGAATTTCGATACCTCCTACAAGGTGACGGCGAAATTCGACAACATTGGTGGCCTCAAGCCGCGAGCCGCGGTCAAAAGCGCTGGCGTGGTAGTGGGCCGGGTTGAAAATATCACTTTCGACGACAAGTCCTACCAGGCCAGCGTCAATCTGGCCATGGAAAGCCGTTACGTATTCCCGAAAGACAGCTCGCTGAAGATTTTGACCAGCGGATTGCTGGGCGAGCAGTACATCGGCGTGGAGGCCGGTGGGGACGAGAAAAATCTTGCCGCAGGGGACGTGGTCAAAAACACGCAGTCTGCCGTGGTGCTTGAGAATCTGATCAGCCAGTTTTTATATAGCAAGGCGGCAGACAGCAGTTCCGGATCAGGGTCTGCGCCGCCATCAGGGACGCCAGAAAAAAAATGACAGCAGAAATCACGATGAAAAAACCGGCCGGCTGGGCTGCGGCAGTGCTTGCACTGGCACTTCTCCAGGGATGTGCAACCGGCCCCAATGCGAGCCCGTCCGATCCGCTGGAGCCGTTCAACCGGACCATGTTCAATTTCAATGATGGTGTGGACCGCGCCGTCGTCAAACCCGTGGCAACCGCGTACCGGGATATCACGCCTGCGCCTGTGCGCACCGGTGTCACCAATTTCTTCGGCAACATTTCCGACGTGTGGTCCACCGTCAACAACCTGCTCCAGGGTAAAGGCCAGGCTTCTGTCGAAAGTTTTTTCCGCGTCACGACCAATACCATCTGGGGCGTGGGCGGCATTTTTGACGTTGCCAGCGATCTGAAGATTCCCAAGCACTCGGAAGATTTTGGCCAGACGCTCGGCGTTTGGGGTGTGGGCTCGGGCCCCTACCTCGTGCTGCCTTTGCTGGGCCCTTCTTCCGCGCGTGATTCGGTAGGTTCGCTGGTTGATTACCAGGGCGACCTGGTAAGCCGGATCGACAATGTCCGTGCCCGCAATTCCCTGACGACTTTGCGCCTGGTGAATGCCAGGGCCAACGTGCTCGGGGCCGGTGATGTCCTGGACCAGGCCGCACTCGACAAATACAGCTTCACCCGCGAAATCTACCTGCAGCGCCGCCGTAGCCTGATAGGCGGGACTTCGGTGGAAAAAGAGGAACGTTACGATTTGCCGGAAGGCACATCGGCCGCCCCAGCGGCACCAGCCTCCGCCGCCAAATAGCGTCCTGCCGGGTGTGAACAGGGGTCAAAAGGCTGTTGATTGCAAACAATATTTACAAGACTGCCGTAAAACTTCATTCACAGCCCGGAAACCATCCCGCAGAATAACCATCGAACCATCGGTTGCAACAGTGACGTATCCGTAGAGGTACAGCAATTTCCGCAACCGCATGCTTCGTCATAGAAGGAAAATCATGAAACGTAGAACACTTGGCCATTTATTTACCGCCGCCCTCAGCCTGGCCCTGATGGGGTCCGCACCGTTCGTTCGCGCAGCCGATGAGGCACCCGATGCCCTGATCAAGCGCGTTTCGGCCGATGTGCTGGACAACATCAAGACGGACAAGGCTGTAAAAGCCGGTGACCTCACCCGGGTGCTCGCGCTCGTCGACAGCAAGATCATGCCCAATGTGAACTTCACGCGCATGACGGCCTCTGCCGTCGGCCGCAACTGGCGCCAGGCCACGCCTGAGCAGCAAAAGAAGCTTCAGGACGAGTTCAAGGTCCTGCTGATCCGCACCTATTCCGGCGCACTGGCACAGGTCAGCGACCAGAGTGTCAATGTCAAGCCGCTGCGCGCGGCTCCGGAAGACACTGAAGTCGTCGTCCGCACCGAAGTTCTGGGCCGGGGCGACCCAATCCAGCTGGACTACCGCATGGAAAAAACCGCCACGGGCTGGAAGATCTATGACCTCAATGTGTTGGGCGTCTGGCTGGTGGAAACCTACCGCACCCAGTTCGCCCAGGAAATCAGCGCCAAGGGCGTTGATGGCCTGATCGCGTCTCTGGTTCAGCGCAACCAGTCCAATACCGGCGCAGGCGCCAAGAAATCCTGAGCGGCAACTGCGCCATGCTGACACTCCCTTCCGCCTTGACCCATGCGGTGGCTGCCGGTTTTTCTCACGGCCTGAAGCAGGCCGTGTTGTCGCAGCCGGGCGGGGTGGTGGTGGATGCGAGCGCACTCACCGAGTTTGATTCTTCCGCTCTGGCCGTCCTGCTTGAATGCCGCCGTGAGGCGCTGGCCGCCGGCAAGGGGTTCACGGTCACCGGCTTGCCTGTCCGCTTGCGCCAGCTGGCAGGCCTTTATGGCGTGGCGGAGCTGGTGCCTGCCACGGCCTGAGCCGTACCGCTGCGGCACCGGCCGCCCCCAGGGCATTCAGGTACCTGCCGGGATAAAACGGCGCCAGCCCTTAAAATGATGGGCTAATGCCAGCGATCTCATTTCAGTCCGTCTCCAAAACCTATTCCTCTGCGCGAAGCCAAACAGGCCCCATTGTCCGGGCGCTTGACGACGTCAGTTTTGACATCCGGCAGGGTGAGTTTTTTGGGCTGCTCGGTCCCAACGGCGCCGGCAAAACCTCTCTCATCAGCATACTCGCCGGCCTTTCGCGTGCCAGCAGCGGCCGGGTCCTGGTGCATGGCAGCGACGTGCTCACCGACTATGCCAATGCAAGGCGAAAGCTCGGCGTCGTACCCCAGGAACTGGTGTTCGACCCCTTTTTCTCCGTGCGCGAGGCGCTGCGCATCCAGTCCGGCTATTTCGGCATCAAACGCAACGACGACTGGATCGACGAACTGCTGGTCAGCCTGGGGCTGGCCGACAAAGCCAATGCCAACATGCGCCAGCTCTCCGGCGGCATGAAACGCCGCGTGCTGGTGGCGCAGGCGCTGGTGCACAAGCCGCAGGTCATCGTGCTCGACGAACCCACCGCCGGCGTTGATGTGGAACTGCGCCAGACGCTGTGGCAGTTCATCGCCAAACTCAACAAGCAGGGCAGCACGGTGCTGCTCACCACGCACTACCTCGAAGAAGCCGAGGCTTTGTGCAGCCGCATCGCCATGCTCAAGCAGGGGCGGGTGGTGGCGCTGGCTCAGACTTCCGAGCTGCTCAAGGCAGCTTCGTCGAACGTGTTGCGCTTCAAGATCGACAGCGAATTGCCGGTGCACCTGGCCGCGCAGGCCCGTATCACCGGGCGCATCGTGCAGTTCCCGGCGCACAACGCCAATGAAATCGAACAATACCTCGCGGCCATCCGTGAGGCGGGGCTGGTCGCGGAAGACGTTGAAATCCGCAAGGCCGACCTGGAAGATGTGTTCCTGGACGTAATGAACAAAAAGCCGGCCGGAGAAGCCACCGAACTGAATTTAATGGGAGTGGCAACATGATCGCGTTCATCCGGGGAAGGGCCGTGCGCCGCGCCGGGCCGCCCCAAGCAAGCACAGCCCCCGAGGGGCTGGAGCCTGCGGCTCCAAAGCTGCTTGAGCAGCTTTGGACAGGCGACAGAGGCGAAGCGTCTCGCGAGCCGCGGCCTGCAAGGCCTCGCGTAGTACGCGAAGCGACAAGCGTGGGGGCTTTTGAATGACTGGCTGGCAAACACTGCTCTACAAGGAAACCCTGCGCTTCTGGAAAGTGGGTTTCCAGACGGTCGGAGCCCCGGTGTTGACCGCCGTGCTCTACATGCTGATCTTTGGCCACGTGCTGCAGGACCAGGTCAAGGTTTACGACCAGGTCAGCTACACCGCCTTCCTGGTGCCCGGACTCGTGATGATGAGCGTGTTGCAGAACGCATTTGCCAACAGCTCTTCCTCGCTGATCCAGAGCAAGATCATGGGCAGCCTGGTGTTTGTGCTGCTCACGCCGCTGTCGCATTGGCACTGGTTTTTTGCGTACGTCGGCTCGTCCGTCGCGCGTGGCCTGCTGGTGGGTACCGGCGTGTTTGCCGTCACCGTATTTTTCGGCCAACCCGCCTTTGTGGCGCCGCTGTGGATTGTGCTGTTTGCGGTACTGGGCGCTGCCATGCTGGGCGCGCTGGGCGTCATCGCCGGGCTGTGGTCTGAAAAGTTCGACCAGATGGCGGCCTTCCAGAATTTCGTCATCATGCCCATGACCTTCCTGAGCGGCGTGTTTTATTCGATTCACTCGCTGCCGCCTTTCTGGCAAAAGGTCAGCCACCTGAATCCGTTTTTCTACATGATTGACGGGTTCCGTTACGGATTTTTCGGCGTCAGCGATGTTTCGCCCTGGCTGAGCCTGGGTATCGTGACCACCGCGCTGCTGGTCGTAAGTGGTGTCGCGGTCAACATGCTGCGCACAGGCTACAAAATCAGACACTAGAGATATGGCCCCCACGTTCGCGCACTTCGTGTCGCTCTCTGCCCCCCGAGGGGGCGCTGCGCCTGCGGCCTGGCAAAGCCAGTTCCGCGGCCCCTGCTTGCGAAGACACTCGTCTCATGCCTCAATAGAAAACTTATGACCAGCGAAGAACTTCAATCCATCATCACCGCAGGCCTGCCGTGCGAACATATCGAACTGTCGGGCGACGGCCGCCATTGGTACGCGACAATCATCTCCAGCGCCTTTGAGGGCCTGCGCTTGATCCAGCGCCACCAGAAGGTGTACGCCACGCTGGGTGGCCGCATGCAGACCGACGAAGTGCATGCGCTGTCGATGAAAACGTATACGCCCACCGAATGGGCCAACAACAACACGCAATAAGAACATGGACAAATTACTCATCAGGGGCGGCAAATCACTCGCCGGCACGGTCGAAATTTCCGGTGCCAAGAATGCCGCGCTCCCGGAACTGTGTGCAGCCCTGCTGACAGCCGACACGGTGACGCTGCAGAATGTGCCGCGCCTGCAGGATGTGGCCACCATGCTCAAGCTGGTGCGCAACATGGGTGTGCAGGCCGAACGCAGCCAGGACGTGCCCAGCACCGTGGTGCTCAATGCTGGCGGCCTGAGCTCACCCGAAGCCCCTTATGAGCTCGTCAAAACCATGCGCGCTTCCGTGCTGGCCCTCGGCCCGCTGCTGGCGCGCTTTGGCGAGGCGACCGTGTCGCTGCCCGGCGGCTGCGCCATTGGTTCGCGGCCGGTCGACCAGCACATCAAGGGTATGCAGGCCATGGGCGCTGAAATTGCCGTGGAGCACGGCTACATGATCGCCAAGCTGCCGGCTGGTCAGAAGCGGCTCAAGGGCACCAGCATTACCACCGACATGGTGACGGTCACCGGCACTGAAAACTTCCTGATGGCGGCCAGCCTGGCAGAAGGCGAAACCATCCTGGAGAACGCCGCGCAGGAGCCCGAGATTGGCGACCTGGCTGAAATGCTCATCAAGATGGGCGCAAAGATTGAAGGCCACGGCACGCGCCGCATCCGCATTCAGGGTGTCGAGCGCCTGCATGGCTGCACCCACCAGGTGGTGGCCGATCGCATTGAAACCGGCACCTTTTTGTGCGCGGTGGCCGCTGCCGGTGGTGACGTGGTTTTGAAGCATGGCCGAGCCGACCACCTCGACGCGGTGATCGACAAGCTGCGCGAAGCCGGCGCCGTGGTAACGGCGGGCGAAGGCTTTATCCGCATCCAGGCCAGCGGCCGAATGAAGGCGCAATCCTTCCGCACGACTGAATACCCCGGCTTCCCGACCGACATGCAGGCGCAGTTCATGGCGCTGAACGCCATCGCACAGGGCAGCAGTACGGTGACCGAGACGATTTTTGAAAACCGCTTCATGCACGTCAACGAGATGGTGCGCCTGGGCGCGAAGATTCAGATCGAAGGCAAGGTCGCGGTCATGGAGGGCGTTGAAAAGCTGTCGGGTGCCACCGTGATGGCCACTGATTTGCGCGCCTCCGCCAGCCTGGTGATTGCCGGCCTGGTGGCCGAAGGCGAAACCATGGTGGACCGCATCTACCACCTGGACCGCGGCTACGACCAGATGGAAGCCAAGCTGCGCGGAATCGGTGCCGACATAGAGCGAGTCAAAGCATGATCACGCTTGCTTTATCCAAGGGCCGCATCTTCGACGACATCCTGCCGCTGCTTAAAAGCGCCGGCATCGAGGTGCTGGACGACCCGGAAAAATCCCGCAAGCTGATCCTGGACACCAACCAGCCTGGCCTGCGCGTGGTGCTGGTGCGCGCCACCGACGTGCCCACCTATGTACAGTACGGCGGTGCCGATCTCGGCGTGGTCGGCAAAGACACGCTGATCGAATCCGGCAGCCAGGGCCTGTACCAGCCGCTCGATTTGCAAATCGCCAAATGCCGCATCAGTGTGGCCGTGCGCGAGGGCTTTGACTACGCCGCCGCCGTGCGCCAGGGCTCGCGCCTGAAAGTGGCCACCAAGTACGTGGCGATTGCCCGGGAGTTTTTCGCCACCAAGGGCGTGCACGTCGACCTGATCAAGCTCTACGGCAGCATGGAGTTGGCGCCGCTCACAGGCCTGGCCGACGCCATCGTCGACCTCGTCTCCACCGGCAGCACGCTCAAGGCCAACCACCTGGTCGAGGTCGAACGCATCATGGACATCAGCTCGCACCTCGTTGTGAACCAGACTGCGCTCAAGCTCAAGCAAGAGCCCATCCGCAAGCTGATAAACGCTTTTTCTGCCGCCACCTCTGCACCTTCCCTTAAATCTTGATGCTATGAAATTAATAGCTGCTCCCGCTCGTCTGTCAACGGTTTCAGCTGATTTTGAGGCTGAATTCAAGGCGCGCCTGCATTGGTCTGCCGACACCGATGCGGCCATTGAGCAACGCGTGGCCGACATCCTGGCCGATGTGCAGCAGCGCGGCGATGCGGCGGTGCTGGAATACACGGCGCGCTTTGATGGCCTGTCAGCTGCGTCGATGGCTGGGCTGGAACTGACGCAGGCGGATTTCAAGGCCGCATTTGATGCCATTCCCGCTGCCCAGCGCGAGGCCCTGCAGGCCGCAGCCGCCCGGGTGCGCAAGTACCACGAGGCACAGAAGAAGGCATCGGGAGAGAGCTGGAGTTATCGCGACGAAGACGGCACGCTGCTGGGCCAGAAGGTCACGCCGCTGGACCGGGTGGGCATTTACGTTCCGGGCGGCAAGGCTGCCTACCCTTCCAGCTTGCTCATGAACGCCATCCCCGCCCACGTGGCTGGTGTGCAAGAGATCATTATGGTGGTGCCAACGCCTGTGCGCGGCAGCGTAGCCACGGGCGGCTCAGGCGACCAGGCGGCGTCGAGCAAAGGCGAGCGCAATGAGCTCGTGCTGGCCGCCGCCTATGTGGCCGGGGTCACCCGCGCCTTCACCATCGGCGGCGCGCAGGCCGTGGCCGCGCTGGCCTACGGCACGCAAACCGTGCCCAAGGTCGACAAGATCACCGGCCCCGGCAATGCTTACGTGGCCAGTGCCAAAAAGCGCGTTTTCGGCACGGTGGGCATCGACATGATTGCCGGCCCGTCTGAAATTCTGGTGCTGGCCGATGGCAGCACGCCCGCCGACTGGGTGGCCATGGACTTGTTCAGCCAGGCCGAGCATGATGAGCTGGCCCAAAGCATCCTGCTGTGCCCCGACGCCGCCTATATCGATGCCGTGCAGGCTGCGATTGACCGGCTGCTGCCCGAAATGCCGCGCGCCGAGATCATCGCCAAGTCCCTCACCGGCCGCGGCGCGCTGATCCACACCCGCAGCATGGAAGAGGCCTGCGAGATCAGCAATCGCATTGCCCCCGAACACCTCGAAGTCTCCAGCCACGACCCGCACAAGTGGGAGCCTCTGCTCAAACACGCCGGCGCGATCTTCCTGGGCGCCTACACCAGCGAATCGCTGGGCGACTACTGCGCCGGCCCCAACCACGTGCTGCCCACCAGCGGCACGGCGCGCTTCAGTTCGCCACTGGGTGTCTACGACTTCCAGAAGCGCTCCAGCCTGATCGAAGTCAGCGAAGCCGGTGCGCAAGTCCTCGGCAAGATCGCCGCAGAACTTGCTTATGGCGAGGGCCTGCAGGCGCATGCTCGCGCGGCCGAAATGCGGCTTTCCAAACCCGATTGAATCGTAAATGACCCGCATTTTCAGATCGCTGAATCTTGTCGTTGCTGCTTGCATTGCGCTGGCAGGGTTGCAGGGCTGCGCGTCCGTGGTGCAACCCTCAGAGAAACCTCCCAATGCGATTGAGCTTTCAGGAGTGGTCTCCGAAGTATCTGCCTCGCCCTACTATGGTTTGAGTTCGGTTCAGCAAAGTAGCGCGACGCTTGCTGGGGGCTCTGCTGGCGTTATGCTGGCCAACGCCATTGGTGCGCAGCAGGGCAATCGCGACGTCAGCTCCATTGTGGTGACCGTTTCAAACATCTTGTCGCTGACGCTTCCTGTGAGTGGCACTTTCCGTTCCGGCGAATGCGTGAAGCTTTTTGTAGATCCCATGTTCAGGGAGCTGCTGAACCGCAAAGACGTGGCCAACATGAGCATGCCCACGGGCTCCGCTTTCGTGCAGAAAAGCAGTTGCTGAGCGAGTCGGCAATCACAATACCGCCAGACAGAATCAATTCACCCATCATGAAACAGTCAGATACCGTACTGGCCTCCGAGCTCAAAAAACTGATTCGCCAGGACGTGCAGTCCATGCATGCCTACGCCATCCAGGACTCGGCCGGCATGGTCAAGCTTGATGCCATGGAGAACCCGCACCGCCTGCCGGCATCGCTGCAGGCCCATCTGGGCCAGCGTCTGGGTGCGCTGGCATTGAACCGCTATCCGGATGGCCGCGTGAATGATCTGCGCAAGGCCCTGGCCGACTATGCGCAGATGCCCGAGGGCTTCGACATCATGCTGGGCAACGGTTCGGACGAGTTGATCTCGCTGCTGGCCATGGCCTGCGATGTGGAAGGGGGCTCCATATTGGCGCCGCTGCCGGGCTTTGTGATGTACGCCATGAGCGCGCAGCTGCAGGGCCTCAAATTCATCGGCGTGCCGCTGACGGCCGACTTTGAGCTCGACCAAGCCGCCATGCTGGCCGCTATTGCCGAACACCAGCCGTCCATCATTTACCTGGCCTACCCGAACAACCCGACGGCCAACCTGTGGGACGACACGGTGATTGAAAAGATCATCGAAGCCGTGGGCGAACAAGGTGGCCTGGTCGTGATGGACGAGGCCTACCAGCCGTTTTCCAGCAAAAGCTACATCGACCGCATCGCCAGGCACAGCCATGTGCTGCTGATGCGCACCCTGAGCAAGTTCGGCCTGGCCGGCGTGCGCATCGGCTACATGATGGGCCCGAAAGCGCTGATTGCCGAGATCGACAAGGTGCGCCCGCCCTACAACATCAGTGTGCTCAACTACGAATGCGCGCTGTTCGCGCTGGAGCACCAGGGTGAATTCGCCGCCCAGGCCGCGGAGCTGGTGGCTCAACGTGCTGTGTTGCTGCAGGCCCTGGCCGGCATGGCGGCCAGGGGCGTCAAAGCCTGGAAAAGCGACGCCAACATGATCCTGGTGCGGGTGCCTGATGCGGCCAAAACCTTTGAAGGCATGAAATCGCGCAAGGTCCTGGTCAAAAACGTTTCTAAAATGCACCCATTGCTGGCCAATTGTTTGCGCCTGACGGTCGGCACCGCGGACGAGAACGTGCAAATGCTGGCGGCGCTTGAAAAATCCCTATGACCACCCCTACCCACGCTCCCCGCATTGCCGAGGTTTCACGCAACACCGCCGAAACCCAGATCATCGTCAAGCTCAACCTGGACGGCACCGGTAAAGCCAGCCTTTCCACGGGCATAGGCTTTTTCGACCACATGCTGGACCAGATCGCCCGCCACGGCCTGATCGACCTCGACATCCAGGCCAAGGGCGATTTGCACATTGACGGCCACCACACGGTGGAAGACGTGGGCATCACGCTGGGCCAGGCCGTGGCCAAGGCTGTGGGAGACAAAAAAGGCCTGCGCCGCTACGGCCACGCCTATGTGCCGCTCGACGAGGCGCTGTCGCGCGTGGTGGTCGATTTTTCGGGCCGTCCGGGCCTCGAGATGCATGTTCCTTTCAAGAGCGGCATGATCGGCACCTTCGACAGCCAGCTCGCCTACGAATTCTTCCAGGGCTTTGTGAACCACGCCTTTGTGACCTTGCACATCGACAACCTCAAGGGCGAGAACGCCCACCACCAGGCCGAAACCGTGTTCAAGGCATTTGCCCGCGCGCTGCGCATGGCGCTGGAGATCGATCCGCGCGCCGCAGGCGTGATTCCATCGACCAAGGGTTCGCTGTAACCCCTTCGCACTCAACGCCGGGAACACGTCCAATCCTTGTTTTAATGCCTGTTTTTGCCTCCAGACCAATGGTGACGGGCGCAAGCAGCTATTAAATTCGTAGCAAACTACCTTTCGACTTTCAATGGCAAAACCCAAAACAGTCGCCGTGGTCGACTACGGCATGGGCAACCTGCACTCCGTGTCACAGGCTGTTCGCCATGTGGCGGGCGGCAGCGGCTTTGACGTGCTGGTCACCTCCCGGGCCGAAGATGTGATGTCGGCCGAACGCATCGTGCTGCCTGGCCAGGGCGCCATTGCCGACTGCATGCGCGAGCTCGCAGATTCCGGCATGCTGGAGTCGGTGCTGCACGCTGCGGCCAACAAGCCGCTGTTCGGTGTTTGTGTTGGCATGCAGATGCTGCTGAGCCACAGCGACGAAGGCCAGCCCGGCGACGGCGGCGTGGGTACCACCGGCCTCGGATTAATCCCTGGGGAGGTCACCAAATTCGAGCTGGCCGGCAAAATCCAGCCCGACGGCAGCCGTTACAAGGTGCCGCAGATGGGCTGGAACCAGGTTTACCAAAATGGTGCGGGCACGGCCAGGGCCCACCCGGTCTGGGCTGGAGTTCCCGACGGCGCGTACTTTTATTTTGTACACAGCTTTTATGCCCGGCCGTCGGATGCACGCCACATCGCGGGGGAGGCCGACTACGGCGCGCGCTTTACGGCGGCGATTGCACGCGATAATATTTTTGCCACCCAGTTCCACCCCGAAAAGAGTGCCGACCACGGGCTGGCCCTGTACCGCAATTTCCTGCACTGGAATCCCTGAATACCTTGGGTCAGACCCGGTACCGGGGCGTCCGGCTTTTTGTTACCCTGAGCGTCCGTTTTGTCCTTTACCGTTTTACCGTCTTTAACCGCACATGCTACTTATCCCCGCGATTGACCTGAAAGACGGTCACTGCGTCCGCCTCAAACAGGGCGACATGGATCAATCCACCATCTTCAGCGAAGACCCGGCCGCCATGGCGCGCAGCTGGGTCGACAAGGGCGCGCGCCGCCTGCACCTGGTGGATTTGAATGGCGCCTTTGCAGGCAAGCCCAAGAATGAGGCTGCCATCAAGCAGATACTGGCCGAGGTCGGCAGCGAAATCGACGTGCAGCTGGGCGGCGGCATCCGTGACCTGGACACCATCGAGCGCTACCTTGACGCCGGCCTGCGCTACGTCATCATCGGCACCGCAGCCGTCAAGAACCCCGGTTTTCTGCAAGACGCCTGCACGGCCTTCGGCGGCCACATCATCGTCGGCCTGGACGCCAAGGACGGCAAGGTCGCCACCGACGGCTGGAGCAAGATGACCGGCCATGAGGTCATCGACCTCGGCAAGAAATTCCAGGACTACGGCGTCGAATCCATCATCTACACCGACATCGGCCGCGACGGCATGCTGACCGGCATCAACATCGACGCCACCGTCAAGCTCGCCCAGGCGCTGACGATTCCCGTGATCGCCTCCGGCGGCCTTTCGAACATGGCCGACATCGAAAAGCTCTGCGAGGTCGAGGAAGAGGGCGTGGAAGGTGTGATCTGCGGGCGCTCGATTTACAGCGGTGATCTCGATTTTGAGAAAGCTCAGGCGAGAGCCGACGAACTAAACGGATGACCACTGCTGCAATAAATAGCGGCGCTGCGCCCCAAGCAAGCAGGGGCCGCGGAACCGGCTCTGCCGGGCCGCAGGCGCAGCGGCCCCCTCGGGGGGCAGGAAGCCACACGCAGTGGGCGACCGTGGGGGCCACATGTTAGCTAAAAGAATCATTCCCTGCCTCGACGTCACCGGCGGCCGTGTCGTGAAGGGCGTCAACTTCACCCAGCTGCGTGACGCAGGCGACCCGGTGGAAATCGCCGCGCGCTACAACGAGCAGGGCGCGGATGAGCTCACCTTCCTCGACATCACGGCCACCAGCGACGGGCGCGACCTGATCCTGCCGATCATCGAAGCGGTGGCTTCGCAGGTGTTTATTCCACTCACCGTGGGCGGCGGTGTGCGCACCGTTGAAGACGTGCGTCGCCTTCTCAATTCCGGGGCCGACAAGACCAGTTTCAACTCGGCCGCCATCGCCAACCCGCAGGTGATCGCTGACGCTTCTGCCAAATACGGCTCGCAGTGCATCGTGGTGGCGATCGACGCCAAGCGCCGCGGCGCGGAAGACGAAAAGCGCCTCACACCCGCCGGCGAACCGGTCGGCCCGGGCTGGGACGTCTACAGCCATGGCGGGCGCAAGAACACCGGCCTGGACGCCGTGGCCTGGGCCACCGAGATGGCGCGCCGCGGTGCCGGCGAAATTTTGCTGACCAGCATGGACCGCGACGGCACCAAGTCGGGCTTTGACCTGGCCCTGACCCGCGCGGTGAGTGACGCCATCAGCGTGCCGGTGATCGCCTCGGGCGGCGTCGGCAACCTGGAGCATCTGGCCGACGGCATACAGACCGGCGGCGCCGACGCGGTGCTGGCCGCCAGCATTTTTCATTACGGTGAATACACGGTGCAGCAGGCGAAAGCTCACATGGCGGCACGCGGCATCCCTGTCCGTCTGTAGCATTTCTTAAGCGGTTTTGGCCTGTAGCCCAATGAATACAGGCGCAAGCAGCTCCTGATTTGATAGCGAATCATTTTCCGGCGAAACTGGCGTCAGCACAGAGCCCCCGTGGTTTGGCGGCTTGTAATACAGCTGTTCAACGCAATCTTGGACAATACACACCATGAACTGGTTAGATGAAGTCAGCTGGGACGACAAGGGCCTGATCCCCGTCATTGCACAAGAAGCCTCCAGCGGCGATGTGCTCATGTTCGCCTGGATGAACCGGGAGGCGCTGCAAAAAACTGCCGAGCTTGGTCAGGCGGTGTATTTCAGCCGCTCGCGCGGGCGGCTCTGGCACAAGGGTGAGGAATCCGGCAACCAGCAAACGGTGCATGAGATCCGCCTGGACTGCGACAACGACGTGATCCTGCTCAAGGTGACGCAGCTGGGCCACACGCCGGGCATAGCTTGCCACACGGGCCGCCACAGCTGCTTTTTCAGTGTGTATAAAGACGGTCAATGGGTGGTGACCGAGCCGGTCCTGAAAGACCCGACAACCATGTATAAAAAAGCATCAACAGACTCCGGCAAACATGACCACGAATGACTCCCTCCAGCGCCTGGCGCAGATCATCGAAAGCCGCAAGGCGGCCAACGGCGGTGACCCGGACACCAGCTATGTGGCGCGCCTGCTGCATAAAGGCCCCGACGCTTTCCTGAAAAAAATCGGCGAAGAAGCCACGGAAACCGTGATGGCGGCCAAAGACATCGACCGCGGCGGGCCCACGGCAGAGCTCAAGGGCAAGCTGGTTGGCGAAGTGGCCGATCTGTGGTTTCACAGCCTGATTGCGCTGGCGCATTACGGCCTCAGCCCGCTGGACGTGATTGCCGAGCTGGAGCGCCGCGAAGGCACCAGCGGCATCGAGGAAAAAGCCTTGCGCAAGGCCCAGCACCGTGATGCGGCCGAAAAGCCCTGAGACGGGCGTTTCCTGGCCCCACACCGTGGCTGATTTTTCTTCTCCCTGATATCGCTTTGACTGGAACCTGAACGCATGGAAACCGACCTGGCCGAATTCGAAGGCAAGAATCCCAACGACCGCGCCGTCATGCATGTGCTGTACGGCCTGCACACGCTGGCCTGGTTCAGCGGCGGTGTGTTTGCGGTGATCGCCGTCATCATCAACTACATTCGCCGCGCGGATGAAACCGATGCGCTCTACATCGACCACCACAACTACATGATCCGCACCTTCTGGTGGACGCTGGCCTGGCTGGTGCTTCTGTCGCCGCTGTGGCTGTTGATTGTGCCGGGGTGGGTGGCCTATGGCATTGTCTGCCTCTGGTACCTGTACCGCTGCGTGCGCGGCTGGATGCGTTTTAACAGCCATCGCCCCACATAAGCCCTTTCAGCCACGACCCAAGCCATGAACCATTCCGACACCTGCATTTTTTGCAAGATCGCTGCGGGCACCATTCCAAGCCGGAAGGTGTACGAAGACGACGAGCTGTACGCTTTTCACGACATCAACCCGTGGGCGCCCGTGCATTTCCTGATCATTCCCAAGGACCATATTCCGTCCATGGCCCAGGTCGGCCCCGAACACGCCGCCCTGCTGGGGCGCATGATGGTGCTGGCCCCCAAACTGGCGATGGAGCAGGGCTGTAACCCCTATCCGGAGGGCGGCTACCGGATCGTGACCAATACCGGCGCCGAGGGTGGCCAAGAGGTGCATCACCTGCACTTTCACGTGATCGGCGGCCCTCGTCCATGGCTGAAGGGCTAGAAGGGTTACAAGCCAAAGGGAACCCTGGTGCGCACAACCACACTAAACCGGTAGGCCAATGTGTGTAATCGGTTTTCCGGCAGGCAGGGCCTTTAGAATCAACGCAATTGCGTGCAAACCGCCCCAAACCGGCAATGTTGCATTTACACCTGTATTTACAGATTAGGAGCAAATCATGGGTTCATTTTCCATTTGGCACTGGCTGATCGTGCTGTTGATCGTGGTGATGGTGTTCGGCACCAAAAAGCTCAAAAACATGGGCAGCGATCTCGGCGGCGCCGTCAAGGGTTTTAAAGACGGCATGAAGGACGGCAGCCAGACGCCCGCCGACGTGCCCGTGCCGCCCGCCAGCGTGACCAACGCCCAGGCCGCTGACAAAACGACAATCGACGTTGAAGCCAAGCAGAAGTCTTGAGCGCAATCATCTGACGCAACCTTCCAGCGACACCTTCTGCAGTGATTGATCTAGGCATCTCCAAAATGGCGCTCATCGGCGCCGTGGCGCTGATCGTTATCGGCCCGGAGAAGCTGCCGCGCGTGGCGCGTACCGTGGGTACGTTGCTGGGTAAGGCCCAGCGTTATGTGGCCGACGTCAAAAACGAGGTCAACCGCTCCATGGAGCTGGACGAGCTCAAGAAGATGAAGGAAACCGTTGAGGGCGCCGCCCGTGACGTCGAGAACTCCATCCAGACCAACGCCAGCGATTTCGAAAAATCCTGGGCCGAGGCCACGGGAGAGTCGTCCTCCGGCGCTTTGCCGGGCATGGAAATCTTCCCCGAGTACAGGCACCCGAAAAAGAAGTGGCGGCTCAAGCAGGGCGCGACGCCCCAGTGGTACAAGGCCCGTTCGGGCGTACGCACCAAGGCCCAGTCCGGCGCGGCCCGCGTGGCGCGCTTCCGTCCGCAGCCGGGCCGCATGCCTTGAGCTGCTTTCCTGCTGATTCCTTCCTGTTTGCGTGCCTCCCCGCGCAGCCCCACCAGCGCAAATTCCCCTCATGAGCGATCCCCACACCGACAAGCCCGACGAACTCGCGGGCACCGAGCAGCCTTTTGTGCAGCACCTCGTGGAGCTGCGCGACCGGATGATCAAAGCGGTGATTGCCATCGGCATTGCGGCCGCCGTGCTGGCGGTATACCCCGGCGCCAGCGCACTCTATGACCTGATGGCCGCCCCGCTGGTGGCCACGCTCCCCAAGGGCGCCACGCTGATCGCCATCAGCGTGATCACGCCGTTCGTGGTGCCCATCAAGATCCTCTTCATGGCCGCCTTCATGATCGCGCTGCCGGTGGTGCTGTACCAGGTGTGGGCCTTTGTCGCACCGGGCCTGTATTCGCATGAGAAAAAACTGGTCATGCCGCTGGTGGTTTCCAGCACCCTGCTGTTTTTCATCGGCGTGGCGTTTTGTTATTACTTCGTGTTTGGCCAGGTGTTCGCCTTCATCCAGAGCTTTGCGCCCAAGTCCATCACGGCGACGCCGGACATCGAGGAATACCTGAGCTTCGTGCTGGGCATGTTCCTCGCGTTCGGGCTGGCCTTTGAAGTGCCGATTGCGGTGATCCTGCTGGTGCGCATGGGCATACTCACCGTGGCCCAGCTGCGCCAGTACCGCGGCTATTTCTGGGTGATCGCCGCCATCGGCACCGCCCTGGTCACGCCGCCCGACGCCGGCTCCATGATCATGCTGCTGATGGTGGTGGGCGGACTGTATGAGGTCGGCATCCTGGCGGCCCTGTTGTTCGTCAAGCACACCAAGGTGCCAGAGACTGACAGCGACACCGAAGTAGCCAAACCCTGACTTCCGCCGGCGCTCGCCGGCTCAGCCCCTCCCGCATGCACGGGACGTCAAATCTTTTTGGAAAAAAACGGCCACGGCCCAATGTGGCCGTGCGCAAGTCGCTATTAATTTGGTAGCATCTTCATGCACGATTGCAGCGTGCTGACGCCGCCCCGGCCGGTCAGCGCTGCTGTACCTTGGGCCGCTGGCGCTTGCCGGGCGTCACCGGGATCTCGGTCTGCTTGTCCTTGCGCAGCACCGTCAACGGCGCCGGCGTGCCGGGCTTGAGGGCTGCCACAGCGGTCAACAACTGGCTCACGTTGCGTACGCCCTTGCCGTTCACGGCGGTGATCACGTCGCCGGGTAGAAGGCCGGCCTGCGCGGCCGGGCCGTTTTGCAGAACGCCGGTGATGATGACACCACCCTCTTTGGCCGCAGCCGCCGGAAGGCCGAATGTTTCAGCGAGTTCGGGGTTGAGGTCCTGCGGCTCCACGCCGATCCAGCCCCGCGTGACCTGGCCGTCCTTCACGATGCCGTCGAGCACCAGCTTGGCAGTCGACACCGGGATGGCGAAACCAATGCCCATGGAGCCCCCCGAGCGCGAATAAATCGCGGTGTTGATGCCCATCAGGTTGCCGTTCACGTCGACCAGCGCGCCGCCCGAGTTGCCGGGGTTGATGGCGGCGTCGGTCTGGATGAAATTTTCAAAGGTGTTGATGCCCAGCTGGTTGCGCCCCAGTGCGCTCACGATGCCGCCGGTGACCGTCTGGCCCACGCCAAACGGGTTGCCGATGGCCAGCACGGCGTCGCCCACCTGCAAGGCGTCGGAGTTGCCCAGCACGATGACGGGCAGCTTGTCCAGGTCGATCTTGAGGATGGCCAGGTCGGTGTCCGGGTCGGTGCCTATGACCTGTGCTTTTGCCTTGCGCGTGTCGTTGAGGATGACTTCGATCTCGTCGGCGCCTTCCACCACGTGGTTGTTGGTCAGGATGTAGCCGCTGGCGCTGATGATGACGCCGCTGCCCAGTCCGCCCTGCGGTTCATTGGGGCTCTGGTCGCCGAAGAAAAACTTGAACCACGGGTCTTCGGCATGCGGGTTTTTGGCGGCGGCCTTGCTGGTGTTGATGCTGACCACCGCTGCCGAGGCAACTTTGGCCGCCGATGCGAAGCCGCTTCCGGCACCGCCGCTGCGCGGTGCGGTGCCGGCCGGGGCCTCGATGACGGACACGCCCGGCATGTTGCCGCGGTCCAGCCACTGCGGCTTGAGCGTGGCCACCACGAAGTAGGCCGCCAGCAGGACGGTGACGGTTTGGGAAAAAAGAAGCCAGGTGCGTTTCATGAGGCGTGAGGGTCGGCGTGCCGGTACGAAGGTGCGGAAGACGAAAGGGGGCGGGAATCCGGGGCGGCACAGGGCCGGAAGGGGCGCGGCGCCAACTGATGGAGTTTATCGCTTCGGGTCCCCGCTCGCTGTAAGGAAGCACGCCGGCTGGCTCCGGTACCATGTTCCTGGCTGCCGCAAGGCCGCAGCCGCGGGCAGCCTGAACCGCCGCCCGCGGTCAACAACCATAACGGAGGTGACAACATGCATCAGTGTTCAAGGCGGACCTGGCTCGCGCGTGGCGCGGCCGCATTGACAGCGGGTTCGGCGGGACTGGCATTGCCGGTTCTGGCCGCACCCACGGCGACGAAATTTCCGGCCAGTGTGGTGGCGCAGGGCACCACACTGCAGCTCAACGGCGCCGGCACCCGCTTCAAGGCCATTTTCAAGGTCTATGACATGGCCCTGTACACGAGCCGCAAGGTCTCGTCGGCCGACGAGGCGATGAAGCTGGGCACGCCCATCCGCCTGGCTTTTGTGGCGCTGCGCGAAGTCTCCGGCACCGACCTGGGCCGGCTCTTCCTGCGCGGCATGGCCGACAACTCAAGCCGCGATGCGGTCAGCCGCCACTCGGTGTCGAGCAACCGTCTGATCGATATCTTCTCGGGCCGCAGCAAGCTGATGCCCGGCGATTCGTTCGCGATGGAGTTTGTTCCGGGCAAGGGCACCAGCTTTTTCATCGCCGAGCAGCCGCAGGGCGCAGCGGTCGGTGATGCGGAGTTCTTTCGCATGGTGCTGGGCATCTGGCTGGGGTCCGTTCCGGCGGACTTCATGCTCAAGGACGCTTTGCTGGGCCTCGAGAAAAGCTGAGCATCCTCAGGCAGCGCCCTGAGACAATGGGGCCATGAGCACCACACGACAGGACTTGCTGCAGGCCTTTGACACGCTTTTGCAGCCCGCGCGCTTCAAGGACTACGGCCCCAACGGTCTGCAGGTCGAAGGCAAACCCTCGGTCGGCAAGATTGTTTCCGGCGTTACCGCCAGCCTGGCGCTGATCGAAGCGGCCATTGCGGCGCAGGCCGACGCCATCTTTGTGCACCACGGCCTGTTCTGGCGTGGCCAGGACGGCCGCGTCACGGGCTGGATGAAGCAGCGCCTGGCCTTGTTGCTGGCGCACGACATCAACCTCTACGCCTATCACCTGCCGCTGGACGCGCACCCCGAGCTCGGCAATAACGCCCAGCTGGGCTTGCAACTGGGCCTCACGGCGACGGGGCGTTTCGGCGAACAGGACCTGGGTTTTATCGGTGGGCGCGTCGACGGAGGGCAGTTTCCAGATGCCGGCGCACTGGCAACACATCTGGAAAAAGTACTTAATCGGGCTGTAACCAAAGCAGGACCAGCGCAAGCAGCTATTAAAAACATAGCATGGTGCACGGGCGGCGCGCAGGGGTATTTTGAGGCGGCGATTGCCGCAGGCGCCGACGCCTTCATCACCGGCGAGATTTCCGAACCCCAGGCGCACTACGCGCGCGAGATGGGCGTGGTCTTTATTGCCTGCGGGCACCACGCCTCCGAGCGCTACGGTGCACCGGCCGTGGCGGCGCAGGTTGCCACGCAGCTGGGCCTTGCCCACCAGTTCATCGACATCGACAACCCGGCCTGAAGCTTTTTCCCGAGAGGATCAGGCCGGCTTGTGGCGCTGCCGCCCGGCGCGGCCGGTGTTGGAACTGGCGGGTTTGGCCCGCAGCGGTGTTTGCGGCGCGGCGTTTCGCAGCGCATGCCAGCTGGAGCCCAGCTCGGCATGCTCCACCGGCACGGCGGTGCGGGTTTCCGGGTCCAGCAGCGCGGCGCGGGAGCGCATGGCGCGGGCAGCCTGCGCCACAGACTGCGCTTCGTGCAGCAGCTGGGCGACGTCCTTGCCGGCGACCGACAGATGAACGATGCCGACGGCAATGTCCGGCTTGATCCGGGCACGCCCCCCGCCCAGGGCCGTCACGTCCATCGGCCGGCGCAGGTCGGAGGCCACGCGCAGGCCCAGTGTGCGTATCCAGCGCGGCGAATGCATGGTTTCCAGCAGCACGACAAAGCAGCGGTCATAGTAGCGGCCGGCCGGGTTGACGGCGCCGGTGTGACGCTGAATGCGGCGCGCCATCTGGATATAGATTTCGTTCAGGCCGGCCTGGCCGATCTGGGGCAGCAGGCCTTCGGGCTCGAACAGCAGCACGGCCATCAGCGCGCCGTCGCGCCGCGTGCGCAGACGCCGGCGCTGCGCACGGATGATTTTCTGCACCATCGCCACGCCGTCATAGAGCTGGGTGATCGGGTCGTGCCCCGACGCTTCGCCGTGCTTCAATTGCCGCGTCTGCCGGTTGCGCAGCCACAGCATGGCGGCCGTGATGACCACACTGAGCAAGGCTGCCATGGCCACGCCGGCCTGCAGCGGCAGTGAAAACCGGGTGGGGCTCAGCGCCAGGCCGTACAGGCCGATCTGCGCGGGCAGCGTCAGCAGGCAGCCCAGCGCCAGGCCCCAGGCCATCCGGTCACCGAGTTGCGTGGCGCGAACCGACAGCCACAGCACCACGGAAAGATTGACGACGGCGAGCGTTGCCGAGGCGGGCAGGGCCCACTGCGGCTCCAGCAGCAGGCAGAGCGGCCCGCCGGCGATGCAGACCAGGGTGATGGTTAACAGGCTGACCTTCATCAGGTGGTCGCGCTGGTGGGCCGACAGCCATTTGCTGGCGCCGAAGCTGCCCATCGACGCGCAAGCCGGCCCGACAAGGAGTTGCGCAATGCCCAGCGACTCCTTGCCGTCCGGCCAGAGCTCCATGGGCAGGCCGCACAGCAGCATCACCACCAGCCAGCAAAGCACGAGGTAAGCCAGGGTCTGCCAGGCAGCGCGGGTGCGGCTGTAAAGGGCATCGGCCAGGGCCAGCAGCAGCACCAGGCCAAGTGCGCCGGCCGCAGCACTCCACAGCATCATTTCACCGTCGGACATCAGGACGGGCATGGCAGCATTCATGGCAGGCTGATGTCCTGTGCGCTGGCGGGCTGCCGCTGCGATGTGGTTTGCGCCAAAATACCCCCAGCATGCATCTGACCGACCCCCCTGAATTCATTGATCCGGCGCCGCGCTGTGCAGCCGGTGTGTTGACCTGTTTCTTTGTGATTATGGGCTGTCCTGTAACCAAATGCACCCTGCGGCCGCAATTCACCGCGGCGGCGCCCGGCTTGTGAACAAGCCGCTGCTCATCACCATGGGTGACGCCGCCGGCATCGGCCCGGAGATCATCGCCAGGGCTTTTCGCGATGCACCCGTTGAAATGGCGGGCTGCACCGTGGTGGGTGATGTCGCCACGATGCGCCGCGCTGCCGCGCTGACAGCGTCCCCGCTGGCGCTGCCGGTGGCCCGGCTGGACGCCCTGGCCGATGCGGTGGGGGTGCCGCCCCATTGCATCGGGGTGTTGCAAAAATGCGAGTTGGAGGCCGTGCCTTACGGCCAGGTCAATGCGCAGGCGGGCCAGGCCGCGGCCGACTGCATCGTCTGGGCTGCCCGCAGCGTGCTGGCCGGTGAGGCGTGCGCCATGGTGACAGCGCCCATCCACAAGGAAGCATTGGCGGCGGCCGGCGGCTGGGCAGCGGCCTTTCCGGGCCACACCGAAATGCTCCAGGCTGAAGCTGCCGCTTTTCTGGGTAAATCGGCGGCGGACGTGCCGGTGCGCATGATGCTGGCCAACGACGAACTCAAGACCGTGTTGGTGAGCATTCACATGTCACTGCGGCACGCCATTGAGGCCGTCACCTTTGACAACGTGTTGCAGACCTTGCGCATCACCCATCGCGCAGTGGCTGCCAGCCTGGGCCGGGCACCGCGCATTGCGGTGGCGGGGCTGAATCCGCACGCCGGTGAAGGCGGACTGTTCGGCAGCGAAGAGCAGGCCATCATCGCGCCGGCCATCGCTACCGCCCGCGCAGAAGGGCTGGATGTGAGCGGTCCCTTCGCACCCGACACGGTATTCATGCGCGCGCGCCATGCCGCCGGCAAGCCCGGCGAGTTTGACGTGGTGGTGGCGATGTACCACGACCAGGGGCTGATCCCGGTCAAGTACCTGGGCGTGGAGCAGGGCGTGAATGTGACGCTGGGCCTCCCGCTGGTGCGCACGAGCCCAGACCACGGCACGGCGTTTGACATCGCCGGCACGGGGCGCGCGGACGCATCCAGCTTGCTGGCGGCTGTTCGCATGGCGCGCCAGCTTGTTGTCGGCTAAAAATCAAGCGAAATCGGGCTCTGACCCAATAGCAGTCTGCGCTAGCAGCTATTGAATCAATAGCAAGCACCGTCTCTTCGCAAGCGGGGGCCGCGGTCTGGCTTTGCCAGCCGCAAGGCGCCGTCCCCTGTAGGGGAGAGGCCCGCTACACGAAGTGAGCGGGCAACAGGGGGGTAGATATCTTTCAAGCAGGGGCCGCGGATCTGGCTTTGCCAGTCCGCAGGCGCCGTCCCCTGTAGGGGAGAGGTCCGCTACACGAAGTGAGCGAGCCACAGGGGGGTTACTTTTTCAGACTGTCGCGGATTTCACGCAGCAGCACGATGTCTTCAGGCGGCGCGGCGGGCGGTGGCGCGGCTTCGTGGTGGCGTTTGAGCCGGTTGATCTGCTTGACCATCAGGAAAATGATGAAGGCCAGGATGACGAAGTTGACGCTCACCGTCAGGAAGTGGCCATAGGCAAAGACCGGGACGCCGGCTTTTTTGAGGGCTTCAAGCGACATGTCGGTGCCCGGCGGCACGGTGCCAAGCAATACGTACATGCTGGAAAAGTCCAGCTTGCCGAAGACCAGGCCCACCAGCGGCATGATCAGGTCGCTCACCACGGCGTCGACGATCTTGCCGAAAGCGGCGCCAATGATCACGCCTACGGCCAGATCGATCACATTGCCCTTGACGGCAAATTCCTTGAATTCCTGCATCATTCCCATGAGTCTCTCCTGTTATTGGCAGCGGTTGCCGGCCGTACCGGCGTTCTGAAAAAAATGATTATGAAGGCTGGCCGTGTTTTCGGGCGGCGCGGAAGGGGCGGCTTGCAACAAAGTATGCGAAGGCGGCCGACTGCCTTAAAAACAGGCACTTCCAGCCCAGCCATGCGGGCCGCCACCGCCCGGGCCGGGCCCTCCGCCTTGAAAAACGACATCGCGCTCCGCTACAATTGCGGGTTGACCCCACTAAGCCTCCCACCAAGCCTATTTCAAGCCAGTTCTTGAAGGACTCTCATGACCCAAGCAAGCGAAGCAAGCGCGAACGGTGTGCCCCACGGCGCCCCCGTCGATAAAGATAAAAGAAACTGGCTCGTGGCCACCTGCGCTGTAGGCGGCGCAGGCGTTGCAGCCACCGCAATCCCCTTTGTCAGCACTTTCCAGCCCTCCGAAAAAGCCAAGGCTGCCGGTGCGGCCGTCGAGGTCGATATTTCCGGCGTGAAGCCCGGCGAAAAGATCACGGTGGAATGGCGCGGCAAGCCCGTCTGGATCATCAAACGCACGCCCGAGCAGCTCGCCGAGCTGCCCAAGGTCGACGCCCTCCTGGCCGACCCCAAATCCGAGCGCAAGCCCGACGAACTGACCCCTGAATACGCCCGCAACGAAAACCGCTCCATCAAGCCCGAAACGCTTGTGGTGGTGGGCATCTGCTCGCACCTGGGCTGCTCGCCTTCCGACAAGTTCCAGCCTGGCGCGCAGCCTTCGCTGCCCAACGACTGGGCCGGCGGTTTCCTGTGCCCCTGCCATGGCTCGACCTTCGACATGGCTGGCCGCGTGTACAAGAACAAGCCCGCGCCGGACAACCTGGAAGTGCCGCCGCACATGTACCTTTCGGACACCCGTCTGCTGATTGGTGAAGACAAGAAGGCCTGAAGGCGCTTGCCGTAACCCGCGTTAACCAAGCTCCTTCACAAGACCCTGTAGCCAGCACCTGATACCCGCCGACCTTTCTGCCGCGTACCAGGTGCTTGCCAAAGAATCCCACCGAACCAGGATCAGTTATGGCTGAATTCAAAGAAATTTCCCCCGATGCCCCGCTCGCCGTCAAGGCGATGAACTGGGTCGACAACCGGTTTCCCGCCAGCAAGCTCTACAAAGAGCACATGAGCGAGTACTACGCACCGAAGAACTTCAACTTCTGGTACGTCTTCGGCTCGCTGGCCATGCTGGTGCTGGTCATCCAGATCGTCACCGGCATCTTCCTGACGATGAACTACAAGCCCGATGCCGCGCTGGCCTTCGGCTCTGTCGAATACATCATGCGCGACGTGCCCTGGGGCTGGCTGATCCGCTACATGCACTCCACCGGTGCTTCGGCCTTCTTCGTGGTGGTCTACCTGCACATGTTCCGCGGCCTGCTCTACGGCAGCTACCGCAAGCCGCGTGAGCTGGTCTGGATCTTCGGCTGCGCGATTTTCCTGTGCCTGATGGCCGAGGCCTTCATGGGCTACCTGCTGCCATGGGGCCAGATGAGCTACTGGGGTGCCCAGGTGATCGTCAACCTGTTTGCCGCCATCCCTTTCATCGGCCCTGACCTGGCGCTGCTGATCCGCGGCGACTATGTGGTCGGCGACGCGACGCTGAACCGCTTCTTTGCTTTCCACGTCATCGCCGTGCCGCTGGTGCTGCTGGGCCTGGTGGCTGCGCACATCATCGCACTGCATGAAGTCGGCTCCAACAACCCTGACGGCGTTGAAATCAAGGGCCCGAATGCACCGAAGGACGCCGCAGGCCACCCGCTCGACGGCATTCCCTTCCACCCTTATTACACGGTGCACGACATCTTTGGTGTGAGCGTCTTCCTGATGATCTTCACGGCGATCATCTTTTTCGCGCCCGAGTTCGGCGGCTACTTCCTGGAGTACAACAACTTCATCCCGGCCGACCCGCTGAAGACGCCGGCACACATCGCACCGGTCTGGTACTTCACGCCTTACTACTCCATGCTGCGCGCCATCACCGGTGAAATGGCCGGTGCGCTGGGCATCATCGCGATCGTCGCCGCAGTGCTTGCCGCCCGCAAACTCTCCGGCATCTTCAAACCGGCGGTGCTGGTGATTGCCATTGGCGCGGCCTTGCTGCTGGGCCTGCTGCCTTCCATCGCCAACTGGATCGGCCTGGTCATTCCCTCCGCCGGCGCCGGCATCGCGCAAGGCCTGGATGCGCTGGCCAAACCGCTGGCCGGCGTGCCTTTCCTGGGCGAGCTCTGGGGCATGATGATCAAGGGTATCGACGCCAAGTTCTGGGGCGTGGTCGTGATGGGTGGTGCGGTCATCATCCTGTTCTTCCTGCCATGGCTGGACCATAGCCCGGTCAAGTCCATCCGCTACCGCCCTGACTGGCACAAATACCTCTACGGCATTTTTGTCGTGAATTTCCTGGTGCTCGGTTACCTGGGCGTTCAGCCGCCATCGGCCATCGGTGAGCGCGTGTCCCAGCTCGGCACCCTGTTCTATTTTGGTTTCTTCCTTTTGATGCCGTGGTGGAGCCGCCTGGGTACGCCCAAAACGCCGCCTGACCGTATTATTTTCCACGGTCACTAAGCAGGAGATAACAACAATGAAAAAACTGATTTTTTCCCTGATCGCGGCCCTCGGCCTGGTTGCCGGTGCACACGCTTCCGAAGGCGGTATTGCCTGGGACAAGGCACCGAACAACACGAATGACCTGGGCTCGCTGCAAAACGGTGCCAAGCTGTTCGTCAATTACTGCCTGAACTGCCACTCCGCTGCTTTCATGCGCTTTAACCGCCTGAAAGACATCGGCCTGACCGAGCAGCAAATCAAGGACAACCTGCTGTTCACGACCGAAAAAGTCGGCGACACCATGAAGGCCGCGATTGATCCCAAGCAGGCGAAGGACTGGTTCGGCGGCAATCCGCCCGACCTGACCGTGATTGCACGTTCGCGATCGGGTGCCGGCGGCACGGGTGCCGACTATCTTTACACCTACCTGCGCAGCTACTACCCCGACAACACCAAAGCCACGGGCTGGAACAACCGCGCTTTCCCGAGTGTGGCCATGCCGCATGTGCTGTGGGAACTGCAGGGTACGCGCGAGCCGCAGTACGACTACAAGGAAGAGCACGGCCACAAAGTGGAGATTTTTAAAGGTTGGAAGCAGCTCACCCCCGGCACCATGACGCAGTTGCAGTATGACGAGGCGATGGGCGACCTTGTGGGCTACCTGCAATGGATGGGCGAGCCGGCCCAGAACACCCGTATTCGTGTCGGCGTCTGGGTGCTGATTTTCCTTCTCGGCTTGACCTTTGTTGCCTGGCGCCTGAATGCGGCGTTCTGGAAAGACGTCAAGTAATTTTTCGCCGGGGCTAAGCTCCCGGCACCTTCTGGAGTGGATGCTTTCAATGTATCCACTCCTTTGCATTTAGGAGTTCCGCACCATGATGGTCCTTTATTCAGGCACGACCTGCCCCTTCTCGCACCGCTGCCGTTTTGTGCTGTTTGAAAAGGGCATGGATTTCGAAATCCGCGATGTTGACCTGTACAACAAGCCGGAAGACATCAATGTGATGAACCCATACGGGCAGGTACCTATCCTGGTCGAGCGCGACCTGATCCTGTACGAATCGAACATCATTAACGAGTACATCGACGAGCGCTTTCCGCACCCGCAACTCATGCCCGGCGACCCGGTTGACCGTGCGCGCGTGCGCCTCTTCCTGCTGAACTTCGAAAAAGAACTGTTCGTCCATGTCAGCACGCTGGAATCGCGCGCCTCCAAAGGCAACGAAAAGGCGCTTGAAAAAGCCCGTTCGCACATCCGCGACCGCCTGACGCAGCTCGCACCGATCTTCCTGAAAAACAAGTTCATGCTCGGCGACAACTTCTCCATGCTGGACGTGGCGATTGCTCCGTTGCTGTGGCGACTGGACTACTACGACATTGACCTGTCGAAAAATGCCGCACCGCTGCTCAAGTATGCGGAACGCATTTTTTCGCGCCCCGCCTATATCGAAGCACTGACGCCGTCCGAAAAGGTCATGCGAAAGTAATGGCCCCCACGCTTGTCGCTTCGCGTACTGCGCTGCCCCCCGAGGGGGCGCTGCGCCTGCGGCCCGGCGAAGCCGGTTCCGCGGCCCCGGCTGGCGAAGAGTGTGACACGCTGTTTCGGATTTAACTTGGCCGAATTCATGAACGCCCTGGACTCCACGTCGACCCGCCCTTATTTGATACGGGCCTTGTACGAGTGGTGCACCGACAACGGCTTCACGCCTTATGTGGCCGTGTCGGTGGACGACACCGTGCAGGTGCCGCGCGAGTACGTCAAGAACAACGAGATCGTGCTCAACATCAGTTTTGACGCGACCTCGTCGCTCAAGCTCGGCAACGATTTCATCGAGTTCAAGGCGAGGTTTGCCGGTAGTGCCCGGGAAATCATGGTGCCCATCAGCCACGTGATTGCGATCTATGCCCGTGAAAACGGGCAAGGCATGGCCTTTCCCATGGTTGCGGCTTCCGCCGGTCCGGTTTCCGGCGCTGAGGCGGGCGCCGAAGGCCCTCATGGCGCACCTCCGGTGGCTGCCGCGCCGGCTGCGCATCCGCACAATCCGGCGGAAGGCCCGGAAAAGATCATGCAGCTGGTGCCCGAAAGCAACGCTGATACGCAAGCCGATGACGGTTCCGAGCCGCCGGATCCGCCCAAGTCGCCGCGCACACGGCCTTCACTGAAACGGGTCAAGTAAAATAGCTTTGTGCCGCTTTAGCTCAGTTGGTAGAGCAACCGCCTTGTAAGCGGTAGGTCGTCAGTTCGATTCCGACAAGCGGCACCATTTCCCCTTTCCTGTTGCCTTCCCCATGCCATATGGGTACCATACGCTACGAAATTGGTAGCAGGCAATGTGATCAACATGCGGGCCAGGACGTATTGAGGCTTCTGTGAGCCGGTCTGGACGACTACTTTTTGGCTATTAGTATCTTGAGCCGAATTGATGTAACCTTCCAACCTTTGCCGAGAAGGCGCGCCTGGATCAGGGGGAGCAACTGCCGGATTTTTGCAGCAGCCGCATTGCCATTTACCAGCAGGCACCAGGTTTCACCGTCAATCGGTCCGGCCTGGACGGCGGGCCGCAGGGCTTCAGGAAGCAGCGATTCAATGGCCTTGAGCCTTTCGCCGGACTCCTGAACGAGCTCCGTCAGCCGTGCCAGGGAAGGTGAATTCCCGGCCGCCTGGTAAACGGAAAGCGCCTGGGGAAGGCGCCGGTCAGTGGTCATGATGGGCAGATAGCAGCCTGGCAAGCGCAAGCTGAAAAAAAAGAGGTAGACAAGTGCATTTGATTATCACGGATGCGTGGCTGGCGAAAAGCCGGGCCATTTATTTAAGCGGTACCAAACTGGTGCTGGCCGGCTTTGTCGCCGCCCTGGCGCTCATGCTCGTGGCTGCGGGTCTCTATCACTGGGTGTTCCTCAAGGGAGCCCGGGAGGGCTGGCCGGTCGTCGGCTCACTGGTCAAACTCATGGTCAAGGACGAATTCGACCAGCGCGACCGCTTCATGCGCGAAAACCTCGACGTCATGGCCAGGCGGGTCGGCGAAATGCAGGCCAAGATGATGCAGCTCGAAGCGCTCGGCGAGCGGGTGTCGGGCCTGGCAGGGGTCAGCCCGAATGACATCAAGGTGACGCCCGGCCGCGGTGGCGTGCTGGTGGCGGGTCCCTCGCTGACCATGGAAGAGCTGCAAGCCACCCTGGCTGACCTGGACAAACTGACTGACCAGCGCGTGGACCTCATGACCGTGATGGAGTCGCGCCTCTTCGACCAGAAGATCAAGAAAATGATGGTTCCCACCCAGGAACCGGTGGCCGGTGGCAATCTGGGCTCACCTTTCGGCTGGCGCATTGACCCGATGAACGGGCGCTCGGCCTTGCACACCGGCTTGGATTTCCCGTCCGAGCCGGGTACCGCGATACTGGCCGCCGCAGGCGGTGTGGTCGTCACGCAGGAATACCACCCCGCCTACGGCAACATGGTGGAAATCGACCACGGCAACGAACTCGTCACACGCTACGCCCATGCGTCCCGCGTGCTGGTCAAAAAAGGCGACCTGATTAAGCGTGGCCAGAAGATTGCAGAAGTGGGCACCACGGGCCGTTCCACCGGTCCGCACCTGCATTTCGAGGTGCTGGTCCAGGGTGTCTTCCAGGACCCGCAAAAATTCCTGACCGCAGGGCAAAAACTGCCCGGGCCCACGGTGGCAGCGGTTTCTCCGCGTCCGGCTGTGCCGGCTCCCCAGCTGCCGCGCCCCCACTAGGCGCTTGCCGTTGCCGTGCCACGTGCACGGCTTTTGGTTTGCCGCTGAGGTTTTACGGCGGCGGGCCATGCGACTCCCTTGGCAGAGTTAAAATCAGGGGTTTGGGCCCAGTTGAAGTAACTGTTGGCGCCCACACCTAGGTTCCGTACACAAAAAGGGATTTCGGCCGCATTGCCTAGCTCGCGGGAGCGGTCAAAGGCGGCCTCGCATTTATGGCTTCCAACATCCTGACCAAAATTTTCGGCAGCCGCAACGACCGCCTGCTCAAAACCTACCGCAAAACCGTAGAACGCATCAATGCGCTGGAACTCGAGTATGAGAAACTGAGCGACGACCAGCTGCGCACCAAAACCCAGGAATTCAAAGACCGGGTGGCCGCAGGCGAAGAACTCGATGCCATTCTTCCCGAAGCTTTTGCCGTGGTCCGTGAGGGCAGCAAACGCGTCATGAAGATGCGTCACTTTGACGTGCAAATGCTGGGCGGCATGTCGCTGCACAACGGCAAGATTTCCGAAATGCGCACCGGGGAGGGCAAGACCCTTACCGCCACGCTGCCGGTCTACCTCAACGCACTGACCGGAAAAGGCGTGCATGTGGTGACGGTCAATGACTACCTGGCCAGCCGCGACGCGCGCTGGATGGGCAAGCTCTACAACTTCCTGGGCCTCACCGTAGGCATCAACCTGCCCAACATGTCGCGCGAGGAAAAGCAGGCAGCCTACGGCTCCGACATCACCTACGGCACCAACAACGAGTACGGCTTTGACTACCTGCGCGACAACATGGTCTACGAGGTGGCTGACCGCGTGCAGCGCGGCCTGAATTACGCCATCGTTGACGAGGTCGATTCGATCCTGATCGACGAAGCCCGCACGCCGCTCATCATCAGCGGCCAGGCTGAAGACCACACCGAGATGTATCTGGCGATGAACAAGGTTGTGCCCTTGCTGACGCGCCAGGAAGGCGAAGCCGACCCGCGCACCGGCGAAGGCGTGACCAAGCCCGGCGACTACACCATCGACGAGAAAACCCACCAGGTCTTCCTGACCGAGCAAGGCCATGAGAACGCCGAGCGCCTGCTGTTCAACCTGGGCCTGATTCCCGAAGGCGCCACGCTGTACGATCCGGCCAATATTTCGCTGATGCACCACCTGTATGCAGCGCTGCGCGCCAACCTGCTGTACCACCGTGACCAGCACTATGTGGTTCAGGACGGCGAGGTCGTGATCGTTGACGAGTTCACCGGCCGCCTGATGTCGGGCCGCCGCTGGAGCGACGGCCTGCACCAGGCTGTCGAAGCCAAGGAAGGCGTGCAGATCCAGGCTGAGAACCAGACGCTGGCCTCCATCACCTTCCAGAACTATTTCCGCCTGTACAGCAAGCTGGCCGGCATGACCGGAACGGCCGACACCGAAGCCTACGAATTCCAGGAAATCTACGGCCTCGAAACCACGGTCATCCCGCCCAACCGCGTCAGCCGCCGCGACGACCAGCTGGACCGCGTCTACAAGACCACCCGCGAGAAGTACGAAGCCGCGATCAAGGACATCCGTGAATGCTATGAGCGCGGCCAGCCCGTGCTGGTCGGCACGACGTCCATTGAGAACTCCGAAATCATCGACCAGTTGCTGATCAAGGAGAACCTGCCGCACCAGGTGCTCAACGCCAAGCAGCATGCCCGCGAGGCCGACATCATTGCCCAGGCCGGGCGGCCGAAAATGATCACCATCGCCACCAACATGGCGGGCCGCGGCACCGACATCGTGCTGGGCGGCAATGTTGAAAAATTGATTGAAGCGGTTGAAACGGACGAGTCGCTCGATGTGGCGGCCAGGGAAGCGGAAATCACCCGTCTGCGCGCGGTCTGGAAAGAAGAGCATGAGCAGGTTACCTCCCTGGGCGGCTTGCGCATCATCGCGACCGAACGCCACGAATCGCGCCGTATCGACAACCAGCTGCGCGGCCGTTCGGGCCGCCAGGGCGACCCCGGTTCATCGCGCTTTTATTTGAGCCTGGACGACCCGCTGATGCGCATCTTCGCGGGCGACCGCGTCAAGGCCATCATGGAGCGGCTCAAGATGCCCGATGGCGAGGCTATCGAGGCGGGCATTGTGACCCGCAGCATCGAGTCGGCCCAGCGCAAGGTGGAAGCGCGCAACTTCGACATCCGCAAGCAGTTGCTGGAATACGATGACGTAGCCAATGACCAGCGCAAGGTGATTTACCAGCAGCGCAACGACATCATGGATGCGGCCAACCTGCAGGCGCAAATCGCTTCCCTGCGCGAAGGCTGTTTTACCGACCTGGCGCGGCAGTATGTGCCGGTTGAAAGCGTTGAAGAGCAGTGGGACATCGCCGGGCTCGAGAACGTGCTGCGCGACGAATGGCAGATCGAGTTGCCCCTGCGCCAGGAGCTGGAAGCCGCGACCGCCATCACCGACGACGAAGTCGTGGAAAAAGTCATTGCCGCGGCCAACGCCGCATTCGCCGACAAGGTCGAGAAAATCGGCGAAGAAAACTTCACGCAGTTCGAACGCATCGTCCTGCTGCAGAGCATCGACAGCCACTGGCGTGAACACCTGAGCGCCCTCGACTACCTGCGCCAGGGCATTCACCTTCGCGGCTATGCGCAGAAGCAGCCCAAGCAGGAATACAAGCGCGAAGCGTTTGAGCTCTTCGGCCAGCTGCTCGACAGCGTGAAGAACGAAGTCACCAAGGTGCTGATGACGGTCAAGATCCAGTCGGGTGAACAGCTGGAGCAGGCCGCCGAGGAAATGGAAAGCCGGGCCGAGAACATCACCAACGTCACCTACACCGCACCCACTGAAACCGGTGAGGTGGAAACGACGCTGGACAGCGAATCGCAGCGCCGCGCGTCGTCCATACCGGCTGACGAAGTGCCGCGTGTGGGCCGCAACGACCCTTGCCCTTGCGGCTCGGGCAAGAAGTACAAAAACTGCCACGGCCGACTGAACTGAGCACCGCGCTGCGCTGAACACTGCCGATTTAACCCTGATTTTCCGGAGTCCTGGAACATGCCCGTCAATCTGGTTGCCACGCCCGCCGCGGACCTTTACCCTGTGCCCGGCGTGCGCTGGGGCATCACCGAAGCGGGCATCCGCAAGGCCAATCGCAAAGACCTTTCGGTACTGCTGCTCGACGAGGGTGCCTCGGTCGGGGCCGTCTTTACGCAAAACCGCTTTTGTGCGGCGCCCGTGCAGATCTGCCGTGAGCACCTGGCCAAAAATGGCGGCAAGACGGCCGGCATACGCGCCATGCTCATCAACACCGGCAATGCCAACGCCGGCACCGGCGACGACGGCCTGAGCCGCGCGCACGCCAGCTGCATCGCACTTGCCCGGCTGCTGGACATTGCACCTGAGCAGATCCTGCCGTTTTCCACCGGCGTCATCATGGAGCCGCTGCCGAACGACCGCATCGCGGCCGGCCTGCCTGCCGTACTGGAGGCTGCCAAGGCCGACAACTGGGGCAACGCCGCCGAAGCCATCATGACGACGGATACGGTCGCCAAGGCTTTCTCCGCGCGCGTGAAGATTGCAGGCGCCGACGTCACCATCACCGGCATCAGCAAGGGCGCCGGCATGATCCGGCCCAACATGGCCACCATGCTGGGCTTCATGGCCACCGATGCCTGCGTTGCCCAGCCGCTCATGGCGCAGCTGGCCACAGAACTGGCCGAAGGGTCATTCAACCGCGTGACTGTCGACGGCGACACCTCAACCAACGACTCGTTCGTCGTGATGGCCACCAACAAGGCGAAGCACCCGCCCATCACTTCACTCGACAGCGCAGAAGGCAAGGCCCTGCGCGCTGCCATGCTGGACATTGCCCGCAAGCTGGCCCAAGCCATCGTGCGCGACGGCGAAGGCGCCACCAAGTTCATCACCGTCGCCGTCGAAGGCGGCAAGACCGGCGAAGAGTGCCGCAAGGTGGCCTATGCGATCGCGCATTCGCCGCTGGTGAAAACCGCCTTCTTCGCCAGCGACCCCAACCTCGGCCGCATCCTGGCGGCCGTCGGTTACGCCGGGATCGACGACCTGGACCAGACCCGCATCGACCTGTACCTGGACGATGTGCTGGTCGCCAAAAACGGTGGCCGCCACCCTGGCTACGTGGAGGCCGACGGCCAGCGTGTGATGAAACAAAGCGAGATCACTGTGCGCGTGGTGCTGGGCCGGGGCGATGCAGCCGACACCGTCTGGACCTGCGATCTCTCCTATGACTACGTCAAAATCAACGCGGATTACCGCAGCTAGTCCGGCCGAGCATGAACGAGCAGTTTGAACGCCTGATCACCCGCGTCGAGTCCCTGATGGCGCGGATTGAATCCGTGCTGCCGCAACCGCTCACCGCGCCGGACTGGAGCGCTTCGATTGCCTACCGCTACCGCAAGCGCAGCTCCGGCCACGGCTCGCTGGAGCCGGTGCGCCACATCGGCAACATGAGCCTGGGCGACCTCAAGGAAATCGAGGACCAGAAGGAAAAGATCCGGCGCAACACCGAGCAGTTTGTCAGCGGCAAGCCCGCCAACAACGTGCTGCTGACCGGCGCGCGCGGCACCGGCAAGTCCTCGCTGATCAAGGCCTGCCTCAATGAATATTCGGCGCGCGGCCTGCGGCTGATCGAGGTCGACAAAGCCGACCTGACTGACCTGCCGGACATCGTCGACGTTGTGTCCGGACTGCCCGAAAAATTCATCGTCTTTTGCGACGACCTGAGTTTTGAAGAAGGCGAGCCCGGCTACAAGGCGCTCAAGTCCATCCTCGATGGTTCTGTGGCAGCGGCGACGCCCAATGTGCTGATCTACGCGACCAGCAACCGGCGCCACCTGCTGCCCGAGTACATGACCGAAAACCTCACCTACACCCACGGCGACGATGGTGAGGTGCATCCCGGTGAAGTGGTCGAAGAAAAGATTTCGCTGTCCGAGCGCTTTGGCCTGTGGGTCAGTTTTTACCCCTTCACCCAGGACGAATACCTGACCATCGTCGCGCAGTGGCTGTCGTCCTTCGGCGTGGGCCCCGACGCAATTGCGGCCGCGAGGCCCGCATCGCTGGTCTGGGCGCTGGAGCGCGGCTCACGCAGCGGCCGCGTGGCCTACCAGTTCGCCCGCGACTACGCCGGCCGCGATAGTGCCAGCCGGCCCGTGGCGGCTGCACCCATCGCGGCGTATGAGCGGCCGGGCGCTGCGGTGGCTGCTGCGTCGCCCGACGGCGACCACGCTCCCGACCATTCGACATGAGCGTGCTGGTCGCCGACGGCGAGCGCCCGCGCGAGGGCGGTGTGGACCGCAAGGTGGTCGACGTGGCCGTCGGCGTGCTGATCCGGCCCAATGGCGATTTCCTCCTCACCTCACGCCCACCGGGCAAGGTCTACGAAGGTTATTGGGAATTTCCGGGCGGCAAGCTCGAAGCCGGTGAAACGGTCGAAGAAGCCTTGCGCCGCGAACTGCAGGAAGAAATCGGCGTCACCATAGGCGCCGCCCAACCCTGGAAAGTCGAAATGGTCGACTATCCGCACGCCTTGGTCCGCCTCAACTTCTGCAAGGTCTTCGACTGGACCGGCGAACTCCACATGCACGAAGGCCAGTCCTTTGCCTGGCAAAACCTGCCGGTGACAGTGCAGCCAGTGCTGCCGGGCACGGTGCCTGTGCTGGACTGGTTTGCCGCAGAAAAATAGAACACCCCCGTTCAGGCTCACTTCGTGTAGCCTGCTCCCCCCTTGCAGGGGGCGGCGCCTGCGGCCCGGCAAAGCCGAAAACTAAGTTCACCCCGTCGGACGCTCACTGCGTGTAGCGCCTTCCCCCTTCCAGGGGCGGCGCCTGCGGACTGGCAGAGCCAGATCCGCGGCCCCTGCTGGCAAGGCAGCCGACCGCTATTAAATTTATAGCTGCTTGCGCTTGCCAGTATTGGGCTAGAGGCACTATTCATGGGTAAAAAGAGGCCAAAAAGCCCCTTTTAGGCACCAAAATGCCTTCAAGACCCGTTGTGTCGGCCGCCAAACGGCGCTAAGACCCGGTTTTCAGGCATCAAATAGCGCCTCAGCCCAATAGTGGCAAGCGCAAGCAGCTATTGAATTGATAGCGGTGTTTTGCCAGCAGGGGCCGCAGGTCCGGCTTTGCCGGCCTGCAGGCGCCGCCCCCTGCAAGGGGGAAAGGGGCTACACGCAGTGAGCCCCGATGGGGGTGTGCCTAGAACTCCCAGGCTTTGCTCGCCCCCATCACGGCATTGGGGTAGGGCGACTTGCCCCGCGATCCGTTGTAGCGGCCCAGGCCCATGAAGAGGTCGCCGCGTTCGCGGTCCAGGTAGTGGCGCAGGATCACGCAGCCAAAGCGCAGGTTGGTCTGCATGTGAAAGAGTTTGGAGGGGTCGCCGTCGCCGATCACACGCGTCCAGAAAGGCATGACCTGCATGTAGCCGCGCGCGCCGACGTTGCTAACCGCGAATTTGCGGAAATTGCTTTCGACCTGGATCAGGCCCAGCACCAGTGTGGTGTCCAGCCCGGCGCGGCGGCTTTCGTACCAGACGGTTTGCAAAAACTCCTTGCGGATTTGCCACTCGGGTTTTTTCTTCTTGAGCCGCTCGCTCATGGCGCCCAGCCAGCGCAGGTAGGCGAGCCGGCTTTCGGTGTCCTTGAACTCGGGCACGGGAGGTGCCTGGTTGGCAATCGCCGAACTCAAAGCCGTGCGCACCGAGTCGATCAGCGGCTCTTCCACCTGCGCGCCGGCATGCGCCTGCTGTGCCAGCAGCAGCGGGCTGAGGGCGATGGGCAGGGCCTGCAGGCAGCTTCGCCTGGAAATCCCCTGCGCCATGGCCGGGGCGGCACCGGATGCGGACAGGGTCAATGAGCGCACGGAAACCATTGGGCCGTCAAAGCGCCAGCTTTCCCTTGAGGAAATCAAAGGCGCCGGCAACGTCGATCTTGCTCGAAGCCGCATCGCGCCGGTGCTGGTATTCGAGCTGGCCGTCTTTGAGGCCGCGGTCGCCGATGGTGACGCGGTGCGGCACGCCAATCAGTTCCCAGTCGGCAAACATGGCGCCGGGCCGTTCGCCGCGGTCGTCCAGGATCACGTCCACGCCGGCTGCAAGCAGTTCGGCGTAAAGCTTGCTGGCGGCCGCTTCGACTTCGGGAAAGCGGTCGGGGCTGATGGGGCACAGCACCACGGTGAAAGGCGCAATCGCGTCGGGCCAGATGATGCCGCGCTCGTCGTGGTTTTGTTCGATGGCGGCGGCCGGCAGGCGCGTGATGCCGATGCCGTAGCAACCCATTTCCAGGAATTGGGGCTTGCCGTTTTCACCGAGGAAGGTGGCGTTCATGGCCTGGCTGTATTTGGTGCCGAGGTAGAACACGTGGCCGACCTCGATGCCGCGCTCAATCACCAGCGCACCCTTGCCGTCGGGCGAAGGGTCGCCCGCAACCACGTTGCGGATGTCGGCCACCAGTTCGGGCTCGGGCAGGTCGCGGCCCCAGTTGACGCCGGTGGTGTGGAAGTCCACTTCGTTGGCGCCGCACACCCAGTCGGCCATGGCCGCGACTTCGCGGTCCGCCACCAGCTTGACGGGTTTCTTCAGGTTGAGCGGGCCGAGGTAGCCAGGCTTGCAGCCGAAATGGTCTTCAATTTCCGGCAGGGTGGCAAAGCGAAAGTCCGCCAGGCCCGGCACCTTGCCAACCTTGACCTCGTTCATGTCGTGGTCGCCGCGCAGCAGCAGCAGCCAGACCTGCGTCTTGATGACCTTGCCGGTTTCATCCATCTGGTCGGTGGCCAGTACCAGCGACTTGACGGTGGAAGCGAGCGGGATGCCCAGCAGTTCCGCCACGTCGGCGCAGGTGGCTTTGCCGGGCGTGGCGGTTTTGGTCAGCGCCTGGGAAGCGGCCTTGCGTGCGCCCTGGGGCGCCAGCGCCTCGGCTTTTTCCATGTTGGCGGCGTAGTCGCTGCCGGGGCAATACACGATGGCGTCTTCGCCGGTGGCGGCGATCACCTGGAACTCTTCGCTGAGGTCACCGCCAATGGCGCCGCTGTCCGCCGCGACGGCGCGGTAGGTCAGGCCGAAGCGGTCAAAAATCTTGCGGTAGGCCGCGGCCATGACCTGGTAGCTGGCCTTGGCGCTCGCCTGGTCGCGGTCGAAGCTGTAGGCATCCTTCATGATGAACTCGCGTCCGCGCATCAGGCCGAAGCGCGGCCGGCGCTCGTCGCGGAACTTGGTCTGGATCTGGTACAGGTTTTTGGGCAGCTGCTTGTAGCTCTTGATGTCCTGGCGCATCACATCGGTGACGACTTCCTCGCTGGTCGGCTGGACGACAAAGTCGCGGCCGTGGCGGTCCTTGATGCGCAGCAGCTCGGGGCCCATTTTTTCAAAGCGGCCGGTTTCCTGCCAGAGCTCGGCCGGCTGGATCACCGGCATGGTCATTTCGATCGCGCCGGCGCGATTCATTTCCTCGCGCACGATGGCCTCGACCTTGCGGATCACGCGCAGGCCCATCGGCATGTAGTTGTACACGCCGGCGCCCAGTTTCTTGATCATGCCGGCCCGCATCATGAGCTGGTGGCTGACGACTTCCGCGTCGGCAGGCGCTTCCTTGAGGGTGGAAATAAAGAACTGGGAGGCTTTCATGGGCGGTTTTCGGGGATTCCGGGGTTGGAAAAAGGGATGGAAAAGAGTCGAAAAGGGGGCAGGAAAGGAACGGGAAAGGGGTGCTGCAGCCCGCTGTGCGCTTGGCGCTGGGGCCTTCGCTGTGCATAATGGACTCAGTTTAAAAAATTGAGGTTTGATTATGCTTGACCGGGACGGCTTTAGGCCCAACGTCGGCATCATCTTGCTCAACCAGAGAAGTCAGGTATTTTGGGGCAAACGTATCCGTACCCACTCGTGGCAATTTCCGCAGGGTGGCATTGACCGGGGCGAAAATCCCGAGCAGGCCATGTACCGCGAGTTGCATGAAGAAGTGGGGCTGATGCCGCAGCATGTGAATGTGCTGGCCCGAACCCGAGACTGGTTGCGCTATGAGGTGCCTGACCGGTTCATCCGCCGCGATGCGCGCGGACATTACAAAGGCCAGAAACAAATCTGGTTCCTGCTGCAACTGGTTGGCCACGACTGGGACTTGAACCTGCGCGCCACAGACCATCCGGAGTTCGATGCCTGGCGCTGGAACGACTACTGGGTGCCGCTGGACGTGGTGGTCGAGTTCAAGCGTGGCGTGTACGAAATGGCCCTGACCGAGCTGTCGCGGTTCGTTCCGCGCACGGACGCGCGTTTCGAGCAACGCCCCGACCACCGCAACCGTTATTTGCGCGGGGGATTGCATCAGCGTGACCATGCGGGCCAGGCCGGCGAGGGCGGTTTACCGACCGCTGGCGAGCCCTTTCATGCACCAATGACACGGCTGGGAGCGTCTTTCGAACTGCCGCCCGGCGCCACTTTTGAACCCGATCCGCAGACCAGCCTGGATGCGAACAGCCAACCAACCAAACCATGAATCTCAAACCCGCCCTTGTGGCCGCCGCACTTTTGCTGGGCATCAGCTGTACATCGTGGGCCGTCGCCCCGCTGGAAGATCCCGAAGAGTGGAAAGAAGACAGCGTCTCGGCGCCGCCGGCCTTCGACCTCACCAAACTCGTCACGTTTGAGGTGTCGCCCAATTCCCAGCTGGTGTACGGTGTGGACCCTGCGACCATCCAGATTTCGAACAAGGACAGCGTCGTGCGCTACGTGATCGTGGCCTCCAATGCCAGCGGCGCGCGCAATGTGATGTACGAAGGCATACGCTGCAGCACCGGTGAATTCAAGACATACGCCCGTTATTCAGACGGCAAATGGACCAACGTCAGCAAGCCCGAATGGAAGTCGGTGTTCGGCAACATGCCGTCCAAGCATGCCTTTCGTTTGGCCAGGGCCGGCGCCTGCGACAGCGCGGCACCTGTGCAAACAGTGGACCTGATGGTGTCGCGGCTGAAGAACCCGAACTTCAGGACCCGGGAATAAGGCACAGGAAGCAGGGCCGCAGCCGGCAAAGCCTAGCGGGTCAATACCAGGTTGGTGCGGTGAACCATCTCGGGCTCGCCGGTGTAGCCCAGCAGTTTTTCGAACTCTGACGATGCCTTGCGGCAGATCATGCGGGCTTCGGCGCTCGAATAATTGGCCAGGCCGCGCGCGATCTCGGCGCCTCCGGGGTCCCTGATGGCGATGACATCGCCGCGCGAAAACTCCCCCTGAACGGCCGTCATGCCGATGGGCAGCAGGCTTTTGCCCTCATCGCGCACCTTGCCCACGGCGCCTGCGTCCACCGTGACTGAGCCCCGCATTTGCAGGTGATCGGCCATCCATTGTTTGCGTGCCTGCATCTTCTGGGTTTGCGCCACCAGCAGCGTGCCGATGGGCTCGCCTCGGGTCAGCCGGACCAGTGCTTGCGGCTCGCGGCCCCAGGCGATAACTGTCGATGCGCCTGAGCCCGCGGCGCGTTTGGCGGCCAGGATCTTGGTGATCATGCCGCCCTTGCCGATGCTGGAACCTGCGCCTCCCGCCATGGTCTCCAGCGCTGCGTCGCCGGCCTTGGCCTCATGCACAAACTGCGCGGCCGGGTCCTTGCGCGGATCGGCGGTGTAGAGGCCGCGCTGGTCTGTGAGGATGACCAGCGCGTCGGCTTCCACCAGGTTGGCGACCAGTGCGCCCAGCGTGTCGTTGTCGCCAAACTTGATCTCGTCATTGACGACGGTGTCGTTTTCATTGATGACAGGCACCACGCCAAGCTGCAACAGCGCCAGCAGGGTGGAGCGCGCATTGAGGTAGCGTTCGCGGTCTGCCAGATCGGCGTGCGTCAGCAGGACCTGGGCGCTGCCGATGCCGTTTTCGCGCAGCTTGGTTTCATAAACCTGTACCAGACCCATCTGGCCCACGGCGGCGGCGGCCTGCAGCTCATGGATGGCCTTGGGCCGCGTTGCCCAGCCGAGGCGTTTCATGCCCTCGGCAATGGCGCCGCTGCTGACCATGATGACCTCCCGGCCGTCCTTCACGAGGGCTGCCAGCTGCTCGCACCACTGGCCGATGGCCACGGAATCCAGCCCGCGCCCTTCGTTGGTGACCAGGCTGGAGCCCACCTTCACCACGATGCGTTTGGCGTTGCGCAGGACCAAGGAGCCGGTTTGTTCTTGCATTTAAGTGTATTTTAGGGCTCTAGCCCAATCAGGGCGGGCGCAAGCAGCTATCGTTTATATAGCAAATGCCGGCGGCGTTTGCCCGGAAATCAGCGGGGAAAGGCCGTTACGGGGATTCCGGCGGCAGTTCGGCAAATCGCGGATCAACCTCTTCCACCGGCTGCTCGCTTTTCTGGACTTGCTTGACGTGCTGGTAAATGGTTTTGACCAGCTGCTCGCAACCCTCGCGCGTCAAGGCCGAGATTTCGAAGACGGGGCCCTTGAACTTGAAGCGCTTGACGAAATCCTTCACCAGCGCGGCACGTTTGTCCTTGTCCACCATGTCGAGCTTGTTGAGGACGAGCCAGCGTGGTTTGTCGTAAAGGGCTTCGTCGTATTTTTTGAGTTCGCCCACAATTGCCTTGGCTTGCGCCACCGGGTCCACGCCTTCATCGAAAGGCGCCATATCGACAATATGCAACAGCAGGCGGGTGCGCTGCAGATGCCGGAGGAACAGGTGGCCCAGGCCGGCGCCTTCCGAAGCACCCTCGATAAGGCCGGGCAGATCGGCCACCACGAAGCTTTGTTCCGGGCCCACGCGTACCACGCCGAGGTTGGGATGCAGGGTGGTGAAAGGGTAGTCTGCAATGCGCGGGCGCGCGTTCGACACGGCCGAAATGAAGGTGGACTTGCCGGCATTGGGCATGCCCAGCAAGCCGACGTCGGCCAGTACCTTGAGTTCGAGCTTGAGGCTCTTGCGCTCGCCGGGCCAGCCGGGTGTCTTGCTGCGTGGCGCGCGGTTGGTCGAGCTTTTGAAGCGCAGGTTGCCGAAGCCGCCGTCGCCGCCCTTGGCGATCAGCACCTGTTCACCGGGAACCAGCAATTCGTAAAGTACTTCCCCGGTTTCGCCATCGGTCAGGATGGTTCCGACCGGCATCTTCAGGATGATGTCGTCGCCCTTGGCGCCGAACATGTCCGAACCCATGCCATGCTGGCCGTTACGGGCCTCGTGGCGGCGTGAAAACCGGAAGTCCACCAGCGTGTTCAGGTTGATGTCGGCCACCGCGTACACATGACCGCCGCGTCCGCCGTCGCCGCCGTTTGGGCCGCCGAACTCCTTGTACTTTTCGTGGCTGAAGGAGACGCAGCCACTCCCGCCATCGCCTGCGGCAATGTCAATAAAGGCTTCGTCAACAAATTTCATGATGGAGTGCTGCGGTTAAAACAGGGGGCGTCAGGGGCCGGAGATCAAGTTTACAAACAAAAAAGCCCCGACAGGTCGGGGCTTCGTTTCAGTCGAAGTGACTTATCGAAGTGATCAGCTTACGCCGGGGTCACATTCACGGTGTGCTTGTTCAGCGCACCCTTGATGGAAAACGAGACCGAGCCGTCAACCAGCGCGAACAGCGTGTGGTCCTTGCCGATGCCGACATTGACGCCTGGGTGGAACTTGGTGCCGCGCTGGCGCACGATGATGCTGCCTGCGTTAATGACTTCACCGCCAAATTTCTTGACGCCGAGCATTTTGGGCTGTGAATCACGCCCGTTTCGCGTAGAGCCGCCGCCTTTTTTCTGTGCCATTTTTCGTTACTCCTGGTACGTCCCTGTTCAACCGGCGATGGCGCCGATTTGCAGTTCCGTGTAGTTTTGCCGGTGGCCCTGACGCTTTTGGTAGTGCTTGCGACGGCGCATTTTGAAAATGCGAACCTTGTCGTGCCTACCCTGGGAAAGGACAGTGACTGTAACAGTGGCGCCGGACACCAAGGGCGTACCAACCGTGATTGTGCTGCCGGTGCCGACAGCCAATACCTGGTCAATAACGATCTCTTGGCCTACGTCCGCAGCAATCTGTTCTACTTTAATTTTTTCTCCAGTAGCAACCTTGTATTGTTTGCCACCGGTTTTTATGACCGCGTACATGTAAGACCTCTTTATTGAGTTCTGCAGACGGATTTCCGCAGAGCCCAATATTCTAGCATGCCGGGCCAAAATTGGCCAGCCGCCCGTTTTCCGGGCTTTTTCGGGCCGAATGTGGGGACTGGGCCGGGTATGGCGGGCGGGGGTCTTCCTATAATCTGCCCAAACTTACGTCTGGATCCGCCTTTTGTCTGCCAATTCTTCAAGCACCGCCGCAGCCCTCGCCCTGATTGCAGACGACATGCGGGGAATGGACGCCGTCATCGAGCTTCGCCTGAAGTCCGAGGTGCCCCTTGTAAGCCAGGTCTCCCGGTACATCGTTGCGGCCGGCGGCAAGCGGTTGCGGCCGGCTCTGTTGCTTTTGATGTGCGGCGCTTTGGGATACAAAGAGGCTCAGCGCTACAACCTCGCCGCCGTCGTCGAGTTCATCCATACCGCAACGCTTCTGCATGATGATGTGGTGGACGAGTCCACGTTGCGCCGCGGGCGAGCAACCGCCAACGAAGCCTTTGGCAACCCTGCCAGCGTTCTGGTGGGTGATTTTCTGTATTCCCGGGCCTTCCAGATGATGGTCGAAGCTGGCGATATGCGTGTCATGCAAACCCTTGCCGAGGCAACCAACGTGATCGCCGAGGGCGAGGTGCTGCAACTTATGAACATGCACGACGCGACACTGTCGGAGGAGGGCTACCTCCGGGTGATCCGCTCCAAGACGGCCAAGCTGTTCGAAGCCAGCGCCCGCCTGGCGGCCTTGCTGGCCCAGTCGCCGCCAGCCATTGAGCAAAGCTGCGCAGACTACGGCCAGGCACTGGGCACCGCATTCCAGGTGATCGACGACGTGCTGGACTACGACGGGGATGTGTCTGAGATGGGGAAGAACCTGGGCGACGATTTACGCGAAGGCAAGGCGACACTTCCGCTGATCATCGCCATGCAGCGAGGTACCGGGGCTGAGCGTACGACCATCCGGCAGGCAATTGAGACGGGTGGCACGGACCAGATGACACAGATCATCGCCATCGTGCAACAGACCGGAGCGCTGCAGGCCACCCGGGATGCTGCGGCTGTAGAAGCACAGCGCGCGCTGAATGCCTTGCAGGCCCTGCCCCAAAACATTTACAGTAATGCCCTGATGCAGCTGGCCTCCCAATTGCTGGAAAGGCGTTTCTGACGGCTGCCGGATCGGGGTGTAGCTTAGCCTGGTAGAGCGCTACGTTCGGGACGTAGAGGCCGGAGGTTCGAATCCTCTCACCCCGACCAAAAATATCCTGGCCTTGGCCGTATGTGTGCGTTTCTTCGCATACTTCCAACGCCGGGCAGGCCTCTGGCGCGTTTTCGATTTACACCTTGTAATCTATAAGCGATGATACCTATTTAAGCCTATCCAGAGAATCCATGGCCGCTGTCGACACTGCTATTAACCAACCACCATCCATGGCATTGCCAGGTCTGGGTCGGGCCTTGGTGGTTGCGGGGAAGCTGGGTCAAAAGGCTGCTGAAGACATCTTTCGCAAAGCCCAAACGGGGCGCACCAGCTTCATCGCCGAACTGACGGGCTCCGGAGCGGTTTCCGCGTCTGACTTGGCGCACACCATGTCGACCGCCTTCGCGGCGCCTTTGCTTGACCTGGACGCCATAGACATACAGCGCCTGCCCAAGGGACTGCTCGATTCCAAAATCTGTGCAACGTACCGTATCGTTGTTCTGAGCAAACGCAATAACCGGCTGATTGTTGCAACGGCAGATCCATCTGACCAGGAGGCGGCCGAAAAAATCAAGTTTTCCACCCAGATGGGGGTCGACTGGGTCATCGCCGAATACGACAAGCTGTCCAAGCTGTCGGAAGTATCCAACACCAGCGCCTCTGAGGCGATGGAAAGCATCATCGGCGATGACTTTGAGTTTGATGAAACCAGTGTGGATTCTGGCGCAACCGAAGATGAAGCGGGTGTCTCCGAAGTTGAGGACGCTCCGGTTGTCAAATTTCTCCAGAAGATGCTGCTTGATGCTTTCAGCATGCGCGCTTCCGACCTGCATTTCGAGCCGTTTGAGCATACCTACAGGGTGCGCTTCCGGGTGGACGGCGAATTGCGCGAAATCGCGTCACCACCGGTCGCCATCAAGGAAAAGCTCGCCGCGCGCATCAAGGTTATCTCCAAGCTGGATATCTCGGAAAAACGCGTACCGCAAGACGGCAAAATGAAACTCAAGATCGGCCCCGACCGGGTCATCGATTTCCGGGTGAGCACCTTGCCGACCATGTATGGCGAAAAAATCGTTATCCGTATTCTGGATCCGAGCAGCGCCAAGCTGGGCATTGATGCACTGGGGTATGAAACGATTGAAAAAGAGCGCCTGATGGCCGCCATTCAGCGACCCTACGGCATGGTGCTGGTGACGGGGCCCACGGGTTCCGGTAAAACCGTGTCGCTGTACACCTGCCTGAATATTCTGAACAAGCCGGGTGTCAACATTGCCACCGCTGAGGATCCCGCCGAAATCACATTGCCCGGTGTCAACCAAGTCAGCATGAATGACAAGGCCGGCATGACTTTTTCTGTCGCGCTCAAAGCCTTTTTGCGGCAGGATCCGGACATCATCATGGTCGGTGAGATTCGCGATCTTGAAACGGCTGATATCGCCATCAAGGCCGCGCAGACCGGCCACATGGTCATGTCCACGCTGCATACGAACGACGCACCCACCACGTTGACGCGTATGCGCAACATGGGCATTGCTCCTTTTAATATTGCCTCAAGCGTGATCCTGATCACGGCCCAGCGCCTTGCGCGCCGGCTTTGCCCCAACTGCAAGTCTCCTGCTGATATCCCTCGCGAGACATTGCTGGAGGCCGGTTTCAAAGAGGATGACGTCGACGGCTCGTGGACGCCGTATCGGCCTGTGGGTTGCTCCATGTGCACAAATGGTTACAAGGGGCGTGTCGGTATTTATCAGGTGATGCCGATTTCCGAGGAAATCCAGCGTATTGTCCTTCGCGACGGAAGTGCGCTTGAAATCGCTGCGCAGGCTGAACTCGAAGGGGTCCGAAGCCTGCGCCAGTCCGGATTGCAAAAAGTTAAACTCGGAATGACCTCACTGGAAGAGGTTTTGGGTTGCACGAATGTTTAAATTTGCTCACGCAAAGTGCTGATTAATCGGCGTCTGTAGCGAAAGGTGGCTTGGGCCATCGATAAAACGAGAAAACCATCATGGCAACTGCAGCATCTGTCAAAGGCGTCAAGGAATTTGTTTTTGAGTGGGAGGGCAAAGACCGCGGCGGCAAACAGGTTCGGGGCGAAACCCGGGCCGCCGGAGAAAACCAGGTCAAGGCTTCCCTGCGCCGCCAGGGCGTTTTGCCCACCAAGATCAAAAAGCGCAGCATGCGCTCCGGCAAGAAGATCAGGCCGAGGGATATCGCTATCTTTACCCGCCAGCTGGCTACGATGATGAAAGCGGGCGTTCCGCTTTTGCAGTCGTTTGATATTGTGGGTCGCGGCAATCCGAACGCCAGCGTCACCAAGCTTCTCAACGATGTGCGCACTGACGTGGAAACCGGTACCTCCTTGAGCGCGGCTTTTCGCAAATACCCGATGTATTTCAATGCGCTGTACTGCAATCTGGTCGAGGCCGGTGAAGCTGCAGGTATTCTGGAATCCCTGCTGGACCGCCTTGCGGTCTACATGGAGAAAACGGAAGCCATCAAATCGAAAATCAAGTCGGCCCTGATGTATCCCATTTCGGTGGTGATTGTGGCCTTTGTGGTGGTCGCGGTCATCATGATTTTTGTGATCCCGGCTTTCAAGGAAGTGTTTAAATCTTTTGGCGCTGACTTGCCGGCACCAACGCTGTTTGTGATTGCCGTTAGTGAATTCTTCGTAGCCTATTGGTGGCTCATTTTTGGCGGCATCGGTGGTGGCCTTTACTTTTTCTTCCAGGCCTGGAAGCGCAACGAAAAAATGCAGAAGTTCATGGACAGAGCCTTGCTCAAGGTGCCTGTCTTTGGCTCCCTGATTGAAAAATCGTGCATTGCCCGATGGACCCGTACCTTGTCCACCATGTTTGCCGCCGGCGTTCCATTGGTTGAAGCGCTGGATTCCGTCGGTGGAGCGTCTGGTAACTCCCTCTATGCCGATGCCACCGAAAAAATCCAGCAGGAAGTCTCCACGGGCACCAGCCTGACCGCCGCGATGGGCAATGCGAATCTGTTCCCGACCATGGTGTTGCAGATGTGCGCCATTGGTGAGGAATCCGGCTCCGTCGATCACATGCTCGGTAAGGCCGCCGACTTTTATGAGGCGGAAGTCGACGAGATGGTGGCCGGCCTTTCGAGCCTGATGGAGCCCATCATCATTGTGTTTTTGGGTACCCTTATTGGCGGCATCGTGGTATCGATGTACCTGCCCATTTTCAAGCTGGGTCAAGTCGTTTGATGGGTACGGGTATGGGCCCGGCGTTTGATGCGTCGCTGGCCGGCATCCTGGGCCTGCTGATTGGCAGTTTCCTGAATGTTGTGATTTACCGCCTCCCCAAAATGATGGAGCGGCAGTGGGCGCAGGAATGCGCGGAACTGGCTGGGCATGCAGCAGAACCTTCCGACAAGTTCAATCTGCTGGTGCCACGCTCACGGTGCTCCAGTTGCGGCCATGCCATCCGCTGGTACGAGAACATTCCGGTGGTCAGTTATGTGTTCCTGCGAGGCAAGTGTTCGGTATGCGGCTCGCCCTACGGTATGCGCTACCCCGTCGTGGAGGCAGTGACGGGCGCCTTGTTCTTCTTTTGTGTGTGGCGTTGGGGCTGGTCGCTGACTGCGCTGGGCTGGTGCGGCTTTTCGGCCGCACTGCTGGCCCTGGCGATGATCGACTGGGACACCACGCTGCTGCCGGACGATATCACCTTGCCTTTGCTGTGGGCCGGCCTGATCGTTGCCGCCCTGCAGTGGAACCCTTCGGTTAGCCTGCCAACGGCCTTATGGGGTGCCGTCGCTGGCTACCTGTCTCTATGGCTCGTGTACTGGGCCTTCAAACTGGCCACCGGCAAGGAGGGCATGGGCTATGGCGACTTCAAGCTTTTCGCCGCACTCGGTGCCTGGTTCGGCTGGCCTGCGCTGGTTCCCATGATCCTGATGGCTTCGGTGATTGGTGCTGTCATAGGTATTGCGTTGAAGTTCTCCACCGGCTTGCGCGAGGGCGGTTATGTGCCCTTTGGACCTTTCCTGGCCGGTGCGGGTTTCACGGCCATGATTTTTGGGCCGCAATCCATTTTGCGATTTGTGGGCTTGTGATGCCATGTCCCGTGCAGCCCTGCGTATTGGACTGACCGGTGGCATAGGCAGCGGTAAAAGCACGCTTGCCGGTATTCTGGTTGCTCACGGCGCGGCGTTGGTGGATGCTGATGCCATCTCCCGTGCGGTCACGGCAGCCGGTGGGGCGGCTGTGCCGGAAATTGCAGCGCTGTTCGGCGGAGAACTGATCACCCCCGAAGGCGCCATGCACAGGGAACGGATGCGGCAGCTGGTCTTTGACGACCCGTCTGCACGGCGCAGGCTCGAGTCCATCGTGCACCCCTGGGTAAGCCGGGAAACCCTGCATCAATATGAGCAGGCGGTCGCGGGCGGCAGTGCTTGTGTCATTTTTGACGTCCCGTTGCTGGTGGAGTCGGGACGATGGCGACAGCAGCTTGACCAGGTTCTGGTTGTGGATTGCAGCGAGGTGACCCAGATTGACCGCGTGATGACCCGAAACGGCTGGCCACGGGAGGTTGTGGAGAAAATCATGGCTGGCCAGGCAAGCCGCGCGCAGCGCCTGTCTGCGGCTGACATATGCCTCTATAACGATGGCTTGTCTCTGGCGAGCCTGGAAGCCCTGGTCCGACAGCTTGCCAGGCGCTTCGGGCTATGATGCGCAAACAAACCTCCTCATTCAAAGCTGACGAAATCTAGCGCTGTGATCCTTTACGAGTATCCTTTTCACGAACGAATACGCACTTACCTGCGACTTGAGCACCTGTTTCGCCGTCTCGGTGAACTGGTGGAGCGTGAGAGCCCGACGGATCATCATTACGCGATCACGACCATTTTTGAAATCATGGATGTCGGCGCGCGGGCCGACCTGAAGACCGACGTGCTCAAGGACCTTGAGAAGCAAAAACATGTCCTCAACGGCTACCGCGGCAACCCGGCCATTTCCGAAGCCGTTCTGGACGAGGTGACCGGCCAGCTTGAGGGCTGTTTTTCCGCCTTGAACAACCTGCCGGGCAAAGCCGGTCATTCCCTGACGGAAAACGACTGGCTGATGAGCATTCGCAGCCGTGTCGGCATCCCGGGCGGGACCTGTGAGTTTGATTTGCCGGCCTACTATGCATGGCAACACCTGGACACCGAAACACGCCAGCAAGACCTGCAGCGCTGGATCACACCGCTGGTGCCGCTGGCCGAATCCATACGTGTACTGCTAACGCTGTTGCGTGACTCCGGGGCGCCTCAAAAAGTGGTGGCGCCCGGCGGGCAATACCAGCAGACGTTGCCGCAGGGGCGTACCTTCCAGCTGTTGCGCCTGCGGATAGACCCGGCTCTGGGGCTGATTCCCGAAATCAGCGGTAACCGGCTGATTGTGTCGGTGCGCCTCATGCGTCACGGCAGTGACGACCGGCTGCACGCCAGCACCGAAGATTCTGCGTTTGAGCTGACGCTTTGCTCCTGATTTCAGGACTTGCAGCCTCCCCGCCATCACACCCGATTGATCCCCAGACCTGTCTACAAACATGCCTGCGATGAAGAACGATTCCCCGCCCCTCAAACGGGTCGTATGCCCGGGCTGCGGCGGTGAAAGCATTTACGCACCCAGCAACCCTTTTCGCCCATTTTGCAGCGAGCGTTGCAAGAACATAGACTTGGGCGCCTGGGCCAGCGAAGGGTTCCGCCTGCCGGCGGATGTGCCACCTGATGATGAACAATTTGGCGACCCCAAGCTGCAATAAAGCTTGAGGCGAAACGCGGTGTCACCTGCGTTTGCGAAAGAATAAAAAGGGAGGAAAAAGTATGAACAGGAATTTTTGCAATGCGCTGGCTGCCGTCTTGGCCATGGCGCTGCTGGGCGGTAATGTGCAGGCTCAATCGGCCCAGGATGGGGTAAAGCCCGCCAAGGCCAAAAAAACCAAGAAGACCGCCGCTCAATCCGGTGCGGTAAATTCAGGCGGCAAAGTCAAATTCATCTCAGGGTCCGGCGAGACACCCGGCCAGCGCGATGCCCGGCTCAAACGCGAATGCAAGGGCGCGGTAGATGCAGGCGCCTGCGCGGGCTACACGCGCTGATCCATCGATGGCGCCGGTGCAAAGCCGGCACAACGCCTGCAACGCTCAGTTGGTGGTGGGGGTTCCCAGCACCTGTTGCAGCTCGCCGTTCTGGTACATCTCCATCATGATGTCCGAGCCGCCGATGAACTCGCCTTTCACGTAGAGCTGTGGAATGGTCGGCCAGTTGCTGAACTCCTTGATGCCGTGGCGGATTTCCTCGTCTTCCAGCACGTTCACGGTGGCGGGCTTGTTCACGCCGCAGGCCTTCAGCACCTGGATGGCACGGCCGGAAAAACCGCACATCGGGAATTGGGCCGTGCCTTTCATGAAAAGGACCACATCGCTCGATTTGACGATTTCGGCGATGCGTTGCTGGGTAGGGTCTGTCGTGCTCATGGTGAATCCTTTTGGGGTGTGGGCCGAAGCGCCTGTACCGGGCCGAAAAACGCGTTTCGGCGAGGCTGTTTCAAATACATGGAATCTGGAAACCAGAATTCAACCTCCCGATTATCCTGCCGTTTGATTTCCCGTGTGGATTCATCGTTCGCCCGGCCACAGCCCGCCAGAACAGCGTTCGATGCCCGCCAGGTCGCGCCGGCTCTGAACCTGTACAAAGCCCTCTTGCGCCAGCAGTGACCGCACGGCTTCTGCCTGGTCGTAGCCATGCTCCAGCAACAGCCAGCCGCCTGGCAGCAGGCTGGCGGGCGCCTTCCGGGTGATCTCCCGGATGTCCTCCAGCCCGTCCGGGCCGGCAGTCAGGGCGGCCAGGGGCTCGTGAATCAGGGCAGCCAGATGTGGGTCAGCGCTGGCAATGTAAGGCGGATTGCTGGCGATCAGGTGAAAGTGTCCGCTAACTTCCTGCAGCCAGTGACTTTGAATGAAATCGATCTCCAGGTTCAGGCGGGTCGCATTATCCCGGGCGACATCCAGCGAGTCCGCACTCGCATCCACCGCCGTCACGCGGCCCTGTCGGCCCGTCTTGGGCAGGCTGTGGGCAATGGCCAGGGCAATGGCCCCGCTGCCCGTGCCAAGGTCCAGAATTCGCGGGTCGGCCGGTGCGCCGGGCACCTGCAGCAGCTCAAGCGCCCAGCTCACCAGCGTTTCGGTGTCGGGGCGCGGTACCAGCACACGGGCATCCACCTGAAGCGTCAGGCCGAAAAACTCCTTGCTGCCCACGATGTAAGCCAGCGGTTCTCCGCTGGCGCGGCGCAGGCACAGCGCCTGGAAACGCTGCGCGGCATCTTCTGCCAGCTCGTCCGTATCGTGGGCCAGCAGCCAGGCGCGGGCATGCTCCGGTTTGCCCAGCGCATGCAACAACAACAACTGGGCATCCAGGCGGTCCAGCCCCAATGCCTGGGCGGCAGCCAGGGCTTGCGCGCAGGTAAGCCCGCTCAACTGAACCCCCTTGAAGTGCTATGAAAATAGTAGCTGCTTGCGCACATCCTGATTGGGCTGGAGGCCTTTTTGTTGCTCAACTGCTGATGTTCAGGCGCCATTGTTGGCGGTCTCAAGCTCCGCCAGCAGCTCGGCGCCGCGCGCCACCTGCAGGGCCGTGACCACATCGCCCAGGTCGCCTTCCATGATGGCCAGAAGCTTGTACAGCGTCAGGTTGATGCGGTGGTCGGTCAACCGCCCCTGCGGGAAGTTGTAGGTGCGGATGCGGTCGCTGCGGTCGCCTGTGCCCACCAGCCCCTTGCGCAGGGCGGCATCTTTGGCGGCGCGCTCGGAGCGGTCTTTTTCGTGGATGCGTGCGGTGAGTACCTTGAGCGCCTGGGCCTTGTTGCTGTGCTGGCTCCGGCCTTCCTGGCATTCCGCCACGATGCCGGTCGGAATGTGCGTGATGCGCACGGCCGAATCCGTCTTGTTGATGTGCTGGCCGCCGGCACCACTGGCGCGGTACGTGTCAATACGCAGGTCGGCCGGGTTGATCTGGATGGCTACGGCTTCGTCCGGCTCCGGCATCACGGCCACCGTGCAGGCGCTGGTGTGGATGCGACCTTGCGTTTCGGTGGCGGGCACGCGCTGTACGCGGTGGCCGCCTGACTCAAATCGCAGCTTGCCGTACACACCGACGCCCAGGGCGTCCGTGGCGCCGTCAATGCGCAGCACGACCTCCTTGTAGCCGCCCAGTTCGCTGGAGGATTCACTGATGATTTCCACCTGCCAGCGGTTGCGTTCGGCAAAGCGGGTGTACATCCGGAACAGGTCACCGGCGAACAGCGCTGATTCATCACCGCCGGTGCCGGCACGGATTTCGATGAAAGCCGCGCGCGCGTCGTCCGGGTCCTTCGGAATCAACATCAGCTGCAGGGCCTCGTCGATCTTCGCGATATCGGCTTTGGCGGCGGCGATTTCTTCCTCCGCCATCGCAGCCATTTCCGGGTCATCTTTGGCTTCAGTCAGCATGCCTTCAGCACTGCCGAGGTCGGCCTCGCGACTGGTGAGCCGCAAGTACTGGTCGGCGATCACGCTGGCTTCGGCGTGCTCCCGGGTCAGCGAACGGAAGCGGTCCAGGTCGCTGACCACGTCGCTGGCAGACAGCAGCGCGTCCAGCTCGTGCAGCCGCAGCAGCTGGCGGTCCAGGGTTTGGCGAAGAAAAGGTTTCATGGGAATGGAGGACTGGAAAAAGGGGGCCGGAAGGCCGTCAACAACGACGCTCCGTCAGCGGAGCAACCGGCTGTGGCCGGCACAGGAAGTCAGTGCCTTGGCGGCCGCTAACGCTCTTTGTCGTCGGACTGGATTTTGGGCAGCTGGCCGCGCAAAAACAGCCTGGATACGGTCTGTGCCGTGGCTTCGCGGCTGTTGGCGTCGCCCGCATGCAGCTCGGCCAGCGCGCCGTGCAGCATTTTCTGGGTGAGGCCGCGGGTCAGCGCGTCCAGCACCGTGTCGATGGGCTCGCCCCGGGCCAGCAGCTTTTTGGCCCGCACGATTTCGGCAGCGCGCCACTCGTCGGTCTGCGCATTGAGCTGCTGGATCAGCGGCACGCTGCGGCGCTGGCCCAGCCAGTGCATGAAGTTCTGCACGCCCGCGTCGATGATGACCTCGGCTTGCGCCACGGCGGCCTTGCGGCTGTCCTTGCCGGTCTGCACCACGTGGGCCAGGTCGTCCACCGTGTAGAGGTAGATGTCGGGCAGGGCCTTGACTTCGGGTTCGATGTCGCGCGGCACGGCCAGGTCGACCATGAACATCGGGCGATGTTTGCGCAGCTTGACGGCGCGCTCGACCGCGCCCAGGCCGATGATGGGGAGCGTACTGGCGGTGCAGCTGATCACGGCGTCGAACTCATGCAGGCGGCTGGGCAAATCGGCCAGGCGCATCACTTCGGCGCCGAAGCGGCCGGCCAGCTTCTCGCCGCGCTCCAGCGTGCGGTTGGCGATGGCCATGGCTTTGGGGTTTTTGGCGGCGAAGTGGGTAGCCGCGAGGTCAATCATCTCGCCGGCGCCGACAAACAGCACCTTGATGTCGCCGAGGTCTTCAAACAGCTGGCCGGCCAGCCGCACGCTGGCCGCCGCCATGCTGATGCTGTGCGCGCCGATTTCGGTGCTGCTGCGCACTTCCTTGGCCACGGCAAAGGAGCGCTGGAACAGCTGGTGCAAGGTGGTGCCCATGGCGCCCGCGTCTTCGGCGGCGCGCACGGCGTCCTTCATCTGGCCCAAAATCTGGGGCTCGCCCAGCACCATGGAATCGAGCCCGCTGGCCACGCGAAAAGCATGACGGGCCGCTGCATCGTCGTGCAGGGTATAGGCATGTGAGCGCAGCAAGGCGGGCGAGACGCCGCCACTGTGCGCCAGCCAGTCCAGCGTGTGGTCCAGGTCGTTCTTTTCGCCAGCGCAGTAAATCTCAGTGCGATTGCAGGTAGAGAGCAGCGTGGCCTCGGGCTGGCGGGCCAGCGACTCGCGCAAACCGCGCAAAGTGGGCTCGACCTGGTCCAGGGCGTAGGCGAACCGGCCGCGCAAATCGAGCGGTGCGGTGTTGTGGTTTAGCCCAAGGGCCCAGACTGACATCCTCCGATTATAAAATTGAAGCGGTCAGGACGGTACAAAGGCCGGACAATCGCCCTGATAGTCCTTTTTTTGGCCGTTTTGAAGCTTGTTTTGGATTTGCTCTGAAGCCAGGCGAGTTTTTAACTATCCCTACGCGCATGACCTTTTACCTGCTGGCGAACCACCTGCTCAATCTTGTCCTGCCGGCCGCCGCGGTGGCCCTGCTGCTGGTGCTGGCAACTCAGCTTATGGGTGGATTATTTAGATCAAAAATGCCTTTAGCCCAGACCTGGTATGCGCAAGCAGCTATTGTTTTTGTAGCAAACGTGGTGGTGCTGGTGGCCGGGCTTGTGTTCTTCGGCCATGACGGGAAGATGCTGACGTATGCCGCCATGGTGGTCGGCGCGGCCGTCTGCCAGTGGGTTTTGCTGGGCGCCTGGCGGGCCTGAAGGGGTTCTATAAATCCAATTGCCGGGCGCATGGCTGCGTTGCGCGCTGCTCGGAATCCTCATGCACCCAAGTGCATTCCGGTGTCCTGCGCTCCGTGCGCCTTGCCCTGCACCCGGTAATTGAATTTCTAAAGTCCCTTCGAATAGCGACTACAAATCGGGCTTGAAGACGTTCACTGCGTCGGTGATGATGCCGTCGGTGCCCAGGGCCAGCAGCCGCTGCACGTTCGCTTCGTCATTCACCGTATAGCTCAGCAACTTGAAGCCGGCTTTTTTGGCCTGGGCCACCGTATCGGCGTTCCAGAGTTTGTGGTTGCAGACGATGGCCACGCAGCCCAGCTGAGCCGCTGTTTCCAGCCAGTTGGCGGGGAGTTGGTCGAGCAGCAGGCCGCGTGGCAACTGGGGCTGGGCATTTCGAGCCGCCTCCAGCGACAGCGGCTGGAAGGACGTCAGCAGTGGGGGAATGGCTTGGCCCTGCCACAGCCGGGCCGCTTCGTTGGCCACCACGGTGCCGGTGTGACTGTCGATGCCCGGTGTGGGCTTGATCTCGATATTGAGGAAGTAGCCCTTGTCCAGGCAAAAGCGGGCGATGCGCTCAAAGCTGGCGAGGCCCTCCGCGGCAAACGCCGGGGAATGCCAGCCGCCGGCGTCAAGCTTGGCCAGCGCCTCCCAACTTAACTCGCCAGCCACACCTTTGCCGTTGCTGGTGCGCTCCAGCGTGGCGTCGTGCAGCAAAAAGGGAACGCCGTCGGCGCTCAGTTTCACGTCGCACTCAAACATGCGGTAGCCATGGCTGGCGCCCAACATGAAGGAGGCCAAGGTGTTTTCCGGCGCCAGCTTGCCGGCGCCGCGATGCGCTACCCAGCGCGGGTAGGGCCAGTTGGCAGCTGATACGGGGTTTGTCATGGGTGTGCTCAGGACCTGTGGAGACGAGACGAAAGCCGGAAATTAGATCCGTTTGCCCGTTTCCGAGTCAAACCAGTGCAGGCGATCTGCGCGCGGCGTAACGTGGATGGTCGCACCGATCTCGGGTGCCGTTGACAGGCTTTCGTCGGTGCGCACGATGATGGCTTCGCTGCCCATGCGGCAGTACAACAGGCGCTCGGCGCCCAGCATTTCGATCGTGTCGACCTGCACTGCCCAGCCGGTGGGACCCACCGTCAGGTGCTCGGGGCGTATGCCCAGAATGGCGCCGGGCTTGCCGCCGAAGTCGGCATTCGGGGCCTGCTTGAGCAAATTCATGGGAGGCGAGCCCATGAAGCTGGCCACAAAGGTGGTGGCGGGCCGGTTGTAAACCTCTTCGGGCGTACCGAACTGTTCCATGCGGCCGGCGTTCATCACCATCATGCGCTGGGCCAGCGTCATGGCTTCGACCTGATCATGCGTGACGAAGAGGGATGTGATGCCGAGTTCGCGGTGCAGCTTCTGAATTTCAAGACGCGTCTGCACGCGCAGTTTGGCGTCCAGGTTGGATAGCGGCTCGTCAAACAAAAACACCTGCGGCTGGCGCACGATGGCGCGGCCCATGGCCACGCGCTGGCGCTGTCCGCCCGAGAGCGCGCGGGGCTTGCGGTCCAGCAGGTGGCCCAGCTCCAGGATTTTGGCGGCCTTGTCGACGCGCGTCTTGATCTCATCCTTGGGCACCTTGGCGATCTTCAGGCCGTAAGCCATGTTGTCGAATACGCTCATGTGCGGGTAGAGCGCGTAGTTCTGGAACACCATCGCGATGTCACGCTCGGAAGGTTCCAGCTCGTTGACGACCTTGCCGCCAATGGAGATCTGCCCGTCGCTGACTTCCTCCAGCCCGGCCACCATGCGCAGCAGGGTGGACTTGCCGCAACCCGAGGGCCCGACGATGACGATGAACTCGTGGTCGTTGATCTCGGCGTTCACGCCGTGCAGCACTTGCAGTGCGTCCTTGCCGGAACCGTAGCGCTTGATGACGTTATTGAATGAAAGGGATGCCATGTCTGTATTTCCGTTGTGTCTTGGTTGTTCTTGGCTGGTTTGGGCTGGCTCTATTTTTCGGTGTCGACCAGGCCCTTGACGAACCATTTCTGCATCAGCACCACCACGAGGGCGGGCGGCAGCATCGCCAAAATTGCAGTGGCCATGACCACGTTCCATTCGTTCTGGCCGTCACCGCCGGCGATCATGCGTTTGATGCCCACGACGACCGGGTACATGTCTTCACTCGTCGTGGCCAGCAGCGGCCAGAGGTACTGGTTCCAGCCGTAGATGAACTGGATGACAAAAAGCGCGGCGATCGAAGTCTTCGACAGCGGCAGCAGCACGTCGAAGAAAAAGCGCATGGGGCTGGCGCCATCCATGCGTGAGGCTTCGGTGAGCTCGTCAGGCACCGTCAGGAAGAACTGGCGGAACAAGAAAGTCGCCGTGGCCGAGGCAATCAGCGGTACCGTCAGGCCCGCATAGGTGTTGAGCATGTTCAGATCCGACAGCACCTTGTAGGTGGGCAGAATGCGCACTTCCACCGGCAGCATCAGCGTCACAAAAATGGCCCAGAAGCAGGTCTTCTTGAAGGGGAAGCGGAAGTACACGATGGCGAATGCCGACAGCAGCGAGATCGTGATCTTGCCGATCGCGATCACCATCGCCGTGACGAAGCTGACCCACATCATGTGCGCCACCGGTGCATTGGAGCCGACGGCGGATTCGCGCCCGAACAGCGCCGCCTTGTAGCTGTCGATCATGTTGGTGCCCGGCAGCAGCGGCATGGGCGCCTGCACGATTTCCTGCGCCGTGTGGGTCGAGGCCACGAAAGCCAGGTAGAGGGGGAAGGCGACGATAAAGACGCCCAGGATCACGATGACGTGGGCGAGGATGCCGTGGGTTCCGCGTTTTTCAACCATTGGCGTTCACCTTGAACTGTATGTGTGAGGGATAGACATGTTTTTCCGCCGGGCCGCCCCAAGGAAAAAAGCGCCCCCGAGGGGCTGGAGCCCGCAGCTCCAAGCCTGCCTGCGCAGGCTTGGACGGGCGACAGAGGCGAAGCGTCTCGCGAGTCGCGGCCTGCAAGGCCTCGCGCATTACATGAAATGAAAAGCGTGGGGGCGTCATCAGTACTGAACCTTTTTCTCGACGTAGCGGAATTGAATTACGGTCAGCGCCACCACGATCACCATCAATACCACCGACTGCGCAGCCGAGCCGCCCAGGTCCATGGCCTTGAAGCCGTCGTAATACACCTTGTAGACCAGGATGGCCGTGTCCTTGCCCGGCCCGCCCTGTGTGGCGGCGTCGACGATGGCAAACGTGTCGAAGAAGGCATAGACCACGTTGATGACCAGCAGGAAGAAGGTCGTGGGCGACAGCAACGGGAACTGGATGGTCCAGAAGCGGCGCCAGGGTTTCGCACCGTCAATGGCGGCGGCTTCGATCAGTGACTTGGGAATCGACTGCAGGCCCGCCAGAAAAAACAGGAAGTTATAGGAAATCTGCTTCCACACCGAGGCCATCACGATCAGCGTCATGGCATGGCCGGAGTCGAGCAGATGATTCCAGTTGATGCCTATCTTGCCCAGCGCGTAGGCGACCACGCCCAGCGAGGGAGAAAACATGAACACCCACAGCACGGCCGCCACAGCCGGGGCAACCGCGTAGGGCAACACGAGCATGGTTTTGTAGAACATGCCGCCGCGCACGATGCGGTCGGCAAACACCGCCAGCAACAGTGACAGGCTGATGCCGATGCCAGCCACCATCACCGAGAAAAACGCGGTCGTCTTGAACGACTCCACATAGCTCGGGTCGTCCAGCAATTGCCGAAAATTGGCCAGGCCGACGAATTCGATGGAGGTGCCGAAAGGGTCTTGCTGTTGCAGCGACTGCAGAAGCGCCTGCGCCGCTGGCCAGAAGAAAAACACCAGGATGACCGCCATTTGCGGCAGCAGCAGCAGCCAGGGCAGCCAGCTGGATCGAAAGACAACGCGTTTTTCCATAGGGCCTTCAGTGGGCAAAAACTTGTGAGTGCTAAAACATAAAAACCCGCCTGGCCTTCCCCGATGAGGGGGAGAGGGCGCAGCGGGCCGAGTTTAGCCCGCCGTGCGGGCCTGCTCTGTCTCTTGGGCGATCAGCCCTTGTTGGCCTTCTGGAAGCGCTCAAGCTGCTCATTGCCGCGCTTGACGATGGAGCCCAACGCTTCTTTGGCCGTTTTCTTGCCGTTCCAGACCTGCTCGAGTTCTTCGTCCTCGATCGCGCGAATCTGCACATAGTTGCCCAGACGGATGCCGCGGCTCTTGTCCGTGACCTTGCGGATCATTTGCGTCACCGCGACGTCGGTGCCCGGGTTCTGTTTGTAGAAGCCGGACTTTTCGGTCAGGTCGTACGAAGCCATCGTCACAGGCAGGTAACCGGTGCGCTTGTGGCTGGCGGACTGCACTTCAGGCGTCGAGATGAAACTGAAGAATTTGGCCACGCCCTTGTATTCAGCGGGCTTCTTGCCCGACATGACCCAGAGGCTGGCGCCGCCGATCACGGTGTTCTGTGGCGCGCCGGGAACGTCCTGGTAATAGGGCAGCGGGGCCAGGCCGTAAGCGAACTTGGCGTTTTTCGCCACATTGCCGTAAAAGCCCGACGAGGTGTTGATCATGGCGCACTCGCCCGACACGAAGCTGGCTTCCGGTACGTTGCCGCGGCCCTTGTAGATAAAGAGCCCCTGTTTGGCCATGTTGGCCAGATTCTCGATGTGGCGCACGTGCAGCGGCGAATCCACCTTCAGGCGCGCATCCATGCCTTGCAGGCCGTTGGCTTTGGTGGCGAACTCGACGTTGTGCCAGGCCGAGAAACTTTCCACCTGTGTCCAGTTCTGCCAGGCGGTCGTGAAGGGGCATTTGTGACCGGATGCCTTCAGTTTGGCGGCGGCGTTGACGACCTCAGGCCAGGTCACGGGGGCCTTGTCGGTCGGCAGGCCCGCAGCCTTGAACGCGTCCTTGTTGAAATAGAAGATGGTGGTGGAGCTGTTGAACGGGAAGCTCAACATCTGGCCGTTCGGCGCGGTGTAGTAGCCGGCAACAGCGGGTATGTAGGCTTTCGGATCGAACTTTTCCCCGGCGTCCTGCATGATCTTGCCGACCGGGACGATGGCTCCCTTGCTGGCCTGCATCGTGGCGGTGCCCACTTCAAACACCTGAAGGATATGTGGCGCATTGCCGGCGCGGAAGGCCGCGATGGACGCCGTCATGGACTCATCGTACGTGCCCTTGAACGTGGGCACTACCTTGTATTCCTTCTGGCTCTCATTGAATTGCTTGGCCAGGTCATTGACCCATTCGCCGTTGACGGCCGTCATTGAATGCCACCACTGGATCTCGGTCTGGGCCTGGCTGGCCAGCGGCGCGCACAGGCCGAGGGCCGCGAAGGCGAATGCTGAGAGACGGTTTTTCATTAAAACTCCTGGGATTGGACGCGCACCGGGGCGCGCCACGTTAAACGGGACAGTGTAAAAACTGTTTGTGACAAGCGATTTAATCGATTTGCGGGCTTCCCGACAAGCGGGATTTCCATAAGGACACATACGACTTCCATGGCGCCACGGGTAAATGTTGCGCTGCGGTAATATAGGGCAACAGCGCTGGACACGGGTCCGAAGCCGCTGGCTTTTCACGATGAACGCCCCTACTACCCTCCAAGAATTGAACGTCTTTGCCGATGACGCAAAGGCTGGCGAAGCCCGCATTCGCGAGATTCCCTATAACTACACCTCGTTTTCCGATCGGGAGGTGGTCATCCGCCTGCTCGGCGAGCGTGCCTGGGACTTGCTGAACCGCCTGCGCGACGAGCGCCGCACCGGCCGCTCCGCGCGCATGCTGTATGAAGTGCTGGGCGATGTCTGGGTCGTGCAGCGCAACCCCTATTTGCAGGACGACCTGCTGGACAACCCCAAGCGGCGCAAGCTGCTGGTCGACGCCTTGCAGCACCGGCTGACTGAAGTCGAAAAACGCCGCACCCCGGATGCAGATCAACAGCGCGACGCCATTGTGGGCGAACTGCTCGACGCCGCTCGCGGCGCCGTCGCCCGCTTCTACACCTCCTTCAGCGAGATGTACGACCTTCGCCGCCTGACGGAACGCAAGCTGCGCAAGCTGACGCTCAAAGACAACATCAAGTTCGACGGCCTCTCGCGGGTGTCACATGTCACCGATGCGACTGACTGGCGTGTCGAATACCCCTTTGTGGTGCTCACGCCCGACACTGAAGTCGAAATGGCCGGCCTGGTCAAGGCCTGTATCGAGCTTGGCCTGACAATCGTGCCGCGTGGTGGCGGCACCGGCTACACCGGCGGGGCGATTCCGTTGACCTGGAAGTCGGCTGTCATCAATACCGAAAAACTCGAAGCCATGACCGAGGTCGAAATGGTTTCGTTGCCCGGCGTTGACAAGCCAGTGGCTACCGTGTGGACTGAAGCCGGCGTGGTCACCCAGCGTGTGGCCGACGCGGCCGAGCGCGGCGGCTTCGTCTTCGCGGTCGACCCGACCTCTGCCGAAGCCTCCTGCATAGGCGGCAACATCGCGATGAATGCAGGCGGCAAAAAGGCCGTGCTGTGGGGCACCGCACTGGACAACCTCGCTTCCTGGCGGATGGTCACGCCCCAGGCCGAGTGGCTGGAAGTCACGCGCGTGGGCCATAACCTCGGCAAGATCCACGACGCCGAGATGGCCAGCTTCGATCTTCAGTATTTCGAAGCCGACGGCAAAACGCCTATCCGCACCGAGCGGCTGGATATTCCCGGCAAGACTTTCCGCAAGGAAGGCCTGGGCAAAGATGTCACCGACAAATTCCTGAGCGGCTTGCCGGGTATCCAGAAAGAAGGCTGCGACGGTCTCATCACCAGCGCGCGCTGGATCGTGCACCGCATGCCGGCACATACCCGCACGGTTTGCCTCGAATTTTTCGGCAATGCCAAGGACGCGGTGCCCAGCATCGTCGAGATCAAGGATTTCATGTTCGCCGAGCAAAAGCGCGGCGGCGCCATCCTGGCGGGGCTCGAACACCTGGACGACCGCTACCTGAAGGCGGTCGGCTATGCGACCAAATCGAAAAAGCACGGCGGCCTGCCGAAGATGGTGCTCTTTGGCGACATTGCCGGCGACGACGCCGATGTGGTGGCGCGTGCCACCTCGGAAGTTGTGCGCATTGCCAACTCGCGCCACGGCGAAGGTTTTATCGCCATCAGCCCCGACGCCCGCAAGAAATTCTGGCTGGACCGCAAGCGCACCGCCGCGATCTCCAAGCACACCAATGCCTTCAAGATCAATGAAGACGTGGTGATTCCGCTGCCCCGCATGGCCGAATATACCGACGGCATCGAGCAGATCAATATCGAGCTCAGCCTGGCCAACAAGATACGGCTGTGCGACGAGCTGGAGGCTTTTTTCCTCAAGGGCAACCTGCCTTTGGGCAAATCGGACGATGCCAACGATATTCCTTCGGCAGAACTGCTGGAAGACCGTGTGGGCCAGGCGCTGGCGCTGATAGCTGAGGTACGAGCGCTATGGTCCGGCTGGCTGGCGGGTGTAGCGACCATGTTCCCGCAGTTGCAAGACCATTCGCTGCGCGCCAGCTGGAAAACCGATATCCGGGCCCAGCTTCAGGCGATTTTCTCGGGCGGCGCGTTTTTGCCCATCCTGGAGGAGTGCAATGCCATCCACAAGCGTGTGCTCAAGGGCCGTGTCTGGGCGGCGCTGCACATGCACGCCGGCGACGGTAACGTGCACACCAACCTGCCCGTCAACAGCGACGACTACGAGATGCTGCAGACCGCGCATGTGGCGGTGGCGCGCATCATGGTGCTGGCTCGTTCGCTGGACGGCGTTATCTCCGGGGAACACGGCATTGGCATCACCAAGCTGGAGTTCCTGACCGACGAAGAGCTGCGGCCCTTTACCGAATACAAGCAAAAAGTCGATCCGGAAGGGCGCTTCAACAAAGGCAAGCTGCTACGAAATCAGGAGCTGCTCGCGCAAGAGGGGAGCGGTCTTCAGTCCAAAAATGATGCTAAGCCGATCTTGCATGCCGACTTGACCAATGCCTATACCCCCAGCTTCGGCTTGATGGGGCATGAGTCGCTGATCATGCAGCAGTCGGACATCGGCGCCATTGCCGACAGCGTGAAGGATTGCTTGCGTTGCGGCAAGTGCAAACCGGTGTGCGCCACCCATGTGCCGCGCGCTAACCTGCTGTACAGCCCACGCAACAAAATTCTGGCCACCTCGCTGCTGGTGGAGGCTTTCCTTTATGAAGAGCAGACCCGGCGCGGCGTGAGCATCAAGCACTGGGAAGAATTCGAAGACGTGGCCGACCACTGCACCGTGTGCCACAAGTGCCTGACGCCTTGCCCGGTGGACATCGATTTCGGCGAAGTCTCCATGAACATGCGCAACCTGCTGCGCAAGATGGGGCAGAAGTCTTTCCGGCCCGGCAACGCTGCCGCCATGATCTTCCTGAACGCCACCAGCCCGCAGACCATCAAGTTCATGCGCAGCGCCATGGTGGACGTGGGCTTCAAGGCCCAGCGCCTGGCCAACGACCTGATGCGCCGGCTGGCACGCAAGCAGACGGCGCTGCCGCCGGCCACGGTCGGCAAGGCGCCTGTGAAAGAGCAGGTGATCCACTTCATCAACAAGAAGATGCCGGGCGGCCTGCCCAAGAAGACAGCACGTGCGCTGCTGGACATCGAAGACAAGGACTACGTCCCGATCATTCGCAACCCCAAGAGCACCACGTCGGAAACCGAGGCGGTGTTTTATTTCCCCGGCTGCGGCTCCGAGCGCCTTTTCAGCCAGGTGGGCCTGGCGACGCAGGCCATGCTCTGGCATGCGGGGGTGCAAACTGTGCTGCCGCCGGGTTACCTCTGCTGCGGTTATCCGCAGCGCGGCAGCGGCCAGTTCGACAAAGCCGAGAAAATCATCACCGACAACCGGGTGCTGTTCCACCGCGTCGCCAACACGCTGAACTACCTGGATATCAAGACGGTGGTGGTGAGCTGCGGCACCTGCTATGACCAGCTGCAGGGTTACGAATTCGACAAGATATTCCCGGGCTGCCGCATCATCGACATCCACGAATACCTGCTTGAAAAAGGCATCACCCTGCGCACCGACCAGCCCGGCGCTGGCTACCTCTATCACGACCCCTGCCACAGCCCGATGAAGCTGCAGGAGCCAATGAAGACCGTCAAGGCGCTGCTGGGTGACAACGTGCTCAAGAATGACCGCTGCTGCGGTGAGTCGGGCACGCTGGGCGTTACCCGGCCGGACATTTCCACGCAGATCCGTTTTCGCAAGGAAGAAGAGCTGCGCAAGGGCGAAGCCCAGCTTCGCGAGGCGGGTGCCGTTGCCGAGGCGGGAAACGTCAAGATACTCACCAGCTGCCCGAGTTGCCTGCAAGGGCTCTCGCGCTACGGCAACGATCTGCAAAACGGCCTGCTCGAGGCGGATTACATCGTCGTGGAAATGGCCAATCAGATCCTGGGCAAGGAGTGGCTGCCCACGTATGTGGAGGCGGCCAACCACGGTGGCATCGAACGGGTGCTGGTCTAGGGCAATTTCTGGCTTTGATGTCAACGGGCTTATTGCCAGAATGCCGAATCCTCACGAAGGCCTGATGCGTCCGGCCTTTTCTTTTCAGAAAGCGATTTCCCATGGCAGGCCTTCAACCCGGTTCACCCACGCCCACCGCATTGACGGTTCACAGCCAGTCGCGCATTCTTGAAATCGCGTTCTCCGACGGCGCCGAGTTCAGGATTCCGTTTGAACTCATGCGCGTCTATTCGCCCTCGGCAGAGGTGCAGGGCCATGGCCCTGGCCAGGAAATTTTGCAAACTGGCAAGCGCGAAGTGAATGTGGTTGAGCTTGAGCCTATTGGCAATTACGCGGTCAAGCCCGTGTTTTCCGATGGCCATGAGAGCGGAATCTTCTCGTGGGACTATCTCTACAAACTGGGCGCCGACCAGGCCCAGTTATGGGACGAGTACCAGAGGCGCCTGCAGGCGGCCGGAGTTGAGCGCGATGCACCCATGGCCGCGCCCGGCGGCCACGGCTGTGCAAGCCACTGATTCCGCGCGAGCGGTGCGCGGCCGCGACGCGGCGGCGAATGGGCATTTCGCGCCACTGTTGTTTTTCCAGCATAAAAGCGGGCAATAAGCCGCAATGCCCCATGTCAGCTCAGGGTTGTCGAGAGCAATTACACCTTTGCCCTCTAGCATTGATGGTATGAGCAGTACCCATTTCGGTTTTGAATCCGTTGACGAGCAAGACAAGGCACGCCGCGTGCGCGGGGTGTTTGACTCCGTGGCGCCCAAGTACGACGTGATGAACGACCTGATGTCGATGGGGCTGCATCGGGCGTGGAAGGCCTACACGGTGCTGGTGGCCAACGTTAAAGAGGGCTACCAGGTGCTGGACATCGCCGGCGGCACGGGTGACCTGGCGCTGGCCTTTGCCCCCAAGGTGGGCAGCACGGGCCGCGTGGTGCATACCGATATCAACGAGGCGATGCTCCGCGAAGGCCGGAACCGCCTGCTGGATGCTGGTGTCAGCTTGCCCACCCTGGTGTGCGACGCCGAACATCTGCCGTTTCCCGATGCGAGCTTCGACGTGGTGACGGTCGCCTTCGGGCTGCGCAACATGACGCACAAGGAAGATGCGCTGCGCGAGATGAACCGCGTGCTCAAGCCCGGTGGCAAGCTGCTGGTGCTGGAGTTCTCCAAAGTCGCCAAGCCGCTGGAAAAGATTTACGACTGGTATTCCTTCAAGGTGTTGCCGCGGTTGGGCAAGCTGGTGGCCAATGACGATTCAAGCTACCAGTACCTCGCCGAATCAATTCGCATGCACCCCGGCCAGGACGAACTGAAAGCCCTTATGCATAAAAGTGGTTTCGGCCATGTGGACTATCACAACATGACAGGCGGAGTTGTGGCATTGCATGTTGGAATCAAGTGTTGAAAAGTCAAACGGCCTCAAAACCGTGATCAAGGAGACGATATGAAAATCTGGTCGGCAATTTTTTCCGCAGCGCTTGCGTTAACCCTGACTTTGGGGGGAGCGCCTGCTGACGCCAAACGACTGGGCGGTGGTTCGTCATTTGGCAAGCAGTCGTCCAACGTGACCAAGCGTGAGGCGGCGCCTGGTGGCGCCAATGCCGCCAAACCGGCGGCCCCTGCGGCAACGCCGGCGCCTGTTGCGCCCAAAAAACCCTGGGGCGCCATGCTGGGCGGCCTGGCCGCAGGTCTGGGCCTGGCCTGGCTGGCTTCATCGCTGGGCCTGGGCGGCGCCTTCGGCCAGATCATCATGTTTGCCTTGCTGGCGCTGGTGGTCATGCTGGTGATCGGCTTCATCATGCGCAAATTCAAGGGCGGAGCGGCTGGCGCGCAAGGCTCTGCGCCCGGGCAGGCGCCTTTTGCCTTCCAGGGTGCGGGCAACGCCACCACCCCCAAGAACTACAGCCCTGAGAACGTCGGCAACGATGCATCCGCGCGCCCCTGGGAACGCAGCAGCATGGCTTTTGATGCCAACAAATACGATGCGGCAGCGCCCGCAGGCGGTTCCATGATCGGCTCGGCCTTGCTGGGTGCGCAGTCCTGGGGCGTTCCGGCCGGTTTTGACGCCGAAGGCTTCCTCAAGGCCAGCAAGGCCAACTTCGTCACGCTGCAGGATGCCTGGGATCGCTCCGACATCCAGAACCTGCGCGCCATGATGACGGACGACATGCTCGAGCAGATCAAGACCCAGCTCGCCGACCGCGAGTCACACACCGGCGGTGTGGTCAACAAGACCGAGGTCGTGATGCTGGATGCGCAATTGCTGGGCATCGAGGAACTGAGCGATGTCTACATGGCCAGCGTGGAGTTTTCCGGCATGATCCGCGAAGACGCCTCCGCAGGCGCCAGCCCCTTCCGCGAAGTCTGGAACATGACCAAGCCACGCAGCGGCGGCAGCGGCTGGCTGGTCGCCGGCGTGCAAGCTCTCCAATAACCCCCGTCCAGGCTCACTTCTTGTAGCCTGTTCCCCCCTTTCAGGGGGCGGCGCCTGCGGCCCGGCAAAGCCGGTTCCGCGGCCCCCGCTGGTGAAATACCTCCAGTGGTAGTGCCCAAAGAATTCTTCAAGCCAGCATGAGCCGCGGGACTGGCTTCGCCGGACCGCAGGCGGGCGGCCCCCTCGGGGGGCAGGGAGCTACACGAAGTGAGCGACCGTGGGGGCCACATTGCTGTCAAAATCGGGGACGTATGAATACCACGACGTCCCCATTTTCTTTTCTGGAATCCATTGCCACCCGCTTTCAGCCGCCCGCCTGGGTGGTGGATGAGGGGCAGCAACGGCTGGTGCTCTTCCTGAACCATGTCCTGATGCAGGAAAAGCAGGCGCAGGACCGTCTGCTGCGGCAAAAGGGGCGCGTGGTGCATCTGCGCTGGGGCCTGTTTGCGATTGACCTGGTGGTGACACCCGCGGGCCTGGTGGACCGGGCCCAGCCCGCTGCCAAGCCGGACCTGTTGCTGGCTGTGGCTACTGAATCGCCGCTGACCGTGATGCAGTCTGTGCTGGCCGGCAAGCCGCCGCCGGTGAAAATTGAGGGTGATGTGCAGCTGGCCGCCGAACTGGGCTGGCTGGCTGAAAACCTGCGCTGGGATGCCGAAGAGGACCTTTCCCGGCTGATCGGTGATGCTCCTGCGCATGCAGTGGCCGATGCCGGGCGGCGAATCTTTGCCGGGCTCAAGCAATTTTTGGCAAGTACACCTCTTGCGTCGGTTCCTCCTTCGTCCGCGGCAGCAACCTCCGGCGCCCAACCTTCTGAAACGGCGCCCAAGGCGGGTCCTTCTGCGGCAGGCGGCGATGCCGAGCCAGTGAAAGCACCTGCTGCATGAGTCGCCTCTTCAGAGGTGTTTTTATTGTCTGGACCGTGCTCCGGTTTGGCCTGGATGAGCTGGTGCTCTCCAGTTTCGAACGTCCCTGGATCCGTTTGCTGACCCGCATCGTCTCGCTGGGCCGCAACCTGAAGGCTCCGCGTGGCGAGCGCCTGCGCGAAGCGCTTGAAAGCCTGGGCCCCATCTTTGTCAAGTTCGGCCAGGTCATGTCTACCCGGCGCGACCTGCTTCCGCCCGACATCGCCGACGAGCTTGCGCGCCTGCAGGACCGGGTGCCGCCTTTTGAGTCCGCCGTCGCCGTCGCCATCATCGAAAAAGCCTTTGGCCGGCCGCTGGACCGCATCTTTGCCAGCTTCGAACAAATTCCCGTAGCCAGCGCCTCGATTGCCCAGGTGCATTTCGCCACCTTGCCAAATGGCCGCGAAGTGGCCGTCAAGGTGCTGCGGCCCAACATGCTGCCTGCCATTGAGAAAGACCTGGCGCTGATGCACATGATGGCCGGCTGGGTGGAAGGCGCGTCTGCTGATGGTAAACGCCTCAAGCCCCGCGAGGTGGTGGCCGAGTTCGATAAATACCTGCACGACGAGCTGGACCTGCTGCGTGAGGCGGCCAATGCGGCCCAGCTGCGCCGCAACATGCAAAACCTCGACCTGGTGATGATCCCTGAAATGGTCTGGGACTTCTGCATGCCCGACGTCATGGTGATGGAGCGCATGAAAGGCGTTCCGATCAGCCAGGCCCAGCGCCTGCGCGATGCCGGTGTCGACATGAAAAAACTGGCGCGCGACGGCGTCACCATTTTTTTCACCCAGGTGTTCCGCGACGGTTTTTTCCATGCAGACATGCACCCCGGCAATATCCAGGTCAGCCTGGCGCCGGAAACATTCGGTCGGTACATCTCGCTGGATTTCGGCATCGTGGGCACCCTGACCGAGGTCGACAAGGAATACCTCGCACAGAATTTCAGCGCGTTTTTCCAGCGCGACTACAAACGGGTGGCCGAGTTGCATCTGGAATCCGGCTGGGTTCCGCCCGAGACTCGGGTGGACGAGCTGGAAGCCGCCATCCGCGCGTGCTGCGAACCCTACTTCGACCGGCCGCTCAGGGAAATTTCGCTGGGCCTGGTGCTGATGCGGCTGTTTCAGACTTCGCGCCGTTTCCATGTCGAAATCCAGCCCCAGCTGGTGCTGCTGCAAAAGACCCTGTTGAACATCGAGGGCCTGGGCCGCGAGCTGGATCCTGACCTGGACCTTTGGAGCACCGCCAAGCCCTTTCTCGAAAAATGGATGCTCGAACAGGTGGGTCCGGAAAAATTGCTGGCGCAGCTCAAGGCGGAGGCGCCTGCTTATGCCAAGCTGCTCCCCGGTTTGCCGCGCCTGCTGTCCCAGTACCTGAAATCGCCCCCCGGAATCAACCGACGAGAGCTTGAGGAACTGCTGTATGAGCAAAAGCGTACCAACAAGCTGCTGCAAAGCCTGATTTATGGCGGTTTGGGCTTTGTGTTGGGGCTGATTGCCATGCAGGTTGTCCTGCGGGTACGGGTGTTTTAGGGCCGGCCGGGGAAGGTCTCAACGGCCTATAATTGAGGGCTTTGCATCTGGGAGCCTTTTCCAGGCAAATTCCCCGGGATATTCCCGGGAATACCCCGGGGACAGCCCCTCAAAGCCTTAAGCACTATGCCAATCTACGCCTATAAATGCGAGTCCTGTGGGCATGCCAAGGACGTTCTGCAAAAAATCTCCGATGCGCCCCTCTCGGTGTGTCCGCAATGCGGCGAACCCGCGTTCAAAAAGCAGGTCACGGCGGCGGGTTTCCAGCTCAAGGGCTCGGGCTGGTACGTGACGGACTTCCGCGGCGGCAACAGCACGGGTGTGCCAGCACCCAAGACCGACGGCGGCGAAGCCGGCACTGCCAGCGGCAACGGTTCGGACAGCAAGCCGGCCGATTCCGGTGCAGCCGCGCCGGCAAGCACCGCAGCAGCCCCCGCTCCCGCGCCGGCCGCGCCCGCCAAGACTTCGGCCAGCGACTCCTCTTCCAAGACTTCCTCGTGATGGCTTCGATCCGCCGATGGCTTCTGGCCGGACTGTTGGTGCTGGTGCCCCTGGCCATCACGCTGTGGGTGCTCGACTGGATCGTCGGCACGCTGGACCAGACGCTGCTGATTCTTCCCGGCGCCTGGCATCCCGACAAGCTGCTGGGTTTCCATATCCCCGGTTTCGGCGTGTTGCTGACGCTGCTGATCGTGCTGCTGATGGGCGCGGTTGCCAGCAATTTCTTCGGCAAGAAACTGGTCCGCTGGGGCAACTCGTTCCTGAGCCGCATTCCCATCGTCCGATCCATCTATTCCAGCGTAAAGCAGGTCTCCGATACGGTGTTTTCGGAAAACGGCAATGCCTTTCGCAAGGCCTTGCTGGTTCAGTGGCCGCGTGAAGGTGTCTGGACCATCGGCTTTCTGACGGGACTGCCCGGCGGCGATGTGGTCAATCACCTGCAGGGCGATTACCTGAGTGTTTATGTACCCACCACGCCCAATCCCACCGGTGGCTATTTTGTGATGCTGAAAAGAAGCGACTGCATTGAGCTCCAGATGAGCGTCGATGAGGCTTTGACCTACGTGATTTCCATGGGCGTCGTGGTGCCCTCCAAACCTGTACCGCGGCCGCTGACTCCTCCCCTGTAAACCGCGAAAATTGCAACATTGCGCGCGAGGCGCTGAAAGTCCGAGATTTTTTATGGCTATCGTTTCCCAAATGCGTTCGAACTATTGCGGTCTGGTGACCGAGGCCTTGCTGGGCCAAACCGTGAGCCTGTGCGGCTGGGTCAATCGCCGCCGCGACCATGGCGGGGTGATTTTCATCGACCTGCGCGACCGCGAAGGCTATGTCCAGGTGGTCTGCGACCCGGACCGCGCCGACATGTTTAAAACTGCTGAAGGCGTGCGCAACGAATTCTGCGTGCAGGTCAAAGGCGTGGTGCGGGCCCGCCCTGAAGGCACGACCAACGACAACCTCAAAAGCGGCAAGGTCGAGGTGCTGTGCCACGAACTGATCGTGCTGAACCCGAGCGTGACGCCGCCGTTCCAGCTTGACGACGACAACCTGTCGGAGACGACGCGCCTCACGCACCGTGTGCTGGATTTGCGCCGCCCCTACATGCAGAACAACCTGATGCTGCGCTACCGCGTGGCCATGGAAACGCGCAAGTTCCTTGATGCCAACGGCTTCATCGACATCGAAACCCCGATGCTGACCAAGAGCACGCCTGAAGGCGCGCGCGATTACCTGGTGCCCAGCCGTGTCAACGAAGGCATGTTCTTCGCGCTGCCGCAAAGCCCGCAGCTGTTCAAGCAGCTGCTCATGGTGGCGGGCTTTGACCGCTACTACCAGATCACCAAGTGCTTCCGTGACGAAGACCTGCGTGCCGACCGCCAGCCCGAATTCACGCAGATCGATATCGAGACGTCCTTCATGGGCGAGCAGGACATCCGTGACCTGTTTCAGGGCATGATCAGCAACATTTTCAAGACCGTGCTCAACACCGACCTGGGCGAATTCCCGGTGATGGCCTACAGCGAAGCCATGCACCGCTTCGGTTCCGACAAACCTGATTTGCGCGTGAACCTGGAGTTCACGGAACTCACCGAAGTCATGGCCACGGTGGACTTCAAGGTTTTCAGCACGCCTGCCACCACTGCCGGCGGCCGTGTGGTTGCCCTGCGCGTTCCCGGCGGGTCCGAAATGAGCCGCGGCGAGATCGACGGCTACACCGAGTTCGTCAAGATCTACGGTGCCAAGGGCCTGGCCTGGATCAAGGTCAATGACATCACCAAGGGCCGTGACGGCCTGCAAAGCCCCATCGTCAAGAACATCCATGACGCGGCGATTGCGGAAATCCTCAAGCGCACCGGGGCCCAGAACGGCGACATCCTTTTCTTCGGCGCCGACAAGGCCAAAGTCGTCAACGACAGCATTGGCGCGTTGCGCCTCAAAGTCGGTCACAGTGAGTTCGGCAAGAAAACCGGCCTCTTCACCAAAGGCTGGAAGCCGCTGTGGGTGGTTGATTTTCCGATGTTCGAATTTGACGAGGAAGGCCAGCGCTGGAGCGCGGTGCACCACCCGTTCACCGCACCCAAGGACGGACACGAAGACTGGATGGATACCGACCCGGGCCGCTGTATTGCCAAAGCGTATGACATGGTGCTCAATGGCTGGGAGTTGGGCGGCGGTTCGGTCCGTATCCACCAGGCGGACGTGCAGAGCAAGGTGTTCAATGCCCTGAAGATCGGCCCGGAGGAAGCGCAGCAGAAGTTCGGTTTCCTGCTGGACGCATTGCAGTACGGTGCCCCCCCCCACGGCGGCCTGGCCTTCGGTCTGGATCGCATCGTCACCATGATGACGGGCGCCGACTCGATCCGCGACGTGATCGCATTTCCCAAAACCCAGCGCGCGCAGGATCTGCTCACGCACGCGCCCAGCCCCGTCGACGAGAAACAACTGCGCGAACTGCATATTCGCCTGCGCAACCCACAGCCAGTTTAATGTGGCCCCCACGGTCGCTCGCTGCGCGTAGCTTCCTGCCCCCCGAGGGGGCGCTCTTTTCCTTGGGGCGGCCCGGCGGAAAAGCCTGTCGCTCACAAGCAAGTGCACGCATCTGAGTGACGAGGGGATACCTTGAAAGCCTTCAAGATCCCCGAATCCGTGCTGGTCGTCATTCACACACCGCAGCTGGACGTGCTGCTGATCGAGCGCGCCGACAACCCGGGCTTCTGGCAGAGCATCACAGGCTCCAAAGATATGGCGGGCGAGCCCTTGCTGCAGACCGCGGTGCGCGAGGTGCTGGAAGAGACCGGCATCGCAGCCGCGCCCGGCCAGTTTCGCGACTGGGGCCTGTCCAACGTCTACGAAATTTATCCAGTCTGGCGCGCCAGGTATGCGCCCGGCATCACCCACAACACCGAACATGTCTTCAGCCTGTGCTTGCCCCAGGCCTGCGATGTAAAGCTCAGCCCCAGGGAGCACACTGCCTGGCAATGGCTGCCGCACTACGCCGCTGCCGACCTGTGTTTTTCCCCTTCAAATGCGGAAGCGGTGCTCCTCCTGCCGAAATTCATGGCTTGAGCCGCGCAGCGCGCAGGCGCAACACTTTGTGAGTTTGGCGTTTCACTGGATTGGCAAACATCGGCCAGTCGGTTCAAATGGAATGGACCTTCCCGCCAACTCTCCACACTTCCAGGGAAAAAGCCGCTGGCCATGTTTCCACTCCACAAGTCCGGTGCGTTGCAACTGCTTCAGGGCGGCCGGGACTTTTTCCCTGCACTCGTCAAGGCCCTGGATGCGGCGCAGACCTGGATCCAGCTGGAAACCTATATTTTTGATTTCAACGGTGCTGGTGCGGATGTCGCCGAAGCACTGGTTCGCGCGGCCCGGCGCGGCGTAACGGTGCAGGTGCTGGTCGACGGCATAGGCACCGGCCCCCTTCCGGCCGAGTGGCGCGAAAAATTCGCGGCGTCGAAAGTCGACTGGTGCGTGTACTCGCCCCTGGGGACGGGCCTGAGCCGCCTGGGTCTGCTCCTGCCGGAGCGCTGGCGCCGGCTGCACCGCAAGCTCTGCGTGGTCGACCAGCACACGGTGTTTTGCGGCGGCATCAATGTGCTCGATGATTTCTACGATCCCAACCACGGGGAGCTCCAGACTCCGCGCGTCGATTTCGCCGTGGCTGCCACCGGGCCGCTGGCAGAGGAGGCCGCTGATGCCATGGCGCTGCTGTGGTGGCGTGTGCAGGCTGGCTACAGTGCGCGGCAGCGTCACATGGCCGCCGCATGGGAGAACTTCAAGGCAGCGGGCTATGGCGGGCGTACCGGCACCACATCGCTCGCGGCGGGTAACGGGTCTGGCGTTGCCGGCCCCAAGGCAGCGCTGATCCTGCGCGACAACCTGCGTAATCGCAGCAGCATCGAGCGCGCCTACCGCAGGGCCATCGGCAAGGCGCACCGGGAGATCATCATTGCCAACGCCTATTTTCTGCCGGGCGGCAAGCTGCGGCGCGCCCTCATCGGGGCGGCCAAACGCGGCGTGCGTGTCACCTTGCTGCTGCAGGGGCGCTACGAGTACTTCATGCAATACCATGCGGCCCGGCCCGTCTACGGTGCCCTGCTGGAAGCCGGCGTGGAAATCCATGAATACGAGGCCGGTTTCCTGCATGCCAAGGTGGCCGTGGTGGACGGGCATTGGGCCACCGTGGGTTCGTCCAACCTGGATCCCCTGAGCCTGCTGCTGGCCCGCGAGGCCAATGTGGTGGTCGAGGACAAGGCCTTTGCCGAAAGCCTGGCGGGTATTGTGCGCGAGGCCATGGCGAAACAGGGGCGGCGCATGGAGCCGGCCGACCACAGCCATCGCCCCTTTGGCCAGCGGCTGCGAGGCTGGATAGCCTATGCCCTGGTGCGGCTGGCGCTGCTGGTGGCAGGCCAGCGTTATTGATGCGTCTTGTGCCAGCCCGGCCGTCATGCCGTTAGCTATGAATTTGATAGCTGCTTGCGCTCATGAGGAAAGGGCTGGAGGCCAAAAACCTTATCAAATTCCGGACAAGACGGTTTAGGGGCAGGCTGGTAATATCTGGCATGCTTATGAAATCCGATACGCCCCCCCAGGACGCGACCGACGAGGGCACGCCCGTCTCCGTCAAGATCCGCGAACGCCTGGCCCAGGCCCGCAAGCGCTTTCACGCCAACGACAACATCGCCAAGTTCATTGAACCGGGCGAACTCGAAAAGCTGCTGGACGAAGTGACCGGCAAGATGCAGGGCGTGCTCGACAGCCTGGTGATCGACACTGACGGCGACCACAACACCAACAACACTGCGCGCCGCGTGGCCAAGATGTACCTCAACGAGGTGTTCAAGGGCCGCTACGTGCATGCGCCCACCATCACCGAGTTTCCCAACGCCGAGCACCTCAACGAGCTGATGATCGTCGGCCCCATCACCGTGCGCAGCGCCTGCTCCCACCATTTCTGCCCGGTGATCGGCAAGATCTGGATCGGCGTGCTGCCCAATGAGCACACCAATGTGATCGGCCTCTCCAAATACGCGCGCCTGGCCGAATGGGTTATGGGCCGCCCGCAGATCCAGGAAGAAGCGGTGGTGCAGCTGGCCGACCTCATCATGGAAAAAACCCAGCCCGACGGCCTGGCCATCGTGATGGAGGCGAGCCACTACTGCATGGCCTGGCGCGGCGTGAAAGACATGGACAGCAAGATGATCAACTCGGTGATGCGCGGTGTGTTCCTGAAAGACTCGACCTTGCGCCGTGAATTCCTCGCTTTGATCCCGCAGAAAGGCTAACCATGCTCGTCCGTTTACTTTATGCAAGCCGCGCGGTCGATACCAGCCCCGAAGCCATCGAAGGCATCCTCTCGCAATCGCGCCAGCACAACCCCTCGTCGGGCATCACCGGCATTCTTTGTTATGGCGGCGGCATCTTCCTGCAGGCGATTGAAGGCGGCCGCATGGCGGTCAGCGAACTGTTCGGCCACATCCAGCAAGATGCCCGCCACAAGGACGTGATCCTCCTGCACTTCGAGGAAATCTCCGAGCGCCGTTTTGGCGGCTGGACCATGGGCCAGGTCAACCTGTCCAAGCTCAACCATTCCATCCTGCTCAAGTACTCCGAAAAAGCCGAACTCGACCCGTATTCGGTCTCTGGCAAGGTGTCGTTCGCGCTGCTCGAAGACCTGATGGCGACCGCCTCCATCTGCGGCAGGGTTTGAGGCCTGCGTACCGTCAGGCCTGACGCGTGTCTCCAGGCGCCCTGGCCCTCGTACTCCTCGCCGGACTGATTCACGCCAGCTGGAACATCGCCGCCAAGAAGGCCGGCGGTGATGCCCGCTTTGCCGCTTTTACCGGCCTGGTGCTGCTGGTGGCGTGGGCGCCGCTGGGCATCTGGTTCGGTATTGCCGAGCTGCCGCGCTGGGGTTGGGCGCAATGGCTGCTGCTGTGTGCCAGCGCCTTGCTGCACACCATCTATTACATTGTCCTATTGCGCGGCTACCGCAAGGCGGACCTCACCGTGGTCTATCCGCTGGCGCGGGGCTCAGGGCCGCTGCTGTCGTCGCTGGCCGCCATCTTGCTGCTGGGCGAGCAGATTTCCGCGCTGGGTCTGGCCGGTATCGCGGGTGTCGTGGGCGGCGTGTTTCTGGTCGCCGGCGGGCCGGGCTTGTGGCGCGCCTCGCACGACCCGGCGCAGCGCCAGCGGGTGCGCAAGGGCATGGTCTATGGCTTGTTGAGCGGCGCCTTTATCGCCAGCTACACCGTCGTCGATGGCTATGCGGTCAAGATCCTGCTGATGTCGCCGATCCTGGTGGATTACATGGGCTGCCTGCTGCGCATGCTGGTGCTGGCGCCCGCTTTGCTGCGCGACCCCGCTGCGGCCAGGGTGTTGTGGAAGCAGCAATGGAAGTACGCGGTGTTTGTCGGCGTCGTGAGCCCCGTGTCTTATGTGCTGGTGCTGTACGCCATGCAGACCGCGCCGCTGTCGCATGTGGCGCCTGCGCGCGAGGTGTCCATGTTGTTTGCCGCGCTGATAGGCGGCCACCTGCTGGGCGAGGGCGACCGTGCTTTACGTCTGATCGGCGCCGCCTGCATTGCGGCGGGTGTGATGGCGCTGGCGCTGGGTTGAGACCGTGATTGAGGCCGCGATGACAGTGCCCTTGCTGCTTGGCTGCGATTTCTCCAGCAGCCCGACCAAGAAAAAACCCATTGTTTTAGCCTTTGGTTCCATGTCTCATGGGCGCTGCGTGCTATCAAAAATAGAGCGACTGGAGTCCCTGGCGGCGTTTGGGCGCTGGCTGCAACAGCCCCAGCCCTGGCTGGGTGCGTTTGATTTTCCGTTTGGCCTGCCGCGTGAACTGGTGGCGCATCTGGGCTGGCCGCTGCAGTGGGAAGCCTGCATGCGCCACTATGCGGCCCTGAGCCGCGAAGACATCCGGAGCACCTTTGCCGCCTTCTGCAACGCGCGGCCAGTGGGCGGCAAGTTTGCCCATCGTGCCGCCGACGGCCCGGCCGGCTCCAGCCCCTCGATGAAATGGGTCAACCCACCCGTGGCCTACATGCTGCACGCCGGTGTGCCGCGCTTGCTCGCGGCGGGCGTGCACCTGCCCGGCCTGCATGACGGCGACACCCAACGTGTGGCGCTCGAAGCTTACCCGGGCCTGCTCGCGCGCGAGGTGCTGGGCAGCCGTTCTTACAAAAGCGACGACAAAGCCAGGCAGACGCCCGAGCGGCTGATCGCACGCAAAGACCTGATCACCGCGCTGGAGAACGGCCAAACGCGTCTGGGGCTGCGCCTCAAGGTCAGCCACGCGCAACGCGACCTGCTCGCCGACGACGCCAGCGGCGACAGCCTGGACGCCGTGCTGTGCCTGATGCAGGCGGCCTGGGCGGCGCAGCAGGGTGCTCCCCGCTACGGCTTGCCGGTGGAAATGGACACGCTGGAAGGATGGATCGTTACAGCGTGATCAGGGCGGGAACGAGGCTGTTTATTCGTACAGTATATTCAGGGCTTCCCCGCTTCTCTTTTGTTCTCTGAAAACTCATGCTCCTCCGGTCTCTGCGCACATCCCGGCCTTGATGGCTTTAATGCGCGCTGGCGACGACAGCACGGAAACGAAGCAGCCGGATCTTCAATGTTCATCAAGATTTCTGCCTCCAGGTCAATACTGGCGGGCGCAAACAGCTATCAATTTGGTAGCAAACTAATGTGACGAAAATTTCCGTAGTCAAGGCCGTGGGCGTGTTCTTTCTTGTGGCGCTCATGCATGGGGGCGTGTCGGCGCGCACGGCCTCGCCTCCCGTCGCGGCCTGGTCCGGAATCGTCACCTATGTGGTTGATGGCGACACCGTCCGGGTGCGCCCGGTAGCGGGGGGTAAACCGGTCAGCATTCGCATTCAGGGTATTGACGCGCCGGAAATCTGCCAGCCGGGCGGAGCCCTCGCGCGCGATGCGCTGATGCGCCGGCTTCTGGGCAAGCGTGTGGCGGTGCATGGCCAATACCACGACGACTACGGCCGCCTCCTGGCCAGGGTGGTGTTCAGCGGGGAAGATGCCGGCAAATGGATGGTCGCAAACGGTATGGCCTGGTCCTACCGCAGCCGCGGCAATGCAGGTCCCTATGCCCGGGCGGAAAAACGTGCCCAGGCCGCAAAGCTGGGACTGTTTGCATCGACAAAAGGCGCGCCGCCTGTGTATCCGGCGCTGTTCCGCAAGCAGCATGGAAGTTGCCACTGAAAAGACCCGGGCCTGGGGGTCTGCAAAAACTGCAGGATCCAGGCGCTGCGGTGGCCGCATCGCCGCCCGGTCACAACGAAAAAAGCAGGCACAGATTATCTGTAGCCTGCTTTTTTTAGCCACCTGCGCGGTGGCCCGGCCTGTTCAGCCGCTTACGCTCAAGGACGAACGACGATGTCGTTGCGCACACCCTTGACGTTCTTCACATTGCGGGCAATGTTTTCGGCCTGGGCTTTTTCAGCGCTGGACTTGGCAAAGCCGGACAGCTGAACCGTGCCATTGAGCGTTTCCACCTTGATGGAGGACGCTGCAACGGTTTTGTCCTCGATGAACTTGGCCTTGACGGACGTGGTGATGGCAGCGTCATCAACATAGGCGCCAGCAGTCTCCTGTCCACGCCCAACGGCGCAGCCGCTGCCGATGATGGTGATGCCTGCCAGTGCGGCGAATGCAATTGCGCGAGCGTATTTCATATTGTTTTCCTCTAAGTTGGTTTAATCGTCTGGTGCATGGTTAAAAAGGCCTGTCGACTGGCGGCACCACGCCGGCCGACCTGCGGTAATCGTTATTTCTCCAGCCAGTCCTTGAGCTCGTCGGCATGCTCTTCCTCATCGGCAAGAACATCTTCGAGGAGGCGGCGTGTCGTGGGGTCCTTGTCACCGATCAGTGCAATCATCTGGCGATAGGTTTCAACCGCGATGCGTTCGGCGATCAGGTTGACCCGCACCATGGTTTTGAGGTCACTGGATTCGTCGTAATCCGCATGGCTGCGCTGCAGCAGTGTGGCCGGCGAAAAGTCCGGCTCGCCGCCCAGCTGCACAATGCGCCGGGCAATGCGGTCCGCATGTCCGGATTCTTCATTGGCGTGGACCAGGAACTCGTCGGCAATGGGCGGCGACGACACACCGCTGGCCATGAAGTAGTGCCGCTTGTAACGCAATACGCAAACCAGTTCTGTTGCCAGTGCGTCATTCAGCAGCTTGACGATCGCGTCGCGGTGCGGCCCGTAGGCCGGCGTGATTGCGCCGTCGTTGAGGCTGCTCCGGGCTGCGTTCAGCCCTGTTTCATCGAGCACCAGCTCGTCGGGGGCGGTGCGGGAAAGCGTGGAGGTGTTCATCGTGTGTAGGGTGTTTTTTCAGGCTTGTGCGGCGCGCCAGACAGCATGGACAGCAAGGTGCCCGGGAGTTCGGACGTCTTGAGGGCGGCCAGCAGCAAGCCGCCAAGTGATACCAGGCGCCAGGGCCGCAGTACGACCGCTGCAGCGCCTGCCGCGGCTGCAATACCCAATAGCTGCAACGGCTTTTCTTCGGCGTACCTGTCAATCATCGGCCGGGCAATGTCAACTGCCACGCTCACGGGGTGATGTCGCCACCAGCTCCCCAAGGCATGTTTGAGAACGCCCCAGGTTCCGCGGTCGAGAAAGTGCGCCGGATCATTCTCCGGGCCGGTCTCTGCATTGCCCGGGTTTTCTTCATGGTCCAGCTTTTCCCGGCTCATGTGCCGGACAATGGCCTTGCGGCTGCTGGCCAGCCTTTCCTGCGGCGTTGGGGCGGTGAGGGTGGACATCGGTTCAGGCGGCCATGCGCAATGCGCGCGCGTCGCTGTCAATCTGGGCTTTCAACTCGGGAAAGCGTTCATTCGCGAAAGGTTTTTTCGCGCGCAATGCTGCCCCGATGGCGATGGCCAGTGCAATGCCCGGAACCACCACCAGTGCCCAGTGAAACTGGTTTTGAAGCGCCCCCAGCATGACGGCCGTTCCTGCGAGTCCCAAAAATACGGCGGCCGCCAGTACCGCAATCACCCACGCCACAGCCCGTGCAACCAGCTCGGCACCCGCATCGGAAGCCTCTTCATGAAAGAGCGCCGCGTAAGCAGAGACATGGTCCATGACGAGGTCAGGCCGCTGCACGATGGTGGAGAACAGGGGGTGAAGCATTGGTGGGGCGAATCTGCGTGCTGTGGTCGTACCGGAAAAGGGGCGGGCGCGAGCCTGGCGATCAGTAACGGTTTTGGTTGCGATGGCGTGCAGACGACACCAGCAGCGCAATGCCGGCACCGACGGCAGCGGCAATCAGCACCGAACGCAGGGGTTGCTCAGCAACATAACGGGTGGTTGCACCTGCGGCATTGGACAGCGACTGCTGCGCGCGATGCTTGGCTTCAGAGGCGATATCGAGGCTCTGACGGGCAAGGTGCTGGGCCTTGGATGCCAACATGTCCACGACGGGATCCACACTGCCGCGCAGTTCGCGCACTTTGGTTTCTGCCTTGTCGAATGCCTCGTTGGCATAGCTGCGGGTGGAGTCAACTGCTTTTTCTGCGTTCTGCAGCAACTCATCCGAGCTTTGGCGGGCGGTCTTGGTGGCGGTTTGGGTGTTCATGTCAGGTCCTTGGTGAGTTGAGTGAATGACGACGGAGATGCAAGGAGAGCGCGCGCCGCTCGCTCATAAAAAGCGTTCGGCACTCTCGGAATGGCTGGATCAATTCTTTCGGAGCAAGCTGATGACAAAGCTCACGATGGCCATGACGGCGAAGATGAAAAAGAGGATCTTGGCGATCTCGACGGCACCTGCGGCGATGCCACCAAAACCGAACACGGCAGCGATCAGCGCGATGATCAGGAAAACGACGGAGTAGTGCAGCATCTCGGGCTCCTTGCTTGGCTAAAAGGGGGTGGTGCTTCTTTTGAAACGCCTTCAGCAAGGTTAATGAGTGCCTTCAGTTTTCTTCATCGGCTGTCAGCGTGTGCCCCTGTCAGTTCGAGCGGCCATGCCCTGTAGGAGGTGACCGACATTTTGTTACGCTGGCAGCGCAGTGCATGCCTCGAAAAGCTGAGAGATGTTGAGCACTTTGGCGGGCAGGGCGCAGCAGCAGGTGACCTGCCCCGCGCCGCGTTCAGAGACCGGTCACAGTGTTTTGGGCAGCACTGCTGAAATGCGCGTGCCATCGCCTTCGGTGCTGGACACCGTCAGCCGTCCGCCTGCGGCTTCGACGCGATGGCGCATGCCGGCAAGGCCATGGCTTCCCGGGCCCACGCTCTCAAGCTTGAAGCCTTTGCCGTTGTCTTTGACTTCTACCGTGATGTAGCTGTCGAAGTTGTGAAGGCTGATCTCGGCTTGCCTGGCTTCTGCGTATTTGCCGATGTTTGTCAGTGACTCCTGCACCAGCCGGTAGATGGTCAGCTGCGCTGAGCCGCCGAGTTCCACAGGCTCCAGATCGGTGGTGATGGAGAGTCCGGAGCGTTCTTCAAACTCGCGTGCGAGGATCTCGAGAGAGGCGACCAGGCCGAGGTGCGACAGTGAGGACGGCCGCAGGTCTTCCACAATGCGGCGTTTCAGCGCAATGCCGCTGTTAAGCGTGTTGGTCAGGTGCGTGAGCCGCTCAGCCGCTTCCGGCAGATTGCCTGCCAGGCGGGATTTCAATCGGGCCACATCCAGTTTCGCGGCGGTCAAAAGTGCGCCCAGTTCGTCATGCAGTTCGCGCGCCAGGTGGCCCCGTTCGTCCTCGCGCACATTTTGGAGGTGGGTAGCCAGCTCGGCCAGGTTGGCGGTTCTTTCACGTACCTGTATTTCGAGGAAGTCGCGCTCGCGTTGCAGGGATTCCTGCTCGCGCCGGCCGGAAGCAAGCAGCGCCTTGGTCTGAAGGAGGTACATATAGAAAGCCAGCAGGCCCGCCAAAGCCATTGCCGCAATGCCGATGCGGGAGAGCTCCAGCGCCTTTTTGATCTGAACCTGCCCCTGTTCCATTTTGCTGACGCTGTTGGAGGCCAGTTTCGCGGACTGCGCGCGAATCGCCTCCATATGCTCCTTCCCGACGTCCGTGGTCAGGACAAATTTCCAGGCGTCCTCGTTGCCTTCCTTGCGCATGCGCACGCTCAGGTCCATTTCGGCCAGCTTGCGCGAAACATGCCTGGACATGACGCCGAACTCTGCAAGTTGATCCTGGTAAGGGGTGAACAGCCGGCGCAAGGCATCCAGGTTCTGGTCGATATCGGCCAGGGCGGAGTTGTAGGGCTCGAGATATCGAACGTCGCCGGTCAGCAGGTAGCCACGCTGCCCGGTTTCCGCGTCCAGCATGTGCTGCATCAACCGGTTGATGGCGCCGCGGGTTTGCTGGGCCTCCTCAATACTGGCCGCCGCCTCCGTGGATTTCTGGAAGCTTGCCTCGTTTATGAAGATAAGAATGGCGGCAGCCAGCACCGCCAGGGGCAGGCTGATGGCCATTTTTGGGATCGCAAATCGTTTCACGGCAAACTCCGTTCAGTCATTCGGTGAGAATTTCGTCAATAATGAACACTGAAAATCAATGCGGATGTCCTGCAGGCCATCTTTTTCATTGCGTTGCCCGCTTGCGCAGACCTTATAGAAAGACAGCGACATGATCAAAATTGGAATTGTGGACGACCATGCCATTGTGCGTTCTGGACTCAAACAGTTTTTTTCCGACCAGGTGGACCTGCGTGTCGTGGGAGAAGCCGGCAGTGGCCGCGAGGCAATTGATCTGGTGCGTAACGTTGAGCTGGATATTCTGGTCATGGACTTGTCCATGCCTGGGCAAAGCGGCATCGATGCGCTGGCCATGATTCGCGCCAAAGCGCCTGATGTCGGCATCCTCATTCTGAGCGGCTATCCTGAAGAGCACTATGCGGTCAACCTGATTCGCCAGGGCGCCAGCGGCTACCTGAACAAGGAATGCGATCCATCCGAGATTGTGGATGCGATCCGCGTGATTTCTCTTGGAAAACGCTACATAACCCCGGCGGTGGCAGAGCTCCTTGCGCAGCAGCTGAACCGGCCCAACGACGTGGCCTCTCACGAACAATTGTCCGAGCGGGAGTTCCAGGTTTTTCTCAAGCTGGCCAAGGGTGAAACCGCTGGCGACATTGCCAAGGCGCTTTCGCTGAGCGTGAAAACCGTGAGTACCTACAGGACGCGTGTCATGGAAAAAATGAGCCTGTCCTCCAACAGCGACCTGACCTACTACGCGCTCAAGAACAAGCTGATCGATTGAGTTCAATCTGAAATGGTGCTCTGCTGGATGCAATAGTCCACCAGGGCATCGATTTCGTTGGACTTGTCAAAAACGGCATCAACACCGAGCTGGGCACATCTCTGGCGGATGTCTGCAGTGGCGTAATTGCTGAGGACCACGACTTTTTGCGTGGAGGGGCGATCGCGGCAGGCAGCCAGCACACCCAAACCGCTTCCCTGTTTCAGAAACAGGTCAACAATCGCCAAATCCCAATCGCCGCTGTTCTCGACCAGCCAGGCCTTGCCTTCGTTTTCAGTTTCGGCGGTGCCTACCGCGTCAATGCCTGCCAATTCCTCAAGCGTCCCGATCAGATTCTCTCGAATGGTGGGATTGTCTTCTACGATGTACGTTTTCAGTCTCACTGCTCGGGTCCAGGTGGGAAGGCTACGTGCTTCTCGGAAATATTACAAAAGGCTCAAGAACGCGGTGTCCTTGTTTCCTAATGTATCTTTTTATTGTGGCCCATTCTGCCAGTGACCAAGGGCAGTGCCTGTAGGAGGTTTCCTACGACTCGCTCGAAAAAACTGTAGGCACATGCCCACAGCGTCTTATGGCGCTTGCCGACTGCCCTGTGGGGTGAGCTGACGCACATTGGATTCACTGTAGTTCAACGCGCTTGTAAGGGTGATGGACATTGTGGGCAGCCGCGCATTGTTGGCCATTACAGACTGCCCTTGCAATGGTTTGAACGATTCCTCCCCAGCACATGAACAACGTCTTGTCCTCATCGCCTCTTCTGCGTAGAACACTCATCGGCATTGCCGTATTGGCGGCGGGTCTGGTGCTGGTTGCGGTGTTTTTCCCCTGGGACATGCTTCGTGGCCCGATCAATCGTCATGTATCCGAGCAACTCGGAAGGCGATTTGAAATTACCCGGCACCTGTCGGTGCAGCTCGGACGCACTGCTACGGTCAAGGCCGATGGGGTGGAAATCGCGAACCCCGAATGGGCCAGCAAACCCTATCTGGTGACGGCAACTGCCGCAGAATTTGATATCCGGTTGTTGCCGCTTCTCTTTGGCCGGGTAGAGTTGCCCCGGATTGTGCTGACCGAGCCGCAGATTGGGCTTCAAATAGAGCCCGATGGCCGCCGGACCTGGGCCTTGTCACGGGATACGTCGGACGAAGGATCCGTTCCACGGATCGACGCGCTGGTCATCGACCGCGGCACGGTTGACTACCAGGCTGCAGCGCAAGGCGCCAATATCCATGTTCAGTTCTCACTGGCACAAGAAGCAAATGAGCAGTTGCCCCTGAGCTACAAGGCCACCGGCAAATGGAAAAACGAGTCCTTCAATGCGACTGGCCGCACCAGCGGCGTACTCCAGCTGAGTAAAGACCTCGAAGCGCCGTTTCAGGTAGAAGTGAACGCCGTAGCCGGCAAGACCAGCCTCAAGGCCAAAGGCTCGGTCTCCAATCTCGCGGAGCTGGCCGGCATCGACGCGACCTTCGACCTGCAGGGACGCAACCTGGAAGAACTCTACAAGCTCGTGGGCGTTGTGCTGCCTTCAACACCGCCCTACAAAGTCCGGGGCAAACTGGCCAGGCATGGCAAAGTGTGGGCCGCCACCCAAATGCAGGGCGTTCTGGGAAGTTCGGATATCAATGGGGCGCTCAGTTTTGACCAGTCCGCCGCCGTGCCGCTTCTGACCGGCAAGGTCCAGTCAAGGCTGCTTGATTTTGCCGACCTCGCGCCCGTGATCGGTCTGGCCCCATCAGGGAAGGCCACGCCTGCCAGTGCCGACACACCCGTCGCCAGGACTGACAGCGATTCGGTGGCGGCGGCGCCGGGCAGAAAAACGGTGCCCGCTGCACGCAAGGTTCTGCCTGTCGCAGCGCTTGATGTGACGCGGCTGCAGGCGATGAACGCCGACGTGATTTATTCGGCGGCTGATATACGGCATGTGAAAGTACTGCCGCTCGACAAGGGCAGCGTTCATGTTCAGCTTAAAGCCGGTGTTTTGCAACTCGAACCGATCTCGCTGGGCATTGCCGGCGGTACGGTGGCAGGGAGTATCCGCATCGACTCCAACCCTGTGCCCGCGGTTTTCACGACGCGGCTGGACCTGCGGGCCGTGCTGCTCAACCAGCTCTTTCCTGCCGTTGAAACGACCAAGAGCAGTCTGGGCAAGGTCAGCGGCCAGCTGGACCTGAAAGGGCGTGGAAATTCACTGGCACAAATGCTGGGAACCGCATCCGGCGACGTCGCCGTGTTGATGGGCAAGGGTGAGATCAGCAATATCCTGCTCGAATTCATGGGCCTGGACGGCGGAGAGGTGATCAAGTTCCTGGTTCGTGGTGACCGCAATGTGCAGTTGCGCTGCGCTGCTGCGGCTTTTGAAGTGAACAAAGGCGTGATGACTACCAAAACCATTGTTCTGGATACGGCAGATACGGTCATCAACGGCCGCGGAAAGATCAGCCTTGCCGATGAGACGCTGGACCTTGTTCTGGATCCGGCGCCCAAAGACCGCAGCATACTGAGCTTGCGGTCTCCCCTGAAGATTGGCGGTACCTTCGCCTCTCCATCGGCTGGCCCCGACAAGGGAGCCCTCGCGGGACGCGCAGCCGTTGCTATCGGACTGGGTGTGATCAATCCCTTGCTGGCATTGGCCGCTACCATTGAAACCGGACCGGGCCAGGACGAAAACTGTGCAGCGATTCTTGCGAAGGCCGCAGCGTCTGCTGCCGGTTCGCGGATGCCGGCATCGGCCACCAGATAAGGTTTCCCCGCGGCCTTTCGGCCGGATTCTTTCAGGGAATTTTTTTGGCCCCGCCGCCGCAGACTGCGCATGCCGCATGGGGCGCCATTTTCATCTCGCTCCATTCCATGTGTTTGCCGTCCAGCATCAACAGCCGTCCGGTTAACGACCCGCCGATGCCGCAGATCAGCTTCAGGGCTTCGGCCGCCTGCGTGCTGCCTATGATGCCGACCATCGGCGCGAAAACGCCCATCGTCGCGCAAAGGGCTTCCTCCAGCTGGTCTGATTCGGGAAACACGCAGGCATAGCACGGCGAATCCTCGCGCCGCGAATCGTAGACGGCGATCTGGCCGTCAAAACGGATGGCTGCACCCGATACCAATGGCTTGCGGTATTTGACGCAAGCGCGGTTGATGGCATGGCGCGTGGAGAAGTTGTCCGTGCAATCCAGCACAACATCGGCGTCATGGACCAGCTGATCGAGCAGCGCGCCTTCTGCGCGCCGGGTAACCGGGGTGACCACGACGTCAGGGTTGATGGCCGCGATGGACTGGGCAACGGATTCTGCCTTGAACGTCCCGATGCGAGACAGATTGTGGGCGATTTGCCGTTGCAGGTTGGTGGCATCCACCCGGTCATGGTCAGCGATGGTGATGCGGCCGACACCTGCACTGCCCAGATAAAGCGCGACGGGCGAGCCCAGCCCGCCCGCACCGACGATCAGCACATGTGACTGGAGGATTTTTTCCTGGCCTTCGATACCGATCTCGTCGAGCAGGATGTGCCGCGAGTAACGAAGCAGCTGTTCGTCGTTCATGAGGGGAAACCGTTCAGGCTGCAGGACGGGCTGGCCCGGAAGGGGCGGGCGGGATCCGGCGCAAGCCGGCTCCGCTCCCCGTATCGGCCTAGTTGTCTTTTTTCTCGTTTTTCGGTTCGACCACGGCTGTCTTGCTGACCAGCACGGGACGTCCCTTGAGCTTGTTGATCGCCTGAGCCAGCTGGAAGTCCTTGTCGCTGCCCAGTTCAGGCGGGCGACGTTGCTCAGGTGTCTTCTTGGCTTCTTCTTCAAGGCGCTTCAGGGCCTCTTCGCGAGCCTTCTCGCGGCCGGCGTCTTTCACTTCAGCGCCCTGGCCGCTGTTGAGGTGTTTCTCAAGGTCGGCTTCACGGGTGCGCAATGCGGCAAAAGGACTGCCTTCAGCGGTTTCATCGACCATGACATCGGGCACGATGCCGCGCGCCTGGATGGATTTCCCGCTGGGCGTGAAGTAACGCGCCGTGGTGAGCTTCAGGCCCGTATCCGGCCCCAGGGGGCGGACGGTTTGCACCGATCCTTTGCCGAAAGTCTGGTTGCCCATGATGGTGGCGCGCTTGTGGTCCTGCAAAGCACCGGCGACGATTTCGCTGGCAGAGGCCGAGCCTTCGTTGACCAGCACCACCAGCGGTACGTTCTTGAGGGCAGCCGGCAGGCGCTTGAGCGGGTCGGCGCCGTTGCGGCGCTGGTAAAACTCGGGCGCAGCCTTGTAGGTGAATTTGCTTTCAGCCAGCTGGCCGTTGGTGGACACCACGGTGACGTTTTCAGGCAGGAAGGCCGACGAGACAGCGACTGCCGCATCCAGCAGGCCGCCCGGGTCATTGCGCAGGTCGAGCACCAGACCCTTGAGGTTGGGCTCCTGCTTGTAAATCTGCTCAAGCTTGGTCACGAAGTCGTCGACCGTGCGTTCCTGGAACTGGCTCAGGCGAATCCACGCGTAGCCGGGCTCCACCACTTTGCTGCGAACCGACTGGGTGCGGATTTCTTCGCGCGTGATGGTGACCGGGAAGGTGCGGTTTTCGTCTTTGCGGAAGATGGTCAGCAGCACCTTGGTCTTGGGTTCGCCGCGCATTTTCTTGACAGCGTCGTTGAGGCTCAGGCCCTTGACTGCCGTGTCATCGATACGTGTGATCAGGTCGTTCGGCTTGAGGCCGGCACGGTCCGCAGGGGAGCCTTCGATGGGAGACACCACTTTGACAAGGCCGTCTTCCTGGCTGATTTCGATGCCGACACCGACAAAACGGCCTGTGGTGCCTTCCCGGAATTCCTTGAACGACTTCTTGTCGAAGTAAACCGAGTGAGGATCAAGACTGGCCACCATGCCGGAAATGGCGTCGGTGATGAGTTTTTTCTCGTCCACCGGTTCGACATAGTCGGTCTTGACCATGCCAAAGACGGCTGCGAGCTGCTGCAGTTCTTCCAGGGGAAGGGGTGCCAGACCGGCACGGGCCACGGCTTGCAGCTGCACGGTGGTGAGGGCTCCGGCCACGGCACCAATTGAAATCCAGCCTGCTATCTTGAGCTTCTGACCCATAGAAAATACCTTCGTAAACCTGTTGAAGAGCCCCTGCTCCCCCTATGTGAAGCAATATACACCTTGGAGAAAGGCTGGCCGCCACAGTTCCGCCATTCGTGCGGCCTGGCGCCGCAAAAGAGCCAAAACAGCCAGTTTTTACAGGACTTTTACAAGAATGGCTCCCGCGGGAGTGCCGGGAGCCATTGAATTGCCCCTCAAGCCTTGCCTTGCGCACCCACGGCCGCTGCCGCCTTGGCCGCGGCCTCACTGTCGCCCAGGTAGTAATGGCGCAAGGGCCGCAGTTCGGCGTCCAGCTCATAGACCAGCGGGATGCCGTTGGGAATGTTGAGTCCCACGATGTCGCTGTCGGAGATGTTGTCCAGGTACTTCACGAGGGCGCGGATGGAATTGCCATGGGCGGCCACCACAATGCGTTTGCCTGCCTTGATGGCCGGCGCCATGGACTCATTCCAGAACGGCAGGACGCGGTCCACCGTGTCCTTGAGGCATTCGGTCAGCGGCACCTGGCCGGGCTGCAGCTTCGCGTAGCGCGGGTCGTTCCGTTCGCTGCGCTCGTCGGAGGCATCAAGCGCCGGGGGCGGCGTGTCATAGCTGCGGCGCCAGATCAGCACCTGCTCGTCGCCGAACTTTTTCGCTGTTTCGGCTTTGTTCAGCCCCTGCAGATCGCCGTAATGCCGCTCGTTGAGACGCCAGCTGTGCACCACGGGCAGCCAGGTGCGGTCCATTTCGTCCAGCGTGTGCCAGAGCGTGCGGGTCGCGCGCTTGAGCACGCTGGTATAGGCCACGTCAAAGTCATAACCTTCGCTTTTGAGCAGTTTGCCGGCGTTTTTGGCCTGCTCGATGCCGGTTTCGGTGAGGTCAACGTCGGCCCAGCCGGTGAAGCGGTTTTCAAGGTTCCAGGTCGATTCGCCGTGGCGGATAAGCACGAGTTTGTACATGATGGGAAGGATGGGGAGTGGAAAAAGGGGAATAAGGAGGACGGCCGGCAGGGCGTTTTCTCCCTCTATTTTAAGAGCCTGTCTACGATCTAAAAGGGCCGCGCAAGCATCTTCTCGGGATGGGATGCAAGGCGCGGTGTGCTGCCCATAGCTTAGCTATGGGTTAGCGCCGCAACGCCGCAGACCGCCCGAGAAGGTGCTTGCCCTCCGGGTTGGGGTGAAATCGGGCGATTGAGCCCCCCAGCCCCTTGCATGGGCATTAGCCCATGCGGCGTGCCCGGTCGGCTCACTCATCCCGATTGCACCCCAACGCGACCCGTTTAGATCGTAGACAGGCTCTAAAATCATGGGTTCGCTGAAAAAGCGCTCCAAGACACACAAAGGGTACAACGTGAAATTTCTGATCGATAACTGGATGCTGATTTCGATAGCGGTCGCCTCGGGCGGCATGCTGGTTTGGCCCATGATTGCCAGCGGCATGAACGCCGGCGCGCTCACGGCCAGCGGCGCCGTACAGCTGATCAACCGCGAAAAAGCGGTGGTGGTGGACGTCAGCGAGGCCGAAGAATTCGCTGCCGGCCATGTCACGGGCGCCAAAAACGTGCCTTTCAGCGAGCTGGAAGGAAAACTCCCCGCCACCGTCAAAAACAAGGCTTTGCCGCTGATTTTGGTGTGCGCCACGGGTGCCCGCGCCGGCCGCGCCGTCGCCGTCGCCAAAAAGCTCGGCTACGAGCAGGCCCAATCACTGGGCGGTGGGCTCAAAGCGTGGAAAGAGGCTAACCTGCCACTTGAGAAGGCCTGATCAGATCAGTTCAGTTCTGAGCAGTTTCCTGATCCGGTTTTTGGCAGGCATGAAAGCTGCAACGCCATGGCGACCGGGCGTTGGCCCGGCTTTCACCCTGGCTATCCATTTTTCCTGCGCTGCGCGTAGACCAGCTCCTCCGGAGGAACCATGCAAACCGTCAAAATTTACACCACGGGTACCTGCCCTTATTGCATCCAGGCCAAGCAGATATTGAAGCAGCGCGGCGTCACCGAGCTTGACGAAATTCGTGTGGACATGGTGCCCGGTGAACGCCAGAAAATGATGGACATCACCGGCCGGCGCACCGTGCCGCAGATTTTTATCGGCGACACCCACGTAGGCGGCTGCGACGACCTGATGGCCCTCGACAGCCGCGGCGGCCTGATGCCTCTATTGAATCCCGCCGCCTGATCTCTCTTCGCCAGCATGAGCCCCGGAACCGGCTTTGCCGGGCCGGAGGGCGGGCGGCCCCCTCGGGGGGTAGGGAGCTACACGAAGTGAGCGACCGTGGGGGCCACATCCACGGGTCCATATAATCATTCGCTGGTCGCCGGCTTGCCGCGCATCTGAACCCCAACTTTCCCCCGTACCCGAAAGAGCACCATGGCTGAAGCCAATCTTGACCCTGTATTCCAGATCCAGCGCGTTTACCTCAAGGACGTGTCGCTGGAGCAGCCCAATTCGCCCGAAATCCTGCTGAGCCCGGAGCAGCCTGCGGTTGACATCCAGCTGGGCGTGGGTGCCACCCCTGTGGCAGACGGCCTTTTTGAGGTTTCCGTGACGGCCACCGTGCAGACGAAAATCGGCGACAAAACCGTGTTTCTGGTGGAAGCCAAGCAGGCCGGCATCTTTGAAATCCGCAATGTGCCCGAAGACCAGATGGGCGCCATCCTGGGCATTGCCTGCCCGCAAATCGTCTACCCCTACTTGCGCGGCAATGTCGCTGACGTGATCCAGCGCGGCGGCTTCCCGCCTGTGCACATGGCTGAAATCAACTTCCAGGCCATGTACGAACAGCAGCAGGCCCAGGCCGCTGCCGAATCGGCCGCTCCCCAGATCATCGTTTGATGGGCTGCCGGGGCTGCCCGGTGTCTGTCTTCTCGCCCATCCACGCATGAAAATTCTGGTCATCGGTGCCGGCGCCTGGGGTACGGCTGTGGCCGTGAGCAGCGCGGCCCGGCACGATGTCACCCTGTGGGCGCGCGATGCTGCGCAGGCCAAAGACTTGCAGGCCAGCCGCACCAATGCCCGCTACCTGCCTGGCGTTCCCCTGCCTGCCAGCCTGCGGCTGCAAGGCGGCGATGTACCTCTGGCAGAGGCGATTCAAGGGCAGCACCTCCTCATCCTGGCAACGCCCGTTTCAGCGGCGCGCAACATGCTGCAGTCCCTGCAGCACGCCAGCGTTCCCGTGGCCTGGCTGAGCAAAGGTTTTGAGGCGCCTCTTGCCTCAGCCCCGTCTTCAGCATCATTTGGCCTGATGGTCCATGAAATACGGGCGCAAGCTGCTATCAATTTAAGAGCGGGTGTGCTCAGCGGGCCCAGCTTCGCCCTCGAAGTCGCCCGCGGCCAGCCGACCGCGCTGGTGGCCGCCAGTGAACATCCTGAAGTACGCGAAGCGCTGGTAGCCGCCTTTCACAGCGCCACCCTGCGCGTTTACGCCAATGACGATGTCGTGGGGGTGGAGGTGGGCGGCGCCGTCAAGAACGTGCTGGCGATCGCCACGGGGCTTTGCGACGGGTTGCAGCTGGGGCTGAACGCCCGCGCTGCACTGATTACCCGCGGCCTGGCCGAAATGACACGGCTGGGTGTGGCGCTGGGCGCCCGGGCCGAAACCTTCACCGGCCTGTCGGGCCTGGGCGATCTGGTATTGACGGCCACCGGCGACCTGAGCCGCAACCGCAAGGTGGGCCTGTTGCTGGCCGAGGGCAAGACGCTGGCACAGGCCGTGGATTCGCTGGGGCATGTGGCCGAGGGCGTGTATTGCGCCCGCACCGTGGTGCAGCGCGCGGCCGGTTTGGGCATCGAGATGCCGATTGCACAAAGCGTGGTGGCCTTGCTGGACGGCAAGCTCAGGCCGGCTGAGGCTGTGGCGGCGCTGATGGGCCGCGATCCGACTGCCGAACTGGCCTGACTGCGCGGTTGATTTTTCCGGGTTCCCGTTTTTGCTATTGAATTAATAGCTGCTTGCGCTTACCCCTATTGGGCTAAAGCCCTGAAACATCATTAATTCGCGAAGCAGGGGCCGCCCCTACTTTCGCAAATGCAGCGTCACCAGCAGCGATGCATCCTGCACCGCGGTCAGGCCGTGTTCCACGCCGCCCGCCAGCCACAGCAGCTGGCCTGCCTTCATGCGCTGGGTTTGCCCCTCCGCCGTGAAGGCCACTTCACCCTCCAGGCATTGCACGGTGATTTCGCCCTTGACCCGGTGCGAGGGCACCAGCTTGCCTGCCGGCACGATGAGGCGCATGACTTCCAGCTCATCGCTTTTGAACAGCGCGACGGTCCGGGCCTCCAGGAGCTTGCCTGCCAGCGGCTGGACGTCGATGAGTTGCCCGGAGGCGGCGTGGGGAATGGCCATGGTGAAGCTCCTGCAAAGGTGGCGGCATATGCCTGAACCAACTGAAAGCGTTATACCCCAAGGCCCGCCCGGGCAGGCCCTAAACCACCTTGTTGTACGCCAGGAAGATGTCGTCGCGAACCCAACCCAGGGACTCATACAGCGCCTGCGCGGTGTGGTTGGTCCTGGCGGTGGTGAGGTCCAGCCGCGCAAAGCCGTGCTGTTTTGCGTGCACGTGGGCGGCCTGCATCAGCGCGCGGCCGGCGCCGCTCTTGCGTGAAGCGGGCGCTACATACAGGTCATACAGCGTGTAGATGGGCTGGGCGATCACCGAGCAGAAGCCGGGATACAGCTGACAGAAGCCGGCGAGCGGGCCGGCACCGGGCGCGCCTTCCGGCTCGGCCACCAGGATGACCGATTCGCGGTTTCGCATCCGGTTGCCGATGAAGTCCAGCGCCAGCGCGGCATCAGCGGGCTGTTCGTAAAACTGGCGGTAGGCGTCAAACAGCGCGGCCACGGCCGGCAGGTCGTCCAAAGTGGCAAGGCGTACGGAGGGGGTGTTCATGTTGAGCTGTTAAAAAAGACAAAAATCCGCCATCAGGCGTCAACTGGGGTTTTTTAAAGAAAAATGGCTACAGACCAGTCTGAATAAGCGCGGGCAGCTATCAAAAATGGAGCAACGTGGCGGCCCGCCGGATGACCTCCGGCGGTGGCCGGAATTGGCCGGAGTTTGGTCCGGGCCTAGATTTCCAGGTTGTCAATCAGCCGGGTGCTGCCCAGCTTGGCCGCGCCCAGCACCACCAGCGGCACATCGGCCAGCGGGCCCTGCGGCGCCAGCAGGTCGGCGCGGCGGCGCACGGTCAGGTAGTCGGGCTTCCAGCCGCGGCGGGCCAGCGCCTGCATGGCCTGCGCTTCCAGGGCTGGCAGGTCGGGCGTGCCGCTGGCGCGGGCGGCTTCGCCCAATGCGCGTATCGCTTTGGACAGCTCCACCGCTTCGGCGCGCTGGGTGGCGTTCAGGTAGCCGTTGCGTGACGACAGCGCCAGGCCGTCTTCGGCGCGCTGGGTTTCACCGGCCAGGATCTCGATCGGCAACGCGAACTGCTGTACCATGCGGCGCACCACCATCACCTGCTGGTAATCCTTCTTGCCGAAAGCCGCCACGCCCGTGGGCATACCGGCAAACACGCAGGAAAACAGCTTGAGCACCACGGTGCTCACACCGATAAAAAAACCGGGCCTGAAGTGGCCTTCAAGGATGTCGCTCAAGTCGGTGGCCGGATGCACCTTGTAGCTTTGCGGCTCGGGGTAAAGGTGCTTTTCCAGCGGGGCAAACAGCACGTTGCAGCCGGCCTCTTTCAGGCGCTCGGCATCGGCGTCCAGCGTGCGCGGGTAGCTGTCGAAGTCTTCATGCGGCGCGAACTGCAGGCGGTTCACGAAGATGCTGGAGACGCTCACGTCGCCCAGCGGCTTGGCCTGCCTGACGAGGGCGATGTGGCCGTCGTGCAGGTTGCCCATGGTGGGCACGAAGGAAGGGCGTTTAAACGGGCTGAGGGCCTCGCGCAGCTCCGGGATGGTGTGGACGATCTGCATCTTGTCTCCTGAAAGGGGCGGTGGGGCTACCAGGCGTGGGTGGCATTCACCGGAAAGCTGCCGTCTTTTACGGCGCGCACATAGGCTTCCATGGCGCCGCGCACACTGGCGGTCTTGTTGTCCGGGCCTTCCATGAAGTTGCGCACAAACTTCGGCATCTTGCCCAGGTTCATGCCCAGCATGTCGTGCAGCACCAGCACCTGGCCGGCAGTGCCGTTGCCCGCACCAATGCCGATGGTGGCGCAATGGGTGAGTTCTTGTGTGAGCGTGGCCGACAGGGCCGCAGGCACCATCTCCAGCACCATCATGGCGGCGCCTGCGTCCTGCAGCTCGCGCGCGTGGCGCGTCATCGTGGCAGCGGCTTCGTCGCCCTTGCCCTGCACGCGGTAGCCGCCCAGCGCGTGCACGGTTTGCGGTGTCAGCCCCAAGTGGGCGCAGACCGGGATGCCGCGCTCGACCAGGAAGCGCGTCGTCTCGGCCGTCCAGCCGCCGCCTTCAAGTTTGACCATGTGGGCACCGGCCTGCATCAGCACCGCGGCACTGCGCAGCGCCTGCTCTTTGGACTCGTGGTAACTGCCAAACGGCAAATCGCCGATCAGCCAGGCCGTGGCCTGCGAACGGCGCAGGCCGTTGGCCACGCATTCGGTGTGGTGGCGCATGGTCTCCAGCGTCACGCCGACGGTGCTGGTCAGGCCCTGGCAGACCATGCCCAGCGAGTCGCCCACCAGGATGCATTCCACGCCGGCAGCGTCGGCCACGGCGGCAAAGGTGGCGTCGTAGGCGGTCAGCATGGTGATCTTTTCGCCATGCGCCTGCATTTCACGCAGACGCGGCAGGCTGACCGGCTTGCGCGCAGGCGGCGTGGCAGGCGTAGACGAAGGCGGCAGCGTGCCGTAGGGCGTGACGGAAGTATTGGGAGGTGTCGTCATGGGGCAGGTCCGGAATTTAGCGAGAGTCTAACCAGCTTCAGCGTGCTTTTTTGTGTTCGATTTAGAGAGTCCAGACAAGCCGTGCGTCTTAGCGCGCTTCAGGCGCGGACCGGCTCATGCCCAGGCGCTCGAGCAGCTTCACATCGGCCTCGGTGTCGGGGTTGCCGGTGGTCAGCAGCTTGTCGCCGTAAAAAATCGAATTGGCACCGGCCAGGAAACACAGCGCCTGCACGCCGTCGCCCATTTGCTGGCGGCCCGCCGACAGGCGCACGCGTGCCGTCGGCATGGTGATGCGGGCCACGGCAATCGTGCGCACGAATTCAAAGGGGTCCAGATCGGCCTGGTTGGCCAGCGGCGTGCCTTCAATTTTCACCAGGTTGTTGATGGGCACTGACTCGGGGTAGGGCGTGAGGTTGGCGAGCTCGGCCACGAGGCCGGCGCGCTGGCGGCGCGTCTCACCCATGCCGACGATGCCGCCGCAGCAGACCTTGACGCCGGCGCTGCGCACGCGCGCCAGTGTGTCCAGGCGGTCCTGGTAGTCGCGCGTGGTGATGATGTCGCCGTAAAAATCAGGCGCGCTGTCGAGGTTGTGGTTGTAGTAGTCCAGGCCCGCGCTTTGCAATGTTTGCGCGTGGCCGTCTTCCAGCATGCCCAGCGTGGCGCAGGTCTCCAGGCCTAGCGCCTTCACCGTGCGCACCAGCTCGGCGACTTTTTCAATGTCGCGGTCTTTGGGCGAGCGCCACGCGGCGCCCATGCAAAAACGTGTGGCGCCCGCGGCTTGCGCACGCTGGGCGGCGGCCAGCACTTCGGCCGGCTCCATCAGCTTGCTGGCTTCCACGCCGGTGTCGTAGCGCGCGGCCTGCGGGCAGTAGCCGCAGTCTTCGGCGCAGCCACCGGTCTTGACGGACAGCAGCGTGGCGAACTCGATGTGCGTGGGATCGAAGTTTTCGCGGTGCACCGTTTGGGCGCGGTGCATCAGCTCCGGAAAAGGCAGGTTGAACAGCGCTTCGATGGCGTCTACGCTCCAGCGTTCGGTGCCGGCCTTTTCAGCTGGCGATGGCTGAGGGCGCGGGCGGTGAAGCGTGATGGTTTGTTCTGCAACGTGGGGCATGGTTCTCTTTCCTTTCGGGGAATGGTTTTTGAGTCTATCTGATGCGTTTTTCTGAAGCTTGCTTCAGCCTGGCAGCGGATGCTTTGCCAGGGCTGTCAGGGCTTCGACCAGCAGGTCGATATCGGCTTCGGTGTGCGCGGCCGACAGCGCAATGCGAAGGCGCGCCGTGCCATCGGGCACGGTGGGCGGGCGAATCGCCGGCACCCAGATGCCGCGTATGCGCAGGCCTTCCATCACGGCCAGGGCTTCGTCGTTGCGGCCGATCAGCAGCGGCTGGATGGCGGTCTGCGAGGGTGGCAGTTGCCAGTGGCTGCCTTTCAGGCCCGCCAGCAAGCCGCTGCGCAACCGCGCAATGAGTTGCTGCAAATGCGTGCGGCGCCAGTTATCCTGTTCAATCAGTGCAAGGCTGGCGCGCAGCGCGCTGGCCAGCAGCGCCGGCGCGGCAGTGGCAAAAATATAACTGCGGGTTTTTTGCAGCAGCCATTCAACCAGGGCCTCGTCGCCCGCTACAAACGCACCGGCCACGCCTGCCGCCTTGCCCAGCGTGGCCATGTAGAGCACGCGGCGCGAGGCCTTGGCGCCATACAACCCCGCGGCGGCCAGGCTGCCGCGCCCTTGCGGGCCCAGCACGCCGAAGCCATGTGCATCGTCCAGCAGCAGCAGGGCGTCATGGCGCTCGCACAGCGCCAGCAGGGCGGGAATGTCGGCGCTGTCGCCGTCCATGCTGAACACCGCGTCGCTGATCACCAGCTTGCGCGGCGCGTCGCTTTGCGCGAGCTCTCGCGCCAGCGCGTCCAGGTCGGTGTGTGCGTAGCGGTGGATTTTTGCGCGCGACAGCCTTGCGCCGTCAATCAGGCAGGCGTGATTCAGTGCATCCGAAAAGATCGCGTCGCCGGCACCCACCAGCGCCGGCACGATGCCGATGTTGGTGGCGTAGCCCGCGTAAAAATACAACGCGCGCGGCAGGCCCACGAAGGCCGCGAGTTCGCGTTCCAGCGCCTCGTTGGCGGCGCTGTGGCCACTGACCAGTGGCGATGCACCCGACCCGACACCGTAGGCTTGTGCGCCGGTGCAGGCTGCCTGCACCAGGGCCGGGTGCGCGGCCAGGCCGAGGTAGTCATTGCTGCAAAAGGCCAGCATGCTTTGCCCGTCAACCGAGAGACGTGCGCCGCTTTCAGGCATGACCACGCGGCGCTGGCGGCGCAGGTGCGTGCGGTCCAGTTCGGAAACGCGTGCCGGAAATTCGTCGAGCCAGGAGGAGGTGATGTTCATTGCCATTCAGTGGGGAGGTTGATGGTGACCTTGCGTGCGTCAATGTTGGGTTGCCAGGGAACGGTGGCCAGCAATGGCGCCTGCAACTGCTTTTGTAGAAAGGCGATGTTGTCCCCCTGCGCCAGCATGTTTGGGTCAATGTGGTTGGCCACCCAGCCGGCCAGTGTGAGACCGCGCGCGCGGATGGCTTCGGCGGTGAGCAGGGCGTGGTTCAGGCAGCCCAGCCGCAGACCCACCACCAGCACCACGGGCAGGCCCAGCGCCTGGGCCAGATCGGCGCCGGTCTCCGTGGGCGAGAGCGGCACATGAAAGCCGCCCGCGCCTTCCACCACCACGGCATCGGCCTGCAGCGCGAGCTGGCGGTGGCAGGCTACCAGGTGGGCAATGTCAATGCGCGCACCGGCGCGGGCGGCTGCGATGTGTGGTGACACCGGGTCGGGCAGCAGCACCGGGTTGTCGAGTTCGGGTGGTACGCGGCAACTGGAAGCTGCGCGCAGGGCGAGCACGTCTTCGTTGGCATCTACACCGTCAATCGGCACCGTGCCTGCCGCCACCGGCTTCATGCCCACCACACGCAGATGCCGGTGGGCCAGCGCATGCAACAGTGCAGCGCTGACCAGCGTTTTGCCCACGCCGGTGTCGGTGCCGGTGACAAACAGCGAAACCGTCTTGTGCGCCGCTTCAGCCATGTGCAGTAATTTCTTCGGCCAGGGTGGCGTCAAGCGCGGCCAGCGCGCCGCGCGCCAGGTGGCCAATCGCCTCTTCGTCCATCACATAGGGAGGCATGGCGTAGACCGTGTGGCCGATTGGGCGCAGCAGCACGCCGTGGGCCATGGCGTGCTGCGTGTAGCGGCGTGCGAAGTGAGGCACCGTCGTGGGCTCGATGTCCCAAGCCCAGATCATGCCCAGCCTGCGTGCGTTCCGTACAGCAGAGTGCTGAGTCAGCGGCGCGAAGGCCCGGTCCAGGGTGTTGGCCAGGACTGCGTTGTCTGCCAGCACATCGGTTTGCTCGAACAGCTCCAGCGTGGCCAGCGCGGCGCGGCAGGCCAGCGGATTGCCGGTGTAGGAATGCGAATGCAAAAAGCCGCGCGCCACGTCGTCGTCATAAAACGCCTCGTATACCGCGTCGGTCGTCAGCACCGCCGACAGCGGCAGCGTGCCGCCCGTGAGTCCTTTCGAGAGACAGATGAAGTCAGGCCGTATGCCCGCCTGCCGGTGCGCGAACATGGTGCCGGTGCGGCCAAAGCCGGTGGCGATTTCATCGGCAATCAAATGCACCTCATAGCGGTCGCACAGTGCGCGCGCTTCGCGCAGGTAGGCGGCATCGTGCATGGCCATGCCGGCCGCGCACTGCACCATGGGCTCCAGGATGAGCGCGGCGGTTTGCGCATGATGCTGCTCCAGCCAGCTTTGCAGGTCTGCGGCTGCGTGACGTGCTACGTCTGCAGCGCTTTCACTGGGCTGCGCGCCGCGTGCGTCGGGGCTGGGCACGGTGGCGGCCAGCCGCACCAGCGGCGCATAGGCTTCACGAAAAATGGCAATGTCCGTCACGGCCAGTGCGCCCACGGTCTCGCCGTGGTAACCGCCTGCGAGCCCGATGAAGCGGCACTTTTCAGGCTTTCCGGTGTTGCGCCAGTAATGCGCGCTCATCTTCAGCGCGATCTCTGTGGCGCTGGCGCCGTCGCTGCCGTAAAAAGCATGGCCCAGCCCGGTCAATGCGCCCAGCCGCTCAGACAGCTCCACCACCGGCTGGTGCGTGAAACCGGCCAGCATGACGTGGTCAAGCCGATCCAGCTGGTCGCGCAGCGCCGCCTTGATGTGCGGATGGCCGTGGCCGAACAGGTTGACCCACCACGAGCTGATGCCGTCCAGGTAACGCCGGCCTTCAAAGTCGTACAGCCAGACCCCTTCGGCCCTGGCGATGGGTACCGGGGGGTGCGCCTCGTGCAGCTTCATCTGCGTGCAGGGGTGCCACACATGGCGCAGGCTGCGCTGGATCATTGAGAGGTTGTCCATGGAGGCCCGTGGTGAGGAGTGGAGGGCGAAAGCTCAGGCGTGCGCTGCAAGCCGGAGCTAAAGCACGAGTCGGGCGCGGGTCAGGGCTTCTGCACCGGAATGGTCGAGCGCTCTTCCTTGATGCGGTTGTCCGGATTGACGAACACCAGCTTGGGGCTGAAGCCCGCGACATGCTCTTCATGCACCTGCGCAAACGCCGCGATGATGACAAGGTCGCCCACGGCGGCGCGCCGCGCGGCGGAACCGTTGACCGAAATGATGCGGCTGCCGCGTTCGGCACGAATGGCGTAGGTGATGAAGCGTTCGCCGTTGTTGATGTTCCAGATGTGCACCTGCTCGTTCTCTGCCAGGTTGGCGGCATCCAGCAGGTCTTCGTCGATGGCGCAGGAGCCTTCGTAGTTGAGTTCGCAGTGGGTTACCGCAGCGCGGTGAATCTTGGACTTGAGCAGGGTTCTGAACATGATGTGTGTAGGGTGTACCCAGGCAAAAGGAAAACGCCGGGGTGGGCGAAGGGGGCCGGCGGCGGGCAGCGGCAGGGGCGCTGTAACATTCGCGGCAGTTTTGAGGTCTACTCAATAGTTTAGTGCAGGGTACTGCGCGGTTTCTTTCTTAGATTACTTATGAAAAAGTCATTTGATTTCACGACTGAAGCGCTGGGCGCCCTGGCCCGGGCGGATGCGGCACGCGCGCTGGCCGAGGACATTGGCAGCGGCGACCTGACCGCCGCACTGATTGACCCGGCCCGCCAGGCACGGGCGCAGGTGGTGGCGCGTGAAAGCGCTGTGGTGTGTGGCAGCGCCTGGGTCGAGGCCACGATGCGGCAGCTGGATCCGGATGCCCAACTGGTCTGGCATGTGCTGGATGGCGAGCGTTGCGAAGCCGGCCAGGTAGTGTTTGAAGTGCGCGGGCTTGCCCGTGCCCTGCTGTCGGCTGAACGCACGGCCCTCAATTTTTTACAGCTGTTAAGCGCCGTTGCGAGTAAAACGGCCGTTTATGTTGACATCGTGAAAGGTACGCGGGCTGCTATTGTGGACACACGCAAGACCCTTCCCGGCCTGCGGCTGGCGCAAAAATACGCGGTCGCCGCGGGCGGCGGAACCAACCACCGGGTGGGTTTGTATGACGCCGTGCTCATCAAGGAAAACCACATCGCGGCCGCAGGGGGAATCGCGCAGGTGCTGGCACGCGCTGCGGACGTCGCCGCGCAGGCTGATTTTGTGGAAATCGAAGTCGAGAACCTGGACGAGCTGGCCCAGGCGCTGAACGCCGGTGCGCGCATGGTGCTGCTCGACAACATGAGCCTGCCCGACCTCAAAGAGGCTGTACGCATCAACAATGGGCGAGCCATCCTTGAAATTTCGGGCGGGGTCACCCTGGAGGGCCTGCGCACCCTGGCCGAAACCGGCGTGGACCGGATTTCCATCGGCACCCTGACCAAAGACGTGCGGGCGATTGATTTTTCCATGCGCTTCGACGCCGAGAGCACGGTGGCGGCATGAGCGTGGTTTTGCCCGTCATCCGTGTGGACTACGAGCAGCCCGAGGGCGCGGCTTGCAGCACGCACCAGGCTTGGGCCCGTGTGCCGGCCGAGCCCACGCAGGCCGAGCGCACCGTGCTGAAGGCCCGCATCCGCGAACTGCTCAAGGCCCGCAACGCCGTCATGGTGTCGCACTACTACGTGCATCCCGACCTGCAGGACCTGGCCGAAGAGACCGGCGGCCTGGTGTCGGACTCGCTGGAGATGGCGCGTTTTGGCCGCGACCATGCGGCACAGACGCTGGTGGTGTCGGGTGTGCGCTTTATGGGTGAGACGGCGAAGATTCTTTCACCTGAAAAACGCGTGCTGATGCCCGACCCTGATGCGACCTGTTCGCTTGATTTGGGCTGCCCGGTGGATGAATTCAGCGCGTTTTGCGACGCCCACCCGGACCGCGCGGTGGTGGTGTATGCCAACACCAGCGCCGCCGTGAAGGCGCGCGCCGACTGGGTGGTGACATCCAGCTGCGCGCTCGACATCGTGCGTGCGCTGAAAGACCAGGGCCAGAAAATCCTCTGGGCGCCCGACCGGCACCTGGGCAGTTACATCCAGCGCGAGACCGGTGCCGACATGGTGTTCTGGAATGGCGCCTGCATCGTGCACGACGAATTCAAGGCCTTTGAACTGCAGGCCCTGAAAAAAGAGCACCCTGGCGCCAAAGTGCTGGTGCACCCCGAGTCACCTGCGGACGTGGTGGCGCTGGCCGATGCCGTGGGCTCCACTTCGGGAATTTTGAAGGCGGCGCGCGAGATGGACGCGCGCGAATTCATTGTGGCGACCGACAACGGCATGCTGCACAAGCTGCGCACGCTCAACCCCGGTAAAGTGTTTATTGAAGCGCCCACCGCCGGCGACAGCGCCACCTGCAAAAGCTGCGCACACTGCCCGTGGATGGCCATGAACGGCCTGGCCGGTTTGGCCCATGTGCTGGAAACCGGTGCGCATGAAGTGAAGATAGACCCCGCACTGGGCCTGCGTGCCCGGCTGCCGATTGACCGCATGCTGGCTTTCACCGCCGCGCTGAAAAACGGCCAGCCTACTTCAGGGCTGGTGCCGCATATCGGTGCGGCCTGACATCGGTCCGGCCCTGGATATGCTCCTGTTTTGATAGCTGCTTGCGCTTGTCCTGTATGGACTGGAGGCCGATATGAGTCCTATAACGGCCTGTATTGACTTCTCGGATCCGCATGACAGTGCCGCGCCGCGCCTGCGCCGTGCTTTCAGCGCGCCGCGTGCGGTGCTGGTGGCACGCACGCTCGACGAGGTACGGCCGGTACTGGATGCCGTGCAGGCCGCTGCCGCACAGGGCGCCTGGTGTGTGGGCTACCTGCGCTATGAAGCCGCCCCGGCTTTTGATGCCGCGCTGGCTGTGCACGATGCGGATGGGCCGCTGGCCTGGTTTGCGGTGCATGATGAAGCCTTGCCCTGGCCGCGAACCGTACCAGGTGCCGATGTGCAGGTGCAGTGGCAGCCGGGGCTGGATCGCCTGGTTTTTGAGGAGGCTCTCGGCACGCTCCAACGGGCGATTGCCAACGGCGCGTACTACCAGGTCAATTTCACTGCGCAGATGGCCGGCTTGTTGGTCCCGGGGGCAGAGGCCGCGCCGGCCCATGCCTTGTTTGGCGCCCTGCAGCGCGCGCAGCCCGGCGGTTATGCAGCTTTCCTGGATACCGGTGATGAGCAGATCTTGTCGGTGTCGCCCGAGTTGTTTTTTGACTGGCGCGCCGGCCAGCTTCTGACACGGCCGATGAAAGGCACAGCACCGCGCGGCACGACGCCCGAAAGCGATGCGGCCCAGGCCGAAACGCTGCGCACGTCAGTCAAGGAGCGTGCCGAGAACGTGATGATCGTGGACCTGCTGCGCAATGACCTGTCGCGCATCGCCGAGCCCTTCAGTGTGCGCGTGCCGCGCCTGTTTCACACCGAGGCGCTGCCCGCGGTCTGGCAGATGACGTCGGACGTCGAGGCGCGCACGCGGCCCGGCTGTAGCCTGGCCGAGGTGTTTGCCGCGCTGTTCCCCTGCGGTTCGATCACCGGCGCACCCAAGGTGCACGCCATGCAGGCTATTCGTGAACTGGAAGCCGGGCCGCGCGGTGTGTATTGCGGGGCCATCGGTGTGGTGCAACCCGGCGGCATGGCGACTTTCAATGTGCCGATCCGCACCGTCAGCCTGCGCGGCGCCCAGGCCCGCTGCGGCATCGGCAGCGGCATCACCTCGGGTTCTGTGGCCGAAGGGGAATGGCAGGAGTGGCGCCACAAGCAGGCCTTTCTGGAGCGAGCCAGCATGCCCTTCGAGATTCTGGAAACCCTGGCGCTGGAAGCGGGCCAGTTGCGCCATAGGAAAGACCACCTGGCGCGCATGGCGGTTTCTGCCGCCCACTTTGGCCACCGATGGGATGCCGTGCAGGCCCATGCGTGCCTGCAGGCATTGGCGCAGGCGCACCCGCAGGGCCTCTGGCGCGTGCGCCTGCTGCTCAGCGCCAGCGGAAAATTCGCCGCCCAGGCTTATGCCATGGAACCGTCGCTGCCCCAGGTGCGCCTGCAACTGGCCGACCGCCCGCTGGACGCGGCGCACGGCGAATTTGTGCGCTTCAAAACGACGCGCCGCGCGCATTACGACGCCTTCACGCCGACCGAACCTGGCGTGTTTGACAGCGTGCTGTGGAATGCTGAGGGTGAGATCACCGAATGCACGCGTGGCAACATCGCGATGCGCGTGGATGGCCGCTGGGTCACGCCGCCGCTGGCCTGCGGGCTGCTGCCGGGTGTGGGCCGCGCGCTGGCGTTGCAGGCGGGCCGGTTGACCGAACGCGTCGTGCGGGTGGACGCATTGTCAACGGTTGAGGGCTGGGCGTTTGTGAACAGCCTGAGGGGCTGGATAGACGCGAGCCTTGTCCGAACCGACTAAAAACTGCTTAGAGTTTTTCCTTGACGTAGGACGCGCGGTCCATGTCGACCATTTCCACGCTCAGCTGCACCATCACGCCCGCTGGCCGCGGGGTCAGGCGGCGCAGCACGTCAGCGATGCGCGCACCCAGGTCCTTCTTGGCGTCCGGCGTGCGGCCCGACAGCAATCGCAGCTGGGCATGCACAAAAGCGCGTGAGGCCGGCGCAGTGCCAATTTCAAAATCGTCCAGGGCGACGAGCCGGGTTTTCAGGTCGGATTCATCCTGTATTTCAGGGCTGGCGGCGACGGCCTGGTTCAGCGCCTGGAGCACTTCGGCTTTGGGAAAGCCGGCCAGGTTGCTGGAGTATTCAACGATCAGGTGAGGCATGTGGGTTCTGAATAAAAAGTGGCAAGAAACGGATAAAGGGGATTCGGGAAAGATTAACTTCCGGGCGGTACCAGCACGGTAGGAATGGCCTGTTCAGCGGTACCAGGGAAGTCGCGGCTGAAATGCAGGCCGCGGCTTTCGTGCCGGCCGTGCGCCGAGCGCACGATCAGATCCGCCACCTGCACCAGGTTGCGCAGCTCCAGCAAGTCGCGTGTGACACGGAAGTTGGCATAGAACTCCTGGATCTCCGCGTTGAGCAAGGCAATGCGGTGCGCCGCGCGTTCAAGCCGCTTGGTGGTGCGCACAATGCCTACGTAGTTCCACATGAAGCGGCGCAGCTCGTCCCAGTTGTGCGAGATCACCACGGCTTCGTCGGCATCGGTGACCTGGCTTTCGTCCCAGGCGGGCAGGGCGGGGACTTCGGCCGGCGCCAGGGCATCAATCGCGTGGGCCGTGGCGCGTGCGAGCACCACGCATTCCACCAGCGAGTTGCTCGCCAGGCGGTTGGCGCCGTGCAGGCCGGTGCAGGCGGTTTCGCCAACGGCATAAAGGCCCGCCACATCGGTGCGTCCGGCCAGGTCGGTCACTACGCCACCGCAGGTGTAGTGCGCGGCCGGCACCACCGGGATGGGCTGGCGTGTGATGTCGATACCGAGCTCGAGGCAGCGCTTGAGGATGTTGGGGAAGTGCTCCTGCAGAAAAGCCGGGCTCTGGTGCGAGATGTCCAGGTAGACACAGTCGAGGCCGTGCTTTTTCATCTCAAAGTCGATGGCGCGGGCCACCACGTCGCGCGGCGCGAGTTCGGCCCGCGCGTCGTGCGCCGGCATGAAGCGCCCGCCGCCGGCCGAGGGCGGCAGCAGCAGCTTGCCGCCTTCGCCGCGCACGGCTTCCGTGATCAAAAACGATTTCGCGTCCGGGTGGTAGAGGCAGGTCGGGTGGAACTGGATGAACTCCATGTTGCCCACGCGGCAGCCGGCCCGCCAGGCGGCGGCAATGCCGTCGCCGGTAGCGGTGTCGGGATTGGTGGAATAGAGATACACCTTGCCCGCGCCGCCGGTGGCCAGGATCGTGTGGCCGGCGCTGAAGGTCAGCACCTCGCCGCTGGCGGTGTCGAGCACATAGGCACCATAGCAGCGGTTACCGGGTTGTTTGAGATGCCGGTCGGTGATGACGTCGATCAGCATGTGGTGCTCATAGAGCGTGATGCCGGGCGTCTGGCGGACCTGCTCCATCAGCGTGCGTTGCACGGCGGCGCCGGTGGCGTCGGCCGCGTGCACGATGCGGCGCTGGCTGTGGCCGCCCTCGCGCGTCAGGTGCAGTTCGCCGGGATGGCCGGCGTCTTCGGAAAAAGCCACGCCCAGTGCACGCAACCAGGCAATGGCTTCGGGCGCACCTTCGACGACGGCGCGCGTGGCAGGCAGGTCGCAGAGGCCCGCACCTGCGACCAGCGTATCGCTCACATGCTGCTCCAGCGAGTCGCCCTCGGCCAGCACGGCAGCCATGCCGCCCTGCGCCCAGCCGCTGGCCCCGTCGCCAAGCGCACGTTTGGTCACCACCGCCACACGCCGGCCAGGTGCCAGCAGCAGCGCGGCAGACAGGCCCGCCAGGCCGCTGCCGATGATGAGGACGTCGAAGTAGTGTGAACCCAGGCTGTCGGAGGTCATTGATAAGTCACTCACCGTTGAGATGGAAACCAGGTTTGTTCACGATGCGCAGAATGCTCTTATGCAAGCAGGGGCCGCGGGACTGGCTTCGCCAGACCGCAGGCGCAGCGGCCCCCTCGGGGGGCAGCGCATTACACGAAGTGAAAAGCGTGGGGGCAATATTTAGGCGGGCGTGTAAGCCAGCCGCACATAGATGGGCGCGAAAGCCTCGGCCTGCGTCACTTCCAGCAGGCCTTCTTTTGACAGCTCGAGCAGCGCGATGAAGGTCACCACCAGCACCGGCATGCCGCGCGTGGCGTCGAACAGGTCTTCAAACTCCAGGAACTTGCGGCCCTGCAGCTTGCGCAGCACGATGCTCATGTGCTCGCGCACCGAGAGTTCTTCGCGGCTGATGACGTGGTGCTGTACCAGGCGGGCGCGTTTGACAATGTCGCGCCAGGCGTCCTGCAGGTCCACGATGTGCACATCGGGAAAGCGCGGCTGCAGCGATTGCTCGACATACACCTGCGCGCGCAGGAAATCGCGGCCGAATTGCGGCACTTCGTTGAGTTTGTGGGCGGCCAGCTTGATCTGCTCGTACTCGAGCAGGCGGCGAACGAGTTCGGCGCGCGGATCTTCGGGCTCCTGGCCTTCCGCCACCTTCTTGGGCGGCAGCAGCATGCGCGACTTGATTTCAATCAGCATGGCCGCCATCAGCAGGTATTCGGCCGCCAGTTCCAGGTTGGTGGAGCGGATTTCGTCGACGTAGGTGAGGTACTGGCGCGTGACCGCCGCCATCGGGATGTCGAGGATGTTGAAGTTCTGCTTGCGGATCAGGTACAGCAGCAAGTCCAGCGGTCCCTCAAACGCCTCCAGGAAGACCTGCAGCGCATCCGGCGGGATGTACAGGTCGTGCGGCATGGCAAACAGCGGCTCGCCGTACAGGCGGGCCAGCGCCACCTGGTCGATCACGGCGGGCATGTCCGGGCTCAGGGCTGCGGACAGCTCCTGCCCGGCGGCCGGCGGCAGTTCCTGGGGGGATGGTGAAAAAGGGGTTTGGGACATGAAAGAGGCCGAAGCGGTGAGTGCGCTAAAGATTTGCTATGAAAAAGATAGCTGATTGCGCAAGTCCTGCAAGGGCTAGAGGCCTATTTGGCTCTTATTTTCCGTTCGGGTGGCTGCTCGTGCCGTACACGTAAGGCTGCTGGGGAACCTTGGCCTCACCGTATTCCGCCTGTTCGGTGCGGTTCAGGTTCTTGTCCCACAACAGCGCGCGCCCGGCGCGTTGCTCGGCTTCCAGGGTGGGCTTGTTGGCCTTCAGCTGGTCGATGAACTGCGTGGTGTCGGAGGTGTAGTCGGAGCGGCGGAAGAAGTTGAGGAGGGACATGGGTCTAAACTGCCTGAATCGTATAGTTGGCTGATTTTACCGGGGTCTGCCTTGCGCCCATTGTTACCACCTTCCCCACCCTCCTTTGCACCGGCCCGAACGGGCTTTTCAGCACTTTTTTCCGTCAGGACGTTCATCTGTATGGGTCTGCTCTCATTTGTGCTTGGCCTGGTGGCATGTGACGCGCAGCGCATTGCCGAACTGGAAGAAGGTGTGGCCACGGAGGCCGATGTACGTGCCCGCTTTGGTGAGCCCGAGAAGGTGTGGGAAGCGGCCGACATGGCCGAAACGCCGCAGCCCGGCGCTGCGGCGGCGCCCGGCGCCCGCACCTTCGAATACAACCGCCAGCCGGAAGGCAAGGTCAACTACATGATCACGATAGGTGCGGACGGCAGGATGAGTGCGCTGCGGCAGGTGCTGACACCGCAAAATTTTGCCAGGGTGCAGCCCGGCATGCGCATGGAACAGGTGCGAAAAATGCTGGGCAAGCCGATGAAGGTCACGCCTTACGCGCTGAAGCAGGAAACTCATTACGACTGGCGTTACATGGAGCCACCGTCGGCGGCACGCATCTTTACCGTGGTGTTTGACGGGGACCTGAAAGTGGTCAGCACGGGCTCGGTGGACGATGAAAGCGCGAGCGCTTCAGGTGGCAATCGCTGATGTGCCTGGGTTTATAAAGAAAAATGAGCTGCAGCCCAATAGGGACAGGCGCAAGCAGCTCCTGTTTTTATAGCGTTTCAATTTTCTCCAGGAAGCCCGAGCGCTGCATCACGGCCCGCGGCTGGGCATTGAGCCCTGCCATGACCAGCCGGCCGCCGCGCAGCACGATGGCCTTGTGCAGCTGCTCCAGCACATCGAGCCCGGAGGTGTCCAGCGACTGCAGCGATTGCACGTCCAGCCGCACCACCAGGCCTTTGGGCGCGCTTTCCACCACGTTCAGGATGGGGTCGAGCTTGGCGACTGCGCCAAAGAACAGCGAGCCATACAGCTGGAAACTGGCGCCATCGGCGCTGCGTGAGACCTCCACCACCTGGAACAGGGTGCTCATGCGCCGCACAAACAGCACGCAGGCCAGGATCAGGCCGACCTGCAGGGCGACCGTCAGGTCAAAAACCACGGTCAGCAAAAACGTTCCCAGCATGATGAGACGGTAGTGGCTGCTGGCCTGGCGCAGGTGGGCGAATTCGCGCCATTCCCCCATGTTCCAGGCCACATACAGCAGAATGCCGGCCAGCACCGCCAGCGGCACATGCACGGCCAGCGGGGCGGCTACCAGCACGACGACCACCAGCGTGAGGGCATGCACCACGCCCGAGACGGGAGAGGTGGCGCCCGAGCGCACATTGGTCACCGTGCGGGCAATGGTGCCGGTGGCGGGCATGCCGCCAAAGAACGGCACCACAAAGTTGGCCACGCCCTGGGCCATCAGTTCCTGGTTGGGGTCATGGCGCGGCAGGCCGGAAATCTGGTCGGATACGCGTGCGCAGAGCAGCGACTCCACCGCACCCAGCAGTGCAATGGTGATGGTGGGTGCCACCAACAGCCGCACGGTTTCCCAGGAGAAATCGGGCAGGGCAAATGAAGGCAGCGCACGCGGGATGCCGCCGAAGCGGCTGCCGATGGTTTCCACGGGCAGGCTCAGCAGGTAGGCAAACGCGGTAAGCGTCACCAGCGCCACAATCGGCCCCGGCATGCGCGATGCCATGCGCGTGGCCCGCTTGAGCTGCACGCCTTCGACGGCCTGCATCAGCCTGATCAGCCGCGTGGTGAAACCGCCGGCGCTTCGCGTGTGCGCGGCAAACAGCTTGGGCCACACAAAGAGGCCGAGCAGGCAGGCCAGCCCCAGCCCCAGCGCGTAAGGGTTGAAGCTGTCCAGGTGTTCGCCGATCACACGCAGCTGCGAGAAAAAATCGGCCGGCATCTTGGGAACGACCAGCCCCAGCAGGTCCCTGACCTGCGACAGTACGATCAGCACTGCGATGCCGTTGGTAAAACCCACCACGATGCTCACCGGCACGTAGCGCACCAGTGTGCCCATTCTGAAAAAACCCAGCAGAAAGAGCAGCACGCCGGCGCAGGCGGTGGAGATCAGCAGGTTGGCCAGGCCGTAGCGTTCCAGAATGCCGTAGACGATGACGATGAAGGCCCCGGCAGGGCCGCCTATCTGCACCGCCGAGCCGCCCAGCGCAGAGATCAATGCGCCTGCGATGATCGCCGTCCAGATGCCTGCCTCGGGCTTGAGGCCGGAGGCGATGGCAAAAGCCATGGCCAGCGGCAAAGCCACAATACCCACCGTGACGCCGGCCCCGGCATCCTTGAAAAACCGTTCGCGGTTGTAGCCGGCAAGCGCTGAAAACAGGCGAGGGCGGAACGGGGCGAGATAGGCCGGTAAATGCATCATGCGGCGGGCGTGGGGCGTGGGAGTTGTGTGACCGGTGGTGCGGATGATGGCCCGGACGACAGCGCAGATAACAGCGCAGGCGAGAATGCGGAGATTGCGCGTCCCGTATGACTTTTTTCCATTGTTCGAAGCCTCAACATTCGGTACATTAGAAGGTTTTGTTAGGTAGAAATAGTTACTTTTCGTGTGATTTCAGGGCCGAATCATCAGTGTCGTCCTGTTTTGATCATCTGCGTATGGTTTTTTGGGGAAGTGATTGTTTGGCCTTTTAAGTTTTTTGTCTGCAATGCCGCCGCGCCTTTCTGCCTGCCTGGCGGCCTTGCTGTTGGCCCACGCTGCGGCTGTTGCACAGGAAACGGCCGTCCCGCCTTCCCCCGTCGCGGCTGTTGTTGCACAAAGCGTGCCGTCCGCGGGCTACGACGTGGTCGGCCAGGGGCTGGTACTGGTCGACAGTACCGGTTCGCTGACGTTTGAGCAGGTTCACAGCCGTTTTGAAGCCGGTGAAGGCGAGCCGGCCAGGCCGGAACAGATCATGCCGACCGGCGACGGGCGTGCCTTGTGGTACCGGTTGACGCTGCCTGCGGTGAGCCAGCCCACCCGGGTCATGCTCACGACACCGCACCCCAACATGGACAGTGTCTCGCTGTACCGCCCCTCGCAAGACCCCCTCGCTGCGGGGCAATGGCAAATCAGGCGCTCAGGTGATTCCATCCCCGTAGCCGAGTGGCCGGTGCGCCACCTGACACCGGCGTTCGAGATGCTGCTGCGCCCTGGTGAGACGCGGCCCACTTACCTTCGGGTCACCCACAACTATCCGATCAGCATGCACTGGGTCCTGTCCGACCCAGGCAGTTTTCACGAACAGTCCAAGCAATGGCACCTCCTGCTGGGGGTTTACATCGGCCTGGTGCTGCTGATGGCGCTGATGAGCGCTTTCCACGCGGTCTCGTGGCGCGATTCCATCCACCTGTTGTACGCCGGTTATGTGCTGGTCGTGGCGCTTGGCCAGTTGTCGCTGACCGGCCTGGCGGGAGAGTTTTTCTGGCCCCGCAATGCCTGGTGGAACGACTGCGCGCCCGTGGGGCTGTCGCTGGCCACTGCCGCATTGCTGCATCTTGTGCTGCGCCAGATGGTGGTTGACCGCGACGTGCCCTGGCTTTCCCGCGGGCTGCTGGCCATGACCATTCTGGGCTTTGTGATCGTGCTGGCCTTCCTGGCTCTGGGGAACAAGTCGTCTTTCAACCTGGCCACGCCTTACTACATCGGAAGCATCGCCGTTTACCTTTTTGTTTCCGCCTGGTACACCTGGCGCCGTCCGGCCGTGGGTATCTGGATCATGGCCGCGATGGTGTGCCTCACCGTGGGCTCCATCTTCCCCATCCTGCGCACGCAGGGCATGATGCCCCTGGGCACGGCCACGCAATTCGGCGCGCAAATCGGTGCCGCCCTGGAAATCCTTTTCCTGCTGATGGCCCTGTACCTGCGCAGCCGGGAAAAGCGCGACAACCAGGCGCGCGTCGGTGCGCTGACACGCGTGGACCCGTTGACCGGCCTGGGCAACCACCGCGTGCTGCTGCAGCGGCTGGACGCGCTGCTGATTCGCCAGCAGCGCGACCCCGGTGCGGGCGCGGTGGTGCGCATCCGGCTGGGCAACGCCGTGGATATCCGGCAGGACTACGGCATGGAGGCGGCGCAAAGCGCGGTGGTCCAGGCCGGCGCCTGTGTCACAAGTGTCGCGCAAGAGGGCGATACGGTTGCCCGTCATCGCGACGGAGACTTTGTGCTGATCCTGCAGGGGCACCTGACGCGCGGGGCGCTTACCGATATCGGCCAGCGGCTGATCGCCCGCGGACTGGCCGACAGTCCCAGCCTGCCGCCCAATACCGTGCTGCAGTTCAAGGTGGCGGTGGCCGAAGCGCCCTTCAGGGAAGGCGATGCAACGCAATTGCTGCACTCGCTGGGCCTTGTGCTCGGCGAGCTTTCCAGCCGTTCGGGCACTGGGCTGCGCTTTGCGGCCGGGGCGGCGGATGCCAGGAATTCGGCACCGGCCTGACGCAGGAGGCGGCGTTGCGCCGCAAACTCAGTGAATGCGCATGCCCGGTGTTGCGCCCGGCAAGGGTTCCAGCACATAGATACCGGGTTGGGCTTTTTCGTCGGCGTGGCTGGCGGCCAGCACCATGCCTTCGCTGATGCCGAACTTCATCTTGCGCGGCGCCAGGTTGGCGACCAGCACCGTGAGTTTGCCGACCAGGTCTTCGGGCTTGTAGGCTGAAGCGATACCGCTGAACACGTTGCGCATGCGGCCTTCGCCGGCGTCCAGCGTCAGGCGCAGCAGCTTGGTCGAGCCTTCCACGGGTTCGCAGTTGACGATCTTTGCAATGCGCAAATCGACCTTGGCGAAGTCGTCAATGGTGATCACGGGCGCAATCGCCTCGCCGCCTGGCACAGTTTCTTCTGCTATCAAATCAGTAGCTGCTTGCGCTGGTTCTGCCTGGGCAGGAGGCTCAAAGAGTGCTTCAAGTTGCTTGATGTCGACGCGCTGCATGAGGTGCTTGTAGTCGCCGATCAGGTGGCCGTTACCGAGGCTGGAGACGGCATCCGCAAACGTCAACGGCTTGACTTTCAGGAATTCCTCGACCTGCGCCGCCAGCGCAGGCAACACTGGTTTCAGGTATATCGTGAGTAGGCGGAAGGCCTCGATGCATACCGTGCAGACATCCTGCAGACGCGAGTCCATACCCTGCTGCTTGGCCAGCTCCCACGGTTTGTTCTGGTCCACATACGCGTTCACGCGGTCCGTCAGCAGCATGGTTTCGCGCAGGGCCTTGGCAAATTCACGGCTTTCATACAGCGGCTCGATCGTTTCCTTTGCGGCGCGCAGCGCGCCCAGCAGCGCTGCGCCATCGGCCGACACCTCGCCCAGCTTGCCCGCAAAGCGCTTGGCGACAAAGCCCGCGGCGCGGCTGGCGATGTTGATGTACTTGCCCACCAGGTCGCTGTTGACGCGTGCCATGAAATCATCGGCATTGAAGTCGATGTCTTCGTTGCGCGCATTGAGCTTCGCGGCCAGGTAGTAGCGCAGCCACTCGGGGTTCATGTCCAGGCTCAGGTACTTGAGCGGGTCCAGCCCGGTGCCGCGGCTCTTGCTCATCTTCTCGCCGTTGTTCACCGTGAGAAAGCCATGCACAAACACGTTGTCAGGCGTCTTGCGGCCGCTGAAGTGCAGCATCGCCGGCCAGAACAGCGTGTGGAAGGTGACGATGTCCTTGCCGATGAAGTGGTACTGCTCCAGCCCCGGCGTCGCCATGTAGGCGTCGTAGTTTTCGCCGCGTTTTTCCAGCAGGTTTTTCAAAGAGGCGAGGTAGCCGACCGGCGCGTCCAGCCAGACATAAAAATACTTGCCCGGCGCATCCGGGATTTCAATGCCGAAGTAGGGCGCGTCACGGCTGATGTCCCAGTCGCCCAGGCCTTCGCTTTGGGTGCCGTCGGGGTTGGTGCGAACGCTGAACCATTCTTTGACCTTGTTGGCCACTTCGGGCTGGAGCTTGCCGTCTTGCGTCCACTTTTCCAGAAAGTCCACACAGCGCTGGTCGGACAGCTTGAAGAAAAAGTGATCAGAGCTTTTGAGTACGGGCGTCGCGCCCGACAACGCTGAATACGGGTTGATCAAATCCGTGGGGGCATACACCGCACCACAGTTTTCGCAGTTGTCGCCGTACTGGTCTTTGGTGCCGCACTTGGGGCAGGTGCCCTTGATGTAGCGGTCCGGCAGGAACATGTTCTTTTCAGGGTCAAAGAACTGCTCGATCGTTTTGGTCTCAATCAGTCCGGCCTTTTTGAGGTCCAGGTAGATCTGCTGCGCCAGCTGGTGGTTTTCCGGCCCGTCGGTGGAGTGCCAGTTGTCAAAGCTGATGTGAAAGCCGTCCAGGTAGGGCTTGCGGCCCGCGGCGATGTCGGCCACAAACTGCTGCGGCGTTTTGCCGGCTTTTTCAGCCGCGATCATGATGGGCGCGCCGTGGGCGTCGTCCGCGCCCACAAAGTTCACCGCATGGCCCTGCATGCGCTGAAACCGCACCCAGATGTCGGCCTGGATGTATTCCATGATGTGGCCGATATGGAAATTGCCATTGGCATAGGGCAGGGCGGTGGTGACAAACAGGCGGCGCTGGGACATAAGGGGCTTTATGGCTAGGGGAGAGGTAACCCGCGATTTTAAGTCGCCCGGCCTTGGGGTTGCCCCGGCAAGCCCCCATGACCCCAGGGCCCGGGTCACGGCGTTAGACTTCAGGCCAACACCCCCGCCGGCTTGCCGCCCTCAAAGCGCCCGGTCTGCCCAGTCAGATTTAACGAGATTCAACGGAGTATTTCCCCATGTCCCTGGACCAACAGGCCGTCTTGAACGCCGTGCAAACCGTGCTGGACCCCAACACCGGCAAAGATTTCGTCACCACCAAGGCCCTGAAAAACCTGCAGCTCAGCGGCGACGACGTGTCGTTTGATGTTGAACTTGGCTACCCGGCCAAAAGCCAGATCGCCGGCCTGCGCAAAAGCCTGATCGCCGCCGTCAAGGCCGTGCCAGGGGTGGGCAATGTCTCCGTCAATGTCACGTTCAAGATCGCCAGCCACAGCGTGCAGCGCGGCGTGCAGCTGTTGCCCAACGTCAAGAACATCATCGCCGTGGCCTCCGGCAAGGGCGGTGTTGGCAAAAGCACCACCGCTGTCAATCTGGCCCTGGCGCTGGCGGCTGAAGGCGCCAGCGTCGGCCTGCTCGACGCCGACATCTACGGCCCCAGCCAGCCCATGATGATGGGCATCGAAGGCCGGCCCGAAAGCGTGGACGGCAAGAACATGGAGCCCATGGAGAACTACGGCATCCAGGTCATGTCCATCGGTTTTCTGGTTGCGCAGGACGAAGCCATGATCTGGCGCGGCCCCATGGCCACCCAGGCGCTGGAGCAGCTGCTGCGCCAGACCAACTGGAAAGACCTGGACTACCTCATCGTCGATATGCCGCCCGGCACCGGTGATATCCAGCTCACGCTGTCGCAGCGGGTACCCATGACAGGTGCCGTCATCGTCACCACGCCGCAAGACATTGCGCTGCTGGACGCCAAGAAGGGCATCAAGATGTTTGAGAAAGTCGGCGTACCCATTCTGGGCATCGTCGAAAACATGGCGGTGCACATCTGCAGTAGCTGCGGCCATGCCGAGCACATCTTTGGCGAAGGCGGCGGCAAAAAAATGGCGGCCGACTACAAGATGGACTACCTGGGCGCCTTGCCGCTGGACATCCAGATCCGCCTGCAGGCCGACAACGGCCGTCCCACCGTGGTGGCCGATCCCGACGGCGAAGTCGCCGGCATCTACAAGGCCGTGGCGCGCAAGATGGCGGTCACTGTTGCAGCCAAGTCCAAGGATTTTTCCGCCAAGTTCCCGACCATCACGATCTCGAAGAACACCTGAGGCCTTGGCGTCGCGTCGCCAGGCGAACCTTCCTGGTTCAGGGCTTATGCGCCGCCGTACACTGCGGGCATGTCGGATTTCCTGCTGCAGTCCCCTGAAACAGATGCCACGCTGCACCGGCCGTGCACGGCGGTGGCCGTTGTCATGCGCCGCGAGCGCATCGACAACCGCTGGCAGCCCTGGCGCTGGTCACTGGCCGACATCGTCCCCCACGAAGACGCCTTTGGCGCCACGCCGCGCCTCTTGCTGAAAGACGAGCGCGAAGAGCGCTGGCTGCACCCCGGCTTCAAGGTCGAGCTTTTCACCGACGACGCCGAAGGCTACTACCTCAATGCCAGCACCGGGCAGCCCTGCTTCTGGGTGGTCTGGCGCATGGAGGAAGAAGCCCTGCTGGCCGATGAACCTATCGCAGTGCCGCAGATCGTCACCCTGAGTTATCACGATGCCGGGCGCTGGCTGGATGCGCAGGAAACAGTCGAGCAGGTGCCCGCGCCGCCGCAGGTCGTGCAGTGGCTGCAGCAGTTTGTAGATCAGCACTACGTCATAGAAGCCAAGCGCCGGCAGCGCCCGCAAAGCTTTAAGCCGCTGACGGACCGCTTCGGCAATCCGGCGCGAGTCAGCACGGAAAAGAAAACCGGCGGAGGCCAGCATGGCTGACGAACCGAAGGGCTTTTTGGGGCGATGGTCCCGCCGCAAGGCCGACGCTGTGCTGGGCAAACCACTGGATGAGCCGGTTGTGGCCGCACCGGCAACGGATGCCAACGCGCCCGCCCTGCAAGTCCAGACGCCCCGGGAACCGGCGCAAAAATCACCGGAAAATCCGCCGGAAAAGCAAGCGCTCACGCTGGCCGACGCCAGGCTGCTCACCAAAGATTCCGACTTCAAGCCCTTTATGGCCGGCGATGTGACGCCCGACGTGCGTAACGCGGCCATGAAGCAACTCTTTGCCGACCCGCATTTCAATGTGATGGACGGCCTGGACATCTACATCGACGACTATTCCAAGTCCGACCCCATCCCCGAGGCCATGCTGCGGCAGATGACGAGTGCGAAGTTTCTCAATCTCTTTGATGACGATGAGGACAAAGAGAAAGAGAAAAACAAAAGCAGCGCGGAGGACGCGGCAGGCGAAGACCAAGCGAAGGCTGCCGGCCCGCAAGACGACCCCGTCAACCTGCCACGGGAAAGCGCCAATAACCCCACGGGCGAAACCGTGGCACAGTCCTATGAAAATCCAGACATAGCCCCATCGCAAACGCCAGGCGCTTTATCAACCAGCCAATCCCAGCCCGACCCGGCCGGTGCCAGCCAAGAAGACCATGCCCACACTGATTTGCGACTGCAACCAGACCATGCCGCTCCAGCCACAGGCGCTGGGCACGGCACTTAACGAGACCCTGACGCTGCATTCGGCGCTGTGCCGCCGCGAGGTGGGCGCCTTCCAGAAGGCCGCGCAGTCCGGCGACGATGTTGTCGTAGCCTGCACCCAGGAGAAGCGGCTCTTTGCCGAAGTGGGTGAGCAGACCCAGGGCGTCACCTCGGTGGTGAAGTTCGTCAATATCCGCGAGACCGGCGGCTGGAGCAAAGGCGCTGTCAGCGCCACGCCAAAAATCGCGGCTCTGCTGGCCGCGGCCCATTTACCAGACGCAGAGCCGGTGTCCACCGTCACCTACAAAAGTGCCGGGCGCCTGCTCATCGTGGGTGCGATCGACCAGGCCGAGCAGGTGGCGGCCCTTGTGGCTGACACGCTGGACGTGACCATCTTCGCCCAGGGCGTTTCGTCCCAGGCGCAGACCGGGTTTCCCTCGCAAGAACGCAAATATCCTGTGATCAGCGGTGAGCGGCTCGCGCTCAAAGGCTGGCTGGGTGCGTTTGAGGCGAGCTGGGACAAGACCAACGCTATCGACCTGGACCTTTGCACACGATGCAATGCCTGCGTCGCCATGTGCCCCGAAGGCGCCATCGACCTGAGCTACCAGGTTGACGCGGCCAAATGCACATCCCACCGTGATTGTGTGGCCGTATGCAAGGTGGCCGGTGCCATTGACTTCAACCGCTCGCCGCAAACACTCACGGAAGCATTTGACCTGGTGCTCGACCTCGGCGCCAAACCGCTGGTCGCGCTGCACGCGCCACCGCAAGGCTACTTCGCCCTGAATGCCTCCGCCGGCCTCGCCTCACCCGGCTTGCTGGCCACCGTGGTCAAGCTGCGCGACATGGTGGGCGAGTTTGAAAAGCCCAAATTTTTTGCCTATAAACAAAAACTCTGCGCCCACAGCCGCAACGAAACCGTGGGTTGCAACGCCTGCATCGACATCTGCTCGGCCGGCGCCGTCAGCAGCGAAAAAAGCCGGCAGCAGATCGTCGTCAACCCCAACCTGTGTGTGGGTTGCGGCGCGTGCACCACGGTGTGCCCGACAAGCGCGCTCACCTACGCCTACCCGCGTGCCAGCGAGCAGGGCGTTCGCATCAAGACCCTGTTGTCGGCGTACGCCAAAGCCGGCGGCACGCAACCGGTGCTGCTGTTTCACAGCCAGGACAGCGGCCAGCAGGCGGTCGAGGCTCTGGGCCGCGCTGCGCGGCTGCAAAAAACCGTGCGGGGTGTGCCGGCCAATGTGATCCCGCAGGCGCTATGGCACACGGCCAGCGTGGGCCTGGACTTGTGGCTCAGCGCCATCGCATTCGGTGCGTCGCAAGTGGCGGTGCTGGTAACGCGTGAAGAAGCTCCCGCCTATCTTGAAGGCCTGGCCGAGCAAATGCACGTGGCGCAAACCCTGCTCAATGGCCTGGGCTATGCCGGCGTGCACCTTCATTTGGTGCAAGCCGGGGAGGGCGCTGATGCCATTGCCGGGCTGGACGCCAGCCTGCAAACGCTGGCGCGCGGCCGCCCTGCCGTGCCCGCCGCTGTGGCGCGCTTTGCGGTGGCGCAAGAAAAACGCAGCACACTGGACATGGCGCTGGACCACCTCATGAGCCAGGCGCCCGCCGCCCTGCCCGAAGCGATTACGCTGCCCGCCAAGGGCTCGCCCTTCGGCAGCCTGACCGTCAACGCAGACACCTGCACGCTGTGCCTGAGCTGTGTGAGCGCGTGCCCCGCCAGCGCACTGCAAGACAATCCCGACCGCCCGCAGCTCAAGTTCATCGAAAAAAACTGCGTACAGTGCGGCCTGTGCGCCACCACTTGTCCCGAGGATGCCATCACGCTGCAGCCGCGCCTGTTGCTCACACCGCTACGCAAAGAGGCGCGTGTGCTCAACGAGAGCCAGCCCTACCAGTGCATACGCTGCAGCAAACCCTTCGGCACGCTCAAGGCCATCGAGTCCATGCTGGGCAAGCTTGCGGGGCACGCGATGTTCCAGGGTGCGGCCGCCGACCGGCTCAAGATGTGCAGTGACTGCCGCGTCATCGACATCTATTCCGCCGATAACGAACTGAAAATCACGGACATCCGGTGAGCAACAGCTTCCCGACTCCAGACGCCACCATGACGCAAGCCCAACTCACCGCCTCCACCCTGGACGAAGAAACCGCGCGAGCCGAAGTCTATGGCGTGCTGGCCGCCCTTTACTACGCCGCGCCCTCCGCGGAGCTGCATGAAAACCTTCGCATTGCAGTAACGGAGGCGCCCGCCGCCGGTGGGTTGCTTGAAAGTTCGTGGAGCGAACTCGTGGCCGCCGCCCGCACGCAGAGCCTTGCAGATGTCACGCGGGAGCATGATGCCCTGTTCGGCGGCGTTGGCAAGCCTGAGGTGTACCTCTTTGGTTCGCACTACCTCAGCGGTTTCCTCAATGAGAAGCCTTTGGCGGCCTTGCGCACCGACATCGCCGCGCTGGGCCTGGCGCGTGACGAGGCCATGCCCGAAACCGAAGACCACGTGGCCTACCTGTGCGAAGTCATGCGCTACCTGATTGCCGGTGACGACGTGGAGGTCGCCAATCTCACGCGGCAGCGCGAATTTTTCGCGCGCCATGTCCAGCCCTGGGTGCCGCTGATGTGCGATGCCATCACGGCGCATCCCAAGGCGCGTTTTTATGCCGCTCTCGCGGCCTTTACCCAGACCTTCATCGGTGTTGAGGCGCAGGGCTTCGACATGCTGGCCTGACGGGGGGCATGAATTTTTTTTCTCAAAATGAGACAGCTTTTGAATGGCCAACCGGCCATAGCCGCCGAGTCTGACAATAAGATCGCTTATCGTTTTCCCTAGACTTGGACGTTGAGCGGCGCTAACCATTGTGGTGCGCAGCGCTCTGCCTTACAGTACTATGCAAACGGTTACATAGCCAGCAAGCCTTCCCCTGGAGATCACCATGCAGGACAGCCAGCCAAAACCCTCACGCAGGGGATTCTTTTTCGGCGCAGCCGCCACGGGCGCGGCAGCCGCGGCCATCGTCACTTTGCCCGGCGCACCTGCGCTTCAAGCCGAGCTTCCAGAGCCCAAGCCGGCCCCTGAAAAAGGCGGCGGCTACAGCCTCTCGGAACACGTCAAGCGCTACTACAAGACCACCCGCATCTAGGTAGCCCTGGCTTCCAGTTCAGCCCGACCGGCCCCCGATTTCACCTTCTACGGAGAGCTTCATGCTGCTCACGAAAAAATCTTCTGATGTCCATCCCGTGCATCGCGCGGGTTCCGCGCGCTTTGTGCAAAGCCTGTCGCGGGGCCTGTCCAATGCGCTGCCCACCATGGACCGCCGCGCCTTCCTGCGCCGCTCCGGCCTGGGTGTCGGCGTCGGCCTGGCCGCTACGCAATTAACCCTGGTCAAAAAAGCCAAGGCCGCCACACCGGGCGCCGGCGACGGCACGGGAAAGATCGAAGTCAAGCGCACCGTTTGCACCCACTGCTCGGTGGGTTGTGCTGTAGACGCGGTGGTTGAGAACGGCGTCTGGGTCCGTCAGGAGCCGGTGTTCGACTCTCCCATCAACCTGGGCGCCCATTGCGCCAAGGGTGCTGCCCTGCGCGAGCACGGCCACGGCGAATACCGCCTGCGCTACCCGATGAAGCTGGTGAACGGCAAATACGAGCGCATCAGTTGGGACGTCGCCCTCAAGGAAATCACCGACCGCATGCTGGAGCTGCGCAAGGCCAGCGGCCCTGACTCGGTGTATGTGGTGGGGTCGTCCAAACACAACAACGAGCAGGCCTACCTGCTGCGCAAGTGGATGAGCCTGTGGGGCAGCAACAACTGTGACCACCAGGCCCGCATCTGCCACTCCACCACGGTGGCCGGCGTTGCCAACACCTGGGGCTACGGCGCCATGACCAATTCGTACAACGACATGCAAAACAGCAAGGTCGCCCTGTACATCGGCTCCAATGCGGCCGAGGCCCATCCCGTCAGCCTGCTGCACATGCTGCATGCCAAGGAAACCGGCTGCAAGATGATCGTGGTCGATCCGCGCTTTACCCGCACCGCCGCCAAGGCCGACGAATACATCCGCATCCGCTCCGGCTCCGACATCCCCTTCCTGTTCGGCATGCTGTATCACATCTTCAAGAACGGCTGGGAAGACAAGAAGTACATCAACGACCGTGTCTACGGCATGGACAAGGTCAAGGAAGACGTGCTGGCCAAATGGACACCCGACAAGGTGGAAGAAGCCTGCGGCGTGCCCGAGGCGCGTGTCTACATGGCTGCCGAGATGATGGCCAAGAACCGGCCGTCCACCATTGTCTGGTGCATGGGCCAGACCCAGCACACCATCGGCAACGCCATGGTTCGTGCTTCGTGCATCCTGCAGCTGGCGCTGGGCAATGTCGGTGTTTCCGGCGGCGGCACCAACATTTTCCGCGGCCACGACAACGTGCAGGGCGCCACCGACGTCGGCCCCAACCCCGATTCGCTGCCCGGTTACTACGGCCTGGCCGAGGGCTCCTGGAAGCACTTCGCAAAAATCTGGGGCGTCGAGTTCGACTGGATAAAGGGCCGTTATGCCTCTGCCGCCATGATGGGCAAGCCCGGCATCACGGTCTCGCGCTGGATCGACGGCGTGATGGAGAAAAACGAATTCATCGACCAGGACTCCAACCTGCGCGGCGTCTTCTTTTGGGGCCACGCGCCCAACTCACAGACGCGCGGCCTGGAAATGAAACGCGCGATGGACAAGCTGGACCTGCTGGTGGTGGTGGACCCGTATCCATCGGCCACCGCCGCCATGGCGGCCATGCCCGGCAAGGCTGAAGACCTCAACCCCAACCGCGCGGTGTACCTGCTGCCGGCCGCCACGCAGTTTGAAACCAGCGGCTCGGTGACGGCTTCCAACCGTTCCATCCAGTGGCGCGAAAAAGTGATCGAGCCGCTCTGGGAGAGCCGCACCGACCACATGATCATGCACCAGTTCGCCGAAAAGCTCGGCTTTGCCAAAGAGCTCTCCAAGAACTACAAGATGCAAAAGGTCAAGGGCATGGACGAGCCCGTGCCCGAAGACATCCTGCGCGAGATCAACAAGACCTGCTGGACCATCGGCTACACCGGCCAGAGCCCTGAGCGCCTCAAGGCGCACATGCGCAACATGCACCTGTTCGACGTCAAGACCCTCAAGTCCAAAGGCGGCGTCGACAAGGCAACCGGCTACGACACCACGGGTGATTACTTCGGCCTGCCATGGCCCTGCTACGGCACGCCCGAGATGAAACACCCGGGCTCGCCCAACCTGTATGACACCTCCAAGCACGTGATGGAAGGCGGCGGTAACTTCCGCGCCAACTTCGGCGTGGAACGCGAAGGCAAAAACCTGCTGGCTGAAGACGGCTCTTGTTCCAAGGGCGCCGACATCCAGACCGGCTACCCCGAGTTCGATCACCTGCTCGTGAAAAAACTCGGCTGGTGGGACGAGCTGACCGACGCCGAGAAAACCGCCGCCGAAGGCAAGAACTGGAAGACCGACTCCTCAGGAGGCCTGATCCGCGTCGTCATGAAGAACCATGGCTGCCATCCTTTCGGCAATGCCAAGGCGCGCGCCGTGGTCTGGAACTTCCCCGACGCCATTCCGCAGCACCGCGAGCCGCTTTACGGCAACCGGGCCGACCTCATGGCCAAGTACCCGACGCACGACGACATGAAAGCCTTCTGGCGCCTGCCCACGCTGTACAAAACCATCCAGCAAAAGAACATCGCCGACAAGGTGCATGAGAAATTCCCGCTGATCATGACCTCGGGCCGGCTGGTGGAATACGAAGGCGGCGGCGAAGAAACCCGCTCCAACCCCTGGCTGGCCGAGCTGCAGCAAGAGATGTTCATCGAGATCAACCCCAAGGTCGCCGCCGAAAAAGGCATACGCAATGGCGAACGCGCCTGGGTCAGCACACCCACCGGCGCACGCCTGAACGTACAGGCCCTGGTCACCGAACGTGTCGGGCCCGACACGGTGTTCATGCCTTTCCACTTCTCGGGCCGCTGGCAAGGCGCCGACATGCTGGCGTACTACCCGAATGGCGCGGCACCGGTTGTGCGCGGCGAGGCGATCAACACGGCAACAACTTACGGCTACGACAGCGTCACGATGATGCAAGAAACAAAAACGACGGTCTGCAACGTCGAAAGGGCATAAACATGACCCCCACGCTTTTCACTTCGTGTAATGCGCTGCCCCCCGAGGGGGCCGCTGCGCCTGCGGCCCGGCAAAGCCGGTTCCGCGGCCCCTGCTTGGGCAGAGCCCCGCGCAAGCTTCCGATCAACCGGTTTTCTCTGGAGACGTCATGGCACGCATGAAATTTGTTTGTGATGCGGAGCGCTGCATCGAATGCAACGGCTGCGTCACCGCCTGCAAAAACGAAAATGAAGTCCCGTGGGGTGTGAACCGCCGCCGCGTGGTCACGCTCAACGACGGTGTCCCTGGTGAAAAATCCATCTCGGTGGCCTGCATGCACTGCAGCGACGCACCCTGCATGGCTGTCTGCCCCGTCAACTGTTTTTACCGCACCGAAGAAGGCGTGGTGTTGCATGACAAGGACGTCTGCATTGGCTGCGGCTATTGCTCATACGCTTGCCCCTTCGGCGCGCCGCAGTTCCCGGCTGCCGGCACGTTTGGCGTGCGCGGCAAGATGGACAAATGCACCTTCTGCGCCGGCGGTCCTGAAGTCAACGGCAGCCAGGCCGAGTTTGAAAAGTACGGCCGCAACCGCCTGGCCGAAGGCAAGCTGCCGGCCTGCGCCGAAATGTGCTCGACCAAGGCCCTGCTCGCCGGCGACGGCGATGTGGTCGCCGACATCTTCCGCAACCGTGTGGTGCAACGCGGCAAGGGCGCCGAAGTCTGGGGCTGGGGCACGGCCTACGGATCCAAACAGGCAGGCCAGCCGCCCGCAGGAGCCAAATCATGATGCGCCTTCTTGTCTTGACCCTCTCCTTGTCGGCTTTGTCGGCCTGCGGCGAAAAACCGCAGACCCTGGGCAGCGGTGTGAAAAGCGACGGCGCCGCCTACCAGGGCGTGCAAACCCAGTTTGCGGCGCCAGGCTGGAAGGCCGGCGACAAGACCAGCTGGGAGCAAGGCCTCAAGGCCCGCGCACAAAACAGCCAGAACGAGTACACCAAGACAGGTAACTCGAAATAGTGACCGGAGGCCTTATGTTTTGTGCGCGACCAGCTATATTTTTCATAGCGGCCAGCCTGGCGGGACTTGCCTGTGCGCAAGCGCCTGCGGCTCCGCCGGCCACCGCCGCGCCTGCCACCGCTCCCGCTGCCACCGGCGGCATCCAGGGCCAGAACATCTTTGAGGTCAAGCCCGAAGCCAGCGCCGACCCCAACTACGCCAAGCAGACCAATGGTGAACGCGCCAAAGTGCAGCCGGGCAACAACGCGCCCATGTGGCGCCAGGTGGGCGAGGGCGTCACCGGCTACAGCAGCCTGCCCAAGAGCGAAGCGCCCGAAGCCGGCAACCTGATTCAGCCCTTTGTGCAGTACCCCGGCTCACGCCTGACCAACGCCGGCGAAGCCTGGCGACAGGTGCGCAACAACTGGATCATTCCCTATGGGGGCTCGCTGTTCCTGATCGTGCTGTTGGCCATCGCGATTTTTTACTTCAGCAAGGGTTCGATCAAAACCCACGGCGTCGACACCGGCCGCAAGATCGAGCGCTTCACGCCGTTTGAGCGTGCCGCGCATTGGTCCAACGCGATTGCGTTCTGCATCCTGGCCATCTCAGGCCTGGTCATGGCATTCGGCAAATTCTTCCTGCTGCCCGTCATTGGTGGCGCGCTCTTCGGCTGGCTGACCTGGACCCTCAAGACCATGCACAACTTTGCCGGCCCGCTGTTCGCGGTGTCGCTGGTGATCGTGTTCCTGACCTTCCTGCGCGACAACTGGCCGCAAAAGGGCGATCTGCACTGGCTGGCCAAAGGCGGTGGCCTGATCACGGGCGGCGAAGAACCGCCTTCGAACCGTTTCAACGCCGGCGAAAAACTCATCTTCTGGGGCGGCGTGTTCTTCCTGGGCATCGTGGTGGTGTCGTCGGGCTTTGTGCTCGACAAGCTGCTGCCCGGCCTGATCTATGAGCGCTCGACGATGCAGGTCGCACACATGGTGCACGCCGTGGCCACCGTGCTCATGATGTGTTTGTTCCTCGGCCATATCTACCTCGGCACCATCGGCATGCAGGGCGCCTACAAGGCCATGCGTACAGGTTACGTCGATGAGACCTGGGCCCGTGAGCACCACGAATACTGGTATGACGATGTCAAAGCCGGGAACATTCCGGCCCAACGCAGCAAGCCTGTTGACCCGCCCGGCCAGACGGCGCAGGCATAAGCCCCGAAGAGTTGTAGTGAGGAATCCCATGAAAAAAATTCTGATCATGAGCTTGCTGGCCGCCGCATCGGCCGCGTCGCTGGCCAAACTGCCCGCCCTGAGCGACGAAGCCAAGGCCAAGGCCGCAGAAGCGGCCGCCAAGACCGCCTGGACCGGCAAGCTGGAGGCCTACCAACTGTGCAAGTCGCAAGACAAGGTCGCCGCCAGCTATTACAAAACGGCCAAGGCCACCGGCAAAGAGACCAAACCGCCGACGCCTGCACCTGCTTGCGCGGACCCCGGCCCCTTCGCCTACACCCCGCCTGCAGCAAAGCCGATCGAAGCGGCCGGCGCGCATTCACCCGCAGGCAACGCTACCAGCCCGCCCAGTACCAAGCAGCCCGATGCGGTTGGAAACCCCGCCAAGAAGTCCTGATCCACTTCCAGGCTCATTCCACTTCCCGAAAGGCCGACTCCGCAAGGGGCCGGCTTTTTTGTTGTAGTCTTCCCTCATGCCCGCCTCGACATCTCTTCCCTCACGCCTGCCCCGGCTGACCAACGCCCAGGCGCCCCTGACCTGCGAGGTTGATGCCGTCAATGAATATGGCGAGACGCACAAGGTCGCCATCCCCGCCGAGCGTGCCCTCACCGTGTATGTCGACAAACGCGAGCTTGTGACGCTCATGACATTGGGCGCTCACCCTGAGCTGCTGGTGCTCGGCTACCTGCGCAACCAGCGGCTGGTCAAGGATGTGGCCGATATCGAATCGATCACCGTCGACTGGGACGTGGGCGCGGCCGCCGTCAAGACGCACCACGGCATTGAAGACATTGAAGAGAAAACCTCGCGCCGTGTGGTCACCACGGGTTGCGGGCAGGGCAGTGTGTTCGGCGGCCTGATGGACGAAGTCGACGGCATCGTGCTGCCCGCAGATGCGCACATCACCCAGGCCCAGTTGTATTCCCTCGTCAACACCATACGGCTCAAGGAAACCACGTACAAATCCGCCGGCTCGGTGCATGCGTGTGCATTGTTTGCGATGACGGCGGGCGACCCTGAAATGCTGCTCTTCGTGGAAGACGTGGGCCGCCACAACGCCATAGACACCATCGCTGGCTGGATGTCCATGCAGAATGTGGCCCCCACGCTCGGCACTGACGTGTCCTCGCTGCCCCCCGAGGGGGCTAATTTTCCTAGGGGCGGCCCGTCGGAAAATTCCACTCCTTTCGATGGCCTCGTGTTTTATACGACCGGCCGCCTCACCAGCGAAATGGTCATCAAGTCCGCGCAGATGGGGGTGCCCATTGTGGTCTCGCGCAGCGGCATCACGCAGATGGGCCATCAGGTCGCGCAGTCAGTCGGCCTGTGCGCGATTGGCCGCGCCACCAACAAGCGTTTTGTCTGTTATGCCAACCCGCAGCGGCTAAAGCTGCAGCCAGAACTGGCTGGCCCCCGCCCTCGCAATGTGGGCGCTGAGCCCTGAATCTGCCGTGGCATGATGCCGCCATGCACGACGCCCGCGTTCAACACACCTCGCCTGGCATCCCGGAACCCTTGCTGAGCCCGGTGGACCGCGGCCGTCCTGATACCTCTGGGAGGCTGAGTACATCACGCTGGATAAAGGAGGGGGTCCGTGCTGCGTTTTTCCTGCCTGTCCGCGTGGCGGGGAAAACACCGACGCCATTGCAGGTGATGGGCATTGTGATTCTGGCCGCAACCATGGAAGTTGCATTGATGCGGCTGGAAATTGCAGGCCCCGCGGTGTTTAACCTGCAGGCCTGGTTGTCGACATGGTGGACGATCGGGTTGGGCGTTGGCCTGGCGTGGTGGGCTTTTCCTGCTTCGGCAGTTGTGCCTGCCCCTGAAGCGGACGAGCCCGTTCCCGGCGACCAACCTCCCGGTGACCAGCCGCCTCGCGGTGTGGCGGCCTTTTTCGCGCTGTGGCTGGCAGCGGGGCTGCCCAATGTGCTGCTCGCCCAGGGCGTGGTTGCTGCGATTGCGCACGGCTGGATCAAGGCGGCGGTGTTTTCCGCTCCCTGGTTTTACTGGGCGTTGTATGCGGCGGTGACAGCCTGGGCGCTTGGCGTGAGCCTTTTCCTCTTCGTGCGTTTCGCCGGATGGACCTGGCGGACTGCCGTATTTGCGCTGGTCCTGCTGGCAACCACAGGCGTGTCCGCCTGGCAATTCGAGGCGCGTACCTGGGGGGTGGACTACGCGAGCCAGGCCACCGAAGACAGCCGGCCCCGCCTGCAGCTGAGCCAGCAGGTTTTTGAAGAGCAGCAGGCGCTGATGGAAAAGACGATGGCCGCCATCGAGCCGCAGCGCCGCGGTATCACCGACGTCTACGGCCTGGTGTTTGCTCCTTATGCCGCGGAAGATGTGTTCCTGCGGGAAAGCAGCATGGTCAGCCGTGTGCTTGCCGATCGCTTCGATGCCGAAGGCCGCGTGATGCACCTGGTCAACCATGCCAGCACCGTGAAAACCCATCCCTGGGCCACCACGCTGAATTTGCAGCGCGCCATCGACGCACTGGCCCAGCGCATGGATCGCGACAACGACGTGCTGGTGGTCTACATGACTTCGCACGGCGCCAGCGACTTCAAGCTGGCCGCCTCCCACTGGCCGCTGCAGGTACCCCCGCTCAGTCCCGGCGAGCTGCGCGAGGCGCTCGACAATGCCGGTATCCGCCACCGCGTCATCGCGATATCGGCCTGCTATTCCGGCGGCTGGATCGAGGCGCTGGCCAGCGACACCACCCTGGTCATGACGGCGGCCGACGCCACCCATACCTCTTACGGTTGTGGGCGCCTGTCCGAACTCACCTTCTTCGGCCGCGCCATGTTTGACGAGCAGTTGCGCAAGACACATTCTTTTGAGCAGGCTTTTTCCCGTGCCGTTCCGGTGATCAGGCAGCGCGAAATCGACGCCGGCAAGGATGACGGCTTTTCCAACCCGCAGATCAGGGCGGGAACTGGCATCGGGCCCGTGCTGCGCGCGCTGGAGCAGCGGCTGGATGCCTTGCCGGGCGCTCCGGTTTCGGCCCCAGCTCCAGCCCCGGTGGTGGCGGGACCCGGCTTCAAAACGTCTCCGTAACCCTCCGCTAAATCCCTGGCAAATCCCGGCCATGATGCCGGGATGCGGACTTTGCGTTATGGTCTGCGCATGAACACCCTTTTCCTCAAGCTCGGCTGGAAAACCCTGTTGCGTGACCTGCGCGCCGGCGAGCTGCGCCTCCTGATCGTCGCGGTGACCCTGGCGGTTGCTGCGCTCACCGCGGTTGGTTTTTTTGCCGATCGCCTCAAGGGCGGCCTGCAACGCGATGCCCGCCAGCTGCTGGGCGGCGATGCCGTGATCCGCAGCGACGGCATCACGCCAGCGGCCTTTATCGCCAAGGCACAGGCGCTGGGCCTGAAGGCGATTTCCACCGTCACCTTTCCCACCATGGGCCGTGCAACCGACGCTGACGGCGGCGCCAGCAAGCTGGTGGCTTTCAAGGGGGTGCCGGATGGCTACCCATTGCGCGGCAGCATGAAAATCGCCGACAGCCTGGACGGCCCCGGCGAGGACACGCGCGAGGTGCCGGCCCCCGGCACGGCCTGGGCCGACGCTTCGCTGCTCGACGCGCTGGGCCTCAAGCTCGGCCAGACGCTGTTGATGGGCGACGCCAGCTTCAAGGTCACCCGCGTCATCGTGCAGGAGCCCGACCGCGGCGCCGGGTTCATCAGTTTTTCTCCCCGCGTGATGATCAACCAGGCCGACGTTGCCGCCACCAACCTGATCCAGCCCGCCAGCCGCACCAACTACCGCTTTGCTGTGGCCGGCGACGACAAGGCCGTCAAGGCCTATGTGAAGTGGGCCGCCGACGAGATCAAGAAGCCCGGTGCAGAGTCCGGCATCCGCGGCGTGCGGCTGGAGTCGCTCGAATCGGGCAGCCCCGAGATGCGGCAGACGCTGGACCGCGCCGAAAAATTCCTCAACCTGGTGGCGTTGCTGGCGGCCCTGCTGAGCGCTGTGGCGGTCGCCATCGTCGCGCGCGGTTTCGCCACCAAGCACCTGGACGACTGCGCCATGCTGCGCGTGCTGGGCCAGCCCCAGCGCACCATTGCGCTGGCCTACACCTTTGAGTTTGTCGTCGCCGGCATGCTGGCCAGCGCCCTTGGCGTGGCGCTGGGTTTCGCCGTGCATTACGCCTTTGTGCTGCTGCTGGCCGGGTTGGTCGAAACCGCGTTGCCGGCGGCCACCTGGTGGCCCGTCGTGTTCGGCATGGGCATGGGCCTGACGCTGCTGCTGGCCTTTGGCCTGCCGCCGGTGCTGCAGCTGGCGCAGGTGCCGCCGCTGCGCGTCATTCGCCGCGACGTCGGCAACCTCAAACCCGCGTCAATGGCGGTGCTGGGCGTGGGTGTGGCCGGCTTTGCGGCCCTGCTGGTCGCTGCCAGCAGTGATTTGAAACTGGGCCTGATTGCGGTTGGCGGCTTTGCCGGCGCTGTGCTGGTGTTCGCCGCGGCCAGTTTTGCCGCCGTCAAGCTGCTGCGCGCCAGCGTGAACGAAGTCACCGCCCCGCGTTGGCTGGTACTGGCCACGCGGCAGCTGTCTGCCCGGCCCATGTATGCCGTGGTGCAGACCAGCGCCCTTGCGGTCGGCCTGCTGGCCCTGATGCTGCTTGTGCTGCTGCGCACAGACCTCATCAGCAGCTGGCGCAAGGCGACGCCGCCCGATGCGCCTAACCGTTTTGTCATCAACGTGCAGCCGGAGCAGGGCGAGGCTTTCCAGAAAGCACTGCGCGACGGCGGCGTAAAAAAGTTCGATTGGTACCCCATGATCCGCGGCCGCCTGGTGGCGGTCAACGGCAAGGCCGTTACGCCCGACGACTTTGAAGACGACCGCGCCAAACGACTGGTGGACCGCGAATTCAATCTTTCCAACAGTGCCGACATGCCCGGTCACAACCAGGTCACCGGCGGGCGCTGGACAGGCGGTGAAAAAGACGCCGTGAGCGTGGAAGACGGCCTGGCCAAAACACTGGGCCTCAAGCTCGGCGATTCATTGCGCTTTGATATCGGCGGCCAGCTCAGCGAGGCGAAGATCACCAGCCTGCGCAAGGTCGACTGGGGTTCCATGCGCGTCAATTTCTTTGTGATGTACCCGGTGGCGCAATTGCCTGCCGATGTCCCTGTGTCCTTCATCAGCGCGTTTCGTGCACCCGAGGCGCTCGCTGTGGCACCCGGCCAGCCGCAGCCCCAGAGTTTTGACAACACGCTGGTCAGGGCGTTTCCCAACATCACCAATGTCGACATGAGCAGCACGCTGGCGCAGGTGCAGCGCGTGCTTGACCAGGTGATACGTGCGGTGGAATTTTTGTTCGGCTTCACGCTGGCCGCGGGCCTGGTCGTGCTGTTTGCCGCCATCACCGCCACGCGTGAAGAGCGCGCCCGCGAGTTCGCCATCATGCGGGCCGTGGGTGCGCGTGCTTCGCTGCTGCGGCAGGTGCAGCGGGCTGAATTGGCGGGCGTTGGTTTGCTGGCTGGCTTTCTGGCTTCCATCGTTGCGTTGGCCGTGGGCTGGGGTTTGGCGAGGTTTGTGTTTGACTTCAGCTGGACTGGTTCGTGGACGGTGCCTTTGGTGGGCAGCCTGGCGGGGGCTTTGCTGGCGCTGGCGGCGGGGTGGTGGGGGTTGAGGTCGGTTTTGAATACGCCGGTGGTGGAGACTTTGCGGAAGGCGCAGTAAGGTTTCTTGCCCTTGGCTTGTTCTTGCTCCGGCGTTGAGCTTTTTGCTGAAGGCGGTTGGCCGGGGGTTGCCCGGCATGCAACTCACTTTCTTTTGCTTCGCCAAAAGAAAGTAAGCAAAGAAAAGGCGACCCTGGTTCCTGCGTCCCTGCGCTTCGCTACGGGCAACCTGCGGTGCTCGGTCCAGCCGGGGTCAAAAACAACTCGCCTTCGGCTCAAACAAGTTTTTGCCCTGATCCGTCTGAACC
>NZ_JBFUGQ010000003.1:0-361942 GCF_056402835.1 Polaromonas sp. P3_B4
GTCGGCGTGGCCTGGGCAGTCGACGTGGGCGTAGTGGCGGTTGGCCGTTTCGTACTCGACGTGGGCGGTGTTGATGGTGATGCCGCGCGCTTTTTCTTCGGGCGCCGCGTCAATTTGGTCGTAGCCCTTGGCTTCGCCGCCGAACTTGGATGCCAGAACGGTCGTGATCGCCGCCGTCAGCGTCGTCTTGCCATGGTCCACGTGGCCAATCGTGCCTACGTTGACGTGCGGCTTGGTCCGCTCAAATTTACCTTTTGCCATTTTTCTCTCCAGATAAAGAACTTGCCCGTGTACGGTTTAACGTCTGCACTGTATTGCTGATTCACTTCGCACGGGCACGAAGTGGCACACAATCGCAGACAAGGAAAAATGCTGCCGGCTCCACAGGAGCCGGCAGCGAACGTTACTTACTTGGCGCGCGAAGCCATGATGGCTTCCGACACATTGCGCGGAGCTTCAGAGTAGTGCTTGAACTCCATGGAGTACGTTGCACGGCCCTGCGACATCGAACGCAGCGTGGTCGAATAACCGAACATTTCAGACAGCGGCACTTCTGCCTTGATGGCCTTGCCGCCACCAACCATGTCTTCCATGCCCTGCACCATGCCGCGGCGTGAGGACAGATCGCCCATCACGTTGCCGGCGTAGTCTTCAGGCGTTTCCACTTCCACGGCCATCATGGGCTCCAGGATCACGGGGCTGGCCTTGCGGCAGCCTTCCTTAAAACCGAAGATGGCAGCCATCTTGAAGGCCAGTTCGTTCGAGTCCACATCGTGGTACGAACCGAAGTGCAGCGTGACTTTGACGTCAACCACCGGATAACCTGCCAGCACGCCGGACGTGACGGCTTCGTTGATGCCCTTTTCCACTGCGGGGATGTATTCGCGAGGAACCACACCGCCCTTGATGGCGTCAACGAATTCGATGCCCTTGCCGGCTTCGTTCGGCTCAATCTTGAGCACAACGTGACCGTATTGGCCTTTACCGCCGGACTGGCGCACGAACTTGCCTTCAGCGTCTTCCACCGTTTTACGGATGGTTTCGCGGTAAGCCACCTGCGGCTTGCCGACGTTGGCTTCCACGCCGAATTCGCGCTTCATGCGGTCAACAATAATTTCCAGATGCAGCTCGCCCATACCGGCGATCAGGGTCTGGCCGGACTCTTCGTCGGTCTTGACGCGGAAAGAAGGATCTTCCTGAGCCAGACGTTGCAACGCGATACCCATTTTTTCCTGGTCGGCCTTGGTCTTGGGTTCCACAGCCTGCGTAATCACAGGCTCAGGGAACACCATGCGCTCGAGCATGACGATGGCATCGGGATCGCACAGGGTTTCGCCCGTGGTCACGTCTTTGAGGCCCACGCAGGCGGCGATGTCGCCGGCGCGGATTTCGCTGACTTCTTCGCGGTTGTTCGCGTGCATCTGCACGATACGGCCGATACGCTCTTTCTTGCCCTTGATCGGGTTGTAAACGCTGTCGCCCTTTTTCAGGACGCCAGAGTAAACGCGCACGAAGGTGAGCTGGCCCACAAACGGGTCAGTCATCAGCTTGAATGCCAGCGCAGAGAATTTCTCTTCGTCGTCAGCCTTGCGGGTGACAGGCGCTTCATCTTCGTCCATGCCCTTGACGGGCGGAATGTCGATCGGCGACGGCATGAATTCAATCACGGCGTCCAGCATGCGCTGCACGCCCTTGTTCTTGAAGGCAGAGCCGCAGTACATCGGCTGGATTTCGCTGGCGATGGTACGCGTGCGGATGCCCAGCTTGATTTCAGCTTCGGTCAAGTCACCTTCTTCAAGGTATTTGTTCATCAGCTCTTCAGACGACTCGGCGGCAGCTTCGACCATCTTCTCGCGCCATTCCTTGGCCAGCTCGACGAGCTCGGCGGGGATATCGCTGTAGGTGAACTTCATGCCTTGCGAGGCCTCATCCCAGATGATGGCCTTCATTTTCAGCAGGTCGACCACGCCGGTGAAGCTTTCTTCAGCGCCGATGGGGATCACCATGGGCACAGGACTGGCCTTCAGGCGCAGCTTCATCTGCTCGACGACCTTGAAGAAGTTCGCGCCGGTGCGGTCCATCTTGTTGACGAACGCAAGGCGGGGAACTTTGTACTTGTTGGCCTGGCGCCAGACGGTTTCAGACTGGGGCTGAACGCCACCCACGGCGCAGTACACCATGCAGGCGCCGTCAAGCACGCGCATGGAGCGCTCGACTTCAATCGTGAAGTCCACGTGGCCCGGGGTGTCGATGATGTTGATGCGGTGCTCAGGCAGGGACGTGTCCATGCCCTTCCAGAAGCAGGTGGTGGCAGCCGAAGTAATCGTGATGCCGCGCTCCTGCTCTTGCTCCATCCAGTCCATGGTGGCAGCGCCGTCGTGAACTTCACCAATCTTGTGGTTCACGCCGGTGTAAAAAAGGATCCGCTCGGTGGTGGTGGTCTTGCCGGCATCAATGTGCGCGGAAATGCCGATGTTGCGGTATTGTGAAATGGGGGTAGCGCGGGACATAAATTACTTTCAGTTCGGGGTTACGAACAAAGACTCGTTGAAGGACTGCCCGCAGTCCGGGCATCCTTCATTTCTTCTACGCGTCTGCTGGCCGGGAAGGGTGTTGTGCACCACACCCGGCTGGCAGAAATTGGGGTTGAACGGCCGGCAATCAAGGCACCCAGCACCTTGAAACCAACCAGCAACCCGTCAATTCAGCGCAGCAATTACTGCAATCGAAAATTAGAAGCGGAAGTGGCTGAACGCCTTGTTGGCTTCTGCCATGCGGTGAACTTCGTCACGCTTTTTCATGGCGCCGCCGCGGCCTTCGGTCGCTTCCATCAGCTCATTGGCCAGACGCAAAGACATGGACTTCTCGCCACGCTTCTTGGCGGCCTCTTTGAGCCAGCGCATGGCCAGAGCCATACGGCGGACAGGACGCACTTCAACCGGCACCTGGTAGTTGGCGCCGCCGACGCGGCGCGATTTCACTTCAACCATGGGCTTGATGTTGCCGATGGCCATGTGGAAAGCCTCAAGCGGATCTTTGCCGGGGTTCTTTTTCTCGATAAAGTCGAGCGCGCCATAAATGATGCGCTCTGCGACGGCCTTCTTGCCGCCTTGCATGATCACGTTCATGAACTTGGCGAGATCAACATCGCCAAATTTTGGATCAGGAAGAATTTCACGTTTAGGGACTTCACGACGACGTGGCATTTTTTCACCTCTTTGCTTCAGTTGGCATTGCTTTTGGCAACACCGCGAGAGTTATCAAAACCCTCACTTACTCGACCGGTGCAACTATTTGCACTTGGGTCACTTCGTTTCAGACACCTGCCAGGGCGAGTGAAACACCTTGTTTTGAAGGAACTATCACAGGCTTCTGTGACAACTTCTTCTGGCGCGAGCTCTCAGTGAAGAGAAAAACCCGAGCCGGCTTGGCTTATTTGGCCTTTGGCTTCTTCGCACCGTACTTGGAACGCGACTGCTTGCGGTCTTTCACGCCTTGCAAGTCGAGCGAGCCACGGACGATGTGGTAACGCACACCGGGCAAGTCCTTGACACGACCGCCGCGAACCAGCACCACGCTGTGTTCCTGCAGGTTGTGGCCTTCGCCGCCGATGTAGGAAATGATTTCAAAACCGTTGGTCAGGCGCACTTTGGCAACCTTACGCAGAGCGGAATTGGGCTTTTTAGGCGTCGTGGTGTACACACGGGTGCACACACCGCGGCGCTGCGGAGAATTCTCCATCGCAGGGCTCTTGGACTTGATCTTTTCGACCTCGCGCCCCTGACGGACTAACTGATTAATGGTTGGCATTGAAAACGTCCCTAAACGTCTGAAAACTAATTTACCGTGTTGATACGGCCACAAATATTTCCCGCCACGAAAGCGGAAAAGCCTTCTAGTATAAACCGGATAGGGGAATCCCTCAAGCAGAACGCGCGGCCAGGACGCATGAAGGAGCTGACAACAGGTAATCCGGCGCTCAAAGTGGGGATGTTAGTACCCACTCCCACCGAATTTGATGGCACCCAGGAGGCGTTTGATTCGCGAAGAGCCGCTTTGGGGGGCAGGCTTCTGCATTCCCGGCCAAAGCGCGGGGAGAAAAAAGGTCACGGCAAGGGCTGTGCAAGCGACGGCCGGCCGTAGCGGCGGGGAGCGCGGCCTTAGCCACGCCACCCACCGCGTGTTCGTCTTATTTAATCCATAGCCGGATGGCGTCCCAGGCACGGCCCAGGATGCCGGCCTCACCCACCGCCTCCAGCGCCACCAGCGGCACTTCGGCCACCGGGCTAGGGTTATCGCCCAGGGTGACCTTCAGCGTGCCAACAGCCTGGCCCTTGGCAAACGGCGCCACCAGCGGGTCGGGCCGCGCCACCTGGGTTTTGACTTTGGCGGCACCGCCGGCAGCGATGGCCACCACGATGGCCTGCGGACGGCCCAGCTTCACGGTCGAGGAGGTGCCTTTCCAGACCGACGGAGTGACCACGGCCTGGCCGGCGTCGAACAGCTTCACGGCTTCATAGGCCGTGTAGCCCCAATTCAGCAGTTTTTGTGATTCATTGGCGCGTGCGCTGTCGCTGGCGGTGCCCAGCACGATAGCCAGCAAACGGCGCCCGCCCGGCGCGCCGGCAGCGCCCAGATTGGGAAAGTCGCGCTTTGCGGTGGCGATCATGCAATAGCCGGCGGCGTCGGTATGGCCGGTTTTCAGGCCGTCCACCGTCGGGTCGCGGAACAGCAGGGTATTGCGGTTGGTGTCGTTGGCCGCCGGTGTGCCGGGATAGCGGTATTTCTTGATCGCCGAATAGCCGATGTAATCAGGGAAGTCCTGCATCAGCCGGGTGGACAGGATGCTCAGGTCACGCGCGGTGGTCGTGTGGCCGGGCTCGGTCAGGCCTTCAGGGTTTTTATAGGACGTGGACTTCATGCCCAGCGCCTTGGCTTGCTCGTTCATGAGGCGGACAAAGTTTTCGGCCGAGCCGCCCACGCCTTCGGCGAGCGCCATGGTGGCGTCATTGCCTGACTGCACCACCATGCCCTTGATCAGATCTTCCACGGGCACTTGCATCTTCGGGTCGATGAACATGCGCGAACCCGGCATCTTCCAGGCCCGCTGACTGACAGGGAAGGTCTGCTTCAGGTCGATTTTTTTGGATTTGAGTGCATCGAACACCAGGTATTCGGTCATCAGCTTGGTCAGCGATGCAGGCTCCACCGGCGAATCGATGTCCTTGGCGGCCAGAATCTGGTTGGCGGTGATATCCAGCAGCAAATAGGAGCGTGCGGCGATTTCGGGCGCTTGCGGGACCTGGGCATGCGCCACGGGCAACGCCGCGGAGAAAGCCAGGAACACGGTGGCGGCAAAAGCGCGCAGGCTGGGGGCGGCGCGGAGGGCCTTGAGTGAAGCTTGCATCAGTAGGGGTTCAGTGAAATTCGGTGAAGGAGTAAGGGTCAGGGAGCGCCTGGCAAACAGCATCAGGCGGAGGGCGAAGACAGGTGGCGAACCACGAGGTTTTTCAGCAGGGGCAATTGTCCATGAAAGAAATGGCTTCCCCCCGGCACAACGGTAACAGGCAGTGCCTGCGGCCGGGCCCAGTCCAGCACGGCAGACAACAGCACCGTATCGTCCTGCTCACCATGCACGACCAGGGTTTTCAGGTGGGCGGCTTCGTCAATCGGCGCAGCAGGCGCGCGGCTCACGCTGGTGCCGACCAGCACCAGCTTTTCAATGGTGCGGGCGGCGCTGAGGCGCTCAAAGGCGTGGGTGGTGACACAGGCGCCGAACGAAAACCCGGCTAATGCCAGCACCTGGCCGCTGCTGGCCGGCGCCGAATGTTCCACCACGGCCAGCAGGTCTTCGAGCTCGCCCCGGCCTTCGTCATGGCTGCCGGCGCTGCCACCCACACCACGGAAGTTGAACCGGACGGCCGTCCATCCGCATTGCACAAAGGCCCGGGCCAGCGTCTGCACCACCTTGTTGTCCATGGTGCCCGCAAACAGCGGGTGCGGGTGCGCAATGACCGCCACGCCGCGCGGGTCGCCAGCGGGAAGGTCTACGGCAATTTCAAGCGCGCCGGCTGGGCCCTGGATGATCGATTTGCGGGTCTGCGAATTCACGGTGACGGATCCATTCAAACAGGTTGCTATCAAATAAGGAGCTACTCGCGCACGTCCCTATTGGGTTGGAAGGCAAAAATATGCAAATTCCGGATGCTGCGACCGCCCCCCGGCCTAGCGCCCGACGTGCGCGGGCACCAGCAGGCGCTCGACGACTTTGCCGTTTTTCAGGTGCGACTCGACAATTTCATCAATGTCGCTGACGTCGACATAGGTGTACCAGACCGCTTCGGGGTAGACCACGGCCACAGGGCCGGCTGCGCAGCGGTCCAGGCAGCCGGCCTTGTTGACCCTGACCTTGCCCGGCCCGGCCAGCCCCGCGGCTTTCACCTGCGATTTGCAGCGGTCAAAGCCCTCCTGCGCCCGGTGATCAGCGCAGCAGTCTTCGCCATTGGCGCGCTGGTTCAGGCAAAAGAAGACATGGCGTTCGTAATAGGAATTTTGTTCAGGCATGGTGTGACTTTAGTGGATGTGTACCGGAGAAGGTTCCCGCATTGCCCCGGGGATCAAGGTGCCTCAACGACCAGCGCCGTGGTTTTTTTCACCAGTGGAAGCACCAGCAGCAGCACCGGGAATGCAACGACCCAGGAAAGCGCCGATGCGCCCAGCCAGATGCGCAGCACCCCGGGCGCGATACCGACGCCCTTGAGCGTGCTGATGATCGACACGATGCAGGTCATCAACACGGAAAGCAGCAAGGGTGTGACCCAGCGCGCGCTGCGGGCGGGGAGTTTTGTGAAACTGAAAAGGGTGCGCGATGAAGATTTCGAAGAGTTCATACAGGGTTCCATAAGCCGTCCAGTCAAGGCGCCTTTCCGGCAGCCAATGGCATGCCGGAAACACAACCCCGGCATGGCCGGCGGTAGTAGGCGCGTTGATTGACGTAAACGCTTACGGCAACTCTTGAGGGAGATCGCAGGCGAATATTAGCAGACGCGAATCACTGGCGCGCATCAACGCGCGGCTCGCGGCCTGAAAGCCGCACCAGCACATACAGCAGGGCTGCGTACGGCCACAGCCAGCCCAGCCACTGCACCAGGCCGTGAAAGCGGATAAAGCGGCCCTGCTCCCAGGTTTGCAGGGTCTGTGCGAAATACGGGTCGGCGGGCGCCTGGTTGAGCAGCCCCAGGTGAACCGTGAGCGCCAACAGTGCCAGCGCCGCTGCGCCCCGGCGCGGCACAGGCAGCAAGAGCGCCGCCACCACAACGGCAAACCCGACACCCACTTGCACCGGCAGGTCCAGCCAGGCCCAGGCGTGGTCCGGGCCGTAGCTCAGCGCGGCCGACAGCGCCGATGCGGCAATGCCGACCGCGATGATGGCCGCCGAAAACGCCGCACGCTGCCAGAGTGTGCGGATCACGCAATAGCCGAGCAGGCAGGGAATCAGCGCACCCAGCGCCACGCATAGCAATTCGGCAATCGGCACCAGTGGCTGCAGCTCCATGTCGCGCACCGGCATCCATTCGAGGAAAGGCGTGTCGGTCAGCACCTCGGCAAGCGCCGACTCCAGACGCTCGAACACCTGCCCCAGCCCCAGGGGCACGGAGGCAGGAAACAGCAACGCGGGCGGCCAGAGCATCAGCAACACCAACGCACCCCGCGCATCCTGCGCGAACCAGCGCGCCCGAAAGCGGCTCCAGCGATCGACGATGCCGGTTTTTTCCAGCGCCCACGCACAGCACGCGCCCAGCCATGCGCCGGTGGTGTTGAGCGCCAGATCGACATTGGAGGGAATGCGCGAAGGCAGGTAACTTTGCAGCGTTTCCATTGCCAGCGACAGCAGCGCGCTGACCAGCACCGCCACCGTCACAGCCCAGGAAACGCGCCGGCTGCGCAGTGCCGACAGCGCCAGCAGGAAACCCAGCGGCGCGTAGCCCAACAGGTTGGCGCCCACGTCAAAACCGGTCCAGTACTGCGGCAGAGGCGCCGCCAGAAATCTGAAGGGCGAAATGCCCTGGTCGCGCCAGTCGGCAAAGGGATAGAGGCTGGCGTAAACAATCAGGCAGATGGTGGCCACCGCCAGCGGCCACGCGGTTGTCTTGTGAACACCCCTATTGGAATGTTGCACACCCCCGCCGTTCTCACTACGCTTCGCTTCGTGTAGTTCCTCCCCCCCTTGCAGGGGGCGACGCGAGGCGCCCGGCGAAGCCGGTTCGCCCGCGTCTGCTGGTGAATTCGGGGAAGGCACTGCGTTCCCTTTGATTGTTAGAAGGGCTTGACCACGACCAGGATGACGGCCGCTAACAACAACAGCACCGGCACTTCATTGAACCAGCGAAACCATTTGTGGCTGCGGGCGTTGCGGTTGGCGACGAACCTGGCCAGCAGGCGGCCGCAGGCGTGGTGGTAGCCGATCACCAGCACCACAACGGCAAGCTTGGCGTGCATCCAGCCGTTGCCGGGCCCGCGGCCTATGCCGTAACCCAGGTACAGCCACAGGCCAAAGCCCAACGCAGGCACGGCCAGGATGGTGGTGAAACGCATGAGTTTGCGTGCCATCAATATGAGCCGCTCGCGCTCAGCCACGCTTTCCGGCGGCACCATGGCCAGGTTCACAAAAATGCGCGGCAGGTAAAACAGCCCGGCAAACCAGCTGGCGATGAAAACGATGTGGAGTGATTTGACCCAGAGCATAAGGAAGTGTAGCCCCCACGCTCCCCCACTTCGTGTGGGTCGCTGCCCCCCGAGGGGGCGCTGCGCCTGCGGCCCGGCAAAGCCGGTTCCGCGGCCCCGGCTGGTCTATGACCTATCCATCCGCTAATGCCCCAAGCGTCACCTTTAGCGGGCAAAAAAATGCCCGGGGCATAAGCCACCGGGCTGGTAAGCCTTTTTGCTGTCACACGCAAAGGCCCCGCTCAGGGAGGAAAAGCGGGATGCAGTTGCCAAATTGGTAACCACACGTAGCAATTCTAACCACGCTGGCTGCGCATTGGCAATGATTTCATAAGTTAACTAAGTAATTCCATGTAAAGCCTGCCACCTCCGAAATGGCGCGGCACCAAGCATGTCTCCATATATATATAGATAGCAGATGACGCCCGGCCAAATACTTTCAGGCCTTGATCAACCTTTGGCACAATTTGCGCATGACACAGCACGCCTCCAACTTCGCGCCCTTCCCCGCCGGGCGCCCACGGCGCCTGCGCCGTGATGCCTTCACCCGCAACCTGGTACGTGAACACGCACTTACCCCGCACGACCTCATTTATCCCGTCTTTGTGGTGGACGGCCAGCAGCAGCGCCAGGCGGTGGCCTCCATGCCCGGCGTCGAAAGGCTGAGCCTTGACCTGCTGCTGCCGGTGGCGGAAGAGTGCGTGAAGCTGGGCATCCCGGTGATGGCCTTGTTCCCCGTGGTGGACGCCTCGCTCAAAACCTACGACGGCGTCGAGGCCACCAATCCCGATGGCCTGATCCCGCGGGTGGTGCGGGCACTGAAAAAGCACTTTCCCGACCTGGGCGTAATGACCGACGTGGCGCTGGACCCCTTCACCACGCATGGGCAGGACGGGCTGCCGGATGAAAACGGTTACATCCTCAACGAAGAGACGGTGGCCATGCTGGTGCGGCAGGCGCTTTGCCAGGCCGAAGCCGGCGTGGACATGGTCGCGCCCAGCGACATGATGGATGGCCGCATTGGCGCCATCCGCCAGGCACTGGAGGCCAAAAAGCTGATCCACACCCGCATCATGGCCTACAGCGCCAAATACGCGAGCGCGTTTTACGGCCCGTTCCGCGATGCGGTCGGTTCGGCCAACAACCTGGGCAAGGCCGACAAAAAGGCCTACCAGATGGACCCGGGCAACAGCGACGAAGCGCTGCGCGAAGTGGCCATGGACATCGCCGAAGGCGCCGACATGGTGATGGTCAAACCCGGCATGCCCTACCTGGACGTGGTGCGCCGCGTGAAAGACGAATTCGGCGTGCCCACCTTCGCCTACCAGGTCAGCGGCGAATACGCGATGATCAAAGCAGCCGCGCAAAACGGCTGGCTGGACCACGACGCCGTGATGATGGAAAGCCTGCTGGCCTTCAAGCGTGCGGGCGCAGATGGCGTGCTGACGTATTTCGCCATCGACGCTGCCCGCAAGCTGCGGCAAGGCTGAACCGGGCGGCAGGTGTTGCGCACTAACTGCTATCAAAATCATAGCTGCTTGCGCCCGTCCTGCTTGCTCGAAATGCCGATTTAACACCTCAAAACAAGGCTAAACAGGGCTTTCATGCGCGTTTTCACCATCGCTTCCGGCACCCAGGGCATCATCGAGACAGACACCCTGCCGGCCCAGTTGCCGGCGCAGGGATTTGTCTGGATTGCCTGTGCCCGCCGCGAGTTCGAGGTGATGCAGGCGCAGATCCAGGCTGCGCTGCAAACGCTGTGCGGCACCCAGCTGGTCGACCTGCATGTGGCCGACCTGCTGAACAACCAGCTCCCCTCGCACTACGACTACACCTCGCAGTACGACATCCTGGTGTTCCGCCGCCTGGCGGCCGGGCAAAGCGAAACCGACCTCAGCCAGCCCGGCGAACCGCTGCATGAGCGCATGAAACGCAGCGGCCCGCCGGTCCTCAAGCGCATCGATACCAGCCCGGTCGGCTTTGCCGTGTTTGACAAGGTGGTGCTGACGGTGCACCCCGCCGACTGCGCGGTGCGCGATGCCTATGCGACCCGCCTGCTCAATGCGACCACGGCCGAGTCGCGCTCCAGCGGCGTCAAGCTGCCCGCCAGCCCCGCCGACCTGATGCTGCGCATCGTCAACCAGATGGTGGACGGCTACCTCGAGCTGCGGCGCGAGCTCACGCGCCAGCTCGACCACTGGCAGTCCGAACTGCTGCGGCCCGGCACGCGCTTTACCAACTGGAGCTCGGTGCTCGATGCGCGGCTGGCCATGCACCACCTCGATGAGATTTGCGAAGACCAGCGGGCTGCGCTGCAGGACTGGATTGATTCGATTGAAACCTGGCCCGAAGGCGGAACACCCGCCGCAGTGCGCGAGCGCGAGCTGCTCAAGATCCGCTCACGCGACGTGCTCGAGCACATCGAGCGTGTGGTGCACCATGTGCGCCGCATGGAGCAAAGCGCCGAAACCGCGGTACAGATGCATTTCTCGGCGCAAAGCAACCGCACCAACGACATCATGCGCACGCTGACGGCGCTCACCGCCATCTTCCTGCCGCTGAACCTGATCACCGGGTTCTTCGGCATGAACTTCGAGTTCATGCCCTTTCTTCACGCGTCCACCGGTTTCTGGTGGACCTTCGGGTTCATGGTCCTGATCGTCGTGGTGGTCGCCACGGTGTTCTGGCGCAAGCAGTACCTGGCCAGGACGCGCCGCTGACACGGCGCCCGGGTGCGCTTGCCGTCCGGCTCAAGCTTGCGGCGGCGTCTGACGCTTCTGTCTGGTGCATCTTTGACAATACGGCCAATGGCGCCGCAGTGCCTGATGCGCTGCGTCTCAGCCGGGAGTTGGCACGGCGCTGATCCGGCACCCCCGAAAAGGATGTCCCATGAGCAATCAAGCAGGCAAGAAGGCGCTGAACGGCAATACAACCTGCGCCGATGACCTGACGCGCGAAAATGTCGAAGCCATGCGGCGCGTGGAAGAAACGGCACTGGCCAACCGGAGCCGGGCCGACCGCATCGCCGCCTTTGTCGCCGGTTTTTGCGGCTCCATGCCTTTTGTCTGGATGCACGTGGCTGCGTTTGCGTTATGGATCAGCTTCAATTCATGGCCGGGGCTGGCGCATTTCGACCCCTACCCCTTTACCTTCCTGACCTTGATGGTGTCACTGGAAGCCATCTTCCTGTCCTCCTTCATCCTGATCAGCCAGAACTATGAATTGCGCATCAGCGACAGGCGCAACCAGCTGGACCTTCAGATCAACCTGCTGACCGAGCAGGAAAACACCAAGATGATCCAGATCCTGGAGCGCATCGCCAAAAAGGTAGGCGCCAACATCGAGGGCGACCCGGACATTCCCATCCTCAAGGAAAACACCGACCCCGAAAAGCTGGTCGCCCAGATCGAGCAGGCGCAGCGCGACAACCCGCCTGCGGCGAAAGGTTAGAGACTCAGACCCAAGGCTGGGCGAGCCCTTCGGCGTGGAAGGCCTTGATCACGGCAGGCCGCGCCAGCGCACGCTGCAGGTAAGGGCCGAGGTGGGGCCGGTTGCGTGCCGGCGACGACGCAAAGTTGCGAGTCCAGCGGCACAGCGTCAGCGCATAAATATCTACCGCCGAATACGTCGCACCCAACAGCCAGGGTTGATCATGGATTTTCTCCAGCCTTGCCAGCTCCGCGTCCAGCTGGTCCAGCATCAGGCCGACTTTGGCTTCGGCATGCGACTTCAACTCGGCTACGCCGGCGTCGTTGCCGGGGTTCATCCAGCGGTCGGTGTAGAAATAAATGATCAGCGCCGACTGCATGGTGTTGGTCAGCCAGATCAACCATTTGTAGAAATGCGCGCGCTCGCTGGTGCCGACGGCTGGGGCCAGACCGGCCTCGGGATGCGCATCGCACAGGTGCAGGCAGATCGCGGCGGTTTCATACAACACCAGGTCACCGTCGACCAGCGTCGGGATCAGGCCGTTGGGGTTGAGCTTGCGGTAAGCCTCCGACCGGTGCTCGCCGGTGCTGGTGTCGACGAGGACTTTTTCAAACGGCACGCCCAGTTCCTGGAGCAGGATGTGAGGCGCCATGGCGGCAGAGCTGGGAGAGAAATGAAGCTGGTACATCTGGCGTATTTTGCCGCACGCTCCTCCCCGATCTGCAAGCGAGGTGCCGCGGGACTGGCTTTGCCAGACCGCAGGCGCCGCCCCCTCGAGGGGGAACAGGCTACACGCAGTGAGCCTGGACGGGGGTGGGTTTTACAGGCCGAAGATACCGGCCGCATTGCCCCAGGCGATCTTGCGGGCCACATCGGCTGGCAAATCACCCAACCAGACGCGATAGCCCTTCATGAGCTCGTCGTAATACAGCCAGCGCTGGTTGACCCAGGTGTCGGAACCGATCATGAAGCGGCCTGGGTACTTGAGCAGCAGCGTGCGCCACTCCGCACACAGCTTTCCGCCTTCGCAGGTCAGGCCGGGGCGATAGGACAGCTCACCCATCAACTGCGGGTATTTGCCCAGCAGCGCATCAACGCGTGCCACAGGTGCGCCGCCTATGCCGGTGTGCGCCCAGATGAGCCGCGCATCTGGTGCGTGGGCCATCAACAAGTCGATCGCCGTGTCGTCTACGTGTGAGAGCACTGCCAGCTTGTTCTTCGCAGCGAACTGCATGAGCTTTTTGGCCACCGGGCCGTTGGCATTGGCGCTGTCGTACAAATGAAATTCGCCGATGCCCTTGTACGGGCCGGCCTGGTCACCCGTGACGCCGCGGGCAAACTCGGCCTGCACCATTTCGTAAATGGACTCGTCGCGAAACCAGTTGTCATAGTCGGCGCGGTTACGGTACAGGCGGATAAACGGGACCACGGTAACGCCGGCCTTGCGCGTTTCCGGCATGGCAGCCAGCGACTTCGTGCCGTCGTTGGGCCGGGAGTTGGCGACGATGGCTTTGACGCCATTGCGCTTCATGCGCGCAAGAACATCAGCGGGCGCGTGTGGACCGCTGTTTCCGTTCCAAGCCTCTTCGTTGTAATGCAGGTGCGTGTCAAACAACGGGCCGGCGTAGTCGGCCGCTCGGGCAACCGTCGAAAACGCTATCAAAACGATAGCTGCTCGCGCACATCCGCAAAGGGCTACAGCCCAAAAAGGCTTGAATCCGGGGGCAGGGCGCACGGTCAGGCCAGTTTGGCGGCAAGGAACGCCAGCGAACGTTCGCGTGCCAGCTTCGCCGCCGCTTCGTTGTAGGAGCCGCGCTGGTCGCAGTTGAAACCGTGGTTGGCCTGGTACACATGCACCTCGACTTCCGGGTGCGCCTTGCGGAAGGCTTCAACGCCTTCCATCGGAATCCAGTGGTCCTGGTCGCCGAAATGGGCCATGACCGGGCACTGGGGCTGGCGCTCGATTTCTTCCTCGGCCGTGATGCCGCCGCCGTAGTAGGGAACGGCCGCCGATAAGCCCTTGAGCAGGCTGGCCGCACGCCAGGTCAAGAGGCCGCCCCAGCAAAACCCGATGATGCCGACCTTGCCGCCACCGGCCTTGGCCGCGTGGTCAATCGCCGCCTGGATGTCTTGCAGCACACCGGCGCCAGGCAGCGCGCTGACAGCAGTTTTCAGCTCGAAGCCGATCTTCATGTCCGCCTCGCTGTAACCCATGTCGACACCGGGCTTGACGCGCTCGAACGTGGCGGGTGCCACTGCCAGGTAGCCTTCCGCCGCAAAGCGGTCCGCCACACCGCGGATGTGCGAGTTGACGCCGAAAATTTCCTGGACGACGACGATGCCGCCGCGCGGCTTGCCTTCCGGTTGCGCCACATAAGCCGGCACGACGAAGCCGTCGGCGGCGGTGAGATTGGTGAATTGGCCCATGAGATGGATGTTCCTTTGAATTGGTTGATCGGTATGAATGAAGGGCGAACTGGAGGGGAAACGGCCAGCGGTTTATGCCCCGGCCTTAAGCTTGCGCTCCACGAAATCGAGCCGGTCCTGGCCCCAGAACAGTTCGCCGTCGATGACATAACTGGGCGCGCCGAACACGCCGGCGTCGATCGCCTGCTGGGTATTGGCTTCATAGCGCTCCTGCACGGCCTGGCTGAAGGATTGTTCCAGCCGCGCCGCGTCCAGCCCACATTCGGCCAGCAGCTCGGCCAACACTTTTTCGTCGGCAATATGGCGCTCGCGCACCCACACGGCGCTGAAGATGGCGCCGCCGATTTTCATCGCGGCTTCGGTGCCGTCGTGCAGGTTCACCGCGATGATGAGGCGCGAGGCCTCATCGCCGGACACCGGGAAATACTTGGGCTTGAGGTTCAGCGGCGCATGCAGGTAGTCTGAATAGCGCTGCAATTCCAGCAGGCGGTAAGCCTGGCGCTGTGGCGCGCGCTGGGCCAGCGGCAGCCCGCCCGAGATGGGAAACACCTTGCCGCCCAGATCGATAGGCAACACATTCACGGTAGCGCCCGCCGCACGGGCGATCTGCGCAAAGCGTTCGTGGCCCAGATAAGTCCATGGGCTTTGCGGCGTAAAGTAATAATCCACAACGGTGCTCATGATCGTCTCCGGTTTTTGGGGCCTGTTCAAGTACATTGACCCGATGCAATCCCCGTTTTTACCCGGGATTGCCATTTTCTGCAGGAGGTCCGGTTTGTCAAAAGTTGTTTTGATCACAGGCGGCTCGCGCGGCATAGGCGCCGCAAGCGCCCTGCTCGCGGCGCGCCAGGGTTGGGTGGTGGCCGTCAACTACACCAGCAACTCGCTGGCAGCCGACGAAGTGGTGTGGCAAATCCGCCAGGGCGGCGGCCAGGCCATCACGGTTCAGGCCGACGTGGCCGACGAGGCGCAGGTGCTTGCCATGTTTGAAAAAGTGGATGCCAAGCTCGGCCGGCTGGACGGCCTCGTCAACAATGCCGGCGTGGTCGACCGCACCAGCCGCGTTGACGCCATGACGCTGGACAGGGTGCGGCGCATGTTCGAGATCAATGTGTTCGGCTCGTTCCTCTGCGCACGCGAAGCCGTCAAACGCATGAGCACGCGCTACGGCGGTACGGGCGGCGCCATCGTCAACGTCTCGAGCGCCGCAGCGCGGCTGGGCGGGCCTGGCCAGTACGTGGACTACGCAGCCGCCAAGGGCGCCATCGACACCTTCACGGTCGGGCTGGCCAAGGAAGTGGCCACCGAAGGCATTCGTGTGAACGGCGTGCGCCCGGGCATCATCGACACCGACATTCACGCTTCGGGCGGCTTGCCCGACCGGGCCCGTGAACTGGCGCCGCTGGTGCCGATGCAGCGGCCGGGTACCGCCGGCGAAGTGGCGGAGTCGATCGTCTGGCTGCTCGGCGACAATGCGAGCTATACAACAGGTGCACTGCTTGATGTCGCCGGAGGGAGGTAGTGCCCCCACGTTCGCTCACTGCGTGTAGCTCTCTGCCCCCCGAGGGGGCGCTGCGCCTGCGGCCCGGTGAAGCCGGTTCCGCAGCTCCTGCTGGAATTTGTTGGGCAGACCGCTTTTGGGCTTGCCACTTGAATTGCCTCTAAGGAAAAACGATGGATTTCAAACCGCTTGTCACGCTGCTGGCCATCGTCAACCCGCTGGCCATCGTGCCGTTTTTTATCCACTACACGCAGGGCTTCTCCGACGAGCAGCGCCGCCGCACCATCCTGGTGGCAGCCTTTTCGGCTTTTGTCGTTATCGCCATCAGCGCGCTGTTGGGTCTGCAGATCCTCGACTTCTTCAGTATCTCGCTGGCGAGCTTCCAGGTCGGCGGCGGCATGCTGCTGCTGATCAGCTCGATGAACATGCTGAATGCGCAACCGGCCGAAGCCAAACCCCTGACCAATGAAATGGAAGACGGTGCAGAGAAGGCCGCGCGCGGCGCCAGCATCGCGGTGGTGCCGCTCACCATTCCGCTGTTGACCGGCCCGGCCACCATGTCGACGGTAGTGATTTACGCCGAAAAGGCACAGACGGCCCTGCAGGTTGCCGCGCTGGTCGGCTACGGTGTGGTGATTGCGCTGGTGACTGCCATCAGCTTTTCGCTGGCCGAGCCGATTGCCCGCGTGCTGGGCAAGACCGGTATCAACGTGATGACGCGGCTGATGGGTCTGATCCTCGCTGCATTGGCCGTTGAGGTGATGGCCGGCGGCCTCGGCAAGTTGTTCCCCATTCTGCGAAGCTAATGGAGCCCCCACGTTCGCTCACTGCGTGTAGCTCTCTGCCCCCCGAGGGGGCGCTGCGCCTGCGGCCCGGCAAAGCCGGTTCCGCGGCCCCTGCTGAAACGTACAGCAAAGCCCGGTGGGGCCAATGACCAGTGCGCGCATCCTGCTGGTGGAAGACGACCCGGCGATTGCCCGGTCCATCATCTACACGCTGGAGCGCGACGGCCTCAGCGTGACACACAGCCTGCTGCTGGGCGATGCGCGCCGCCAGCTTGCGCTCCAGCTGCCCGACGCCGTGATCCTGGATGTCGGCTTGCCCGACGGCAGCGGTTTCGATCTGTGCCGCGAACTGCGCGCTGCTGGCAGCCTGCCGGTGCTGATGCTGAGCGCGCAGGGCGAGGAGATCGACCGTGTGCTCGGGTTGGAACTGGGCGCCGACGACTATGTGAGCAAACCCTTCAGTCCGCGCGAGTTGCTGGCGCGCGTGCGCAGCCTGCTCAGGCGCGCGCGCATGCCTGCCCCCGCAGCGGCGCCGGCTGGCGCCAGTCCTTTCATGATTGACACCGCGGGCCAACGCGCAAACCTGCACGGCCTCCCACTCAACCTGACGCGCCGCGAATTCGGCCTGTTGGCCGAGCTGCTGCGTCATCGCGAACGCATCCGTTCGCGTGATGAGTTGCTCACTGCGGTTTGGGGCACGGATTCGGACAGCACAGACCGCACCGTAGACACTCACATCAAAACCCTGCGCGCCAAGCTGCAGGAAGCAGCGCCGGAGCATGACTACATCGTCACACACCGCGGCATGGGTTACTCCCTGGATATCAACCGCACCAAAGGCAGCTGACATGCGCCTGGGCATACGGCTGCTGTTCGGTTTTTTTCTGGTCACGGGCCTTGCGGCTTTTTTTGTGCTGCGCGTCTTCATGGCCGAAGTCAAGCCCAGCGTGCGCGAGGTTATGGAAGACATGATGGTGGACACAGCCAACATCCTGGCCGAACTGGCCAGCGACGACCTCTCGGCCGGCGCCATCGCCAACGGACGCTTCGCCGGCCACGTGCGCAACTATGCGCAGCGGCCGATTGACGCGCAGATCTGGGGCCTGTCCAAGCAGTCGCTGGACTTCCGGGTGTACGTGACCGACGCCGCCGGCAAGGTGGTGTTTGACTCGGAGAACGCGGCAACCGGCCAGGACTATTCGCGCTGGCGCGATGTGGCCCGCACGCTGCGCGGCGAGTACGGTGCGCGCGCCACCCGTGAAGTGCAGCAGGACGATCGAAGCTCCGTGATGTACGTTGCCGCGCCGGTGCAGCAGGACGGCAAAATCATCGGCGTACTGACCGTCGCCAAACCGATGTCCACCATCCAGGCCTTCATCGACCGGGCTGAACGGAAGATTTTCCTAAGCGGCCTGCTGTTGCTGGTGTTGTCGCTGGCCATCGGTGTGGCCGTGACGCTGTGGGTGGTGTGGAGCATTCGCAAGCTGCGCCGCTATGCCAACGCCGTCGGCCAGGGCGAGAAACCCGCGGTTCCGCAGATACCGGGCGAGCTTGGCGATCTGGCCATGGCAGTCGATGCCATGCGCCTGAAGCTGGAGGGCCACGAGTACATAGAAGATTACGTGCGCGCCCTGACCCATGAGCTCAAGAGCCCGCTCGCCGCGATCCGCAGCGCAGGCGAGCTCTTGCAGGACGAGCTTCCCGAACACGCGCGCCGCGAGTTTTCGGGGCAGGTACTGGCCCAGTCCGGCCGCATGCAGGCGCTGGTGGACCGCATGCTCGAGCTGACGAAGCTGGAGCAGCGCCATGCACAGGTAGAGCGCGAGCGCCTTGCGTGGGCCGGCTTCCTCCAGTCTTTTGAGCTGGAGACCGGCGCCGGCCGGACCCAGCATGCGATCAAAGTCGTAATCCGTCCGGAACATGCCGGCGTGCATGCGGAGCCCGGCCTCCTGGGCCTGGCGCTGAGCAACCTGCTGGAAAACGCGCGCTCGTTCGCACCCGAGGGCTCTGCGATCACCCTGGAAGCGGGGCCAGACTTCATCGTCGTGCAAGACACCGGACCCGGCGTGGCGGACTACGCCCTGCCCCGCCTGGGCGAGCGCTTTTTCTCGACCGTGCGGCCCGACGGACACACCAAAGGCTCGGGCCTGGGGCTGGCCATCGTGCGGCAGATCATGCTGCTGCACGGCGGGCGCATGGTGGTGCGCAACACGCAGCCCGGGCTGCGGGTCGAGCTGCATTTCTAACCGCGGCGCGCGCATCACGCGGCCACCTTTGCCTGTTCAGGTTTGACCGGTTCAGCCTGTTTGAACCGTGCGTACCAATCCACCTGCCGCGTCAGCATCATGATGGCCGCGAGCACGGCGAACAAGGCCACTGCACCCAGCAGCAAGGCTGTTTGCTCCATCCGCAGCAGCACAAACAGCATGCCGTACAGCGTGGCGATGCCCAGGCCAAAAGGCAGGCCGCGCGACCAGCGTCCCAGCATATGGCTGGCGTAATAGGTCAGCAGCAGCACACAGGCGGCAGCGGCAATCGCATAAGCAGTTTCAAAGGGCATGTGCTCCGAAAGGCTCACAAGCAACAGGAAAAACATGCTCATGGCCGCACCCACCAGCAGGTACTGGATCGGGTGCACGCGCAGTGACTTCATGAACTCAAACAGCCCCACGGCCAAAAAAGTCAGGCCGATGAACAGCAGACCGTATTTGGTAGCCCGGTCGCTGAGCGCATAGGTGTTGGAGGGGTCGACAAAGGTCACGCTGAAGGCTTCGACGCAAGAGGCGTTGGCCGATCCATCGGCATAGTTCGGGCAGACGCCCCTGCGCTTGCCGGGGTCCTGTTGCGTCACCTCCTGCTGCGCCGTGCTGGCCAGCGAGCTGACACGCCAGCTGGCTTCAAAACCCTGGTCCGTCACTTTGCGGTCCACCGGGAGAAACTGCCCGCCAAAACTCGGGTGCGGCCAGTTGGACGTGAGCTGTACCCGGGTGTCGCCGCCCAGCGGCACGACTGAAATGCTTTCGGTGCCGACCAGTTCCAGTGCCAGCTGCGCCTGCAGCGGCGCCATGCCCATCATGGCCATGGACAGCGGCGCATGCACGCCGCGCGGGTAGCTGCCGTAGAAGGTGCCGGGCTTGAGCGCCAGCACCTGCTCGCCGATCTTGACGCTGGCATGGCGTATGCCGCGCGAATCGGACACCGCCATCATCAAGAGCGGCTGGCCGCAGTTCATGCGTGAGCCGGCATGTTCGGCCAAGGGCTTCAGCGCTGCGGTGTCGGTCCATTCGGCCACGATGTCGGCCTTGAGATTAAAGGCCTGCGTCGCATGCAGGCCGCGGGCGCGCGCCTCGAGTTTGCTGCCGCCCTTGACGATCAACGAAGCCGGCGCGGCCACCAGGGTGAACTCGCGCCGCTCGGTTTGCACTTTCTTGTCCTCATACTTGACGTCCCACTCCTCGGTGCAGGCCCGGTGGATCAGCGGGCCGGTCAGCGTCTGCGGGCCGGCCAGGCTCTGCGCCACGCTCTGGATGGCAATCTGCCGGTAGGTCTGGCGGTCGTGCACCACGCCGCTGATCTGGAACAGCGCGAGGACCAGCAAAACCACCACCAGGGCCAGCGCGAAGAATTTTTGTTTCATGACTTCCTTTCGTTTGAACAACGAAGGGAAGTGTGCAAATCCTGTGTGAGGGCAGGATGAGCTGCGGGCCGCGTGTGTGAAGTCAATGTGAAGCCCCCACGCTTTTCACTTCGTGTAATGCGCTGCCCCCCGAGGGGGCCGCCCGCCCTACGGCCCGGCAAAGCCGGTTCCGGGGCTCATGCTGGCTCGAAGAATTCAGTGGCGTAACCAACGGGGTATTTACCAGCGGGCAGCCGCGGAACCGGCTTTGCCGGGCCGCAGGCGCCGTCCCCTGCAAGGGGAAAAGGGTTACACGGAGTGAGCTCGATAGGGGTGTACCGATTTTCCGGCTTCGCCGGCCCCAGGCGTCGCCCCTCGGGGGGGAACAGGCTACACGCAGTGAGCCTGGACGGGGGTTCTACTTCTTGCGAAGCAACTTTACTAGCTGGTTGCTGGTGTTGCGCAGGCGCTGCGCCATCATCTGCGTGATCTTGACCAGCAGCTTGGCGCCCACGCCGGGGTGGTCGCGAATCAGCAAGGCAATTTCATGGCGCCCCCAGACGCCGGCCTCGACGGGTTCGATGGCGGTGCAGGTGGCATAGCGCGGCTCGCTGTCGAGCATGGACATGTCGCCTATTGCCGCGCCGCTGCGCACCACGGCCACGCGCGAGACGATCGGTTCCGCGCCGGATTCGGCCTGCGCCGCTTCGGCGGCTGATTCCAGTCGTTTGGTGACATCGACCGTACCCTTGAGGATCAGCATCATCCAGTCGCCGGCTTCGCCTTCGCGGATCATCACCTGCCCCGGGTCGGCGCGAACCAGCAACATGGACGCTCCCAGGATGTCGGCTTCAGCAGGCGTGAAGTCCTGTAGCAGTTGCGAATTCTGCAGCAGGTCGGGGCCGTAAGCGCTCAGCTGCTCGCAGCAGCCGAACACATGCAGCCCGGCGGCATCCAGTTGTTCTTCCAGCGTTTTCATGGCACAAGGCGTTTCAGCGCGCGGGGGTTTGCTGCAGCCATTGGTCCAGTTCCTCGATGGCGGCGTCGGTGGCTGCCGTGAGGGCACGGACGCCGCCGGGAGCGTCGTTGCTGGGCGCAGGACGCTGCACGATGACATTGCGCTGGCCGACCAGCTTTTCGCCCGCGGGCGTCACCTCGACCAGCGTGGCGCGCAGGCGGATCAGGCCGACGCTCGTGTTGGGCGCGCTGAAGAAGTGGCTGAATTCTTCCAGGTCCAGGCGCAGCAGCAGCGGCAATACCGCGTTCTGGCTGCGGTTGAGGGCCACACTGGAACCGGCGCTGAACACGGCGCGGCGCTGGCCAAGCTGTTCGCGCAGGCGCTGGCGCACCAGCTGCGCAGGCGGCATGCTCCAGCGCGCCTGCGAGTACGGCCGCAGCTGCTGCGCGTCGGTATACGCCAGGCGGTACAGCACCGCCATATTGTCGAGCGCGCCGCCAGAGGTGGAGATGTCGTCAAGCGCCAGCGGCGGCAACGGCGCCTGCCGCGTGCTGGGCTGAACAGCCAGGAGGCCGGGGCCGAAGTCATACATGGTGGCGCGCGTGGGCTTGTCGGGCAGGCCCGAGCAGCCGCCGACCGCCAGCGCCATGAATATCAATGAAAAAATGCCGACAGCCCTTTCCAGATAAGCGCGAGCAGCTATTAAATTCATAGCGGATGGGCAGATTGCGAGAAAATCGAATGTCATTTTTTCTCTCCGTTGGCAGAAAAACCGGGCTCGCCCGGACCGGGCACCGGTGGACCGTTGCCGAAAATCAGTGACTGCGGGTTGTCATCCACCGCGCTGACGGTGCGGCGCAACTGGCGCATCGCGCGGGCGGTTTCGTCAGCCACTTCGCCCAGCTTGGGCAAGGTGCCGGCGCTGAAGGTCTCCACCCCCGAGGCCAGCGCGGCGCCGCCCTCGGACAGTTTGTCGAGCGGCCCGCCCTTTTCACTCAGGCGCGTGGCGGTAGCGCTGACGTCGTCGGCAGCCGTCCTGACGGATTTCAGCGTAGCCGTGGCATCGCGCGACAGGCCCGGCAGGCTCGCCACCGTAGGCTCAAGGCCTTTGGCCACACGGTTGATGCCGCTGGCCGCTTCGCCGAGTTGCGTGATGGCGGAAGTCACTGCCGCCTGGTTCTCGTCGGACAGCAGTTTGTTCAAACGCGTGCTGGCTTCTTCGACCTGGTTGAAGATCACCTCGCTTTGCTTGAGCAGCTTGTCCAGCCCACCTGGTTTGAGCGGAATGCGCGGCGGGTCGTCGTCGTTCACCACCAGCCACTCGGCGGACTTTCCGTCATCGTCGAGCTGGATGAAACCCAGCCCCGTGACACCTTGCGATGCCACTGTGGCAAAAGTGGATTTGGTGACCGGCGCGGTGCGGTCGATCGAGACACGGATCAGCACATTGCCCTTGACCTTGGTGTCAAACCCGATCACCTCGACCTTGCCGACCGGCACGCCGCGAAACCGCACCGTGGCCTGCGGCTGCAGGCCCGAAACAGTTTCGCTGGTGCTCATGTCGTAAAGGTCGCGCTGGGTGTTGTCGCGCGTCAGCCAGATCGCCAGCAGGGCCAGCAGGGCGGTCACCACCAGTACAAATGCGCCGGCGGCCATGGCATGGGCTTTGTTTTCCATATCGAAGCCTTTCTAAACAGTAAAGGGGTATTCGCGCAGCAATTCCATCGCGCGCTGACCCCTTTCGCCAAGGAAAAATTCGTGAATGAAAGGGTGCGGAAACGCCACCACTTCCTTGGGCACATCGTTAACGATGACTTTTTGTTCGGCCAGCACGGCGATGCGCGTGCTGAGCTCAAAGAGCGTGTCCAGGTCGTGCGTCACCATCACCACCGTGAGCTCCATGTCGCGGTGCAGCGAGCGCAGCAGCGAGACGAAACTGTCGGAGCTTTCCGGGTCCAGGCCCGCCGTGGGCTCGTCAAGCAGCAGCAGCGGCGGGTCCATGATGAGGGCGCGCGCCAATGCCACACGCTTGACCATGCCGCCCGAGAGGTCGCTCGGCATCTTGTCGGCTGCGTCGGGACTCAGGCCCACCATTTGCAGCTTGACCATGGCCGCCTCATAGACCAGTGCGCGCGGCAAGGTCTTGAGCTCACGCAACGGGAAGGCGATGTTCTCGAGCACGGTGAAGGCCGAAAACAGCGCACCCTGCTGGAACAGCATGCCGACGCGGCTGGCCGCGCCCCGTTTGCCCAGTTCGGCTGCCGGCCGGCCGAGCACGGTGATCTCGCCCTGGGTGGGTTTTTCCAGCCCCAGTATCTGGCGCAGCAGCACCGTTTTACCGGTACCCGAGCCGCCCACCAGCGACAACACCTCGCCCCGCTCCACCGTCAGGTCCAGGTCCTTGTGCACCACGGCCTTCTTGTCGCCGTTCTGGAATACGGTCCAGAGTTTTTTGATGTCGACGATGGCTTCGGTCATGGCTGATTTCCCGCTTCTTTCCTCTTCCGGAAGAACGACGCAACAAGCGACCGCGCAGGCACACTCTCTTTCCAGCAGGGGCCGCGGAACCGGCTTTGCCGGGCCGCAGGAGCAGCGGCCCCCTCGGGGGGCAGCGCAGTACACGAAGTGACAAGCGTGGGGGTCATATTCCAACGCTTTTAAACAGAACGGCAAACAATGCATCCACCAGAATAACTACCGTGATGGACGTGACCACTGAAGCGGTCGTGCCCTGCCCCAGGCTTTCGGTGTTGGGTTTGACACGCAGGCCGTAGTGACAGCCGACCAGCGCGATCAATACCCCGAACACGACGGATTTGGCCGTGGCCAGCGTGAGGTTGGCCACGTCGACCGCGGCCGGCAGCGAGTTGATGAAATAGGACGGCGTGACGTCCATGGAAATGTCGGCGGCCAGCATGCCACCCAGTAACGCCGCGATGGTGGTCCAGACGCTGATGAGCGGCATCACCACGGCGAGCGCCAGCGCGCGCGGCATGACCAGGCGAAAGCCCCGCGCGATGCCCATGACGCGCATGGCGTCGAGCTCTTCGGTGACCCGCATGACACCGATCTGCGCAGTGATGGCCGAACCGCTGCGCCCGGCGATCAGGATGGCGGCCAGCACCGGCCCGAGTTCGCGGATCAGCGAGATGCCCAGGATGTTCACGATGAAGGCGTCGGCGCCGAACTGGCGCAGCTGCTGCGAAATCAGGTAGGCCAGCACCACCCCAATCAAAAATCCCACCAGCGCCGTGATGGGCAAGGCGGTGGCGCCAATATGAAACAGGTGGCCCGACAGGTCGCGCCACGGGCCTTCCTGCGGGTGCCTGAAAAGCCGGATGATGTCGAGCAGCAGCTGGCCGATCAGGCGCACCAGGCCTTTGAGGTGGTCGACCAGGCGCAGCACCCTTGTGCCGAGCAGGATGAAGGGCCCGGTCCAGTCAGACTTGCGGGGTTTGGGCGGATCCGCACTGAACTTGGCGACGGTTTCCAGCACCGCGCGCTGGCTCGCATGCACTTGCAGTTGCGCAGGCCAGTCGCGCCCCCAATGGTTCCACAGCACCTGCGCACCCAGGTGGTCGAGTTTTTCGAGCGGCTCCAGATTCCAGCCGGCGGATTGGACTGCGCCGCCCTGCAGGGCTTGCAGTTGCGCAGTCAAACCTTGCCAGACCTCCTGGGCCGTGAGGCCGGCCGCCGTCCAGGCACCGCGAACGACAAACAGCCGGCCTTGCGGCGTGTCCTGCTGTTCGATGCGGGGCGTGGATTCTTCCATGTGCATTCGGTAAAGGCGTCCGGTGGTGCCCGGCGCTTGCCGGCAGTCTGCAATGACGGGCGGCGCCCGATTTGCAAAACAGTCATGGTAACTGCAGGAAACACAAATACACAGCCCAAAAACGCGCTATCGCCTTGGTCCTACAACCCGCCGGGACCCTGTGCCGGAAGGAAAGGCCAGCGGGTAATCCCCGCCGCAGGGATAGCGCCATTTTTGCCACAATCGAGCCACTGCCGCGCGGTCAGCCTCGCGTTAGGCTGGAATGGCAGGATGTGAACCTGCGGCGCAGGAGCACGGCCAAAACAACACGGCCACCCGTCCCATCAAAACACACGGCTGAAAGCCAAGAGACAAAACATCCATGCAAGACGACAGCCAGGTTTTTGACTACATCATCGTCGGCGCAGGCACGGCAGGTTGCCTGATGGCCAACCGCCTGAGCGCCGACGCATCCAAACGCGTGCTGCTCATTGAGGCCGGCCGCAAGGACGACTACCACTGGATCCACATCCCGGTAGGCTACCTGCACTGCATCGGCAACCCGCGCACCGACTGGCTCTACAACACCGAGCCGGACGCCGGCCTCAACGGACGGGCGCTGCGCTATCCACGCGGCAAGACGCTGGGCGGCTGCTCCAGCATCAACGGCATGATCTACATGCGCGGCCAGGCACGCGACTACGACCAGTGGGCCCAGCTGACGGGCGACATGGCCTGGCGATGGGACAACGCGCTGCCGCATTTCAAACTGCACGAAGACCACCACAAGGGCGCTGACGCGATGCACGGCGCGCGCGGCGTGGCACCCGAGCTGATGCAGGACAAGAGCCAGCCCTACCAGAAGCTGCTGCGCCACCACAATTCAGGCGGCGAATGGCGTGTCGAGAAACAGCGCCTGCGCTGGGACATCCTCGATGCGTTCGCCGAAGCTGCGCAGCAAGCCGGCATCCCGGCAACTTCCGACTTCAACCGCGGCGACAACGAAGGCGTGGGTTACTTCGAGGTCAACCAGAAAAAAGGCTGGCGCTGGAATACCGCCAAGGCCTTTTTGCGGCCGGCCTGCTATGCCCGGCCCAATTTCGAATTGTGGAACAACGCCCAGGTGTGCAAGCTGGTGATTGAGCCGCAGGCCGACGGCAGCCAGCGCTGCACCGGCGTGGAAGTGTGGGCCGGCGACGAGCGGGTGACGGCGCACTCGACACGCGACTCGGGGCACATGGGCGAAGTCATTCTGTGTGCAGGCAGCATCGGCTCGCCGCAAATCCTGCAGCTTTCAGGCATTGGCCCGGCCACCCTGCTGCAACAGCACGGCATCCCTGTGCTGCAAGACCTGCCCGGCGTGGGCGCCAACCTGCAGGACCATTTGCAGATCCGTTCGGTCTACAAGGTGCACGGTGACCAGCGCTGGGGGCTGTCGCTCAACACCATGGCCAACACGCTGTGGGGCAAGGCCCGCATCGGCCTGGAGTACGCATTGCGGCAGACCGGCCCGATGAGCATGGCACCGTCGCAGCTGGGCGCCTTCACGCGCTCATCACCCGACCAGCCCTACCCCAACATCGAATACCACGTGCAGCCGCTGTCGCTGGACGCTTTCGGCGAGCCGCTGCACAGCTTCAACGCTTTCACCGCCAGCGTATGCAACCTCAACCCGACCAGCCGCGGCACCGTGCACATCAAGAGCAACCGCTTTGAGGATGCACCGGCGATTTCGCCCAACTATCTGAGCACGGCCGAAGACCGGCAGGTAGCAGCCGACTCCCTGCGCGTGACCCGAAAGATCGTCAGCCAGGGCGCGCTGGCCAAATACAAGCCCGAGGAATTCAAGCCCGGCGTGCAGTTCCAGACGGACGAAGAACTCACACGGCTGGCGGGCGACATTGCCACCACCATCTTCCACCCGGTGGGCACGACCAAAATGGGCAAGGAAGACGACCCCATGGCGGTGGTGGATTCGCACCTTCGGGTCCGCGGCATTCGCGGCCTGCGCGTGGTGGACGCCGGCGTGATGCCACTGATCACCAGCGGCAACACCAATTCGCCCACGCTCATGATTGCGGAAAAGGCCGCCGGGTGGATTCAGGCCGGCATTTGAAGGCAGCGCCGTGTCGAAGCTGCCCGCAAGCCTCAGGCAGCACCGCCCCTTCGAAACAGATCAAAGATAGATTTTTTGCAGAAGACGCACCAGCGTCTTTTTTTCCGCCGCGCTCAGCCGTTCGGTGGCATCTGATTCGAGGCTGGTGGCGGTGCGCTCGGCCTCCCGCATCAGCGCCTCGCCTGCCTCGGTGAGGTACAGGCCCACAGCGCGGCCGTCCTGCGGGTGCGGCTTGCGGTGAACGAGCTCTCGCTTTTCCAGCGTGCCGATTTTCCCGACCAGGTTGGGCGGCAAGATGCTCAGCGCACTGCACAGCTGGCGCGAGGTGATGCCCGGGTTGTGCGTGATCAGCGACAGGATGGAAAAGTCCACGTGACGCAGGTCATACACCGCCATGCGTTTCATGAACAGTTCAATGACCTTGAGCGACGCACGCGTGGCGTTGTAGCCAATCAGGGTTTCAAGGTAGGAGGTATCGACTTCTTCGACAGCGGGCGCTGGTTTGAGGGACGCTGGCATAGGTGGTCAGGAAGCTTTCGTCATCGGGCAATACGGACCGCCGCACGGCATGCGGCCAGTCCAGCCCCGATTATGCCAAGCGGTGCCGATCCATGACCGGTTCCTCAGGGCGCCCGGCATCAGTCGTCGGCACCGCGTTCTGATCAGGACTCGGCGGTAAAGCCGATTTTCTTGATCAGCGGCCCCCAGCGGTCGAGTTCGCGCTTCTGGCTGGTCGCCATGTCCTCTGCCGTGCCGCCGTAGGGAATCAGGCCCACCACCGTCAGCGAGTCGATGACGGATTTGTCCTTGATGGCGGCGTTGATGGCGGCGTTGGCGGCGGCGACCACACTGGCCGGCGTTTTGGCGGGGGCACAAAAGCCGAACCACTCCTCCACGGTCAGGTCGGCAAAGCCCTGCTCGGCGAAGGTCGGTACTTCCGGCACAAAGGGCGAGCGCTGCTTTCCGGACGTTGCCAGGATGCGCAGCTTGCCGGCCTTGTGATTGGGGATGAAGTCGCCGTGCGGCGTGAACATGGCGGCAAGCTGGCCGCCCACCACATCGGTCACGCCGGGCACGGAACCGCGGTAAGGCACATGTTTGAGTTCCACCTGGTTGTTCAGGCCCAGCAAGGCGCCCAGAAAGTGGGGTGTTGATCCCGCAGCGGGCGAGCCATAACTCGCATCCTTCGGATTGGCCCTGGCCCATACCAGGAAGTCCTGAACGGTCTTCACGGAAGCGGGTACCAGCGGCCCCACAGCCAGCCCATGGTGAATCATGGACGCGGTGCCCACGGATACAAAATCGGCGAACGGGTCATAGGCCAGTTTTTTGTAGATGTGCGGATACAGCGACATGCAGGAAAACGGCGTCATGGCAATGACGGAGCCGTCCGTGGGTGCCATCTTCAGCGTCTCCAGCGCGATGCGGCCACCGGCGCCGGCCTTGGTGTCCACGATGGCGTTGTTTTTGGAATAGGCGGTGCCGCCCATCTTGTCGCCGACGCGGCGCGCGCAGATGTCGCCCGCACTGCCGGCGGGGAATCCGTAAATGATCTTGACCTGCTCCAGCGGACTCGCATGGGCAGAGAACGGGGCGAAGCCGGCGGCTGCGGTGAGCGTTGCGGCGGCCTGCACAAAATGACGGCGTGTTTGCATGAAATGTCTCCTTTTTTAATGATGTCCAACGGGTCGAAAAAACAAAACCGAAATCAAAAACTGAAAGACGGAAACAAAAGCGGAACGCGAAGCGTCAGCTGCACAGGGCCCGAATGTCTTGCGGCACGGCAATGGCCTTGATGCGCTCAGGATTCTCCGGACGGCGGATGCAGAAGGCCCGGGTTTCACGGCCTTCGCAGATCAGGTCGTCACCGCGTTTGATCACATGCTTCTGGATGAAGACCTTGTCGCGCCATTCCTCAATGCTGGTGTGAATCTGCAGCGTCTCACCATAGACGGCAGGCTGGCTGAACCGGGTATTGATCTCGAGCAGCGGCGTGCCGATGATGCCGGTGGTCTTCACAAGCTCACGCCATGTTGGCACGCCGCACTTGACAAAAAAGTTCAGCGACGAGGCGTCCATCCACCGCGAGAAATTGGGGAAAAACACGATCCCCGCTGGATCGCAGTCGCCAAACGCAACGGAAACTTCGTAAACAACGGTCTTGCTCATGCTGTTCACCTTGGCGCCATGCGCAATGCGCCATCCAGCCGGATGACTTCGCCGTTGAGATGGTCGTTGGCCACGATGTGCGCGGCCAGCTGGGCAAACTCCTCGGGCTTGCCCAGGCGCTGCGGAAAAGGAATACTGGCGGCCAGCGAAGCCTGCACCGCTTCGGGCAATTGCTGCATCAGCGGCGTCGCGAACAGGCCCGGCGCCACTGTGCAGACGCGGATACCGTGCTGCGCCAGGTCGCGCGCCATCGGCAGTGTCATGCCGACCAGGCCGCCCTTGGAGGCGCTGTAAGCCTGCTGGCCCACCTGGCCGTCAAAGGCTGCCACCGAGGCCGTGAACATCATGACGCCGCGCTGGCCGTCTTCCAGCGCGGGCAGTTTGGCACAGGCGGCCGCAAACAGGCGGCTGGCGTTGTAGGTGCCCACCAGGTTGATGGTGACGACTTTGGCAAACTCTTCGAGCGGCGCAGGGCTGCCGTCTTTGGCCACCACGCGTTTGGCCGAGCCGATGCCGGCAACGTTCATCAGGATGCGGGCCGGGCCATGCGCAGCTGCGGCTTTTTCCAGCGCGGCCGCCAGGCTGGCGCTGTCGGTGATGTCGCACTGGCACGCCACTGCGGCACCGCTTCCGTGCATAGCGCAAATGTCGGCCGCGACTTTTTCCGCACCGGCGAGATTCACGTCCAGCACGGCAACCTTGGCGCCCAGGCGTGCCAGCTCACGGGCAGTGGCTTCGCCCAGCCCGGAGCCGCCTCCCGTCACCAGTGCCGCAAGTCCTTCAATCTTCATGCCTTCTCTCCAGATCGGTTGCTATTGTTTTTATAGCTGCTTGCGCTCGTCCGTTGTGCGCTGCAGCGACTATTTGCTCAAGAAATTTCGGCCCCTTCGGGGTTTTCAAGCAACAGGGCAATGCCCTGCCCGCCGCCCACGCATGCGGATGCAATGCCGTAACGCAGGCCCGCGCGCTGCATTTCACGCGCGACGGTGACCGTCAGGCGGACACCGGTGACCGCCAGCGGGTGACCCATCGCGATGGCGCCGCCATTGACATTGAGCTTGCGCAGATCGAGGTTCAGTTCACGCGCCACTGCCAGCGTTTGCGCGCCCTGGGCTTCGTTGATCTCGAAGCGGCCGATCTGGTCCAGCTTCAGGCCGCAGCGCTCCAGCAGCAGGCGAATCGCCGGCGCGGGGCCTATGCCCATGATTTCGGGTGGCACCCCCACCACCGCGGCAGCCACGACACGTGCCAGCGGTTTTTTTCCATGCGCCTTCACGTACTCGCCCGAAGCCACCACGGCAGCAGCTGCCGCATCCACCAGCGCTGCACTGTTGCCGCCGGTCTGCACCCCGCCGGCGTGAACCACCCGGAGTTTGGCCAGCACCTCGACAGGAGACAAGCGTGCGTGGGTGTCCTGTGCGACTTCCGTGACTTTGCCCTGCAGGCGTATGCCGCGCTTGGCGTAGCCGGCGAGTTCAAATTCTTCCGTGACCACCGGCACAATTTCACCGGCGTGAAAACCTGCCTCGCGGGCCGCCACGGCTTTGGCAAACGAGCTGGAGGCAAATTCATCGACGGCTTCCCGCGTGATGCCGTATTTCTTCGCGAGGTTTTCCGCGGTCTGGATCATGTCGATGCCGGCGGCGGAGTCCTTCAGGGCCTCCCACATGAAGTCCTTGAAGCCGACGGGCGCGCCCAGCTTGAAACCGGTGCGGTGTTCGAAGGCGGCGATCGGGTTGCGCGTCATGCTCTCGGCGCCGACGACCAGCGCCACGCTGGCGGCACCGCTCTGGATCTGCTCGCCGGCCTGGCGGAACAATTCAAAGCCGGTACCGCAGATGCGCTGCACCATGATGGCCGGCACCTCCACGGGAACGCCGGCGTAAAGGCCGATATGACGTGGCAGCATGAACTGCTCAAAATCACCGGGAGCCATGTTGCCGGCAAGCACCGAATCGACATCGCCGCCACTGACACCCGAGCGCTGGAGCACGGCGCGTGCCGCCTTGATGCCGAGGTCGGTGGGCGATATATGGCCAATGGCGCCGCAGTAGTCGACCATGGGCGTGCGGATGCCGTCGAGCATCCAGACGTCTTGGAAAGCGGAGAAAAATCCTTTGGGTTGCATGGTGTTTGTGCGTCGGGTTTTATGGTGCGGGTTTGACAATGGGGTGCGCCGTGTCATCGTGCAGGGCCACCACCAAAGCTTCACGGTGCGTCAGCACGGCGCGCTGGTTGATGGAGCCTTTGTCGGTGACTTCACCCTTGTCGAATGAGGGCGGCTCATGCATCAGGTGCAGGCGCCGGATGCAGCTGGCGCTGCCGGTCGCGCCCTCTGCGAGCTTGTTCATCATCTCCTGAAAGTGCGCCACTACCTGCGGGCTTTCGACGGCCTGGCGCAGCGGCGCATCGGGCGGTAGTCCGGCCAGTGCGCGCACGGCGGGTGTCGGAAACACCAGCGCGCCCACTTCCTTGAGGTTGATGCCCGTGAGTACCACGTCCTGCACGTAAGGCGCTCCCGCAGCGACGATCTTTGCACGCAGCGGGCCCACGCTGACAAAGGTGCCCGTGGCCAGTTTGAAGTCCTCGGCGATGCGCCCGTCGAACTTGAGCCCGAGGTGAATGTTGCCCTCATCAATCCATTTGACGGCGTCGCCGGTACAAAAGAAGCCTTCTTCGTCAAAGGCTGCTGCCGTCTCCTGCGGTGCGCGCCAGTAGCCGGGCGTGATGTTGGGGCCCTTGTAGCGCACCTCGGTTTTGCCGTCGGTGTCCACCAGCTTGAGCTCGATGCCGGGCGCGGGTACGCCGAGGTCGCCGGCTTTCACGTTGGGGTTGGTCACGAAGATGGCAAACGGCGCGGACTCGGTCATGCCCAGGCCGGTCGCCATGACAATGCGCTCGCCCACTTCTTTTTCTTCGGACTCGTACAGGCTGTCCCACACGGGTTGGGCCAGCGCAGCGCCGGCATAAAAAAACATCTTCACGCGCGACAGCAGGTTGCGCCGCAGCTCTGCGTCCGTTTTCATGGCGCTGGCGATGGCCTCAAAGCCGGTGGGCACGTTGAAGTACACCGTGGGGGCAATCTCGCGCAGGTTGCGCAGGGTTTCGTGCATCAGCGCCGGGGTCGGCTTGCCGTCGTCGATGTAGAGCGTTCCGCCATGGAACACCACCATGCCGAAGTTGTGGTTGCCGCCGAAGGTGTGGTTCCAGGGGAGCCAGTCGACCAGCACCGGTGGCTCGTCCTGCAGCACCGGCATGGATTGCGCCATTTGCTGCTGGTTGGCACACCACATGCGCTGGGTATTGATCACCGCCTTGGGCATCTTGGTGGAGCCGCTGGTGAACAGGAATTTCACGATCGTGTCCGGCCCCGTGGCCTGCATGGCGCGGCCTACGGCATCCGAGGCCGGCGTTGCAGCCAGTTCGGCAAACGCCGTGGTGGCGCGCCCTTCGACCTGCCCGGTGGCCAACACCACCTCGACGTCGTCGCCGATGGCTGCGTTGATGGCCCTGGCGTAGCGCGCGCCGTCGGCGGCAAACACCAGGCCCGGCGTCACAGTCTTGAGCACGTGGCGCAGCTTGTCGTAGTCCTGGCTGACCAGACTGTAGGGCGGAGACGTCGGCACAAAAGGCACGCCGGCCAGCATGCAACCCAGCGCCAGCAGCGCATGCTCCAGATCGTTTTCCGACAGGATGACCACCGGGCGTTCGGCACTCAGGCCCCGGTCAATCAGCCCCTGCGCGATGTTGCGGGCCGAGACCCAAGCTTCGGCATAAGTTATGTGCCGCCAGTCGCCGGTTTTACCGCCTTCCAGTTTTTCGCGCCGCGCCATGAAGCTGCGGCCTGGGACCGTCAGCGCCCAATGCTGCAGGCGGTCGGTGATACGGGTCGGGAAGGCTTGCAGGTCCTGGTCTGCGCGCAGATAGCGCACGCCGGGTACGCCGTCGCGCAGGACCACACGGGTCACGCCAAAGGCCATGGGACGAAATTTCGGGGCGCTCATGGTTGTCTCTTCTGTTCTGTCTTCTGTCTTCTGTCTGCTGTCTGCTGTCTCTTTTCTGGATGTCTCTCTTGCCTGCCCGCCCGGCCTGGTCAGCCCTTCTGGACCTTGCGGGCCTTGCCGTCCAGGAAGTCTTTCACGCGGCTCTTGGCTTCGGGTGCGCTTTGCGCCACTGCGGCCATCAGGGCCTCGGTGAAGAACCCCTGGTCTGCCGGTTGCTCGGCAATGCGCGGCAACGCATGCATGAGGGCGTAGTTGGTCAGCGGTGCGTTTTCTGCCACGCGAGTGGCCAGTTCAAGGGCTTTGGTGAAAGCCTGGCCCTCGGGAACCAGGTATTGCGCGATGCCTATGCGCTCACCGTCCACCGCGTTGTAGACACGGCCGGTCAGCATCATGTCGGTCATCCGTGCGGCGCCGATCAGCCGCGGGATGCGCACCGCACCGCCACCACCGACAAAGATGCCGCGCGAGCCTTCGGGCAGCGCGTAGAAGGCGCTTTCGTCGGCAACCCGGATATGGCAGGCACTTGCCAGCTCCAGGCCACCACCGACCACGGCACCGTGCAGGGCCGCGATCACGGGCACCGGGCCGTACTGCACCCGCTCCAGCGCTGCGTGCCACATGCGCGAATGGTGCAGGCCCTGGCTGGCGTCACGCTCCTTGAGTTCGCTCAGGTCAAGGCCCGCGCAGAAGTGGTCACCCTCGCCGCAAAGCACGGCGGCTTTTGTTTCGGGAGGAAGGCTTTCGAACAGGTTCCGCAGTGCCAGGATCAGGGCATCACCCAGGGCGTTGCGTTTGGCAGGACGCGCCAGGCGGACCACGGCGACATTGCCGTGCATTTCGAGATGAAGGTATTTTGGGGTCATGTGAAGTGTGTTTCCGGAAGCCAATTATGGTTATGAATAATAACTATTACAACGTGATTAAGCCTTTTTTTTCTAGTGAAAACCCTAGGGCGTGCCAAGGCATGTTTGCGCGGCGGACCCACCGGCCCGCAAGGCAATCCGCAGGAGGAAACACTGGGTGAAGGATGACCTTCCCCGCAGGGGATGGAGAAAAATGGGTCGCCCGGCAGACGGCGATTCGGCACACCGGGGGTGTGCCACTGCTGACGCTGGTGCGCTTGTGGTCAGTCAGTTACGCTGCGGCACAGCCTGGGGCCGGCAACAGCCGGCAAAGGCCTGGTTCAAATATTGAGCCACTTCAGCAGCTCGCGCATGCGGGCTTCCGACGTGATGTCGAACTGCTCGATGCCGATACGCTTGAGCACGTCCTTGCCGGCATCGCTGGCGGGCAGCGCCAGCAATTCCTCCTGGATCGCCTTGAGCTGTTCGGGCTTGACGCGTTTATGGGCTACCAGCGGGAAGTAGGGCTGCGCCACGCTCTTGTGCAAAATACGGCCGCCCTCTTTTTCCCATTTCTTGGCAATGCCTGAGTAAGAGGCGACACCACCCACATCGGCGAATTTGTTGTCGAGGTAAAAGCCGACAGCCGCCTGTTCGCGCACGAACTGCACGTTTTCCTTGTCCACCAGAATGCCTTTGTCCCTGAGCTCTGCGGCACAGAAGCGGGACATATAGGCAATCTGCTCGGGCAAGGCAATCCGCTTGCCCTTGACGTCGTCGATGGTCTTGAGGGCCGAGCCCTTGGGCGCAATGATGAAGCACTGCCCGTCGGGCTTGGTGCTGGCGATATAGCTGTAGCCGTAGTCGCGCATGCCGCGCGCCGGGTAGTCGCTCGGGCGCGCCATCACCAGGTCGAAGCGGCCGGTCTGCATGCCTTCTTCCAGCTGCTTGAACTCGCGCGCAAACACCACGCTGACCTTGGCCTTCATGGCCTTGCCGATCACCTCGGCCAGCCCCTGGTATTTGGCAATCACCTGGGCGTGGTCCAGCCCGCCCGAGCTTCCTTCGCTGATGCCCAGTATTAGTTGCTGGGCCTGCGCCTGCGCCTGCGCCTGGGCATTGGCAGTGCCCATACAAAACGCGCCGAACCCCAACACCAAGGCCCCTGACATGCAATTCCACCGCATAAGTCCCTCCTTATATATAAAGCTCACGCATGCTACTGCGTGCGTCCTGCGCTGACTAGCGCAATTTACCCCCGGTCCGTTTTCCGGCAGTCTTTATGCCCCGGGGGAGCATCCTGCGTTCGCACACCGATGACACAATGCGGACCACGCCGGAAACAGCCGGTGTCGCATTGACATCATGAAACACCTGACCACCCTTTCGATCGCCCTCCTGCTGGGCGTGCTGTCTGCCTGTAGCCCGGCGCCGCGCGCCAGCCAGGACCCGCTGTCGATTGCCCGCGCTCCGGTGGCCGCGGCCATCAACGACTACCAGCGTTGCGCCCAAAGCGCCTTGCAGCCGCTGAAAGACAACCCGGAGCAATCCGTGTTTGTGCTCGCCGATGCCGCACTGGCGGCCTGCGATGCCGGCCTGGATCAGGTGCGGCGCAGCATCCTGGCGGACAACGCAGGCCACCCGTATGTGGCTGCGTTTGCTGAAGATGCCAGCGCCAACATCCGCATTCGCACCCGCAACATGCTGGCGCACAGCCTGAACCGTGCGCGGGAAGCGCAACCACAACCGGCGAAATAAACCGGCCGCCGGCCCTGCGCCGGCCTATCGCAAGCTCTTCACGAAGCGCGGCGCGTTCGGGGCAAGAACACCGCAGAACCGGCTTTGCCGGGCTGCAGGTGTTGCCACCCTGAAGGGGGGTTCCGGCTACACGCAGTGAGCCGAGACAGGGGTCTACAAGTTATCGCAGGCCCTTCACATAGCGCGGCGCGTTCGGGTCGCGCTGGCGGCGCTCCCGCGGCGACTCGCCCTCGCCGAAGATGGCACCGAATGTCGACTCGATAAAACCTGATTCAGGATAGACCTCTTCCTCGGTATCGATGGACCGGGCGCTCTGGCGGTCGGGCACTGGCGCCGGGGCAAGCACCGGCTGGCTGCGCTCCTTCACCACCTCGGACACCAACTGCACCAGCGGCACGCGTGCCTTGGGCTCGGGGGTGGCCATGATTTCTTCCAGCCGGTCGGCCCACACCGCCAGGTCCACGTGGCCATCCTCGGCGGCTTTTTCCCGCGCAAAACGCGCTATTTCGGCGGCGTATTCCTGGTTACCGGCCATCCACTCGGTGTCGGTCACGCGGCCGGTTTTGCGGCGCAACAGCACATGCAGGTGGGCCGCAACGGCAATTTTTTCACTGGAGGGCATGGTGCGCAATCCTTGAAAGTGGAGTCCGTTGTTTGTCAGTTACGTGCCCAACCGCTCGGCGTGCTGGGTGATGTCCAGGCCGTCGCTCTCGGCGGCTTCGCTGACGCGCAGGCTGACGATCAGCGAGGTGACCCACAAGGCCAGCGCCGTCATGAACAGGCTGTAGAGCATGACGGCGCCTGCGCCTATCGCCTGGGTCATCAGGCTGCCCTCGACACCGGAGATGGCCTTGCTGGCAAAAATGCCGGTCAGCAGCGAACCCACAATGCCGCCCACGCCGTGCACGCCGAACACGTCCAGCGAATCGTCGGCGTTGAGCAGGCGCTTGAGGCCCGTGGCGCCCCAGTAGCAGGCCACGCCGGCCACCAGGCCAAACACCAGGGCCGCGCGCGGCGAGACAAAGCCCGCCGCCGGCGTGATGGCGACCAGCCCGGCGACCAGGCCCGAGCACAGTCCCAGCAGGGAAGGACGCCCGCGAACAATCCATTCGGCCGCCATCCACGAGAGAGCGCCCGCGGCCGCCGCGATGTGCGTGACGGCCATCGCGAGGCCGGCCCGGCCGTCGGAGGCCACGGCGGAGCCGGCGTTAAAGCCAAACCAGCCGACCCACAGCATGCCGGCACCGGCCATGGTCAGACCCAGGTTGAAAGGCGTAAACGGTTCACGGCCATAGCCGTGGCGCGGCCCGAGCGCGTAGGCACAGACCAGCCCGGCAATGCCGGCATTGATGTGCACGACCGAGCCGCCGGCAAAGTCCAGCGCGCCCATGCGCGCCAGCCAGCCATTGGGCTCCCAGACCCAGTGGGCAATGGGTGCGTAGACGACGACGGTCCACAGCGACATGAACACCAGCATCGCGGAGAACCGCATGCGTTCCACAAACGAGCCGACCACCAGCGCGGCCGTGATGATGGCGAAGGTCAGCTGGAACATGGCGTAGACCGACTCGGGAATGTTGGGCGCAATATGGCTCACGGCCACCTTCTGCGCGTCCTTCACGTAGTCCAGCCCGGTGAACCAGAGCCGCTCGGGACCACCCAGATAGTGCCCAAGCGCACCTTTGCCGGGCGTGAAGGCGATGGAGTAGCCCACCGCAAACCAGAGCAGGCTGACAACGGCACAGATGGCGACAACGCAGGCCATGACATTGAGCACGCTTTTCCTGCGCACCATGCCGCCGTAGAAAAGGGCGATGCCGGGCAGGGTCATGAGCAATACCAGTGCGGTGGAGGTCATCATCCAGGCGGTGTCGGCACCATTGAGGGTCTCCACGCCGACCAGTCCCGGTTGGGTCAGCGGCGCCGGGGCGGCCGCTGCAGGCGGCGCAGAGGCCGCAGCCACCGGTGCGGCAGGAGGCGCAGGAACAGCGGCCGGTGCGGGGGACGGTGCGACTTCCGGAGCGCTGGCAGTGACTGCTGGCGGCGCCACCGCCGGGGGAGCCGTGGTCTGTGCCAGGGCTTGCTGGCATGCCAGGCCCAAGCATAAAGACATACCCAAGGCCAGAAATCTGTTCATATGCATACGGTGCCCGCCTGTTCAATCAACCAACAATTGGTAACAACAGGCATAAGTCGTGCCAATACCGCAGTAGCTCGTGTGATGGGACTGCAACGGAAAATATGTACTGCAAAAGTGCGCAAACGATTGGCGTGGTGCCCCAAAAACATCCACAGAACCAGCGGCCGCCCAAAGCCCGGGGCCGGGAAACCCCCAATGCACTGGGACAGTGCGCCCGCTATATTGGATGACTTGCTGACGAGCCTTGCTGCTCGCAACGCGAGGAGCCGAGGAGACACGAGAGAGTCATTAAGAAGTACACAAGCAAAGCGGCATTCCACAAGAGATGCAGATTTGCAAAAAGCGCTGGCAACCCCAGCGCTTTTTTTATGCCTCCGCCCTGACGGGGCCCAACCCTCAAAAACCCTCGCAGCCATTGACTGTCGGGCGCAAGCAGCTATCTATTTGATAGCAATGAGTCTGTTCAATGCGATGGGACAATCCGGGCCATGGAATTATTCATCGTCTCGTTGGCCTCCCTGCTCGCCGGTTTTGTGGACTCTATCGTCGGGGGCGGCGGGCTGATCCTGGTGCCGGCCCTGTTTGCGGTTTTCCCCACCACCCATCCTGCCACCCTGTTTGGGGTGAACAAGGGGGCCTCGGTCTGGGGCACCGCGGTTGCCACGGCCCAATATGCCCGTCGGGTGGAGCTTCGCTGGGCGGCACTGTTGCCGGCGGCGGCCGCCGGGTTCACCGGCTCGCTGGCGGGCGCCTGGCTGGTCACCGTCATCTCGCCGGGCTTTTTGCGCAAGACCCTGCCCTTTGTGCTGCTGGCGGTGTTGCTCTATACGCTGGCCAGGAAGGAGCTGGGCCGCCACCATACGCCCCGCTTTACCGGGCATGCCGAAACCGCGGCGGCCTGCTGCATCGGGCTGGTGCTGGGGTTTTACGACGGCTTCTTCGGTCCGGGCACCGGCAGCTTTTTTGTATTTTTATTTGTGCGCTGGCTGGGTTATGACTTTTTGAACGCGTCGGCTTCGGCCAAGCTGCTCAACACCGCCACCAACCTCGCAGCGCTGGCGCTCTTTGCCTGGAAGGGCCATGTCTGGTGGCATTTCGCCCTCACGATGGCCGTGGCCAACGTGGCGGGCAGCCTGCTGGGCACCCGCCTGGCCCTCAAACATGGGGCCGGGTTTGTGCGCGGGGTGTTTATCGCCGTGGTCAGCTCGCTGATCCTGAAAACCGGTTTTGACGCATTTGCGCGCTGACTGTGCGCAGGCCGTTTGCTATTGATTTAATAGCTGCTTGCGCATGTGCTGTATGGGTTTCCGGCAAATTTGGCTTGAAATCCGGCCATCACCGTTTAATGACCAAATTGGCGCCCGGCCCAATAGGGGCATGCGCAAGCAGCTATCAAATCGATAGCGACGGCCGGCTTAATCGGGGTTGATGCCCGCTGCCGCCATGGGCGGCGGCAGCTTGCTGAGCGCCTCCGCAATCGCCGCCGTCCTGGCTTTGGCGGCAGCGGCAGCCGCGGCGTTCGTGGGGCCGGGGGAAGCGCCTGCTGCGCCGGCCGACAGCTGGCCGGCCACGTCGGCGGCCTGGCGCGGCTTGCCGATGGGCGCTGCCGCCAGCCCCTTCTGCACCGCCACCATGTCTTCCTCGCTCGGGTACTGGCCCAGCAGCACATAGTCAAAAACACGCCGTGCAATCGGCGCCGCCACCCCGGCGCCCCAGCCGGCGTTTTCCACGATCACTGCCAGCGCGATCTTGGGGTCTTCCGCCGGCGCAAACGCCATGTAAACAGCGTGGTCGCGCTGGTACTCTTCCATCTTGCTGCTGTTGTACTTGTCTTTCTGGCCGATGGTGACCGCCTGCGCCGTGCCGGTTTTGCCGCCGCTCAGATAACCCGCGCCGGCAAACACGCGTGCCGAGGTGCCTTCCTGGGTGACGCCAACCAGGGCCTTGCGCACGATCGCGATGTTTTCAGCCTTGTAGCCCAGGTTTTCCGGCGCATCGGCCGGCAGCGGGTGCATCACGCGCGTCACCGGGTCCTGCGTGCCGATCACCAGCCGCGGCCGGTGCTTGACGCCGTTGTTGGCCAGCACGGCCGTGGCCTGCGCCAGCTGCAGCATGGTGAAGGTGTTGTAGCCCTGCCCGATACCCAGTGAGATGGTTTCGCCGGGGTACCACTTCTGGTGCTCCGGCCTTTTATAGGCTTTGCGTTTCCAGGCCTGGCTGGGCAGCACGCCCGTGACTTCACCGCTGATATCGATGCCGGTGATCTGCCCAAAGCCCAGCGGCTGCATGAAGTCGTGCATGGCGTCCACGCCGAGTTCGTTGGCCAGCGAATAGAAGTACACGTTGCTCGACTTCACGATGGCGCGGTACATGTCCACCGCCCCCAGCGCAATGTCGCCGTGGCTGCGGAAGACGTGGCCGCCGAAACTCCAGGAGGCGTTGTCGTTGACGATGAAGCTGGCGGAGCGCTTTCCGGTTTCCAGCGCCGCCATGGCCATGAAGGGCTTGTAGGTGGAGCCCGGCGGGTAGGTGCCGCGCAGCGCGCGGTTGAGCAGGGGCTTGTCCAGCGAATCCCGCAGGTATTGCCAGCTCTCCGTGTCGATGCCGTCCACGAACAGGTTGGGATCGAACGTCGGCTTGCTGACAAACGCCAGCACGTCGCCGGTCTTCGGGTCCATGGCCACCAGCGCGCCGCGCCGGTCGCCGAACATGTCTTCCACCAGCTTCTGCAGGCGGATGTCCAGCGACAGCATGACGGTGTTGCCGGGCGTGGCCGGGTTGCTGGCGAGTTTGCGCATGGCGCGGCCGCCCGCCGAGGTCTCGACCTGCTCGACGCCGGTGGTGCCGTGCAGCTGCTGCTCAAAACTCTGCTCGACGCCGAGCTTGCCGATGTAGTCGGTGCCGCGGTAGTTGCCTTCGTCTTCGCTGCCTTCAATGATTTCTTTTTCCGCCTGGTTGATGCGGCCGATGTAGCCCACCACGTGGCTGCCCAGCTCGCCATAGGGGTAGCTGCGAAACAGCCTGGCCTTGATGTCAACACCCGGAAAACGGAAACGCTGCGCCGCAAACCGGGCGACTTCCTCGTCGGTCAGGCGCGTGCGTATGGGCAGCGATTCAAAACTTTTGGATTCTTCGCGCAACCGCTTGAAACGCCGCTTGTCGCGCACCTGGATGTCGACCACCTTTTCCAGCGCGGCAATGGTTTCTTCCAGGTTGTCGACCTTGGAAGGCGTGATCTCCAGCGTGTAGGCCGAATAGTTGGTGGCCAGCACAACGCCATTGCGGTCCAGGATCAACCCCCGGTTGGGCACGATGGGCACGATGGCCGTCCGGTTGCTTTCGGCCTGCTCGTTCAGGTCGGCATGGCGGTACACCTGCAAATACACCAGCCGCGCCGCCAGCAGAGAAAAAGCACACAGCACCGCAAAGCTGGCCACCAGCACCCGCGCACGAAAGCGCGACAAATCCGCTTCAACGTTGCGCAGCTCAGTCATGATGATGCGACTCTAAAACCGCCAAAAAGTGCCCGCAACACCTGTTGCTGCAAAGGCGATGCGAAGCGAGCCGAAAAAGGCCAGCATGAGCCGCGGAACTGGCTTTGCCAGGCCGCTGGCGGGCGGCCCCCTCGGGGGGCAGGGAACACACGAAGTGAGCGACCGTGGGGGCCATATCTAGCGTGGGGGCCATATCTAGAGTGGCCGGTTCTGGTCGGGATCGGGTGCACGGCGCTGCGGCACCAGCAGCAGCACGCTTACCACCGGCCACAAAACGGCCTCAATCAGCGGCGCCAGCAGCATGATCCAGCCCGGGAAAATGCCGCCGCCGATCATGCGGATCACCAGCTCCACACCATGCGCCACCGCAAACAGCGGCAGTACCTGCAAGGCCTGCGACGGTACCGTGAACCAGAGCAGGCGGCGATGGATCATCGTGGCAAAAAAGCTCAGCGCCGTATAGGACAGCGCATGCTGGCCCAGCAGTGAGGACTGGTGCACGTCCATGCCCAGACCGAACATGAAAGCCACGCCGATGCCGACACGCAGCGGCTGGTGCACGTTCCAGAACACCAGCACCAGGGCCAGGAAATCGGGCATCCACGGCACGCGGCCCAGGGGCAGCATGTCCAGCAGCAGCGCCGCGATCAGGCTGCACCAAATGAAGACGGGATTGGCCGGCAGCAGCAGCTGCTGGCCCGATCGCATGATCATTTCGAAGCCCCCTTCTTTTTGGGTGCAGGTTCGGGCGTGTCGTCGGGCCGTGGCGGGATCTGGCCGGTGCCGGGCTTGACCACGATAACGTGCCGCGCACCCGTCACGAGCGCCTGCGGTGTGCAGAAAATTTTTGCGAACGCCGATTCCGCGCGCCGCTCGATGCGGCTGATTTTGGCCACCGGCAGGCCGGCCGGGTAGACGCCGTCGACGCCGCTGGTGGTCAGCAGGTCGCCTTGCTGCACATCGGAGTTGCTGCCCATGAAGCGCAGCTCCAGGCCGCTGCCCGAAACGGTCGGGTCGCCATAGGCCACGCTGCGCGCGCCGGTGCGCACATTGAGCACCGGAATCGCCAGGTCGCGGTCGACCAGCAAGGTCACTTCGCTGACCAGCGGATGCACGCGGGTGACTTGACCCAGCACGCCAGACTCGTCCAGCACCGGCGAGCCCAGGTCAACGCCCTGCGCCATGCCTTTGTCGATGATCACCTTGCGGGTGTAAGGGTCCGCAGCGTCGTACAGCACCTCGGCAGCCATCACCGGCGTGCCGAGCTGTTCACGCAGGCCCATGAGCTTGCGCAGGCGGTTGTTCTCCTGCGTGAGCTGCTCGACCTGGCCGGCGCGCAGCGACTGAAGCGCGAGCTTGCGGCCGGCTTCTTCGCTGCTGGTTTTGGCCTGATTGAGGGTGGTGAAATATTCACCGCTGCTTTTGACAGCGCGCACCGGTTGCAGCGCCAGCCATTGCACCGGATACAAGGCCGTAGCCAGCGCGGCGCGCACCGGTTGGGTAATGCGAAAACGCGTGTCGGCCACCATCAGGAACAGCGACAGCGCGCTGAAAAACACCAGCTTGGACAGCGCCGAAGGCCCCTGTTTGAAAAAGGGCGGCGGGGATCTGTCGAGGGTTCCTAAAGGCATGGTTCGCTGTCAGGCTGGCCCCGCTTCATGCCCGGCGTGCAGCATGAAGTGAAGACGCTTATTCCGAGGTGAAGATGGAACCCAGGCGGTCCATGCGCTCCAGCGCAATGCCACAGCCGCGCACCACGCAGGTCAGCGGGTCTTCGGCCACCAGCACCGGCAGGCCGGTTTCTTCGGCCAGCAGGCGGTCCAGGTCGCGCAGCAAGGCGCCACCGCCGGTCAGCATCATGCCGCGCTCGGCGATGTCGGCGCCCAGCTCGGGCGGCGTTTGCTCCAGCGCGTTCTTCACGGCGCTGACGATGTTGTTGAGCGGGTCGGTCAGGGCTTCGAGGATTTCGTTGCTAGAGATCGTAAAGCTGCGCGGCACGCCTTCGGACAGGTTGCGGCCCTTGACTTCCATTTCCTTGACTTCGGAGCCCGGGAAGGCCGAGCCGATGCTCTTCTTGATGGCCTCGGCGGTGGGCTCGCCGATCAGCATGCCGTAGTTGCGGCGGATGTAATTGATGATGGCTTCGTCGAAGCGGTCGCCGCCGACACGCACGCTGCCCTTGTAGACCATGCCGCCCAGCGAAATCACGCCGACTTCGGTCGTGCCGCCGCCGATGTCGACCACCATGGAGCCGCTGGCTTCCGACACGGGCAGGCCCGCGCCAATCGCGGCAGCCATCGGTTCTTCAATCAGGTACACATCGCTGGCACCGGCGCCGAGCGCGCTTTCGCGGATGGCGCGGCGCTCAACCTGGGTGGAGCCGCAAGGCACACAGATGATGATGCGCGGGCTGGGCTTGAACAGGCTGCGCGGGTGCACCATCTTGATGAACTGCTTGAGCATCTGCTCGGTCACGGTGAAGTCGGCGATCACGCCGTCTTTCATCGGGCGGATGGCCTCAATGTTGCCGGGGACCTTGCCCAGCATGGCCTTGGCTTCGTGGCCGACGGCCTGGATGGTTTTTTTGCCCTGGGGGCCGCCTTCGTGGCGGATGGCAACCACAGAGGGCTCATCCAGCACAATACCGCGGTCGCGTACAAAAATCAGGGTGTTGGCGGTGCCAAGGTCAATGGCCAGGTCGGTGGAGAAGTACCGACGGAATGATTCAAACATATGCAGGAGTCCGGTTGAGCATGAGCAAACTTCGTTGCTCCATCGCCTTTTTATTGATCAAGCAATTATGGGGAAGTTGAGCCAGAGGCGCTCTGAAATCTGCTTCTGGCACCTAAAAAACGCCTAAAGCCCGCATCCAACCCTGATTTCACACCAAAGGCGGGATAATAACGCATCCCCTATAGATCAATAGCTTTAGCCTGCCTGTTTTTTCAGCTTTACACCTCGTTTCAGCCCCTGTTTTCTGGTTTATTTTTCCCGTATTTCCTTCATCCCTACCCCATGGCATTGACACCCCAAGACATCGCCCGCGTCGCCAATCTGGCGCGGCTGGAATTGCGCCCCGACGAAACCGAGCACACCCTGGCCCAGCTCAACGGCTTTTTTGCCCTGGTCGAGCAGATGGAAGCCGTCAATACCGACGGGGTGGAACCTTTGGCCCATCCGGCCGCGGTGATCGGTGAAGTGGCCCTGCGCCTGCGCGAAGACGTCGCCAGCGAGCCCAACCAGCGCGAGGCCAGCCAGGTGAGTGCGCCCGCCGTAGAACGCGGCCTGTTCCTCGTGCCCAAGGTGATCGAATGAGCGGCGCCATGAAATCTTCTTCCGCTTCTTCTGACCTCCACGACCTGGGTGTTGCCCAGCTGGCCGCCAGATTGGCCGCCCGCGAAGTCTCCAGTGTTGAGGTCACGCAACATTTCCTGGCCCGGATCCAGCAGGAAAAGCTGGGCGCCTTCCTGTCCACCAATGCCGACGTGTCGCTGGCGCAAGCCAAAGCCGCCGACGCGCGACGGGCCGCCGGTGAACGCACACCCCTGCTGGGCGTACCGCTGGCGCACAAGGACGTTTTCGTCACGCGCGACTTCCCCACGACAGCCGGCTCAAAAATCCTGGAAAACTACCGCAGCCCCTTTGATGCGACCGTGGTGGGCAAGCTCGGCGCAGCCGGCATGGTCACACTGGGCAAGCTCAACTGCGACGAGTTCGCCATGGGCTCGGGCAACGACAACAGCGCCTACAAGCCGGTGAAGAACCCCTGGGACCTGCAACGCATTCCGGGCGGCTCCTCGGGCGGCTCGGCGGCCGCCGTGGCGGCCCGTCTGGTGCCCGCCGCGACAGGCACCGACACCGGCGGCTCGATCCGCCAGCCTGCGTCGCTCACCGGCATCACCGGCATCAAGCCCACCTACGGCCGCTGCTCACGCTACGGCATGGTGGCCTTTGCCTCCAGCCTGGATCAGGCCGGCCCGATGGCGCGCAGTGCGCTCGACTGCGCCCTGCTGCTGTCAGCCATGGCCGGGCCCGACCCCGACCGCGACTCCACGTCGCTGGACTTGCCTGTCACTGACTATGCTACTGATTTGATAGCTGCCGGCGCACAATCTGCGGGTGCAAAGCCGTTAAATGGCTTGAGAATCGGGCTGCCCACGCAATTCTTCGGTGCGGGTTGCGCACCTGACGTGCTGGCCGCCGTGCGCGCCGCGCTGGCCGAATACGAAAAGCTGGGCGCCACATTGGTGGACGTGAGCCTGCCGCTGACCGAGCTGTCCATCCCCGTGTACTACGTGATCGCGCCGGCCGAAGCCAGCAGCAACCTGAGCCGCTTTGACGGCGTGCGCTACGGCCATCGCGCCGCCAACTACACCGACCTCAACGACATGTACAAGAAGTCGCGTTCGGAAGGTTTTGGCGACGAGGCCACGCGCCGCATCATGATCGGCACCTACGTGCTGTCGCACGGCTACTACGACGCCTACTACCTCAAGGCGCAGAAAATCCGCCGCCTGATCGCGCAGGATTTCCAGACCGCCTTCACGCAGTGCGACATCATTGCGGGCCCCGTTTCACCCACCGTGGCCTGGAAGATCGGTGAAAAGTCGGACGACCCGGTGGCCAGCTACCTGGCCGATATCTACACGCTCTCATCGAGCCTCGCCGGCCTGCCCGGCATGAGTGTGCCGGCGGGCTTTGGCGCGGGCGGCATGCCCGTCGGCCTGCAGCTGATCGGCAACTATTTCAAGGAAGCGCAGCTGCTGGGCGCCGCGCACCAGTTCCAGCTGGCCACCGACTGGCACCTGCGCCAGCCCCCAAGCCTCCAAGTGATTTGACATGAGCCAGACCCAACCCACCGTCAACCCCTTCGCCGAAATGCAGGCCGGTCGCCCCACCGGGCCGCTGGTGCAAGGCTACGAAGTCATCATCGGCTTTGAAACCCACACGCAGCTCACGACGCAATCGAAAATCTTCAGCCGCGCTTCCACCGCGTTCGGCGCAGAGCCGAACACGCAGGCCTCCGCCGTGGACTTCGCGCTGCCCGGCGCGTTGCCGGTGATGAACAAGGGCGCCGTGCAACGCGCCATCGAGTTCGGCCTGGCCGTGAACGCGCATATCGCCGAGCAGAGCGTGTTCGCGCGCAAGAATTACTTCTACCCCGACCTGCCCAAGGGCTACCAGATCAGCCAGTTCGAGATTCCGGTGGTGCAAGGCGGCAGCGTCGAGTTTTTCCTGGACGGCGAGAAACGCTCGGTGCGCCTGGTGCGCGCACACCTCGAGGAAGACGCCGGCAAGTCGCTGCACGAAGATTTCATTGGCATGAGCGGCATCGATTTGAACCGCGCTGGCACGCCGCTTCTCGAAATCGTGACCGAGCCCGACATGCGTTCGTCCGCCGAAGCGGTGGCGTACGCCAAAGAGCTGCACAAGATCGTCACCTGGATCGGCATTTGTGACGGCAACATGCAGGAAGGCAGCTTCCGCTGCGATGCCAACGTGTCGGTGCGCAAGCCCGGCGCCGAGTTGGGCACGCGCCGCGAGATCAAGAACCTGAACAGCTTCAAGTTCATGCAGCAGGCCATTGACTATGAAGTGCGCTGGCAGATCGAACAGATTGAAGACGGCCGCGCGATCCAGCAGGCCACGGTACTGTTTGACCCGGACACGGGCGAGACGCGTTCGATGCGGACCAAGGAAGATGCCGCGGACTACCGCTACTTTCCCGACCCGGATTTGCCGCCGCTGGTGATCGGCCGAGACTGGGTGGAAAAGACCCGCGCCGACATGTCAGAGCTGCCGCGTGTGATGGCCGCGCGTTTTGTGGCTGATTACGCCCTGCCCGAATACGACGCCGGCCAGCTCACGCAAAGCAAGGCAACAGCAGCTTATTTCGAAGCGGTGGCGACACTCAGCAAACAGCCCAAGCTGGCCAGCAACTGGGTCATGGGCGAGTTGTCGCGGCGGCTGAACAGTGAAGAGAAATCGATTGAAACTTCCACCGTCAGCGCAGCGCAACTTGCCGCCCTGATTGGCCGGATTGCGGATGGCACGATTTCCAACAATGCCGCCAGGCAGGTGTTTGATGCGTTGTGGACCGGCGAGGGTCAGGACGTAGATGTCATCATTGAGGCCAAGGGCCTCAAACAGATGAGCGACACCGGCGAGCTCGAGAAAATCATCGACGATGTTCTTGCCGCCAACGCCAAAAACGTCGAGGAAGTTCGATCCGGCAATACCAAAGCCTTCAACGCACTGGTCGGCCAGGCCATGAAAGCCACCAAAGGCAAGGCCAATCCGGCCCAGGTGAACGAGTTGCTCAAAAAGAAACTGGGCTGACCGTTCTGACGGCGTTAGCAGCGGCCCAGGGGCGAGCCGCTAATTTTTTGCGGCGCCAGCAACACCACTGGCCGCAATGGCAGGCACGCCGGCAATGGTCCACAGCTGCTTGAGCTTGGCCAGCTCTTCGTCAAACCGCTGGTTGACGCGTTTTTTTTCCTGCTCCTGGTCCTGGATGAACTTCTTCTGTACCAGGGCGCTGCTGTCGTTTTCCTCGATCTTGCGTTTCAGCGCGAGGGGCGCCTTGGCGGGGTCTTTCGCGTAGAACTCGAGCTCGCTGTTGATGCTCTTGCGCTGCGCGGCCAGTTCCACCGTTCTTTTGCTCGCAGCCTTGATGACCTCGTCGATCTGGGCTAGCGCGGTGACGCGTTCCTGGTCGTGCACTTCCCGGCGCGGATAGCGCAGCAACAGGGCGCGGTCACGCCGTTTTTCCTCGGCTTCGCGTGCGCGCACTTCGGCGGCGACCTTCTCTTTTTCCTCAAGGGCGGCGCGCTCCTGCACGGTCAGCGACGGGCCCACCTGGCGCTTGACCGCGCCGGACGGGCTCAGCTCCTGCTGTGTGCGGTCTATGCATTCAATGATCGGGCGGTCTGCCGTGATCTTGCGGCCTTTGCCGTCTACACAGGTGTAGATGTTCTGCGCTGCAACAGGGCCGGCCAGGCACATGAGTGAAATACAGGTGACCGTGAGCGGGGTTCGCAGGAGCAATTCGAATCCTTAATTGACGCCGTATCGTTCGCGATAGGCCAGCACCGACTGGTAGTGCGCTTGCAAAGATAACGTTTCAGGAGCGCTTGTAGCCGACGTGCCGCCCTGCCTGGAGAGATACTGCAGCAAGTCGGTCAGGCGCGCAATCGCACAAACCTGCAACCCCAACTGATTCGTAACATATTGCACAGCACTGTGGTTCACATCCACACCGTTTTCGGTGGCCTTCTCCTGCCGGTCCAGCGCCAGCGCCACGGCGTGGGGAATGGCCCCGGCTGCCCGGATGATGGCAATGGATTCGCGGGCAGCGGTGCCGGCGGACATGACGTCGTCAATGATCAGTACGCGGCCCTTGACCGGGGCGCCGACCAGCGTGCCGCCTTCGCCGTGATCCTTGGCCTCCTTGCGGTTGTAGGCAAACGGAAAATTGCGCCCCAGCCGCGCCAGCTCGACGGCCACCGCGGCAGCCAGCGGAATGCCCTTGTAGGCGGGCCCGAAAATCATGTCGAATTCAAGACCGCTGCGCTCTTCTTCGGCCAGCAGGTGGCGCGCATAGAATTGCGCCAGCCGGCCCAGCTTGGCTCCGTCGTCAAACAGGCCGGCATTGAAAAAATAGGGGCTCATGCGCCCGGCCTTGGTCTTGAATTGCCCGAAGCGCAGTACGCCTGATTCGACGGCAAACTGCACGAATTCCAGTGCCAGCGCATCGTCCGCAGAATGCGCTTTGCCCTTGTTGTCCCGTTTCCCTGCCGTGCTCATTTGAAAGTCCCATGTTTAAATTAACCAGCCTCAACCTCAACGGTATCCGCTCCGCAGCCAGCAAGGGGTTGCTGGACTGGGTTGCACAATCCATGCCGGATTGTATTTGTGTGCAGGAGCTCAAGGCCCAGGCCGCCGACATGAGCGGCCGGTTCGAGGAAATCGCCGGCATGAAAGGCCATTTTCACTTCGCCGAGAAAAAGGGCTACTCCGGCGTCGGCGTGTACACGCGGCACGAACCCAGCGATGTCATCGTGGGCTACGGCTCCACCGAGTTCGACGCCGAAGGGCGTTATGTGGAACTGCGCTTTGACAGACCCGGGCGCAAACAAAGCCCCAAGCTGTCCATCATCAGCTGCTATTTCCCGAGCGGCTCTTCGGGCGAGGAACGCCAGGCCGCCAAGTTCCGCTTCCTGGCCGAGTTTTATCCGCGCCTGCTGGCCCTGAAGGAAACGCGCGACTTCGTGCTGTGCGGCGACATCAATATCGCGCACCAGGAAATCGACCTGAAAAACTTCAAGGGCAACAAAAAGAACAGCGGCTTCCTGCCCGAAGAGCGCGCCTGGATGACCGAGCTGCTGCGCGATGCCGAGCTGGCCAACGAAGCCGCACAGGAGCTGACAGAGCGCACAGGCCCCTCGGTCAAGGGCGGCGGTATGGTCGATGTCTACCGAAAGCTGCAACCCACAGCCACGGACGCGGCCTACACCTGGTGGAGCAACCGCGGCCAGGCCTATGCCAAGAATGTGGGATGGCGGCTGGACTACCACCTGGCCACGCCGTCATTTGCCGCGCTGGCCCGCAGCGAACATATCTACAAGGAACAGCGGTTTTCCGACCACGCGCCCATGAGCGTGGACTATGAGTTTGGACTTTGACCCCCGCCCAGGCTCACTGCGTGTAGCCTGTCCCCCCTTCCAGGGGGCGGCGCCTGCGGTCTGGCAAAGCCAGTCCCGCGGCCCCTGCTGGTGAATACCCCGCTGGTTAGTCCCTGAATTTTCAACCCAGCCGGGGCCGCGGATCCGGCTTTGCCGGGCCGCAGGCGCAGTCCCCTGCAAGGGGAAAAGGGCTACACGCAGTGAGCCCGATAGGGGTGTGCCAATTTCTCGGCTTTGCCAGACCGCAGGCGGGCGGCCCCCTCGGGGGGCAAGGAGTTACACGCAGTGAACGACTGTGGGGGCTCTACTCCACCGTGGGGGCTCTACTGTGCTGCCCAGATGCGCTGGATCTGGCTAGACAGCTCCATCGGGTCAAACGGCTTGGGGATCACCTCCATGGCGCCCAGGCCCTTGTACACCGCGACCTCTGCAGCCTGCACCTTCGCGGTCATGAAAATCACCGGCGTGTCGGCCGTGGCCGGCAATGCCCGAAGACCTTTGAGCGTGCTGGGCCCGTCCATGCCGGGCATCATCACGTCCAGCAGCAGCAGGTCGGCGCCGGCGCCCGGTGCGGCATCCAGCGCCTCCTGGCCCGAAGCGCAGGCGATAACGGTGAAGCCGCCTACGGCTTCCAGCGCCATCTGCGCAACCATACGAATGTCGGGTTCGTCTTCGACATACAGGATACGGGTCAGTGGTTTGGTCATGATCAGATCAGGGGTTGGGATTGGGTGGGGCGGTAGTCGGCGGGAATCTGGAGCACACGCTGGATTGTATTGAGCAGTTCGGTATTGGAAGTATGGGCCTTGACCAGCACCGCATCGGCCTGCTTGCCATCTGCCGGGTTTACGTCGCCGGCCGAGAACACGATCACCGGCGGACGCGGATCCAGGGCGTCGATATCCTCGAACAGGTCCCAGCCCGAATGGCTGCCGAGCGACAGGTCCAGCAGGATCAGGTCGAATGAATGCTGGCGCAGTAGGGCGCGAGCCTCGTCCAGCGTTGTGGCAAATTCGAAGGTCGCAAAATCCTGTGCAATGGCGGCCGTGATTTGCTGGATATCCTGGTCGTCTTCGACATGCAGAACGCGCGGTTTGCCTTCATCCACGCTGACAACGGCCCGTCGCAAGCTGTGAATAAGCAACCGCTCGTCAATGGGTTTCTTGAGCCAGTCCGACACCGTGTGCGGCTTGCGGTTGAACTGCAACTGCCCCTGCTCGGCCATGGCCGAGATCACCACAACAGGCAGGTGGCGGGTTCTTTCATCCTCCCGCAGCTGGCCGATAAAGGCCACGCCGTTCTGCCCCGGCAGTTTCAGGTCTACCGTCACCGCGTCGTAGCTGTTGGCTGCCAGGCAAGCCAGCGCCTGCTCCGCGCTGTGTGTCATATCGGAGTCGAACCCGGCCTTGCTTAGCATCATGCTGATCAGCCTGGCCACGTCGGGATCGCCTTCGCAGATCAGGATGCGAGGCCGGGTTGAAACAGCCGGCTGTATCCGCACGGGTTGCAGCAGTGGCACCGGGTTGGTCCATTCCGGCACCTCAAAAAAGAAGGTGGTTCCCACGCCTTCCGCGCTGCTGAAGCCGATCGTGCCGTCCATCTTTTCCACCAGCGCGCGAGAAATATTCAGGCCGAGGCCGGTTCCGCCTTTTTGCCGGGTGTCGGAAGAATCTGCCTGCGAGAATTTCTGGAAAATGCGACCGTGGAACTCCTCGGGAATGCCGGGGCCGACATCAACCACCTCGACGCGAACGCGCTGCGCCGACCTTGACAGCCTGACCTCCACCGGGCTGCCCGGCGGCGAAAACTTGACCGCGTTGGACAGAAGATTGGTCAAAACCTGGGTCATGCGATCGGCGTCGATCCGCACCTGCAGGGCGACGTCAGGCGCCCGCAACACGAGGTCCACCCGGTGCTGGCCGGCAAAGCCCTCGTTGGCGACCAGCGCCTGCTGCACCAGTTGCCGAAGGTCCACCACCTGCAGGTCCAGGCGCAATTTGCCGGACTCGATTTTTTCACTGTCCAGGATGTCGTTGATCAGCCGGATCAGGCGCTCGCAGTTGCTTTGGGCAATGCCCACCAGGTTCTTCACCGCCGCAGGCAGCTCACCGGCCACGCCGCCGGAAATCAGCCCCAGAGAGCCGCGTATGGACGTCAGCGGCGTGCGCAGCTCGTGGCTGACGGTGGATACGAATTCGGTCTTCATGCGGTCGATACGCCTGAGCTCGGTGATGTCCGTGCCCATTGAGAAGAACCCGATGACCTTGTCTTTGGCGGCGCCTTCGCCGTAGCGGGGGAAATACTGCATCGCGAAGTGCCTGCGCTCGCCTTGCGGCGTCACCTGGGTGCGTTCGTAGCGGACCGGCTTGCCGCTCAGCACTTCTTCCACTTTCTCCCGGACGGTTTCGTAAATCTGCGGACCCAGCACTTCAGCCAGGGGGTGCCCGTCGATCTGCTCGAAGCTCAGGCCGAAAGCAGCTTCGTAAGCGCGGTTGTGAAAGCGAAAGCGCTGCTCCGTATCGAGGTAAGCAATCAGGGCCGGCACCGTATCGGTGACCTGGCGCAGCTGGGACTCGCTCGCCCGCAAGGCCTTGCTGATGCGCTTGCTCTCGGTAATGTCATGCATCAACGCGGTGAAAAGGCGGCGGCCGCCGACCTGCACATCACTAAAAGACACACTGACCATGAACTCGCTGCCATCTTTGCGCATGGCGCGCACTTCCTGCCCGGATATCCGGAACGTTTCCGGCTGCTCCCGCATCATGGAAGTGAAATCCTTGTATTGCTGGCGAAACCGCGGCGGCACCAATTCCGACACGTCACGGCCGATCAGATCGCTTTTCTCGTACCCAAAGAGTTGCAAAGCCGCCGCGTTGGCCTCCAGAACGATATCGTCGGACGTGGTGGTGATCACCGTTTCGACCATACCCTCGGTAATGCTGCGGCTCATCACTTCTGTGTCTCGCAATTGCTCCTCGCCGCGTTTTCGCACGTGCTCATAGTGCTTGACCACATAGACCATCCAGGCCAGCATGCAGGCAAACAGCAGGTTTCCCGCGATGATGAAGCCCTGAGCCCACTGGGCGCTATGCTCCGCCGCGGCCTGCGCGTCACGCCACTTATGGACCTCGCGATTACGCGCGTTTTCCAGCAACCCGTCGGTGCGCAGCCTCAATTGCCGGCTGGCATCACTGCCGAGAACGGTCGCAGCGGCTTCGGGGCCGGACGCCTTGCGCGCCGCGATGGACTGGTTCGCGATCTGGGCGCGCTGGTTGATCAGTTCGTCAAACTCTACGGCCTCCTGCAGCACGTTGGCGCTGCGCATGCGTGCCCTGATCGCGCGCAACTCGACCCGAGCCCGCTGGAACTCCTCCAGCTCCTGGGGGCTGCCGCTCAGAAGATACTGTCGCAATGTGGACTCGGCCGTGCGGAGGCCGGAGTCCGCACGCTCGAGCATCACCAGCGTGTCTTCCGTGCGCACCCGGGATTGCGCCGTTTCAATCAGGCGGTCGATGCCGATGTACGAGGCCGCACCCACAACCATCATCAGCACAAGGCCTGCAGCCAATGCGATTTTGATCTTGACCAGAAAAGCGTTGGAGGAAAACATGGACATTTTGTGCGATCTGATCGTAGGCGTTCACGCAGTACCGGGAAAGCGCTGCTGCAGTGCCTTAACTGCCCGTCCGACTTCGGCCTGCACCTGCGGCGAAAGCGGCCGGCCGGCACCGACATGAGGTTCTATGGCCAGTTCCAGCGCCTGGGCCGCAAGACCGAGGTCGGCCCATCCGAAGGTTGCCGCAGATCCGGCCAGGCTGTGCGCATGGCGTTCCAGGGTTGGCAGAGCCTGCGCCAGATCGTCGCCGTTGAGAATTTGTTGCCATAAGGCCTCCACCTGCTCAAGACGACGCGGCAACGAGCGGGTGTAATCGGCGCGCTGCTCCTCCAGAAATGCGAGCAGGGCCGGGTTGGGTTGCGTCATGGCATCCGGAAAGCTGGCGCCAGCCATGCGCTATTTGATGCGGTGCCGCGGGAGAAGCTGGTGACCAGCCCCGAAGTCGCCTTGGCATGCAAGCCGCGCGGGCACGCATGTTGCACTTGATGAAGAAGAAAGCACATGCGGCTTATCTTACGGCGCAGGTGCCAAAACGCAGCGTAGGACAAGTACGAGGTTTCGCCTTGGGGTGCACCGCTTGCGGCGGGATGTCAGAAGCGAATCATCTGTACCGATGAATAATTAATTCTTATAGCCTGCTTTATCGCAAAAACCCCTGAATCTACGCGGAAACTAAATACATTAGCATTCAATCATTGGGGCCGCCGCGCGCATCAAGCCGATGGATCGGCAGCCCGCCCCAGCGCAGCGATCACATCAGACTGGGTAATAATTCCCACCAGCCGCTCTCCCTCCCCGATGATGGGAATGTGGTGGTGACCGGTGCTGCCGAACAGCGGCACCAGCTCCACCAGCCGCCGGTGCATGCCCGCTACGCGCACGTTGCGGGTCATGATCTGGCCCACGACTTCGGGTTTGTCGGAGTAAACGCTGCGCGTGGTGCGCACCAGCTGCCTCAACTTGGCGTCAAAGCCTTCGTACAAATCGAGTTCAGCCGCCCGCATGAAGTCGGCCTGCGTGATGATGCCCGCGATGCGGAAGCTGCGGTCCACCACCGGCAAGGCCTTGATGCGGCGCTCCCTCAGCAGGGCCCAGGCCTCTTCCAGCGGAGTGCCGAATTCCACCGTGACGAGATCGCGCGACATGACGTCGGCGCAGCGGACTTCCGCCAGTTTGCGGTCGTACGCGCGCAGCCGGGTTTCGGCCAGCAAGGTCTTGAGGTCGTCGCGGCTGACGTCCAGCACCTGGTTGTAGCGCGCCAGTACGGCGTCCAGATCCGCATCAAGCAACTGGTCTTCTACGGACGGCGCGGGGCCCGGCGGGGCCAATTGGGTGTGGGGATAGGCCCTGCGCGTGGCGTTGTTGTAGGCGACGCCGACCGCCACCAGCAGCACGGAGTTGAGCATCACGGGATAGAAGGCAAACAGCGGGTCGGAAACTCCGCCCAGCACCACCATCAAGGCAGTGGCGCCGCCCGGCGGGTGCAGGCAGCGCAACGCCAGCATGAGCGCGATGGCCGTGGCCACGCCCACTGCGGCCGCAAGCGCCGGCGAGCCCAGCAGATGCATGCCATGCACGCCCGCAATGCCGGCAAGCGCCGACAGGGTATTACCGCCCACCACATTCCAGGGCTGCGCCATAGGACTGGCCGGCACGGCATACACCAGCACGGCGCTGGCGCCCAGCGGCGCCACCAGCCAGGGCAGGCCCGGCATCATCCGGTCAGCCAGGTGGCACAGCAGCCCCGTCACGAAAATACCCAGCAGCGACCCAACGACAATGCGCAGTCGCTCGCGAGAGTTGATGCGGGTGCGTCCCGGCCGGAAGCCCCGCCACCAGGCGCGCGTGAAGAATGCGGCGCGCTGCGTCAAACCGGTCACCAGGGGCCAGATCAGCCGCGCGCGCGTTGATAAAGACCCTGCACCTTGGGCACATTGGCCTGCAGTTGCTGGATGCGCTCAGGACCGGAGGGATGGGTAGAAAGAAAGCTCGGACCGCCGGCACCGCCACCAGCCTGCGCCATTTTTTCCCAGAGGCTGACGGATGCCTGCGGGTTATAGCCGCCGCGCGCGGCCAGCTCCAGACCCACGAGGTCGGCGTCCGTCTCGTCTTCGCGGCTGAAGCGCAGCGTCAGCAGCTGGGTGCCGATGTTGGCAGCCACGTCGCCGAGCTGGCCCAGGCCGAGCAATTGCGCACCCAGCGAGAGCAGCTGCCCGGTTCCCGCGCTCTTGGCGATGCGGGAACGTGCATGCTCGCGCAGCGCATGGGCCATTTCGTGGCCCATGATCATTCCAATTTCATCGTCGGTGAGCTTGAGCTGATCGATGATGCCCGTGTAGAACGCAATCTTGCCTCCGGGCATGCAGAAGGCGTTGATCTGCTTGCTGCCGAGCAGGTTGACCTCCCAGCGCCACTGGTTGGCACGGTCGTTCCACTGTGCGGCCTGCGGCACCAGCCGGGTAGCGATGCCGCGTATGCGCTGCAGCTGGGGATTGCCCGGCGACGCCAGCGCCCCTTTGGACTTTGCCTCCGCCAGCAGCTTGGCATATTCCTGCGTGGCGGCGTTTTCCAGTTCCTCGGCAGGGATCAGCTTGCGCAGCCCCGATGACGGCCCGACATCAACCTGCGCAAGCAGCGGGGTGGTGACGGCCGTCGCTGCGGCGCCGCCGGCAGCCAGCAGGAACGCCCGGCGGCCAGCCCAGGCAGAGTGTTTGGCCTCGCATAAAAAGCACATGGGTGAATAATAGTCACAAATCAAAATGCCCATGTCAGACAAAACCCCCTCCTCCGAACTGCCATCATCCGCCCCTGTCGCTGCGCACAGCGCGGCATCTACAGCCCCCACTGTTAAAGCCGCACCCAAACCCGCCTGGCGCGATGTCTGGCGCGTGTATGCCGAAGCCGCCACGCTGCGCATGCTGTTTTTGGGTTTTTCCGCCGGCCTGCCCCTGCTTCTGGTGTTTGGCACGCTGAGCTTCTGGCTGCGCGAAGCCGGCATAGACCGCACCACCATCGGCTACCTGAGCTGGGTCGGGCTGGCTTACGGCTTCAAGTGGGTGTGGGCGCCGCTGGTGGACCGCATGCCCATTCCGCTGCTCACGCGTCTGCTTGGGCGCCGGCGCAGCTGGCTGCTGCTGTCGCAGCTGGTCATCGTGGCGGCGCTTGTCGGCATGGCACTGACGGACCCCAAGCTGGCACTGCAACCCGTCGTGTGGTGTGCACTGGCCGTGGCATTCGGGTCGGCTACACAAGACATCGCGCTGGACGCCTACCGCATCGAGTCGGCCGACATCCAGCGCCAGGCCGCACTGGCTGCCGCCTACCAAACGGGTTACCGCATCGCGATGATCTGGGCCGGCGCCGGGGCGTTGTGGATTGCAGCGCGTGCCGAAGTCGCAGGCGACGCCGTCACTTACCAGCACGGCGCATGGCAAGTGGCCTACCTGGTCATGGCGGCGTCCATGCTGCTGGGCATGGCGACGGTGCTGCTGTCGCCTGAACCAGCGCCGCGCCCGCTGGCGCCGTCGCGCAACGCTGCAGAGTGGCTTAAAACCGCGCTGGTCGACCCGTTCGCCGATTTCCTGCGCCGCTACGGCAAGCAGGCGCTGCTGATCCTGGCCCTGATCGCGGTCTACCGCATCAGCGACGTTGTCATGGGCATCATGGCCAACCCGTTCTATGTCGACATGGGCTACACCAAAGACGAAGTAGCTGCAGTGACCAAAATTTACGGCGTGGTGATGACACTGGTCGGTGCCTTCGTGGGCGGCGCGCTGGCCATGCGCTTCGGCGTCATGCGCGTGCTGATGCTGGGCGCCGTGCTGAGTGCCGCCAGCAACCTGCTGTTTGCCTGGCTGGGCACGCGGGGCCACGACGTCAACGCGCTGATCTTCGTGATCTCGGCCGACAACCTCTCCAGCGGCATTGCTTCAGCCGCTTTCATCGCCTACCTGTCGAGCCTCACCAACATCAATTATTCGGCCACCCAATACGCGCTTTTCAGCTCCATGATGCTGTTGCTGCCGAAGTTTCTGGCCGGCTATTCGGGCAAGTATGTGGACTCTTTCGGGTACAGCAACTTCTTCACCGCAACGGCCCTGCTGGGCCTGCCGGTGCTACTTCTGGTGGGTTTTGCCTCAAGACTTAAAACGCCGCAAACCCAGAAGGAATAAGCGCAAGCAGCTATTAATTCAATAGCAATTCCGCACCATGGCGGACGTGCCGTGCACGGAGTATGCTGGAGGCTCGCTGCCCCGGTTTACCGTAACTTTACGGTGGCTTCAAGCGGGATTGTTGCGCCCGGCGCACCATGAATTTCATTGTGATCCCACCCCAAGGGGAACACCTGCACACGAGGACCAGCCATGACCCAACAGCTTTTGATGATTGAAGACGATACCCGCCTGGCCAATATGGTGGGCGAATACCTGCGCCAGTCGGGCTACGGTTTTACCCACGCAGCCGACGGCGCGGCAGGTCTGGCAGCACTGGAAGCCGCAACGCCCGACCTGGTCATCCTGGACCTGATGCTGCCCGACATGGATGGACTGGAAGTGTGCCGGCGCATCAAGGGCCAGGGCAGCGAAAACGCCAATACCGCCGTGCTGATGCTGACGGCCAAGGGCGACCCGATGGACCGTATCGTCGGCCTGGAAATTGGCGCTGACGACTACCTGCCCAAACCTTTCGAGCCGCGCGAGTTGCTGGCGCGCATCCGGGCCGTGCTGCGCCGCGGCGGCGAAACGGGTGCGGCAGCCTCCAGCGGCGGCCACAAGGTCATGCGCTTCGGTTCGCTGGAGATCGACCGCGATGCACGCACCGTATCGGTGTCCGGCAACCCCTGCGAGCTGACGTCTTACCAGTTCGACCTGCTGGTGGCGCTGGCCGAACGTGCCGGCCGCGTGCTAAGCCGCGACCAGATCATGGAAGCCGTACGCGGCCGCGAACTCGAGGCCTTTGACCGCTCCATCGACGTGCACATGGGCCGCATCCGCAGCGCCATCGAGGCCGACGCAAAAGACCCGAAACGCATTCTGACGGTGCGGGGCGTCGGCTACGTTTTTGCCAAACAGCAGGACTAAGGAGGGAAATGGCTATGGAGCTCCTAGAAATGCAATTGTCGGGATGCAGGGCGAGGCGCCCGGAGCGCAGGACACCGGAATGCACTTGGGTACATGAGGATTCCGAGCACCGCGCAACGATGCCATCCGCCCGAAAATTGGACTTATAGGAGCTCCATATGTGGGGACGTTTTACCTCGCACCTGTATGTGCGAATCTGGCTGGCTGTTGTCGCTACAGTGCTGGTCCTCACTTTTCTGGTGGGCGCGGCGTGGCGCCTGAGCGCCGACCCGCCGCAGCTGCCGATACGCGAAGTGCTGGTGCACAACGACAAGGGCGAAGTCATCGGCACAGCGCAAACCAAGCCCGACCGCAAACCCGGTGACGGCCTGGAATTTGACGTGCTGACCAAAGACGGCCAGACCCTGAACCTGGTGTTGCCGCGGCCCAAACGCCCACCCGGCAACAACCCGTGGAACCGCCCTCCGTTTGGTTTTGGCTGGATGCTGGTCGTGGTCGGCCTGGCCGTGGCGCTGGGCGCCTACCCCGTGATGCGAAGGCTGACGCTGCGGCTGGAAGCCCTGCAGCGCGGCGTAGAGCGCTGGGGCGCCGGTGATTTGTCGGCCCGCGTTAACGCAGACGGCAAGGACGAGGTGGCCTTCCTGGCCAGGCGCTTCAACCACGCGGCCGAGCGCATCGAAACCCTGATGGAGTCGCACAAATCGCTGCTGGCCAACGCGTCACACGAATTGCGCTCACCACTGGCGCGTATCCGCATGGGGCTGGAACTCATGGGCACCGACGCCGCATCACCGCAGCGCAAGGAAATTTCCCGCAGCATCTCCGAACTCGACCAGCTGATCGACGAGATATTGCTGGCCAGCCGCCTCGACGCCAAGCAGGCCGACGCGGAGCCTTTTGAAACCCTGGACCTCACGGGCCTGGCGGCCGAAGAATGCTCGCGCGTCAATGCGGAGTTGAGCGCAGAGCTGAGCCAGGATTCCAGCGGCGCCGGCCTTGGCATTGATGCCGATAGCCACAGCCTGACAGTACAGGGCTCTCCACGCCTCTTGCGCCGGCTGATTCGCAACCTGCTGGAAAACGCGCGGCGCTATAGCACCGGCGAGATTAACCTCGAGCTGGCACAGGCCCGGGCCGGCGCAAAACAGCGAGCCGTGATCAAGGTGCATGACCGCGGCCCGGGCGTGCCCGCCGAGCAGCGGGAGCGCATTTTCGAACCTTTTTACCGGTTGCCCGGCGCCAGTGAACGCGAAGGCGGCGTGGGGCTCGGCCTGGCCCTGGTGAAGTCGATCAGCCAGCGCCATGGCGGCAGCGTTCGTTGCGAAGCCCGGCCTGGCGGCGGCGCGACTTTTGTTGTTGAATTGCCGGTCGCCCACCCATAAACGTGAAATAAATCACGAAGTACGGCCTCCAGCAACACTAAACCGCGCGGTCTCCTCTATTTGGAGAATGGTCAGACAGCGTGTAATCGCCGACATTTCTTCCCGTTGCTGTCACAACAATGGATAGGGGAAAAGGGGAACTAAAAGGGACTAAAAACCAAAACGTCGGTGAAACATTTCAATGATTCCCAACGACATCTTCCTCACGGAAGAAGTTTGCAAAAGCCACCTCGCGGTGGCTTTTTTTTGCCTGAAGACATGGCGGCGCGCCCTTTGATACGCTCAGGGATTCAGCCACCCACAGGAACCCCATGAGCCTTGCCACCACACCCCCAGCTCCCGCCGTCCCCCAGGGCTTCTTCCAGCTTGCCGAAGACCGGATGCCGCTGATGCCGCGGGAGGCCATGTCACCCGCGCAGCAGGCCGCTGCAGACACACTGATCGCCGGCCCGCGCAAGGCCGTGTTTGGCCCGTTCATTCCCCTGCTGCGCAGCCCGCAGCTCATGGGCCGCATCGGCGACGTGGGGGCTTACCTGCGCTTTGAAAGCGCGCTGGACGCGCGCATCCGCGAACTCGTTACCTGCGTGGCGGCCCGCCATACCGCCAACCAGTTTGAATGGCTGATGCATGCGCCGCTGGCGGTGGCTGCGGGCGTGAGCCAGGCCACTGTGGACGCGATCGCCGAAGGCAGGCAGCCGCGCGAACTGGCCGCCGATGAGGCCGTCGCGCTGGACCTCACGTTCGAAGTGCTGCGCCAGCACGGCTGCTGCGACGCCACCTACGCCGCGGCAGTGAAAACTTTCGGCGAACAGGGTGTGGTCGAGCTGGTCAGCCTCGCCGGCTATTTTGTGATGGTGTGCTGGGTGATGAACGTGGCGCGTACGCCGACCCAGGGCAAACCGGGTTTTTCGCCGCTGGCGGCCTTCCCCGCCTGACCGGCCTAATTTCCCACCCGGGGAACCGGTGGCAGCGCCGCCAGCACCCGCTCGGCGCCCATATCGTTCAGGCAGCGCGTATGGCCCAGCGGGCATTCGCGCTCGAAGCAGGGTGCGCAGTCCAGCGGCGGCTGGTAGGCGGCATCAGCTTTGAGCCACAGCACGGTGGCCTTGTCGCTTAGCGGCGGCGTATGCAGGGGGCTGGACGAGCCGAAAATCGCCACTTGCGGCACACCGAAGGCCGCAGCCACGTGCATCAGTCCCGAGTCATTGCTGATCGTGCTCTGGCTTGCGGCGATCAGGCACAGCGCCTGCACCAATGAGGTCTTGCCCGCGAAGTTCAGGCATTTGCCGGGCTGCGCCGCGTTCACGGGCGCGGCGATTTCTTCGCAGAGCGCCGCCTCCTTGCCGGAGCCCAGCAACACTACCGGCAAAGCCAGCCGCGCGGCGAGTTCTGAAAAGTGACGGGCGGGCCAGCGCTTGGCAGGACCGTATTCGGCGCCGGGCGCAAACACGTAATAGCCGCCGCGTTGCAGGCCCAGTTCAGCCAGCGCCTGCTCAATTTCAGCGGGTGCCATCTGCAGTTGCGGCCGGTCTTTGTCGAGGTCCGCCCCACCGCTCAACGCTGAATAAAACGCCACCATGGGCGGCTTGTTCTTCGGATTCTTGAGCCGGTGCGTGAGCAGGCCCACTCGCGCTTCACCGAAATAACCGATGCGTTCCGGGATGCTGGCCAGAAAAGGCAGCAGTGCGCTTTTCAGCGAATTGGGCAGGACATAAGCTTTGTCGAAACGTCCCTCGATGCGCCTGGCAAGCGCGCGACGTTCGCGGAACTGCAAGCCGCCGTGTGCAAAGGGAAATTCAATGACATCGGCCACCTGCGGCATCGCCCGGTAAACCGGCGCCACCCAGGACAAGGCACCTACCGTGAGGCGTTCGCCGCGCGCATGCAAGCGGCGCATGAGCGGCTCGGTCATGACGGCGTCACCAATCCACTGAGGTGCGATCACGAGCGAGTGAATTGCACCCTGTGAGCCAGATCTGTCGTCGGATTTATGGCTCATTGCGAAGGATGGCAACATCAAAATCTTTGCGAGCGCACGGGATGGCCTGCTTGCGATACTTGGCGACAAATTCTCTCGCCTCGTCCAATGTCTTTGGATAACGGACAGTTTCGTTGCCTTCCCGAACGGGCTGAAAAAGAAATCCGTTGATTACCAGGAATCTTACTTTTTCCCACTGCCGGGTATCGCGGGATTTAGGTGCCGAGAATTTGCGGCTCAAAACGACGAGCTGGCCGCCACATTCTGGGCATAAGCGGGCGGTCACACTCCGCGGTTTTTTGAATGTCTTTCGGCAGTCCAGGCAGGCGTGCGGAAAGAGAACACCTTGAACGTGTTTCTCTTTTACAAAATAGCTGTGATGTTTGAAGCTGCCCATCAGAATGAAAGGCGACCGCGATTAGTGATGTCCGCCGAAGTGCTCGCCGGCTTTCAGCGCGTAAACCGTGCCGCAATACGGGCACTTGGCCTGGCCGGTTCGGGCCACGTCCAGGTAAACCTTCGGGTGGCTATTCCAGATTTTCATGTCGGCCTTGGGGCTGGGGCAGTAGACGCCGCCCTGGGCGTTCAGGTCCGAAGCCAGCAGTTCGACAGAGGAGGAGGCGTGGGTCGTTGTGGGGGTGCTCATCGCGGGACTTTCAGTAAGCGCTTCAGACTTTGGCCAACCAGTGGGCGTATTTCGGATTGCGGCCGTTGACGATGTCAAAGAACGCGCTCTGGATTTTTTCGGTGATGGGGCCGCGCGAGCCGGCGCCGATTTCAATGCGGTCGAGTTCGCGAATCGGCGTGACTTCGGCGGCCGTGCCGGTGAAGAAGGCCTCGTCGGAGATATACACCTCGTCGCGCGTGATGCGTTTTTGCACGAGCTCCAGGCCCAGGTCCTTGCAGATGTGCAGGATGGTGTTGCGTGTGATGCCGTTGAGCGCGCCTGCAGACAGGTCGGGCGTGTAGACCACGCCGCCCTTGATCACAAAAATGTTTTCACCCGCGCCTTCGCTGACAAAACCTGAGGCGTCGAGCAGCAGCGCTTCGTCGTAGCCGTCATCCAGCGCTTCCATGTTGGCGAGGATGGAGTTGGTGTAGTTGCTCACCGCCTTGGCCTGCGTCATGGTGATGTTGACATGGTGGCGGGTGTAGCTGGAGGTCTTCACACGGATGCCGCGCTTCATGCCTTCTTCGCCAAGGTAGGCGCCCCAGGCCCAGGCCGCGACCATCAGGTGAATCTGGTTGCCCTTGGGGCTGACGCCGAGTTTTTGCGAGCCGATCCAGGTCAGCGGGCGGATGTAGCAGGACTCCAGCTTGTTCTCGCGCACGACGGCTTTCGTGGCTTCGTTGACTTCGGCCTGGGTAAAGGGAATCTTCATACGCAAGATCTTGGCGCTGTTGAAGAGGCGCTCGGTGTGCTCTTCGAGCCGGAAAATCGCCGTGCCACCCTGGGCGTTGTAGGCCCGCACGCCTTCAAACGCGCCGCAGCCGTAATGCAGGGTGTGGCTCAGCACGTGGATCTTGGCGTCGCGCCAGTCGACCATCTGGCCGTCCATCCAGATTTTGCCGTCGCGGTCTGCCATGGAAGGAATAACTGGGGACATGGTGCTGATCCTGTGGTGAATGTCGTGGAATGGTTGTGCTGTATCGGCGCGCCGCCGGCAGCAGCAGCCGGGAATGCGGTGCCAGGCCGGGCAAAACCCGAAAGTCTGATTTTACGGTGCGGGCGGCGCTGTGCCCCCGGCCTCAGGCGAATCCGCGGGCACGGGGCGGAAGAGTTCATGGTGCGACAGTTTGCCGCCCACAAAGGTGCAGGTGACATGCGACTCGGAACCGTCTGTCCAGCGGAAGATTTCGGGCTGTTCGTCCTTGGCCGACTGCAGCAGGCCCAGCGCCCGCGTCATCGCTACCACATGTAGCAATGTCATGCCGGGCCGGAGCTTGGCGTTGAGCATGACCGCGCTGTCGACATAACCGATGGGCCGGTTGGCTGCACGCTTCAAAACCTGCATCATGCGGGTGAAATGCAGCAGCACCCACATCACGAGGGCGCTGGCAGCGGCGGCTACACCGGCCCAGCCGTAAAAGCGGTACGCCAGCAAGACCCCGGCGATGCCGGCCACGGGAACAATGATTTTCTGGAAGTTCATGGCCGTATTTTCGCAGCCACCGGGGACGCCAACGCTGCGGGGAGTGCGTAGCGGCATGAAAAAACCGCCGAAAGCGGCCTCCAGACAGCGTGGAGAGCTCTTTTTAAGCCAAAAGCGGCTGCTACCCAATCAGATATTGCGCCAGCAGCTATGTTTTTAATAGCGCTTGTTAACTGCCGCGTTGTGCCCAACCGGTCGCCAGCGCATACGCCCAGTCAGGACGGCCTCGGCTAAATGCCGCTTTGGATGCCGCCATGTGGTCATAGGGCACTGCGCGGAGGTCCGCCCGCCAGCCCTGGGCGGTTTTTTCCACGAGCGCGTAGCGCGCGTGCGGCGCACCGTTTTCCACCACATGCGGGTGAGGATGGTCGTCGTCATAGGCCTGCAGGCCGACGCTGCCGGGATTGACGACAAGCAGGTTGCCACACTGGACCATGCGCGGCACATGGGTGTGACCGCAAAGGACCAGCGAATGCGTCTGGGGGCTCTCGTCGCCAAGCCGCAGGAAAACTTCTTCGGCAGTGGCAGGCCGGATACCCGTCGGATGCGCGTCAGGAAAACCGGACACCGTGGTTTCCATCCAGTAGATCAAATCGCTGCCGGGCGTTCCGTGGCACAGCAGCACGTCACCGCCCGCCAGCTCCAGGCGCGCGGGCAGCGACCTGATCCACGCCACCTGCGCCGACGTCAGCTGGCCCGCGGTATAGCCGTCGGTGCCGAGTGGGTCGAGATGCTGGCCCTGGTCCAGCAATTCCAGCACCTGCCGCTCGTGGTTGCCGCGAATGGTGGTGAAGTTGCGGGCCATCAGCAGGTCGGCCGTTTCCGCGGGTTGCAACGGGCCGCTCAGGATGTCGCCCAGGTTCACGGTCTGGTCAACACCCTGCCCGGCAATGTCCGCCAGCACGGCCTCAAGCGCCAGCAGGTTACCGTGAATGTCGGAGATGACGGCGAGTTTCATGGCCCTGATTGTGCAATGCCTCAGCTCAGGCTGCGCACCACTTCCATGGCCTCTTCCACGCGCTCGACGGCGTGGATGGTGAGGCCTTCAATCGGTTTCTTGGGCGCATTGGCCTTGGGCACCACGGCAACGCTAAAGCCCAGCTTGGCCGCTTCCTTCAGGCGCTCCTGGCCGCGCGGGGCCGGGCGCACTTCTCCGGCCAGCCCGACCTCACCAAAGGCAATGAAACCCTTGGGCAACGGTTTACCGCGCAAACTGGAGGTGATGGCCAGCATCACGGCCAGGTCGGCCGCCGGCTCGCTGATGCGCACGCCGCCCACGGCGTTGACGAACACGTCCTGGTCCATGCAGGCAACACCGGCATGGCGATGCAGCACCGCCAGCAGCATGGCCAGGCGGTCGCGGTCCAGACCCACCGAAAGGCGCCGCGGGCTGGGCCCGCCGTTGTCGACCAGCGCCTGGATTTCAACCAGCATGGGGCGCGTGCCTTCCAGTGTGACCAGCACGCAGCTGCCGGGCACGGGCTCGCTGTGCTGGCTCAAAAAGATCGCGCTCGGATTGGCCACACCCTTGAGGCCTTTTTCCGTCATGGCGAACACACCGATCTCGTTGACCGCACCGAAACGGTTCTTGATGGCGCGCACGAGGCGAAAGCTTGAATGCGTGTCGCCTTCAAAGTACAGCACGGTGTCCACCATGTGCTCGAGCACACGCGGGCCGGCGAGTGCGCCCTCTTTGGTCACATGGCCAACCAGCACGATGCACACGCCGCTGGACTTGGCGGCACGCGTCAGGTGCGCCGCGCATTCACGCACCTGCGCCACCGAACCCGGCGCCGACGTGAGCTGGTCGGAATACACCGTCTGGATGGAGTCGATCACGGCAATGGCCGGCTGCGTGGCCTCCAGCGTGGCGAGGATTTTTTCTAGCTGGATTTCCGCCAGCACCTTGACCTGCGAGCCGTCCAGCCCCAGCCGGCGTGAACGCAGCGCGACCTGCGCGCCGCTTTCCTCGCCGGTCACGTAAAGTGTGTTGAGCCCGGCGCGTTGCAGCGAATCCAGCGCCTGCAGCAGCAAGGTGGACTTGCCGATGCCAGGGTCGCCGCCAATCAGCACCACGCCGCCCTCGACGATGCCGCCGCCCAGCACGCGGTCCAGCTCTTCGTGCCCGGTGGGCGTGCGCTCCATGTCGGTGGCTTCGATGTCGGCCAGGGCGGTCACGTCGGAGGCCTTGGCCAGTGACTGGAACTGGCTGCTGTAGCGGTTCTTGACCGGCGCACTGTTTTCCGCGGCCGACTCGATCAGCGTGTTCCAGGCGTTGCAGTGCGGGCATTTGCCCAGCCATTTGGGGCTGGTGCCACCGCATTCGGTGCAGGTGTAAATCGTTTTGTCTTTGGCCATGCACGATATTACTGTATAAATAACCAGCCTTTGCGTTTTGGTAATGATGGCGGGTCCTGTTCATCCGCGCAACCTGCCAACCCCCACCAACCTCCGCCATGCCTCACCTGAACATTCAATACACCGCCAACCTGGATAACCTCACCGACATGAACGCCATGTGCCACACGCTGGCCGCCACACTGGTGGCCCTGCGCGGCGAAGACGGCGTGGCGCCGCTTTTCCCGGTGGCCGGTACGCGGGTCATGGCCTGGCCGGCGCCGCACTTTGCGGTGGCGGACGGCCAGCCCGACCGCGCCTTTATCTACCTGAACCTCCTGATCACCCCCGGCCGCAGCGAAGCCATGAAAAAGCGGGCCGGCGACGCCCTGCTGGCCAGCGCCAGCGCACACCTGGATGGGGTGTTCGCGCAGCACGCCGTGGGCATGACATTGCAAATCGACGAAGGCGCCCCCGTGTATGAAGGCAAGCGCAACAACCTCGCCGCGCATCTGGATACCGCCTGATCCTGCACAAAATCGCATCTTGCACAACAATGGCTTTTTCGCGCCCGCCAGCGGCGCCACAGCAGCCCCCACCCATTCCACGAGGTCACACCATGAACATTTCGCGCCGCCAGCTCATCCAGTCATCCAGCGCTGCAGCACTGCTCACAAGCATCGGCCAGCGCGCCTGGGCCCAGGCCATTGACAGCACCAAAGTCATCGTCGGCTTTGCGCCCGGCGGCACCGCCGACATCGTGTCGCGGCGCGTCGCCGACAAGCTGCACCCCGGTTATGCCAAAAGCGCCGTGGTGGAGAACAAGACCGGCGCGGGCGGGCAAATCGCCGTGCAGTTCGTCAAATCTGCCGCGCCCGACGGCGCCACCGTTTTGCTGACGCCCATGTCCATGCTGGGCATCTACCCGCACACCTACAAGAAGCTACCGTACGACCCGGTAGCCGACCTGACCCCGGTATCTGCCGGCGCGATCTTCGACTACGGCTTCGCCGTCGGCCCCATGGTGCCGGCCAGCGTCAAAAACGTGCCGGATTTTCTTGCCTGGTGCAAGGCCAACCCAGGCCAGGCCAACTTCGGCTCACCGGCCGCCGGCTCATCGCCGCACTTCATCGGCGCGCTGCTGGGCCGTGCCGGCAACGTGGACTTGCGCCACGTGGCTTTTCGCGGCACCCAGCCCGCCGTGCTGGACATGGTGGGCGGCCAGATTGCCGCCGTGTCGGGGCCGACCGGCGAGTTCACCCAGCATGTCGCGTCGGGCAAGTGCCGCCTGCTGTCGACCAGCGGCCCCAAACGCAGCCGCTTTACCCCCAACACGCCGACGCTGCTGGAGCAAGGCTTCAAGGACATGGCGTTCACCGAATGGTTCGGCTTCTTCCTGCCCGCCAAAGCGCCGCAGGATGTGGTGCAGCGGCTGAATGCCGGCATCCGCTCCGCGCTGGCCTCGCAGGACGTGATCGACGGCCTCGCGGTGTCGTACCTGGAAGCGGCCCCGACCTCGCCCGCACAGCTGGCCGCCATGCTCAAGGCCGATACCGAGTTGTGGGGCCCGCTGGTCAAGGCGGTGGGTTTCACACCAGAGGGTTGAGCCCCCACGCTTTTCACTTCGCCTTCGGCTGCGTGTAATGCGCTGCCCCCCGAGGGGGGCGCTGCGCCTGCGGCCCCTGCTGGCCTTTCGCTTTTGGGATTAGGAAATGGAGACATGAAACGATGAAGGTATGTATTTATGGCGCTGGCGCCATTGGCGGCTGGATAGGCCACGGGCTCGCTCACGCAGGTTGCCGCGTCAGCGTGGTGGCGCGCGGCGCCACGCTCGATGCCCTGCAGCTGCACGGTCTGCGGCTGAACCAGGGCGGCAAGATCACGTCGCAAGCTGTGTCCTCCAGCGCCGCGCCGGCCGACCTCGGCGTGCAGGACCTGGTGGTGCTGGCCGTCAAAGCGCCTTCTCTGCCCGAGGTGGTGCGCCGGATCGCGCCGCTGATTGGCCCGGAAACGATGGTCCTGACCGCCATGAATGGCGTGCCCTGGTGGTTCTTGCAAGGCTTCGGCGGGACGCTTGAAGGCACCCAGTTGACTTCAGTGGACCCCGGCGGCGAACTGGCGCAGGCCATTCCGGCAAAGCACATCGTCGGCTGCGTGGTGCATGCCAGCTGCTCGCTGGATGAGCCCGGACAGGTGCACCACCACTTCGGCAACAAGCTCATCATCGGCGAGCCCTCCGGCGAGAAAACCGCCCGGGTGCAGCAGCTTGCGGCCCTGCTTGAAAAAGCCGGCTTTGAAGCGCCGGTGTCGGAGCAGATCCAGAAAGACATCTGGTTCAAGCTCTGGGGCAACATGACCGCCAACCCAATCAGCGCGCTGACCGGTGCAACCATGGACCTTGTTCTTGACGACGAACTGGTGACCGGTTTTACCCACAGCGTGATGCTTGAGGCCAAGGAAATCGGCGCGCGCATCGGCATCCCGATCAACCAGACCCCTGCGGAGCGCCATGTCGTCACGCGCAAGCTGGGTGCCTTCAAGACATCCATGCTGCAGGATGTGGAAGCCGGCAAACCGGTCGAGCTGGACGCACTGGTGACGGCCGTGCGCGAACTGGGGCAACTGACGGCGGTGCCCACACCCTATACCGACGCTTTGCTCGGGCTGGCCCGGTTGCAGGCGCGCGTCAAGGGTCTTTATTGACCCAAAGATTTTCCGGATTTTTCTCAACCACTTTTCAGGAGACAGCATGAAACACATCGGCGTTATCGGCGCATCGGGCCTCATGGGACACGGTATTGCACGCAACCTGCAGGCCAAGGGATTCAACGTCAGCCTGACCGTGCACCGCAATACGGAACGCGTGGCCGACCTGCTGGCCGCCGGCGCGAAGCAGGCCGCAAGCCCCGCCGAGCTGGGCGCGTGCGACGCGGTGATCATTTGCGTGACGGGATCGCCGCAGGTCGAGGAGACCCTGCTCGGGGCCCATGGCGTACTGTCAAAGGCGCGCGCAGGGTTGATCGTGATCGATACCTCCACCAGCGAACCCGAATCCACACGCCGCCTGGCCGCCCTCTGCGCCGAACGTGGCGCGACGCTGGTAGACGCACCGCTGGCGCGCACACCAGTCGAAGCCGAGCTCGGCAAGCTCAACACCATGGTGGGCGCCGAGCAGGCCGTGTTCGACAAAATTCAACCGGTGCTGGCGGCCTATTGCGAAAACATTTTTCACGTGGGCGGCCCCAGTGCCGGCCACATCATCAAGCTGCTCAACAACTTCATCGGCCAGGCGATTTGCACGGCTACCGCCGAGGCCTTTGCCGTGGGCGCGCTGGCGGGTATTCAGCCGCAAAAGCTGGTGGAAGTGATTTCGGCCGGCGCGGTGAACTCGGGCCTCTTCCAGGCCATGGCCAAGACACTGAACGGTGACTTCAACGGCCTGAAGTTTGAGCTGGACAACGCCCGCAAGGACCTGCGCTACTACACCCACCTGGCCGAGATGGTGAATGTTCCTTCTCTCGTGGGCGAGGCCGTGCACCAAAGCCTGGCCACCGCCAGCGCGCTGGGCCAGGGCAAGAAATTTGTCACCGCCCTTGTGACGGCGCAGGAAAAACTCACAGGCGCCAAAATCACGCCGCAGTGAGCCGCGGTTCGACGGCGCCTAAAGCGCCTTGGCGTATACGACAAAGCCGGAGTTTTCCGCCACCTGGTCATACAGCCTCATGGCCGTGGTGTTGGTTTTGTGGGTTTGCCAATAAACGCGGGTAGAACCGGCGGCTTGGGCCTTCTCGTACACGGCTTCAATCAGCGCCTTGCCAACGCCTTGGCCGCGCACGGCTTCGGCGGTGAACAGATCCTGCAAATAACAGACCGGCGCAATGCGGGTAGTGCTGCGGTGATACAGGTAATGCGTGAGGCCCACAAGTTCGCCGTCAGACTCCGCCACCAGGGCGTGGACAGGCTCATACGCATCAAAAAAGCGCGACCAGGTCATGGCGGTGATGTCGTCAGCCAGCGCCGTCTCACCGGATCGGCCGTAGAACTTGTTGTAGCCCAGCCAAAGGGGCAACCAGGCCTCGAAATCCTGCGGCGCTATGGGACGAACGGTGATGGATGAAGCCACTGGCATGGACACCTCTTGATGATGGCAGGCAGGGTTGATGCCGGAGAGAGCGGGTATCAGTCGTTGAACGCGACAGGCTGGGTAGTGCCGGCCTTGTTGCGCACGACAACCGTGCCGGCGAGCTTGTCGTGCCAGCCCTGCTTGCGGGCGTCGAAAGCCACCCAGAAAAAACCCAGGCAAAAGGGAATGGTGGACAGCACGTAACCGATGTAGCGGATGACGAACTGGCCTGGCGTGGCCTTGAGGCCGGTCCTGGCGTCCACGATGCGGGCAGCAATCGCCATTTTCCCGGGTGTCGCCTGCCGAACGATCCAGAAGCCCACGACCACTACAGCCGGAATAACCCATGAGATCAGGAAATCCGCCGGTCCCTGAACCAGCTTTGTGCTGTTCCAGTAAGCGGTGCCGTAAATGACCGTCAGTAGCGGGAAGATCAGCACACAGAACAATACGGTATCAATCAGCGATGCCCAGACGCGTATCCAGAAGCCGGCATATTCAAGTTCTGATGTTTCCATGGTTCTTTTTTCCTGAACAAGTTTGCAGTCACAGCGGATTCAGTCCGCCACCGCCGGCACACGCTGTGCCACCGCGCACATGAGCTCATAACCGACGGTGCCGCCGGCGTGCGCCACTTCGTCGATCGGCAGCACCGCGCCGCTGGAGGCGCGGCCCCACAGCGTCACCTCGGTGCCGATGCCCGCGCCGGGCACGGGAGTGAGGTCCACCGTGATCATGTCCATGCTGACGCGCCCCACCATGCGGGTGCGCACGCCATTCACCAGCATCGGCGTACCTGTGCTGCAGTGGCGCGGGTAGCCGTCTGCGTAACCGCAGGCCACCACGCCGATGCGCAGCGGGCCGTCGGCCGTGAAACAGGAGCCGTAACCCACGGTATCGCCGGCTTTGAGCTCCTGGATGCCGATGATTTTCGATGACAGCGTGATGGTGGGCTGCAAATCCCAGTCGGCCGCGCTGTGCTCAGGGAAGTCGGGCGCGCTGCCGTAAACCAGGATACCGGGCCGCACCCAGTCGGAGCGCCCGGCCAGCACATCGCCGTGCCGCAAGGTGGCGGCGCTGTTGCTGAGAGTGCGTTCACCCGGCAGGTCGTGCGTGACGGCGTCAAAGGCCTTCAGCGCCGCGGCGATGCCTTTAGGGCCGTCCGCATCGGAAAAATGCGTCATCAGCGTGATCTCTTCGACCTGGGGCAATGCATTCAGGCGCGTCCACGCCGCACGGTAGCGTTCGGGCGCGAAACCCAGCCGATTCATGCCCGAATTCATCTTGAGGAAGACACGGTGCGGCAGCTGCGTCTTGTGGGCAGCCAGCATGTCGATCTGCTCGTTGCAGTGAATGGCATGCCACAAGCCCAGGCGGGAGCACAACTCGAGATCCCGCGCCTCGAAGCAGCCTTCCAGCAACAGGATGGGGCCGCGCCAGTCCAGCGCGCGCAGGCGCTGCGCTTCAGCCAGGTCCAGCAGCGCAAATCCGTCGGCACTGCGCAGCGCATCAAAAACACGTTCGATGCCGTGACCATAGGCATTGGCCTTGACGACGGCCCAGACCCGCGCATCGGGCGCGGCAGCGCGCGCGCGGGCAAGGTTGTGGGCAAGCCCGGCGGTGTGAATGGTGGCAAGAATGGGACGTGGCATGGCGCAGTAAATTGTTTTCCGGGAGCGTGGCAGGCTGGCGGGCCCGTCGGGACGAAAGGCCTCTGGATGAGGTCTTTTGCATTCTGACACCGCCCCCCATGCTATAAACCGGAATCGTCTGGAGACATTCACCCATATCTTGCCGCATCAGATCCGCTGATGCATTGATGCAGTGACCACAACAGTTTAATGAAGCGCGGTTTCTACACCATCATGGCGGCCCAGTTTTTCAGCTCGCTGGCTGATAACGCGCTGTTTGTGGCCGCCGTGGAGCTGCTGAAAACCAGCGGCGCGCCCAAATGGCAGCCGGCGGCGCTGGTGCCCATGTTTGCGCTCTTTTACGTGGTGTTGGCGCCTTTTGTAGGCGCTTTTGCCGATGCGCGCCCCAAGGGCAACGTCATGTTCGTCAGCAACGCCATCAAGGTGATCGGCTGCCTGATGATGCTGTTTGGCTCCCACCCGCTGCTGGCCTATGCCATCGTCGGACTCGGGGCGGCGGCTTATTCGCCCGCCAAATACGGCATCCTCACCGAACTCCTGCCGGCTTCGCAGCTGGTCAAGGCCAACGGCTGGATTGAAGGCTTGACGATTTCGTCCATCATCCTGGGTGTTTTGCTGGGCGGCCAGCTGGTGGGTCATTCGGTGTCGTCGCTATTGCTTTCGTTTGACTTTCCCATTTTTACTACCGGCATCGACACCGCCCCTGAAGCCGCGATTGCCGTGCTGATCCTGCTCTACATCATCGCGGCCTGGTTCAACACCCGTATCCCCGACACCGGCGTGGAGATGCGGCCCATGCCGCGCAACAAGCTTGAGCTGCTGCCCGATTTCTGGAACTGCAACTCAGCCTTGTGGCGCGACAAGCTTGGGCAGATTTCCCTGGCCACCACCACCCTGTTTTGGGGGGTGTCGGGTAATTTGCGCTACATCGTGCTGGCCTGGAGCGCGGCCGCCCTGGGCTACAGCACGACACAAGCCTCTTCCCTGGTCGGCGTGGTCGCCATCGGCACCGCCGTCGGTGCCGTACTGGCCTCCATGCGCATGCGGCTGGACCAGGCCACCAGCGTGATGCCGCTGGGTATTGCCATGGGCCTTCTGGTCATCTTGATGAACTTCATCGGCAATGTCTGGGTGGCCGCGCCTTTCCTGATCCTGCTGGGTGGCCTGGGCGGCTTCCTGGTCGTGCCCATGAACGCGCTGCTGCAGCACCGCGGCCACAACCTGATGGGCGCGGGCCGCTCGATCGCCGTGCAGAACTTCAACGAACAGGCCTGCATCCTGAGCCTGGGGGCTTTCTACAGCCTCTCTACCGGCTTGGGCCTGTCGGCCTTTGGTGCCATTACCGCCTTTGGTGTGGTGGTGGCCGGCTTCATGTGGGTGATCCAGCGGTGGCACAAAAACAACTGCATCAAGCACAAAGAGCAGGTCGACCACCTGCTGAACATCGCCCGCAGCGATAACTCGCACTAGGAACTGTTAACACTGTGCAGTCTGATGCGACACACGGTGCCGCTGCGAAGGGCACCTCCAAAGCCGTTCTCGCCCTCACACTGAACGCCCTCGTCTGGGGCGTGTCCTGGTGGCCGCTGCGCGAGCTGCAGGGCCATGGCCTGCACCCGCTGTGGACCACGGCGCTCGTCTATGCAGTGGTGGTTACCGGCCTGCTCACCCTGCGCCCCGCCGCCTGGCGCGGCTTTGTGGCCCACCCGCAGCTGTGGTTCCTGGCGGCGGCTTCGGGCCTGACCAACGTCGGCTTCAACTGGGCCGTGACCGTGGGCGATGTGGTGCGCGTGGTGCTGCTGTTTTACCTGATGCCCGCGTGGTCGGTGCTGGTGGCCTGGGTCATGCTAGGTGAAAAGCCCTCGGCCGCCTCGCTGCTGCGCCTCTTGCTGGCCATGACGGGCGTGCTGATCGTGCTCAAATCGCCCGACTCGCCCTGGCCCGTACCCCAAGGTGGCGCCGACTGGCTGGCCATCATGGGCGGCTTCAGTTTTGCAGTGACCAACGCCGTGCTGCGCAAATACAACCACACCCCCAGCGAATCGCGCATGCTGGCCATGTTTGGCGGCAGCGGCCTGATGGCGGCGGCAGCGGCGCTGATGGGTATGTCGCAGGCCCTGGTGCCCGCACCGGCGCTGGCGCTGGCCGGCGTCCCGGTGGTGCTGGGGCTGGCGCTGGCCTTCATGGCCAGCAACGCCGGCCTGCAGTACGGCGCGGCGCGGCTGGCGGCAGGCACCACCGCCATCGTGATGTTGACCGAGATCCTCTTTGCGAGCCTCTCGTCGGCTGCGATGGGCGCTGCCGAACTGACTCCTCGCGTGCTGCTGGGTGGCAGCCTGATCGTGCTGGCTGCTGTACTGGCGGCGACAGCACCGTCGTCTTCGAATGACGCAAAATCGCACTAAGGAACAAGCCTCACGCTTTCCGATAGCGATTCACAAGGAGACACACCATGGGCGCAGAAAAAACGGTTTACGACTTCCAGGCCAAAGACATCACGGGCAAGGATGTTGCACTGGGCGCCTTCAAAGGCAAAGTCATGCTGATCGTCAACACGGCCAGCAAATGCGGTTTTACTCCGCAGTTCGCGGGTCTGGAAGAGCTGTACAAACAATATGCAGGCAAAGGCCTGGCGGTGCTGGGCTTTCCCAGTAACCAGTTTCTCTCCCAAGACCCCGGCAGCGACGACCAGATCGCCGAGTTCTGCCAGGTCAACTACGGCGTGAGTTTCCCCATGATGTCCAAGATCGACGTCAATGGCCCCGCCGCCCACCCGCTGTACCAGTGGCTGTCGGCCGAGGCGCCCGGCCTGATGGGCATCAAGTCCATCAAATGGAACTTCACCAAGTTCCTGGTCGGCAAGGACGGCAAAGTCATACGGCGTTATGCGCCCAGCGACAAGCCGGCAGACCTGGCCAAGGACATCGAGGCTGCGCTAGCGGCCTGAGCCGCCAGCGCCCCACATCAAGGGGGTTTGGGGCCGGCTTTGACAGCGCGCAAATAATCCGCCAGCGTACGGCCGGCCTCATGGCCCATGCGCTCGTCCAGCACGTCGATCGCGGCCATGCGGTCCACGCGAAAGTTGCGGAAGTCCTGCCGCGCTTCGCACCAGGCGCCCAGCGTCCAAACGCTGCCCCAGTAAAAACAGCCCAGCGGCCAGAGCACGCGCCGGCTTTCACGCCCGGCCGCATCGAGGTAGCGCAGGCCCACCTTGCAGTGCGCATGAATCGCCTCACGCAAAAGCTGCAGGCGGCGCTGCGTGGCCTCATCGGGATTGATCACCACCGCATACAGCGGCACGCCTTCGGCCGCCGTGCGCGCCGCGGGCGGCAGCACCGAAAAAATCTTGCCCCAGGCGGCCTCCGCATCACCCGCCATGGCCGGGTCCAGCCAGGCCTGCGCCAGGCGCACCGACGCGGCCAGCGCATTGGCTTCCTTTTGCGTGAACATCAGCGGCGGCAAATCAAAACCCGCGCCCAGCCGGTAACCCACTCCGGCCTCGCCCTCGATCGGCACACCCTGGTGCTGCAGGTCCGCCACGTCGCGGTAAATCGTGCGCTCGGAAACCTCGAGCCGCTTGGCGAGGAATTCCGCGGTGCTCAGGCGGCGGCCGCGAATCAGCTGGACGAGATGGAAAAGGCGATCGGCGCGGCGCATGGTTTGCAGATGATAGGGGAGCGCCCACCCGGCTATAGTGCAAACCGTGATCACCATGCCACTGCTTCTTCTAATTCTCGCTTGCGTCGCAATCGTGGCGACCCTGGTGATAGCGCCCATCGCATGGTTCCGCATGGTGCGAGCCCAGACGCAGTCGGTCTATTGGAAGAACATGGCGCTCTTTGTGGCGCCTATGCTGTTGACCTTCCTCCTGGCCAAGGCTTCCGGTCTCATACCGGAAGCCTCAGCACCGCCATCCGCGATCCCGACGGCTGAGGATGTCCTGGCAAGCATGCCACCCGGTCAACTGATCCTGCTCTCGCTCATAGCGGTGCTCTGGGTCGGCGGCGGAAATTTACTGCTCTATCTGAACCGCAGGCGGCTCGGGAAGAAATGGTGGCAGGCCCTGAACCCATTCGATCCTCCGTTCAAGGATTTCAACACCGCTGAGTGGCTGGCGCTGGGAGGCCTTGTGGCCGGCTCACTTACTCTTGGAGCGCTTGCTGTTTCGTATGGTCGCGGGGCCTGGTAACCGATCTTCCATGCATAAGCTCACTTGCCTGATCGCCGCAATGCTGGCGACCCTGTCCGTCCGAGCCCTTGCCGCCGACAGCCAATGCTTCGGCACGGTCAGCAAGGGCCGCATCGAAGGCAGCGTCAAGCTGCCGACCAGCGGCCCCAACTTCTCGGTGTACAGCGCGATGGCCGCCACGGCAGGCCGCACGCATGTGCATGCCAAGGTCGCGGACGTCATCACCGCGTCCTACGCGGCGCTCCACGCCACCAGCCCATCGGCCACCTATGTCTATGGCGAAACGGGCTGGCCTTCCGGCGGGCGTTTCCGGCCGCACCGTACGCATCAGAACGGCCTGTCCGTGGACTTCTTTGTGCCGGTCCGCGACGCGCAGGGAAAGTCCGTGCCGCTACCAAGCAGCATCGGCAACCGCTTCGGCTATGACCTTGAGTTCAATGCCGACGCCCGGTACGGCGAGTACGTCATCGACTTCCCCGCGACCGCCGAGCACCTGTACCAGTTGCACCTGGCCTCGAAGGCGCACGGCGTCGGCATTGCCCTGGTCATCTTTGACGCACCGTTTTTGCCCCGGCTGTTCGCCACGCCGCGCGGCCTCTACCTGAAGCAGAACCTGAACTTCATGAAAGGCAAACCCTGGGTTCGCCACGACGAGCATTACCACGTGGACTTCGCCATTCCGTGCAAATCCGGCGCGGGCTAGCAAAACGGCAGCTGGCGCAGAGCGGCAAGCGTCATAGGCACTGGACATGACCTCCAATATGATGGAAAATAAATTCCATCATGACAGAAGTCCCCTCCGGCCTGAACCAGCGCATCGCCGAGCGCGTACGCGAGCTGCGCGCCGCCAAAAGCCTGTCGCTTGACGCGCTGGCAGCCAAAAGCGGTGTGAGCCGCTCCATGATTTCGCTGATAGAGCGCGGCGAAAGCAGCCCTACCGCCGTGGTGCTGGAGCGTCTGGCCACCGGTCTGGGCGTGATGCTGGCCTCACTGTTCGATGCGCCCGCCGCCCAGGCGCCCGCCAGCCCGGTGGCGCGCCACGCTGAGCAACTGCAGTGGCAGGACCCGGCTTCGGGCTACCTGCGGCGCAACATCTCGCCGCCCGGCGTGCCGCAGCCCATGCAGATCGTCGAAGTGCATTTCCCGCCGGGCGGGCGCGTGGCGTTTGAAACCGGCGTACGCGATGCGCGTGTGCACCAGCAGGTATGGGTGCTCGAAGGTGCCATCGACATCACCATAGGCGACGAGCGCCACGCGCTGCGCGAGGGCGACTGCCTGGCCATGCAGCTGGACCGGCCCACCATGTTCCACAATCCCACGCGAAAGCCCGCGCGCTATGCGGTGGTGATCGCCACCGAAGCGGCTTGAACACCATGATGAACACTACACCCTGGTCGCTGCGGCGCCTGCCTGCCGTCAATGACGAACAGATTGCCGGACTGGTCGATGTGCTGATCGACTGCGTCGAAGGCGATGCCTCGGTGAGTTTTATGCACCCGCTGTCGCGCGAACGTGCCGCGGGCTTCTGGCGCGATGTAGCGCAAGGCGTTGCCGCGGGCGAACGTGCGCTGCTGGTCGCCGAGGATGCACAGGGTATCTGCGGCACGGTGCAGCTGGTGCTGGCCCAGCCCGAGAACCAGCCGCACCGCGCCGACCTGGCCAAGATGCTGGTGCACCGCCGCTGCCGGCGCCAGGGCCTCGGCGAGGCCTTGATGCGCGCCGCCGAAAGCATGGCGCGCGACTGCGGCAAGACCTTGCTGGTGCTGGACACCGTGACCGGCGATAACGGCGAGCGCCTGTACCAACGCCTGGGCTGGCAGCGCGTGGGCGTGATTCCCGGCTATGCGCTGTTGCCGCGCGGCGGCCTGGTGGGCACCACGGTGTTCTATCGCGAGCTGACCTGGTAACTACAGGTCCGGGAACAGTGCCATGGGGCGCATAGGCGCAGCTGCTGTACCAGCCGCCTCAAAGTCCAGCGCCGCGAGGTCCGCGCGCATGGCCCGCGCGACCAGCCGCATGTCGTGGTCGCTGACCTCGAACAGGCCGAAGCGAAACTTGTAGCCCCAGTGCTGGCGGCTTTCCACAAACTCGAACTCGTCCAGCCAGGGCAATATGGACACCTCCCGCGCGGCCGCATAGGTCACGTCGCGGCGGAAGGGTACAAAGCCGCCGCCCATGTCGAAGGCATACGGCTCGCCGGCCCGCACCACGCCGATGGAAACAAAGCGCTGGAATTTGTCTTTGCCGCCCATGGTCAGTGCGGGCGAGTAATAAGCCACGCGATCCCCAGCCAGCACCCGTTTAAGCGGAGCGCATTTGCCATGGCACACCTGCATGTAGCCGTTGTGCGGATCCGCGCAGCCGCGCCGCGCATGTTCGGCACCGGCGACGGCTATCCAGTTCTTGCGGCCCATCACGCTCAAGCCGCGGCGTGCAGGCCGACGCGGTTGCCGTCCAGGTCGGTGATGTGCGCAAAAAACCCCAGACCGGGCGGCAGCGCCTGGCGCGGCAAGGCGACCTTGCCGCCGGCCTTGACGGCGCGCGCCAGTGCGGCATCCAGCGAAGGCGAAGCATCGAGGTAAATCAAGGTGCCGCCGGACGCCGGAGCAGGCGCTGTAGGGCCGGTCAGGATCGCGCCACCCACGCCCTCCTCCGCCTCATAGGGAAACACCGCGCCTTCGGACGGGCCCATGGGCTCGCGGCGCATCTTGCACTCGAGCACGGCTTCGTAAAAGGCCTGGGCTTTGTCGAGTTGGGTGCTGGGGATTTCAAACCAGGTGATGGCGTTTTTCATGGGAGGCTCCTTGTGTTGAAGAAGCCTTGATGGTGCCGAGGGGCTACTGACAACGTGGTGTCAGGAGGGTGTTGGCCCCCACGCTTTTCACTTCGCCTTCGGCTGCGTGTAATGCGCTGCCCCCCGAGGGGGCGCTGCGCCTGCGGCCCGGCTAAGCCGGTTCCGCGGCCCCGGCTGGCTGGTGTTCGCTCCCCTTCAGGACTTCAGCGCAGCGTCGAGCACTTCGACCCAGTGCCGCACCGGCGTTGCCGTGCCGCTTTGCAGGTGCGTAATACAGCCGATATTGGCTGAGATGATGGTTTCGGGTGCAGTGGCTTGCAGGTTGCCGAGCTTGCGATCGCGCAGTTGATACGCGATGTCGGGCTGCAGCACGGAGTAGGTGCCAGCCGAACCGCAGCACAGGTGCGACTCACCGGCCGCCAGCTTGACGTTAAAGCCGAGTGCGCCCATTAGCGTCTCGACACCGCCGCGCAGCTGCTGGCCGTGCTGCAGCGTGCAGGGCGGATGAAACGCCAGCGTGCCGGCTTGCGCCCTGACCTTGCCCTGCAGCTCACCGACCAGCTCCGGCATGAGCTCGCTGAGGTCGCGTGTCAGCCCGCTGATGCGTGCGGCTTTGGCCGCGTAGGCGGGATCGTCCCTGAGGAGGTGGCCGTATTCCTTGACGGTGACGCCGCAGCCCGAGGCGTTCATGACGATGGCCTCTACCCCTGTGCCTTCCACATGCGGCCACCAGGCGTCGATGTTGCGCCGCATTTCTTCCTTGCCGCCCTCCTGGTCGTTCAGGTGGAATTTGACGGCGCCGCAGCATCCGGCTTTTTGCGCCACCACCGTTTGTATGCCGGCCGCGTCGAGCACGCGCGCCGTGGCGGCATTGATGTTGGGCATCATGGCGGGCTGCACGCAGCCTTCGAGCATGAGCATCTTGCGGGCGTGCTGGCGCGCGGGCCATGGGCCGGCGGCCTGCCTGGCCGGCACCTTGTTTTTGAGCGATGCGGGCAAGAGGCCGCGGACGGCTTGCCCGGCCTTCATGGCGGGCGCAAAAAGCGGCGACGGAAGGCCTTCCTTGAGAGCCCAGCGCACGACACGCTCACCGGCCGGGCGCGGCACGCGCTCGTCAACCAGCTTGCGGCCGATATCCACGAGGTGGCCGTATTCCACCCCGCTGGGGCAGGTGCTTTCGCAGTTGCGGCAGGTGAGGCACCGGTCCAGGTGCAGCTGGGTCTTGCGCGTGGGCGCTTCACCCTCCAGCACTTGCTTGATGAGGTAGATGCGTCCACGCGGGCCGTCAAGCTCGTCGCCCAGCAATTGGTAGGTGGGGCAGGTGGCCGTGCAAAAACCGCAATGCACACATTTGCGCAAGATGGCTTCAGCCTCCAGGCCGTCAGCGGTGTTTTTGAATTCAGGGGCGAGGTGGGTTTGCATGGTGTCAGGACCCTTCTTTCAGGGCCAGAGCGAGGGCCTTGCGCCGGGCAGCGCGCCGGAAATCCGCATACAGCGGCGGCAAGGACAAGGTCAACAGCATGAGGGCCAGGGGCACGACCCAGATGAAACCGACGTATTTGAAGCCGGCCGCACCGACCAGGCCGCCGGCAATGAACATGGCCAGCAAGGTGCCGAAGAGCCGCACCTTGATACGGTTGGCGCGCACACGGGACTCCATGGAGCTGGCGGTACGGTTCCAGTAAAACATCTTGCCGAGCTCGATGCCGAGGTCAGTGATGACACCGGTCATATGCGTGGTGCGGATCTGGGAGGACGAGATTTTGCTGACCAGTGCGTTTTGCAGGCCCATGGTGAAGGCCAGCACCAGCACGGTCAGGGGCACGGCGAACGGCGTCTGCCGGTTCAGCGTTGCGCCAAGCAGGCCGAAGACCAGCAAAAGAACTGACTCGAGCAACAGCGGCAGGGCGAACTCACTGCGAAGGTGCCGGTGGCGCGCCCAATTGACCAGCACGGCCGTCACGGCCGCACCCAGGGTGAAGGCCAGCAAGGCGCCCACCGCACCGAGCACCAGCGTCAGGTTCCCGAGGATGAGGTTGTCGGCCACGATGGAGACAAACCCCGTCATGTGCGAGGTGTACATGCTGACCAGCAGGAAGCCCCCCGCGTTGACAGCTCCGGCATTGAACGCAAGCACGCCGCCGAGCAGGCGGTTGATGGTGGGCGTGCGGTGCTGCCCGGTGAGATGGCGCAGGCGACGCATGAACTACCAGCCCGCCGCCATGCGGCCGCGGTTAAGGATTCCGGCGGGATCGAACTCGCGCTTGAGGTCCCGGTGGATCCGGTCCAGCGGCGGCTTTGACGCATCAAATCGGGCTGTAGCTCCCGCTGGCATTGCGCTGACAGCTATAAAAAGAGTAGCATGCCCGCCGGCCTGAGCAGCGGCCGCGCGCAGTGCCTCTGCCTGCCCGGCGCCTGCCCGTACCCATCGCTGGGCGCCATGCCATTCCACCAGCGGCGAGTCGGGCAAATCCGGAACATGGGCCGTTTGCGGCAAGGACAGCCGCCACAAGTCCTGGTCGGCCTGGCGTGCCCGGAACCACGGGTGCTGCTGGTTGCGACAGTCCTGCCAATAGCCGGCAGCTTCGGCGCTGCCTTGTTTCTCGCCGCCCAGCACCTTGCAGGCGGCTTCGACGGCGGCGACAGCGCCGCGCAATCGCAGATAGAGCGTACCGATGTCGGCTTCTTCCGACCAGCAGCTCGCGTTGAGCGGTAAGGGCCGGCCGCCCCAGGCGTTCAGCCAGTCAAGCGCCTGCGCCTGGCTGCATTCAAAACGCAGGGTGGCCTCGGCAGGCGCCACCGGCAGCACCTTGAGGCTCACTTCAGTGAGCACGCCCAAGGTACCCAGGGCACCCGCCATGAGCCGTGAGACGTCATAACCCGCCACATTTTTCATGACCTGCCCGCCAAACGTGAGCAGTTCGCCACGCCCGTTGATGAGCTTGAGGCCCAGCATGTAATCACGCACCGCGCCCACGCTGGCGCGTGCCGGCCCGCTCAGGCCGCTGGCGACCATGCCGCCCACGGTGGCTTTTGCCCCAGAATCGTCAAAACGCGGCGGCTCGAAGGGCAGGCACTGGCCCTGGGCCGCCAGCAAGGTTTCGAGTTCAGCCAGCGGCGTGCCGGCGCGCGCAGTCACGACCAGTTCACTGGGTTCGTAGCTGATCACACCCGCGTATGGCGTCATGTCGAGGATGTCACCTTCCAGGGATTGGCCGTAGAAGTCCTTGGTGCCGCCACCCCGAATACGCAGCGGCGTACCGGCGGCAGCGGCAGTGCGTATTCGCCCGCGCAGGGACTCCATCACATCATCGGTATCTGAAGGCATGGCTGGGATGGTACGTGGGTATCGCGCCTGGGGAGTTGATCTTTTTGCATGCCGCCTGTTCGGTTTTTTCAGAGGCGAAGCTCAATCCTCGAAAAAATTCACCGGCAAGCCGGGCACATCCACCCGCATCGAAAACACGCAGCCCGACTCGGGATAGGCCTGCAGCTCGGCAGCTGGCCGGTTGTAGCGTGCCGTGGTGATGTAAAGCGTTTGCAGGTCGTCGCCGCCAAAACACGGCATGGTCGGGCATTGCGCCGGCACGGGAATTTCAGCCAGCAACTCTCCTGCCGGCGACAGCTTGAGAAGGCGCGCACCTTCAAACATGGCCACCCAGTAGTTGCCCTGGATATCCACCGCAGCGCCGTCGGGCCGCCCGCCGTAACCGGGCATGCCGAACTGCCAGCCGGCGGGTTTGCCGGGCCATTGGTGGAAAACGCGGCGGTTTGCCATGGCGTTGCTGTCGGCATCCCAGTCCCAGGCATGTGTGGTGTGCGTGGGGGTGTCCGTCCAGTACACGGTTGCGGCGTCCGGCGACCACGCCAGGCCATTGGCGATGATGGCGCCGCCTGCCTTGCGTTCTACCGCAGGCACAAGGCTATTGCGGCAGTCGATGGAAAAAAGCTCGGCCACGGACTTGTCCCGTGGTTCGTACATCGTGCCGGCCCAGAAGCGGCCGCGCGGATCGGCCTTGCCGTCGTTGAACCGCGTCGTGGCAGTGTCATGGCCGGCCCGCATGAGTTGCTGGAGCTCGGCGCCCCACTCGCGGGCGCGGTAAATGCCGTCGCGCAATGCGATCACCAGGCCACTGCCTTGCCCCTGTGTACGGGCCGGCGCAATGCTGCCGGGCTCCGACGGCATGGGCCAGCTTTGTACCGTCCCCATAAAGACGTTGCAGCGGTGAATCTGCCGGCCTGGAATGTCAACCCAATACAGCATTTGCTCGTCGGGATGCCAGAACGGCGATTCACCCAGTTCACTGGGTTGTGCAACAACGGTTTGCCATGTCATGCGGCGTTCCTTGAAAGGCTGAAAAGTGGATAGGCACCCAAGGTTAGCACCGGCAGGGCCACAGCCGGAAACGCCCCCGCAACCCAATCCCGGCGATCATGCAACGCCCACAAGGCACGCGCCAAAAAAAACAGCCCACCGGCTTGCGCCAGCGGGCTGAACATCCAAAGGAGATACTCAATCAGGGGGCTGCCCTGGGGCAGCCCGAATTCGTCTGACTATGAATTAACGGTTGTAGGCGGTCTCACCATGCGAGGTGATGTCCAGGCCTTCGCGTTCGTCTTCTTCGCTGACGCGCAGGCCGATCGTGAGGTCAACCACCTTGAAGGCGATGAAGGAAACCACACCGGACCAGACGATGGTGATCAGCACGGCCTTGGCCTGGATCCAGACCTGGCCGGCGATGGTGTAAGCGTCAGGCGTCACGGCCGTGGCGGTCACCCAGTCACCCACGAAGCTTGGGCCACCCAGGGCTGGCGAGTTGAAAACGCCGGTGAGCAGCGCGCCCAGAATACCGCCCACGCCATGCACGCCGAACACGTCGAGCGAATCATCGGCGCCCAGCAGTTTCTTCAGGCCGTTCACACCCCAGAGGCAGGCGAAGCCGGCGATCAGGCCGATGATCAGGCCGCCGCCGATGCCGACGTTGCCGGCTGCGGGCGTGATGGCCACCAGGCCGGCGACGGCGCCGGACGCTGCGCCCAGCATCGAGGCCTTGCCGCGCATCAGCGCCTCACCGACGCACCATGCCAGCACAGCGGCAGCGGTAGCACCCAGCGTATTGATGAAGGCCAGGGCGGCGAAGCCGTTGGCTTCCAGGGCGGAGCCGGCGTTGAAGCCGAACCAGCCCACCCACAGCAATGCGGCACCGACCATGGTTAGCGTGAGGCTGTGAGGGGCCATGGCTTCCTTGCCGTAGCCGATACGCTTGCCGATGCAGAAGGCGCCGACCAGGCCGGCGACAGCGGCGTTGATGTGCACCACAGTACCGCCCGCAAAATCCAGGGCGCCCATTTGCCAGATATAACCGCCCTTGGCGCTCATGGCGTCGGCGACTTCCTTGCCGGTGTAGGCGTCAGGGCCCATCCAGAACCAGACCATGTGGGCGATAGGTGCGTAGCTGAAGGTGAACCAGATTGCCATGAACAGCAGCACTGCGGAGAACTTGATGCGTTCGGCAAAGGCGCCGACGATCAGCGCGCAGGTGATGCCGGCAAATGTAGCCTGGAAGGCGGCGAACACGATCTCGGGGATCACGACACCCTTGCTGAAGGTGGCGCCATTGGCAAAGGTGCCCGCAACGTTGTCCCAGATGCCCTTCATGAAGAGCCGGTCGAAGCCGCCGAAGAAGGCGTTGCCTTCGGTGAAGGCCAGACTGTAGCCATAGATAAACCACAGCACGACGATCATCGAGAACGTCACCATGACCTGCATCAGGACCGACAGCATGTTCTTGCTGCGGACCAGACCGCCGTAGAACAGCGCCAGGCCGGGCACGGTCATCATGATGACCAGCAGCGTGGAAACCATCATCCAGGCGGTGTCGCCTTTGTTGGGAACGGGCGCAGCGGCAGCCGGTGCAGAGGCTGCTGCTGCAGCGGCGGGTGCTGTCGCTGCGGCAGGCGCGGCGGCGGAAGCAGCAGCTTCAGCCGGCTTGGCTTCTGCGGCGGAAGCGGCGGGTGCAGCTGCCGGGGCCTGCGCCATCACGGCGCCGGTCGTCAGCAGGCTCAGTCCCAGTACAAGGGAGGCAAGTAGTTTTTTCATGTCTATGTTCTCTTCGTTTTTTGGGGTAAGCCTTACAGCGCTTCCTTGCCGGTTTCACCGGTACGGATGCGCACGACCTGCTCGAGGTTGTAAACAAAAACCTTGCCGTCGCCGATCTTGCCGGTGCGGGCGGCGCCCTCAACCGCTTCAATCACGCGATCCACCAGCTCGTCGGAGACTGCTGCTTCGATCTTGACCTTGGGCAGAAAATCGACGACATACTCGGCGCCGCGGTACAGCTCGGTATGGCCTTTCTGGCGGCCGAAGCCTTTGACTTCAGTCACAGTAATGCCTTGCACGCCAATGCCGGAAAGCGCTTCACGCACTTCGTCCAGCTTGAACGGTTTAATGATGGCCGTTACGAGTTTCATTTTCAGGTTTCCTCCAGGGATGAATAGGGAAGCAGCATCGTCAAGCACCACCTCAGCCGGATTAAGGCTTTTGTACGAGTCATTGCTGATGGAGTCTCCGTAGAAGCTCCAAAGGTTGGCAACTTGCGTGGACTTCTTAGCAGGTAACGTGCCAAAGACGCTTTGCATGGATGACCGGCCTGCCCTTGAACTTCGAGCGAACCTCCGCGAATTGCGCCGGATATGATGCACCAATAAAGGGCAGTCAAGCGCACAATTTTGGAGCATAAAACCAAAAAGGCATCACCAAGCCTGTCTTTAGTGCACGGCGGTCTTCTGCAACGTTCGTTTCTGGGACGGTCAGCACCAGGAGATCGGCGGCAGGAATGCCACGGCGGATCCCGGCACTGACACAACCAGGCAAGTGCGCGGGACAAAAGTGAGTGCCGCTATCGGATGCAGTGGGGCACACCTTTCTGGTGAACCGGCGGGTGGCTTCCCTCGCTAGGCGATACTCGTCTTACGTGAAGGTCTGGTGCGCCTGCAACCCGGGATGGCCTCGGGTTCAGTTGTGATGCCGCCTCTGAGGGAGGGAGTTTCGAATGAGCTTGTCTTTAGTGCATAGCCGCGCCTTGTTGGGCCTGGAAGCAAGGCCGGTGCAGGTGGAGGTGCATCTTGCCAACGGTTTGCCCAGCTTTACGCTGGTCGGGCTTGCGGAAACGGAAGTCAAGGAAGCGCGTGAACGCGTGCGCTCGGCCATCCAGAACGCCGGACTGGAATTTCCCGCCAATAAACGCATTACGGTCAATCTGGCACCCGCCGACCTTCCCAAGGATTCCGGCCGGTTCGACCTGCCCATCGCGCTCGGCATCCTGGCGGCCAGCGGCCAGATCGACGCCCGCAAACTGGAAGGCTATGAGTTCGCCGGCGAGTTGTCGCTGGGCGGCGACTTGCGGCCCATTCGGGGAGCGCTTGCCATGAGCCTCGCCCTGGCGCGCCCGGAACGGCTGGCCGCCGAGAAGCTGCCGAAGCTGGTGCTACCGGAGGCCAGCGCCCAGGAAGCAGCGTTGGTCCCCGGCGCCGAAATCTTTCAGGCGCACCATTTACTCGATGTGGTGAGGCAATTTTTGCCGGGCGACACCCCGATCGAAGCAGGGGAAGGCTGGTCTCGCGTCAAGCCGATCGTGCCTTCGGGGCAGTCCCCGTATCCTGATCTGGCCGACGTCAAAGGCCAGGCGGCGGCCCGACGCGCCCTGGAAATTGCCGCGACCGGCGGGCACAGCGTACTGATGATGGGCGCCCCAGGCTCCGGAAAATCCATGCTGGCACAGCGCTTTGCGGGCCTTCTGCCGGCCATGACCACCGAAGAAGCGCTGGAAAGCGCAGCGGTGGCGTCATTGGGCGGCCGGTTCACGCTGGACAAATGGGCGATACGCCCCACCTGCGCGCCTCACCACACGGCCAGCGCCGTTGCGCTTGTCGGTGGTGGTTCCCCGCCGCGGCCTGGTGAAATTTCCCTGGCGCACCGCGGCATCCTGTTTCTGGATGAGCTTCCGGAGTTTCCGCGGGCAGCCCTGGAAGCCCTGCGTGAACCGCTGGAGTCCGGCACCATCACCATTTCGCGAGCCGCCCAGCGCGCCGAGTTCCCGGCGCGCTTTCAGCTGGTTGCAGCGATGAACCCTTGCCCCTGCGGTTACCTCGGCTCGAGCTTGCGGGCTTGCCGTTGTTCGCCCGAACAGGTGTCGCGTTACCAGGGCAAGCTCAGCGGCCCGCTGCTGGACCGCATCGACCTGCATGTTGAGGTGGGTGCGCTCGCAGCCGATGAACTGGTCAACGCGGCGCCGGGCGAGGCCACCGCCGTTATCAGGGCCCGGGTTGCCACGGCACGTGATCGTGCTATTGCCCGGCAGGGCACCACCAACCAGGCACTGGAAGGCCAGGCCATTGATGCGCAATGCCAGCTCGATGACGCGGCCGCGAAATTCCTGAACACAGCAGCAGCGCGGTTAGGGTGGTCAGGCCGCAGCATTCATCGCTGCCTGAAAGTGGCCAGGACGATTGCCGACCTCGCAGGCGCACAGGCCGTCCAGGTCGTCCACGTCGCGGAAGCCGTGCAGTACCGCCGGGCGCTCAAGGCAGCCCATTGACCGCCGCCGCACAACCGCGCGAAGGCCTGTTAATTTCAAACGTTCAATAGGTGGCAAGCACATTCAGGAACCAGCCCCGGCTGCGGTAAGACAGGTCGGTCAGGTCATCGGAATACTTGGTGAAGTTGTATCCCACCCCAACCTTCACCCCCTTGCCAAGGTGGCGATAGACACCGAGGAGCATGCCGGCTTTTGCATCCTGCGCCTCCGTGGCGCGCAGGTTGCGCCATTCAATCAGGGCGTCCCACTCCTTGACCAAGTGAAGATCCGCCCGGAAGATCAGAAGATCAGCACGGCTGGAGAACCACTCCCCGCCGGCAACCGGCATTTTCAGCTCGCCGATGCGGAACGCGTATTTGGCGCCGACGGAAAGCCACGGCTTCACGTCGTAAATCGTGTCGACGGAAAACACCTGGCTGCGCTGCGCGTAGTCGGCCGCCTGGCCCGAAGGGGTCAGCTGGCCCGCGGTCGGCACGTTGTGCAGGTTGGTGTACTTGAACAGGGTGTTCCAGCGGTCGTTGTCAACCGGCCGGTAGGCGCTGCCCAGCACAAACTCATGGTAGTTACCGTCGACAAAGGCCCCCTGGCTGTTGCTTGAACGCGAGACATTGAGCTTGCCCAGCACGCGCCAGGCAGGGTCCACCTGCATGCCCACTGTGTTGCGCATCAGCCAGGTGGTACGTTCGCCGGACACATTGCTCCGGTCGTTGCGCCACTCAAGATTACCGCCGTATTTCAGGCTGTCCTTTTTGTAGCCGACAGAGCCACCGAGCGCACGGCGCCTGAGGTCACCAGCCAATGGGTCGGACACGGTTCCGAACTCGACCTTGGCGCCCCAGTTCCAGCGGTCATTGGGCGACCAGTCCATGCCAAAGGCTTGCGTCAAGCTTTGCGGGCCGGCCCCATTGACTGCACGGCCCTCGCCGAACACCCGCAATTGATCGGACACGCGGGTGCTTGCACCAGAGACCAGCGTCCCTTGGCGGCCGCGCCACGCGACATCCGGGCTTTCTGTTTCCATCGTGTACGCCAGATAGGCATTGCTCCGGTCGGAGATGCGGTAGTCGGCGCCCAGCTTGCCGCCGGCGCCCATGCTGCCGCCGGATGCTTCGCCGCTGAGCTTCACGCGTTCGCTGACTTGCAGTGCGCCACCCAGGCCGACGCGGTTGTTGGGGTCGCGCGTATCGTCACGCTCCAGCGTCCCCTGAACGTAACCGTAAGCTTCCCAGTTTTCTTTTTCGCCGGGTTTTCCACCCGCACGATCAGGCCGGTAATCCGCCCTCACCTGCGCATCCGTGCGCGATCCGGTCTGGGAAAGCAACGGACTGGCATTCGGCGTGACATTGGAACGATCGTCCGCACGGACCCCGACAGCGACTTCCCATTCGCTGTTCAGCGTCTGCCGCACCGCAAGCTCGGCGTTCTGATTATTCTGCAGATCGCCGTCGCGCTTGTCTGCCTTGACCAGCACGCGCGTGCCCGGAGAAAGCTCCACATCGGCAGCGGCACCGGCCTGCCGGACCGCCTCGCCGCCTATGCCAATCTGCCCTGGGGCCGAATAACCGCGGTCACGGTTCTGGACATAAGAGGTGATCTTCCCCTTCATGCTGTCGGTGACTTCGGCGAGATCCACCGAGCCTTCCAGACGTTCTGCGCCGGCCGACTGGATGCCGCCGTTGCTCAGCGTGTTAAATCCAAAGCCGCCATCAAGAGAGGTTTGGGCCCCATTGCCCGGCCCCTTTGAGCGTGCCGCCTCAAACTTCAGCCAGGTGCCAGGCTTGTAGCGCAGCGTCCCGTCGATTCCCTTGAGCGTCTGGCTGGATCCTGTTTCGCCCTGGTGGTAGCTGCTGGCGCCCAGCTGCACATGGTCGTTCAGCCATTGGCTCGCGCGAATGCCGGTCGACAGGTTGTTGATGGCCGTGACGCCGGGCGCAAACTCGTATGTCGTCACGAGGTAGACCGGCTGGCCGCCTACCGCAGACGCCATGATCAGGCCGGCGCCGGCGCCAGTCGCGGACAAGGGCGACTGCAACAGAATACGGCCTTGAAGGTAGTTGATCTCGTAATCCTGCGTAGGTGCGAGCTCGCGGCGCTCGATCACCATGCCGGAGTCCTTGTCGCGGACCTCGATCCAGACGCGCTCCGAGCCCTGTGTGATGTCGAGGTGGCGCAGGTAGTACAGCGAGCCTCCCGTGCCGCGAAACTCCTCGCGCGAAGCCAGCGTTCCCGGATCGGCGGCAAAAGCATCAATCTGGGTCTGTTTTTCGCCATAGGTCGTGGCATCTTCAGAGCGGTAGCGTACCTGTGCGCCATATAGGCCGCGTGAGTATTGCATCAGCTCCGTTCCGCTCCACGAAGTCTGGAAGTTACCCCACATGACGTGCGAGTCGCCTTTTTGCAGTTTGACAAAAAACTTGCCCTGCGTCGGCGCATCATCCACCGTTGTGCTGTCATCGCCGTAGACGGGGTAATAGAGGTTGGGGTCAATACTGCGCAGAAGGTATTTGGGATCCTTGCTGGAGAAGTTGGAAAACAGGTCCTCGACAGGACCTTCCCGGGTATCGGCCGAAGCCGTCAGCAGCCATTCGCCCTTGATTTTCCCCTTGAGGTAAAAAGCGGCGCGGCCATCGACATACACCTTGTCTTCGTAGTGACTCATGTCACCTGTCACCAGTTTCGCAGGCCCGGAGACATTGTTTTTCCCGACCGTCAAATCCCCTAGTGCCAGGTAAAACCAGTCATCCGCGGCGATGTTGAGGTTGCGGCGAAAGGTGCTTGCGCGCCCGTCCGACTCTTTCAGCGTCACCTCTACAGACTGCGGACCTGCCGGCATGATTTGTTTCATGGCGAACTTGCCCTGCGCATCGATCGGCAGCTCCAGCCCCAGCGCTTCGATACGTTGGCCCGGCTTGAGATTGGTACCGTTGACCGTGACCGTGCCCCCGGTGACCGGAATATTGCGCAAAGCCAGGCTGTTTTCGCCATACCCCGTCAGCCGCTCGCGCTCGAGCTTCTCCGCATCTTCATTGACCGGCATGGCGCGCGCCAGAAGGTTCAGGGATTTCAGACTGGTCTCGTCGAAACGCCCCTGGGCGTCATAAACACGCAGGAGGTAGAACACCTGGTCGCCGGCTGTGTTGGCCGGAACGGTCCAGTTGAGCGCGCCTGACCATGTGATGGGCACGACCTCAAAAGGATGCTCCTGTGTCTTCTGCCCTGCACGGAAAAGCCGCAGTTCGGCCTTTTTGATCCAGGGAATGTAGTTTGACCAGGCCCGAAACTCCGCCACCTCGCCCTTGACCGCTGCGTTGGGTGTGGCCCAGGCATTCATCACCGGCGCAATGGCCAGGCTGTCATAACGCACCTGGATGTCAGCCTTCTCGAGCGCGACGTCGGCGCACCGCTGGCCATCTGCCTCATTGGGAATCTCGGAGGCATTGATCGGCTCGCCATCAATCGTGATGCGAAACGGCACGGTGGACTGCCCCACGGCCTGTGGCGTGCAGGGCTTGGCGGCCGCCAGCGGAACAGGAACGCCCGCCGGCGCTGCGGCATCGAACCACACGCGCAGTTCGACGCGGCGATTGCGGGCCATCCCTTCAGACGTTGCGTTCGATGCCAACGGTTTGTTCTCGCCTGCACCTTCGATCGAATAAGTGATGGCGGGATTGTTCAGCTGCTGCTTGAGATAGGCTGCAACCGCCAGAGCACGGGCCTCAGAGAGCCCCTGGTTATCCCTGAAGATCCGCCTGGTTTCAGGCGCCAGACGCTGGTTGTCCGTGTGCCCGACAACAGCAATGCGCATGCCTGGAGACGATGCCCCCCTGGCGCGTATCTCGGCGGCCAGCGCTTCGATGGACGCTTTGGCGGCGGGCAGCAACTCGGCCTTGCCCGATACAAAAAGGCTCAGGCCGCTGGCTTCTTCCAGCGCCTTGTTGACGGAGGCGACGCTCTGCGGCACCTGTGCGGCGCGGCTGCGCATGCCTGCCGCCTCTTCCCGCGTAACGCCCGAAGGCAACGGGTAGCTGATGGCCGGCTGCACCTCCGAAGGCGGAGGCGCCGAGAACAGGTCGATGCGGCCATTGTCAATTCGCTTGCCGCTGACTTCGGTAGCGGCCCATACAGAAGACCCTGCACAAAGGACGCTGACGGCTACTGCAATGGTGTGTGTACGGAAATTCATTTCGCCGACTCCAGCTCGGTTTCAATCATCAAGGGATGGAGGGGTTCACTGTCTGTTTCCGCGCGCTCCTTCTTTCGCCTTTCCTTCCACAAGGTCTGTATCCGGTCACTGATCGCCGACACGCGTTTTTCCGCAAGCCCTGCCGCCTCGGCGCCTCGGTGATAGGCAATGCGCAGGATGGATGGACGTGTCGCCAGTTGCGAAGGCAGCTTTTCCAGCACCGCGAGATACGCAGGCTGCAACTCCGTGCCGTCGTTCAGGAATGCAGCGCCGGAGAGTTCGAGCCGGACCACACGATGGACCGTCGCGCCGAAATTGAGCTTCACCATCTTGCCGCGTGTCACCCGGACATCACGCGGGTTTTCGGTTGTCAACCGATAGCCCGAAGGCAGGGTTCTTTCGTCCACCTTCATCACGAAGTTGGAACCGCGATCAGCGTTCGGGATTGCCGCGCAAGCCACGTGGAAGCGTCCATCATGGTCGCTGGTAACCAGCAACCCGCGCGCAGTTGCAATGCGGACATTCGCGATGCCCGGCTCCCCCTCGTCCTGGTAACCATTGGCGTTCTTGTCGTCAAAGACCTTGCCGATGATGTCGGAGCAATCGAAGGTGGGATCGGGGACCACACGCACCGTCGCTGTGGCCGTGTTGGACACCTGGGCGTTGACCAGCGCATTGCGGGCTGCGACCTGATTAACGTAAGTACCTTCCGACACACCGCTGCCGACCACCAGCAGCATGCGCAGTGTTTTGCGCTCACCTGCGGTAAACGTCTGGCCGGCCCAGGTGAGGTTGCGTCCGCTCACCGTGGGCTCAAGTGCCACGCCATTGAGCGATGCCGAGCCGGTGCGATACCTGAAGCCCGCCGGAATCACATCCACGATGTTGATGTTGCCGAGCACCGCATTCAGCGTGTTGGTCGCCGTGATGTTGTACGGCACCAGGTCGCCACGGACCACGTTGACCAGCGGTGTGCTCTTTGTCATCACAATCGCGCCACCCAACACCGGGTCCAGCGGGATATGGTTGTTCAACACGTTGGCAGAGCCTGGAACTGCGGCGAAGGTGAACGTGTAGAAGTACTGGGTCGTGGCCGCACCGCCCGCAAGGGCCAGGGTGTTGTTGGGGCAAGCTGCGGGGTTGTGCAGCGGCACGCCCGCTGTGGGTGCGAAGTTGCTGTTCTGCACCAATGCCGGGTCTGGGCTCGGAGGCGCCAGGCCCACGCCCAGGGTCGCGGTACAGGCCGGAATAATCGCCGACGGACCGGGCAGGTAGCCCGGTGGCGACGTCACCGTCAGCGTGTACAAGGTCGCGCCTGCCGGAGCGCCGCCCAGCAACAGGAACTGGTAAGAACCATCAGCACCGGTGGTCTGCGTCAGGCTGCCGCCAATCACGTCGGCTGCGGTGAGGCCTGGGGCCGAGAGTGTGACGATGGCGTTGGGTACAGGCTGACGGCTGACCGCGTCATAAATCACCCCGCTCGGATCCAGCGGCAGGCTCTGGGCCAAGGTCGTGGTGCCAGCGGTTAGCGTAAGGCCTCTTAACGTTCCGTCGGTATTGTTCGCACCGGCCGGGTTGGAGGTCGAATTCACCTGTCCATTCGTATAGGGCAATCCGGTCTCATTGGGCACTGGGCGTCCATAGATGCGCCCGCTTGTGGGCTCCCGAAAGCGGATCTGGTAACCCGAGCCCGGCGCCACGCTGGGAAAGCTGTAAGCGCCGTTTGCGTCGGAGGTGGTGGTACCCACCACCACGCCGCCGAGTGTCAGCTCGACGATCCAGCCCGGGACCAATGGTTCACCTGGGTCCTTGATGCGGTCATGGTTGAGGTCGCGCCACACGCTGCCCTGTACCGCCGCCACATCGGAGATCGCCGTGGGGTCGGTTGCCGTGTTGTTGCCGGAAAAGCCGCTGGGCTCATTGCCGCCGGAAACCACCGCCGTGTTCACCAGGACCTGTCCGGACAAACCGGCAGCCACCGCAACACGCACCGTGATAACGGGCGCCGTCGCCCCGGATGCGATCACGCTGTTGGTGTTGCAGGTGACGGTTGTGGCGGTGTTGGAGCAAGACCACGTTGCGCCGCCATTGACGGCAGCTACAGTCATACCCACGGGCAAGGTGTCGACCACCGTCACGGTGGCGGACGTCGCCGCTGCACCGACGTTGGAGACGGTGATGGTGTAGAAGCCCGTGCTGGATCCCTGGGCGAAGCTGACCGGCGCGTGCGTTTTGGCGATCGCAAGATCAGGCGCATTGCCCGGGATTTCAGCGAAATTGTTGTCAGCCGACACGGCGTTAGCGGTGGCGAGCGGAATGTTCGAGATCGAGGACACCGGATTGGCTGGCAAGGTCGCCGTTCCACCCGTGCTACCGGCAATGGTCTGGCCATTGGTCGTGCCCGTCGCCTGGGGCAACGGCTGTGTCACGGTATAGGTACCCTGGGCCAACCCGGTGAAGCTATAGGTTCCGTCGGCCAGCGTGACTGTTGACCTGGAGACAGCGAGCCCATTGATGTCGGTGCCCGTCAGATTGATCGTCTGTCCGCCGATGCCGTGATCGCTTCCATTCATCAGGCCGCTGTTGTCATAGTCCAGGAAGACCTTGCCGGAAATCGTGCCGCCATTGGACACCTCGGCGAAGTTGTTGCCGCTCGAAACCGTATTGGGCGGCAGCACGATGCTGCTGATCCGGCTCGGTGTGACGGCCGGTGTGGTCGCCGTTCCGGGTGTTCCGCCATTCGGAACAGCACCCGCGGTGGTAATGCCGTTGGAGGTGCCGGCGGGTTGTGCGGGCTCCACCACGCTGTAAGTTCCAGGCAAAAGATTGCCGAACGAATAGTTGCCCGTCGCGTCGGTGACCGTGGTCGCGATCAGTGCATTGCCTGCGTCCCTGAGCTCGATGGTGACGCCTGCGAGCGGATCGTCTGCGCCGTCCTGTGCGCCGTTGTTGTTCAGGTCCTTGAACACTTTGCCTGAAATGGTCGAAGGAACGACTTCGGCAAAGTTGTTGTTGGCGGAGCCCGAAATTTCGGCGGCTGCGCCGTCACCATTGAGAACCACGTTGGTGATCTGGCTGGTGGTAGCCGTGGGGTTGGATGCCGCACCGGCTGAACCCGTGCTGCCATTGATGCCACTGATGGGGCCGGCGGTCGTGATGCCGTTGGTGGTTGCCGCGGGCTGCGCTGGCTGGCAAACGGAGTAGCTGCCGGCTGCCAGTGAGGAGAACAGGTAGTTGCCGAGCGCATCGGTGGTTCCTGTCGTCAGCAGTGCGCCACTGCAGTTTGCGCCGCTGCGCAGTTCAATGCCGACCCCGGCGATCCCCGTGTCGGTGCCGTTCTGAAAGGTGCCGTTGGGCGTGACGTTGTTGTCTCTGAAAACCTTGCCGGAGATGTAGCCAAGGGTGCTGATCGTCAACGTCGCATTGGCAGGCGCCTGGTTGTTGCCCAGATTCGTTTGCAGGGCACCGGCGGGAATGTTGTTGGTGTGTACGCCAGCCGTCAGCCCCGTCACATTGACATCAATCGTACAGCCACCTGCGGGGACCGTGCCGCCGCTATTGAGCCTCACGCTGGTGGCGTTGGCGGCAGCCACGACAGTTCCACCGCAGGAGGTCGTCATGCCCGGAGCTGCCGTCAAACGGATCTGGCCGGGTGCCGTCGGCAGGACGTCGTCAAAATCCGCGCTCAAGGTCATTGCTGCGGCGTTCGTGTTGCCGATGACGATGCTCAGGCGCGATACGCCGCTCGGTGGGATCACCGCAGGGGTGAACTGCTTGCCGACGGTCGGCGGGGTGGAGGTAATGAGCTGTGCGCTGGTGGGCTCCTGGTTGGTGACGCCCTCGGTGGTAGTAATGCTCCCGGTCGGGATGGTGTTGGTGTACACGCCCGAAATGTTGCTCAGAACATTCACCGTGACGGTACAGAACCCATTGGCTGCGAGTGTGGCCCCGGTCAGGCGAACGCTGGTGGCGGACGCTGCGGCAACAACAGTGCCGCCTGCACAGGTCGTGGCCGCAGCTGGCGTAGGCGCGACGACAAGTCCGGCGGGCAATGCGTCCGTCAAGGTCATGCCGTTGAGCTGTGTGTTGTTGGGATTGTCGAAACGAATCGTCATCACCGACACCGCGCCAGGCGCCTTGGTGTCGGACCCGGTTGTGAACCCGACAGGATTGCCTGCATCCAGTGTGCGGGCGCTGAAGGCCTTGTGCACCACTACCGGTGACTTCGCGCGCAGCGTATCGCTCGTAGGCTGGGTGTTCGCCAGGGCATTGCCGCCCGCGCTTGCCGTCAGTGCGTTGGCTGGAATGGTGTTGACATAGTCGCCTTGCGCCGCCACAAAGACGTCGATTTCCACCTGGCAGGTTGCTGGCACATTTCCGGCCGCGGCGACGATGATGCCGCCCGAAAGTTGCACCGTGTTGGCCGTCGAAGAGACCGTCGCACCCTGACATGTCGTCGTCGGATTCGCGCCACTGGGAACAGTCACGCCGGCCGGCAAGGTGTCGGTGACCGCCAGGTCGCTGACGGGCTGTGAAAGCGGGTTATAGAAAGTGATGCGCAAGCGGGACCGGGTACCCGGCGCCACCACGTTGGGCGTGAACTGCTTGACGATGCCAATGTTCGTGCTGATCGCCAGGCTGGTCGTTGCCGGGTTGGCATTGGTCAGGTTCTGGTCGGTGATGATGGCACCGGGCGGAATGGTGTTCGTGTTGCCACCGGTTACGGCAGACGTCACGTTGACCGATATCTGGCAGGTCGCGTTTACCGCCAGGTTTGCCCCTGACAGACGGACCGATCGCGCGCCCGCCGCAGCGGTCACAACCCCGCCCGGGCACGTCGTTGCGGTTGCCGGGGTAGGTGTCACCACCCACCCATTGTTGGTGCCGCCTGCAACACCGCCGACCGTGAAGTAGTCGGTGATGTCCAGGTTGGTAACCGCCTGGGACCCGTTGGATAGGTTGATCGTCAGCCGGCTCACCTGGCCGGGGAAGGCCAGGGAACTGATGGAAGTCGTTTTGCTGACGGCCAGGCCGGTGGGGGCATTGAAAAGCAGCGTGCCGACAACGGCGGTGACATTACGCACGCCGCCGTCCGCGAGGATGCCGTTGGGAGGGATGCTGTTGACCCAGTTCGCGGCACCTGTTGCCACCACATCAAACAGGAAGGCGCAATTTCCGCCGCCCGCCACATTGGCACCGGTCAGGGTTGCGCTGCCTGCCCCTGCAACAGCCGTGATGGATGTGCTTCCCGCGCAGGTCGTCTGCGCATTGGGCGGGGTGGCCAGCACCATGCCCGCCGGGAGTGGGTCGGTCACACTGACGTTTGTCAGTGCAAGCGCGCTCGAATTCAGGAGCTGAACCGTGACCGTTGATTTGCCGCCCGAGGACACGCTGGGTGGATTGAAGCTCTTGTTCGCGGTCAGCGCGGAGGTGTAGGTCAGCTGGGGGGTGTTGGTTGATACCGTACCCAGTGTGTGTGTCGTGCCGTTCCCGTAGGTTTCGGTGCCGTCGACCGTCGCGGTGTTGTTATAAACGCCGGCCGGCCCTACGACATCCACCTGCAAGTTACAGCTGCCGTCCGCACCCGTGCCGTTGTTGGCGCGAGCCGGAACGGTGCCGCCAGTGATGCCGATCGAAGTGGAACCGGCAACCGCCGTGATGGCGGGGGCGCCGCAGGTGCTTGCCGCGTTGGCCGGATTGGCGATGCGAAGCTGCCCCCCACCGCTGGTTGCCAATTGCAGAGTATCCGAGACCGCAACGTTGGTCAGTGGGTTCGCCGACTTGTTCGTCAGCGTGATGGTCATGCGGACAATGGTTCCCTCGGCAAACGTGCTGGCGCCGGGAGAGGACTGGGCAAACGCCTTCGTTGCAGCGAGCACGGGCGGGTTGGTGCCTACGCTGGTGGAGTTGGAAGCACCCCCGTTGCAAGTGGCGCCGCCGTTGTAGCAAACCCCACCGGCAGCGATGACGTTGTTCGAGGTGGCCACCGCAACAGTGGACGCCATGGCCCACATGGTGATGGTGCAGGCACCCGGTACGCTGACACTGGTGCGGGCCGGGACGGTGTCAATGGTAAAGACCGGCGCATTGCTGCCCAGTGCGCTCGCAGAGTTGACGTTGCCGCAGCCCGCGCTGACAGTCGGCGTGTAATTCAAGCCGTTGATCGTGCCGGTGAGGAATGTCTGGCCGTTGGTGAAGTTGTCCGTCACCGATACGGTATTGATCGCACCAGCGCCGAAGTTTTGCACGGTGATCTGGTACTGGATCGGGTTGCCCGGCGCCACAGGTGTCGTGGGTTGTACCGATTTGAGAACACGGAGGTCGTCGGCAACCAGGATGGTGGCCGATACCGCCTGGCTCTTGATGGCGGGATCGCCCACATCCACGGCGCCTTGGGGGATGCTGTTGGTGTAGGTCACCGGCACGCCGTTCACCTGAACAGCTGCGGTGAAGTTCACTGTCACCGTGCAGCTGCCATTGGCGGGAATGGTCCCGCCGGTCAGCCTGACGCCTTTGTTGCTGTTGATCGCGGCAGCGGCGCCGCCCGCACAGCTGGTCACCGCCGATGTGACGTTTAACCCTTTTGTCGGGTCGACGCCACCAATCCCGTCGATCGGCGTGTCATCAAAGGTGGTGACAGTCAGTGGCGTATTGCCGCTATTGCTCAAGGTGAGGGTAAGAAAGCCCGTGGCACCGCTTGAAAGGGAGGTGCTGGGCGTAAAGCCCTTGGACACACCGAGCGGAGACCGGACCGTCACGCTGGCCTGCGCATTGGCCTGGGCGGGCAGTCCAAGCACATTGGTGAAGTCGGTGCTCCGGTTGATGATGTTGTTCTGGGCACCGGTCGAGAACTGGCCGTTGGTCTGGTTCGCCTCCACATTCACAACGAAGGTGCAACTCCCGTTTGCCGGCAGATCTCCGGTGCCGGTCACACTGGTTGCGCCCGCTGCCGGTGCGGGATTGAAGGCCGGTACCGGACCGCTGGTGCAGGTTGCATTCGCGCCGGGCGTTGCCGCGACCTTCATGATGGCGCTGCCACCGAGCTGGGGAAAGTTATCGGTGATGCTGAACCCGGAAATTGCCACCGGGTTCGGGTTGACCAGCGTGATGGTCAGAGGTGTCGAAGCGCCTCCCAGTACCAGCGTCGAGCTGGTGAATGCCTTCGAAATTTGCGGTTGCTGCAGCGCCCGCACCGTAAAGGTCTGCGACACGTCTCCAACGTTGCTTCCGCCGGTACTGGTGACCGCGCCATTGAGGATTTGATACGCATAGGAGGTTGCGTTGCCGGTCGAGGTGCCGACCGTCACCGGAATATCGATGACACACTGGCCGTCAATCCCGCCGGCGGCGGCAGGTATGGTACCGCCAGCCAGGGCAAGCGCCTGAGTTCCCGGGTTGGCGGTCAAAGCCCCACCGCAACCATTTATGGCCGCAGACGCAACGCTGAGGCCGTTGGGCAGAAGGCCAGGCAGGCTGTTGCTGAAGTCCACGTTGGTGGCGGGCACCGGATCGCTGTTGGACAAGGTAATCCGCAAGGTTGCCGTCTCGCCGGGATACATCCCTTGCGCCGGAATGATCGCGGTCACCGAAGCCGTCAAGGCTTGGGCCGCAACGGGCATCAATCCAATGGCCAATCCGAGAGCCGCAGCACGAAGCAAGGAGCCGGCAGAGGCTTTCGCCAGAAATTTCGAGGACAACATAGGCAGTTCGACTCTTTGAATGCTTGGGAACCGTGCCGGTAGGCAGTCCGCAGGAGCACCGAGTCAACGCTGGCAGAGGACGTACAGCGTTCACTCGGCATGTCTCATGTCAGACAACATACTGGTAACAAACAGTACGAAGATTAACTATGTTGCGATTTTTCTAATACTAAATTTACTACTTTGTTAGTCTGATGTGACAGAAGTGGAACTTTTTAACAACCCTATTAGTTGTATATGTTTCCTTATGTAATTTTTCGTTGTGCCGATGCAAACCAAGTGGACATTTTTGGCAGCAGGCGGAAATACCCGAAGAAACCGCTGTTGAGCCAGGCATGACTGCGGCTTTGTGAACGGAATCCCTCACAACGGACAGAGGGCGGTATCTACGGCCCATGCAGCTCCCGCAAGCGGGAATGGCCAATAGCACCAGTGCGACACGCGCCGTACATGCACCGGCTGTCGAACGCAGACAGGTTGCCTGCAGCAAGGGCTGCGCCTTTGAGGTTCGTCAGCCCTGATGCTTTTTCCTTTTGGATGGGTGTCGCCGGACCCTGGAACGGCCACTAAATCCGGACTTCGGGAGTCCGACCTTCACACAGCGCAGGTCAACCTTCTCGCTGAGCTTTCAAGGGATTTTTTTTGCGCGCTGACGTTGGGGCCGGCGCGTCTTCCACCAGCGCGCAAGGTGCACCCTCAAGTCCTGATGCGGGTGGGTGATGCGCCGGATCGCGCCGGCATAATCCAGCGCCAACCCGGGTGTCCACGCGATCGATTCGGCACGCACCCGAACGCTTCCGGCCAGCCACATGTCTGGGTGAAAGGCCAGGCGCAGCAGGGTTCGCCAGAAAGGTTTGTCGGCAAATACACCTTCCATCGCGGCGTCGATAGCCTCGGTCACGACCACCGAGCAGTTGCGATGCGTCAGGTTATAGGTGTCGTCCTGACGGTACGCTTCCCAGAATGACTGCAGGTGGCCGCGGTTAAACAGGCGAAAGCGGATGCGAAAGGTTGAAGGGCGCGTCGCACCGGCTTCCTGCTCATAAGAAGGAAGCCACATGCCTGGATGGTCGTTGCTTTGTGTGGCGCGCACCTGGTCGACAATGTTGCGCTGCGTGATGGTCAGGCGCACGCGTGGATGGTGGCTGATATACAGCTGCGGCCCGCACTCCAGCGCGACATGGCCGGTAGTAACGCTGCCCTTGCGGGAGAGGGCCGCGATGTACCGGTCGACCAGCGGAAGCCGGATGCGTTCTTCGCTTTGATCCACGGCGGTCCAGATGTGAATCACCATCTGTTCGCCGGACATGCTGGCACCTGCGTGCGGGGGGGATAGCGGCGTACTGGCACCCATCTCCCTTTTCCTTTTATAGAGCTCGATGGCCGCAAGCCGTGACCCCGGCGGCAAGCGTTGCAGGCGCCAGGCGCCGCGCATCACGACGTAGCCGCCCGCCATCAGTGCAAGGCCGGTGCAAAAAGACACGTTCATCGCGGAAGGCAGGGGCCAGTCGGTCACCAGCAATATCGCCATGACCAGATAACCCCAACCGATGATGTTGGAGATGCGCCAGTTCGGATACCGGATCAAAAGACTTGACGCAATGCGGACCAGTCCATTGAAGGTAAATGCGGCGGCGAAAAGAACGGCTGCAGCAATCGAATTGTCCCAGGGGAAGTCCAGCAGCAGACAGGCAAACACCACCATGGCCGCGCCGCGCAACATTTCAAAGCGCCGCCGCGCACGTGTGTGTGTGGTGCCTATCACCAGTTCCACCAGCCCTTGCAACAGCAACACGGCGCCGAACACCCAGCCGGCCATGTCGGTCACACCATCGACCAGGTCTATCAGCACCACGACACCCAGCAACACCGCGAGCAGGCCCGCCACCAGAAAGATCTTCCAGCGCTTCACGAGCGCATCGCCGCCAAAAAGGGTTAGTGCAAGTCTGAACATGTTGGTACGGTGGCCGCCGGGGCCGTGCCACGCGTCAAGGGAATGCGTAGCTCGCAGCGCCCAAGCTTCACTTCAAAGAGGGGAAATCAACCACGTAGCCATTCATGGGCAGGGTGGCGCGCTGAATGGCCTGCTGCTGCGGCAATGCCGTCCACACCACTTTGCCCTGATCGGTCACGTCCGTAGCAACCCCCCTGGCCGTAAACGCGTCGATCACGTAGGGCACCCCTTGCGATGACAAGGGGCCGATGCCGTCCGACACATGGAAATGCAGGTGCGGTGCAGTGGTGTTGCCGGAATTTCCCAGCAGCGCCAGCACCTGGCCGCGCTTGACGCGGTCGCCGACACCCACCTTCAGCGAGCCCGGCTGCAGATGTGCATAAAACGCGTAGTAGCCACGTCCCAGGTCCAGGATCACATGGTTGCCCGTCACGTTTTGCATGGTCGTGTCGGGCGGCAAGGCGTTAGGCACCCGCTCAGGCAGCCCGTCGAGCACGGAAACCACTTTGGCATCCGCTACGGCAATCGCTTTTTGCCCATAGGTCGGCCAGTTTTCGTTCTTGTTGCTGTCGCCGTTGCTTTGCTGCGAGTTCGCGTCTATCTTGATCCAGTCGATTGCAAACCGCTGGCTGACGTAGAGAACGCCGTTCACCGGGATGCCGGCACGCCGGTGCGGAACCTCCCTGCAGCAGCCATTGAACGCAACCCAGCCGGAGCCCTCAAGCGGAGGGCCGATCAACGGCGCGGGCCGGGTGCTGACAGACACGGTGCCACCGGTTTGCGACGTCTGGACAAGGCCTTCACTCGCAGGTTTGACGGCGGCCGTGAGCCTGACTTCAGGTGCGGAGGTCACCACGCGATGCGACAGGGCTTTGGGGAGAGCCTGGCCGGCCTCCAGCACTACGTCAATCCAGAACAAACCGGCCTGTGCCGCGCCGATGCTGTCACCGCCCGCGCCGTCCAGCAACGAAAAACTGCCCGCAACATCCGCCCCGGCGACGGTGGTCAACACCTTGCCGGAAGCGGCATCCAATACCTCCAGCGATACCAGCTTGACCGGCGCGGCCCGCGCATTGGTGACCTGCAGCTCGTAGTCGATGTGCACACGCCCATCAGCGCCGCGAAAAGGCACGGGGCGTGAGGCAGCGCTCAGCAGTACGGGCGTGTTCTGGTCGTGCGCACCGGCAAATTCCAGGTTGTTCAGTCCGGGTTTGGGTCCTGCCGCAAAGGCGTGCAGACTTCCGGCAAGTACCAGCACGGCCACAAAAAAACGACGCATGCGATCCTCCTTGTGATGGCGGGGCCATCATAGCGCCAAGCATCGCACCGTCGAAGCATAAAAGGGAGCGTGCCGCGCGAAGGAATCCCGCGCGGCATCAGAAGGGAGACTCAACGGGGCAAGCGCCCACACAAGCAGGCGCACTAAAGCTTGCGCCTTCCGGTCTCTGACTAGATCAGCGGTTGCTGTAGCCGGGAGACTGCTGCTGCGTGACCACGGGGGCCGGCGGCGGTTTGGGGCCGTAACTGGCGCCGTCCTGGGTCCGCAAGGTCGCCCCTTCCACCGTCACGCGGCTGCCAACACTGGGAGCTTGGGCAACTTCTACCAGGCGGTGAGAACCGTCTTCCATGCGCACGCCGACCTGGTAAACCGTTTCCTTGCGAACATGCCCTTCGATGGCGTTGCCGGCGAAACCGCCACCCACCGCACCCAGGATGGTGGCTGCCGTACGCCCACCGCCATGGCCGACCTGGTTACCGAGCACGGCGCCCAGCACGCCACCCGCCACAGCACCTACGCCAGGGCCGGCCGGCTTGGTGGAGCGCTCAACCGGCGTCACCGATTCCACCGCGCCGCACACATGGCACACAGGCGCCGGCGCTACGGCGACCGGTGCAGGGTAAGGGGCCGGCGCGGGCGAAATGCCCGCATAACTCGGGGCGGGTGCCGGTTTTGGTGTCGGCTTGACCACTTTCTTGGTCGGCACGGGCGCGGGCTTGGCGGGTGCGGCAACCGGCTTTTCAGCCATGTCGTCCGCCGCATTGCTGGCCGCGGCCATGGGCGGCGCCACTAGCGGCGCGGCTTGCGGTGCTGCGAGTGCCACCGGCGTCGCCGTGACCGGGTTGCGCATCTGGTAAATCATGGTGCCGCCCATGGCCAGAACGGCCACTCCCAGTATGCCGACGGCGGCCCACAAGGGCTTGCTGGCCGACGGGGCCTGCTGGCCCGGCTGAAGAGTTTCGGTGGATGTGTTCATGGCAATTCCCTCTGGTGAAATCAATCGGTCCCGTGGCGGGAGTTCATCTATGGTTGTTCAACGTTTCCCATGCCGCGAAGGTAAACACGCTTTGGCAGGCGGCTGTGTATTTATGTAAACGCAGGTTATTTTCCGGCAAAGTCGCCGTAAACGCGAATTGCAACGGCAGCCCTGAAAACTGTTCACGGTTTGCACCGCACCGTGAACGGCTTTTCAGAGATTCGGTGCCAGCAGGCGCTGCAACTCGCCGGCCTTCAGGCCGCGCCGCTTGGCCAGGTCCTGCAGCTGGTCGTCGCCGATCTTGCCGACGTTGAAGTAGGCGCTTTGCGGGTGGCTCAGATAAAAGCCGCTCACACTGGCCGCCGGTGTCATGGCCAGGCTTTCGGTCAGCGCCATGCCGACCTCTTCGGCCTTGAGCAACTCGAACATTTCTTTCTTGACGCTGTGGTCCGGGCAGGCCGGATAACCTGGCGCCGGGCGTATGCCCTGGTATTTTTCGGCGATCAAGGCTTCGCTGTCCAGTGACTCGGCCGGCACATAGCCCCACAAATCCTTGCGTACGCGCTGGTGCAGGCTTTCGGCAAACGCTTCGGCCAGGCGGTCAGCCAGCGCCTTGAGCATGATGGACGAATAATCGTCGTGGTCATCCAGGAAGTACTTTTCCTTTTTCTCGGCGCCAATGCCTGCCGTGACGGCAAAAAGACCGATGTAGTCCGGAATTTTTGAGATGTTTTTTCCCGCAGCGCCCGCATATTCAGCGCGAGCAGCTATCAATTCAGGAGCAAGTACCTTGGGTGCGACAAAATCAGCCAGGCAACGGCTGGGGCGCATCACGCCGTCAATTGCGGTTTTTTCGGTTTGCTGGCGCAGGCCGTACCAGGTCATGGCCACTTCGCTGCGCGACTCGTCGGTGTAGATCTCGATGTCGTCGCCCACGCTGTTGGCGGGGTACAGCGCCATCACGCCGTTGGCGGTGAGCCAGCGGCCTTCGATCAGGCGCTTGAGCATGCGCTGCGCGTCGGCGTACACGCGCACAGCCTCGGTGCCCACCACCTCGTCTTTCAAAATGGCCGGGAAGGCTCCGGCCAGGTCCCAGGTCTGGAAGAAAGGACCCCAGTCGATGTACTGGGCCAGCTCCGACAGGTCGAAGTTCTTGAACACGCGGCGGCCAATGAACTTGGGCACGGGCGGTGTGTAGTGGGCCCAGTCCATTGACGTGGGATTGGCGCGGGCCTTGGCCAGCGGCCACATCGGTACCTGCTTTTTGTTGGCGTGCTGGGTGCGCACCTTGTCGTAGTCGGTATACAGCTCTTCGATGTATCTGGCGGCCTGGTCGGACAGCAGGCTTTGCGCCACGCTCACGCTTCGTGACGCATCGGGCACATACACCACCGGGCCTTCGTAGTGCGGGGAGATCTTGACGGCCGTGTGCACGCGGCTGGTGGTGGCGCCGCCTATCAGCAGCGGAATCTTCTTGATGCGGAAATGATCGTCCTTTTGCATCTCGGCGGCCACATACTGCATTTCTTCCAGGCTGGGGGTGATGAGACCCGACAGCCCGACGATGTCGGCGCCTTCAACCTTGGCGCGCGCCAATATTTCATGGCAGGGCACCATCACGCCCATGTTGACGACTTCAAAGTTGTTGCACTGCAAGACCACCGTCACGATGTTCTTGCCAATGTCGTGCACATCACCCTTGACCGTGGCGATGATGATCTTGCCTTTGGTCTTGACGTCACCGCCGGCGGCTTCGAGCAGCAGCTTTTCGGCTTCGATGTAGGGCAGCAGGTGCGCCACGGCCTGCTTCATCACACGGGCGCTTTTGACGACCTGGGGCAAAAACATCTTGCCCTGGCCGAACAGGTCACCGACGATGTTCATGCCGTCCATCAGCGGGCCTTCGATGACGTGCAGCGGCCGGCCGCCCTCCGCAAGGATCTCCTGGTAGACCTCTTCGGTGTCAGTCACGATGTGCTCGTTCATGCCGTGGACCAGCGCATGCGACAGGCGCTGGCGCACCGGCAGGGCACGCCATTCATTCTTCTTGCTGTCGTCCTTGGCGCCGCTCCTGGCAGTCTCGGCCACTTCAATCAGGCGTTCGCTGGGCGTGAGCTCAGGCTCGCCCGGCTTGTAGACCGGTGTGCGGTTGAGCACCACGTCTTCGACGCGCTCGCGCAGCACAGGGTCCAGGTCGTCGTACACGCCGACCATGCCGGCGTTGACGATGCCCATGTCCATGCCCGCCTGGATCGCGTGGTACAGGAACACGGTGTGGATGGCTTCACGCACCGGGTCGTTGCCGCGAAAGCTGAAGGACACGTTGGACACGCCGCCAGAGACCTTGGCGCCCGGCAGGTTCTGCTTGATCCAGCGCGTGGCGTTGATGAAATCGACCGCGTAGTTGTTGTGCTCTTCGATGCCGGTGGCGATCGCGAAAATGTTCGGGTCGAAGATGATGTCTTCGGGCGGAAAGTCCAGCTCGTCGACCAGCACGCGGTAGGCGCGCTCGCAGATTTCGACTTTGCGCTCATAGGTGTCGGCCTGGCCTTTTTCATCAAAAGCCATCACCACCGCTGCCGCGCCGTAGCGCTTGAGCAGCTTGGCCTGCTGCCTGAAGGGCTCCAGACCCTCTTTCATCGAGATCGAGTTGACGATTCCCTTGCCCTGGATGCAGCGCAGGCCGGCTTCGATGACGCTCCACTTGGAGCTGTCGATCATGATGGGCACACGCGCGATGTCGGGCTCACTGGCGATCAGGTTCAGGAAGCGCACCATGGCGGCCTGGCTGTCCAGCATGGCCTCGTCCATGTTGATATCGATGATCTGGGCGCCGTTTTCGACCTGCTGGCGGGCCACGGCCAGCGCCTGCTCGTATTCACCGTTGAGGATCATGCGGGCGAAGGCCTTGGAGCCGGTGACGTTGGTGCGTTCGCCAATATTGACAAACAGCGTGCCCGCGCCGATGGCGACCGGCTCCAGGCCGGACAGCTTCATGGGGGGAACATTGGGCAAAGATTCAGTTTCAGACACGGACTCACCTTGAGGCAAAGGTGAGCGTCGTTGCCGCAGGGGCCGCCGGAAGCCGCCGCCTGTAACCCAAGCCTGACGAACGCTTGTGTTCGCTGCAACGCTCCTTGGGTTACCATCATTTTAAGGGCTGAACGCCGCCCGCGCCATATCCTTGCACCAATGGCAAGAGATACCAACAAAAGTCCAGGGGATAGCCGGAGCCACCATGTTTGAAAACCTGTTCGGCAGAAAACAGCGGGGAACGCCCGATGCGCCCGAGTCCATGCGTCCCAAAGACCGCATGCGGGCCATTGAGGGCTCCAGCACGGCCGAGCTTGCCGCCAGGCTGCTGATTGCACCAACCGCCCTGATGCAGCTCACGCCCGAAGAGGCTTTCACTGTCGTCAGCTACATGACGCCGCGCAGGATTTCCGAGGGAACGACCTTCATCCGCGAAGGCGACAAGAGCGATACCGGTTATATGGTGCTGCTGCTCGAAGGCGAAGTCACTGTCGAAAGCATTGTGGTCAGCCGCCGCACGCCGGTCACCATCACGGTGCTGGGCCCCGGCAGCCTGATCGGCGAAATGGGCCTGGTCGACGGCCAGGCGCGGCTGGCGTCATGCACTGCCAGCAGCGACGTGAGCTGCGCCGTGCTGTCGCGCGCAGCGCTTGAAAAAATGGGGGAAGAGCAACCGGTGACTGCGGCCAAACTGATGTTTGCCGTTTCGCTGCGCATCGCCGAACGGCTGCGCGACACCAGCGAAAAACTCAAGATGTACAGCCAGCTGGTACAAGCCATGCAGCAGGAAATCGACCGGCTGATGCCGGGCTGATTTCCGTCTGGCAGAAAAGCGGGGAAGGCGCCAGGCTAGCCGCCCTTTCCGCCCTTTCCGCCCTTTCGATTTAGTCGAGCTTGATTTTGGCGACCTTGATCAGGCGTCCATAATCGGCGTGCTCTTTCATCACCATGTAGGCAAAGTCGGCAGAGCTCATGGGGCTGGGGGTCGCGCTCATGCGTGCAAACTTTTCTGCGGTATCGGGCGTGTTGAGCGCGTCGGCGAATGCCCTCTGCAGCTGGTCTGCCGTGGCTTTGGGGAGGTTGGCCGGGCCAAAGATGCCGAACCAGGTGCTGATGTGAAAGCCGGGCAACACGTCATTGATGGTCGGAATTTCCGTGAAGCTGCTGGAGCGGTTGATGGTGGTCACGCCAAAAGCGACCAGCTTGCCCGACTTGATGTTGGCGCTGGCAGAGGCCAGGTTGTCGAACATCAGGTCGGTCTGGCCGGACAGCAGGCCAGCCTGCGCCTGGGCCGAGCCGCTGGAAGGCAGGTGCACCACGCTGATCTTGGCCAGGCTTTTAAACAGCTCGCCCGCGAGGTGGCCGGCGCTTCCATTGCCGCCGGAGGCATAGTTCAGCCGGCCGGGATTCTTGCGTGCGTAGGCAATCAGGTCCTTGGTGTCCTTGATTTTCAGCCGCCTGGCCGTCTCGGCATTCATGACCAGCACGTTCGGCACCCGCGCCACCAACGTGATGGGCGTGAAGTCCTTCAATGCGTCGTAGGGCATGTTTGGGTAGAGCCATGGGTTGATGGCATGGGTGGCCACCGCCCCCATCACCAGCGTATGGCCGTCTGCAGGTGCCTTGGCGACGAGGGCCGCACCCACGTTTCCGCCGGACCCCGGCCGGTTGTCAACCGTGACTTCGGTTTTGAGCAGGGGACGCAGCTTCTCGGCCAGGATGCGCGCAGCGTTGTCCAGCGGGCCGCCGGCTGGATAGGGCACGACGATCGTCACCGGTTTTTGGGGCGACAGTTGTGCATGGCCTGCGAAAGCCGTCATCGCCAACGTGAATGCCGCTGCGGCCTTGATGAATAAACCCACCTTCATGATTTCCTTGGTTGTGTTGTGTTGCGTTGTTTTGCCGAACCATCAACGCTGCAGGGCGCAGCGCCGGAGAATGAAAACAGGGTTCGGCAAAGGGGCCTGACTATAGCCGCGAAATATGACTTTTCGGGACATCGCCGGGCACGTCATCTCATATGCATACTTATTAAGTACACGCGCATCTGAGAACCGGCTTTTTCGGCCACCCGACGGCATCACCCGGAAGTGATGCGGGGCAGCGCTGCCCTCAGGCGGCCTCTTTGTAGAAGGCGCCGCGCTGCAGGGAGCGGCTGGCGACCGGCGCAACCGCATGGGCGATGGCACCTATGTGATCCGGAGTGGTGCCGCAGCAACCGCCCACGATGTTGACAAGGCCTTCCTCGGCAAACTCGCGCAGCAGGCGGGACGTCACGTCGGGTGTTTCGTCAAAGCCGGTGTCGCTCATGGGGTTGGGCAGGCCGGCATTGGGGTAGCAGCTGATGAAGGTGTCGCCGGCCACGCGGGCCAGCTCCTGGATGTAGGGGCGCATCAGGGTGGCGCCCAGTGCGCAGTTGAGGCCGACTGCCAGTGGTGCGGCATGGCGCACACTGTGCCAGAAGGCCGTCACGGTTTGTCCGCTCAGGATGCGGCCCGAAGCGTCGGTCACGGTGCCGCTGATGATCAGGGGCAGGCGCTCGCCGGAGTTGTCGAAGTACTCATCGATGGCAAACAGCGCCGCCTTGGCATTGAGCGTGTCGAAGATGGTCTCGACCAGCAGCACGTCGCTGCCGCCCTTGACCAGCGCCTCCGTCTGTTCGTAATAGGCCTTGCGCAACTCCTCGAAGCTGGTGTTGCGCGCGCCCGGATCGTTCACGTCGGGGCTGATGCTGGCCGTCTTCGGCGTGGGGCCGAGGGCGCCGACGACAAAACGCGGCTTGTCGGGTGTTGAAAACTTGTCGCACGCGGCACGGGCGATGCGGGCCGACTCGTAATTCATCTCGACGGCCAGGTCGGCCATGTCGTAGTCGGCCTGCGCCACGGTAGTCGCGCCGAAGGTATTGGTTTCAATCATGTCGGCGCCCGCAGCCAGGTAGCCCTCATGGATGTCCTGGATCACGTCGGGGCGCGTCAGGCTCAACAACTCGTTGTTGCCCTTCACGTCCTTGTGGAAGTCCTTGAAGCGTTCGCCGCGGTACTGGGCCTCGTTGAGCTTGAAGCGCTGGATCATGGTGCCCATCGCACCGTCGAGGATGGCGATACGCTGTTCCAGGATGGCCGGCAGTTGTTGGCCGCGGGTGTAGATGATTGGCTTCATGGCCCGATTTTAAGGCGCTGCGTCATTTCCAGCGGACCCGCGGATAGCGCCCCTGTTTTCAGCCGGGCATTCTGCGTTCGATAAGGCTCCAAGCCAGCATAAGCCGTGGAACCGGCTTTGCCGGGCCACAGGCGGGCGGCCCCCTCGGGGGCAGGGAGCCACACGAAGTGAGCGACCGTGGGGGCTTAGACTATCAGCCCCGACTATGAAAAACTTTCAACCCAAAGAAGCCTGGACCTGGCTGCAGGCACACCCTGACGCGCTGTTTGTGGACGTGCGCATGGAGATCGAGTCGTTGTACGTCGGCCGCCCCCCAGGCGTGGTCAACGTGCCGTGGTACGAATACCCCGACCTGCAGCCAGACCCGCAAAAGTTCGCCGACGCCGTGGCGCGCGAAGCTGCCGGCAAGGCGCAGCCGGTGCTGCTGATCTGCCGCTCCGGCAAGCGCACGCTGGACGCCGGCAAGGCCCTGGAAGCAGCCGGCTTTTCTGATGTGCAGCATGTGGTGCACGGCTTTGAAGGTGAGCTCGACGAACAGTTCCAGCGCTCCACCCTTTCCGGCTGGCGCTTTGACGGCCTGCCCTGGGAGCAGATGTAGCCGGTTTTCCCCGCTATTTATGTGTCAAACAGGCCTCCAGCCCTTATGGATCTTGCGCAAGCAGCTCCTATTTTCATAGCACTCATTTTCACCACACCGACTTTCCGGCTTAACACCTTGTCTTCACTGCCCATTTCTGCGCCTTTGCCGACACCCCTGGACGTGCTCAGCCGGGTTTTTGGCTACGACAGCTTCCGCGGCCCGCAGGAGGCCATCGTGGACCATGTAGTTCGCGGCGGCGATGCCCTGGTACTGATGCCCACCGGCGGAGGCAAATCACTGTGCTACCAGATCCCGGCCATCGTGCGGCAAAACGCCGGCCACGGGGTCACGGTGGTGATCTCGCCGCTGATTGCGCTGATGCATGACCAGGTGGGCGCCCTGCATGAGGCCGGCGTGTCCGCCGCATTTTTAAACTCGACACAAAGCTTTGAAGAAAGCAGCCAGCTTGAAAAGCAATTGCTGCGCAACGAGCTGACGCTGCTTTATGCCGCACCCGAGCGCATCAACACCCCGCGCATGAAGGGACTGCTCGGCTCGCTGCATGAACGCGGCCTGCTCAGCCTGTTTGCGATTGACGAAGCGCATTGCGTGAGTCAGTGGGGCCACGACTTCCGGCCCGAATACCGGTCATTGAGCCTGCTGCACGAAACCTTCCCGAACGTGCCGCGTATCGCGCTGACGGCGACCGCGGATGCGCTGACACGGCAGGACATGATCGAGCGGCTCAAGCTGGAAGACGCACGCGCATTCGTCAGCAGCTTTGACCGGCCGAACATCCGCTACACCATCGTCGAAAAAACCGACGCCACACGCCAGCTGCTGCGATTCATTGAAAGCGAACACGCCGGAGAAGCCGGCATTGTGTATTGCCAGTCACGCAAACGCGTGGAGGAAATTGCCGAAGCCCTGCAGGATGCCGGCCTCAAGGCCATGGCCTACCACGCGGGCCTGGACAGTGCCCTGCGCCAGCAGCGGCAAGACCGCTTCCTGCGCGAGGAAGGCACAGTGATGGTCGCAACGATTGCCTTCGGCATGGGCATCGACAAACCTGACGTGCGTTTTGTCGCGCACCTGGACATGCCGAAAAACATCGAAGGCTATTACCAGGAAACAGGCCGTGCCGGCCGCGACGGCCTCCCCGCCAACGCCTGGATGACGTACGGCCTGCAGGACGTGGTGAACCAGCGCCGCATGATAGACACCAGCGAAGCCGCCAGCGAAGAGTTCAAGCAGGTCATGCGCGGCAAGCTGGATGCCTTGTTGACGCTGGCTGAAGACACGCGTTGCCGGCGTGTCAGCCTGCTGCATTACTTCGGCGAAGACAGTCAGCCTTGCGGTAACTGCGACAACTGCCTGCAGCCGCCGGTGGTATGGGACGCGACCGAAGCCGCACGCAAGATGCTCAGTTGCATTTACCGCGTGCAGCAGGCCAGCGGCATCAGCTTTGGTGCAGGCCACCTGATGGACATCCTGCGCGGCAAGGCGACCGAAAAAGTATTGCAGTACGGCCACGACAAGCTCAGCACCTTCGGCATTGGCGCCGACCTGTCCGAAGTGCAGTGGCGTGGCGTGTTACGCCAATTGATCGCCAAGGGCATGGTGCGGGTCGACCCCGATGCGTTCAACACGTTGCAGCTGTTGCCTGATGCACGCCAGGTGCTCAAAGGCGAAGTCAGCGTGATGCTGCGCGAGCAGTCGGCCGGCGCCGGTGAACGGCGCAAAGGCAGTTCCAAAAAAGGCACCAAAACCTCCGCCAAAGGCATGGCCGAAGCCTCGCTCAATGCCGGTGCACTGGAGCGCCTGGCCCGCCTGAAAGCCTGGCGCGCCGAAGTCGCCCGCGAACACAACCTGCCGGCCTTCGTGATCTTTCATGATGCAACCTTGCGTGCCATTGCAGAACGCGCGCCGCAAGGCATTGCCGATCTCGAAGGCATCAGTGGTATCGGCGTCAAAAAACTCGAGGCCTACGGGGCCGAAGTGCTGCGCGTCTGCGCCGGGGCGGATTAGGCCCTCGCTTCCGATGGCCGATTCCCGTGCGGTGCCGGCAGCCCGGCCGCTTAAGTTGCGCCAGACGTATTGCGGATTTCGACGCTGTCTATGGCAGCCCGCGCAGGGCGCTGCGGTGTCAACAACCCGCGTACCAGGCCAGCGGCGTTAAAGCACCACGACACGACCGAGAACACGGCTTTGGTGGCGCTGCGTTTTCGCCATGCCATCAACAGGACGGGTGCTGCTGCAATGCCGGAGAAGGCTCCGATGCGCGCTGTCCACGGCATGGGAACCACCAGAACGGCAAGCAACACTGCCCACCACGCAAGCACGGCGACATACAGCCGCAACTCGCGCACCCGCGTTAGCACCAGCCCCAGGTGCGACTCACCCCAGGCCGCGCGCAGCACTTCGCCCAGGCCGCAGATGTAGCGGCTGCGCCAGCGGCGCACCAGCAATTGATAGGGAGGCGCATCGTGGCCATGGTGCCGCACGGAATCGGTGCCCAGGCGCCACAGCTTCCAGCCCCGGGCATGCAGGCGCATGGCCAGGTCAAACTCTTCATAGCTGTGCAGGTTGCGGTCTGAAAAATACCCGGCCTGCTCCACCGCAGCTCTGCGATACAGGCCGCCCATGTCCAGCCGGTCCACCATGCCCGCCTGCATATGACCCAAACCGCGCTCCACGCGCGCCACGTATTCCAGGCTGCTGGTGTTCATTTCAACGACCTGCCCTCCCACGCCGGCCACGTCGGGGTGCGCCTGCATGAAGGCCAGCGCCTGCGGCAAAAACCCGGGCAGCATTTCCATGTCGCCATCCAGGATGTACACAAATTCGCCTGCCGAATGCTGGTAACCCAGCTGCGGGCCGATGCCGCAGCAGCGCTCATTGGCACGTGCCAGCTGCACGATACGGATGGGATAGGCAGACGCCAGCGCCACGGTGCGGTCGCTGGAACAGGAATCGGCCAGCACGACCTCGCCACCGACCATCCGGACGGCCGCCAGTGCACTTTCCACCGCGGCCACGATGCGCTTTTCTTCATTCAGGGCCTTGATGACGATGCTGACCGTGCAAGGCGTTTCGCTGGCTTCAGGAAGCATCGTCACGGCTCCTCAAAATAATGCGGGCCGGCACACCCACGGCAAGGGCTCCGGCGGGGACGTCGGTGATCACCACGGCATTGGCGCCAATGTCGACGTCGTCCCCGATCCGTACAGCCCCCAGGATCTTCGCGCCGGCGCCGATATTGACGCGGTCGCCGATGTGCGGCGCCTCGAGCGGCCTGTCGATACGCTGGTTGCCGATGGTGACGCCCTGGCGGATGATGCAGTCGTCCCCGATCACGGCCCGGCCATGCACCACAATCGCACCGGAATGCTCAATCACCAGGCGCCGCCCAATTTGGGCCGAGACGCCAATCGTGACGCCGCAAAACATTTCAGCCAGTTTGGCCAGCACCAAGTGCACGGCACCCAGCGGATAACGCACCAACCTGGACTGAAACCGGTAGCGCAGGTGCCCCAACCGGTACACCTGCAATGCCCAGAAGCCCAGGGACAAGACGCCTTCCTGCGCCACCCGCAAGTCTTCAAGAAAAGCCATTGTTATTGAGCTTTCGTAACATGCATCAAGACGTGAAACCCCTCCCCCGGCCGCAGGCTCCAACGGGGACCGCTCGGGTTTGGGGGATGAAGTCCGCGGCAAGTCCATCAGAACCCGACAAAAGCCGGAGCAGAAAATTCAGCCCTTGCGGAAATGCGGCGCAAGATTCGTACCAATGGACTCACCCGGAACTTGCCTGGCTGCGGTACCACCGGCGCAAGCAAGCTGTCGGAAGGCCATTGTGCCGGGGATGATTGGGGTTCCCTGTCAGCCGGATTCCCGCATAAGGTTATGCATCTTTCGCCGTGGTTAGCCTTTGCCTAGTAAGGGCTTGCCCTGAGAGGTACCCGCCATAGTTGGGCTAGCATCCGCCATTGGCATGGTTCGTGCTGATGTCGACCTACTTATTGACTGGAGAATCCTCGTGATCAAACTCGTAAAGAAACATGGACTTGTTGCCCTTGCAGCGGCCGGCCTCACTGTTGCAGCCATGGCACCTGCCCATGCCGGCAAGACACTGGACGCCATCAAGGCACGGGGTCAGGTGATTTGCGGCGTGAACGTCGGGCTGGCGGGGTTTTCCTCTGCCGACAGCAACGGCGCCTGGACCGGGCTCGACGTGGACGTCTGCAAAGCCGTCGCGGCCAGCGTGCTGGGCGACGCCAGCAAAATCAAGTGGGTTCCCCTGAACGCCCAGCAGCGCTTTACCGCCCTGCAGTCCGGCGAGGTTGATGTCCTGTCGCGCAACACCACGTTCTCGCTGACGCGCGACGCCTCTCTGGGCCTGCACATGACCGCCGTCACCTACTACGACGGCCAGGGCTTCATGGTCCCGGTGAAAAGCAAGATCAAAAGCGCCAAGCAGCTGAAAAACGCCACCGTCTGCGTGCAGTCCGGAACCACCACGGAAAAAAACCTGACAGACTTCTCCAAGGCCAACAACCTCAACATGAAACCTGTCGTGTTTGAAAAGCAGGAAGCCGTCAACGCCGCCTACTTCTCCGGCCGTTGCCAGGCCTACACCACGGATGCATCCGGCCTGGCCTCGGTGCGCAACAAGGAGGCCAAAGTACCGGCCGACCACCTGATCCTGCCAGAGCTGATCTCCAAGGAGCCACTGGGCCCCATGGTGCGCCGCGGTGACGACGAATGGTTCGCCATTGTCAAATGGGTGATCTACGGCATGATCGAAGCGGAAGAATATGGCGTGACCCAGGCCAATGTCGATGCCATGACCAAGGAAAGCAAAGACCCGGTGGTCATGCGCCTGACCGGTAGTGGCGAAGACACCGGCAAGCTGCTGGGCCTGGACAAGGAATGGCTGGTTCGCGCCGTCAAGGCCGTCGGCAACTACGGTGAAATCTTCGACCGTAACGTCGGCCCCAAAACGCCCCTGGCACTGCCGCGCGGCCAAAACAATCAATGGAATAAAGGCGGCCAGATGTACGCCATGCCGGTGCGCTGAACGACTCCTTCCGATGCGCTGAACGCAACGGGCCGCTCGCAACCATCCGTTGACGAGCGGCCCGTTTTACTTGGGTAACCGCCTTATGTCCGAGCATTCCCTGATTCCCGCGCGGCCGGCGCCGGCGCTGCGGCGCAGAGTTTTTTCCTGGCGCAGCAAGCAGGCGCGCGCCGTTGTCTACCAGATCCTGGCCGTCAGCCTGATCGTCTTCCTCGTGTGGCTGCTCGTGAGCAACACCATGAGCAACATGAAGACGCGCGGCATCCAGAGCGGCTTTGATTTTCTGTTTCAGCCCGCCGGTTTCGACATCGGGGAAGGCTGGCTGAATTACGACTCGATTGATCCCTACTGGAAAGCCTTCCTCGTGGGGCTGGTGAACACGCTGCGCGTGGCCGTGGTGGGCATTGTGCTCACGTCCGTGCTGGGAACCCTGCTGGGCGTGGGACGCTTTTCGCGAAACGCCCTGATCCGCGGCCTGTGCTATGGCTATATCGAGATGTTCCGCAACATTCCGGTGCTGCTGCAGCTGTTGATGTGGTACCTGCTGTTCACGGAATACCTGCCGGCCATTGACCAGGCCCTGCATATCGGCAGCCTGGTGTATATCAGCAAGAACGGCCTGTCTTACCCCTTTCCGGTGTGGCATCTCGGGCAGACGCTGGCCCTCGTCGGCATGGCGGCCGGTGGTGTGGCGGGGTTTGTTTATGCGCGCCGGGCACGCCACCACTTTGACCAGACCGGCCATGCGCGCCCCGTGTTGTGGGTGGTGCTGGGACTGGTCGCGGCCGGTGCGCTGCTGGGCTGGCTGGCCGGTGGTGCACCTTCCGAATGGAACCTGCCGAAACTGACGGAAACCCAGGTGGAGGGCGGTGGCGCGCTGTCGCCTGAATACCTGGCGGTGCTGCTCGGGCTGGTGCTCTACACCTCGGCCTTTGTGGCGGAGGTGGTCCGCGCCGGAATTGCCTCGGTCTCGCTGGGCCAGCACGAGGCCAGCGCATCGCTGGGACTCTCGCGCGGCCACTCCATGCGCCTGGTGGTGCTGCCCCAGGCGCTGAGGGTCATCATCCCGCCGCTGACCAACCAGTACCTGAACCTCACCAAAAATTCGTCACTGGCCGTTGCCGTGGGCTACCCCGACCTGGTGTCGATTGCCAACACCTCGCTCAACCAGACCGGCCGCGCCGTCGAATGCATTGCCATCATCATGCTGATCTACCTCACCACATCGCTGGCCACCTCTGCGCTGATGAACTGGTTCAACAGCCGCGCCGCCATCAAGGAACGCTGACATGAACCAGACCTTTGTTCCCGTCGCGCCGCGCCCGGCCCCCATCAAGATGGAGGGCCCGGGCCCCTGGCTGCGCAACAACCTGTTTTCCAGCGTCGGCAATGCGCTGGTGTCAGTCGGGGTCATCGCCCTGTTGCTGTGGGCCGCCTCGTCGGCCCTTCGCTGGGCGGTGTTCAATGCCGTGACCGCGGCCGACGCGGATGCCTGCCAGGCCGCACGCGGCATAGGCGCATGCTGGGGCGTGATCAACGAAAAAGCCCGCATCATCCTGCTGGGCCGCTACCCCCTGACAGAGCACTGGCGGCCGGAGCTGGCAACCTTTTTGCTGCTGGGCCTGGTGGTTGCAAGCTGCAGCCGCTGGTTCTGGAAACCCTGGCTGGGATTGATCTGGGTCGTGGTCCTGACGGCGTTCTTCACGCTCATGAGCGGCGGCATGTTCGGGCTATCCAAAGTGTCGACCGACCAGTGGGGCGGCCTGCCGCTGACCGTCATGCTGACGGTGATCTCCATGACGATTGCCTTCCCGATTGCGGTGGCGGTGGCGCTGGGGCGGCGCTCCAACATGCCCGCCATCAAGACCCTGTGCGTCATTTACGTTGAGCTGATTCGTGGCGTGCCGCTGATCTCCGTGCTGTTCATGGCCAGCTTCATGTTTCCGCTGTTCATGCCCATCGGCAAATCGCCCGACGTGCTGATCCGGGTGATCGTCGGCATCACGCTGTTTGCCGCGGCCTATATGGCGGAGATTGTCCGGGGTGGTTTGCAGTCCCTCTCGAAAGGCCAGACCGAAGCAGCCGCCAGCCTGGGCTTGGGCTATTGGCAGACACAGATCAAGATCGTGTTGCCGCAGGCCCTGGGTACGGTGGTACCAAGCATCATGAACAACTTCATTTCGCTGTTCAAGGACACCTCCCTCGTGACCATCGTGTCGCTGTATGAACTCACCGGGGCCCTGTCGCTGGCTGTCGGGTCCGATCCGAACTGGCGGCCGTTCAAGATTGAGGCTTACCTCTTTATCGCCGCGATTTACTTTACCTGCTGCTTCGCCATGTCCCGCTACAGCCTCTGGATAGAGCGGCGGCTGGCTGTGGGCAAGGCCCGCTGACAAAAACCAAGGATCCCCATGAGCGACCCCATCATCCGCTTTGACAAAGTCAACAAATGGTATGGCAACAATTTCCATGTGCTGCGCGACTTGCAGCTGGACGTGCAGCAGGGCGAGCGCCTGGTGATTTGTGGGCCGTCCGGCTCGGGCAAATCCACGATGATCCGCTGCATCAATGCCCTGGAGGACTACCAGGAAGGCAAGCTCACCGTGGCCGGCTCCGTCCTCGGCGACGACATCAAGGCGATCGACTCCGTGCGCCGGCAGGTCGGCATGGTGTTCCAGCAGTTCAACCTGTTTCCGCACCTGACCGTGCTTGAAAACCTGACCCTGTCGCCCACCTGGGTCGCGGGCCTGTCCAAAAAGGAAGCGACCGAGCGGGCCATGCATCAGCTCGAACGCGTGCGCATCGCGGAGCAGGCGCAAAAGTACCCCCTGCAGCTGTCGGGCGGCCAGCAGCAGCGCGTTGCGATAGCGCGCGCGTTGTGCCTCACGCCGAAAATCATGCTGTTTGACGAGCCGACATCCGCGCTGGATCCTGAAATGATCAAGGAAGTGCTGGACGTGATGATCTCGCTGGCCGAGCAGGGGATGACCATGCTTTGCGTGACGCATGAAATGGGCTTTGCCAAGGCAGCAGCCGACCGCGTGATCTTCATGGACCAGGGCCAGATTGTTGAACAGAACACGCCCACGGACTTCTTCAACCACCCGCAGACCGACCGGGCGAAGGATTTCCTCTCCAAGATTCTGGGACACTAGCGGAATGTGCCAACTCCTCGGAATGAATGCCGCCAAACCCGCAGACCTTCGCTTTTCATTCACGGGTTTTGCCGCACGCGGCGGTCTGACGGACCATCATGGCGACGGCTTCGGCATCGGCTTTTTTGAAGACAAGGCCTGCCGCATTTTTATGGACAGCCAGCCAGCCGCCACCTCACCCGTGGCCGAGCTGCTCAAGAGCTATGCCATCAAGTCCTGCAATGTCGTGTCCCATATCCGCAAGGCGACGCAGGGCGATCCGCAGCGCCTGGAGAACTGCCATCCGTTCACACGTGAGCTCTGGGGCCGCCACTGGCTGTTTGCCCACAACGGCGACCTGATCAATTACTTTCCCGCCCTGGGCGGCAACTACCAGTCCGTCGGCACCACCGACAGCGAACGCGCTTTTTGCGCCCTGATGGAAAAACTCAAGGCCATCAGCCCGCGCGAACCCTGCTCGCTGGACACGGTGTTTGAAACCCTCTGCAGCATGAGCGAAGGCACGGGCGAGTATGGCGTATTCAACTACCTGCTCTCCAATGGGCAAGCCCTGTTCGCGCACTGCTCCACACGGCTGTATTACCTGGTGCGGGAATGGCCGTTTTCACACGCCAAGCTCGTTGACGCCGACCTGAGCATCGACTTTGCCCAAACCAATGTCCAGGAAGACCGGTTGTGTGTCGTCGCCACCCAGCCGCTGACGCTCAATGAAAACTGGCAGCAGCTGCAGCCCGGGCAATTGCTGTGGATTGAAGGCGGCCGTATCGTGCGGCAGGCGCAGCTGAAGGTCAGCGAGGATGTGCGGCGTAAAAACGAAGCCAACCTGGTTTGCGTATAAAAATCAGGCCTCAGACCAATAGTGACGGGCGCAAGCAGCTATTCTTTTGATAGCAATCCGGCCCTGACGGAGCGTCTGTAACAGCGCGTGTTCCTATTGCATGAACCCCATGGCCCGCCCTTCGCGTACCTCGGGCTTGATGCGGTGCTCTGCCTCCAGCTGGGCCAAAAATTCCTCGCTGGAAAACTCTGCCGCGAGAATATCCACCTGCCGCTTCACGGCCGCGAAATCACCCGGGCACAGCTGCACCAGTTTGCCGAGCCTCTCCCGCAGCGGGGCCGCAAGCCGGTCGGCATTGCCTCCAAGTGCTTCGGTGACAAACATCTGCTCACGCTGGGCATGAGTCAGCGGCATGAATTTGATTTTGAAGGTAAAACGCCGTAGCGCCGCCTGGTCCAGGCTTTCAAGCAGGTTGGTGGTGCAGATGAAGATGCCCGCATGGCGCTCCATGCCCTGCAGCATCTCGTTGACCTCAGTCACCTCGTAGGTCCGCTGGGCGCCGCGCCTGTCCTGCAGGAAGCTGTCCGCTTCATCCAGCAGCAATACGGCTTTTTCCGCTTCGGCTTCGCGGAACATCGCTGCCATATTCTGCTCGGTTTCACCGACATACTTGCTCATCAGGTCGCTGGCCTGCTTGATGATGAGCGGCAAATCCAGTGCTTTGGCGATGTGTTCGGCCAATGCCGTCTTTCCCGTGCCCGGCGGGCCGTAAAAGCACAGGCTGCCGTGGCTTCGGCTTTTCAGTGCCTCGACGATACGCGGTACCTCGAACCGGGATTCGACATTGAGCATGGAAAGGTCATAGGTGGTCGCGTTGCGCCGGCCGGAAGTTTCCGACCTGTTGCCCAGCGCCACATCGGCATTCTTGAGCTGGCGCTCGATCAGCGACTCCATCAACAGCGGCCTGCCGCCCGACAGGATGGCGTGCATGCCTTCTGCGTCCACCTGTGCGTCTACCGCGTCTTCAGGCGCGCTGGCCAGCCGGGCAAACCGGACAGCCGTGCGTATTTGCGCGGGCGTCAGGCCCTTGCGGGCCGTCAGCTTGGCCACAAAGGCATCGCTGACATGAACACCTTCCAGTGTTTTGCGCACCAGGCCTTCACGAGCACCCGGCGGCGGCGACCTGAGTTCCAGGTGGTAGGCAAAGCGCCGGCGAAAAGCAGGGTCGATCTGCTCGATGCGGTTGGTGACCCACAGGGTGGGCACGGTGTTGGATTCAAGGATCTGATTGACCCAGGCCTTGCCGCTGACCGACCCGCTGGCAGGTACGGGCAATTGTTCGGAGCGTGCCATCAGCTGCGCGGCTTCGCTGGAAATCGGGGGAAACACATCTTCGACTTCGTCAAACAGCAAGGCGGAGTGCGTGCTGCCCTTCAGGAAGACCTGGGCGATTTGCAGCGAACGGTAGCGGTCGCGGCCACTGAGCGAGTTGCCGTCACGGTCGGCATATTCGACTTCGAACAGGTCCAGGCCGGCGGCCTGCGCCACCACCTTGGCCAGTTCGGTCTTGCCGGTGCCGGGCGGGCCGTAAAGCAGCACATTCACGCCTTGCTCCTTGCCGGCCACCGCATTGCGCAACAGCGACACCAGCACCTGGGCATCGTCGTGCACAAAAGCGAAGTCCGCCAGACCCAGGCTGCTGTGCGCGGCCGGCCGTGTGAAGACCGCCATCAGCTCATTCTGGTCGCGGTATTCGCGCATCAGCACGGGTGGCAGTTTTTCACTCACCTTCATCAGGTCGGCAAGGTCGGTGATGTTGTGCTCGGAAATCAGGTTTTCAACCATGCCGATGCGCTCCAGGCGCGAGCCGGCGCGCAGCGCTTCGGCAACCTCGGGCGCCTTCACGCCGGCCACGTCGGCGATGGCGGCATACGCTTCGGGGGCATTGTTGACCTTGAACTCCACCAGCAGGGAGCGCAGGTCGCGCTGGTAGCGCGCCAGGGTGCCGTAGAGCAACAGCGCACGCTCGGCCCGGTTGAGCTGCAACAGGTTGGCCAGCGCGTCGATGTTTTTCTCGACCAGCGTGGATTGTTTCTTGAGCGCCTGGGTCAGCCATTCGCCGGTGGCGGCCAGCACGGAGAGCAGGTCCTTGGGCTGGTCCTTCGCATGCTCGTCTAGGTAGAAGAACAGCGTGCCTTCTTCATAAGGGCCGCGCCAGGCGCCGTGGCGCGCCATGAACTCGGTGTCGGTCAGGCTTTCATGGCCGCGCCAGAACTCGTTGTCCTTGCAGCGGCGGCCAAGAAACTCGCGCAACCGCTGCACCGCTGGCAGGGGCCACACGAGATGCCGGCCCGAAAGCGAGAGCAGGCTGTTGAGGTCGCGGCGCACATTGAACTTCGCGCCTTGCCTTGCCGCCAGCGTCAGCACGAAATGCGAGCACATCAGGTCCAGCACCGGCGCTTCTTTCAGCCCGGGGGACAGCAGCCACTGCTGCTCGCTAACGGAACGCTTGCTCATGGACAAACCTCCCTTTGCAACTACACGGTTGGTAGACATGCCTGTGAGATACCCTGCTTCGAGACCGTCGCCTCACTGGCTATGAGCACCGCAGATGCGACCTGGTTCAATGAGACTCCACCATAACGCAGCTTGAAGCATCATGGAAGACGCTACTTGTACCCCCACGTGTGAAATGCACCACAGAAACTCCTGCGAAGATGCGCAAAGATGATCCCGCACAATCCCACCATAGCCCCGCAGAGGAATTCCCATGCTTAGTCTCAAAGATATAGAAACAGCCGCCCAGCGCCTGCAGGGCCACCTGCTCGATACGCCCTGCGTGGAGTCCAGGACGCTTTCCCAGTTGACGGGCGCGCAGATTTACCTGAAGTTCGAGAACCTGCAGTACACGGCGTCCTTCAAGGAGCGCGGCGCCTGTAACAAGTTGGCCCAGCTCTCAGCCGATGAACGGCGCCGCGGCGTGATCGCGATGAGTGCGGGTAACCACGCCCAGGGCGTCGCGTACCACGCACAGCGCCTGGGCATACGGGCCGTGATCGTGATGCCGCGCTTCACGCCGGGCGTCAAAATCGAACGCACCCGGGGTTTTGGCGCCGAAGTGGTGCTGCACGGCGATACGCTGGACGAATCACGCACCCACGCGCTGACGCTGGCTGAGCGGGAGGGCCTGGTCTTCGTGCACCCTTACGACGACGAAGCCATCGTCGCGGGCCAGGGTACGGTGGTGCTGGAGATGCTGCACGCGCAACCCGACCTCGAAACGCTGGTTATCGCCGTCGGCGGTGGCGGCCTGATTGCCGGCATGGCCACGGCGGCCAAGGCGATCAAGCCCGGCATTGAAATCATCGGTGTGCAGACCTCGCGTTTCCCGGGCATGGTCAATGCGATCAAGGGCACCCGGCACCCCCAGGGCACCAGCACCATCGCCGAGGGCATTGCGGTGGGGACGCCGGGCGTCATCCCGCAGGCCATCATCGCGAAGCTGGTTGACGACCTGGTGCTGGTAGACGAGGGCGATATCGAGCAAGCCATGGTCATGCTGCTCGAGATCGAGAAAACCCTGGTTGAAGGCGCCGGCGCGGCCGGGCTGGCAGCGCTGCTGAAGTACCCGGAGCGTTTTGCAGGTAAAAAGATCGGCCTGGTGCTGTGCGGCGGCAACATCGATCCGCTGCTGCTGGCAGCCATCATTGAGCGCGGCATGGTGCGCGCCGGGCGCCTGGCCCGCATCAAGGTCAGTGTGCGTGACATTCCCGGCTCATTGGCAAAGATCACCGCCACTGTGGCCGACGCCGGGGCCAATATCGACGAGGTGCATCACCAGCGCGCCTTCACCATGCTCTCGGTCCAGAACGTGGAGATCGAGCTGGTGATCCAGACACGCGGGCGCGACCATATCCAGCAAGTGCTGGCGGCACTGAATGCGGCCGGCTTCGAGGCGTCAGAGCAGCACTGAGCGCTGCGAGGGACCCGTCAATTCCAGCCAATCACCTCAAAACCCTTTTCACTCAAGCAACGCTGCACAAAGCTGCGGTAGGTGCTGTTGGGTTTGTCGTTGTGAAACGCGCCTGACACCGCACCCGCAGAGCCGCCCACGGCGGCGCCCGCGGCGCCGGAACGCAGTACGCCTTCGCCGCCGCGCCCGGTGATCAGCGCACCCACCGCCGAAGCCACACCCCCGACGGCTGCGCCTTCACCGGCACGCCGGCCGACTTCGTTGGTGCTTTGCGACGGGCTGAGCCCGGCGGCCGAGGCCCGTGACATGCAGGCGCTGGCCTCCGCCTGGCCTTGCGCGTCACCTACCCGGTTAAGGGTGGCGTTGGGATAGAGCACGGGCTTTGCCGAGGCGCTGTTGGGACCGCCGGAAGCACATGCCGACAACAGGGCCACGGCGGACAAAACAGCACCGGCTGAAAAAAAACGGAACCGCCGCTGAGGCGCGAAATGGGCTGGGGATTTCATGTATTCCTTCCACAAATAAGCATGGCAAAGGGTACCGCAAGCCAGGCGCCGGGCATCTTTGTCGCCCGCATCTTCATGTAACCATCTTCATGCAGGTAAAATCTGCCAAGACTCTCAAGCATTTCAGGAATCAACCCCATGTCCAGTCCAGCCAGCCACACCACCAATGCAGCCCACGACAGCGCCACTCCCGCCCAGGAGCAGGATGCCGTCGACGCGATCGTTCCGTTGATCCCCATTGTTCTGCCCGTGGTGGGCGGCGTGCTGATGTTCCTGCTGGCGTTTATCGCCATCTACATGGCCTGAAAGCCCCCGCTCTCACCCCGAAAGTCCGCATCTTGCGGACTTTTTTGTTTCCGGGGCTCCGCGCCCTCTTCTCCACTCTCTTCCCGGCCCACTTCCCGACCCCTTCAGCCTGTTCACCGAGGAACCGGCCTGAAACTGCGGGCCGAAACGGCCGTCCAGGCATTCTTCACCCCGATGTCATGACTGCCGGAACCCCGGCGCAGTCTATGCATAACCTCATGCCGGTTATGCATAACTTTTGCCTGTAACTTACAGGTAACTCGCGCTGATCTTCTTAAAATGAATTGGACTGGCCGATCCGTGGAAGATGAAAAGCAGCCTCACGCTGCCGCTTTTTGTCATTGCGCCGCAGCACTTTTGAAGCTTGCGCACCGCCCGCCGACCGGGACCTGTTTGTTGTGCAAAGGGAAGCTTCCAAGCCTTATTTCGATAAACGTCTCCGTGTCGCAACCATCCAGGTTGCCGCGCGACGTTTCCCGAAATAACGCTTTTTAACTTTGGAGTTTTTTCGATGAACCACCCCGCGATGCAAGGGCTTAACCTCAACACGCCCCCCTACGTCAAGAATGCCAAACTGATTGCCTGGGTTGCCGACATGGTGGCCTTGTGCAAGCCCGACAACATTTATTGGTGCGACGGCAGCGACGCCGAATACCAGCGCCTGTGCCAGCAACTGGTCGGCGCCGGCACCTTCAAAAAGCTTAACGAAGCCAAGCGCCCGAACAGCTTCCTGGCCTGCTCCGACCCGACCGACGTGGCGCGCGTGGAAGACCGTACCTTCATTTGCTCGGCCAAAAAGGAAGACGCCGGCCCGACCAACAACTGGATGGCCCCCGCTGAAATGCGCACCACACTGCAGCCCCTGTTTGATGGCTGCATGAAGGGCCGCACCATGTACGTGGTGCCTTTCAGCATGGGCCCGCTTGGCTCGCCCATCGCGCACATCGGCATTGAACTGTCCGACAGCCCTTACGTGGCCGTCAACATGAAGATCATGACGCGCATGGGCAAAGCCGTGTTTGACGTGCTCGGCCTCGACGGCGAATTCGTCCCCTGCGTGCACACCGTGGGTGCGCCGCTGGCCGAAGGCCAGCAAGATGTGAAATGGCCTTGCAACAAAACCAAGTACATCGTGCATTACCCCGAAACGCGCGAGATCTGGTCTTACGGCTCCGGCTATGGCGGCAACGCCTTGCTGGGCAAGAAGTGTTTTGCGCTGCGCATCGCCTCCAACATGGGCCGCGCGGCTTCGCAAGACGGCTCCGGCAACCCTGGCTGGCTGGCCGAACATATGCTGATCCTGGGCGTGACCTCGCCCGAAGGCAAGAAGTATCACGTCGCGGCGGCCTTCCCTTCGGCCTGCGGCAAGACCAATTTCTCGATGCTGGTGCCGCCGGCAGGCTTTGAAGGCTGGAAGGTCACCACCATCGGCGACGACATCGCCTGGATCAAGCCGGGTGCGGACGGTCGCCTTTACGCCATCAACCCGGAAGCCGGCTACTTCGGCGTGGCACCGGGCACCAACATGCTGACCAACCCCAACTGCCTGCGCAGCCTGGACAAAAACGTGATCTTCACCAACGTCGGCCTGACCGACGACGGCGACGTCTGGTGGGAAGGCATGGAGCAGGACGCCCCCGGCAAGGCATTGCCGGCGCACCTGATCGACTGGCAAGGCAAGGACTGGACGCCACAAATCGCCAAGGAAACCGGCGCCAAGGCCGCCCACCCCAATTCACGCTTTACCGTGGCCGCCACCAACAACCCGGCGCTGGACCCGGCCTGGAACGACCCTGCCGGCGTGCCGATTGACGCCTTCATCTTTGGCGGCCGCCGTTCGAACACCGTGCCGCTGATCACCGAAGGCCGCAACTGGGTGGAAGGCGTGTACATGGCCGCCACCATGGGCTCCGAAACCACGGCCGCCATCACCGGCCAGGTTGGCGTGGTGCGCCGCGACCCGTTCGCGATGATCGCTTTTGCCGGCTACAACATGGCCGACTACTTCCAGCATTGGCTCAACGTGGGCCAGAAACTCGAAGCCTCGGGCGCGAAGCTGCCGAAAATCTTCACCGCCAACTGGTTCCGCAAAGGCGAAGACGGCAAGTTTGTCTGGCCCGGCTACGGCGAAAACATGCGCGTGCTGAAGTGGATGATCGACCGCATCGAAGGCAAGGGCCAGGGCGTCGAGCACATCACCGGCGTCAGCCCCCGCTATGAAGACATGAACTGGACCGGCCTGGACTTCAGCGCCGAGCAGTTCAAGACCGTGACCAGCATCGACAAGGCCGCCTGGCTCAAGGAGCTGGAACTGCACGCCGAACTGTTCAAGCAACTCGAACATCACCTGCCGAAAGAGCTGGAGGAGACCAAAGCCGCGATCGAGCGCCGCCTGGCCGTCTGACCGGCACACCACGCGCGGGGCGTTTCGCACAACCTGCGGTACGCCGCATTCCTGGTGCAATGACTGCGCCAAGGCAAGAAAAAGCCACCGATCCGGTGGCTTTTTTTGTGGGCCGCTGCAAAGAGCGGCGCGGCGTAGAGGCGCCTGGCGCTTAGATGTAGCTGCGGTGGTAAGCCCGCAGTTCCGCACCACCGAGGCGGCGGGCGCGCTGTGACAGTCCGGCTGGAGCAGATGCCTCATCAACCACAGCTTCGGCAGCGGCAACTTTCGTGTCGGCCTGGCTGCGCAGGAAAGCTTTCAGTTCTGCACCACCCAGGCGCAGGGCGCGCTGTGTCAGGCCGGCCGGAGCGGACACCACGGCTGCGGGGGCAGCAACAGCCTCTTCAACGGCGGCTTGCTGACGGGCCATTGCAACTTGCAGGTCGGCCATCACGCGGGGATCGTTCTTGGCGGCTTGCCACAGGCGCTGGTCGGCGCGGGCTTCAGCCAGGCTGCGTGACCAGGCGTCCAGGCCAACCTTGAGACTGACGGCTGCATTGCGCGCAGCGCCGGCGAAAATCGCCAGTACAGCAAAGGCGACAGCCCAGATGCCGATCCACATAACCAGCAGGTGACCTTCGGCGACGCTGTCCATCACCTGGTAAGCCACCACCATCACGGCGGCCGCAACAGCGGACAAGAGCAGCGTAGCCAGGCCGCGGGTGCCGGAGAAAGCACCGCCCAGCTGGCGTACGGCACCAAAGGCCGACTCAGCGCGGACAACGCCGGGGTGCTGTGTGGAATATTTGATATTGACGAAGCTGGTCATGGTGAACTCCCTTTGGGTTAACTCCGCTGAACCAAAATTGCAGCGGGTAGGAGGATATTAGGGTTATCACTGATGTTATTCAACTTTATCTTTATGATGTGATTCATTCACATTGGTGATAATTTGAGCTTTTCCACCCTCTTTTCACCCTCTTTTTCGCTCTTCAACACCCGCCCCAAGCCGTGACCCCGCTCAATTTCCGGACCCTGGACCTCAACCTGCTTCGCGTGTTTGACGAAGTGATGGCCGAGCGCAGCCTGACCCGGGCGGCGCGCAACCTGTCGCTGACGCAGCCGGCTGTCAGCAATGCCTTGCGCCGGCTGCGTGAGACCCTGGGCGACGAGCTCGTACAGCGCAGCGGCCAGGGCATGGCGCCCACCCCGCGCGCCGTGGCGATCTGGCCGGCCGTGCGCGAGGCCCTGCAGCAATTGCAGGAGTCGCTGGTGCCCAACGAATTCGTGCCCGGCGAAGCCACCACCATCTTCGTGCTGGCCATGGCCGACGCCACCGCGGCCGAATTGATTCCCGGCCTGGTGGAGACACTGGACCAGGAAGCCCCAGGCGTGTCGATCCGCGTGATTCCACTGACCACACGCGACCCGCGGCGCCTGCTGGACGAGGAGCTGTGCGACCTGGCGGTCGGCTACTTTCCCTCGGTGCTGGCCGATCTGACGGCCGGCGCGCAAAGTGGCGAGCCCCTGCCCTTTTTGCACCAGCGGCTGTATGACGGCGAATACGTCTGCGTCATGCGCAAAGACCACCCGCTGGCTACCGGCCCCTTCACACTGAGCAAGTTCTGCGCGGCGCGCCACATGCTGGTGAGTTTTTCGGGCCGTCCCTATGGTTTCGTCGACGAAGCCCTCGCCTCGCTGGGCCGGGAGCGGCATGTGGTGCTGACGGTCAACCAGTTCTTCACTGCCGGGCGCGTCGTGGCGAACTCGAACCTGCTCACCGTGCTGCCGCGGCATTTCGTCGGGGTGACGGGCATTGCCGACCAGCTGGTGCTGCGCCCCCTGCCGTTTGACGTGTCACCGGTGCACGTGGATACCCTGTGGCACCGGCGTTCGCAACAACGCAGCGCGCATGCGTGGTTGCGGCAGGTGCTGGTGCGTGCGGCCGACAGGGCATTTTTGGCCTGAAGCCCCTGACCCACCCAAAGGACTGGCCAGCCTGGCTATCCGGAGAGACGTCTACACAGCGCTATAAAAATCATAGCTGCTCGCGCAAGTCAGTATTGGGCGAGGGTCATTTTTGATGCCAAACCAGGCAGTTTTGGGCGCGGAAATCGTCGCCGGGAGCCATCGCTACTGCGGCGCGCTTCTCCAGCACACTTTTTTCCCATCATATTGGTGTTTTAGCCAACAAAGACGAGCGCAAGTCGCTAGCTATTTGATAGCAGCCGTGGCAAGCGGATCAAACCACTGCAGTTCCCGGCTGCGGTGTGGCCAGCACGCAACGCAGACACCAAAACAGCGCACTGAATGACCCGGATCCGGTGCCCTGCGGTGCGATTTTCAGCGTGTGGCGCCGCTTTTTCTGGCTACAGGCCAGCCTCCGGCCACTCTTAGTCAACGCCACAAGATCAAATTAATTCTTTAGTTCTCCCATTTGACGCTCTGGGCGTTATAAGTTGTCAAACGACCTACTTGCAAAAAAATGTAACGTGAAGCAAAGTCAAAACATGGACATCACACCCGTACGGAGCTCTTTCCGGAGGCCATAGTTACTGCGAGGCATACGTTAAGAAATGTTAGCTAAATTATTAACTGCGCCTGCAGCCGAAATCGCGATGTCCTCTGGCAAGGCAATCGTCTTTGGGTTCTGCTGACCGGCACGGCTTGAAGCCTCACCCCAAAACCGGCCCGCATGAATTCCCGCCCGCACTTTCCCCTCAAGCCGCTTGGCCTGGCGCTGGCATTCGCCGGCCTGGCCATGGCACCGCATGCCGGCCATGCCCAGGTCACCAACGATTTCTCGGCCGCAGGCACTCAGGACTGGAACGACGCGGCCAACTGGAGTGGCGGCACGCCTACAGCCGCCAGCTTGGCAAGGGTCCCGACGAACCAGCAGGTGGACATTATTAGTGGACCAGCCGCCCAGGTGGGCACGCTGCAAGTGGAGGAAAACGGCCAGGTGGTCGTCCATGCGGGCCGCACCCTGGCCGCTGGCACGCTCCTGCTGGGCACCACGCCGACGCCGGGTAACGCGGGATCAATGCTGATTAATGGGAGCGTCACGGCCACGCGGCTGAGCGTGGGCGACACGGTGACCGGAGGGCAGATCCTCATGGACGGCGCCGGCGCCAGCCTGAACGTGTCCCCCCTCAGCCTGGCTCCGGGCGACCAGTTCATTGTTGGCAACAATGGAGACGGGCTCCTGGGCATCCGCACCGGCGCCACCGTGACGGTGGGCGGCACCCGCACCCTGCACCTGGGCAATGTGGGCACCGGGACGCTGGTCATCGGCAACATCGGGCCCAGCGGCACCCTGAATGCTGACGCCGTGGTTTTCGGCAATGCCAGCTCCAGCATCAAGTTCAACCAAAACGACGCCACGCCCTACACCTTCTCCGCGGCGATCAGCGGCGCCGGATGGGTAGAAGTGTTCCGCCACCCCGGGGGCTCCTCCACCATACTGACGGGCGCCAACAGCTACACCGGCGGCACTTTCATCAGAACCAATGCCCGCCTGACCGGCAGCACCACCAGCCTGCAGGGAGCCATCAGCAACGACGGCGTGCTGACCTTCGACCAGACCACCAATGGCACCTATGCAGGGTCCGTCAGCGGCGGCGGCGCACTGGTCAAGGAAGGCAGCGGCACGGTGATTCTTTCTGGCACCAACACCTACACCGGCGGCACCACCATCAATGGCGGCACCTTGCGCGGTACTACCGCCAACCTGCAGGGCTTGATTACCACCAACGCCAACCTGGAGTTCTTGCAAGCAGGCAACGGAACGTTTGGCGGCGTCATCAGCGGCACCGGCAACGTGGTCAAAAGCGGCACCGGCAATGTCACCTTTTCCGGCACCCACACTTACAGCGGGACTACCGTCGTCAGCGGCGGCACGCTGTCGGTCAACGGCAGCCTGACCAACTCTGCCGTGCAGGTGCAGAACGGCGGCACGCTGGGCGGCACCGGTTCCGTGCGCAACACCACCATCCAGTCGGGCGGCACGCTGGCGCCCGGCAATTCCATCGGCACGCTCACCGTCGTCGGCAATCTGACTTTCAATGCGGGCTCCAATTACAGCGTGGAGGTCGATGCAGCCGGCAGCAACGACCGCACCAACGCCACCGGCACGCTGACCATCAACGGCGGCACGGTCAACGTGCTGGCCAGCGCCGGCACCTACTCGCCGACCACGCAGTACACCATCCTCAATGCCACAGGCGGGCGCACCGGCGTCTTTAGCGGGCTCACGACCAACCTGGCGTTTCTGACGCCGTCGCTCACCTACGACCCCAACAATGTGTACCTGACCCTGGCGCGCAACAGCACCGGCTACAACACCCTGCCCGGCATGACGCCCAACCAGCAGTCAGCCTCGAATGCGCTGCAAAATGCCTCCGGCAGCGCGAGCGGCGACATGAGCACGGTGCTCAGCGCCCTCAACAGCCTTTCAGTGCCGCAGGCCCTCGCCGCCTTCGATGCCATAGGCGGTGCCAACCTGGTCGCCTTGCGCCGTGCCGGCCCCAGCTTTGCCGCCGCATTCGGCGAACAGCTGCAGGCACGCGTGGGCCGAAGCAGCCTGGGCTCAGTCTGCGGCAGCGACGACGTTGCGGGCCGCGAAGCCCTGAGGGCGCTTTTCCCGGCCATCGAAGACGGCTGCGGTTTCTGGCTGCGCGGTTACGGCAGCCACCAAATCACCGACAGCGACGGCAATGCCATGGCCAGCCGCCTGAACAGCACCGGCCTGAGCGCGGGTTACGACGCCGAAGTGTCGCCAGGCTTGATGCTGGGCGGCGCCGTGACGATGGGCACATCAAGGGTCAGTTTTGATTCAGGTGACCAGGGCAGGGCTCGCAGCGCGGCGCTGGCGATGTACGCCGGCTACACCGACGGGGCCTGGCGCCTGAATGGCGTGACCAGCGTGGCGTTTCACGGCAACCACATGGACCGCGGCATCGTGGTCGGGCCGATCGCCCGCCTGGCCTCGTCGAATTTCGACAGCAGCACCGCCACGGCCTACGGCGAGTTGACCTACGACCTGGACATGACCGGCTGGACGCTGCAACCGATGGCCGCGCTGGCCTTCAGCCGCAACCAGACCAACGGTTTCGCCGAGCAGGGCGCCGGTGCGCTCAACCTGCAGGTTGCCGCGCAAACCGTGTACTCGACCAAATCGATGTTGGGGCTGAAAGCCGGCTTTGACGTGGGCCGGCTGCGGATCGAACCGCGGGTGGTGTGGGCACATGAGTTTGGCAAATACAACACCCCGATGACGGCGCAGCTGCAGGGCGCCGGCACGCCCTACCAGTTCCAGATCGCGGGCGTGGCCCTCAATGCCAACACGGTGGTCCTGGGCGTGGGCGTTTCGGGCCGCATCCACGACAACTTCAACCTCTTCGCCGACCTCCAGACCGAACAGAACGCACGCCAGCGCAACCTGGCCCTGCTGATGGGGGTGCGCGGCAAATGGTGAGCCGGGCATCTCAAGGCATGTTGCCCCCTGACCGACCTGATTCACAACACATTTAATCCAGCCACACCCGCGTCATATCTCATGGCTTACAAAAGCATGCCCCCCATCCCGCCATCCCTGCCGCCTCTCCCGCCGCGCCAACCCAAACCGAAACCCGGCAAGGACGCCGGCGCCCACCGATACGACACCATCGTTTTTTTGCTGATCATCGGCCTGGCGATTGTGGTGGCCGGCAGCGCAGCGCGTTACACCCTGGTAGACCGGCCTGCGGCCAAGGCACAGAAGGAAGCCCAGCTGCTGATGCAGCAGCTGATGGCCGCGAACCAGAAGAACCAGCAGCAGCTTGAACAAAAGCTCGCCGAAGCCAAGGCCCAGACCGAGGCATTGCGCGCCAACATGGAGCAGATGAAGGCCGAGATCCAGCAGCCCAAGGCCGCAGCGGAACCGGTTGCGGAGCCGGTGCAGAAACCGGTGCCCGACGCCCAGGCCGCGGAACGCAAGCGGCTGGAGCGCATCAAGGTGGTCGATGAACTGGTGGACTCCCTGACGCCTAACCTGCAGGTCAAGTTCCAGCAAAAGGTCACCTGGCTGGACCGCAGCGTCTCCTTCGGTTTTAGCCTGACCAACGCAAGCCGCCGCGCCGTCCGCGTGACCCCGCCGCGCATCGCCCTGACCCTCAACCCTCTTCCCAACACAAAGCTGGCACTGAAAGCCAGCGATGTGCAGGCTGACATCTGCCCTGGCGGCTTGATCGGGCCGGGAGAGACCATTAACTGCAATGTGGTGCTGCGTTCAGAAGCCACCTTCACCGGCGTCGGCCACATTCCGTTTCGCGCCGTCATCTCGGCACGCACGGAACTCCCGGCAACCAGCGAAACCTGGAAAACCGTGCGTTCCGCCTACAAGGAAGCCTACCTGGAGGAACACATGGTCAAAAGCGTCTCCTTTAACGGGGAGCTGTGGCGGTAGCCGCGGGCCGGCAGCAGGATCACGCACGCACCCTATCGAGGCGACTGAAGCCGGCGGCAGATTGCCATGCCATTCGCTATCAAATAGATAGCTGCTTGCGCCCGTTTGTATTGGGCTTTAGCCATCTTTGGCACTTGAAATCAGTGGTTTTCTCGGGGTTTCCGGCGTCGCCAAGGCTTTTGCGGCACCCCAGGGGCAGGCTGGAGGATAAAAAGCCCCCTGAATCGCTTTTTACCCACTCAATCGGGCTGCAATCCAATGAGAACAGGCGCTAGCCGCTATTAATTCAGTAGCATCTCGCCGACGCCGAACGCCCACGGGCAACCCCATTCAAGCGGCTCGCGGCGAGGGGCATGGTTTTTGCACACACTTTTGCACACAAACTGTACGCAGGAGCCGCGCATGCCAGACCACCCACACACCCCAACGCCCTCCCACCCACTTGCGCGCCGCACCGCGCTGAAGATCCTCGCCAGCGGCGCCGCGTCCATGGCGCTGCCGGCCCTGGCTGCCTGGCCGGACAAGCCGATCAAGATCGTGGTGACCTTTCCGGCCGGCGGCGCCAGCGACATCGTCGCGCGGGTGATGGCCGAGCAGCTGGGCAAAAAGCTGGGGCAGGCGGTGGTGGTCGACAACCGGCCGGGCGCGGGCGGCAGCGTGGGAGGCCTGGTGGTGGCGCAGGCGCCGGCGGACGGCTACACGCTGATGCTGAGCAACTCGACACCGGTTTCCATCGGCCCGTTCGCGCTGGAAAAGCAGCCCTATGACCCGGTGGAAGGCTTCACCCACATCGCGCTGATCGGCAATGCGCCCTGCGTGGTGATGGCCAACCCGCACGCGCCCATCAAGACGATTACCGATGTGGAAGCGCAGGCCCGCAAGGCGGGCCGGCTCGACTTCGGCTCGGGCGGCCCGGCTTCGATCGGCCACATCTACGGCGAGCTGATGAAAAAGTCCATGGGCGTGAACCTGGTGCACATCCCGTACCGCGGCGGTGCGCCCATGACGACAGACCTGATCGGGGGCGTGATCCCCGTGGGCATCGACGTGCTGACGGCGTTTGTGCCTTACTTCAAAAGCGGGCAGCTGGTGCCGCTGGCCGTGACGTCGGCCAGCCGCTCACCGCTGGTGCCGGATGTGCCCAGCGTGGTGGAGTTTGGCTACCGCAAGCTGGTTCTGGACAACTTCTTTGGCCTGAGCGGCCCGGCGCACATGCCGGCCGACGTCGTGGCACGGCTGAGCAGCGCCTGCAACGAAATACTGGCAACGGCAGAGATCAAAAAGAAGATGCTGGAGCTGGGCATCACCACCCAGCCCATGAGCCCGGCGGCGTTCACCGGCTTCGTCAAGGAGCAGGTAGCCGTACTGTCGCCCGCCGTCAAAGGAGCAGGGGTTAAGCTCTGACCGCATCCGCCCCGAGCAAGACCCCGTCTTTACCAGCTGAAGCCGCGGTCTGGCTTTGCCAGCCGCAAGGCGGGCAGCCCCGTACGAGAGAAAAGGGGCAGCGCGCCGCAGGCTCGAAGTGGGGAAGCGTGGGGGCTCAGCGAACCACGCTGAGGTAAGCGTAGGCGGCGCTGCGCAGTTCCTGGGCCTGCAGCGGATTGCGGCCGGCGCGTGCTTCGGCGCGTTCCATCAGGTTGTGGGCCACACCGTTTACAGGGGCCACGCGGGTTGCGGCGGGCAGGAAACGGGCGATCTGGGAAATCAGGCTGTACATGTCAGGGTCACCTTCATGGGGTGAAAAAGTTGCGGTGAATGAAGAATAAGGGTTTTCCCTAGGGTTTCAAGCCTAACCGAGGCCCAAACCCATGCAAAAAATGCATGTGATGCCCCGCGGCGACACATGCGGGTGATTTCTACGTGATTTCCGGGAAAAATTTCACGGAGCCGGCGGCTATGCTTGGGCTGTGGCCCATCCCCAAAATCCCTCCTCTTCCCTGCCCACGGCTGAGACCCCTGCTTCATCGCCGGACGGGGCGCTGGCGCTGCTGCGGCAGATCGCCTCGAATATTGACGCCATGCTCTGGTCCTGGGACCCGCAAACCGGCCGCATCACCTATACCAACCCGGCGTTCGAGGCGTTCTGGGGCCTGTCGGCCGACACCCTGGCAGACCGGCCCTGGCAATGGCTGGAGCATGTGGACCCGATAGACCGCGAGCGGGTGCTGAGCCTGCAGACCAGCCCCCTGAAGCGCAGCGAAGAGTACAGGGTCATACGGCCGCAGGGCGGCAACGCCCGGCTGAGCCAGCGCGCACTGCCCATGCACAGCCCTTCGGGGCAGTTGCTGCGCGTCATCCACCTGGCCAACAACATCACCTGGCAGCTCGACACCTCCAAGCAGCTGCGTGTGGAGATCGGCCGGCGCAACGACTCCGAGGCCAAGTACCGCGCGGTGGTGGAAAACGTCAGCGAGGGCATTCTTGTCACGGCGGCCGGGCGCATCCTGTATGCCAACCCCAAGGCGCTGGAGCTGACCTCGCTGGACGAGGAAACCGCCAAGTCCCGGCCCTTCATCGAATTCATCCACCCCGACGACCGCGAGAAGGTGCTGAGCAACCACATGAAGCGCCTGCGCGGCGAGCCGGTGGAGAACTACTACCAGTTTCGCGTGCAACACAGCCGCAGCGCCATACGCTGGCTGGAGATCAGCGCGGTGATGTTTGAATGGCAGGGCGCGCCCGCCACGCTCAACTTCCTGACCGATGTCACGCGCAAGCGCCAGGCAGAGGAAGACATGCGCAAGGCGCTGGCGCACGAGCGCGAGCTGTCGGAGCTGAAGTCACGGTTTGTCGCCGTGACATCGCACGAGTTCCGCACACCGCTGGCCGCCATCCTGTCGTCCGTGGAGCTGCTGGACGCCTACGGCGCCAGCTTTCCGGCCAGCGAACGCCGGGAGCTGCTGGGGCAGATCAAGACGGCGGTGGCCCGCATGAACAGCATGGTCGAGCAGGTGCTGCTGACCAGCCGCCTGGAGCTGGGCAAGTTCCAGTTCGAAGCCGCACCGCTGGCAGTGCCCGACTGGCTGGTTCAGGTGATGGGTGAGCTTGAGCGCGGCAACCCGCAGGCCGCGCGCGTGTCGCTGACCTGCGACGGCCTGGACGCGCCGCGCACGGCGGACCAGCAGTTGCTGCGGCACATCGTGGTCAACCTGCTGGGCAATGCACTGAAATATTCGGACCCGGACACGCCGGTGCAGTTTGCCGTTCGCGGCGTGGGCGACCAGATTCACCTGCGCATCACCGACCACGGCATCGGCATCCCGGAAGCCGACCTGCCGCGGCTTTTCGGCAGCTTTCACCGCGGCACCAATGTCGGCAATATTTCCGGCACCGGCATCGGCCTGCACATCGTGAAGGAATGCGTTGACCTGCACCAGGGGCAGATTGAAGTCACCAGCCGGCCCGGACAGGGCACGACATTCACCGTGCGCCTGCTGGCGCCGCTGGCCTGACGCACCCCGCCCGGCGCCGGCGGTTTTGCCGTTTCAGGGGCCTTTTTTCCGGTGGTAGGTCAGCGCCGCCTGAATGCAGAACGACAAGGCATCCCGCGGCAGTGGATCGGCCGCATCGAGCACGATGGCCCGGTTGCCCTCATAACGCAGCTCGCCCGGAAACAAGGTGCGGAAGGTGTCCACCAGCGTGGTGTTGCAATTGAAGTACAGGGCGTACTGCGACGGGCTGGACTTGACCGGCCCCAGGCGGACGGTGCTGCCGCTTTTGCTGACTGACGTGAGGTAGGCCGGCTCGCCCCACTTGAGGGTTTCCTCCAGCTCGCCCACGCCGGGTGTGGCCGATGCCGTGTCCAGGATCAGCGTGCGCAGGGCCAGCAGCTTGCGCCGCAGCGCCGGTGGGTAGGCCGCGAAGGTCTGCGCGACGGCTGCGTTTTCGATCTGCTTCACAAGCGGCTCCGGTTCATCTGCTGATGCCATGCGCAATCTAGCGCATGGGCGCAAGGTCGCGCAAGCTAAAACTCCAGCAAGGAAGAGATCGAAACATCTTCCCGCACAATGGGCGGGTGAACATCCAGCTCCTTTCCGATCTGCACCTTGAATCCAATCCCCACTTCACAGCGCAGCCCGTGCCCGGTGCCGACCTGCTGGTGCTGGCGGGCGACATCGGCTCCTACCAGAAGGGCTCGTTGCTGGACGAATTGAATATCGGCGACTTTGGCCTGGCGCGGTTTTCACCGTTGCCGGCAGAGCGCGGCGGCGCCGGCTGGCCGACGCCGGTGCTGTTTGTCCCGGGCAACCACGAATACGACGGCCTGGACTTTGATGAAACCCATGTGCGGCTGCGCGAAACCTGCGAGCGCCTGGGCATGGTCTGGCTTGAGCGTGAAACCGTGGTGCTGCAGGGTGTGCGTTTTGTGGGCAGCACGCTGTGGACCGACTTTGACGCCCTGAGCGCAGGCCAGGCCCAGGCATCGGACATTACGCCGGGCGAGCAATTGAAAGCTCGCGAAAAAGCATTCCGCGCCGCCAACTTTTACCTCCAAAAAAACCATTCCTTTCGCGATGGCCAGCCACTGCTGGCGGCCGATGTGCGCGAAGAGGGCCTCAAAAGCCAGGCCTGGTTGCGGCAGGCACTGGCCGTACCCTTTGAAGGGCCTACCGTGGCCGTGACGCATTTCGCCCCCAGCTTGCTGAGCGCCGACCCGCGCTATGGCCTGGTGCCGGGTACAGCGGGCTTTTGTAATGCGCTGGATGACCTGCTGCCGCTGGCCGACCTGTGGCTGCATGGGCATCTGCATTGCGTAATTAATTACATCAGCCGCGGCTGCCGCGTAGTGGCGAACCCGCTGGGTTATGCACGCAAGCATGAACAGGACGGGTTTTTACCCGACTTGCTGATCCGCGTCGGCCAATAGCACTCAAGCACTCAGTCGTCCTCTTATGTGCGTGGTGCCGACGTGCCGCTGGTGACTAAAGTCGTAGCGCCGCAGCGCACACGGCGGCGGCATTTTTTTGAACTTCCTGCGCATCGCGTAACCCAACCACGACCGGCAACGCGGAACCCAAGGGTCAGCACGAAGGTGATAACACTTTGTTCCAATTGTTGGTTTGCGCACTGTTCGGCTTGCATGTATCTTGCATGAAGGGTTCATGCAGGACTTCCTGTACCGCACCCGCATTGGGGAGAGCACCATGAAAAGCAACGTGTCCTATCTTGGCGCCTGGCTGGTTGCCGTCGGCCTTGCGTTTGCGTTTGCGTTCGCGTCGCCCAATGAGGCCAGCGTGATGGGGCACATGCCGGCCTTCATGGCGCAAACACTGCTGCGCCAGCCGGTCAACGTACCGGATGGCTTGCCCTCTGACCGCACCCTTGCACTGATCACCTTCCAGCGCGGCCAGCACGTCCAGGCCGAGAGCTGGATCCAGGGGCTGAACCTGCGTAACGACTCGTCCATCGCGTGGATGCGCATGCCGATCGTCAATGACCCCGGCACACCGACGGGGCGCAGCGCCGTCGAAAACAGGTTGCTCAAGCACTACACGGCCGACACCGAGCGCGCCAGGCTGGTGCCGGTGTTCACCGACCGGGCCAGTTTTGTGCGCGCGGCCGGCCTCAACGGCACGGACCAGGTCTACGCCGTGGTGGTCAACCGCCAGGGTGAAGTGCTGGCGCGGGTTGAAGGTCAGTTCGACGCAGATAAAGCGCAGACGCTGCGCGAAACTCTGCGCTCGCAGAGTTTCTAGACTAGCCCCCACGGTCGCTCACTTCGTGTAGCTCCCTGCCCCCCGAGGGGGCCGCCCGCCTGCGGCCCGGCAAAGCCGGTTCCGCGGCTCATGCTGGCTTGAAGATTCGGTGAATACGGCCAGTGATGGAGGTATTTCACCAATGGGGGCCGAGGGCCCGGCTTCGCCGGCCCCAGGCGCCGCCCCCTTGAGGGGGGAACAGGCTACACGCAGTGAGCCTGGACGGGGGTACTACAAAGTCCTCTCACCCAACGTGAAATAGAACGTGGCGCCCTGCCCCAGTGCTGACTGGGCCCAGACCTTCCCGCCATGCCGTGCCACGATGCGGTGCACCGTGGCCAGCCCAATGCCGGTGCCGGCGAACTCCGACAGCGAATGCAGGCGCTGGAACGCGCCAAACAGCTTCTCCGCATAGGCCATGTCAAAGCCGGCGCCCTTGTCCTGGACAAAATAAACCGTCTCTCCGTCTTCCCCGATCTCATGGCCGAAGGTGATTTCGGTGCGCTCCTGGTTGGCGCTGAATTTCCAGGCGTTGCCCAGCAGGTTGTCCAGCAACTGCATGAGCAGGCGCGGGTCACCCTGCCCCGTCAAACCCGCTTCAACATGGAGATCCACCGGCCTTTCGGGCTCGCGTTCACGGTAGCCATCAAGGATGCCCTGGACCAGCGCGCTGAGGTCGACCGGCTCCCAGCGCAGGCTTGAGCGCGACACCTGTGCCAGCGTCAACATCGCATCGATCAACTCCCCCATTTGCCCCACCCCGGCCCGTATGCGCGCCAGGTAATGCCGGCTGCGCTCCGACAGCGGTGTGCTGTCGGACTTGTTCATGGCACGCTGCAACAGGTCGCTGAATCCGTCGATGGCACTCAGCGGGCTGCGCAGGTCATGGGACACGGAATAGGAAAACGCTTCCAGTTGTTTGTTGGCAAATTCGAGCTGCGCGGTGCGCTGCTGCACGCGCTCTTCCAGGCTGGCGTTGAGCCGCAAAATTTCTTCACGCGCACGCCGGCGTTCTCGGATATCGGTGTTGATGCCGAGCACCCCGTTGACCTTGCCTTCTTCGTCGCGCACCACCGTCCAGCGTGCTTCGATGGCCACCGTTGAACCATCTCTGGCGTGCTGCTCCAGTTCACCGGTCCAGTCCCCTTCATTGGCCAGCGTGCGGGCCATGGCGTCCACAAGCACCTGGGGATCCTCGTACATGAACTCTTCCATCGATTTTCCCAGCACTTCTTCGGCCGTCCAGCCGTAAAGGCGTTCGGCACTCTTGTTCCAGAAACGTATGGTCCGGTCCAGGTTGCGGACCATGATGGCATCCTGGGCCCTGTCCAGCAGCGAGGCCTGTTCGCGCAGTTTGACTGCGGCCTGGCGCGCCGCCTCCTGGCTGCGCTGGCGCTCCAGCCGTTCTCTCAAGCTGACGATGCCGAATGCCAGGTTGTCGGCAAGCTCCTGCAGAAGCTTGATTTCTTCAGGGGTGAAGTGCTGCGCTTCGGCCGAATAAAGGCACAGCACACCAAAACTGCGGCCCCCTTCGCGCAAGGGCAGGCAGACCGCGCTCCGGTAGCCTCGCTTCATCGCGTCGGCATGCCAGTAGAAGTGATTTTCAGCCTGACCGATGTCGCCACTTTGCTGGGGCAGCCCCGTGCGAATGGCCTGGCCCGCGGGGCCCTGGCCCGTGACCTGGTCATCGCGCCAGGTCAAGCGGATCACCGTCAGGTAGCCACCCTCGTTACCGGCGTGCACCATGGGCTGTATGGTGCGCGCTTCGTCGTTCTGCGCATACCCGACCCATGCCATGCGGTAGCTGCCCACGTCGACGGCGACACGGCAGACCTCGGCCAACAGGGCCTCCTCGTCTTCGATCCGGTTGATGGCGATGCTGGACTGGCTCAGCATCTGCAGGGCCCGGTTGGTGTTTGCGAGCGCCAGGTCGGCAAGCTTGCGGTCGGTAATGTCGCGCGCGGTGCCCACCACACGTTCGAGCACGCCCGACGCATCGAGCACCGGATAGGAGTGGTCGTGTATCCACCGGAGCTTGCCGTCCGTGGACAGGATGCGGTATTCGATGTCGGAGGATTCGCCGGTTCGGTTGCGCTTCCTGGCGAGCTTCAGCAAAGGCTGATCCTCCGGCAGCGCCGCGTCGGCATATGACAGGGGGTTGGCATACAGGCTCTCGCGGCTGCGCCCCCACACCTTCTCATAGCCGGGGCTGATATAGAGAAGCTGGCCCGAGCGGGGATCCACGTTGTAAAAAACGTCGTTGATGTTTTCTGCAAGCTCACGAAAGCGCGCTTCGCTGCTGACCAGCGCCGCCTCGGCGCGGGCACGTACCAGCGCAATGCCGGCCAGCCGCGCCGCGGTGGCGATCAGCTCCAGGTCGTGCGCCTGGGGGGCACACGGATAGCGGTGGTAGATGGCAAACGTCGCCAGCGGCTCGCCAGTGGTAGACACCACGGGATGCGACCAACAGGCGCGCAGGTTGTGCGTGGCCAGGAGTTCGCGATAGTCTTTCATCAACGGATCCAGCCGGGTGTCTTCCACCACGACCATCTCGTTGCGAAACGCCGCGGTACCGCAGGCGCCCACCCCTTCACCAACCGGCAGGCCTTCAATGGCCTGGTTGTAGCTGTCCGGCAGGCTGGGCGCTGCACCCAGGCGCAGGTGCTGGCCATCCAGCAGCAGGATCGAGCACAGGCTGTCCGGGGAACTCGTCTCAATTAATTGCACCACGGCTTCGAGCGAGCGCTGCAGGGGCGCGCTCCCGGCAATCAGTGCCAGCACCTGTTCCTGTGCCTTCGCGAATTCTTCGGCGGCCTTGGCTTTGGTGATGTCGTTGAACACCGCGACGCCACCCACCAGCGTGCCGTCGTCACCGCGTAAGGGCCGGGTGCTCATGCGGAGCACCCGGTCTTCGGCGCCGGGCCTGCGAAATAGCAGGTCCCAGTTGTCGGTACTGACGCCGCGGGCAGCGCGTGTCAGCGGCCGTTCAGCTTCCGGCAAGTGGGTTTTGCCGTCAAGCATCAGTAGCTCATGGCTGCGCCGCCATTCCTCGACCCGCATGCCAGGGCCCGGTGTAGCCGCATTGAAGAGCTTGCGGGCCGTCGCGTTGAACACCAGGAAGCGGCCTTCGGTGTCCGCTGCGATTACACCCTCACTCATGCTGTTGAGAATGAGGTCGAGCAGGGAGCGCTCCTTGTCCACACGGCTGAGCGCGGCATCAAGCTCTTCCTGCCGCGCCTGAAGCGAGCCGGCCATGCGATTGAAAGTCTGCCCGATATCGCCAAGCTCCCCTTGGTACAACGGACCCAGCCTGACACGCGCCCCGAGATTGCCCTCTGCAACCTCATTAGCTTCTTTCAGAATCGCCTTGGCCGGGTTGACGATCAGGCGGTTGCCCATCCACCACGCACAGGCTGCGCTTGCCACGGCCACGGCGAGCAAGGCCGCCAGCTCCGAAAGCAGGTTGTCGCGGCTTTCCGCGCCGATGATTTCCTGCGGGACACTGACCGCCACAAATAGCCCATCGCGGCCTTCGACGGGAACCGGCGCAAAAGCGTAGACCCGCTGGCTTCCCTGCGCATCAGGCGCATGCAGTACGCCCAAGTGGCGAGTTTGCACTCCCTGGCGTACGGCGGAATCCGGGTGCTGCCGGCCCAGCCAGGAAGGCGCCTGCGGGGAAACAGCCAGAACCACGCCATCCCGGTCAAGCACCGTCAGCCTTGCACCCGGCATCATGGACGCGGTGGTCAAGGGTTCTGCGAGCGCCTTCAGGCCCAGGGAGGCAAAGGCCACGCCGCCCATGGCGCCGGAATCGGTGTGGACCGGTATGGCGAAGATCAGGCTCGGCAGGCCACTGCTGCGGCCAATGCCGTAAGTCCCGATGGCAAAACGCTGCCCGGCCATGATTTGCAGGAAAAATGGCCGGTCGTCTTCCTGGATACTGCCGGGAAGAAGGCCCAGTGAGCTGCAGACCAGCCGGCCGTCCGGCGCAGCAACGCCCACATGGGTGAACTCGGGGTGCTCCCGATGGATATTTTTAAGCTGTTGCCCGCACAGTCCGGGCTCGCGGCTTTTGATATGAGGCGCACTGGCCAGGCCGTTGAGAAGCTCATGGACCTTGTCCACCGTGCGCTGCTGGTGTGTGGCGAGCAGCGCGACCTGGGCCTGCAGGTCAACCTGCGCATGTTCCAGCGCAGTCCGGTGACCTTGTTCGGCGTAATACGCGAGCAAGCCGAACAGCGGGAGCAGCGCGAGCAGCACCAGCAAAACCAGACGGGTACGCAGCCCCAGCCATCCCAGCATTCGTTACCTCGTGCCTTTCACTGCAATGCAGCGCCAAGCGCGCATCAGGTCACAGTGTGCGGAAGCCGCTGCCTTTTGTAAATGGGATTACTCCCCTGCCTGTCTTTGTCAGCGAGTGAAACAGCGACACCGTACGGCCGCCCTGATGTCCCCGTCGGCCAGTCATGCGCGGCCATCACGCACTGCACCGCTCGTGTGATCAGAGTACCAGCGACTGCGCTGCAGACTGCTTGAGTGCGGCGGTGAGCGCGTCCAGCACTTCAGACTCGAGGTTCCAGCAATGCCAGTAGAGCTGGATGGGCAAGGTGTAGCTGGACGCCACGTTGACGAGCTGGCCTGTATCAATCAGTCCTTGCGCCAGCAGGCGCGGCACCACGCTGACGCCCCAGCCCGCCAGCACCGCCCTGACCATGCCTTCCGATGACGGCACAAAGAGCTGGTTGAGGGTGACGCGCTTGAGCCCGAAAGCTTTGCCGACGAAATCGACCGGCAGTTCGTCTTTGCGGTTGAACGCGATAAAAGGCACATCGCGAAAGTTGTACTGCGTCAGGGCGGCTGCATCCTGCTTCCCGCCCAGGCCAAGCCGCCTTTGCGCAAACTCCGGCGTGGCCACCGCGATGTACTGCATCGCGCCCAGCGGTTCCACCTTGCAGCCGCGCAGCGCCTGCTTGAGCGTGGTGACGCAGCCCAGCACCTGGCCTTCACGCAGCCACTCGTGGGTGAAGTTCTGGTCGTCATGGATGATCTCCATGGGCAGGCCCTGCTGCGCCAGGTCGGTCAGCGCCGGCAGGGCCCAAGTGGCAATGCTGTCGGCATTGATGGCGATGGAAATGCGCTCTTCCTCACGCGCACCACCAAGCGAGCTGGGCGCCAGCTCTTTCAGGTCGCGCTCAAGGTCGGCACGCAACAGGCGCAGCATCTTGGTGTGTTTCAGCAGCAGCTGGCCGGCTGAAGTAGGTTTGAGCGGCCTGCTGCGCACGATCAGCACGGTGCCGACCTGGGCCTCCAGTGCACGCAGGCGCTGCGACACCGCCGACTGCGTGATCGACAGGCGCTGGGCCGCCCGCTCAAAGCCGCCCTCTTCCACGATGGCTGCCAGGCATTCGAGCGCATCCGGATCAAAAGTGCTCATGCAGAGCCTCCTTTGTATTAGTTGTTCTGATGTTTTCACTGATAGTTTAATTTTTCTATTAATTGAAAGCAACATCCTTCACACTTGAAAGCTGTAAAGGGGCTTGTATGAAAGTAGTGGTTTTGGGAGCGGGAATCATCGGCGTCAGCACTGCCTGGCACCTGCTGGAGCGCGGCCATGAGGTAACTGTGGTGGACCGGCAGCCCGGAGCCGCCCTGGAAACCAGTTTTGGCAATGCCGCACAGATTTCGGTCAGCTATTGCGAACCCTGGGCCAACAAGGACGCCCCCCTGAAGGCCCTGAAATGGATGTTTCGCAACGATGCGCCCCTGCTGTTCCGGCCGCAATTGCCCTTCGGCGATGGCTGGCAGCAATGGCGCTGGGGCCTGCAGTTTCTGTCGCAATGCAACGACGCCGCGTTTGAGCGCAACGTGCAGCAGCTGGTGGCCCTCGGCGCTTACAGCCATATCGCGCTCAAGGAGGTGGTCAGGGCCACCGGCATTGAATACAACCGGCTGGAGCGCGGCATCGCGCACTACTACACCGACCAGAAGTCGTTCGATACCGCCGGTGAAGCGGCGGCGCTGATGCAGAAGTACGGCGTGGCGCGCCGCGTGGTGAGCACGGCCGAGTTGCTGGGCATAGAGCCGGCCTTCAAGGCATTTGCGCACCGCATCGTGGGAGGCACTTATACCGCCAGCGACGAAAGCGGCGACGCGCGCGTCTTCACCCAGGCGCTGGCACAGCGCTGCGCCGACAAGGGCGTACGCTTTCTCTACGAACACAACATCGAAGGACTGGAAAAGTCCGGTGGAGCGGTCCAGTCGGTCGCCGTCCGGGCACGCACCGTGCCGGGCAGCAGTGAGAGTCCCGTCATGAAACTCAAGGCCGACGAGATCGTGGTGGCTTGCGGTTCGTACACGGCGCCGCTGTTGCGCTCGGTGGGCGTTGACCTGCCGATCTATCCGGGCAAAGGCTACAGCGCCACCTTCAAGCTGCTCAAGCCGGAACTTGCGCCCTTCGTCAGCACCATTGACGACGAGGTCAAATGCGCCATGAGCCGCCTCGGCGATCACTTGCGCGTGGCCGGCACCATCGAAGTCGGCGGCTACGACCTTTCGCTGGACACACCGCTGGCCAGGGCGCGCTGCAAAATGCTGGCCGACCGCATCGAAGAAGTGCTGCCGGGCGTGTGCGACACCCGCCTTGAAGAACAGGGCGGTACGCCGAATTTCTGGACCGGCCTGCGTCCCGCCACGCCCACCAACATTCCCTACATCGGCAAGACCAAAGTCGGCCGCCTGTGGGTGAATGCCGGACATGGCACACTGGGCTGGACGCACGGCGCCGGGTCGGGCAAGGCCATGGCCGAGCTGATCTGCGGGGAGGTTCCGGCCATGGATTTCGGTTTTTATGGGCTGGCCCGAGCGCGCGGCAGCCTGGAACCTGAAACCGCCTGATCCGCACCTGCCTGTTCAGGCCGCATGCTGGTCCAGCGTGCGTTGTGCGTGGTCGCGCAGCGCGGTGCGCAGCGCAGGTGGCTCCTGGATTTCGAAAGCAAATGGCAACCGCGAAAGCTGTCTGGCGAACCACGGGATGTGGTCGGTCTGGCTGTGCAGCAGCACGCCTTCGTCACTGGGCTGGAACACGCCAATGCTGTCGGGGAGTTCCATTTGCGCCGTCTGCAAATCGGTGTGCAGCAACAGGCGCACGGTGTTTGTGCGCGGCATGGTGGCCAGCCCCAGGACGAGATGCTGCGCGGCGTTGAAATCTGCCGGCGGCGTAAACACCACATTGAGCGGCCGGACTTCCTGCACACGGTCCAGGCGGAATGAGCGCAGCGCCCCGCGCAGATGGCACCAGCCCACCACGTACCAGCGGCCGCGGCGAAATGCCAGGCCGTAGGCGTCAAAGTCTCGCTCGGTGACATCGTCGTCGGCTGAACGGTACGCCATGTGCACACGCTGCCAGCCATGCGCTGCGGTGCTCAAGGCCAGCAACGCCGTGTTGTCGCCGGGGGCCACCGCATGGCGCATGTCCAGCGTCACGGTTTCACCAAGCGCACGGACGCGGTTTTTCAGCTGGTACGGCATCACGCGTTCCAGCTTGGCCTGCGCGCTTTCCGCGGCAGGCGCTGCCTCAGCCAGCCCCAGGCCGCGCGCGGCAAGCAGGCCCAGCGACAGGGCCAGCGCTTCGTCGTCGGTGAACATCATCGGCGGCAGCTTGAAGCCGGCGATCAGGCTGTAGCACCCGTAGCGGCCACGCTCAGCCACCACCGGGATGCCCAGGTCTTCCAGCTTGGCGATGTAGCGGCGCAGGGTACGGCCATCCACCTGCAGCCGCCGCGCCAGCTCGGCACCGCTCAGCCGGCCGTGGGACTGCAGCAGTTCCAGGACGGTGAGCACGCGCGTGGTGGGGGAATACATGGTGAAAAGTCTACCGCTTAATTAGGGCCGAAACAGCCCTATTACCTTTTTAGACTGGTTTTCACATATCCACTGCGGTGCCACAAGCACTTCAAGCCATGACCACCACCCTGACTCATACACCGGACCTTGCCGAGCTCGCCGACGGGCGTCACGATTTCAATTTCATCACCGGGCGCTGGCTGGTCAGCAACAAGCGTCTGCGCCGGCGACTGGAGGGCTGTACCGACTGGGAAAGTTTCGAAGCTGTGCAGGACGGCGCGCTGCTGCTGGGCGGGCTCGGCAACATGAACGACCTTGTCACCGAAAACAAGGAAACCATCGGCATGGCCTTGCGGTTTTTCAATCCGCAAACGCGGTTGTGGAGCATTTACTGGGTCAGCCACAACAACGGCCTGCTGCAGCCGCCGGTGACCGGTTCGTTTGCCGACGGCGTAGGCCGGTTTGAGGGAAACGACAGCCATGAAGGCCGGCCCGTGCGGGTTCGCTTCACCTGGTCCGGCATCACACCTACCCACGCCCGCTGGGAACAGGCCTTTTCGGAAGACGGCGGCCGCCACTGGGAAACCAATTGGGTGATGAGCCTGTCACGCCCCGCTTACCACGCGGTACACCGCTAGAAACAAACAGGCTCATTGATGGACCACTTCGCACACCTCTGGCTGTTTTTCCTCATGGTGCTGGGCATCATCATCCTGCCCGGCATGGACATGGCGTTCGTCATGGCCAGCTCATTGACCGGCGGGCGCAGGGCCGGCCTCTTCGCCGTCGCGGGCATTGTGGCGGGCGGTATTTGCCACGTCGTGGCAGGCGCGCTGGGGCTGGGCATTCTGCTGCAACTGGTTCCGGGCATGGTCAATGTCATGCTGGTGGCGGGCAGCCTGTATATCGCCTGGATCGGGTGGTCACTGATGCGCAGCACGTCTGTTTTCGGCGCTTTGCCCGACATCGAGCCGCCGTCCCCGTGGCGCACCTTCCGGCAAGCCGCACTCACCTGCCTGCTCAACCCGAAAGCCTACCTTTTCATGCTGGCCATCTTTCCGCAGTTTTTGCGGCTGGAATACGGCTCGCTCTGGGTTCAGGCTGTGGCGCTTGGATTGATCATCGCCATTACCCAAAGCGGCGTATACGGTTCGCTGGCGCTGGCTGCCGCGGGTACCCGGCGATGGCTGGCGCAGCGGCCGGGCGCCAGTGTTGCCATGGCGCGCGCCGTGGGTGCCGTGCTGATCGCCGGCGCATGCTTCACGGCGTGGCAGGGCTGGCGGCAGTTTTAGGGTTGGCGCTCTCGGGCCATGCCGGCCCCTTGAGTTCCACGGTGTTGCCTTCGGGGTCGTTGAGATAAATCGAAGGCCCTTCGCCCTCGGCGCCATAGCGCGACTCCACCTTGCCTGCCTCAACGCCGTGGGCCGCCAGGTGGCGGCGAATGGCCTCCGCGTCGAAGGGCTCGACACGAAAGCAGACATGGTCGACGTTGCGGCCCTCCTTGCCTGGAGCCGCGCCGCCGGCCCGGCCCAGCGTGCCATCCACCGGCACCAGGTCCACCAGCGAACGCCCGGCACGCAGTTGCACCAGGCCGATTTCGTCCTGCCGGCGTTCCAGGCTGCAGCCCAGCACCTGCTGGTAAAAGCGCAGCATGCCCTGCAGATCTGTGACCCGAAGGACGATGTGGTCGATGTCGCGAATATGGATCATGGCGAGGAAGGCTCCAGTGAGGCTGCGTTTTATCGCTTTATTCTGGCACGCGGTACCCAGACCCTGTACAAGCAAAGGCCTGCATCAGCCAGTACCATGGCCGCCATGAATCCGAACCCCCGATTTCTTTTTCTTGCCACCTCCACACGCGAGCCCGGTGCGTTGGGCAACACCGAGTGGCTGGCGCAGCAAGCCGCCGCCGCACTGCCGGCCGGCACGCCCCAGGCCTGGCATCACCTGTCCCGCATGCGGATGCCGCTGTTTGTCGATCAGCGCCACACCACGGGTCAGTACGCCATGCCGGAAGGCGACATGAAGATGCTGCTGGACGCCACGATGGACGCCACCGACATTGTGTTTGTGGCCCCGGTGTACTGGTACAGCATTCCGGCGCCGCTGAAGATTTACCTCGACCACTGGAGCGCCTGGATGCGCGTGCCCGGCCTGCCCTTCAAGGACGAGATGGCGAAAAAAACCTTGTGGCTGATTACCACCAGCGGCGACCGCGCCAAAGCGCAGCCCATGGTGGACTCAATCAGGCTCTGCGCGCAGTTCATGGCCATGAACTACGGCGGCGAACTGTGGGGCAAAGGCGGGCCACCCGACGCCGTCAAAGCCGATGCCGCCGCCACGGCACAAGCCGCGACGTTCCTGGCCGCTTGAGCCGCGCGGGCTTCGCGCAGGCAAGGTGGCCGTTTCCTACAAACGCTGCCTTTTCGGGCTGACAGCCCTGCCGGGGGGCGGGGCCGACAGTAGGTGCCATGACATCTTCCAAATCCGCTGCCGCACGGCAAAACACCCTGGAGCAACCCGTCTCGGGCAAGGGCATGCCGGCGAAAACTCCGCGCGTCCAGAGCTCACGTCCTGAGCAGGCGGGTTCGCCCAAAGACACCTCCGTCGAGGCCAGCCTGGGACTGCCTCACGAGCGCGACCAGTCCGTTGACATGACGGGCGGGCAATCCAGTGCCGAAGTCGAACAAGCAGGGCGCGATCTGCGGCGGGGGTTGAAAGACACCAGCAAGGGCCCTGAAATGGGCCGCGCCTACAAGAAGCTCAAGTCCTAGCGCAAGCCCAGATGGCCCTCCCGGTGGCGGCCCTCACCCGGGCGCATCGCTGCTTCCCAACTCACAGTCACCCTTTAGTGCTATTGTTTTAATAGCTGCTTGCGCATGACCCATGGGCGCCGCAAGCCCTATTGACTTAAACAATGACGTACTGAACCGCATCAGCCTTCCGGCGCCGAAGCCTGAAACCCCGCGCCACGACACGGCCCTCATCGCCCCCCTACAACGCATCACAGTGCCTGAATTTGATTTGAAATGATCAAAAATTTCGTTATCATGAATTGTTTTGTAAATTTATATACATCCAGTTTTACTTCCAATCCTGATGGCGACATTCCCTGGCAACCCTTCAATGGCACAGCGTATTGGGCGTTTGTTGCCAACGCTGACCCGCTCGCACCGGCAAATGGCCGACTATGTGCTGGCCCACCCTTTGCAAGCGGCCACCATGCCCATCGACGAGCTGGCCGCCACGCTGGGGGTTTCGGTGGCCACCGCCAACCGGTTCGCCCGGGCGCTGGAATTTGACGGCTATCCGCAGTTCCGCGCCGCGCTGGTGCTGGGCTTCGAAGCCACGCTGGCCCCGGTGGAGAAGCTGCGCAACAAGCTGGAGCATTCCGCCACGGTGGCCGACGTGTTTTCATCCGCCCTGGCGCAAAGCCTGCACAACATCGACCTGACACGGCAGTCGCTGGATGCCCAGAGCTGCGAGCAGGCGGTGGCGGCGATCCTGAAGGCACGGCGCATTTACATTGCCGGCTTTGGCAGCAGCAGCTGGCTGGGCGGGCTGCTGCAGCGCTCGCTGGACCCTTACTGCGACAACGTCCAGCTCCTGGCCAGCATCGAGAGCTCGTCCTACGGCGCGCGCGTGCTGGCGCGCCTCAAGCCCGAGGACCTGCTGATCGCCATTGCCTACCCGCGCTATTTCGGCGACACCATCTTGCTGGCGCGCCGCGCACGCGATGCCGGTGTGCCGGTGCTGGCGCTGACGGACCGCGTAACGTCGCCGCTGGCGCCGCTGGCCACCGTCGCGCTGTACGCCCATACCGAGAGCCAGTATTTTGCGAACTCCGAAGCCACCGTCCTGGCCTTGATCGAAGCTTTGTGCAGCGCGGTCGCCCACAGCGCCAAAGGCTCGCTCAAGGCGGCAACGCAACTGGCCGAGTCGGTGCTGCCCTGGCTGCACGGCAACCATGCCGAACGGCTGCGCCCTGATGCCGATGCTGCAGCGCCCGCCCTCCGCAAGGCCCGCACCCCACCGAAATTGCCAAAGGCTTCCAAGTGACACTGTCCAGGCCTCTTCCCCTTATTGCCATCCACGGCGGCGCCGGCACGATGAGCCGCAGCCACATCAGTGCAGAGCAAAACGCGGCTTATCACGCCGCCCTGCAGGGCATCCTGCGGCCCGCGCAGCAATTGCTGGCCGGCGGCGGCGGCGCACTGGATGCGGTCAGCCTCGCGGTGGAGCTCCTCGAAGACTGCCCGCTCTTCAATGCCGGGCATGGCGCTGTCTTCACCCACGACGAGACCCATGAACTGGACGCTGCGGTGATGGACGGCGCTACCTTGCGCGCCGGTGCGGTGGCCTGCGTTGGCCGTGTACGCCGACCGGTGCGCGCAGCGCGTGCCGTGATGGAGTGCAGCGAGCATGTGCTGCTGGTTGCGGCCGGCGCCGAAGCCTTTGCCGAAGAGCAGGGGCTGGAGATGGTTTCACCCGATTATTTTTCTACCGATGCACGCCGCGAGCAGCTGCGGCGCGCGCTCGCCACCGATAAAGCGGTGCTGGATCACGACGGTGCGGCGCTGGTGTTCCGCTCGCCCGCAGCCGGCGCTGCGCCCCTGGACGAAGGCCGCAAATTCGGCACTGTGGGCGCCGTGGCCCTGGATGCGCTTGGCAACCTGGCCGCCGCCACCTCCACCGGCGGCATGACCAACAAACGCGCCGGCCGGGTGGGCGACACGCCCCTGATAGGTGCCGGCACCTATGCCGACAACCGCACGGCCGCCATTTCCTGCACCGGCTCGGGCGAAATGTTCATACGCGCCGCAGCGGCCTATGACATCTGCGCGCGCATGGCTTATGCCGGCATGCCGCTGGATGCGGCAGCCCGGGAGGTGGTCATGAACGTGCTGCCGGCCCTAGGCGGGCGGGGTGGCCTGATTGCCGTCGATGCACAGGGCAACCTGAGCCTTCCCTTCAACACCGAAGGCATGTACCGCGGCTGGGCCCGCGTGGGCGAAGCGCCGGTGAGCGCCATTTACGCAGGCGAAGCCGACGAAAGCGCCGCATGACTGCTTTGCCCGGACTCCTGGATGACATGACGCGCGCCGGTACGGTGCCCTGCGCACAGGGCACGCCCACTGCCGGCCGCCAGCGCGTGATCGAGGTCAATGACCTCAGCGTGAGCTTTGCCAGCGAACAGCGCACCGTGCATGCGGTGCGGCGCCTCAGCTTTCACGTCGACGCCGGGGAAACGCTCGCCATCGTGGGTGAATCAGGCTCCGGCAAATCGGTGTCATCGCTAGCCCTCATGCGCCTGGTGGAGCAAGGCGGTGGCCGCCTGGGCAACGGCAGCATGTGGCTGACGCGCCGCAACGGCGAGCGCCTTGACCTGGCGCAGGCCTCGCAATCGCAGATGCGCAGCCTGCGCGGCGCCGACCTCGCCATGGTGTTCCAGGAGCCCATGACCTCGCTCAACCCGGTGTTCACGGTGGGCGAGCAGATCGCCGAATCGATACGCCTGCACCAGGGGCTTTCACGCAAGGCAGCGCTGGCCGAAGCGCTGCGCATGCTTGACCTGGTTCGCATTCCGGAAGCCAAAAACGTGCTGGGACGCCATCCGCACCAGCTGTCGGGCGGCATGCGCCAGCGCGTGGTGATTGCGATGGCGCTGGCCTGCAAGCCCACGCTGCTGATCGCCGACGAACCCACCACGGCGCTGGACGTGACCATCCAGGCGCAGATCCTCGCGCTGATCCAGCAGCTGCAGCGTGAGCTGGCGATGGCGGTGATCTTCATCACCCACGACATGGGCGTGGTGGCCGAAATTGCCGACCGCCTGCTCGTGATGTACCGCGGCGACAAGGTCGAAGAAGGCGACTGCGCCGGCCTCTTTGCCAGGCCGCAACAACCCTACACCCAGGCCCTGCTGGCAGCGGTGCCCCGGCTGGGCGCTATGCACGGGCAGGACATGCCGGCGCGCTTTGCGGTGCCGGGTGCGCCGCAGCGCAAAGATGACGAAGGCGGCCAACCCTTCAGCGCCGCAAGCACCGTGCGCCATGACTTGCCGCCTGTCCTCAAGGTGCAGGACCTGGTCACGCGTTTTCCGCTGGCGGGCGGCCTGCTCGGGCGCGTGCGCCGGCAGGTATATGCAGTGGAGCAGCTCAGCTTCGAACTCAAGGCCGGTGAAACGCTGTCGCTGGTGGGCGAATCAGGTTGCGGAAAGTCCACCACGGGCCGCTCGCTGGCGCGGTTGCTGGAATTCAACAGCGGGCAGGTTGAGGTCGCGGGGCGCGACATCTCGGCGCTCAAGGGCCGGGCCCTGCAGGCGCTGCGCCGTGATATCCAGTTCGTGTTCCAGGACCCCTTTGCATCGCTTGACCCCCGGCTGACGGTCGGCTATTCGGTCATGGAACCCATGCTGATACACAAGCTCGCATCACCCCAGGAGGCGCAGGAACGCGTGCGCTGGCTGCTGGGCAAGGTGGGCTTGCCGGCCGAAGCGGCCCATCGCTATCCGCACGAATTCTCCGGCGGGCAACGCCAGCGCGTGGCGATTGCGCGGGCACTGGCGCTCAACCCCAAGGTGGTGATCGCCGACGAAGCGGTGTCGGCGCTGGACGTGTCGATCCGCGCGCAGATCATCAACCTGATGCTGGACCTGCAGCAGGAATTCGGCGTCGCCTTCCTGTTCATCTCGCACGACATGGCGGTGGTCGAGCGTATCAGCCACCGCGTGGCCGTGATGTACCTGGGCCAGATCGTGGAAATCGGCCCGCGCCGCGCCGTTTTCGAGAACCCGCAACACGCCTACACCCGGCGCCTGCTGGCCGCCGTGCCGGTTGCCGACCCGGCCCGCCGCAGCGCCGTGCGCGAACTCATGGCCGACGAGATTCCCAGCCCCATACGCGCCGTGGGCGACGCGCCGCAAGTGGCGCCGCTGCACCAGGTGGCGCCGGGGCATTTCGTGGCTCGGCATTCGGTGGGAGGCCCCTATTGACCCCACCCGTTGCACCGCCGCCTCTCCGTTTTGTCTTCTCGTCCCTCTTGCTTACCCCTCGTTTCCTTTCAAGGAGTTTTTCATGAACAAGCGTCTTTCCACCCTCACTGCCGCGCTGGCCGGTCTGATCGGCCTGGCAGGTCTTGCCGCCGCGCCGGCCCATGCCGCCAAAGACGTGGTCGTGGCCGTCCAGTCCAATTTCACGAGCACCGATCCGTATGACTCCAACGACACGCTGTCGCAGGCCGTGGCCAAATCTTTCTATCAGGGCCTCTACGGCTTCGACAAGGACATGAAGATGGTGCCGGTGCTGGCCGACAGCCACACGGTGAGCAAGGACGGGCTGGTCTACACCTTCAAGCTCAAGTCCGGCATCAAGTTTCATGACGGCACGCCTTTCAATGCAGAGGCCGTGAAAGTCACTTTCGAACGCGTGACCAATCCCGACAACAAGCTCAAACGCTACAACCTCTACAAGAACATTGCCAAGGTCGAGGCCGTGGACTCCACCACCGCGCGCTTTACCCTCAGGGAGCCGTTCTCGCCCTTCATCAATACGCTGGCCCACCCCTCAGGCGTGATCATTTCGCCCGCGGCATTGGCCAAGTACGGCAGCAAGGGCATTGCGCAGAACCCCGTGGGCACAGGCCCCTTCAAGTTCGTCGAATGGAAGGCCACCGACTACCTGAAAGTTGCCAAGTGGGAAGGCTACTGGAAAAAGGGCTACCCCAAGGTGGACAGCATCACCTGGCGCCCTGTGGTCGACAACAACACGCGTGCGGCCATGATGCAGACCAACGAAGCGCACTTCGCCTTCCCGATGCCGCCCGAAACGGTGGAAAGCCTGTCGAAGAAGCCGAGCCTGGAGGTGACGAGCGCGCCGTCCATCATCCATCGCTACCTCTCGATGAACACGCAGCAAAAGCCTTTCGACAACCCGAAGGTGCGTGAAGCCATCAACTACGCCATCAACAAGGAGGCGCTGGTCAAGGTGGTGTTCTCGGGCTATGCGATTCCCGCCGAAGGCGTGGTACCCCACGGTGTGGAATACGCCGCCAAGCTGGGCCCCTGGCCTTACAACCCGGCCAAGGCGCGCGAGCTGCTGAAGGAAGCCGGCTACCCCAACGGTTTCGAAAGCACCCTGTGGTCAGCCTACAACTACACCACCGCGCAGAAGGTGATCCAGTTCGTGCAGCAGCAGCTGGCCCAGGTCGGCGTCAAGGTACAGGTGCAGGCGCTGGAAGCCGGTCAGCGCGTGGAGCGCGTGGAGAGCGCGCAGGACCCCGCAACGGCTCCGGTGCGCATGTACTACGTGGGCTGGTCGTCATCCACCGGCGAAGCCGATTGGGCACTGCGCCCACTGCTGGCCTCCGAGTCCCTGCCGCCCAAGATGTTCAACACCGCCTACTACAAGAACCCTGAAGTAGACGCCGACATCGCCAGGGCGCTGGTCACCACCAGCGGCGCTGAAAAGGCGAAGCTGTACACCGACGCCCAGCAGCGCATCTGGAAAGACGCACCCTGGGCCTTCCTGGTGACGGAGAAACTGCTGTCAGTGCGTGCGCGCAACCTGGCCGGCTTTTATGTGATTCCGGACGGCAGCTTCAACTTCGACGACGTGGAACTGAAGTAACCCCGGCCGCAGCAACAGCAATCTGAAGAAACCCGCTCCTGCATGACCCTCTATCTCCTCAAGCGCCTGCTGGGCCTGCTGCCGACGCTGCTGATCGTGGCCGTGCTGGTGTTCCTGTTCGTGCACCTGCTGCCCGGCGACCCGGCACGCCTGGCCGCCGGACCCGATGCCGGCCCCGAAACCGTGGAGCTGGTAAGGCGCGACCTGGGGCTGGACCTGCCGATGCCGCAGCAGTTTGTGCGCTTTTTCAGCCACGCGCTGCAGGGTGACTTCGGTCTGTCCATCCGCACCAAGCGGCCCGTGGCCACCGAGATCTCCGAGCGTTTCGCACCCACCTTCTGGCTCACCATTGCGGCCATGAGCTGGTCGGTGCTGCTGGGGTTGGTGCTGGGCATGGTATCGGCCGTGTGGCGCAACCGCTGGCCCGACCGGCTGGGCATGTCGCTGGCGGTCTCGGGCATCTCGTTTCCGTCGTTCGCGCTGGGCATGTTGCTCATGCAACTCTTTTCGGTGCAGCTGGGCTGGCTGCCCACCGTCGGGGCCGACTCGTGGCGGCACTACATCCTGCCGTCCCTCACGCTGGGCGCGGGTGTGGCGGCCGTGATGGCGCGCTTCACGCGCAGTTCCTTCATCGACATCCTCAAGGAAGACTATGTGCGCACGGCACGCGCCAAGGGCCTGTCCGAAACCGTGGTGGTGGTCAAGCACGCGCTGCGCAATGCGCTGATCCCGGTGGTCACCATGATGGGCCTGCAGTTCGGTTTCCTGCTGGGCGGTTCCATCGTCGTCGAGGTCGTGTTCAACTGGCCCGGCATGGGCCGGCTGTTGGTGGACGCGGTAGAGATGCGGGACTACCCCGTGATCCAGGCGCTGGTGCTGTTGTTCTCGCTCGAATTCATCCTGATCAACCTGGTGGTGGACCTGCTCTACGCCATCATCAACCCGACCATCCGCTTCAAGTGACTACCACCGAACACCCACACGCTGCCATCGCAAGTGAACCTCTGCCTCCGGAAAGCGCACCTCTCGCCATGGAGCAACCCGGCGCAGAAACCGGCGTACCCATGGCCGCCCTTGCCGTGCGCACGCCTGCCTCCGAGTTCTGGCGGAAATTCAAGAACCAGCGCGTTGCCCTGGTGGCCGGCGGTTTCGTGCTGCTGCTGGTGCTGGTAGCCGTGTTCGCACCCTGGCTGACGCCTTTTGATGCGGAGAACTTCTTCGACTACGACGCGCTGAACACGCCGCCATCAGCCAAGCACTGGTTCGGCGTGGATGCGCTGGGGCGCGACATCTTCAGCCGCATCCTGATGGGCGCGCGCATCTCCCTGGCCGCGGGCCTGGTCTCGGTGGCCGTAGGCGCCGTGATCGGCACGCTGCTGGGCTTGCTGGCCGGTTACTACGAAGGCTGGTGGGACCGCATCGTCATGCGCATGTCCGACGTGCTGTTTGCCTTTCCCGGCATCTTGCTGGCCATCGGGATCGTCGCGATCCTGGGCAACGGCATGATCAACGTGATCATGGCTGTGGCTGTGTTCAGCGTGCCGGCGTTTGCGCGCCTGGTGCGCGGCAATGTGCTCTCGCTCAAGCACCAGACCTACATCGAGGCGGTGCGCTCCATAGGCGCGCCCGACTCGGTCATCATGCTGCGCCATCTGCTGCCGGGCACGGTGTCTTCGGTAGTGGTGTACCTCACCATGCGCATCGGCACCTCCATCATCACGGCGGCCAGCCTGTCTTTCCTGGGCCTGGGCGCGCAGCCGCCCACGCCGGAATGGGGCGCCATGCTCAATGAGGCGCGCGCCGACATGCTCAATGCGCCGCATATCGCGCTGTTTCCCAGCCTGGCCATTTTCCTGACCGTGCTGGCCTTCAACCTGCTGGGCGACGGCCTGCGCGATGCGCTGGACCCCAAACTTGACCGCCAGTAACCGGGGCAAGGCCGCGTCGTGACACCCCGCCATCTGCTGCCCCACATCGGCAGCCTGCCGCACGGGCAGCGCAACGCCATCACCGATGTAGCCGGCGTCACCGTGGGCCATTGCACGCTGGACGCGAACGAGGTGCAAACGGGTGTGACGGTGGTACGCCCCCATGCAGGCGACCTGTTCCGTGACCGGGTCCCGGCAGCGGCTGTCGTGCTCAACGGTTTCGGCAAGAGCGTGGGCCTGATGCAGGTCGAGGAGCTCGGCGTGCTGGAAACGCCGATTGCGCTCACCAATACCTTTTCGGCCGCCGCCGTGGCCACGGCGCAGATCCACCAGTGCGTTGCTGCCAACCCCGAAACGGGGCGCAGCCTGCCAACGGTCAACCCGCTGGTGTTTGAATGCAACGACGGCTTTCTCAACGACATCCAGCGCATGGCTGTCACCGGACAGCACTACCTGCAGGCCTGCGAACAGGCAGGTGTGGAGGTGGAGGAAGGTTCGGTCGGCGCCGGTCGCGGCATGTCGAGCTTCGGTCTCAAGGGCGGCATAGGCACGGCTTCGCGCCGCGTAGCGGCCCTTGGGGGCGGCGAGCACACCGTCGGCGCGCTGGTGCTGGCCAACTACGGCCAGCTGCCGCAACTGATTCTGGCGGGCCAGACCCTTGGCGCCCGGCTGGTGGCACATCGGGCGCAAGCGGCAGAGCCCGAAAAAGGCTCCATCATCCTGCTGATTGCTACCGACGCACCGCTTGACGCGCGCCAGCTGCGCCGGCTGGCGTTGCGCGCCGGCGCCGGGCTGGCCCGCACCGGCTCGGTGTTCGGCCACGGCAGCGGCGACATCGCCCTGGCTTTTTCCACTGCCTACACCGTGCCGCAGCAAACCGCCAGGCCCATGCCGGGCGTGGCGATGCTGCATGACGGCCTGATTGACCCGCTGTTTCAGGCCGTTGCCGACAGCACCGAGCAGGCCATCATCCATGCCCTGTGGCAGGCCCGCGCCGTGACCGGCCGCAACGGCCACCACCGGAGCGCGCTGGCCGACCTGCTGCCCGGCTGGCCCGCTTCATCCTCATTTTCATTTCCACCTTCAGCGGATCCCCCATGAAAGTCCTGATCTCCACCGACATCGAAGGCGTTGCCGGCGTTTTTCACCACGAACAGGTGCGCGCCGGCAACCCCGAGTACGAACGCGCCCGCCTGCTGATGACGCACGAGGCCAACGCCGCCATCGCCGGCGCCTTCGATGCAGGCGCCACCGAGGTGCTGGTCAACGATTCACACGGAAGTTTTCGCAACATGCCGCCCGACCTGCTGGACGCACGCGCCCAGGCCGTCATGGGCAAGCCGCGCTACCTGAGCATGATGGCCGGCGTCGAGGACGGCGTGAACGCCGTCTGCATGATCGGCTACCACTCGCGCGCGCAAGGCCGCGGCATTCTGGCGCACACCATCAACAGCTTTGCCTTTGCACGCGTGTACTTCAACGGCCTTGAACTGGGCGAAGCCGGAATTTACGGCGCGCTGGCCGGCGAGTACGGCGTGCCGGTGGTGATGGCCAGCGGCGACGATGTGTTCATCGAAGAACACCGCCCACTGTTTCCGCACGCCACCTTCGTGCAAACCAAGCGGGCAACCGGCCAGACCAGCGGCATCAGCCTTTCCCCGGCCCAGGCCTGCAGCGCCATCCGCGTTGGCGTTGCCACGGCCTTGGCGCAATACGGCTCAGCCCGCCCTTATGTGCTGAAAGGCCCTGTCGCTGTACGCATCCAGACCCAGTCGCCGGCGCTGGCGGACCTGTTTTGCCAGTGGCCGGCGCTGCAGCGGCTGGACGGGGATGAAGTCGGCTTTGACGCGCCCACGGTGGAGACCGCGGTGCGCATGGTCAACAGCCTGTCGGCCATGTCGAGCATGCTGCGCTAGGAAGCTGTTCGCGGCCCAAACGGGTTCTAAGGCACGCGCGGCGCGTGTTCCGCGCCCTGCCCCACGGCCCGCTCACTCATCCAGCGCAGCAGGTCCAGCCACATCTGGCGCATCTCGGCATCCAGCGGCGTGCGGGTGGAATTGGGCAGTTCGATGGTGACCACCGGCACGCCCTTGTGCACACCGCCATAGTTGCCCAGTGAGCCGGGAAAGATGCCCACCTGGTCAAGGTACAGGCGCCCCAGCCTGGAGGGCGGTACTGAGGGGCCGTCAAAGTCGAGCACGCCGTAAGGCGCATGAATGCTGACGATCAGGTTGGGTTTGAAGCTTTGCATCTGCTCATGCAAAAACCGCGACTCGGGCTCGGACAGCGGCTTGGGCCCAGGCCAGCGGCGCGGGTCCTTGCCGGTGCGCTTTTCCCAGTAAACCTTCGCGTCGCGCTCCCAATTGGGGGTGGGAAAGTTGCGGTTCAAATCCACACCATGTGCGTTGGTACGGCGAGGCGGCCTGGAAAGCACGCCGTCCGGATTGAGGACAGGAACGAATCGCCAGTGGATCGCCTGGGGCGAGTCCAGCGGCGGCTGGGAAGCCAGCCTGATCCAGTGCAGCGCCACGGCCCCTGAGGACAACTCGTCGCCGTGAATCGCACCGACGACCAGCACACGCAAGCCGGGCTGCTCGGGCTTGACGTCACGCACCCAGAGCACCCGGCCGTCAACCGAACGCGTCCCCGAAGCTTGCAGTTCTGCCGCCTCACACAGCTCACGCTTCACATTCGGGAGTTTGGAAGAGTAATCGGCGCAAGGTGAATCTGCACGAGCGCCAGCAGCTATTAAATAGATAGCAAAAAAACAGGCTGCAGAACGAAAAAATGGCATGGCACCCAGTTTAACTGCCGGGCCGCCAGTCCCTCGCAAGATGCGGCCTAAACCCTGACGCGGGTACGCCTGTACCGCTTCGGTTAAATTACCCTTCTATGCTGACCCCTGCCATCCCCCGCAAAGCGAGCAGCCCCAGCTTCTCCCAGCGGGAGTTCCGGGCTTCGCTGGCCATGTTTGCCACCGGGGTCACCATCGTCACCGCACGGACGCCGCAAGGCGCCTTGGTCGGGCTGACCGCCAACTCCTTCAACTCGGTATCGCTGCAGCCGCCCCTGGTGCTCTGGAGCCTGGCGCAGGCGGCCGGATCGATGGCCGCGCTCAGCACCGGATCACACTACGCCATCAGCATCCTCGCGGCTGACCAGAAAGAGCTGGCCGAGCGCTTTGCCAGCCGGCGCGAAGACCGCTGGAAAGGCGTGCTGTTTACGGAGGGTGTCGGCGGCGCGCCGTTGCTGACAGGCGCAGCCGCCACTTTCGAGTGCTTCAACCGCAGCCGGTACGAAGAAGGGGACCACGTGATCTTCGTGGGCGAAGTGGAGCGCTGCACCCACCGCGCGGGAGCCGCGCCGTTGCTGTTTCACGGCGGCAAGTTTTATACCGAGCATCCGCTGTAAACCGCACCTGCGCAGGCCGTGTTCAGCCCAGCCGGCCCAGCCGCACGGTCGTCACACCGGGCCGCAACTGCCGCACCGACGGCATGACCAGCACACAGTCGTCGTAGGGTGTCACCACCGGTTCGCCCGCATCATGCGCAATCGGCGTGCCGGCATGGCGTATGGTTTCGCCGCCGCAAAAGTCCTGCACAAAGGCAAAGTCCATTGATCGCGCAACCACGCGATGCGTCACCGTCACGGGCGGCGGCGGCGGCGCATCGGGCAGCAACCAGCCAGGCGGCACATCGCCGCGGTCAATCACACCCGCACACACCAGAAACCGCATGAGCACGTTGCGCGCCGCCTGCAGCGACGCCAGTTCCCAGTGCTGGCCGGCCTCCAGCAGCAGGGCAATGCGGTCGCCGTTTTCGTCGCCAAGCGGGCCGTAGTCCCGCATACGGACACCATCGGCGTGACCGGCATCAACGACCACCTGGCCCGAGGTACCCAGGCTTTGCGCAAAAGCAATATTGCGCGGCAGCATGCCCGTCACCAGCAAAGCGCCACCGGGCTCATGCATGGAATGCAGATCCAGCAGATGGGTGGCCCGGTCCACAAACGGCCGGATTTCGCGCGCGCGCAGCAGCTCGGTACTGCGCCGGGGGCCATCCAGAAGATCAGCGGACCACACGCGGTTGAAATCCTCGTCAACAAAACGGGAGGCGTCGGGCTTACGGGTGTCAAACCGCATGAAGGCCTCGGTGTTGCAGAACACGGCGGTGATGCGCCCCCGCCGCGGTTGCAGCCCGCTGAGAAGGAACGCGTCCAGCGCCCAGGCGCCCGAATATTCGTTGCCATGCACCAGCGCCGTCACCAGCACTTCCGGGCCGGCTTCGGTTGAAGTGCGCTCCTGCACATGCGCCACCCCTGTGGAAGAGGCCGCCCAGAATGACAACCCGGGCGGCTGAAGCTGCACCGCATGGGCTTTCCTGATCACTTCGCCAGACTTCGCTTGATCGCTTCCTGATCGTTTCATGTGTCAGTACCGCCAGAAGATTTTCTGCAACTCTTTGGTGTCCCTTGTCTTCGTCAAGGCCAAGGCCAGAAGAATTCGGGCCTTCTGGGGATTCTGGTCGTCAACAACGAGCCAGTCATTGACGTCATCCTTCACCGAATTGTTCCGAATCACTACACCGCTGCCGGTGCGGGTTGCCCGAACGACAAACACCCCCTTGGCGCGAATCTCGTTAAGCGGGCCAGCTATGTACTCAGGAACGCTTCCCGCGCCGACACCCGCATGAATGATGCCCTTGGCCCCGGATGCGACCAACGCGTCGTATGCCGCACGGTTCATGTTCTGATAGCCATAAGCAATGTCGACCTGCGGCAGAGTCTGTATCTTGTCAATGTCGAATTCACTCTGCACCGTATGAGGGCGAATCAGCGCACGGTAGAACCTGGCCTGACCTTCGATCACGAGACCGAGCGGACCGTAGGGAGATTTAAAGGTGTCAACCCGGGTGGCATTGGTTTTAGTGACATCGCGAGCGCTGTGAATCTCGTCATTCATGACCACCAAAGTCCCTTTTCCCACCGCTTCTTTACTCCCGGCGACCGCCACCGCGTTGTAGAGGTTAAGCGGCCCATCTGCGCTGAGCGCCGTGCCGGGCCGCATGGACCCGAGCATCACGACCGGCTTGCTGCTTTTGACGGTGAGGTTGAGAAAGTACGAGGTCTCTTCCAGGGTATCGGTGCCATGGGTGATCACGATGCCATCAACCTCGTCCGACCGAAGGAGTTCAGACACCCGCCGGGCCAGTTGGAGCAGGCGGTCGTTGGTGAGGTTGTGTGAGCCGACCTGAAAGATCTGCTCGCCCTTGACGTTGGCAATAGTCTGGATTTCCGGCACGGCGGCCATGATCTTGTCGACAGCAACCACAGCGGCCTGATAGGCGCCGATGTTGGTGCTCGATGCTCCGACGCCGGCAATCGTGCCGCCGGTGGCGATGAGCACCACGTTAGGTTTCTTCACTTCCTGGGCCAGCGCCGAAGCCGAAACAGCAAGCGGCAATAGCAGACCGCAGGCGAGCCCGCGCAACATTGATATGACAGATAAGTGCATGACAATTCCCTCCGTGTCGGGCTAAAAATATTGCTCGGCGTGCAGAGCCCCGCCAGTGCTCCGGAGGGGCCTGGCCAGCACGCTTCGCGATTAACAAATACAGATCATGGCGAGCCAGGGTCTTCTGTGGGCCTGCCGCCGTTGTCCCGGCCCGGCCCCCGCGGCTTCAGCTTCAACGGCACCGCATGGGTTTGGGTGAATTCCCGCTTACGACTTACGAGGTAGCGCCGGTCGCCACTGCCTTGTTGACCACGTTGCGCACGCGCTGGGTTTCAGCCCGGATAAAGGCCGTGAGCGCCTGTGGCGTGCCGCCGTCATTGGAGATGCCGGCTTTTTGGAGCTTTTGCCAAACGGCTTCTTCGCGCAGGATTTCGTTGAGCTCCTTGTTCAGGCGCGCCACCATGGGCGCCGGCAGCTTGGCGGGCCCGAAGAGGCCGAACCAGACGTTCATGTCGTAACCCTTGAGCTTGGGGTTCTCGCCGAGTGCAGGGATTTGTGGTGCAGCCCGCGAACGCGTCGGCGTGGTGACGCCCAAGGGGATCATCTTGCCGGACTCGATGTGTGGCAGCGCGGAGGAAAGCACAGAGACACTGAACTCGATATTGCCGCCCAGCAAGTCCTGCAGCTGCTGTCCTGCGCCGCGATACGGCACATGGCGGAAGGTGGTGCCAGCCATCAGGTTGATCAGCTCTCCCGACACATGCAGCGGCGTGCCTATGCCCGAAGAGGCAAAGCTCAGCTGGTTGCGTTCGCGTTTGGATTTGGCAATCGCTTCCTCCATGGTTTTGACGCCGGTCTTGGTGTTGGTCACAAAGACCATGGGCGTGACGCCTATCAGCCCGACCGGGCTCAAGTCGGTTTCACCGTTGTACTTGACCGCAGCGTTGAACAGTTTGGCAATCGAGATTTCGCTGCCCGAACCCAGCAGCAGCGTATAGCCGTCGGGCGCGGCACTGACCACTTTTTGGGCGCCTATGGTTCCACCGGCGCCGCCGATATTCTCGATCACCACGGGTGTGCCCAGGCGCTTGGCCAGCGGTTCGGCGATGATGCGCGCCACCAGGTCCACGCTTCCGCCGGCAGGGTAGCCCACCACCAGCGAAATGGGCTTGCCGGCAGGCCAGGCCTGGCCCCAGGCAGCCGGCAAACCCAACAGCCCTGCGGCGGCAAGGCAAAGTGTGCGGCTCACGCCGCGGCGATTGAGGGTAAACATTCCTGGCATGGCGCGCTCCTTGTTGATGGCGCCAGTCTAGGAGCCGCCCCTGCGCGGCCCATGCGTATCACGCATGGGCGCATGCGACCTGGATTCAGGAAGCAGCCGGCGTGCTGGCGGACCAGATGCGCTGCACCAATTCATTGCGCGGGCTGCGCGGCCGGTACAGGCGGATCTCAAACCGGACCGTCACGCCCTTGCCGTCCGCCTCGACCAGCCTTCCGCTGCGCAGGTCGCCTTCGACCAGTCCGCGCGGCAGCCAGGCCAGTCCCACGCCCTGCAAGGCCTGCTCATGCAGCGACTCGGCGAAGTCAGACTCGATCACGGTGTGCAGATGCAGCTCGCGCGCGCTGCGGCTGAGCCCGTCCTGAAGGATCTGGCCAAGCGCGAGCGTAGGCGCATAACCCAGTACCGGCACCGGCCTGCGGGCCGTACCGGGCAGGGCATGCTGCGGCTGGCCATCGGCGCGCGGTGCGCTGACGGCCACCAGTTCGTCGGTGCCCAGCGCGAGTCCTTCGAACGTCTGTTCGTCCAGCAACAGCGGCAGCCGCGGATGCGTGAACGACAGCAGGAAATCAGCAGCCCCCTGCTCCAGGGCCGTGGCGCCTTCATGGATGGAGCCTGTGAGAATGCGCAAGCGAAACTCCCCGGCCCCGCGCTTGGCGCGTGCGAGCCAGTCAGGTACGGCGCTGCGTGAGAGCGTGCGGCCTGTTGCCAACGTGACCCAGTCCAGCCCGCCCCGTGCATGGCGGATGCGGGAGCGCGCATCGTTAAGGCCCGCCGCTGCGCGGCGCGCCACCGGCAGCAGCTCTTCCCCGGCGGCCGTCAGGGCCAGAGGCATCACCGCGCGATTGATCAGGTCGGCGCCCACCCACAACTCCAGCGCGCGGATACGGCGCGAAAACTGCGGCTGCGTCACATGGCGAAGCTCTGCCGCTCTAGAAAAACTGCGTTCTCGCGCCAGTGCAATGAAATCTTCCAGCCATTTATGGTCCACAGCAGCACCTTGTCCAGGGATTTAATGCAATGGTATTCCTTGTTACCCCGGCCAGCGAGCTGCCAGGGGTCGGGCTACCATCAAGGCATGACGAAAGCCCGCAAAGCCAATCTCGATCTCCTCGCCATGTCCCTCCTGCTGGGCTGCTGCCTGTTCTGGGGCCTGCAGCAGGTCTTGATCAAGGCCACGATCAGCGAAATACCGCCGATGTTCCAGGCCTCGCTGCGGCTGGTTGGCGCCACGGCGTTGCTCTGGCTCTGGTGCCTGTGGCGCAAGATCCCTCTCTTCAGCCGCGACGATTCGCTGAAGGCCGGCCTGCTGGCGGGCGCGCTGTTCGGCGCAGAGTTCGCCTGCATTTATGTAGGCTTGCAATACACCAGCGCTTCCCGCCTCACGGTGTTTCTGTACACCTCGCCTTTCTGGGTCGCTCTGCTGGTACCGCTGTGGGTGCAGTCCGAACGCCTGCGCGGCGTGCAATGGCTGGGCCTGTTGTGCGCCTTCGCCGCCGTGGTGTTCGCGCTGCGTGAAGGTTTCACCGGTGATCATGCGTCGACGGCGCGGGGCGATCTGCTGGCACTGGCCGCCGGCATGCTGTGGGGCCTGACCACGGTGGTGATACGTGCCACCAAACTGGTCAGCATCTCCGCTGAAAAACTCCTGTTCTACCAACTGGCCGTTAGCGCCGCAGTGTTCCCGGCCCTGTCGCTCTACCTGGGCGAGCAATGGTCGTGGCATTTCAGCCCGTTTGCCATTACTTCCCTGCTGCTGCAGACCGTCATAGGCGCATTCGCCAGCTACCTGGCCTGGATGTGGATGCTGGGGCGCTACCCGGCAACCAAGATTTCGGTGTTCGTGTTTTTCACGCCGCTGTTCGCGCTGCTGTTCGGCGCGCTGTGGCTGAAAGAAAATATCACCACCGGCCTGCTGGTGGCGCTGGCCACGGTCGCGGCGGGCATTGTGCTGGTCAATCGCAAGCCGGCAGGCGCATAATTTTTCAGCATGACGCCTCATAAACGAATCCCCGGCCATCGCTTCCTCCATTCACCTGGCCCCACGCGGGTGCCTGACGAGGTCATGGATGCGATGCGGCGCCAGCCCATGGACCTGGCCGACCCGCGGCTTGATCGTGTGATCCAGGCCTGCGAGACCGGGCTCAAGGCGCTGCTGCAAACCACCGCGGCCGACGTCTTCCTGTATGCCTGCAACGGCCACGGCGCCTGGGAGGCCGTGATCGCCAACCTGCTGGCGCCCGGGCAGCAGGTGCTGATCGCCGGAACGGGGCACTTCTCCGAATCCTGGGCCATACAGGCCGAGGCCATGGGCGCAGCAGTCATCCGCACGCCCTGGCGCGAGGGTTACCCGATTGACGTGCCGGCCATAGAAGCCGCGCTGCGCGCCGACACTGCGCATGCCATCGTGGCGGTGTTTGTGGTTCATACCGACACTGCGAGCGGCATGACCAGTGACCCGGGCAAAGTCCGGCGGGTGCTGGAAGCCACGGCCCACCCCGCGCTACTGGTGGTAGATGTGGTCGCGTCGCTGGGCGCGTCGCCCTTTGCCATGGATGCGCTGGGCGCCAACGTCGTGCTGGGCGCCTCGCAAAAAGGCTTGATGGTGCCGCCCGGTCTGGCCTTTGTGGCTGCGGATGCCGCAGCGATGAAGGTAGCCGCTGCCAATCCCTCGCCGCGCTTTTACTGGGACTGGGCGCGGCGGCAAAACCCGCTCAGCTACCGCAAGTTCTGCGGCACGCCGCCGCAAAGCCTGCTGTTCGGCCTGGAGGCTGCACTGGGGCTGATCTTTCATGAGGGCGTCGAAGAGGTCATCGCCCGCCACCAGCTGATCGCCAATGCGGTGCACGCCGCTGTCGATGCCTGGAGTGAAGGCGGTGCTCTGGGCCTTTTTGTGCGCGAGCCTGCGGCGCGCTCGGTCTCCGTCACGACGGTGTCTGTCACTGCGGGCATTGATCCCGAAGCCTTGCGCACTGTTGCGCGCGAACGGTTTCAGGTGGCGATTGCAGGCGGTTTGGGCCCGCTGGCAGGAAGAACCTTTCGCATCGGCCACCTGGGTGACATGAACCCGGCCATGATCCTGGGTTGCCTGGCCGGCCTGGAAGCGGCCATGCAGGTGCAGGGCATTCCCATCGGCGGCGGCGTGCAGCATGCCGTTGCAGCCTTGGCAGGTAAACGCTAGTACCTACTGCGAGGCAGTGATGCCGCCGTCGAGGTAAAGCACCTGCCCGGTCACAAAGCGGGATGCGGGCGCCGCAAAAAAAACGGCCGCACCCGCCACGTCCTGCGGGTCGGCCACGCGACCCAGCGGAATGCGTTCCAGCACCTGCTTGCGCGTCTCAGGATTTTCGAGCCAGTGGCGCGCCATCTCCGTCTGCACCACCGTAGGTGCGATGCCGTTGACAGTGATGCCGTAGGGCGCCAGTTCACTCGCATGCTGGCGAATCAGCATGACCAGGCCGCCCTTGCTGCTGCTGTAGGCCGAATAACCACGGCCGCGCAAACCGAGCTGCGCGCGCACCGACAGCAGATGCACCTGAGCGCCGCCCCTGCCGCCTTCAATCTGTTTTTTTGCCGCAGCCTGCGCAAGAAACATGGCGGCCTTGAGGTTGACCTGCAGCACCTCGTCAAAGGCTTCTTCCGTCACCTCCAGCAAGACCTGCTCACGCTGCATGCCGACACAGTTCATCAAGATGTCGAGGGCGCCCCATTGCGCCGCCACCGCATCAACGGAAGCCTGCATCTGCGGCACCGAATGCGCGTCCATGGCCAGACCCATGGCCTCGTGCCCTGCCGCACGCAACGCGGAGGCAACGGCCTCGGCCTTGGCTTCGTCGCGCCCCGAAACTGCCACCCGTGCGCCGGCCATCGCCAGGCCCCAGGCAACGGCCTCGCCAATACCACCATAGCCGCCGGGCACGTAAGCGGTTTTGCCGCGCAGGTCAAAAAGGCCTGAAAGCGCAGTGTTGAAATCAATCCGGGGTGTGATGCTCATGGATGGCGAAATTGTGGGCGCAAAGCCGGCTAGCGGCGAAAGGGCTTTCCCTCAGTCCATCAATAGCCCGCCGTTCAGGTCGATGATCTCGCCCGTGATAAAGCCCGACAGCGGCGAGGCCAGGAAGCGCACCACGTGGGCGAACTCCTCGGGCTCGCAGAAGCGGCCGACCGGGATGTCCTTGAGCAGCTTCTGGCGTTGCTCTTCATTGAGCTGTTCGGTGATCATGGGCGTTTTAACGTAAGCGGGCGCGACGGCATTGGCCGTGACGCCAAAGGGCGCGAGTTCGCGCGCCAGTGAAAAGGTCAGCGAACTCATCGCGCCCTTGGACACCGAATAGGCCGTGCCTGCTGTCAATCCACCTGTCTTGGCCGCCAGGGAGCTGGTGTTGATGATGCGGCCGAAGCGCCGCGCCTTCATTGCCGGCACCACCTGCTGCGCAAGGTAAAACGCGCCGTCGAGGTTGGCGCCCATCACGCGCCGCCATTCACCCGCTTCGGTGGCCTCGATCTTGTTGTTGGACAGGATGCCCGCGTTGTTGACCAGGATGTCGACTGGCCCGAAGGCCTTGACTATGAGCGCATGGCCGTCGCTCACGGCGGCCGCATCGCTGATGTCAAACGAGAACGGCAGGACACGCGAGCCCAACTCATGTGCGAGCGCACGGTTGCGTTCATGGCTGACATCCACCATCGCGACCTTGCAGCCGTCTTCGAGCAAGGCCTTGACAACGGCCAGGCCCATAGTCCCTGCCGCGCCGGTGACCAGCGCGACTTTGTCTTGAAGCGGTTTCATTACTTAACTTTCCATAGCGAACCAAAGAATGACTAAACCAGTAACAGCGCGGAACTGGCTTTGCCAGGCCGCAGCTGTTGCCCCCTGCAAGGGGGGATCCGGCTACACGAAGTGAGCCGAGACGGGGATGTACCAAATGTCAAGCGTCCAGGACGCTCTTCTTGCCAAACAATCCACGTGAGCGGAATGTCACGACGGCAATGAACAAGAGGTACATGGACATCAACGACCATTCGGACGCATACGAACCCGTGAGCCCGACGACCATGCCGACCATCAGCCCGGCGATCACTGCACCCCAGAGCGAACCGACGCCGCCCAGCACAATGATCAGGAATGCCGGCACCACTGCGTCTACGCCCACATGCGGGCGAATACCCCAGATCGGCGCCATGACCACGCCGGCGATGGCGGCCAACGCCACGCCCAGACCAAACACAAACAGGCGCAGGCGCGACAGGTTGATGCCCAGCGCGCGCACCATTTCGCTGTCATGCGCGCCGGCCTTGATGATGGCGCCGTACGGTGTTTTCTGCAAAAACACCCACAGCAGCACAATCATGAGGATGGCGAATCCGCTGGCGAAGAAGCGATACTTTGAATAAACCAGGTCGCCCATCAGGAAGGCGCCGGAGATGACCTCGGGCAGCATCAACTGCTTTTCCGAGGAGCCCCACACCAGGCGTATGGTTTCCTCAATGACCAGCGCCGCACCGAAGGTCAGCAGCAGGCCATAGAGCGGGTCACGGCCATAAGTGCGCCGCATGCACAGCTCCAGCAACATGCCGAAAATACCCACCAGGATGGGCGCAAGAATGAGTGCCACCAGGTAACGCGTTCCCAGCGGCAAACTCATGTACCAGGCCTGCAGATTCGGAAACATGCCCAGCTGCGGTGCGATCAGGAAAAGCGCGAAGTACATGCCCAGCGCAAACAGCGAACCGTGCGCCAGGTTGATGGTTTCCATCACCCCCACGATGAGCATGAAGCCCAGCGCGATGAGCGCGAACAACAAGCCCAGCGAGATGCCGTTGACGAGGTGCGGAATAAGCTGAAGCAAGAAGTCCATTGCGGTCTTTGGAGCTTGAAGTAAATCAGACTTCGTAGCTAGGTGTCGCGTCGTAGCTCTCAAGCTTGCAGGCGCCGCCGGCATCCTTGTCCGCCACATCCTTGGGATCGGCCTGTGTGAGGATCTTGAAGATGTCGTCCTTCTCGGCGGGCTGGTCGTTGTAGGTCGCCATGTAAATCGTCTGCTGGCACTGGTGGGTGACGGGATCCATCCACGCGTCGTAGTGCTGCAGGCGGTCGGCCGCGCTCATCTTGCGACCTTCGAGTTTTTTGATCACGGCAATGTTGTTGGTGGTGCCGGCCTCTTCCACGCAACGCAGAAGTTCGCGCGTGGCCATATAGCCGTTGTGATACACATTGCCCGGCACGCGAATCGCCATGCCAGGGAACTGCTTCTGGTAGGCCGCCACAAACTCTTTGACGCCCGGCAGGCCCAGGCGCCAGTACCAGGTGGTGCCAAAGACGCCGAAGATGGCTTCAGGGCCCAGACCGTAGACATCTGGCCAGTCCTGCTGGTTGTTGATCCACGCCATGGACTGGTTCATCTTGAGCTGCACAACTTGCTGGCGCAGCGCCTTGATGTCGTCACCGCCCACCGCCGTGGCCACCACATTGGGCTTGAGCTGTTGCAGCTTGAGCAGGTAGGACGAGAAGTCGCGGGTGTTTTGCGGCACCAGCAGCTCCTCAACGATGCGCCCGCCGTTGGCTTCCACGATCGCGCGTGTCGCCTTGGAGGTGGTGTGGCCCCACACATAGTCGTTGGTCAGCAGCACCCAGTTCTTGCCGCTGGCCTTGATGGCGTTCTTGACGATCGCGTTGGAAAAGTTGGTGCCGTTGCCGTCCCAGACGAACTTGGTGCGGTGGCAGTCCTTGCCGGCCTCGGTCGGGCTGCTGGAGTTGGTGTTAAAAAATACCGTGCCGTATTTTTGCGCAACCTGCGAGATGGCATTGGAGACGCCTGAGTGCACTGCACCGATCAGGAAGGAGGCCTCATTGCGCGTGATCATGCGTTCGGCCACGCGCGAACCGGTGGCCGGCGTCGTTTCCGTGTCGATATGGATGGCCTCAATGCGTCGGCCCAGCACACCGCCCTTGTCGTTAAATTCCTTGATGGCCATCATGGCGCCCAGGCGCTCTTCGGCGCCCGAGGCTGCGTACAGGCCCGAAGCGTCCATGGTCAGGCCAATGGTCAGCGGTTTCTTCTGGCCGGTCTGCGCCCAGGCGTGGTTGTGCTTCCACGGCCCCATGAAGGGCGCCGCGCCGTACAGGCCCGCGCCCACCAGCGCCAGGCTTGAGTGCTTGAGCAGCGCGCGGCGCGAGGTGGCCTTGCTGTCGGATTGGGATTCAGGTGTTGCGTGGTTGTTCTTGATGTCGCTCATGGTTTTGTCTCCTGCGTGTAAATGGGTCAAACGGGTTGGCTTAACGGGGAACGATCTTGACGTCGTTGAGTTTTTCCTGTGCTTCGAAAAGGGAGGCGATCAGCTTGTCGCCGAAACCGGCGTTGCTGGCCTGGATCAGGCTTTGGTGCGTGGCCTCACCCATGAAGCTGGTGACGGGCAGCATCTCGGCCAGATGGGTGTAGTAGCGCAAATCTTTTTGCGCATTGGCGATGCCGAATTTGAAGCCGGTGACGTCGCCTTCCTTGAGCGTTTTCGTTGCCATCATCTGGAAGATGCCGCAGTTCACGCCGCCGGCCGAGATCACGTCATAGAGGCGGTTGAGGTCCAGCCCGCTTTTGGCCGCCACCGCAAAGGCCTCGGCAATCGAGGCCGCAAAGCTCATGGCCATCATGTTGTTGACCAGCTTGAGCACGTGGCCGTGGCCGGGCGGTCCGACGTGGAAGATGTTTTCGCAAAAAGCCTTGAGCACGGGCTCCAGCGTTGCGAAGTCTTCGGGCTCCGCGCCCACCATGGTGTTGAGCCGGCCTTCCTCGGCTTCCTTGGGCGTGCGAGCCAGTGGCGCATCGACCAGCTTGATGCCTTTGGCCGCAAGGTCGTTGCGGATACGGGTGCTGGAGGCAGGCTCGGCCGTGGAGGTGTCAACCACGATGAGGTCTTTGCGGCCGCTGTCCAGCAGGCCATCCTTGCCGTAAACGATGTCTTCGACCTGGGGCGAACCCGTCACGCAGATGAAAACGATGTCGCTGGCCTGTGCGCATTCGGCATTGGTCCTGGCCTCTTTCGCGCCGGCGGCAATCAGGTCGGCCAGGTTGTCCCTGTTGCGGTTGACCTTGAAGGTGAGGGCGAAGCCCTTGGCCAGCAGATTCTTGGCCATGCCGTGGCCCATCATGCCGATGCCGATGAATCCGATTTTGGGTATTGTCATGTTTGTCTCCGTTTTCTTTCCCGTTGTAGCTTGTCTGTTCTGTCTGTTGCGTTTGGCGGCTTAGTTCACGGCCTCAGTGGCGGCGGCCGAAACAGTGGCCCCTGCGCCCGCCCTCGCCTGGTCCCACAGCGAGATCAGCCGCGCATAGCGCTCGGCAATGGCCTTGACCACCGCCGCGTCGTCCATGGCGCCTGAGAACCAGCCAGTTGCGGCATCGGCAAAGATCGAGCGCCCCACGGCAAAGCCGCGGCAGATGGCGTGCGGCGCTGCGATTCGAAAGCTCTGATCCAGTTTTTCCTCGCTGGCCTCCAGGCCCAGCACCAGCACACCGCGGCAATGCGGGTCGTGCTGCGCCACCACGGCCGCGATCTTTTCCCAGGCAGCCGCACTATCGGCTGGCGGCAGCTTCCACCAGTCGGGGAAGATGCCGGCCTGGTAGATTTGTTCGAGCGCCATCGGTACGGTGTCGCCATCCGCGGGCATGTCCTTGGGTGGGATCACCTCGATGAGGAACTCGTGAAAGCTGTCCACGCTGGCTCGCTGCAGGTCGGCCAATTTGGCCAGCTGGCTGTCGCGCAAGGCCGGCTTGTCATGCGGGTGGTAATACACCAGGCATTTGGCGACGTGCTCGCCGGGCCAGGTTCGCATGACCGCGCCCAGGCCGGCGCCGGCTTCGAATTGCAGCGGTCGTGAACCCGGCAGCTCGACCGGCCTTGCGACCCACCAGCCTTTGCCGGTCACCGTTGGAAGTACCTCTTCACCAAAACGTCCGTCAACGATTACACCGACGCCACCGCGCTGGCCGGCTCCGAGCCGCGCACCTTCGGCGATCAGGGATTTGAAAAGGGGGATGCGTTCGCCAAGCGCGCCATGGCGTGCCGCCACCTCTTCCAGCTGCATGCGGTGGTCGAACGCCAGGATGACCAGTTCTTCCCAGCGGCGCGTGCGCGTGCTGACACGGTGCAGGTGTTCGAGCTTCGCGTCTTCGCGCAGGCGCCGAGTGGCCGAGCCATGCACTAAAAAAAACTGCAGCTCTTCCCAGCTCGCCATGGCTGGCGCACAGCCATGGCGCGACACCACCAGAGCGCCGCAGGCGTTGGCATAGGCGCAGCAGCGCGTGAGCGGCTCCCCCGGGATCCAGCCGCGCAGAAACCCCGACATGAACGCATCGCCGGCGCCCAATACGTTGTAGACGTCCACCGGAAAGCCGGGGCCTTGCAAACCTTTTTCCAGTGAATCGGGAATCGCGCCATCGAACACCACGCAGCCCATGGGCCCGCGTTTGACCACCAGCGTGGCCTGCGTCAACTCGCGCAAGCGGCGCAGGGCTGCGAGCGTGTCGGTGCTGCCCCCCGCGATATGAACTTCTTCTTCAGTACCGACCACCAGATCGCAGTGACCGACGACGGTTTGCAGATGCGCGCTGACTTCGCCCGAACGCACAAAGCGCTGCTCGCCCATGCCGGGGCTGGTCAGGCCCCACAGCACGGGACGGTAATCAATATCGAGCACCACGCGCGTGCCCGCGGCTTTGGCCATCATCATGGCACGCTTGCAGCTTTCATAGGTAAGCGGCTGCGACAGGTGCGTGCCCGAAATCAGGAGTGCCTTGGCCGAAGCAATGAAGGCCGCATCGAAGTCGTCCGGACTGATCGCCATGTCGGCGCAGTTGTCGCGGTAGAACACCAGCGGAAAAGTGTCGCGGTCCTGGATTCCCAGAAACACCAGTGCCGTCAGGCGCTTGGGATCGGTGGCGACATGGCTCACGTCCACGCCTTCGGCCGCCAGGGTTTCGCGCACAAAACGGCCGTTATGCTCGTCACCCACACGGGTCAGCATGGCGGGCTTCAGACCCAGGCGCGCCACGCCCACCGCGGTGTTGGCCGGCGAGCCACCCAAATATTTGGTGAAGCTCTGCATGTCTTCAAGACGGCCGCCGATTTGCTCGCCATACAGGTCCACTGCGGCGCGGCCGACACAGATCAGATCCAGCGGGCGGCTCATACGGCCCCCTTGCGAGTTGGCTTGGCTGCGGCCTTGCTGTTCCTGGTTTTGGCTTTTGCTGCGCCCTGCTCAGCCAGTTGATGACCGGTGCTGACCACCAGTGCCTGTGCCAGGCACAGCGGTGCGACCAGCGAGCGGAACGGCTTGGAGGAATCGTCGGCCAGCTCCAGGCAAACCTTGGCATGCGCCTTGAGCGGCGAGAGCGGGCCGTCGGTAATGGCAATTACCAACGCTCCCAGTTTGGCGGCCTCTGCTGCAGCCGCGATGACTTCGGGCGAATAGTTGCGAAAGCTGGCGGCGATCAACACATCGCCGGGCGCAATGGAGCGCAGGCTTTCGCGCAGCATGCCGCCCGTTCCGTCGAGCAGGTGGGTGCGCAGTTCGAGCTGGCTCAGCGCATAAGCGAGGTAGCCCGCCACCGGGAAAGCGCGGCGCTGGGCCAGCACATGGATGCGCGGCGCCGAGGCCATGAGCTTGACGGCCGCTTTCAGGTCGGCCTGGGCGATGCTTTCCTCGAGGTGGCCGAGTTCGGCCACCGATTCGCCCACCAACTGGTGCAGTACACCGGCCGGTGCTCGCTCGCCGTTGAGCTGCTTGCGGCGCATCTGGTCTATGCGTTCGCGGTAGCTGTCGGAACGCTCCAGCAGGTGGCCGCGGAACACCTGCTGCATTTCGGAAAAACCGCCGTAACCCAGCGCGTTGGCGAAGCGGATCATGGCCGAAGGCTGCACTTCGGTGGCCTCGGCCACCGTCGCCACCGTGCCCAGCGCCAGGTCGTTGGGCTGCTCGAGCGCGAAGCGCGCGATGCGCTGCAGCTGCTTGGACATGTCCGGGTAAGTCCGGCCAATCAGCGCCTTGAGTTCTTCGTAAGTCGTTGCAGAGTCCATATGTCGTTGCCGCCTCGGGAATGCGATGGACGGGCCGGGCCTGCGTCGCATCAAATTAGAATAAATATTCTTGCTTATTTAAATAATAGAACGTATATTCTGTTGTGTCCAGCCCTTTTTCAGCACTTATTTTTCAAGCTCCACTCATTCACCCAGAAAAACCGAAGAGACAAGGTCCCCATGCAACTCGCTTCCGGCCGCGCGCCGCTGATCCCTCTGCCGATGCTCGCCACATTGCTGGTGCTGCTGTCCACGCCGCTGTGGGTGGGCCGCGTCGGGCTGTACCAATACCTGGCCCTGGAAATCATGATCTGGGTGTTGTTTGCGATGGGCTACAACCTGCTCCTGGGTTTCACCGGCCTGCCCTCCTTCGGGCACGGTGCATTCTTTGGCACGGGCGCCTACGCCTTCGGCCTGCTGCAACTCAAGGTCTGGCCCAACCTGTGGTTCGACCTGGCCGGCGCGGTGCTGGTCACAGCCGCGCTCGGCGCGCTGGTGGCGCTGTTCATCTCGCACAGGCGCGGCATTTATTACGCATTGCTCACCATCGCATTCGGGCAGGTGTTCTGGTTCATCGCCAACAAATGGCATACCGTCACGGGCGGTGAAGACGGGCTGCTGAACATCAAGCGCCTGCCGGCCGATTTTGGTTTTGTGTCTTTCAATCTCTCCGGCAACAACGCCCTCTTCTTCTTTTGCCTCGTGCTGTTCGGGTTGGTGCTGCTGGCGCTGTGGCGGCTGATCCATTCGCCATTGGGTCGCATCTTCAGTGCCATCAAGCAGAACGAGACCCGCGCCGCCTTTGTGGGCTACAACGTGTGGCTTTACAAGTGGCTGGCCTTCACGATCTCCACCGCGGTGGCGGGCCTGGCCGGTGCGCTGTTCGCCATGGCGCAGCAGTCGGCCTACCCCAACGTCATGAGCCTGCACAACTCGGGATTCGTCGTGATGATGGTGCTGATAGGCGGCGGCCTCGTAAGCTTTTGGGGCCCCATCATCGGCGCCACTTTCTTTATTCTGGCGCGTGACCTGTTGGGCGCCTACACCGAGACCTGGCTGCTCTGGTATGGCCTCGTCTTCATGGCGATGGTGCTGTTCAAGCCCGAAGGCATTGCCGGCGCGTGGCAGGCCTGGAAGGCACGGCCGCGGCGCACTGTGGTGGCCAAACCCGTGACAACCCCCGCCGGAGGTGCACTGTGAAGCTCTTCGAGGCCAGCGGCCTGTCCAAACGCTTTGGTGCCCAGGTGGTGCTGCAAGATATCACCCTCAGCTTCAGGGAAGGTGAGCTCAATGGCATCATGGGCCCCAACGGCGCGGGCAAAACCACCTGCTTCAATGTGCTGACCGGCCGCTACAAGCCCGACCGCGGCCGTGTGACCTTTGCCGGCGAGGACATCACCGGCCTCTCGCCGCGGGAGATTGCCCGCAAGGGCGTGTCGCGCTCCTTTCAGATCATGAACCTCTTCGACAGCTACACCGCGCTTGACAACGTGCTGGTGGCCACGCCGCACGTGCGCAGACAGGGCTTCAACCCCTGGCGCGATCTGGGCGCCGACAGCACGGCGCAACAACTGGCCGCGGCCATCCTCGAGCGCGTCGGCCTCAAGGGCAAGGAGCACGTGCTGGCCAGCAGCCTGTCTTACGGCGAGCGCCGCGCGCTGGAGATCGGTGTGGCACTCGCAGCCGAGCCACGCATGCTCTTCCTCGACGAACCCACCGCCGGCCTGGGCGCCGAAGGCACGGCGCGCCTGATGGAGCTGGTGAAAGAACTCAAGCGTCAGCTCACGATTGTGATCATCGAACACGACATGAATTTCCTTTTCAAGCTCGCCGACCAGATCTCCGTCATCCACTGGGGCCAGGTCATCAGCCAGGGCACACCTGACCAGTTGCGTGAAAACGAATGGGTGCGCCGGTCCAACCTGGGGGCGCTGGCATGAGCGCGGTCCTGAAGTCCGTCATCAAAACCGTGTCGCCGCAGGCCGACATGCTGGCGGTGAACCGCATAGACACCTACTACGGCGAAACGCAGGTGCTGTTCGACGTGTCGCTGAAAGTCGGCGCCGGCGAAGTGGTGGCACTGCTGGGCCCCAACGGCGCAGGCAAGACCACGCTGCTTCGCTCCGTGCTCGGCCTCACGCCGCCACGCAAGGGCAGCATTGCCTTCGACGCGTGCGACATCACCCGTATGCCCACGCACGAGATCGCCAAGGCCGGCATGGGCTGGGTGCCGGATGACCGCCGCATCTTCCCGACGCTGACGGTAGCGCGCAATCTGGCTATCGCCCGCAAGACCACGCGCTTTCGCCCCTGGCAGGAGAAGGAGTGTTTTGAAATCTTCAGCGCGCTCGAATACCTGATGCACCGCGAGTGCGAAAACCTCTCGGGCGGCGAAATGCAGATGGTCGCAATCTCGCGTGCGCTGCTGGGCTCGCCCGGCCTGGTGCTCTTCGACGAACCCAGCCAGGGCCTGGCGCCCAAGGTGGTGCAGGACGTGATGAAAACCATCAGCCGGCTCAAGGCCGAGGGCATTGCGGTGCTGGTGGTCGAGCAAAACGTGCAGAGCGCGCTGCAGGTGGCCGACCGCGCCTATGTGATGAACCAGGGCGTGATCGTCCACGAGGGCCCTGCGGCCGAATTGCGCAACGATGCCGCCTTGTGCCGGCAACTTTTGGGAGTCTGACCCGCATGAGCCATCCACTCCATCCACTGCTACGCGTCGAGAACGTCGCCAAGCAATACCAGCGCGGCGTCTTCCGCAAGACCACGACCTTTTCATTGACCGCCGATTTCGAAGTGCACAAGCCCTGCGTGGTCGGTGTCATGGGCCCTAACGGCTCGGGCAAGACCACGCTGTTCGAGTTGATCACCGGCAGCAACCTGCCGAGCGCGGGCCGTGTGCTGGTCAACGGCCAAGACATCCACCAGGTACGCACGCGCGAGCGGGATCGCCTCGCCATTCACTACCACCAGTCCTACCAGGTGCGGTCTTTCCAGAAAACCAAACCCGACTTCATGTTGGAACACGCACAGAACGACTCGCCGCTGGTGCATCTGTTCGACGAGCCGCAGTTCAATACGCAGGACGGCTACATCGGCTTCATGCTGGACTTCTTCGCCAAACTCAGGGCCAACGGCCGCCTGGTGTTTTTATGCCTGCATCCCAACGAGCCCTACCACGTCGACATCCTGCGGCAATGCTGCGAGCGTTTCATCTTTGTACAAAAAGGTGCGGTCAGCGAAGCGCCTGACTTCGACACGCTGGCGCGCGACGAGAAGGTCAGGGCCTACCTGGGGGCGCTGGCGCCGGCAGCTTGATCCACGGCGCCGCACGCGGTTCAAATCAGGCTGTGTTTTCTGGCGCGGTAAGCCAGCTTCGCCCGCGTGGTGTTGAGCCGCCGCGCCGCCGCTGAGAGATTGCCCTGGCAGGCCGAGATGGCGCGTTCCAGCATGTCGCGCTCGGTTTGCTCCAGGGACCGCTGCGAAGCGGCGGTCCCTGCCGGCACGGGATGCGCGCCGGCCGGCGCCCCCTCGAAGTTCAAGGTGCCTGAACTGCCCTGCATCCGCAAGGTCATGACCTCGGTGCTCAAGGTCTCGCCGCCGGTGAACAGGTGGTGCACGTCGATCAAGCCGTCGGCATCGGCCATGATCACGGCGCGCTCGATCAGGTTTTGCAGTTCGCGGATGTTGCCGGGGAAGTCGTAGTTCAGCAGCGTGCGCACCGAGGCCTGCGTGAAGCCGCCGGTGTTGCAACCGTGTTTGCGCCGGTAGTGGTTCAGAAAATGGTTCATCAGCAGGGGAATGTCGTCGCGCCGCTCGCGCAGCGGCGGCAGGTGGATGGGGAACACATTGAGCCGGAAGAACAGGTCTTCGCGGAATCGGCCTTCACGCACGGCCTGGCGCAAGTCTTCATTGGTGGCGGCCACCACGCGCACGTCGACCGCGATGCCGCGCGTGCCGCCCACGCGTTCGACCTCGCCCTCCTGCAGGGCGCGTAGCAGCTTGCCCTGGGCCACAAAACTCAGCATGCCGATTTCGTCCAGGAACAGGGTGCCGCCGCTGGCCCGCTCAAAGCGGCCTGGCCGCGAATGGCTGGCCCCGGTGTAGGCGCCGCGCTCCACCCCGAACAGCTCGGACTCGATCAGGGTTTCCGGGATGGCCGCGCAGTTCACCGCGATAAACGGCAGCTCTTTGCGCGGGCTGATCCTGTGCAGCATGCTGGCAAACTTTTCTTTGCCCACGCCCGACTCGCCCGTGAACAGCACGGTGGCTGTCGTGCGCGCCACCCGGCTCAATTGATGGCAGGCCGCGTTAAAGGCCGATGAGGCCCCCACCATCGCGTCGCCGGCCGGCACGTCGCCGGTCGCCAGGTCGGCCGGGCCCGCTTCGCTGCGCGCATAGGCCGCGGTGTCGACAAACTCCCTGGCGTTCAGGTAGCGCATGTCTTCTTCGATGTTGTCCCACTTGTCGGCGGACTTGCCGACCACGCGGCATTGCGCCTGGCCCATGGACCGGCACATGGTTTCCCGGAAAACGATGAGGCGGCCGAACAGCGTGCTGACATAGCCCGTGGCGTAACCCACCTGCATCCAGCAGGCCGGGGAGCCGCCTATGCCGTAGGCGGCGATGTGTTCATCGTCTTCGCTGGAGTTGTGCCAGATGAATTCGCCTTCATAGCCGCTGGTGTCCGGGTCGTAGGTCACGCTGACCAGTTCGACCTTCACCACGCCCTCCAGCGCGTGCAGGCGCGTGCCGGCCATGGCTGCAGCCGGCGGGTCGGCGTCGGGCCAGTGCTTGCGCACCAGCTGGGCATCGCGGGCGCCGCTGACATAACCGGCGCGGGTGAACAGGCCGCGGGCTTTTTCGATGCCCAGGCTGTCAATCATTTCGCGGCGCATGGAGCCCAGCGCCTCGGTGTGCAGCAGCACCATGCGCTGGTCCTGCAGCCAGATGCGCCCGTCGCCCGGCGAGAAGAACAGGCATTCGCTGATGTCAGCGATCGTCGGGTGCGTGTCACCGCCGATGTGCGTGCTGGCAAACCCGCCCATGGCTTTGGCCACCGACGCGCTGTCGAAGCTGCCCAGCGCGACACCGGTGGCCCGGGCCACCTCGGCCAGGGAAATGCGATCGGATACGCGCATGGCTTGCTCCTCAATTTGATCAATTGGTGAAATTTGATTCAACTTTATAACCATTTGATCAGAAAAGTATGGGTGATTTCCATGTGCTGCACCGCAGCAAACATACCTAGGGTATGTCCCGGGTTTCCCAGTGAAAAAACTTTGGGTGCAGCGCAGCAAGCGGACTCTTTCGCGCGGCGCTGGTACATGCATTGCGATACAGGAGCACGACGCGCCGATGTGGCGAGCTGATCAAACAACCGTAAGGACAAAAGCAAATGGGTGTATCCGACGCGATGGCATTTCTGGATTTTTCCGCGCTGACGCAAGCGCCGCTAGGCGGCGGGAAGCGCGACGTGGTCGAGCCGGCGACCGGGAAAGTGATGTGCACGGTGGGCATCGCCAATGCGGCGGACGTGGCCGCGGCCACGCGGGCGGCGGCCAACGTGCAAAAGCCCTGGGCCGCCCTGCCCCCGCGCGAGAGGGCCGACGTCTTCCGCCGCGCCGGCGCGCTGTTCCAGCAGCACTTTGATGAACTCGCTCTGTATGCCACGCGTGAGACGGGCGGCATCCTGCCCAAGGGGCAGCATGAGATTCGCGAAGCCATCACCATCTGCCACCTGGCCGCCGCCATGCCGCTGCAGCCCCAGGGCCATGTGCTGCCCAGCGTACCGGGGCGCACCAGCATCGCCCGCCGCGTGCCGCACGGCGTGGTGGGTGTCATCTCGCCCTTCAACTTTCCGCTGATCCTGACGCTGCGCGCGGTGGCCCCGGCGCTGGCCGCGGGCAACGCCGTGGTGATCAAGCCCGACACCCGCACGCCGGTGACCGGCGGCCTGATGATCGCGCGCATTTTTGCGGAGGCCGGCCTGCCCAGGGATTTGCTGCATGTGCTGCCCGGCGACGCCGAAGCCGGCGAAGCTTTGGTCACCGACCCGCTGGTGCCCATGATCGCCTTCACCGGCTCGCCCGCGGTGGGCCGGCGCATCGGCGAGCTCGCGGGCAAGCACCTGAAGAAAGTGTCGCTGGAACTCGGCGGCGCGAACTCGCTGATCATCCTGGACGACGCCGACCTGGACATCGCCGCGAGCAACGCCGCCTGGGCCGCCTACCTGCACCAGGGCCAGATCTGTATGGCCGCCAACCGCATCCTCGTTCACCAGAGCATCGCGGCCCCGCTGCTGCAGCGCCTGGTCGCCAAGGCCACGCACCTGCCGGTCGGCGACGGCGCCACAGGCCAGGTTGCGCTCGGGCCGCTGATCGATGCGCGCCAGCGCGATCGCGTGCATGCCATCGTGCAGGACAGCATCAAGGCCGGCGCGAAGCTGGAAGCCGGCGGAAGCTACGACGGCCTGTTCTACAAGCCGACGGTGCTGTCCGGCGTCAAGCCCGGCATGCGCGTGTTCGATGAAGAGACCTTCGGCCCGGTGGCCAACATCGTCACTTTCGGCAGTGACGAGGAAGCGGTCGCGCTGGCCAACAACAACAGCGGCAGCCTGGCCTGCGCCGTCATCTCCCGCTCCGTGGGCCGCGCCATGGCCGTGGGGCAGCAGCTCAAGGCCGGCATGGTTCACATCAACGACCAGACCGTCAACGACGACTGCGTCAACCCTTTCGGCGGCCCCGGCATCGCGGGCAACGGCACCAGCGTGGGCGGCCCGTCCGACTGGGAGGAATACACGCAGTGGCAGTGGATGACCGTCAAGGACACCGCGCCCATGTTCCCGTTCTAACGGAACGCTTCGACTTTTCGGCTTTTTCGATTTTTTTGGCTCACCACATCAAGGAGACCTTCATGAATCCGCATACCCGGGAGGCTTTATGAGCCTGCAAGGCAAAACCATTGTCATCACCGGCACCTCGTCCGGCATCGGCGCCGAGGTGGCCAGGCTGGCGCGCTTCCAGGGCGCCACGGTCATCGGCATGGACCGCAACGATCCCAGCCTGACGCTGGGCGGCTTCATCAAGGCCGACCTCGGCACCGCCGCGGCCATCGATGCCGCCGTGGCCCAGTTGCCGGCGCAGGTTGACGCGCTGTGCAACATCGCCGGCGTACCCGGCACGGCTGACGGCGAGCTGGTGGCCCGCGTGAACTACCTGGGCCTGCGGCATCTGACGGAAAAGGTGCTGGCGCGCATGCCGCGCGGCGGCAGCATCGTCAACGTGGCGTCCATCCTGGGCGCCGAATGGCCGCAGCGGCTGGCCCTGCACAAGGAGCTGGCGGCAGCCAAAGGATTTGAAGCCGGCGCCGCATGGCTGCGCGGCCACCCGGTGCCGCAGGCGACCTGCTACCAGTACTTCAAGGAAGCCCTGATCGTCTGGAACGCCACGCAGTCGCAGGAGTGGTTCCTGGGCAAAGGCGTGCGCATGAACTGCGTGGCGCCCGGCCCGGTGTTCACACCCATCCTGGGCGACTTCGTGGCAATGCTGGGCCAGGAGCGCGTTCAAGCCGATGCGCATCGCATGCTGCGCCCTGGCTTTGCCGACGAAATCGCACCCGTCATCGCCTGGTTATGCAGCGACGCCGCGCGCTGGGTCAGCGGCGCCAACATTCCCGTTGATGGCGGCCTGGCCTCTACCTATATCTAACTACATCTAACGCTGACACGCCACGGGTGCGAGGGCACCCATCCCCCATTCACGTAACAACGACACATAACGAGGAGACATTCGATGAACAAGGTATTCACCCCCTTCAGGCCAGCCACGCTGGCCTTGGCCTGCGGCCTGGCTTGCGCACTGCCGGTCCACGCCCTGGAATTGGACAACGGCGACCCCGACACCAAAATCCGGCTGGACTTCACACCCAAGTACAGCCTGGCCTGGCGGCTGAAGGACCCGTCCGCACTGCTCACCTCGCCGGCCGCCCGCGGCGATGGCGGTGTGACCAATGAAAACGACGGCGACCTCAACTTCAAGAAGGGCCTGATCTCCAACCGCGCCGACCTGTTGACCGAATTTGACTACAGCCGCAGCAACTGGGGCCTGCGCATCAGTCACTCCGCCTGGTACGACTCGCAGTACCTTCGCGCCAATGCCAATGACGGCACGGCCGGCGTCAGCAACTTCGCCGGCCAGGCCGCCAACCAGTTCGTCCCGGCAACCCGGGAGCAGCATGGCCGTGGAGACGAATTCCTCGACGCCTTCGTCTGGGGCAAGGGATCCATCGGCAGCATGCCAGCCTCGATCCGCGTCGGCAAGCACGCGCTGCAGTATGGCGAGAGCGTGTTCTTCGGCCAGAACGGCATTGCCAACGCGCAAGGCCCGGTGGACATCGCAAAAATCGTCTCGGTGCCGAACTGGCAATTCAAGGAAGTACTTCTGCCGGTGGAGCAGATTTCCGGCACGCTGCAGGTGGCCGATGGCGTGACGCTGGGCGGCTACTACCAGCTCAAGTGGCGGCCCAGCAAGATTCCCGGGGTCGGCAGCTATTTTTCGAACCAGGACTACATAGGCGGCGGCCGTGTCTATCTCGGCGGGCCGGTGCTGCCCACCGACACCAGCCGCGACCAGAAGCCGGGCGACAGCGGCCAGTTCGGCGCCCAGTTGCGTTGGGCGCCGGCCGGCGGCAACTATGAGTTCGGCGTGTACGCGGCACGCTACAACGACAAGACCCCGGCCGTTCCGGTGTTCGACCTGATCAACGGCAATGTGCACAACGTCTACGCCAAGGGCATCAAGACTTTTGGTGCCAGCGTCACTTCGTCGATAGGACAGCTCAACTGGGCGTTGGAGGGCTCGGTGCGCACCGACGCGCCATTGGCCAGCGATCCCGCCGTGCTGGGCGGCGCACCCTTCATGCCACCAGTCAACTGCGACGGCTCGCCCTCCAACCCGTGCTATGCAACCGGCAAGACGGCGCACCTGAATCTGTCGGGCATTTACGTACTCAACAAGTCCAGCCTGTGGGACGGCGGCGCCCTGGTGGCCGAACTGGCCTGGAACCGGCTCATGAGCGTGACAAAAAACCCCAGCGCCGTTGGCTTTGGCGGGCTGGACCCGAACGCAACGCGGAACGCCGCGGCGTTCCGCATGATCTTTGAGCCGCAGTACTTCCAGGTGCTGCCGGGCCTGGACCTGTCCATCCCGCTGGGCCTGGGCTACAACTTCGGCGGCCGTTCCGCAGCCGTTATCAACTTTGCTGGCGGGGCCAGCCAAGCGGGCGACGTGAGCATAGGCATCAAGGGCAAATACCAGAACGTCTGGAACTTCGCCCTGAACTACACCGCCTTCTTCGGCAAGGAAAACACCCTGACCGTCACGGACCCCAGAACCCCCACCCGCATGCTGTCTTATGGGCAAACACTGAAAGACCGCAACTACGTTTCCTTCACCGCTTCCCGCACTTTCTGAAAAACATTACAGAGACAACCATCATGATGCAGACCGCAAAACTTTCATTGCTCGTGGCCGCCCTGCTGGCCGGCGCCATGTCCGCCCAGGCCGCTGTCACCGCCGAAGAGGCCGCCAAACTCAAATCCTCGCTGACGCCCATGGGCGCCGAGAAAGCCGGCAACAAGGAAGGCACCATTCCGCCGTGGGAAGGGGGCCTCGCCAAGGCCACCCCGGGCTACAAGAACGGCGACGCGCGGCCCGACCTCTACCCCAACGAAAAACCCATCCTGTCGATCAACGCCAAAAACATGGCGCAGCACGCCGACAAGCTGACCGACGGCGTGCAGGCCCTGATGAAGAAGTACCCCGACTTCCGCGTCGACGTGTACCCCACGCACCGCACCGCGGCGGCGCCGCAGTCGGTGTACGACAACACCTTCAGGAACGCCACCCGGGCCAAGACCATTGAAGGTGGCTACGGCATGGAAGGCGCTTTTGGCGGCACACCATTTCCGATTCCCAAAGACGGCTATGAAGCCATGTGGAACCAGCGCACAGCCTGGCGCGGCGGCAACTTTTCCATGCCGATGCGCGTGTGGGTGGTGACGTCCGATGGCAAGCGCACCATGGCCTCCGGCGGCACGCAAACCATACGCCAGGCCTTCTACGACAAGGACGGCACCGCCGAGAAGTTCGACGGCTATTACCAGTACGGCAAGCTGGTGGTCAACGCGCCGGGCTCCAAGGCGGGCGAAGCCATTCTCGCGCTCGACGGTGTTTCGGATGCCGCGCCGCGCGGCCTGTGGCAGTACCTGGTGGGCCAGCGCCGCGTGCGCAAAGCGCCTTCCGTGGCCTACGACACACCCGACTCGGTGACCTCCGGCATCGGTCTGTTCGACGAGGCCTTCACGCTGTTTGGCCCGATCGACAAGCACGAATTCAAGCTGGTGGGCAAGAAGGAAATCTACATTCCCTATAACAACAACCGCGCCGCCTCGGCCAAGATCGAAGACCTGGTGACGCCCAACACGCTGAACCCTGCGCAGGTACGCTGGGAGCTGCACCGGGTATGGGAAGTGGAAGCCACACTGGCTGCCGGCAAGCGCCACGTGGTGCCCAAGCGCAAGTACTACATCGACGAAGACTCCTGGCAGATCGCGCTGTTCGACGGCTGGGACGCCAAAGGCCAGCTCTGGCGCACCAACTACGCACTGATGCTGACGGCACCGGACATTCCGGCCGTGACCAACGTCGTGCTGTGGGGCGGCTATGACATGCAGACCGGCGCCTATTACCTGAACATGGCTTCCAACGAGCTGCCCAAGCAGTACGAAGTGCAGCCGCCGATTCCGCGCTCCTTCTTCAGCGCTGAATCGCTCGCCAGCGAAGGCGCTCGCTGATGACCGGAAGTGCCCAGCCTCGCGCTGCGCGGCGGGCAGCCCTGATGGGGCTGCTCGGCTGGGTGGCCTCCGCTGCACTCCCCGCGTGGGCTGCCAACGGGCCCGCCGTGTTGTCACAGCCGGCGCTGGTCACGCCCAAGGCGTCAGGCGCGGCCACATTGGCCGTGACACGGGCCGGCACCCGGCTCGTGGCGGTGGGAGAGCGCGGCACGGTGTTGCTGTCGGATGACCATGGCGCCACCTGGCGACAGGCGCAGGTGCCTGTGCAAGCCACCTTGACGGCCGTGTGTTTCGCCGATGAACGCACCGGCTGGGCCGCAGGACACCTGGGCGTGATTTTGCGCAGCGTCGACGGCGGGGCCACCTGGGAAAAGCAGCTCGATGGCATCCAGGCGGCCGAGCTGGTGAAGCAGGCTGCGCAGCGCAGTGGCGACAGCCAGGCCATGGCGCAGGCAGAGCATCTGGTTGAAGAAGGTGCAGACAAACCATTTTTTGACCTGGAATTTGTGGATGCCCGGCGCGGCTTTGCCGTCGGTGCTTACAACCTGATTTTTGCTACCGAAGACGGCGGCAAGACATGGACCGCGTGGGGGCCGCGGCTGCCCAACCCGAAAGCCCTGCATCTGTACGGCGTGCGCGCCCACGGCCGCACGCTGGTGATCGCCGGTGAGCAGGGCTTGCTGCTGCGCTCAAGTGACGGCGGGGCCAGCTTTACCGCGTTGCAGTCACCGTACAAGGGCAGCTTTTTCGGCCTGCTGCGCACCCGAGGCGGCGCGCTGGTGGCCTACGGCCTGCGCGGCTCAGCCTATCGCTCGACAGACGAGGGCGTGCACTGGGACAAGCTCGACACCGGCGTGCCCATGGCGGTGGGAGCCGGCATGGCTTTGCCGGACGGCGGTTTTGTGCTGATGAGCCAGGCGGGCGACGCCCTGATGGGCACCGCAGGCGGGCCCGGCCTGCGGCGCATCCCGGCACGCGAGCCGGTTCCGGTTTCCGGCGTTGCCCTGGCGGCCGACGGCAGCCTGGTGCTGGCAAGCCTGCGTGGCATGCGGCACTTGCCCGCACTGCCGGCTAACTGAAAACAACGAAGAGACATACGCCGCCAACAGCGAAACTTTATGCACGCCGATTCCTCCTCCTCCGCTTCCTCTTCAGATACCCAGCCCGTCGTCGCGCGGCTTGAAGACTTTGACACGCGTTCGGGCACGCTGCTTGAGCGCGCTTTTTTCAATCACCGGCCCTGGGTCATGGCGGTGTGCCTGCTGCTGACCCTCGTGCTGGGCTGGCAGGCCACCAAGCTGCAGCTCAACGCCAGTTTTGAAAAAACCATTCCGACGGGCCACCCCTACATCGTCAACTACCTGGCCCACAAGGCCGATCTCGGCGGCCAGGCCAATGCGCTGCGGCTGGTGGTGGAGGCCCGGCAGGGCACGATCTTCGACAAGGCCTACCTCGATGCGCTGCAGAAGATCAACGACGAAATCTTCCTGCTGCCCGGCGTGGACCGGCCTTTCATGAAGTCGCTGTGGACATCCAACACCCGCTGGGTGGCCGTGACCGAAGAAGGCCTGGACGGCGGGCCGGTGATCCCCGATGCCTACGACGGCTCGCCTGCCAGCCTGGCCGGGCTGCGCGCCAACGTCGAGCGCTCGGGGGAAATCGGCCAGCTGGTGGCGGGCGACTTCAAGTCCAGCATCGTGTTTGTTCCCTTGCTGGACCGCAACCCGGACACCGGCAAGGCACTGGACTATGGCGATTTGTCACGCCAGATCGAAGTCCTGCGCGCCAAGCACGGCAGCGATGCGCTGCAGATCCGCGTCACCGGTTTCGCCAAGGTGGCTGGTGACCTGATCGAGGGCCTGCATCAGGTGTTGCTATTCTTCCTGCTGGCACTTGCCATCACCACCGCGGTTCTTTTTGCCTACACCCGCTGCGCCCGCAGCACCGCGCTGGTGGTGGCGTGTTCGGTGGTGGCGGTAGTCTGGCAGTTCGGCTTGCTGGCATTGCTGGGCTATGAGCTTGACCCCTATTCGGTTCTGGTGCCCTTCCTGGTGTTTGCCATCGGCATGAGCCACGGCGCACAAAAGATGAATGGCATCATGCAGGACATAGGCCGCGGCACGCACCGTGTGGTGGCGGCCCGCTATACCTTCCGGCGCCTGTTCGTCGCAGGCCTGACCGCCCTGCTCTGCGATGCTGTGGGCTTCGCGGTGCTGGTCATCATCCAGATCAAGGTCATCCAGGACCTGGCCCTGATTGCCAGCATCGGCGTGGCGGTTCTGATCTTCACCAACCTCGTGCTGCTGCCCATCCTGTTGTCTTATGCGGGTGTGGCCCCTGCTGCGGCGGCGCGCAGCCTGCGCCAGGAAGCATCACAGGGGGCGCAACGTTCATGGCTATGGGCCTTGCTGGACCATTTCACGCAAAAGCGCTGGGCCACGGCAGCAGTGGTCGTTGCGGCGCTCATGGCCGCAGGCGGCTATGCCATCAGCCTGCACTTGAAAATCGGCGACCTCGACCCCGGCGCGTCCGAGCTGCGGCCCGGCTCGCGCTACAACCAGGACAACGCCTACCAGATCGCCCACTACGCGGCCAGCGCCGACATCCTGACTGTGATGGTGACCACACCCGCGGATAAATGCACGGCCTACGGCACGCTGGCCAAGGTGGACGCCCTGGCCTGGCAGCTTGAACAATTGCCCGGGGTGGAGTCCACCAACTCGATGGCCGCGCTGTCCAAGCTGGCCATGGTGGGCTACAACGAAGGCAACTTCAAGTGGTTTGAGCTGCTCCCCAATGAAGGCGCCCTGGGCGGGGTGCAGACGCGCGCGCCGCGCGAACTCTTTAACCAGAGCTGCTCATTCCTCGCGCTGTACGTCTACCTGAAGGACCACAAGGCCGAAACCCTGGCGCGCGTGGTGGCCGATGTGGACCGCTTCGCTGCGATCAACAACACGCAGGACGTCACCTTCAAGCTGGCCGCGGGCAGCGCCGGCATTGATGCGGCGACCAATATCGTGGTGGGCAAGGCCATGCGCGAGATGCTGCTGTGGGTGTATGCAGCGGTGGTGATTTTGTGCTGGGTCACCTTTCGCTCCTGGCGTGCGGTGGTGGTGGCGGTACTGCCGCTGGTGCTGACCTCGATCCTTTGCGAGGCGCTGATGGTGGGCTTGGGCATGGGGGTGAAAGTTGCCACGCTGCCGGTGATTGCGCTGGGCGTGGGCATCGGCGTGGACTATGCCCTCTATGTGCTCAGCATCACGCTGGCCCGCATGCGGGAAGGCGCCAGCCTGTCCGAGGCCTACCACCACGCGCTGCAGTTCACCGGCCGCGTGGTCCTGCTCACCGGCATCACGCTGGCGCTAGCCGTTGGCACCTGGGCTTTTTCGCCCATCAAGTTCCAGGCCGACATGGGCATTTTGTTGGCCTTCATGTTTGTGTGGAACATGGTGGGGGCGCTGGTCCTGCTGCCCGCGCTGGGCTACTTCCTGCTGCGGCCGGCGGTGGCCCTGCCCATGCCGGTCAATGCACGAGTGCCGGTATGAGCCGGCGTAGCGACACACTGACCCGCCGCACGCGCAGGCTTCTTGGCACGGCGATGCTGCTGGGCGCGGCCGCGGCAAGCCATGCCGCGCCCGACACCCTGGTCGTCGGCCAGTCTCTGCCGCTCACCGGTGCGGGCTTTCCGGTCGCCAACCGCGTGCTGGCCGGCGCCCGCGCGCATGTGGAGCGCGTCAACGCGTCGGGCGGAATTGCCGGGCGACGCGTTGAACTGGTGACGCTGGATGACGGCGGTGACCCACGGCGTGTGGCGGCCAACCTGCGCATCCTGGTGGGCCAGCACAAGGCGGTGCTGATTGCCAATTGCCTCGGTGAACGGGCCTGCCTTGAGGCTGCCCAGGCCACGCGCGAACTTCGCGTGCCGCTGGTCGGCCCGATGTCGGGCGCGTCGGCTTTGCGTTCCCCCGATGTCCGCCATGTTTTCAGCCTGCGACCGGATGATGCGCGCGAGGCCGATGCACTGGTGCGCCAGCTGGCATCCATCGGCGTCACCCGGGTGGCGGTGCTGGCCGACGGTTCCGAACCGGCGCGCACCGAGGCGCTGGTGGCAGCCTTGCAACGCGACGGCCGGCAGGTCACACGCATCACCGCCGACGCGCGGCTGGCGTCCATCGAAGCGGCATTCCGCGACGTGGCCAAGGCCGCGCCGCAGGCCCTGGTCCTCAACCTGGGCAACGAGGTGCTGGATGCGCTGGGGCGGCTTCCGGCCTCAGCCTATGACAGCGTGCCGTCCACCGTCGCCACTTTGTCGACGGCGGGGCTGACGCAGCTGACACGGCTGTTCCGCAACCGGCTGGTGGGCTACACCAGCGTGGTGCCGAATCCCGAGGTGGCCCGCCTGCCCATCGTGCGCGAGCTCGAGCGCGATGCAGACGATTTCATCGGCCCCGAAGCTATGACCTTCGAAGGCCTGGAGTCCTACCTGAATCTGCGTGTCTGCACGGAGGCACTGCGCCGCGCCGGGCCCCGCGCCGACGGGCTGCGCCTCGGCGAGGCGATTGAAAGCCTTGGAGCACTGGACCTGGGCGGCTTCAGGCTCTCGTTCGGCCGGGAGCGGCACCACGCCTCGGACCATGTCGAGATCGGCATGCGCGCCCGCGACGGCAAATTGTTGCGATGAACACGTTACCCACCCATGAGGAGACTCTCGAATGAATGCTGTTGTGAAGCCGGTGCTGGAGACGGCCGATATGGACCCTGGCCTGGCCGGCTTTCTGGCCCAGGCCGCCGCGCAAGGCAATCCGCCGCTGGAAAGCCTGCCACCTGCCATCGCACGGCAGGTTTACCGCGAGCTGGCCGACACATTGGGTTTGCCGGCCCCGGCCATCGGGAAAGTGGATGACACCAGCTTTCCCGGTCCGGGCGGCCCCGTGCGCCTGCGCGTGTACAGCCCCGACACCATCGGCCCCTGGCCTGTGCTGCTGTATGCGCATGGCGGTGGTTTTGTAATCGGCGACCTGGAGACCCATGACAAGGTCTGCCGCACGCTGTGCCACCACACCGGCATGCTGGTCGTGGCGGTGGATTACCGGCTGGCGCCGGAGCACCCCTTCCCCGCCGCACCTGACGACGTCGAGGCCGCCTTGCGCTGGGTACTGGCAAATGCCTCTGCGTTGGGCGGCGACGCAAACCGTATCGCGGTGGCCGGCGACAGCGCCGGTGCACAGCTGGCACTGGTGGCATCACGGCGCGTGAACGCAAAAGCCGTTCGCGCGCTCGGCCTGATCTATCCGGTGGCACAACACCCCAGCCAGCCCAGTGCCTCCTACCCGGAGAACGAAGGCAAATTTCTCAGCATGGGCGTGATGCAGTGGTTTATGGCCAGCTATCTCGGCAAGCAGGCCGGTGCGGACAAGCATCCTGACTTTGCCTTGCTGGACTCAGGGGGCCTGGCGAACCTTCCCGCCACCTGGGTGGCCACCATGGGCCACGACCCGTTGCGTGACGAAGGCCATGCCCTCGCACTGCGCGTGGCCTCGACCGGGGTGGAGGTGGCGCACCGGCACTACCCGGAGGCGATTCATGCCTGTATCCATTTCACTGCCGTATCGCCTGTCGGTTTGCGGGTCATGACGGACCTGGCGCAGTGGTTGCGCGCGCGGGTGTGAACCGCCTGCTCAATCCCGCCGATCACCTGCGGCACGCTTTTGCGCGAAAGCCACGTACCAGTCCAGGCAACCGGGGTTGGCCATCGCGTCGCGGTTCACCACCTTCTCCAGCGGCTGGCCCAGCAGCAGTTTCTTGATCGGCAATTCCTGCTTCTTGCCCGAGAGCGTGCGCGGAATTTCCGGCACGGCGAAGATGTCGTTGGGCACAAAGCGCGGCGACAGCGCGGTCTTGACGGCCTGGTTGAGTTTGGCTTTCATCGCGTCATCCAGCTCGTGGCCGGGACGCAGTACAACGAAGAGCGGCATGTAACTTTCACGGCCCAGGTATTCAAGGTCGACCACCATGGAGTCCAGCACTTCGGGCAGCGCCTCAATCGCGCTGTAAAGCTCGCTGGTGCCCATGCGCAGGCCGTGGCGGTTGATAGTGGCATCGCTGCGGCCATAGATGATGCAGCTGCCCGAGGGCGTAACCTTGAGCCAGTCGCCATGCCGCCACACGCCGGGGTAGGTGTCGAAGTAGCTCGCGAGGTAGCGTTGGTTGTCCTTGTCGCCAACGAAGTAAAGCGGCATGGACGGCAGCGGCTGCGTGCAGACCAGCTCACCGACTTCATCGACAACGGACTCGCCCTTGTCGTTCCAGGCCTCGACCGCGCAGCCGAGGATGCGGCATTGCATTTCGCCGGGAACCACGGGCAGTTCGCGGTTGCCGCCTATAAACGCACCGGCGAAATCAGTCCCGCCGGAAATATTGCACCACCAGATCGGTGCCCCCACGCTTTTCACTTCGTGTAATACGCTGCCCCTCGAGGGGGCTGCCTGGCCTTGGGGCGGCCCGGCGGTCAGGCGTCTTCGGTTTTCCCGATCACGTAGCTTCTCGAACTGCGCGGTTCCCCATCGCTGCGTGTCCTCACTCAGCGGTGATCCCGTCGTGCCCAGCGTGCGCAGCCGGCTCAGGTCTCCGCACTGCGCGAGGTCAATGCCCGCCTTCATGCAGTTGGCAAAGAAGGCCGCGCCCGCTCCGAAGAAGGTAGCGCGGGTGTTGGCGACAAAGCGCCACAGTGTGGTCCAGTCAGGTGCGTCCTTGTTCGTGCCCGCCGGGTTGCCGTCGTAGATGCAACAGGTCGTGCCGTTAAGCAGGCTGGCGGCCTGCACGTTCCACATGATCCAGCCGGTGGAGCTGTACCAGTGAAATCGTTCCGGATTGACCGGGTCGGCACAACTGGGTGCCAGGTCGTTGTGCAGGCGCAGCAGCGCCAGCCCCACCAAGGCCACGCCACCATGGCCGTGGACGATAGGTTTGGGCAGGCCGGTGGTGCCGCTGGAATAGACGATCCACAATGGGTGGTCAAACGGCAGCCAGAGTGGCTCGAAGGCCGCTGTTTGTGCATCGTTTCGGGCTGTGGCGCTTTGCAGGTATGCGCAACCAGCTATCAAATCAATAGCATTTGAATTGCCGGGCAGCACCTCGTGAAGGATCACGTGCGTGACGCTGGGCAACGCCGCAACCAGCTCCGCCACCACGCTGCGGCGGTCGATGTCCTTTCCGCCGTAGTGCACGCCGTTACAGGCAATCAGCACCTTGGGCTCAATCTGGCGAAAACGGTCCAGCACAGCGGGCGTGCCCATGTCGGGCGCGCACACGCTCCACACGGCGCCTATGCTGACCGTCGCGAGGAAGGCGACCATGGTCTCGGGCGTGTTGGGCAAGTAGGCGGCCACGCGGTCGCCGGGCTGTACGCCCTGCGCCTTCAGGTGCAAGGCCAGCGACGCCGACTGCCGGCGCATCTCGGCCCAACCCAGTTCCCGCGCTGCTTCGCCGTTCGCCAGGCTGGCTTCACCGTGACTGACGATGGCAGGCACGCCCGCCGCGTCGGCCGCGGCCGTGTGGCGGAACACCTGCTGCGCGTAGTTGCCCTGCGCACCGGGAAACCACTCAGCCCCCGGCATGCTGCGCCGGCCCAGCACGGCCGTGTGCGCGGTGGGCGACTGCAGTTCGAAGTAATCCCAGATGCTTTGCCAGAAGGCGTCGAGGTCGGTGACCGACCAGCGCCACAGCGCGTCATAGTTGTCGAATGACAGGCCGCGTGTGGCCTGCAGCCAGTTTTGGTACTTGCGTATCTGGAACATGGCCGTAACCATAAACCAGGACGAGGCGGATGCGACCCGGTGGTATCCCCGCCATGGCCTATATTGGCTAACTCCGCATGAAAGAAGTGCTCATTGAATAGCGCCCCCTGGATCATCTACTGCGACGGCAGCGCCGTGCCGAACCCTGGCCGTATGGGCCTGGGTGCAGTCGTTACCGGGCCGGACGGCAGCCGGCATCCGCTGTCTATCACCGCGGAAGGCCGAGGCTGCAACAACGAAGCGGAGTTGCGTGCGCTGATGGCGGCCATGCAGTACGCCGGGCAGCAGGGTGCAACGGCGCTGCTTGTTCACTGCGACAACAGCGTGGTGGTCCAGCAGCTGGCGGGAACTGCCACGGAGCCATTCCTGCGCCTGGCTCCGCTGTTCGAAGAGGTGCGCGCCGTGCTGCACTCCTTCGCGAGCGCGCGGCTGGTGTGGATACCTCGCCACCGCAACCGGGAGGCCGATACGCTGGCCCGGGCGGCGGTGGGGCTGATGCCCAAAGGCCCGACGCCAACGATCAGGCGTCGCCGTTAGCCGCAGGTGTGAATGCTTCGTTCCCGCGCGAAGCAAAGAAGTGCCGTAGCCGCGTACAAATGTGGATGTACCCGCATCACCCCGCACACCCTGCCCAGGAGCAACGCATGGCCAAAGAGATTATTCGCGTCGAGCCCCTTTCAACCTGGCTCGAGCGGTGGAAGGCGCCCACTTCGGTCATGACGCGCCATGGCGATACGGTCTATGTCTCTGGCCTTCCGCCGTTTGATCCCGCCACGGGTGAGGTCATCAATGCAAGCCTCGAACGCCAGACCGAGCTGGTGCTGGAGCAGATGAAGCTCTGCCTGGAAACAGCGGGTTCGTCGCTGGACCAGGTGCTGAAGTGCAACATCTATTGCACATCGGTCGAGAAATTTGCAACGGTCAATGCTATTTACGCCCGCTACTTTCCCCAGGATCCACCGGCCCGGATTTTCATCTGCGTGCCGGCATGGCCAGGGCACTTTGACATCGAGATCGATTGCGTCGCCGCCTGCTAGCCCTGCGCGGAAGATCCGAAACCCGTGACGCGGTGAGGGGATTGCACTTTCGCACAATCGTGCTAATATTCGCCGCATGGACGCCAAAACCCAGAAAAGCGAAATGACCCGCGCCGCCATCATCGGCGCAGGCATTGACCTGGCTGCGGCGGAAGGTCTGGAAGCCATCACCTTGCAGGCTGTGGCCGACCGCATCAGTATTTCCAAGAGCGGCGTGTTTTCACGCATCGGCTCGCGCGAGGCTTTGCAGAAGGCCGTGATCGAAGAGTTCGGCCGGCGCTTCATTGCCGACGTGTTCGTGCCCGCCATGCAGCAGCCCAAGGGCCTGCCGCGGCTGGAAGCCATCGTGCAGCGCTGGATTGTGCGCACGCGCGATGTGGAAGCCAAGTCAGGCTGTATTTACACGGCGGGCGCCTTTGAGCTGGACGACCGCGAAGGCGAGCTGCGCGACCTGCTGTTCAGCGAGGTCACCCGCTGGCGCGCCACGTTGCGGCGCACCGTGCTGCAGGCCATGGAGGCCGGTCAACTGAAGGCCGACACCGATGCGGAACAGCTGGTCATGGAAATCAGCAGCATTGCCATGGGGATGTTTCACGATGCCCGTTTTCTACGCGATGCACGCGCGGCTGAACGGGCCCAGGCAGCCTGGGAGCGCCTGATCAAGAGCTACCAGACCGAGACAGTCACCAAAAAGTAAGAGACAAACTGGGCGGAAAGGGCAGCCATGCCATTTTCGATGTGTTGGCAAGTTTTAATTTCGCACGACTGTGCGGAGAAATGAGGAAATCATGTTGATCCTGATCATTGGCTTTGGCATTTATTTTGGCGTTCGCGCCGTGATGGCGGTGCAGGCTTCGCTGCGCACACTGCCGCGCAGCAATGAAGACTGGGTCTGGTACTGAAAACCGCGGAGACAGCAGACCATGACACGCACATCGCTCCAGGCCACCGCGGCCTTTTATAACGCCAGCCCCCTGACACGCATTTTCCGCTGGGGGCTGGGCGCTTCGCAGCAGCTCTGGCCGGCGCTGGCTGTGCGGGCGGCTTACCGCCTGTTCGGCACACCGCTGCCGCCCAAGTGGGTGAGTCGCCGCAGAAAGTGGAGCCCCGACTGGCACATTGAGCAATGGCCTTTTGAAGACGCCAGCGTGACGATGTACAGCCGCCCCGTCGCGCCTGCCGGCCCGGTGGTGCTGTTGGTGCACGGCTGGGGCGGACACGCCGGGCAGATGCTGGCGCTGGCGGAGGTCTTGAGCGCGCAAGGCTTGCGGCCCGTGATTGTTGAGATGCCGGCGCATGGCCGCAGCAGCGGCTCGGTCACCAACCTGCCGCAGTTTGCGCGCGTGCTCGAGTACGTGACCGCACGGCTGCAGCAACAGGGCCATACGCTGCGCGCGGTGGTGGCGCATTCGCTGTCGGCGAACGCCGGCGCTTATGCCGCCAGCCGCGGGCTGGCGGCCGGCCGGCTGGTGTTGCTGGCGCCGCCTGCCTCGCCGCTCGAATACACGCGGCTGTTCGCCCACGTATTCGGCCTGCGCGAATCCACGCGCGCGGCCATGCAGCGGCGCATCGAGGCGCGCGAAGGCATTTTGATGCCGCAGTTCGAGCCGGCGATGGTCGGCCCGCGCATCGCCCTGCCCACGCTGGTGGTGCATGACCGGCAGGACAGCATCAACCGCTTTGCCGACGGCGTGGCCTATAGCGAGGCGATCGCCGGCGCACGCCTGGTGGCCACCGAAGGCCTGGGCCATCGCAAAATCCTCAAGGATGATGAGGTGCTGCGCGAGGTGGCCGCCTTCCTGGCCTGAGAACCTGTTTATCTCCATACGGCACCGCTCTTGTGCGGCGCGCGCATTCCCCCTAGCATTGCCTCACTTTTATAACAAGGAGACATGATGGGAATGCTGGACTGGACAGAAAAAAGCAGCGCGGTATTGCAGCAGGGCGGCGTCATCGGGCCCGACGAGCGCCTGCCGTGGCCGCAGACCGCGGTGATGGGCGTGCAGCACGTGATCGCGATGTTCGGCGCCACGGTGCTCGCACCCATCCTCATGGGCTTTGACCCCAACATCGCCATCCTGATGAGCGGCATCGGCACGCTGATTTTCTTCGTCATCACCGGCGGAAAGGTGCCCAGCTACCTGGGTTCGAGTTTTGCCTTCATCGGTGTGGTGATTGCCGCCACGGCCTACGCCGGCAAGGGGCCCAATGCCAACCTGGGCGTGGCCCTGGGCGGCATCATTGCCTGCGGCGTGGTGTATACGCTGATCGGCTTCATCGTGCAGTCCATCGGCACCGGCTGGATAGAACGTTTCATGCCGCCCGTGGTCACCGGCGCCGTGGTGGCGGTGATCGGCCTGAACCTGGCCAGCATTCCCATCAAGAATATGGCGGCCGGCAATTTCGATTCATGGATGCAGGTGGTGACGTTTGTGAGCGTCGCCCTGGTGGCCGTGATGACACGCGGCATGGTGCAGCGGCTGCTGATCCTGGTCGGCCTGATCGTGGCGAGCGTGATTTATGCAGTGCTGACCAACGGACTGGGTCTGGGCAAGCCGATGGACCTGTCGGGCATTGCCAATGCCGCCTGGGTCGGCCTGCCGGGCTTCACAGCACCGGTGTTCAGCGCCAATGCCATGCTGCTGATTGCGCCCGTCGCCATCATCCTGGTGGCGGAAAACCTCGGCCACATCAAGGCGGTGACGGCCATGACGGGCAAGAACCTCGATGTCTACATGGGCCGCGCCTTCATCGGCGACGGCGTGGCGACCATCGTCTCGGGCAGCGCGGGCGGCACCGGCGTGACGACTTACGCCGAGAACATCGGCGTGATGGCGGCGACCAAGATCTATTCCACCGCCGTCTTCGTGGTGGCGGCGCTGATCGCCGTGGTGCTGGGCTTCAGCCCCAAGTTCGGCGCGCTGATCCAAGCGATTCCGCTGCCGGTGATGGGCGGCGTGAGCATCGTGGTGTTCGGCCTCATCGCCGTGGCCGGCGCCAAGATCTGGGTCGACAACAAGGTGGACTTTTCGGACAACCGCAATTTGATTGTTGCCGCCATCACGCTGGTGCTCGGCACCGGTGACTTCACGCTGAAGTTCGGCCAGTTCGCACTGGGTGGCATCGGCACCGCGACCTTCGGCGCCATCCTGTTGTACGCCTTGCTGAGCCGCAAACCCTGATCAACGAATCGCTATCTATTTGATAGCTGCTAGCGCAAGTGCTGATTGGGCTTCAGCTTCTTTTTAATGCCAAGAGCCCCGGTTGACCCAACAACCGGGGCTTTTTTCTGGCTGGCGGCAACAGGCGCTGCCAGCCAGGATCAATGGTCCATCAGCCCAGGAAACGTCCACCTGCGCCGAGAACACCCAGTTCGACAAATTTCGAACCCGCGAACGGCGGCGCGGCATAGTCGACACTGAAACCGCCGAGGTCGAACTTCTGCAGGCCGGCCAGTGCGGTGCGCAGCTTGGCGCGCGTCAGGTCGCGGCCGGCGCGCTCCAGACCCGCGGCCATCACGTGGGTGTTGATGTAACTCTCCAGGCTGCCGAGCGAGAACTCCTGCTGGCCGATGGCGCGCATGGCGGCCTGGTACTCACGCACCACCTCGAGCCTGGCGCGATACGGGTCGGGGAACACCATGGTCAGCGCCAGGCCGGAACCGGCCGCGCCCAGCGCCTTGATGCCTTCGCCTGACAGCGTGACACTCAGGCCCGCGATGGGCAGCATGGGCGAAACTTTCTTCAGCGCGGCAATCACGCCGACCGAAGCCGAGCCGGCGGTCCCCAGCAGCACGGCGCCGGGCTTGCCCGCGACGACCTGGCTGACGACGTCGTTGAGGTTCTTGCCGTCGACGGCGAGCGCCACCTGCGCAGCGGCCTTCGCGCCCTGCGCCTGGAGTGCGCGATTGACGTCGGCCAGCACTTCCTTGCCGTAGTCGTTGTCCAGATAAACGACGGTAAGGTCCTTCATGCCCATGCTCACGAGCCGCTGCACCAGACGCTGGGTTTCGTCGGTGAAGCTGGCGCGCACGTGGAACACGTTGCGCATTCCGGGCTTGCGCAGCGACGAGGCGCCCGAGCGCGGCCCGACGTAAGGCAGGTTGGACTCTTCAATCACCGGCATGATGGCGGCGTTGTTGGGCGTGCCGACGCAGGACATCAGCGCAAAAATGCTGCCGTCACCGATCATCTTCTTGACGTTGTCGGCGCTGCGCTGCGGCACATAGGCGTCGTCCATCATCTGGAACTGCAGCATGCGGCCATTCACGCCGCCCTTGGCGTTGATCTCGCCCATGGCGGCATCGACGCCCTGCTTCAACTCGGCGCCCACACCGGCCAGCGGGCCGCTGGTCGCGCCCGTGCTGCCGATGGTGATGGCCTTGGCCGTCAGGCCTTCCTGGGCGTAGGCGTTGCGGATGAAGGCAGGGGCGGCGGCAAGGGCAGCCATTTGAGGGGCAAACGAAAGGAAGCGGCGGCGAAGCATCGCAAATCTCCAAAAGGTGGGGTAGCCGTGAAGGCCAAAAGACAAGGCCGAGTGACCTTGCAGGGTAAAAACCGCTCGCCAACCGGCGCACAGCAGCGCGCCAGAAGGGCAAAGCAAATCATTTAGGATTAAATGATTCTAGGGGTAAACCCTTACCAATTGATGACAAAGCGCAGGCAGCTGTGAAATTGCCGGGGCATGGCCCGGCTTATCGCCGGCAAAGCCGGTTTAGCCGGTTTAGCCGGGATTACTTGGCCTGGGGTTGGCCGGTAGCCCTGGCAAGGGCCGCCTTGGTTCTGGCGAGTTCGCGTTCCAGGTCGGCACGCTCGCCGATTTCCTGTTCCAGGGTTTCATTGACCTGCGCGAGGTCTTCAGCGGATTCCTGGATGCGGGTTTCGAGGGCGTCGGTTTTCTGCAGGGCCTGAGCCACTTCGCCGGCTTGCACATGCGGCGGGAGTTCCTGCTTGAGCACCGTATTGATCACCAGCAGCTCGGCGGCCGATTGCTCCACGGTGTCCTTGACGGCTTCGTTTTGCCCGAGCGCGCGCTCCAGGGGAGTCGATGCGGTGGTGGAAGCGGCAGACTGCTGCTGTGGCATATCGATGGCCTTATGGTCGGTTGATGCGGGTCGTTGAAACGTGGGTATCCGCAAAAAATGATGGTGTTGGCTTGCGCTGCTTCAGCGGGATTTTAACCACCTGCGGCAAATTCAGAGGGCCAGAAGCTCAGCATCGGATGTGGGTATTGACGGCAACCGGACCCGCCGGGCGCAGTTGATGGATCGGACCCTCAGCGCGATTTGGGCGGTGCGGCGGGTGCCTTGCCGCTGCGCGCCGCGCTGGCAGGCTGCGCCGGGCCCGGGCTGAAAATCTTGCCCAGTGTGGAGCCGATGCGGGCCCCAATGGCCGTGCCAACACCCGGCAGTACCGCAGTGCCCACCACGGCGCCCGCAATGGCGCCGCCCGACACGGAGAATTTGACGTTGTCGAGCGGGCCGCTGACCGTCAGCGGGATGCCCACTATGCCGTCCACCAGGTCAATGGCAAACTCGCCCGCGATCTGCCGGTTGGCAATTTTGGCGTCACCCGAGGCGGTGAGCGCACCGGAGCTGGCCCTCACGCCGGTGTAGGTCACCACCATACCCTCGGGCGTGTTCTGCGTGTCGAGCTGGCCCGTGATGGTGTCCAGCGGTGTCTGGCCGGCGTGTTCCTTGCCGGCCGTGCGCACGGCTTTTTCCAGGTCAAAGCGCAGCAGCATGGACTTGCCCACCGTAAAGGGGGTTTTGGTGTGCAACGACTGCGCCAGCTCGGCCACCGTGTCGCCGTTGGCCGACAGTGTGGTTTCGCCGGAGGCCCGGCCTGCAACGACAGACCGGCGATTGAAAGCAGCCAATGCACTTTCAACTTCGATATCGCGGGGCTGCAGGGTGCCTTCGAGATGCATGCGCCCGTTGGCGCGAAACTCGAGCCGGACTTCCCCATCGGCCGTGCCGCCGCCCACCCGAATGCGTGTATCCCAGCGGTCTTCCTGGCCCTGGCGTGTCAGGCTCAGCTGGGTGGTGGGCTCGACATTGGGACGCCTCAGCGCGGCCTTGCGCGGACGCCAGCCGGGGTCAAAATCAACCTCGCCGTCATACACCACAGAGATGCCGCGGCGCGAGATCCAGGTCACGTCGTGAAACACAAAGCGCGCCAGCGGCAGTTCATCGCCGGCCATCTCGTCTTTTTTTTCACGCTGTTTCCCCAATCCGCGCAGCGACAGCTGGGGCACCACGGCACCTTCCAGATCGGCGCGGTCAATTTTCACGCGGCGTTGCCACAGGGCGAAGAGGTCCGGATAGACGGTGAGTTTTTTAATCAGAATCGGCTGGGGCTGTTCCGTGCTGGCCTCTTCAATCACCACCGCCGGCGAAGGCAGCAAACGCCAGTGCAATGCACCGACACGGACCTTGACGCCCAATTGCGCCTCAAGCTCGGTGGCAGCACGCTGCGCGAGTTCCTCGTCACTCGGCAACAGCCGGAGTGCGGCGAACCACAGCAAGCCGAGGGCCAGTGCGACACCCAGCAGCCCTGCCAGCCATTTGTGCGAACGTGTCATCGGCCCGATGGAGCCGGGCAGCCCCGGTCCCGGTAATCCAGGTTCATGTATTCCGTGTGTCTCATACGGCCAGCTTAAGCCCGGCCGCCGCTGCAGCCTACGCGACAAGGTGCCCAAGCGCTGTAGGCCGCAACCTTATAGTGAGGGGGTATCAGCCCTGTGAGAACCCTCATGCGCATCTGGAAACAGCCCATCTCCGTCGAACTGCTCACGCACCACAATGCCGACAGTGCGGTCACCCATCTGGGCATCGAATTCCTGGAGGTGGGTGACGACTTCATCCGCGCCCGCGTGCCGGTAGACCGCCGCACGGTGCAACCCTATGGCTTGCTGCATGGCGGCGTATCGGTGGTGCTGGCGGAGACCCTGGGCTCTTGCGGCGCGGCCTATGCGGCACCCGAAGGGCACCGCGCTGTCGGGCTGGACATCAATGCCAACCACCTCAAGGGTGTCACCAGCGGCTGGGTCACCGGCACCACGCGGCCCGTGCACATAGGGCGCAGTACGCAGGTTTGGCAAATCGAGCTCACCAATGACGCGGGCGAACTGACCTGTGTCTCGCGCATCACGATGGCGATGCTGCGGCCGGGGTGAGGCGATTCGAAGGGTGATAGGTGTAATGGCGCACCCACCCTTGATGGCTACGCACAAGCAGCATATTTACAAATAGCAACAATTCTCCCGCGCCAGATATCCACCCTGCACTTTGCCTGGCCAGGCGCACATTCACGGCCACGGTTATCGGTGTTTTCAGGGGCTGTGATGAGGCCTTCCCTCCGAAAGCCGCGCCAGAGGCCAAATCTGCTCATAACGACAGGGTTCAGCTCCATATTTTTTTCGTCTCAAGAGATGGTTTGAATCGTATTTGATCTTATAGATGCGCATTTGTATCGTTCGCCGACAAGAAGACGAAAGGTAACAAATGGACACAAAAACTGTAAGTCGATGGGCCACAGCGCTGCTGGCAGCCGTCCTGTGCGGCGCGGGACACGCACAGATTTTGATCGGCCAGACAGCCGGTTTCACGGGTCCCGTGGCCGCGGGCGTCAAGGAAAACACCGACGGCGCACGACTGTGGCTGGACGCGGTGAACGCGCGGGGCGGGATCGCGGGCCGGCAGCTGGAGCTGGTGTCACTGGACGACAAGTTCGACCCCAAGCTCGCCGGCGAGAACGCGCAAAAGCTGGCCGAGCGCGGCGCCGTCGCCTTGTTCCTGACGCGCGGCACGCCCCCCACCGAAGCCGTGTTGCCCGTACTGCTAGCCAACCACATGCCGCTGGTCGGCCCCTCCACGGGCGCGATGATCCTGCACCAGCCGGTCAACCGCTATGTCTTCAACGTGCGCGCAACCTACCAGCGAGAGGCCGAGAAGGCCATCGAGCACCTGCACACGCTGGGCATCCAGCGTATCGCTGTGGTGCATGCGGACGACTCCTTTGGCCGTGACGGGCTGGAAGGGGCCAACAAGGGCTTTACGCAGGCGAAGCTGAAGCCCACCAATATCCTGAAAGCGGACCGCAGCAAGCCCGACTACAACCAGCTTGTTCCACCCATTCTGGCAAGCGATGCACAAGCCGTGCTCTGGATCGGCTCGAGCAACGCCGTGGCGGAAGGGGTGCGGGCCCTGCGCGCCACCAAGTCGTCCGTGCGCGTGGTCACCTTGTCCAACAATGCATCGACGGGCTTTATCAAGGCGCTGGGGGAGTATTCACGCGGCGTCATCGTCACGCAGGTCTACCCGGCGGAGCGCTCCTACGCCTACACGATGGTGCAGGAAGCCAACGACCTGGCCAAAGCCAAGGGGATAGCGCTGTCGCCGGCGATGCTGGAAGGCTATGCCGCTGCCAAGGTGCTGGTGGAGGGCCTGCGGCGCGCGGGCAAGAACCCGACGCGGGAGACGCTGCAGGCGGCCCTGGAAGGCATGAAACGCTTCGACCTGGGCGGGCTGGAAGTGAGCTTCAGCCCCGACGACCACACGGGCCTGGACTTCGCGGACCTCTCCATCGTGAGCCTCGAGGGCCGCTTTGTGCGCTGACGCCCAGCTGTATCGAGGCCCTCCACATGAGAAGACCGCCATGGCATGGATGAAGTCGCTGCACAGCCGGCCGCATGAAAGTGCCCTGGAGCCATCGACGCTGGACCTGGACCAGCTGCGCCATCAGCTCCACGATACGCTGCAACGATGCGAAGGGCCCATGTGCGAACGCATGCACTGGCGCATCGACGAGGCGCACACCGCACAGCACCTTTGGCAGCTGCGGGGAGAGATCTTCCAGCTGGTCGCCCGCCAGTTCTATCAGGAGGAGGCAGCGCGGCGCATCAATGCGCTGCTGCCCGCCTTCTCCGGCTGGCTGCCGGCGCACATGCTGACGCGGGTCTAGAAGCGCCATTTTTTTGGCCAGAACCCGACGGCAACTTGAGATCAAGATGTTTTAGTGCTGCAACGCTTGATGATCGCGCGCAATTAGCTATCTTATTGATAGCAAAACCGCCAGCTCCAACCGCACCCGAACGGGACCTGTTTACAGACGCCGGCTGGCCGGCATGGCTGCAGTTCACGCGGAGAACACCGCGCAGGCCGTTGTTGTTATTTCGTACCGGCGGCCTGTGCCATGCGTTCGCTCTTCCAGTACACGTCGTCACCGCCGTTCATGCGGTTGAGTACGCGCGACAAAACGAAGAGCAGATCGCTCAGGCGGTTAAGGTAGTGGCGCGGCGATTCCTTGACCGGCTCGGCCGCACCCAGCGCGACCACCGATCGTTCGGCACGGCGCGCCACCGTGCGGCACACATGCGCAAGCGACGCGGCACGCGAGCCCGCCGGCAAGATAAATTCCGCCAGGCGCGGCAGCTTCGCATTGTGTTCGGCCAGCGCGTCGTCGAGCAGCGCCACGGCTTCGGGCTTGAGCAGTTCAAAGCCGGGAATGGAGAGTTCGCCGCCCAGGTTGAAGAGCTGGTGCTGCACCTCCACCAGCAATTCGCGCACGCCCGGCGGCAGCTCTTCGCACAACAACACGCCAATGTGCGAATTCAGTTCATCGACATCGCCCATGGCATGCACACGCAGGCTGTCCTTGGACACACGCGTGTTGTCGCCCAAGCCGGTGGTGCCGTTATCGCCGGTGCGCGTTGCGATCTGTGAGAGTCTGTTGGCCATGGTCTGAGACGCGGTGAAGCGCGGTGAAAGTGCATGAAGCTCCAAGCGTTACGCCGGGCAAGAAAATGTGTCGTCGTACGCCATCATGTGAGTGAGGAAACACCCTGCAAAACTGCTGGCCGCAACGGACAGGCTGGGTTGCAATGGTTGCTTGTTCACTCCTTGAAAGACTCTTCGCATGACCATGCACACGACAGCAACACAGCATACAAAACATTCTATTCCCGGCTTCGAGTTGCGCAGCGTGCTCCTGGTGGCCGCACTGGCCGTGGGTGCAGCCGGCGCCGCACGGGCGCAAACTGCAACGCCCTCGCCCGCCAGCCCCAACAGCCCTCCTGCGCAGGTGGCGCCTTCATCCCCGGGTACGGGCGGCGCAGCCGGCGCCGTGCCGCAAAACCGTGTGACCAGTAAAGACATTGAAGCGGCTTTCAACCGAGCGGACGCCAACAAGGACGGCAAGCTGGACCGCCAGGAAGCCGAGCACTTTCCCGCCGTGGCACAGCGCTTCGAGCAAATCGACACCAACCACGACACCTTTATCTCGCTGGGCGAGCTGATCAAGGCAGCAAGTTCCTGACCGGCGCCGCGCCGTCACCAAGGGGGTTTTCACCGGGTCAATGGCTGGCAGGAACGACGGACACGTCGTAAACTGTGCCACCGACCCGGAGACACCATGAACGCCCCCCTGCCCACGCACCTGCTTCCCGAAATCTGCCAGCGCGAAACCCCTGCCGCGCTGATCGACGCGCTGAAAGCCCGCTTTGCCGAGCGCTGCTCCACCGCCCTGGTGGTGCGCGAGCAGCATGGCCGCGATGAGTCCTCCTTCGCCGCGCCGCCGCCTTCGGCCGTGGTGTTTGCCGAAAGCACGCAAGACGTGGCAGATGCGGTGAAGCTGGCCGCCCGGCACAACGTACCGGTGATTCCTTTCGGCGTGGGCACATCGCTGGAAGGCCACCTGCTGGCCGTGCAGGGCGGCATCAGCATCGACGTGAGCCGCATGAACAAGGTGCTGTCCATCAATGCCGAAGACCTGACCGTTACCGTGCAGGCGGGCGTGACGCGCAAGCAGCTCAATGAAGAGGTCAAAAGCACCGGCCTCTTCTTCCCCATCGACCCGGGCGCCGATGCGACCCTGGGCGGCATGAGCGCCACGCGCGCCAGCGGCACGAATGCGGTGCGCTACGGCACCATGCGCGAGAACGCGCTGGCACTGGAGGTCGTCACCGCAGACGGCAGCGTCATCCGCACCGGCACGCGCGCCAAGAAATCATCGGCGGGCTACGACCTCACGCGCCTGATGGTGGGTAGCGAAGGCACGCTGGGCGTGATCACCGAAGTCACCGTCAGGCTGTACCCCCTGCCTGAAGCCATCTCCGCTGCGGTGTGTTCCTTTCCGAGTATCGAAGCCGCCGTGCGCACCACCATCGAAATCATCCAGCTGGGGGTTCCGATTGCGCGCGTGGAGCTGATCGACCACAACACGGTGCGCATGGTGAATGCGCACTCCAAGCTCACGCTGCGCGAAGAGCCCATGCTGCTGATGGAGTTTCACGGCTCACCTGCCAGCGTGAAAGAGCAGGCCGAGCTGGTGCAGGAGCTCGCCAGCGGCCACGGCGGCAACGCGTTTGAATGGGCCAGCACACCGGAAGAGCGCACGCGCCTGTGGACGGCACGGCACAACGCCTACTTCGCGGCCATCCAGTCGCGTCCCGGCTGCCGCGCGATTTCCACCGACACCTGCGTGCCGATTTCGCGCCTGGCCGATTGCCTGCTGGAGTCGGTGGCCGAAGTCGATGCCAGCGGCATTCCCTACTTCCTCGTCGGCCATGTCGGCGACGGCAACTTCCACTTCGGCTATTTGATCGACCCGACGATTCCCAAGGAGCGCGAAGTGGCCGAAGCGCTGAACCACAAGCTGGTCACCCGCGCGCTGGCGCTCGAAGGCACCTGCACCGGCGAGCACGGCGTGGGCCTGCACAAGATGGACTTTCTGGTAACCGAAGCCGGTGACGGCGCAGTCAACATGATGCGCACCATCAAGCGCGCGCTCGACCCGAAGAACATCATGAACCCGGGCAAGATTTTCTCGCTGTGAAGCGAGCTCTACTGCGCGTTTGCAGTGGATGTGAAAAGCCCGCTAAAAAGCGGGCTTTTGAACTGAGGCCCTCTTCACCAGCTCGTGCCGTGCGATCTATAACCACCCCCGTCCGGGCTCACTTCGTGTAGCCCGTTCCCCCTCGAGGGGGCGGCGCCTGCGGTCTGGCAAAGCCAGTCCCGCGGCCCCCGCTTGATAGTGCCCAAAGAATTCTTCAACCCAGCTTGAGCCCCGGAACCGGCTTTGCCGGGCCGGAGGGCGGGCGGCCCCCTCGGGGGGCAGCGACCCACACGCAGTGGGGGAGCGTGGGGGCTCAATTATTTCTGGATATCGCTCATCTTGCAGCCTTTGGCCAGGAACACGCCAGTGAGATGTTCCTTGCGGCCCTGCGCCTGCTGGCTCTGCAGGGCAATGGCCTGTTGCTGCGCGGTTGCGGCCTGCTGCTGGGCGACGCCACTGTTGGCGGCCTGTTGGGCCGTATTGCCTGCCAGCTGCTGCACGATGCCGCCAAACATGCCGCCCAGGCCGCCGCCGAATCCGCCAAAGCCGCCGGCGTTTTGCGCCGCCGTATTGGCCGCTGCGGTGGCCAGCGCAGTTTGCACCACCGCTCCGGCAACCTGACTACCTGCATCTGTGGGAGCCGCAGTGGCCGGTGCCGCGGTGTACTGGGCGGCGCGCGTGACCACGCTGTCCATCTGTCCGATCTCGCCATAGATCTGCTGGCACGTGAGGTCGTTGTCCGTCATCTTTACGCGCTCGATGGTTTGCGCAGATGCGGTGGCAGCCACCAGGGAAAGCGCCAGCGCGGCGGCAAGGGAGTGTTGTTTCATGACCGGTCCTGCAGTAGGTAAGGTTGATGGAGGTTGGGGGAAACGGGGGTAAAAAATTGGAGGCTACTTCTGCATTTCCGAGAGCTTGCAGCCCCTGGACAGGAACAAGCCAGTCAGGTGATCCTTGCGCGCCCTGGCCTGGGCCCCCAGACCAGCACCAGCCGCCTGAACTGGCGCCGGTACGGTGGCGGTGGCGGCAGCTGCGGCACCGGTGCGCGCCAGCAAGGAGCCCAACATCCCTGCGCCCAGCGCACCGGCCAGGCCGCTGGGCTGCGCGGGCGATGGCGCAGCGGAATTGCGCCCGTTTTGCTGGGCCGCCGCCATGTTGTTGGCGATTTGTTGCTGGTACTGGGTCGAAAGCCCCTGCTGCGTGGCCAGCGCGGCGGTCGGCGCATGCATTTGCGCCAGCGTGAGCGCGCCACCGGGCACGACGGCAACGGGCGTGGCAGTGGCCGCGGGCGCTGCGCTGACAACCGGCAGGCCCGGGCCCGCCAGGGCCATGGTGGTGTCCATCTGCTGCGCCTCGGCGTACATCTGCTGGCAGCTGAGGTCGTTGTCCGTGAGCTTGACGCGCTCAATGGTTTGCTGCGCCTTTGCGGCCTGAGGCGCCAAGGCCATCACCACCGCAAGGGTGGCGCAGGCGCCAAGGCCGGCAAACCCTTCTCGCCAGTCTGGCTTGATCCAGTCTGTCATGTCGGAGACGGTGGTGACGCCGAACCGGGCCAGGTGAGCGCTACGGAAAGAACGATTCGCCAGGTAATTCATACGCAAACACACAAATAATTACATGTAGTAACAATAAGGATGTAGGCGCCAGCCGTCACCCGCTTTCTGGAGAAAGCCTTGTAAGAGTCACAAAAGTCGTGAATTAGTTCACATTTTGACTATCGCCACCCGATTCATCGGCGAAAAATAACCCAAACAGTCTATTTATTGCCGCGCAAGCGTTCGATCAGGCCGTTGAGTTCGTCCATCGATGAGAACTGGATCGCCACCTCGCCCATGTCTTCGCGCCGGCCGTTGCGCTTGACCTGTTTTTTGATGCGCACTTCCACATTGGCCATCAGCAGGTCGGCGAGTTCTTCCTCCACGCGGCGGGTGTCGCGGGACTTTTCCTTGGTGGCTTTTTGCGGCTTCAGTGAAAACTCAGCGCTGAGTTTTTTGACCAGGCTTTCGGCCTCGCGCACCGACATTTTTTTGGCCGATATCTGGTTGGCCGCGGTGATCTGTGCCGCACGGTCCAGGCCCAGCAAGGCGCGCGCGTGACCCATGTCCAGGTCGCCCGCCATCAGCATCGTTTGCACCGGATCAGCCAAATTCAAAAGCCGCAGCAGGTTGGAAGCAGCACTGCGCGAGCGGCCGACGGCCTGCGCGGCGAGCTCGTGCGTGAGGCCGAATTCCTTGACCAGGCGCTGCAGGCCGTGGGCCTCTTCGAGCGGGTTCAGGTCTTCGCGCTGGATGTTTTCGATCAGCGACATCGCGGCGGCCGACTCGTCGGGCACGTCGCGCACCAGCACCGGCACCTCGTCCAGCCCGGCCAGCCTGGCCGCGCGAAAGCGCCGCTCGCCGGCGATGATTTCGTACTTGCCGTCGTTGGCGCCGCTGGTCAGCCGGCGAACCAGGATGGGCTGCATGATGCCCTGCACCTTGATGGACTCGGCCAGCTCATAGAGCGCGCCTTCATCCATGCGGGTGCGCGGCTGGTACTGGCCCGGGACCATATCGGACAGGCGCAGCGACGCCGGCAAGCCGGGGCTGTTGGCCGTGCTGCTGGCGTTTTCCGCGTCGGTGGCGGTCTCGCTGACCTTGGGGCCGAGCAGTGCTTCGAGCCCGCGGCCCAGGCCCTTGGGTTTTTTGGTGACCATGGTTTTTTTCTTTCTTTCAATTCGTCATTGCGAGCCGGGCGTGAGGTCCCCGCCCAGTGATTGCAGCACGCCGCGCCAAAGGGCGTCGCGCTCTTCATAAGGTTGCGCATCCTGTTTGCCGCCGGCCTGTTCCCACACCGAGGTGAGCACCATCACAATGCCGGTGGACGGCTGCACATATACCGTCTGGCCGTGGATGCCCTGCATGGCAAAAGTGCGTGCCCGCAGCGGCATGAGCCAGAACTGGTAGCCATAACCAAAGTAAGGCGTGGCCTTGCGCGGCTTGAACGCGGGCGGCTGGCGCGCCGGATCCGTGGCGTCCAGCAGGTAGTCCAGCGGCAAGACCTGCAATGCGCCGGGTTTGCCGGTGGCCTTGTCGATGGCACGGCCGTCATTGGCCAGCAACTGGCCCAGCCGCGCCCAGTCGCGCAGGGTGGCGTTGAAGGCTCCGTAGGATTGCTCCTGCCCGTCGGCGGAGACACGCCAGAAGGCATCATGTTCGGCGCCCATGGGCTTCCACAGCCACTCCGTGGTGAGCTCGGACATGTTCCTGCCGGTGGCGGCCACCACCACGCGGCCCAGCACGTCGGTCTCGGAGCCGGCGTAGACAAACTTTTCGCCGGGGGGTGAATGCCGGTCGGTGATGGACTTGAGCACATCCAGCGGCATGCCCGCACCAGGCGTCCCGAACGAGGCGCGCGACAGGCGCGCGATGTCGTCCTTGCCATCGTAACGTTCGGTAAACGTCAGCCCTGAACTCATGCGAAGCAGCTGGCGAATCGTAGTGGCGCCATAGGGGCTGCCGGCAAGGTCTCTTGCGTATTTTTCGGTGGGGTCGTCGAGCGAGGCAATCAACCCGAGCGAGAGTGCCTTGCCGACCAGCAGCGAGGTCACGCTCTTGGCCATGGAAAAAGATAAAAACCGCGCGTCGTCCTTACGGCCGTAGCGGTAGTGCTCGGCGACGATCTCGCCGTTTTTCAGGATCAGCAGGCCAGTGGCGCGCTGGCGGTCCAGGTAGTCGGCCAGCGTGTAGTTCGTGTTCTTGTAGCGGTAGCTGACCGCCGCCGGGCTGGCTGCGCGCGGCAAGGGGCTGGCCTCGGCCGGGTGCCCGACCACGCGGATCCGCACCCCGGGCACTTTGTCGAGCGCCGACCAGGAGCCAACGCGAAAAGGGTTGAGCTGCCAGTTGTTCACGTTGCCCAGCGGATAATTTTGCGATTTTCCAAGCAACTCTTCATCAGGCTCGGCATGCAGAGAGGCACTCGCCCCTGTCGCCAGCACTATCAGGGCGAGTTGCAGGTAGCGCGCGCGCGTGCGTTGGTAAAAAAATGAGGTCATAGGCCAGGGGTGATGCCGGGTGAAGGTTCAATGGCCGGCGAGGTCAGGTCCTTGAGCTGCAGCAGCCGCAGGTACGCTTCGGGCCAGCCGCCCAGGCCGCTCTCGGCATTCAGGTGCCCGCAAGGTCCGGTGTCCACAAAGGTAGAGCCCCACGCGGCCGCGAATTGCCGCGCCCGCTGGATCGCGCAGAAAGGATCGTCAATGCTGGCAAACAGCGCGCTCTCAAACGGCAGTTTGTTCAGCGGCACTGGCGACCAGCTGGGCAGCAGCTCACGCACGTCTTCGCGGTCGACGTCAGGCGGGGCCACCAGCAGCGCACCTTTGACGCGGTGAATGTTCCTGGAGTGGCTGGCCCAGGCCGCCACCAGCATGCAGCCCAGGCTGTGCGCCACCAGCACCGCAGGTTCGTCGCAGGACAACAGCACCTCTTCCAGGCGCGCCGTCCAGTCGCCGCGCAGTGGGTGCATCCAGCTGTGCTGCTCCACGCGGGTGTAGCCGTCGACCTCCTCCCACAGCGTTTGCCAATGGCCGGGGCCGCTGTTTTTCCAGCCGGGAAGAATGAGGACGTTGTCGGGTTTCATGAAAAGAAGAATCAGCTTGCTATGATTTTAATAGCTGCTTGCGCCCGTGCTTATTGGTCTGCAGGCATTTTTGCTTACAGAACAGCACTTGTGCGGTTCACATCGCCTTGATGCGCCCCACCATTTCTTCGGCAAACGTGACGAAAGCCTGCGCGCCCCTGGAGGCCGGGTCAAACACGACGCCCGGCAAGCCGTAGCTGGGCGCTTCGGCCAGGCGCACGTTGCGCGGGATCACGGTGTTGAACACCTTGTCGGCAAAGTGTTCCTTGAGCTGGTCGCTCACCTGCTGCTGCAATGTGATGCGCGGGTCGAACATCACGCGCAAGAGCCCAATGATCTGCAGGTCCTTGTTGAGGTTGGCGTGCACCTGCTTGATGGTGTTGACCAGGTCGGTCAGGCCTTCGAGCGCAAAGTATTCACACTGCATGGGCACGATCACGCCGTGCGCGCAGCACAGGCCGTTGAGCGTCAGCATGCTGAGCGACGGCGGGCAGTCGATCAGCACGAAGTCGTACTGGCTGTCGACCTCGGCCAGCGCCAGCTTGAGGCGCTTTTCGCGGCGCTCGACATCGACCAGTTCGACCTCTGCGCCGGCCAGTTCGCGATTCGCGCCCAACACGTCGTAGCCGCACTTCTCGCTGTGCACGCGTGCCTCGGCCACCGAGGCCGATTCCAGCAGCACGTCGTACACCGTCATTTCCAGCTTGCGTTTGTCGACGCCTGAACCCATGGTGGCATTGCCCTGCGGATCCAGGTCAATCATCAGCACACGCTGGCCGACTTTGGCCAGGCCTGCGGCCAGGTTCACCGTCGTTGTTGTCTTCCCTACCCCACCCTTTTGGTTGGCTATGCAGAATATTTTGGCCATCAAAGAGCCCCCACGCTTTTCACTGCGTGTAAGGCGCTGCCCCCCGAGGGGGCTAATTTTTCTAGGGGCGGCCCGTCGAAAAATTGCATTTTGTTATTCATGTGATTTTTGTTATTCATTTGGAGACCGCGAGCTTGAGGCCGAAGCCGATCAGGAAAACGCCGGCCAGCTTGTTGAGGGCCGCCGTGATTTTCGGGTTGGCGCGTATGCGCTCAGCCAGGTGGTAGGTGATCATGACCGAGGTCAGGCCATACAGGAAAGTCAGGCCCGCAATCGTGGCCGCCATCACGGCAAAAGTCTTCAGCCCCTGGTGCAGGGCCGGGTCGACAAACAGCGGGAAAAAAGCCATATAGAACACAATGGCCTTGGGGTTCAGCAAGGTGATCATCATCGCCTGCTGAAAGTAGTGGCGCGGCTTGATATTGAGCAAGGGCGCGTCACCGGGCTTGGCCATCAACATCTTGATGCCCAGCCAGGCCAGGTAAATGGCACCCGTCCACTGGACGATATGAAAAGCCGTCGGGTAGGCCGCCATGATGGCCGACACCCCCGCGACCGCCGCCCAGAGCAAAACCTGGTCGCCAGCAATCACGCCAAAGGTTGCACCCAGGCCGCCCGCGATGCCACCCTTGCTGGTCGAGGTGATCAGCGCCAGGTTGCCCGGACCGGGAATCAGCAAAAAGACAATGATGGCGACGACAAAAGCGCCGTAGTCGGCCACACCAGTAGTAGCGACGAATGAGCCCAACATGGAGGTTCTCCAGAAAGTAGAGAGAAGTGAGGCTGTGAGTTTACGACAGGGGTGTGCCGCAGAAATGCCAAACCAGCCCGATCAGGGCTGATTCAGTGTCCGCAGAGGTTTCTTTTTGTGCCCGAACAACGGGCTGAGGCGCTCGGCCCCGGTTTTCAGGCCGGGCTGGCGGCGGCTTTCGCCTGCATCCAGACAATGCAGCGCTCGGCGTCCAGCCCCGGAACTTGCAGTTGTTCCACGTGAAACACTTCAGCGCCGGCTGGCAGGGCGGCAATTTCGTCGGCCGGGTGTTTGCCCTTCATGGCCATCCACACACCTTGCGGTGCCAGCGCGTCGGTCGACCAGTTGGTGAAATCGACCAAGGACGCAAAGGCCCGGGAGCAAATCACGTCAAAAGGGGCGGTGATGGTTTCGACCCGGGCGTGCAGGCCGGAGAGGTTGGGTAGCTTCAAAGCCAGCGCCGCTTGCTTGATAAACGCGGCTTTTTTGGCCACCGTATCCACGCAAGTCACCGCTACATTGGAGCAGCAAATCGCAATAACGACACCCGGAAGGCCGGCGCCGGAACCCACATCCAGCAAGCGAGCACCCTGCTCCAGCCCGGCTTTTTTCAGTTGCCGGCGCAGCGGAAGCACCGCCGCCAGGCTGTCCAGCAAATGGTGGGTCAGCATTTCAGCCGGGTCGCGCACGGCGGTCAGGTTGTACACCTTGGTCCATTTGCCGATCAGGTCCTGGTAATCCAGCAACTGGCCGACTTGTGCATCGCTCAAGTCCAGCTGCAGCGCCTTGAGGCCGGCGCGCAAATCCTGTTCACCGCCCCGCATCAGGCTTGGGCTTTTTCGGTGGAAGCCCCGGCCGCCTGGAGCGGCGTCGTGTTTTTCCAGAGGTTTTTCTTCAGGTGCACCAGTAGCAGGGAAATGGTGGCGGGCGTGATGCCGGAAATCCGGGAGGCCAAACCCAGGGTTTCGGGCCGGTGTTTGGCCAGGGTCTGGCGCGCCTCAAAGCTCAGGGCGGGCACCTGCAGGTAATCCAGATCCGTCGGGAGTTTCAGGTTTTCGTAGTGCGCGGCCCGCTCGACCTCGGTCTTTTGCAGGTCGATATAGCCGGCGTACTTGGCCGTGATCTCGATCTGCTCGATCACGCTTTTGGCCATGTCGTCGCTGGCCGCTGCTTCGGCGGCCAGTTCGGGGTTGGCGTACTTGCCCTCCTCCAGTGACATCAGTCCGGCGTAGTTCACATCCGGGCGGCGCAGCAAGTCGAGCAGGTTGTACTCCCGCTCGATGGACTTGCCCAGAACCCGCTCAGCTTCGGCCACCGGCAGGTTGTTGGGGTTGACCCAGATTGCCCGAAGCCGGGCTGTTTCACGTGAAACAGTGTCGCGCTTGCGGTTGAAAGCATCCCAGCGGACGTCGTCTACCAGACCCAGTTCCCGGCCCTTTTCGGTCAGCCGCATGTCGGCGTTGTCCTCGCGCAGCATCAGGCGGAACTCGGCCCGGCTGGTGAACATGCGGTAAGGCTCGGTCACACCCTTGGTGATCAGGTCGTCGACCAGTACGCCCAGGTAGGCTTCGTCACGCCGCGGCAACCAGGCTTCTTTCTCCTGGCATTGCAGTGCGGCGTTGATACCGGCGAACATGCCCTGGGCCGCCGCCTCTTCATAACCGGTGGTGCCATTGATCTGGCCGGCAAAAAACAGCCCGCCAATGGCGCGCGTTTCAAAGCTGGATTTCAGCGCCCGCGGGTCAAAGTAGTCGTACTCGATGGCGTAGCCGGGTCGCAGGATATGGGCGTTTTCCATCCCCGCCATGGAACGGACCAGGTCGTACTGGATGTCAAAAGGCAGGCTGGTCGAAATACCGTTGGGGTAGATCTCGTGCGTGGTCAGGCCTTCCGGCTCCAGGAAAATCTGGTGGCTGTCCTTGTCGGCGAAGCGGTTGATCTTGTCTTCCACACTCGGGCAATAGCGCGGGCCGACGCCGTCGATCTTGCCGGTGAACATGGGGCTGCGGTCAAAACCGGAGCGGATGATCTCGTGCGTGCGCTCGTTGGTATGGGTGATCCAGCACGGCATTTGCCGCGGATGGGCAATGCCGCCACCCATAAAGCTGAACACCGGCACCGGCCCTTCAGTGCCGCCCGGCATGCCGTCACCGGGTTGTTCGGTGCATTTGCTGAAGTCGATGGTACGGCCGTCGATGCGCGGGGGTGTGCCGGTTTTGAGCCGGCCTTGCGGCAGCTTGAGTTCCTTGAGCCGGGCCGAAAGCGATACCGCCGGCGGGTCGCCCGCCCTGCCCGCCGAATAGTTATTGAGCCCAACATGGATCTTGCCGTCCAGGAAAGTGCCGGCCGTCAGCACCACGGTGCGCGAACGAAAGCGAATGCCGACCTGCGTCACCGCCCCGACAACCCGGTCGCCCTCGACCATCAGGTCGTCGACCGCCTGCTGGAAGAGCCACAGGTTGGGCTGGTTCTCAAGCTTGCGGCGAATCGCCGCCTTGTACAGAATGCGGTCGGCTTGCGCGCGGGTGGCCCGCACGGCCGGGCCCTTGGAGCTGTTCAGGATGCGGAACTGGATGCCGCCTTCGTCGGTGGCCAGTGCCATCGCGCCGCCCATGGCGTCCACCTCCTTGACCAGGTGGCCCTTGCCGATCCCGCCGATGGACGGGTTGCAGCTCATCTGGCCCAGGGTCTCGATGTTGTGGGTCAGCAGCAAAGTCTTGCAGCCCATGCGTGCGGAAGCCAGCGCGGCCTCGGTGCCGGCATGGCCGCCACCGACCACGATCACGTCAAATTCTTGCGGGTAAACATAAGGCGAGTGCATCACGCCTCCTTCGGGTAAAGCGGCTTTCAGGCTGGGGCGCCTGCATGCCATGGAGCGGTCCGGTGTCGATGGTGGCCAGGCCTGCCGCAGCCGCACGGCACGCCATGCGGTGCCCTGGCCCATCGGTCCCCACAGGACGAAGGCGTGATTTTATCAGGCGAGGCCTGATTTGTGCGGCCCGCCGGAGGGCATGGCCTTGCTTGGCCTCAGGGTTTAGCTATCAAATTAATAGCTGCCCGCGCTTTCCCTGCTTGGGCTGCAGACCCAAAAGACTTCTAAAAGACGATTGTGTGCGGCAGAGGGCCCAAAGCCTGCACCCTAACGGCCACAATAGCGGGCATGAAACTACTCGTCTTTGCTGGCAGCATCCGCCAAAACTCCTTCAACCGCAAACTCGCCCAGGTGACCGCCACACTGGCGCGCGCCAGCGGCGCCGAAGTCACCCACATCGAGCTGGCCGACTTCGACATCCCCATGTACAACGCCGACCTGGAGGCGCAGGGCACGCCGCCCGACGTGATGAAACTCAAGCAGCTCATGTTTGAACACCCGGCGTGGATCATCTGCTCGCCCGAGTACAACGGCAGCTACACCGCGCTGCTCAAGAACACCATCGACTGGGTCTCCAGCCCCGTCAAGAGCGACCCGGCCTGGCACGAAGGCTTCAAGTCTTTCACTGGCAAAGTCGTGGGCGTTCTCAGCGCCTCGCCCGGTGCGCTGGGCGGCCTGCGTTCGCAAAGCCATCTGGTGCCGTTGCTGCTCAACGCGCAGTGCTGGGTCGCGCCCAAGGCTTTTGCCCTGGGCCGCGCCGGCACCGCTTTTGACGCGGACGGCAAGCTGCTCGATGATGCGCACCTCAAAAATGTGCAGGCGGTGATCGACCAGGTGCTGTTTGCCAGCGCCCGGCTGGCGACATAACTTAACGGGTTGAGGCCAAGGTGCGGGCGCGTTCCATCGCACCGGCCCTGGTCGCCGCCAGTTCTTCGGGCGGCACCAGCGTCGGTGCGGCGCTGATTTCCGCCGTCACCGCAATGTCCAGGAAACGCAGCCAGCGCCGCATGTATGGTTTCTGGAAATCGGATTCATCTTCCTCGGGCCGCAGCAGATACGCGCCTGCGCTTGAATACACCAGCGTCGCACTCTTGCCTGGCAGCAGCGCCTTATAACCGGCCTCTCTTGACCAGCTCCAGTTCTGCCCCGGCAAGGTCACTACATCGATGAAATGCTTGAGCCGATAGGGAATGCCGAAATTCCACATCGGCAGGCTGAAGAGATACCGGTCCGCCGCATTGAAGCGCTGCGACACCTCCACTGCCCGCGCCCACAGCGCCTGCTGCGGCGCTGTCGCATTCTGCGCGCGCAACACGGCAAACTTGGCTGCGATCATGTCGGCGTCAAAAGGCGGCAGGTCGATGTCCCACACGTTGATCGTGTCCACGGTGACGTCTGGATGCGCCTGGCGATAGACGTCCAGCCAGGCGGTGGCGACGGAAGTTGAAGTGGATGCCGCCTGCATCGGCGAGGCTTCGATATAAACCAGATGGGTCATGCGTTTCTCCGTGCGATGGGTTGATCAAACAGTGCCATCCAGCAAGCGCAGGCCCACCATGCCGGCCACGACCAACGCCACGCAGGTCAGGCGCAGTGCCGAGGCGCTTTCGCCCATCCAGAGAATGCCAATCAGCGTCACGCCGACCGAGCCGATGCCCGTCCAGATCGCGTAGGCCGTACCCACCGGCAAGGTCTTGACGGCATGCGTCAAAAAGAAAATGCTGGCGCCGGCCGCGGCCACCCCCAGCACGCTGGGCCACAGGCGCGTCCAGCCTTCGGAAGATTTCAGGAACAAAGCCATTGCGATTTCGACAATGCTTGCAGCGAGTAAATAGAGCCAGGCCATCAGGGGACTTCTTTCAGGAACAGGGTTAATCGGTTGAAGAGCCACCAGCTTAGGTTTACGATTACCCATAGGCAAGTACGCACCTTCTGGTAACCATGACAATTCCCGGCGACCCACCCACCGACGCTTCAAATGTGTTTAGCCAGGCCTGCCCGTCGCGGCAAGCGCTGGAGCTGGTGGCCAGCAAGTGGGCTTTGCTGGTGATCCCGGCGCTGGCTGACGGCCCGGTGCGCAACAACGAACTGATGCGCCGCATCGAAGGCATCTCGCAAAAGATGCTGACGCAGACACTCAAGGAGCTGGTGCGCAATGGCCTGGTGCTGCGCTTTGACCGCCAGACCGTGCCGCCCCATGTGGAATACCAGCTCAGCGCGCTGGGCCAGTCGCTCAGCGAAACATTGATCCCGCTGGACAACTGGGCCGAGCGCAACCACCAGAACCTGAAGGCCGCGCGCGAACGTTTCGACGCATCCTTCATCTAGCGCATGGGGGTTAGCCTCATTAGCGGAATCACGTAGCGCCGCACCTCATGTTCGGTCCTATATTGGACCGACACGCCGGCGATGAAAACGGCGGCGACCACAACATGGAGACACATCAGATGAAACACCTCAACACGCGCCGCGGCGCATTGCAGTTTGGCCTCAAGGCCGGCAGCGCCGCAGCCGCTGTCTCGGCCTTCCCCGGCCTTCTTCTCGGCAGCGCGCACGCGCAAAGCACCTGGCCCAGCAAACCCATACGCCTGCTCGTACCCTTCGCGCCCGGCGGCAGCTCGGAAATCGTTGCGCGCTCAGCGGCCAACGAACTCACCAAGAGCCTGGGCCAAACCGTGTTTGTGGAAAACAAGCCCGGCGCCAGCGGCAACATCGCCATGCAGGAGTGCGCAGCCTCCACCGACGGCCACACCATCATCCTGGGCCACATCGGGACCATGGCGGTCAACCCCTTCATCTTCGACAAGCTGCCCTTCGACACCAACAAGGACTTCAAGCCCATCTCGCTGCTGGCCAAGGTGCCCAGCCTGTATGTCGTCAATTCCAGCGTGCCTGCGAACAACCTGAAAGAATTCATCGCGCTGGCCAAGGCCAAGCCCGGCCAGCTCAACTACGGCTCGGCCGGCAACGGCAGTGCCGGCCATCTGGCGTTTGAATATTTGAAGATGGCCACCGGCATTTTTGTGCTGCACGTGCCCTACCGCGGCACCGGCCCGCAGCTGACCGACCTGCTGGCCGGGCGGCTCGAAGCGGCGAGCGTAGGTGCGCCAGCCATATTGGCGCACATCAAGTCAGGCAAGCTGCGCTGCATTGCCACCGGCACCAAGGAGCGCCTGCCCCAGCTGCCCGACGTGCCTACCGTGGCGGAAAGCGGCTACCCCGGTTTTGAAATGACGCAGTGGTATGGCCTCAATGCGCCGGCCAACATGCCGCAGGCCAACATCGACCGCATCGCCGAAGCCTGCAACAAGGCCATGCGCAATCCGCAGGCCACCGAACGCCTGCGCGGCGACACCGCCCAGCCGATCGGCGACACCCCGGCGCAGTACGGCGCTTTCATCAAGACCGAGCAGGTGCGCTGGAAGGAAGTGGCGGCACGGGCAAAAATCAAACCCGACTGATTTTTGCCCCACAAACGGCCCCACAGGCCTTTTTTGAGCATCAAATACGGCTCCAGCCCAATAGAAATCTGCGCGAGCAGCTATATTTTTCATAGCAAACCACCAGCCATGAACTGCCGTCCCGGCTGCGGCGCCTGCTGCATCGCGCCCTCCATCAGCTCCGCCATACCCGGCATGCCGCACGGCAAGCCGGCCGGCGTGCGCTGCGCGCAGCTGGACGATGCCAACCGCTGCCTGATTTTCGGCCAGCCCGAACGGCCTGCGGTGTGCGGGCAGCTCATGGCGTCTGCCGAGATGTGTGGCGCCGACGCGGGAAGCGCGATGGTCTGGCTGACCCGGCTGGAAAACGACACGCGGCCCGGCCGGCATTGAACCCGCCCTAGCGCGATACGTTGCCCAACGCCTCCAGCCGCGCAGGCGAAACAATTTCAATGCAGCGGTAACCGAGCGCGATGGCGCCACGCTGCACCATCACCTTGAGTTCCACCGACAGCGTCTGCCGCGAGATGCCCAGCATCATGGCCAGCGCCTCCTGCGAAACCCGCACCACCGGCCGCGCCTTCAATGCCATCGTGGCATCGCCGCGCGCCAGCAACAGCAGGCGGCGCGCCACCCGGGCGCGCGTCGAACGCAGCGCGGCGTCTTCCACCATGCCGTAGAGCGAGCGCACGCGCGCGGCCAGCAAGCCAGCAATGGCCCGCGCAAACGGCGCACCCTGCATCAGCAGGGTAAAAGCGGCCTGCGGCACCACCAGCACCTCCACCGCCGACAAGGCCGTGGCATCGTGCGTGCGCGGCTCGCCGTCCATCAGCGAGATCTCGCCGATCCAGTTGCCCGCCTCCAGCACCACCAGAATCGCCTCGCGCCCATCCTCCCGCAGCGAGGAGATCTTCAGCAGGCCGCCGAGCAGGCCATAAAAGCCGCCGGGTGCATCCCCCTGGCGAAACAGCATTTCGCCGGGCCGCAGGCGCAGCACCTCGGACGACGCCAGCAGCGCCTGACGGTCCGCCGCCGGCAGCGCACCGAACCACGGGTTGGCCGACATGCGGGCAAGCAAGGATGGCGGTGAGAGCGGTGAAAGGGGCGAAGGTGTCTTCGGAACGACAGGCATGCGGTCAATTGTCAAATTTTTGACAGTTCCCCGTCAAGCACCCACGTATCGTGGGCAGTTCATGCCGCAGAGCACCTTTATTCATACACACCACGGAGACAACCCTCATGCACATCCCCTCCCTCAAGGAAGTCGTCAGCGCCGAAGAATGGCAACTGCGCTGCGACCTCGCCGCCTGTTATCGCCTCGTCGCGCTCTACGGCTGGAGCGACCTCGTCTTCACCCACATCAGCGCCAAGCTGCCTGAGACCATTTCCGGCGCCGGCAATCACCATTTCCTGATCAACCCCTACGGCCTGATGTTCGACGAGATCACGGCCTCCAGCCTGGTCAAGGTCGACGGCCAGTGCAACAAGATCATTGATACGCCCTTCCCGGTAAACCCGGCCGGTTTTGTGATCCACAGTGCGGTCCACGACGCGCGCGCCGACGCCGGCTGCGTGCTGCACACCCACACGCGTGCCGGCGTGGCCGTGAGCGCGCAAAAGTGCGGCGTGCTGCCCATCAGCCAGCAGTCCACCTTCGTGCTGGCGTCCCTCGCGTACCACGCGTACGAAGGCGTGGCCTTCCGCGACGATGAAAAGCCGCGCCTACAGGCCGACCTGGGGCAAGCCAACTTCCTGATGCTGCGCAACCACGGCCTGCTGGTAGTGGGCAAAACGATTGCCGACGCTTTCCTGAGCATGTACACCTTCGAGAACACCTGCCGCATCCAGCTCGACGCCCAGGCCGGCGGCGAACTCACCGAAGTCAACCCGCTCATCGTCAAGGGTGTGGCCGAGGCCATGCGCGTGCAGACCGGCGGCCTGGGTGGTGCTTTTGTCTGGCCCTCGCTGATTCGCAAGCTCGACAAGCTCGACGAAAGCTACAAGTCATGAGCGGCGGCTCACCTGTCGTCGCGCAGCTGCTGATCGCGGCACTCGCGCTGGTCATGCTCGGCCTGGGCATGACCCTGAAGGTCGAGGACTTCACCCGCCTGCTCAAATACCCCAAGGCCGTGGCGGTGGCACTGGTGCTGCAGGTCATCGTGCTGCCCGTTGCCTGCTACGCGATCATCGTCCTGCTGAATGTGCCGCCGCTCTTTGCGGTGGGGCTGATGCTGCTGGCCGCTTCGCCCGGTGGTATCTCGGCCAACCTGTTCAGCCACCTCTTCGGCGGCAACGTGGCCATGAACATCTCGCTGACCGCCATCAACACGCTGCTGTCCATCGTCACCATGCCGATCATTGCCAACTGGGCCATCAACACCTTCGCCAAAACAGGCCAGGTGGTGCCGCTGCAGTTTGGCAAGGTGGTGGAGGTGATCGTCATCGTGCTGGTGCCGGTGGCCATCGGCATGTGGCTGCGCACGCGCAAACCCGCCTGGGCCGCGCGTAGCGAAAACCCGACCAAGGTCTTCAGCATCATCGTGCTGGCCGTGGTGGCCGTAGGCGCAGTCGTCAAGGAGTGGCAGGCGCTTGCCAGCACCTTTGCGGCCGTCGGCCCGGCGGTATTGGCTTTCAACCTCGTGAGCCTGCTGGCCGGTTACTACGTCTCGCGGGCCACGGGGCTGGACAAGCCCATCTCAACCGCCATCAGCTATGAGATCGGCATTCACAACGCAACGCTGGCCATTTTCATCGCGCTGGCCGTGCTGAACAACTTCCAGCTGGCCCTGCCGGCGGCGATTTACTCCTTCAGCATGTACATCACGGCCACGCTGTTCGGGCTGCTGGTGCTGAAGCGCCGCAACGCGCCAGCCATAGCGGCGCCCGCTGGCTAGACCGTGACCACGGTCAGCGCGGGGGAATGCACGCCGGTCGAAACGCCGGGCAGGATGTCTCCCTCGGTGATCGAGAGTTCCTTGCGCAGCATCTGCACACCGCCAAAAATGGTGGCAAAAGCCACGTCCTTGGCGTCGCGGCCTGTGCCCACGCGCACCAGGCGGTCGATAGGCGCCATGCGTGTCGGGTCGAAGATCACCCATCGCCCCTCCAGCCAGGCTTCAAACACGGCATGGAAATCTTCCGGCGGCTCGTCAAAATGCACATACCCCACCACCAGCCGCGCGGGAATGTTCAAGGCCCGGCACAGCGTGATGCCCAGGTGTGCAAAGTCGCGGCAGACACCGGCGCGCTGCACAAACACCTCCTGCGCGGTCGTCGTGGAATTGCTGAAACCCGGCAGGTAGCCAATCGAGTCGTGAATCCAGGCCTCGATGGCACGCACCCTGCCAATACCCGGCGGCAAGTGGCCAAACAGCTGCTGCGCGGCCCGGCTCATGACGTCGGATTCGCAATAGCGGCTGGGCATCAGGTAGCGCAGCACTTCATCCGGCACCGCCGTCACGGGGGTTTCGTCCAGGTGCAGGGGCACCGGGGCCGGGTGCAGCTCCACGCGCGCATGGTAGTTCACCGAAAGCACGCCCTTGGGAGCGTCCAGGCGGATAAAGCGGTTGCCGCTGCGCTCATCCGAAAAGTTCCGCACCTTCATGCTGGGCGTGATGGTCAGCCGCTCTTCCACAACATGATGGCCTTCGTGAAAAGCCGCCTCGATGTGAAACAGGAAATGGGCAGGATGAGTGACCTCGTATTCCAGCAGCAGGTCAATAAGGGTGGTGTGCATAAGCCTGAACCGGTGAAAAGAAACCTTGTGGATGCGTGACGTGCAGTAGCGGCACGGTTTGCAGGAATGTGCGTCAGGCGGCCGCGCAGTCAGAGACGTGTGCGGTGGCTGACTTCCCGGTTCTCGGCCGGTGCAAACCAGTTTTTGCAGGTCACAAACACAATGCGGGCCGCGCGCTCCAGCACATCGGCAGACGGTGCAGCCGGCCGGCGCGCACGCAAGCGGTTGATCAGTAAAAACTCGGCAATGCTGGCCTGGAAACCCAGCGGCCGTTTGGGCGCCACACCGGCAGGCGACGCAGGCAAGCGCGCAGCCTCATTGCCCGGCTGTCGCCACGGGTGGAACAGCCGCTGCCGGAACCGCGCGGCCATGGTGCTGGCCGGCATGTCGGTGCTCGCAGCCATCTACTTCAGCGCTTTCTTTGCAGCGCCTACACCCAGCGCAGCCAGCACGATGAAGATAACCGCGAGGATCAGGAACAGGCCGAACAGGATTTTGGCAATGCCTGCTGCGCCCGCTGCCACACCACCGAAACCGAGGGCAGCGGCAACCAATGAAATCAGCGCAAAAATAATCGCGTACTTGAGCATGATGGCCTCCAGAAAGTGGCCTCTTGCGCGAATGCGCAGGATGAGGCGTTACGGCGTTACGCACGTCATGGGCATCAAAGTGTGAAGTCAAGGTGAGTCAACGCAGCCCATGACCCATAAGCCCATGCTAAAAGCAGGCGACGATTTTCCGAATCAGCAGCGCCCGCATGGCCCTGTAGGACAAGGACGCAGCGGCTCAGCACAATTTCAGGATCGCTATGCCTTTAGGAGCAGTCAAGCGCCTGTTGACGCGCCCAACCGGAGAGTGCCGGGCCTACTTGCCAAAGATGCCCCGCAGGCTTTTACCGACCTTTTCGCCCACACCAGCGCCGGCCCCGGTGCCCACGCCAGGCAGCAGCACGGTGCCGATGGCGGCCCCCAGCAGCGCCGCGCGTGACAGCGTGACTTCCGGGTTGTCCAGCGTGCCGCCCACCACCAGCGGCACCCCCACGGCGCCACCAATGGCACTGCCGATCTTGCTGTCGCCGGCCAGGGTCACACTGACCTGCCCGCTCAGGGCTTTCGCGGATGAGACCGCCACATTGCCGGTGGCGCTCAATGCCCCGGAGCTCGCCACCAGGTTGGTCAATTGCGCCGACCGCCCCAGGGTGCTGACCTGCCCGGCCAAGGTATCCAGCCGGGTCTGGCCACCACGGCTCAGCCCCACCGTCTTGACCGCCTTGGCCAGGTCCAGCCCGTTCACCACTGCATCGCGCACCGTGAAGGTGGTGTGGCTCTGCAGCGCATCCACCAGCGCAGCCGTGGTGGCGGCGCGCGCATTGAGCGTGGTCGTGGCGTCAAGCTGGCCGGTCAGGGCCTTGGCGGGCGCCGTCAGTGCGGACACCTCGACACCGCTGGTTTTCAGCTGGCCCTGCAGCACCAGTTCTTCCGCCGAACGCGCCACCGGCGGCGCCTTGGCGCCCGGCTTGGCGGCGGCCGTTGCTGCTGCGGCCGCCACAAAACCGCGCTGCAGGCCCAGGCGGCCTTCCAGCTTGCCGCCGCCCACCTTCACAAGCAAGTCCCACTGTGCGGCACCGCCGGCCTCGCCGGCTTGCGCTTCCACGCGTTGCAGCGTTGCCTCCAGACCCTGGAGGTTGCCTTCTGTCAATTTGATCGAAGCGTTCTCCGGCAGGCCATCGGCGCCCAGGCTGGCCTCGCCCTTGACCGTGGTGCGTGCGCCGGTGGTGTTCACCCAGGTAACCTCGTCCAGCACCGTGCGGCGCGGCAACCAGTCAAGCCGGTTCATTTCCGGGCCCGTGTTGGCTGCAGACGCCGGTGCGCCCGGTTTGACAGGCACCGCCTGCTTCTTCTTTTGCAGCAGCAGGAGCAGCGCGTCAATGCCCTGCTGCGGCAACACCGCCCGGCGCACCCGCAGGGTGGCCACTTCCAGGCGCCCCTGCAACAGCGGGCGCCATTCGGGCCGCACTTCCACGCGCTCCAGCGTCAGCGGCGGCTTGCTTTGCACGGAAATACCGCTCAGCGCCACAGCGGGCAAAGGCCAGATGTCCACCGCCACCCGGTCCAGGGTCAGGGGAACGCCCAGCGCGGCCGACGCCTCCCGCTCAACGCGCTGGCGGAAGTCGTCCGTGCTGACCCAGCGGTGCAAGGTGTAGGCCACCACGGCCAGAAGCACCATCAAGCCGAGGGCCAGGAACACCAGCCATTTGAAAAGTTTTGCCATGCGGCTATTGTGGCGCGCCCGGCCAGCAATAATCCGCTGTTCCGGCTAGCATGAGGGGCTGTGCGACATTCCCGCCACACTCCCACCGCACTCCGCTACCCCACAAAGGACAAGACACCATGAAACTTTACTACTCCCCCGGCGCCTGCTCCCTGTCACCCCACATCACGCTGCACGAGTCGGGCCTGAAGTTCGAGCATGTGCTGGCGCCCACCAAAACCCACCAGCTGGAAGACGGCACCGACTACTACACCATCAACCCGCTGGGTTATGTCCCGCTGCTGGAGCTGGACGACGGCACACGCATCGCCGAAGGCCCGGCCATCGTGCAGTACATCGCCGACCAGGTGCCGGAGAAGAAACTCGCACCCGCCAACGGCACGCTGGAGCGCTACAAGCTGCAGTCCTGGCTGACTTTTGTCGGCACCGAACTGCACAAGGGCTTCAGCCCGCTGTTCAATGCCGCCACACCGGCCGACTACAAGACCATCGTCATCGACAAGCTGCTGTCGCGCCTCAAGTGGGTGGACAGCCAGCTCGCCGGCAAGCAGTACCTGATGGGCGATGCCTTCAGCGTGGCCGACCCTTACCTCTTTACCGTGACCAACTGGGCGCCGCGGGTCGGGGTGGATATTTCGGGGTTTGCGAACATTGCTGCGTTTCGGGAGCGTGTTGCGGCTCGGCCAGCTGTGCAGGCGGCCATGAAGCACGAGGGTCTGCTTAAATAAGTTAAGTGGCATGCCGGACGCTGATGTTGATTTGCGGTCCGGGGCCGGGGGTTGCCCGGCGGCAACTCACTTTTCTTTTGCTTCGCCAAAAGCAAAGTAAGCAAAAGAAAAGGCGACCCTGCTGTCTGCGTCCCTGCGCTTCGCTACGGGCAACCTGCGGTGCTCGGTCCAGCCGGGGTCAAAAACAACTCGCCTGCGGCTCAAACAAGTTTTTGCCCTGATCCGTCTGGCCCTCCGCTCCTCGGCGCATACAGAAGGGGGTGGGGAAGGAATACCGAACAGCCAAGCAGCCGAAGACAAACTCGAATGCACAAAGACCAAGGACACGCCATGGCGTGTCCTTATGGGTCGGTCAATAGCATGAAACGAGCAACCCGTGTTGGGCGGGCCAATCCAAACAGGGCCAAACTGGCCCTGTTTTCATTTCCGCAGCTTTTGACCTTCAGGACCAACCATGCCCACCCTATTCGACTCCAACAAAGCCGGTGACCTGGCCCTTGCCAACCGCATCGTGATGGCGCCGCTCACGCGCAACCGCTCACCCAACGCCATCCCGACCGACATCGCGCAGATTTATTACGGCCAGCGTGCCAGCGCCGGGCTGCTGATCACCGAGGCCACCGCCGTCAGCCATCAGGGCCAGGGCTATGCCGACGTCCCAGGGTTGTACGGCAGCGAGCAGCTCGACGCCTGGAAGGAAGTGACCCGTGCTGTACATGCCAAGGGCGGCAAGATCGTCGTGCAACTCTGGCATGTCGGCCGGGTTTCACACACCAAACTCCAACCTGACGGTGGCAAGCCGGTCGCGCCTTCGGCCATCACCGCCAAGACCAAGACCGTGCTGATCGAGGACGGCGTGCCGACCTTTGTTGAAACCTCTGAACCGCGCGCGCTCACGGCAGCTGAAATCCCTGGCATCGTGCACACCTTTGCGGCAGCGGCGCGTAACGCCGTCGAGACGGCCGGTTTTGACGGCGTCGAAATCCACGGCGCCAACGGCTACCTGCTCGACCAGTTCCTCAAAGACGGCAGCAACAAGCGCACCGACGACTACGGCGGCAGCATCGAAAACCGCGCCCGCCTGCTGCTGGAAATCACCCGGGCCGTGACGGATGCCGTGGGCGGCGGCCGCACCGGCATTCGCCTGTCACCCGTCACGCCCGCCAACGATGTGCACGACACCGACCCACAGCCCTTGTTTGACTACGTGGTCAAGCAGCTTGCCACACTCAATCTCGCCTACATCCACATCATCGAAGGCGCCACCGGCGGCCCGCGCGAAATCGACGACCGTCCGTTCGACTACAAGGCACTCAAGGCCGCCTACCGTCAGGCCGGCGGCAAGGGCGCATGGATGGTCAACAACGGCTACGACCAGGTGCTGGCTGAAAAAGCGGTCGCCAACGGCGCCGACCTGGTCGCCTTCGGCAAGCCCTATATCGCCAACCCGGACCTGGTGGAGCGGCTGCGCGCTGGCGCGCCGCTCAACACGCCGGACAAGGCCACCTTCTACGGCGGCCGCGAAAAGGGCTACACAGACTACCCGACGCTATCAAATTAATAGCTGCTTGCGCCCGTTCAGATTGCCTGAGCGGGCCTTTTCATCCATGAACCCGATCTAGGCCCGGTTCGGTGCCGCCAGGCGCAGGCCGTGCAGCGCGGCTTCCTGCGGGTCGACTGCCAGCGTCACGGCGCTCACCACAGCCACGCCGCCCACGCCACACGCCATCACGCCGGCGATGCGGTCCAGCGAGATGCCGCCTATCGCCACCACCGGGTAGGGCGACGCCCGCAAGGCCCAGTCGCGCAGCTGCTCCAGCCCCACCGGCTCATAAGGCATGACCTTGAGCGTCGTCGGGTAAACAGGGCCAATGGCCAGGTAAGACGGCTGCACCGCATGCGCGCGCGCAAGTTCAGCCGGCGTGTGGGTGCTCAGGCCCAGCCGCACACCGCCCTTGCGCAGCGCATCCAGGTTGGCCGTGTCCAGGTCTTCCTGGCCCAGGTGCACCCCATACGCGCCGAAATCCAGCGCCAGCTTCCAGTGGTCGTTGATAAAAACCTGCGCGCCCTTGATGCCGCGCCCTGCTTCAATCGCCGCCTGTACTTCGGCGGAAATCTCCGCAGACGTGTGGTCCGCCGCCTTGATGCGCAGCTGGATCGTGCGCACGCCCCAGCCCAGCAGGCGTTTGACCCAGGCTGCGTCGGGCACCACGGGGTAAAAACCAATTGGGCCGGTCAATGGGGCAAAGGCGGGGGTTTTCATCGGAAGTCCAGTCAGGGTGCGTGCCAGAAGGGTACGCCAACGGTCGGCGTGGAAGCCTGCGCGGCAGCCCGCTCCGGCATGGGTGTCGACTCATAAGCGGCGCGGCCGGCGGCCACGCCGTCGGCAAAAGCGCGCGCCATGCGCACCGGGTCGCCGGCCTGCGCCACCGCGGTGTTCAGCAGCACCGCATCAAAGCCCAGCTCCATCACCGCCGCCGCATGCGAAGGCCGGCCGATGCCGGCATCAACCACCAGCACCGCATCGGGCAGGCGGCGGCGCATGGTTTCCAGCGCATAAGGGTTCAGCGGCCCGCGGCCCGTGCCAATGGGCGCTGCCCAGGGCATCACGGCCGCGCAGCCCGCATCACGCAGGCGCTGGGCTATCACCAGGTCATCCGTCGTGTAGGCAAACACGGCAAACCCGTCTTTGGCCAGCACCGTTGCGGCGTGCAGGGTGGCGTGTGTGTCGGGCTGCAAGGTGTAGTCGTCGCCGATCACCTCCAGCTTGATCCAGGTCGTGCCGAAAATCTCGCGCGCCATCTGCGCCAGCGTGATCGCCTCTTCCGCGCTGTGGCAGCCCGCCGTGTTGGGCAGGATGTGGCAGCCCAGCGCCTGGATACGTTGCCAGAAACTGTTGCCGCCGCCACTTTCCGGCTGCAGGCGGCGCAGGCCCACCGTCAGCACTTCGCACCCGCTGGCACGCACCGCATCGCTCATGACTTGCGGCGAGGGGTAATGCGAGGTGCCAAGGAAGAAGCGGCTGGACAAAGTCTTGCCACCGACCTTCAGGGGCTGGCCGTGGGCGATAGAAGGTAATGCAGGTGTTGTCATATCAAGCGTTCCGCAAAAGTATCGCGATGCCAGCAGACGCCGCGGAACTGGCTCCGCCAGGCCGCCAGCGTCGCCCCCTGCAAGGGGGGAAGGTGCTACACGCAGTGAGCATCCGACAGGGGTGTGTCATGTCTATCCCCCTGTAATCGGGGTCACCACATCGATGCGATCACCATCCTGTAGCGCGCGCTCCGGCCACTGCGGCCGCGGCACAAACCCATTGTTGATGGCGCAGGCAAAGGCGCTCTTGAAGTCGTAGCCCCGCGCCTGCAGCAATGCCTGCAGTGTCGGCGCATCGGTTTCCATGCGTTCACCGTTCAACGATATTTCCAATGTTGTCGTCGTCATGTCATTCATTCTCCGTACTCAGGAGTTTATGGACAAGCCCATCCACCAGCGCGGGCGCGCACAGATACCCATGACGGTACAGGCCATTGATGTGCCAGACACCGTTGCGCAGCGCAATCGCCGGCCGGTGGTCGTCCAGCGCAGGCCGCAGTGCAGCCGCCAGGCGCAGCACCCTGGCCTCGCCAAAAGCCGGGTGCAGGCTGTGCAGCGCGCTGGCGAGCTCGAGTGTGGAGCGCAAGGTCACCGGCCCGCTGTCTTCCGATTCCAGCTCGGTCGCGCCCACCACAAAACGGTGGCCGGGCCGCGGCGCCACATACAGCTGGTAGCGCGGATGCATCAGGCGCACCGGGCGCTGCAACGTCACGCCGGCGCATTCCACCGTCAGCACCTCGCCGCGCACGCCGCGCAGCTGCGGCCAGCCTTCCTTCGCACCCACACCGCGTGCGTCCACCGCAACATCCACGCCATGGGTTTGTCCGGCGCAGACAATGCGGCCCTCTTCCACAGCGTTGACTGCCTGGCCTTCGAGCCAGGTGCCGCCCAGCCTGTCGATCTCCACCGCCAGCGCGGCCATCCACTGGTCATTGGCCAGCTGGCCTTCGCCCTCCAGCAACAGGCCGCCGCCAAAGCGCCCGGCAAGCGCGGGCTCGGCCCGGCCCAGCGCAGCGGCATCAAGCGCCTGCACCTGCGCACGTGACGCATCAGGCAGCTTGTGCATCAGCAGGCGGGTGAAATGTTCCAGCGAACTCTGGTCGGGTGCATGGGCCACCACCAGCGTACCTTCGCGCCGGAAATACACCGGCAAGCCTGCAACCTCCAGCTCGGCAATCCATTGCGGCCATAGCTGCATCGAGCGCTGGCCCAGGGCAAACACGGCCTCGTCAGCCACCGCCAGCTCCGCCAGCGGCGAGAGCATCGCCGCCGCCGTCATCGAGGCCGTGGCCAGATCGTCACGCGCCCGCGCATCGAACAGGCTGACGCGGCAGCCGGCGCGCAGCAGGCGCCAGGCCAGCGTGCGTCCGGCCAGGCCTGCGCCCGCGATGCCGATGTGCAAAGTGCTCATGTCAGGGACGGCTCCGAAACAACTCAGGAATAAATCTCGCTCCCGCCTTCGCGGAACTCCTTGGCCTTTTCCTCAAAGCCGGTGGCGATCTGCTTGATGGGAATTGTCGTGGTGGCCGACGCCAGCGTGGTGGTGGCCGGGTTGAGCCGCGCAAACTCGCGCACCTCCTGCGAGATTTTCATCGAACAGAACTTCGGCCCGCACATCGAGCAGAAATGCGCCACCTTGGCGTTCTCTTTGGGCAGCGTTTCGTCGTGATACGCCATCGCCGTGTCAGGGTCGATCGCCAGGCGGAACTGGTCTTCCCAGCGGAACTCAAAGCGCGCTTTCGACACCGCGTTGTCCCACATCTGCGCGCCAGGGTAGCCCTTGGCCAGGTCGCCCGCATGCGCGGCGATCTTGTAGGCGATCAGGCCCTGCTTCACATCGTCGCGGTTGGGCAGGCCCAAATGCTCTTTCGGCGTCACGTAGCAGAGCATGGCCGTGCCGTACCAGCCGATGTTGGCCGCGCCCATGGCCGAAGAGATGTGGTCATAGCCCGGCGAAATGTCGGTGATCAGCGGGCCCAGCGTATAGAAAGGCGCTTCAAAGCAGGCTTCGAGCTGCTTGTCGACGTTTTCCTTCACCAGCTGCAGCGGCACGTGGCCGGGGCCTTCGATCATCACCTGCACGTCGTGCTTCCAGGCGATCTGTGTGAGCTCGCCCAGCGTGTGCAGCTCGGCAAACTGCGCTTCGTCGTTCGCATCGGCAATCGAGCCGGGGCGCAGGCCGTCGCCCAGCGAGAAGCACACGTCATACGCCTTCATGATCTCGCAGATCTCGTCAAAGCGTTCGTACAAGAAGCTTTCCTTGTGGTGCGACAGGCACCACTTGGCCATGATGGAGCCGCCGCGCGAGACGATGCCCGTCAGGCGATTCGCCGTGAGCGGCACATAGGCCAGGCGCACACCGGCGTGGATGGTGAAGTAGTCCACGCCCTGCTCGGCCTGCTCGATCAGCGTGTCGCGGAAGATTTCCCAGGTCAGGTCTTCGGCCTTGCCGTTGACTTTTTCCAGCGCCTGGTAAATCGGCACCGTGCCGATGGGTACCGGCGAGTTGCGCAAAATCCATTCGCGTGTTTCATGGATGTTCTCGCCCGTCGAGAGATCCATCACGGTGTCTGCGCCCCATCGGATCGACCAGACCAGCTTGTCGACTTCTTCTTCGATGCTCGAGGTGACCGCCGAGTTGCCGATGTTGGCATTCACCTTGATCAGGAAGTTGCGGCCGATGATCATCGGCTCGCTCTCAGGGTGGTTGACGTTGTTCGGAATGACGGCGCGGCCGCGCGCCACTTCGTCGCGCACAAACTCGGCCGTGATCTGCTCCGGAATCGCGGCGTTGAAGGAGTGCCCTTTTTTCGGCATGCGTTCAGTGGCCAGGCGCTCAGCCAGCTGCGCGCGCACCAGGTTTTCGCGCACCGCGATGTATTCCATCTCGGGGGTGATGATGCCTTTGCGCGCGTAATGCATCTGCGACACATTGGCGCCGGCCTTGGCGCGTCGCGGCACGGGCGCATGCGCCATGCGTAGCGCGGCCAGGGCCGGATCGTTCAGGCGCTCACGGCCGTAGGCGCTGCTGATGCCGGGCAGGGCTTCGGTGTCCTGGCGCTCGTTGATCCAGGCGCCGCGCAGCGGCGGCAGGCCGCGCGTAATGTCGATGGGCGAGGCCGGGTCGGTGTAGACACCCGAAGCGTCATACAAACGCAGCGGCGGGTTGGCCTCGCGGCGCGGCTCGCCGGCGCCTTCGTGCACCAGCGTGTCGGTCAGCGTGACTTCACGGAACGGAACGCGGATGTCGGGACGCGAGCCTTCAATGTAGATTTTTGCCGAGCCCGGAAAAGGCGCGCGCGTGATGCGACTGGTGAGGTCTTGGGTGTCAACGGTGAGTCGGGTTTTGGCCATGTGGTTCTCCAGAAGGTGGGGTGCCTGCTGGGGAGCCGGGGGTCCATCGGTGGCATGTGGGATGCCGCTGCGGAGTTCCGGAGCCAATTGCGTTGTTCCCTACGCGGGGATAATCCCGATCAGGTTCAGCGGGTCTCGCAAACTGCGATCTCAGCCTCGAAAGCCTCCTCACGGAAACATCCTTGGCACCCCGACAAGCTGAAGCCATTGTAGGCAGGCCGGCCGGTAATGGCAATTGACCGTGGTCAATAGCACCTTAACCGGCGAGGGAGACAAAAACCAGGGGCCAGTTACCCAAAGCGGCTCGCCTGCCCAACCAGTTTTTTGGCCAATTCGTCCATCAGGCCCGGCGTAACCTGTGCCGCGGGGTAGGTCGTGTTTTCCACACCAAAGCCGCCCACATTGCTGATCCGGAAGGCAATTTCGCCGCGGTCGTGGTCCGGCGTGACCGTGATAAAACCCCGTGTCTGCGTTTCATACTCGAACACATAGGCCAACAGTTTGTTGGTTTCCGGATGACGCTGCTCCTTGCGCTCATGCGGTACCTTGCCGACAGACAGGCGGCTCGTCACCCGTTCAAGATCCGGCGGGAAGTTCACTGTCACGCTATGGACGGCCACACTTCCCTTGGCCGGAAGCAGATCCCATCCCATCCCGATGTAGTCAATCGCTTCTGCGTTTCTCAGCATCTTGGTACGGGCGTCGCACCGAAGGTTTGCCAGCGCAAGCGGCGGGAACGGCTGTTTCCCATTCAGGCTGTAGTCGCCGGGCGCCGGCGGTCTGATCACATTGAGCTGCGCGCACAGTTCCTGCAGGTATTTGCGCGCCATCTTGCATGCGAATTCACAGTTTTGCGTGTTGGTGCTCAGGTCTTGCTGCACACCGAGTTGCCGGCTTTGCAGTTCCGTGGCGTGCTTCTTCAGTTCAGACAAAAAACTCATTTGGTCGGCGGACGGGTAAGACGTTGAGGCACACAGCATACCCGCAAGCCCCGGCCGTGAGGCACGGCCGTCCGCAAAACGGCCTCCGGCAATATTTACGTCCTTGCCCCGTGGCCACCACCAGGCTTTCACCAAACTTTACATACCGTCATCGCCCGGCAACGCCAGGGAAACAGACGGCCCGCACACTTGCTTTCAACCTGAAGCCAAAAGCCGTATGTCACGACTCAATGGAACTCAGGCATCTTCTCCTGAAAGGAAGTTCCCCATGAAATTCGCATTCAACCGCCCTGCTTCCCTCAACAGCCTCGTACTGGCCGGCCTGCTGGCAACCGTTGGCGCCGGTGCCATGGCACAAACGCCTCCTGCACCACCCGCCGGATCGCCGCCCGCCGCAGGCAAGCCTGCCGGCCCCCACGAAGGCCGCATGGGCCGCCACGACCCCGCCAAGATGCAGGCCATGATCGCCAAGCACCAGGCCGAACTGAAGGCCAAGCTCAAGCTCACGCCTGCCCAGGAAGGCGCATGGACCAGCTACACCGCCTCCATGCAGCCGCCCGCACACGGAGCACGTCCCACGCCGGAGCAACGCGCCGAGTTCGACAAGCTGACCACGCCCCAGCGCATCGACAAGATGAAGGAAATGCGCACCCAGCGCATGGCCGAAATGAACGCGGCGATGGACAAGCGCGGTGAAGCCACCAAGACCTTCTACGCGGGGCTCACACCCGAGCAGCAAAAAACCTTTGATGCCGAGCACAAAAAGCATGGCATGCGCCATGGCGGTCCTCGCGGCCACGGCCCGGCCCCACAAAAAGGTTGAGCCATAACTGCGACACGCTGAACTGAAGCGGTGTCAGGCCCGCACGGCAGCCCCAACGGCTGCGTGCGGGCTTTTTTGTGGCCAGTTCACATTTCTCATTAGCTATTATTTTGATAGCTGTCTGCGCTGCTTACATAAGGATTACAGGCCATTTTTACCAAAAACCGCAGCTCGCCAGACGGCGCCGAAAGTCCGCGTAGGACGGCATCGAAACCCCCGGTTCAAGCCCTGCAGGGTCACTAGACTCGGCAGATGACCACGGTACGCAAAGGCCAGGCACCGGCCGTCCTTTCACGCGACGCGTTCCACGAACGCTTCATGCAATCTTTTGTCGACCCGGCATTCCGGCAGGAAGACGAAGCCCTGGCCCGGCTTGAAAGCGTGGCCTGGGATGCCTACCAGGAGGGCCGCAAGGCGCCCCACACGCGCAAGGCCGGGGAAGAATTTTCCGACCCCGACTACGACCTGTCCGTCGAATGGCTGGAAACCCGCGAACGCCTGGCCAAAGCGCAGGCGGCCTGGAAAGACCCGGCCACGCCTTCCCGCGTGCTGCTGGTGTGCGGCTCCGCCCGCAACGACGGCACCTGCCCCGGCGAAATCTCCAAGACCTGGCGCCTGCTCAACAGCGCGAAGACCACCCTCCAAGAGGCAGGCATGAATCCCGATGTGCTGGACCTCAGCCTGCTCACCTCCAGCTACCGCCTCAACATTCACCCCTGCAAAGGCTGCGTGTCGACCGCCATGCCGCTGTGCCACTGGCCTTGCAGCTGCTACCCCAACCATGCATTGGGGCAAACCAGCGACTGGATGGCCGAGATCTACGAACGCTGGACGGCTGCGCATGCCGTCATCATCCTCACGCCCGTGTACTGGTACCAGTCACCCAGCCCGCTCAAGCTCATGATCGACCGCCTGGTGTGTGCCGACGGCGGCAACCCCGACCCCACCACCACCCACGGCAAAAAGCCGGAGGAAGCCAAGGCGCTGGAGATGAAAGGCTGGGACTATCCCAAGCACCTGGCCGGCCGCGCGTACGGTGTCGTGGTGCATGGCGACGTGGCCGGGATCGAGGGCGCGCGCCGAAGCCTGTGCGACTGGCTGGACTGGATGGGCCTGATCGACGCCGGCAGCCAGGCCCGGCTGGACCGGTACATCGGCTACTACGAACCCTATGCCACCAGCCACGACACGCTGGACGCAGACAAAGCCCTGATGGAAGAAGTCCGCAACGTGGCCAGGGCAGTTGCCACCGCTGTCACCGAACTCCGGGCCGGGAAGCTACCCCAGCCCGGCAAGGGCTTGCAGCAGCCCCGGCCCAAATAACGCAGGCGTGAAAAAAGCCGGGCAGGTAGAACCCCGTGCCCGGCTTTGTGGCGGTGCAACTACCTTGCGGCGATTACACCCGCACCTTGCCTGCCCTTACTTCGAAGTGCCGCCGACGGCCGCATCACCCTGAACACTGCCCTGGACACGGGCACTGCCCGCAGCGTTATCCAGCTTGTTGTAGGTGCGCTTGGCGCCGCTCTTCACGGCGTTGCCGGTGCGGGCTACAGCCCGTCCGGTGCTGCGGGCAGTGTTGTCCACCGCGGCCGCGGCCCTGCTGCCTGCGGAGGTGTCCCCCTGGGCTGAGCCGGAGACATTGGCGCCGGCACCGAGCCTGCCGCTGGAAGATCCCGAGGGTCCGCTGGAGTCCGAGGTAGCGCCTGCCGCGGCATTCGCGCGAACACCGGCGTCGATATTGGTGTTCTGGCCGGCCGAGACGCCGACCCCTACACCGGTGCCGACACCCACACCGAGGCCCTGTGCAAAGGCGCCGGCAGAGCCGAACAACGTGACTGCGGTCAACGCAGCGGCCGCAGGAATGGAACGCATAAAGTACTTGGACATATCAAACTCCTTCAAAAAGGGTGATGGCAACGCGTCAGCGCACCTTCAACCTGAAACTGTCATGGCGCCAAGGCAGCGCCTGGCCTTACTTGCTGGTACCGCCCGAATCCGTGGGGGCAGCGCCGGCAGTGGCGGCTTTGCTCTTGCGTGCAGCGCGTTTGGCGGCCTTGACCTGCTTCTTGTCGGATTTCGCTGCCTGTTTTTCGGACTTGGCGGCGTCACGCTGCTCAGGCGTCTTGGCGGTTGCACCGGTGGAGACCGAACCCGAGCTGTCGCCTGGTTTGCCCGCAGGATCGGTCTGCGCGTGTGCGGCTGCGCCAAACATCAGTGCGGCCGTCATGGCAGCTGCAAGGGAAAGGGTCTTCATGGAAGAGGGGGTTTTGAACATGGGAGTAGTTCCTTGGGTTGTGCTCGTAGGCTGGGTTGAAAAAACACGCCTGCCACTTCATCGGGGCTAACGTTGAATTCAATCTAGCGGGCCGGGCCCGCCTGCCTTATCGGAGAGGCCCCCCGCGCCATGTAGGACACTGCGCCCGCGGGCTGTGGCCAAAGGCACGTCCCAGGCGCTTGCGTACGCCGCGCCCTGCCGCAAATAAGTTACTGTCCTACAGTCACTCCCCGGGCGCAGAATAACAATGGGTGCCAAGGCCTGTCCTGCGCCCTTTCCGCCTGCCTGTCTGGGCCTACTCGCTTATCTTTCCTATGCCGACTTCCACACCCGAATCCCCTTCGCCATCGCCTTCTTCAGCTTCGCGCCGCGGGCCGGATGCCCTGTCTGTCGCCGTGCCCACCCGCTCTCCTGAAGCCGCCACGCTGATCGATATGGAGGCCGTCGAGGCCGACACGCAGACTGCACTTGCAGCGGTCAGCCCCGAATCTTCGTTCTCGTTCAAGGTACTCACGGTCAACATCCACAAGGGCTTTACCTTTTTCAACCGAAAATTCATCCTGCCCGAGCTGCGCGAAGCCGTTCGCGGCGTCGGGGCGGACGTGGTGTTTTTGCAGGAAGTAACGGGCAACCACGTCAAGCACCAGGACAAGTTCGACAACTACCCGGAAACGCCGCACTACGAATTCCTGGCCGACACCATCTGGCCGCAGTTCGCCTACGGCCGCAACGCGGTCTACACCAACGGGCACCACGGCAATGCCGTGTTGTCCAAGTTCCCCATCGTGCGTTTTGAAAACCTCGACGTGTCCATCAGCGGGCCCGAGCGCCGTGGGCTGCTGCATTGCGAACTGCAGATACCCGGCCGCAGCGTGAACGTGCACGCCGTCTGCGTGCACCTGGGCCTCATGGAAGCGCACCGCGAGCAGCAAATGGACATGCTGTGCGAACTGGTGCGCAACAACATTCCGCCGCACGCGCCCGTCGTGGTGGCCGGGGACTTCAACGACTGGCGGCACCGCGCCCATGCCCGGCTGGAAAAAGGCGCCGAGCTGCATGAGGTGTTTGTGCAGGCCAACGGCAAGGCGGCGCGCACCTTTCCCGCACGCCTGCCCCTGCTGCGGCTGGACCGCATCTATGTGCGCAACGCCATCGGCCACGCACCGGTGGTGCTGCCTCTGCGGCCCTGGTCACACCTGTCAGATCACGCGCCCCTTGCGGCAGAAATCGAGCTCTGAACATGAGTCGTTGGGTAAGCGGCAACCAGTTCCAGCTGCTTGAAAACGGCGAGGAGTTTTTCCCGCGCGTCTTTGAGTGCATTGCCGCGGCCAAACGCGAGGTGGTGGTGGAAACCTTCATCCTGTTTGAAGACAAGGTCGGTGAAGAGCTGCACGCGGCCCTGCACCAGGCGGCGCGGCGCGGCGTGCAGATCGACCTGACGATTGACGGCTACGGCTCTCCGGACCTGTCACCTGAATTCATTTCCACCCTGACGCGGGCCGGCGTGCGCGTGCATGTGTTTGACCCGGGGCCCAGGCTGTGGGGCTGGCGCACCAACCTGTTTCGCCGTATGCACCGCAAGATTGTGGTCGTCGATGGCGAACGTGCTTTCGTCGGCGGCATCAACTATTCGGCGGACCACCTGGCCGACTTCGGCCCGCAGGCCAAGCAGGACTATGCCGTCGAGATCGAAGGTCCCCTCGTGGCCGACATCCACAGCTTTGTGCGCAGGGCCCTGGCGGCGGGGCAGCGCAATGCCGGCGCCGAGCCGCCCACGGGCTTGCGTGAACGGTTTTCCGAACGCGCCCGTTCCGTGGCCGGCACATGGCGCAGGGACGACGTGCCCGCGCCGGCGGGCGACGCCGCGGCGCTTTTTGTCACGCGCGACAACCGCAAACACACCAACGACATCGAGCGCCACTACCGCGCCGCCATCCGCACGGCGCGCCAGCGTGTCGTGATCGCCAACGCGTATTTCTTTCCCGGTTACCGGCTGCTCAGGGAAATGCGCCACGCCGCGCGGCGCGGTGTGGACGTGCACCTCATCCTGCAGGGCGAGCCCGACATGGCGATCGTCAAGACCGCCGCCAGCATGCTCTACCACCACCTGCTGGACGCGGGTGTGCGCATTTACGAATACTGCGACCGCCCCTTGCACGGCAAGGTGGCCGTGATCGACGACGAATGGGCCACCGTGGGCTCCAGCAACCTGGACCCGCTGAGCCTGGCGCTCAACCTCGAGGCCAACGTCATGATCCGCGACCGCACCTTCAACAACGACCTGGGCACGCGGCTGGACCACCTGATGCAGCACAGCTGCAAAGAGATAGGCCGCCAGGACCTGGTGAAGCCCACGTGGTGGCGCACGCTGCGCAGCTACTTTGTCTTTCACCTGCTGCGCCGCTACCCCGCCTGGGCCGGCTGGCTGCCGGCGCACGCGCCACGCATCACGCCCGCCGAAGTGGCCACGCCCGATCAGCGCGAGCCCCAACAGCACCAGGCCAGACCCATTTGAGCGCGTGATGGCCGAAAGCCGCACCTTGCCCACGCCCCATCCTCCCCGCCCGCCCGGGCGGCACGGCAAGCCCCAGCCCGCCGTGCCGAAAAAAAAGGCCTGGTGGCCATGGCTCAGGCACGGCGCCACCGCCGCGTTCTTTCTGCTCATCGCCAGCCTGCTGTTCTCGCAGGCTCGCAAGATTGAATGGTCCCAGGTCCTCACCGCGCTGGAGGACTACCCCCTCACCGCCGCCTGGGGCGCCGTGCTTTTAGCCGTGGCCAGCTTCACGCTTTACAGCACCTTCGACCTGCTGGGCCGCCACTACACCCGCCACCCGTTGCGCGCCCCCACCGTGATGGCAGTGACCTTCGTCAGCTACGCCTTCAACCTCAACCTCGGCTCCCTCGTGGGCGGTGTGGCTTTTCGCTACCGCCTCTATTCACGCCTGGGCCTGGGCAACGGCGCCATCACCCGCATCATGTCGCTGAGCATGTTGACCAACTGGATGGGGTACCTGCTGCTCGCCGGCGCGGTGTTTGCCTTGCAGCCGCCCACCCTGCCCCTGGACTGGCCTGTCACCACCAACTCCCTGCGTCTGATCGGTGCGGTGCTGCTGGCGGTTGTTGCGGGTTATCTCGGCATTTGCGCGTTTTCCCGCCGGCGCATGCTGCGGCTGCGCGGCCATGAGGTGGTGTTGCCCTCCGTGCGGCTGGCCGGCCTGCAGCTGCTGATGGGCGCCGGCAACTGGCTCATCATGTCGGGCATTATTTTCATCCTGCTGCAGCACCGCATCGAGTTTTCCGCCGTCGTCAGCGTGCTGCTGCTGGCGGCCATTGCCGGCGTGATCACCCATGTGCCGGCCGGCCTCGGCGTGCTGGAGGCCGTGTTCGTCGCCCTGCTGTCGCACGAGATGCCGCAGTACGAACTGCTGGCCGCGCTGGTGGCTTACCGCGTGATCTATTACCTGGTGCCGCTGACCGCGGCCGTTGTGGCGTATCTCGCCATGGAAACCCACGCCAAAAAGCTGCGGCGGGCCCACAAAAAGCGCTGACGCCACCCCCGTCCAGGTCAAAAAGCGCACGCTGCAGCACGTTTGGCACCGTTGCCGCCAGCCAGACCCTTTTGGGCTGGGTTCAGGCTGATTTAGGCGACAAAGCCACAAAAGGCCCGGGATTTTTGCCTCACTTTCACACCTGAATCACCAAAACACTGTATATTAATACAGTGAATTCGGGCTTTCTGTCCTGGCAATGCGCCGCCCGCACCCAGGAAGACGGCTCTTTTGCCTACACCCGCCGCGGAACCCATCGCCGCAACATAGGGTCTGAACCGTGAAGAAAGAAGAAAGGATGTGTCCATGGGCGTGATGAATGACCTGCTGACGAACGACCTCTTTCCACAAGCCATGCTGCCTGTCACGCTGCAGGGGCAGACGGACCTCGAGGGCTTTCGCCGTGCCGCACGCGGCCTGCTGGCACAGAACATCCTGCCTGGGCAAGTCATCTGGCATTGCAGCACCACGCCCGCTGAAGGCGTGCCGCCCACCGGCACGGCGCAGAGCCCCGCACTCAGCGACGCACCCACCGTCACTGTCCCACCCGAATTTCTCACCCTGTGCCAGGCCGTCATCCTGCACAACAACCCGCAGCGCTTCAGCCTGCTCTACCGCCTGCTGTGGCGTCTGGTGCATGAGCCCGAACTGCGGCACAACCAGCTCGACACCGACATGGCGCAGGCCCGGCAAATGGCCGAAGAAGTGCGCCACGACATGCAGAAAATGAAGGCCCAGCTGCGCTTTCACTCGGTGCAGGACGACACCTTCAAAACCCGCCCGCAAGGCGGCCCGCTGCACGTGGCCTGGTTCGAGCCGGAACACCACATCGTTGAAGCCGTGGCGCCGCTGTTTGCCCGCCGCTTTGCCCACATGCGCTGGGCCATCCTCACGCCCCAATGCAGCGTCGAGTCCGACTACCTGGGCCCGCAGGCTTCCGGCCACGGCCGGCACGCTGCGCCGGTGCTGCCCCCGGAAGAAACACGACCAGGCCACAAGCCGGCCGACGCCCCGGCTTCACTGCGCTTCGGCCCCGCCGCCGACAGGCAGACCGCCCCCTCACCCGACGCCAGCGAACAGCGCTGGCTCACGCAGTACGAACAGGTCTTTCACCCCGCGCGCCTGCGCCGCCGGATGATGCAGAAAGATTCGCCGCAGCGTTACTACCGGAAGAACCGCAGCTCGGCCGGCGCCCGCAAGGCGCGCACACCGAAGGCTGCCGCCGGTCAGCCACTATCAATTTAATAGCTGCTTGCGCTTGTCCCTGTTGGGCCAGGGCGTCATTTGGCATTCATCCCTGATGCCACGCCATACCGCTCACGGGCTATAAACAGGCAGCAAATCCGCCTCAGGGCTTGGCAAGAGGCGGCCGCGTTGGCGCAGCACCAGGCGCAGGTGTCGCATTCGGCGAGGGCGATACCGCGTCACGGCCGTCGTTGCCGGGCGGCGTCACCGGACGGATGGTCGAGTCACGCGGATCCGGCGGCGGGGGCGGCGCTTCGGGTTCAGACGCCCGGCGCGCCGGGTTGCGGTTCATCGGATTCCTCAAGGGAGCCGTCGGCACTGCGGTATCGGGTGCCGCGGCCGGCTGTGTGGTTTGCGATGTCTGGGCTACCGCCTGTGGTCCGGTGAAAAGCGTCAGGGCCATTGCCAACACAACGCCCGGCAGGGCGACGGAAGCGACGGAAAAGGGTGGTTGTTTCAACATGAACATGCCTCCTTGATACTGGGTGCTGGTAGGTTGCGTGCGTGGTAATGCGCTAACACCACTCTACGCCTGTCCTCCACGCCCGCCATGGCCATGACGCCAGCACGGCTGTCAGGGCCGGCCTACAGACGCGGCCCCTGCTTTCAAGACCAGGGCGTTGCCGGCTTCGCCACCAGTTCCTTGAACCCGGTACGCGCGTCATGCTCACGCGCAAACACCCAACCCTGCAGCGACACCAGCACAATTTCAGCGGTCGTCCGCACCACACAACCCGGCATCACATGGCCGCCACACATCTCTCCCCGCGCATTGGCCACACTGGCATGCAGGTGCGCGCCGTCAGGGCTCAACGTGCCCGACAGCGTGATCAGTTCCAGCGGTTCCACCAGCACCGTCCCCTGCGGCTCGGCCGCATAGCGCAGCACGGCGCGAGACAGGCTCCCCACCGCAGAGATGACGCAAGCCGCGCGGGTGTTCTGCTCGGCCTGCAGCTGGGCGAATGCTGCATCCAGGGCTGTTCGCAGGTCGTCGCCTGGGTTCAGGCGGAGGGTTTGGGTTTGGGGCATGGGTGGAGGGTAGACGATGTTGCTGTTGTTGTTCAAGCTGTGTGCTCTTTGCTGAGGGCTGCTGGCCGGGGGTTGCCCGGCATGCAACTCACTTTCTTTTGCTTCGCCAAAAGAAAGTAAGCAAAGAAAAGGCGACCCTGGTTCCTGCGTCCCTGCGCTTCGCTACGGGCAACCTGCGGTGCTCGGTCCAGCCGGGGTCAAAAACAACTCGCCTTCGGCTCAAACAAGTTTTTGCCCTGATCCGTCTGGCCCTGTGCTCCTCGGCGCATCCACAAGGGGGTGGGAGAGGAATACCAAACACCAGAAGAAACAAGGACACGCCATGGCGTGTCCTTGTCGGTATTGGTATTGGAGTTGGTATTTGTCTTCAGTCCCCGCTCCCGATTAGCCCTTCTGTATGCGCCGAGGAGCACAGGTTCAGGCGGATCAGGGATCGCGATTGTCTGAGCGAAGTGCAACGTAGCGAGTTCGAGCGAGACCCCGCCTGAACCGAGCACCGCAGGTTGCCCCGGAGCGAAGCGCAGGGGTCGCAGACAGCAGGGTCGCCTTTTCTTTTGCTTACTTTTCTTTTGGCGAAGCAAAAGAAAAGTGAGTAGCCGCCGGGCTACCCCCGGCCAGCAACACTCTGCAAAGATCACGCCCTAAAAATCAACACAACCTCACCCCACCACCAACCTCAAAAAAGTAATCTCCGAAGGCGCCCCAAACCGTTTGGGCGGCCCCCAGTACCCCGTCCCGCGGCTCGTATAAACCCACAGGTTCTGCAGCTTGTGCAAGCCCGCGGTAAACGGCTGCTGAAACCGCACAAACAGATTCCACGGATAAAACTGCCCGCCATGCGTATGGCCCGACAGCTGCAGGTCAAAGCCGGCTTTGGCCGCCGCCGCCGCACTGCGCGGCTGGTGCGCCAGCAACACGCGCACGGCCTCCAGCGGCGCACCACGCAGGGCCGCCTCCGGGTCACTGCGATGGGTTGGGTCAAAATGCCCGCCGCTGTAGTCCGTCACACCCGCCAGCACCAGCGGCGTGGCGTCCTGGCCCACAGCAAGAAGTGGCGGTCGAATCACCACATGCTGGTTCAGCAACACCGTCAGGCCCAGCCGGCGCAGCTCGTCAATCCAGGCATGCGCGCCCGAGTAGTACTCATGGTTGCCCGTCACAAAATACGTGCCGTGGCGCGACTGCAGCTCCGCCAGCGGCGCCACGTGCGAGGCCAGCTCGCTCACCTTGCCGTCCACCAGGTCGCCGGTGATGGCCACCACATCGGCATCCAGCGCATTGACCTTGTCGACAATGCGGCGCAAATACGCCTGCTTGATGGTCGGCCCCACATGGATGTCGCTGATCTGCGCCACGGTAAACCCCTGCAGTGCGGCGGGCAGGCCCTTGATGGGCACATCCACCTTCACCACGGCGGCTGTGCGGCGCGCATTCAGAAAACCCAGCACGGTGATCAGCCCGCCCAGCAGCGGCACCGCCTCGGCCGACACCGTGCGCAGCCACGCCAGCGGCAGGTGGCCGGGCGCCACGGCATCGGCCAGCCACAGCACCAGCAGTGCCGCATCACGCGCCACCGTCAACACCAGCAGCGACGAAAACAGGCCCATGAAAAGCAGGCCCGCCCAGGTCAGCACATCGGCCAAAGGCTGTTTGGCTACACGGCCGGCCATCAGCCCCAGCGGCATGACAAAGGCCGACACCACAAGGACCGCGGCAAACAGCCATTGCCCCGCGGGATACGCCCCCAACCCGGGTAGAAGGCGTGCACCAATGTAAACATGGAGCAGCGCGGTTACAAGCGCCAGCGGCAGGAAGTTCATGAAATGTCCAGGGTAATGACGAGCTGATGACCCCTGCACATGGGTACGGGACGCGCGCATTCAATGCCGGCGCTGCTTTAAAGCGGGGCTGCCGCGCCACGCAAACACCACCACCAGCGTGCCACAAGTCACGGGCCAGCGTTTCATACGCTCACAAGTGCGACAAAGCGTGCGTGCGAATCCGCCCCTTCGCACGCTACCCTCGGCCATCTTTCTTCGCCCTCATTTTTCGCACCGGTCGCCCGTTGTCCTTCTGCCCATGACTTTCCACCCATGACTGTTGCCATACAGGCCACCACCCCCGCCACCTTCGAAATCAAAAGTGCCAACCTGCCCCTGGTGGCTTTGCTGCTCAAGTCCACCGACCTTGTCGCGCTCGCGCAAGAGTTGCAGGCCCGCTTTGGCGACATTCCCGACTTTTTCGACCAGGACGCGCTGATGATCGACCTCTCGCCCCTGCAGTCCGCCGCCGCGCGCAGCGGACGGGCGGTGGGCGACATCGACTTCCCCGCCCTCATCACCCTGCTGGGCAGCTACCAGCTGGTGCCGCTTTCCGTGAAGGGCGGCAACCCCGCGCAAATGGCGGCAGCGCTGCAGGCCGGGCTGCTGCCCGTGCCCGACGCCCACCTGCTGCCTGACCGCCCCGCTACGGCAGCCCCGGCGCAACAGCCAGCACCGCCCGTGGTGGTGGCCGCGCCCGCCGCCGCCCCGCTGGGTGCCCTGGTGGTCGACAAACCTCTGCGCTCGGGCCAGCAGGTGTATGCACGCGGCCGCGACCTGGTGGTGCTGGCCATGGTCAACGCCGGCGCTGAAGTCATTGCCGACGGCCACATCCATGTGTATGCGCCGCTGCGCGGCAAGGCCATGGCCGGCGCGCGCGGCAACACCGAGGCACGCATTTTTTCGCTGGCGCTGGAAGCCGAGCTGATTTCGATTGCCGGTGTGTACCGCACCGCCGAACACCCGCTGCCCGAAGGCCTGGCAGGCCAGCCCACGCAAGTGCGGCTGGTGCCTGCCGAAGAAGGCCAGGAAGGCGACCGGCTCGTCATGAATGTGCTGGCTGCTTGAGCACGCAGCCTTCAACCCACGTATGTTCCTGCGCCTTCATGCCGCCCATGTGTAAACCCGGCATACCCGTTCCCGTTTTCAAAAGGACTTTTATCTGATGGCAAAAATCATTGTGGTCACCTCCGGCAAGGGCGGCGTGGGCAAAACCACCACCAGTGCCAGCTTTGCAACCGGCCTCGCCTTGCGCGGGCATAAAACCGCGGTCATCGACTTCGACGTGGGCCTCCGCAACCTCGACCTCATCATGGGCTGCGAACGCCGCGTGGTGTACGACCTCATCAACGTCATACAGGGTGAAGCCACGCTCAACCAGGCGCTCATCAAAGACAAGCAGTGCCACAACCTCTTTGTGCTGGCCGCCTCGCAAACCCGCGACAAGGACGCACTGACAAAAGCCGGCGTGGAGAAAGTGCTCAAAGACCTGGGCGAGATGGACTTCGAGTACATCGTCTGCGACTCCCCCGCCGGCATTGAAACCGGCGCGCTCATGGCCATGCACTTTGCCGATGAAGCCCTCATCGTCACCAACCCCGAGGTCTCCTCGGTGCGCGACTCCGACCGCATCCTCGGCATGCTTTCAAGCAAGACCAAACGCGCCATCGACGGCGGTGACGCCATCAAGGAGCATTTGCTCATCACGCGCTACAACCCGGGCCGCGTTGACCAGGGGCAGATGCTCTCGCTGGAAGACATCCAGGACATCCTGCGCATCAAGCTCATCGGCGTCATCCCCGAATCCGAATCCGTGCTGCAAGCCTCCAACCAGGGCGTGCCGGCCGTGCACATGAACGGCAGCGATGTGTCCGAAGCCTACAAGGACGTGGTCGACCGTTTCCTCGGCGACAAGGACAAGCCCATGCGTTTCATCGACGCGCAAAAACCCGGCCTCTTCAAGCGCTGGTTCGGGGGGAAGTAAAACGATGGCGTCCTTCCTGTCCTTTTTTCTCGGCGAAAAGAAAAAAACTGCCAACGTCGCCAAGGAGCGGCTGCAGATCATCCTGGCGCACGAGCGCACAGGGCGCGGCCATGAGCCCGACTACCTGCCCGCGCTGCAGCGCGACCTCATCGCCGTGATCGCCAAGTACATCCGCATCGACCCACACGACATCAAGCTGCACCTGGAGCGGCAGGACAACCTGGATGTGCTGGAAGTGAAGATCGAGCTGCCCGACAAGAAGGAAAAAACCGGCGCTTCCGCCGCAGCAGCCCGCAAATAGCACCCGCCAGAAAACCCGCCGCACTTGCCCCGCAATTGACAAAAGGCAAGCCCGGCAACACAACTCAGGGCTATCATCATTCGATGTTGATCGAGACCTTCGGTGCCGCGCGCGACATGGCACGCCTGGCGGAAATCGCCGGTGTGCTGATTCGCCACGGCTTTGGCGACAGCGTGCGGCGGCTCGGCCTGGCCGACAAGCTCGAGCGTGCCGGCCATGCGCTGCACTGGGGCCACGTGGCCGACCTTGCCCGCATCAGCCCGCCCGAGCAGGTGCGCCTGGCGCTTGAAGAGCTGGGCCCCACCTTCGTCAAGCTTGGGCAGGTGCTTGCCGGCCGCGCCGACCTGTTCGGCCCCGAATGGATCACCGAGTTCGAAAAACTCCACAGCCATGTTCCGCCCGTGCCGCTGGCGCTGTTGCTGCCGCAGCTGCGCGAAGACCTGGGTGGCGAGCCCGAGGCCGTCTTTGCCCGCTTTGACACCACGCCGCTGGCCGCCGCCTCGATTGCGCAGGTGCACCGTGCGCAGCTGCATGACGGCACTGAAGTCATCGTCAAGATCCGCCGCCCCGGCATCACTGAAGTCATCGACGCCGACCTGCGCCTGATGGACCGGCTGGCCTCGCTGGCCGAAGCCGAGCTGTCCGCGCTCAAGCCCTACCACCCGCGGCAGCTGGTGCGCGAGCTCGCCAAGTCGCTGCGCCGCGAGCTCGATTTAGCCGCCGAATGCCGCCATGCCGAGCGCATCGCCCTCAACATGGCGTCGCTGCCCTACATCGTGATCCCGCGCGTGCACTGGGCCCACACTGGCCTGCGCATCAACGTGCAGGACCTGGTCGACGGCGTGCCCGGCAGTGCGCTGGACCAGCTCACGCCCGAAGCCGGCTTTGACCGCAGCGAACTTGCCCGCCGCGGCGCCCACGCCGTGCTGAAAATGATTGTGGAAGACGGCCTTTTCCACGCAGACCCGCACCCCGGCAACGTGTTTTACCTGCCCGGCAACGGCATCGCCTTTATCGACTTCGGCATGATCGGCCACCTGACCGAGCGGCGGCGCGAAGAGCTGCTGCAACTGCTGCTGGGCCTGGTCGAACGCCAGCCGCAGGCCGTGGCCGACGTGCTGCTCGACTGGACGAGTGACGAGCATGGCACCAACCTCTCCCAGCTGGAGGGCGAGATTGAAGCCTTTGTCGACCAGTACCACAGCACCCCGCTGGCCCAGCTCAGCCTGGGGCAAATGCTGTCCGACGTCACCGCCATCCTGCGCGACCACCACCTGGGCCTGCCGCCCGACCTGGCGCTGCTGATCAAGGCCTTTATCTCGCTCGAAGGCATGGGCCGCGGCCTGGACCCGGGCTTTCACATGGCCACCGAAGCCACCCCGCTGCTGCAGCAAATGGTGCGCGCGCGTTACGAACCCGCGGCACTTGCCAGCCGCGGCTGGCAAACACTGAGCCGCGCGATGGCGCTGGCCGGCCAGCTGCCGCACGACTTGACGCGCCTGCTGCGCAACGCGCGCCGCGGCCGCGTGCAGGTAGGCATCGAGCTGGCCCACCTCAAACGCGTGGGCGACCAGCTCGACCGCGCCGCCAACCGGCTGGCCATGGCCCTGGTGATTTCGGCGCTCATCATCGGCTCGTCCATCGTCATGACCGTCAAGGGCGGCCCCACGCTGTTTGGTTTGCCGGCGTTCGGGTTTGTCGGTTTTATGGGCGCCATGGCCGGCGGCCTGTGGCTGGTGCGGGCCATCTGGCGCAGCAGCCGCGGCCGCAACAGCGACGACGAGAACTGAGCAGCGCTATCTTTTCAGGAGCTGCTTGCGCACATTCCTAAAGGCTTACAGGCCTTTTTTCCTTGAGAAAAAGCGGTTTTACCGCCTTCGGAACGGCTACAGCTTGAGCTGCGCCGGCAGGTACTTCGCCATCAAATCGTCGTAATACGGTTTGAGCTCGGCCAGCACCGGCGGCCTGTCGTTCTTGGAATAGAGGTCGTAGGGGTTGAACTTCTGCACCCATTCCAGGTGCGCCGCATCCTGCGCGTCCGTCAGGTGGCCGTACTGACCCTCGCGGTGCCAGGCGTAGAACGAGTGGTAGCGAATCATGTACAGCGCCGGCAGCGGCAGGTGCGTTTTCAGCAGCTGGTACAGGTATTCGTCGTGGCCCCAAGACATGTGCACCGCGTCCAGCCCGCAGCCGGGGGCGTACACACCGTACTCGCTGTTGTAGCGCGCGTCCGTACTGTCGGGGTTCAGGTCAAAGTATTCGGGGTAGACGATGCGGTCTGAAAACCTGCAGCCCACGGGGAAGGTGTCGCCCACCACGGCCCACTGCGGCTCGCCGAACAGGCACAGCACCTTGCCCAGGTCGTGAATGAAACCGGTCAGCACAAACCAGTCGGGGTGGCCGTCGGCGCGAATCGCCTCGGCAGTTTGCAGCAGGTGGCTGATTTGCGGCAGCTCGATGTCCGGGTCCGATTCGTCCACCAGCGTGTTGAGGAATTCCAGCGCGGCCCACGGCGTCATCTCGCGCTGCGAAAACGCCAGCCACTCGGCTTTTTTGCGCTGCACAAAATCGTAGGTCTGGTTCTGGTGGTTGTTGCGGTAGAACGTGCGTACACGGTCCAGGCCGGGCTGCGCGTAGTCGCGGTAAGCCGCGCGGTCAGGTTCACTGGCCAGCAAGGGCGTTGCCGGGGCGTTGGGGGTGGTTTGCGGCATGACGGCGTTCATCGTGCCATTGTAGGAAGCCCCGCCCCTGCGTGCAAACCCGGCTGTCGCGGCGGTTTGCCGGGGTTATATTGGGCCCGACCTCGATCCAACCCGCCCCACCAGCCACCGCCCGAAAGGCTTTATGCGCCGCAGACATTTCCAGCACCTTGTGGCCACTGGCCTTCTTTTTGCGTCAGCCCTGCTGGCCGGCGCCGTCCACGCACAAGACGGCAACCCCAAAATCGGCGTGCTGATGCTGCACGGCAAAAACCCCGGCAGCAACAACGACCCCAACATGAGCCGCATCAAGCCGGTGCTGGAAGGCGCAGGCATGGTGGTGCTTTTCCCCGACATGCCCTGGTCGCGCACCCGCTACCTGGACGGCAACTGGGACAAGGCCATGGCCGAAATGGCCACGCATGTCAAAGCCCTGCGCAGCCAGGGCGCCACGAAGATCGTGATCGCCGGCCACAGCATAGGCGTGCCCGCCGCCATGGGCTTTGCCGCGCGCGGCGGCGACGTGCAGGCGCTGGTGCTGCTGGCGCCCGGCCATGTGCCGGCGCGCTACTACGTCTTCACGCAAAACACCGCAGTGCGCGAAAGCGTGGACGAAGCCCGCAAGCTGGTCACCGCCGGCAAGGGCGATTCGCGTGAACGCTTTTCCGACATCAACCAGGGCAAGCAGCTGAGCGTGGTGGCTACCGCCAAAGACTACCTCAGCTATTTCGACCCCGAGTCCGACGCCGACATGGGCGTCAGCGCCCCGCGCATCCCTGCGGCCACGCCGGTGCTCACGGTCGTCGGGGACATGGACGGGCTGCAGCCCATCGTCCGCAGCTATTTCGTCAACAAGCTGCCCGCCAACCCCAAAAGCCAGTACCTCGAAGTCAAGGCCAACCACCTCACCACGCCGGTCGTGGCCAGCGAAGCCGTGGTGCAGTGGATCAAAACCGCGACGACACCATGAAGCGCCGGCACGCCAGCAGCGCTCACCATTCATGCTATGGATTTGATAGCTGCTTGCGCCCGTCCTGATTGGGTTTCCCCCCTATTTTTTTTCAATAAATCCCGGAACGCCCTCACAAAAACCCAACCATGACACCGTATTCATCCGCACGGTACCTGTGGCTGCGCCAGGCACTGCCCGCTCTCCTGCTGGTGTGCATGGCCGTGGCCGGGAACGCACAGGCGCAAAGCACACCCCGCGTGGTCGACATTCCCACCCGCCCCGGCGTCACCCAGCGCATTGTTTACATCGCGCCGGCCGCATCCCCCAGCCCGACCAACCCGAACAGCACGCCCAAGGCCTCCGTCATCCTGTTCGCCGGCGGCCATGGCGGTTTGCAAATCAATGACAACGGTGGTTTCACTCGGGGCGGCAACTTCCTTGTGCGCACGCGCCAGCAGTTTGCAGACGCCGGTTTTGCGGTCGCGGTGATTGACGCGCCGTCAGACAAACAGTCGCCGCCGTTTCTGTCGGGCAACCGGCAAACGCCCGAACACACGGCCGACGTGCTGGCCGTCATCGCCTGGCTCAAGCAGCAGGCGCCCGTGCCTGTGTGGCTGGTGGGCACCAGCCGCGGCACCCAGTCAGCCGCCTACATCGCCACCGAGGCCACGCCGGCGCAGGGCGGCCCCGACGGCATCGTGCTCACGTCCACCATGCTGACCGACAACAGCGGCCGCGCCGTGCCCAAAATGCCGGTGGAGAAACTGACGATTCCCGTGCTGGTGGTTCACCACGAACAAGACGGCTGCAAACTTTGCGCCTTCAGTGACATGCCCCAGTTGATGAACAAGCTCGCCAAAACACCCAAGGCCGAGCTGCTGACCTTCACCGGCGGCCAAAGCCGGGGCGACCCCTGTGAGGCCATGGCGTACCACGGCTATAACGGGATTGAGGCCGAGGTGGTCGGCAAGATCGGCCGCTGGATGGCCGCGGCCAAGCCCTAACGCGCTACGACCGCCTGGGCTGCGCTCAAGCCTGTTCGGGCTTGTCCAGCAGCTTGTCGTTCGGGCTGTTGCCCGCGGCCGTGTGGTTGAGCGACAAGCTCACCCCCGCCCGCTTCTGCACCGTGTCTACCGCATCCGGGTCAGGCGCCACGCTCCAGGCCATGGCGGTGGTCAGCACCACTAGCGAAGGGATGGCCCGCAAATAGCGCGGGTGAAACAGGAAGTCGGCGATCTTTTTCATGGCGGCCTTTCTTGGCGATGTCTGCAGGTGGTTGCCCCGCAGAAAAAAACAAGCGTTCATCGTGCGCCGCCAAACTTAGGGCCATGCGTCTGCCACGTTGCGGTTTGTAAGGAAATGCCTCAACGGCAGGTAAAGACACGCACGGCGCCAGCGCCGGGAGCGCCATGCGCTATGGTATTGATAGCTGCTCGCGCACGTTCTGCCTGGGCTGCAGCCACTTTCTGCTATGAAATGGCCGTTGTTTCATTCCAGAAACCGGTTCACGCACGCCATCACCCCTTCGGCCTGGTCCTTATGCGCCTCATGCCCCGCAAACGGAATGTTCAGCAGCTTCGCGCCGGGCACCTGCTCCGCCAGCTCAAACACACTGGCGCGTGACACCAGGTGGTCTTCATCGCCGCGAATCGCCAGCAAGGGGCAACGGATCTGCCTGACGCACTCGCCCGGGTAGCCACTGGGGCCGTCGTCCAGCCACATCGGCACCACGGCATCAATCAGCGCCGCAAAGTCGGGCTGCGGGTTGACCGCGTTGTACAGCGCCACCGACTCGGGGAATTTTTTCGTCCAGCTTTGCGCCGTAACGCCGCCCAGCAGCTTGCGCACCGGGTCGTCGGCCTTGAGCATTTTGTCGGTGCCAATGGCAACCAGCTTGTCGATCAGTGGTCCAGTCTGCGCGGCCATGCGCAACGCCGTGATGCCGCCGTCGCTGAAACCCACCACGCTGCAACGCTCAACGCCCAGGTGCTGCAACACAGCGGCAGCGTCAAGCGCCAGCCGCTGGTAAGTCACGCCCGCCGTGCCCAGGGTTGACTTGCCGTGGCCCCGGCTGTCGATGCCGATCACCCGGAAGCGCTTCTGCAGCAGCGGCAGGGCGCTGTTGAAGTCCTTCATCGTGCCCAGCCCGCCGTGCAGAAACAGCAGCGGCGGGTCGGCGCCATCACCGTGAACTTCAAAGTAAATCTTCGCGCTGTCCAGCGTCAGGTGGTCGCCGCTGTGGTGATCAAACTGCCCGGCCTTCACCCCCGCCGCGCGGCTGAACGTGTCCGCAGCCATGTCAGCGCCCCGTCGTGCCGCGGCGCGACTGCAGCTGGTTGCTGCCGCCCACATGCGACTCCCGGTCGCTGCGGCTGTTGGCCGTGCGCTGGCCTTCGTTCTTCTGCGTGGGTTTTTGCTCACCCATCTGGTTGAAGTCGTTTTCAACCTTGCCGCCGTGACCGGATGCCTTGGGGGTGTTGTCTTGCTCCATCGCGCCGCCGGCCTGGTCGCGCGCGTCCTCGGGTGCGAGTTGTTTGCTCTGCTTGTTTTTTGCGTCCTGTTTGTTCGGCATGGTCTGTCTCCAGATAAAGGGGTTGAACAAGGGCCAGCGTGCAAACAAAGAAGGCAACACCAACCCGCGTAACGACCATTCTGAAAACTCCCAACACCCGCCCATGTCAGACAGCGCCCCGTACCCAAGCGCGACAAGGCGAAGAGAAAGCAAACCGGCTTGCTATGAATTAAATAGCTGTTCGCGCACGTTGTGCTTGGCCCAACGGCCCATTTGGCTTAAGACCAGCGTTACATCAACCTGCAGATGTATCCGAAAACTGCGCCTCAATCTTGTGCCCATCCAGGTCCCGCACAAAGCAGCCGTAATACTGCGGCCCATACAAAGGCCGCGGGCCCGGCGCACCATCGCCAGTACCGCCCAGCTCCAGCGCCTTGGCATAAAACGCATCCACCTGCGCCTTCGACACAGCCAGAAAACCAAAGTGCGAGCCATTGCCCACATGCGCCTTGCCGCCGTCATGCGGCACGCCTACCCAAAACTCTGGATAAGCCCGCCCAAACGCCGCAGCACCGGGATGCTCCATCACCTTGCGAATCCCCAGCGTACCCAGCACCGCCTCATAAAACGCCTTGGCCCGTACGAAGTCGTTGGTGCCTATGGAGACGTGGGAGATGATGCTTTCGGGGAGGTAGGGGGTGTTTGGCATGGGCTTTGTCCTTGTTGGTTGAAAAGGAAAAGCTTAGCTTTGGTGATCTGACTTGGCAATGAATTGGCCCGCAACTTTGCGGGCATGACAGCCCATCACCCTCAACGCGAGCGGTTCGGAAAAACCCGTCGCACTTTGCTGGAGTTGACATTAAGTTGACTCACCTCGTGTCGCAACTTCGCTAACTGCAACTGAGAAATTTCATCCAACATCGGTTGGATTTCTCTGTGCCACTTCGTAAATCCCACCACCATGCCCAGCGTTCCGATCGCTCCAATAGCAGCACAAGCCCATTTATAGAAGTCCCTATCCAGCTTCGCGACTTCTATTTGACGCACCAGAATTTCTCGTCTGACGACATCTCGATTCGTAGGCGCGGCCATCACCTTTAGCGCCTCTAGCTCAACGAATGCAGATGACATGAACTCGTTTGTCGTCCGCGTGTTGTAGAGACTACTAGCAAAAGAAAAGATGAAGAGCACCAATCCAAAAAGTGCGTAGAACTTAAAAATGTTGTCTGTTGGCAGTGGCACTCGGTTTTCCATACATAACCCTTAGATAAATAACGGCAAGAACTTCTTTCTACGGAAGTTTCGACCTAGGACGCCGTCGCTATAGCACACAGCTCACCCCAAGAAACGGCGACGGGCTCACCAACCATGGCGCCAAGCCCTTTGACAAGTTGAGAAGTTTGCCAGGAAGAAAGTTCTCGCAATGAGGCGGGCATGTTCAACCAGCTCAGTTGAACGCAAAAATAATCTCCCCTTGGCGTAGGGTAGCCACTAGCTTTCATGCCATCTTCAGATAACCGTTCAGCACTTCCGACCAGTCTTGCAAGTTCAATCTGCTCGGTGGTCGGACAATAGAGCAATAAAAGCGGACATTGAAGAAGCACCCCATCCTGTCTCACCCCGCCAGCCCGCCCTTCCGCTCTGACGTTATAACTTTTACGCCGCTTTATCCAAGACCAGTGGTCGGCGCCTTTCACAAACCCCAATAAAACAGTGGTCTCTAAGAGTGGGTCAACTGTAGGCCCCCGAGCTGCAGCAGGAGAACGCACGCCATGCACCTCTTCAAGCCAGTACCTCCCACGCTCATGATTAGTAAGCCGGGTTGCGACATGCACAAAAACATCGTCAACAAATTTTTGGAGGGCGGCAACGCCGCTTGCCGAGCCAAACTCGGATGGGCGGAGAACAAACGCGCCCAAGCCAGGCAACAGCTCGTGATATTGCTGAAAGGGTTCTTTATTAACTTCCGCATCACCCCCAGGATAGAGTACGTAGGCACCCGCTGTTCTGCGAATAGCATCTCGGTACGCGTGCATTTTTAGAAGGTCATCACGCAAGGCGCCACCCCTCCGAGCGACGCTCATTGCGCCATTCTCAGCATCATCTGATTCGTTCGAAGTAAGCTCGACATCAAAAAGCTCCCGGAGAAACTCAACCCGGTACTTCGCGTCAAAATGCACGACCACTGGCTCAAACCCATCGGAATCCAAGTCGACCGAGGAGACCAACAAAGAAAAATCTGGTCGCATCTGGCGAGTCCAAGATCCAACACTTGATCCATCAACGGTATACGTGCGGTTAAAGCAAAGTTCAACTTTTAAACGGCGCCCGAACCTCAGAAGCTCTCCCGAGAGCACGGTCTCGACTCCTTCTTTAAGCGCAACATTTAGCCCTCCAGTCCGCACCTGGATAAGAGGGCTGATGTCGAATGACTCACCCACCAGCTTTGCAACAACTTCCGCTAATTGAATGAATGCCCAATATTCGTACAACGTCGCTACGTCTTGGAGTCCTGCGCCATATGACTCAGTGGACGGCAGCCAGGAAAGCCGAGCAGCAAACTCAAACTCTATATAGGCTTTGAAAACATCTCGATAACCGGCTCTTTTTTGAAGCGCTTGATCACTGGCGGGGAAGTGGCGGAGGTTCTTTAAGCCGGAAAACAACTCGTGATGCTTAAGTTCGTCCAATTTACCCATGAGCACCGCCACTTCACGGCGGCCACGCAATGTCAGGGGCGACGGCGGGACTGCCGCCAGATGTCGATCAATGTCCCCAATTATTTGGCTCCAGTGCTCAAGCGCAAACTTGACAAATCGATTTGGGGTCGTATCGTGAGTTGCTTCTGTGCGTTGACGCTCTAACTTGACTGGAATAGACGGCATTAGACCGCCCTCCCAACTAGCTCGTCGGCCCGCCCGGGTGAGTTGTCGAACTAAGTTTGAGTCCGCATGCATTCCCACGCCTGAGTGAACCCACTCTCTGCTGGTTTCCCATGAAGTGTGAGGGCGTCGAAAAATTTCACGCATCGCGCCTTGAAAAACCTCTCCGTCTATCAATGCACGAAGAAACGTAAACCGCTGATAAAGCGTAACCGCATCACGCGTCTCATCTTGCTCAAATCGGCCTTCGCTAGCGGAAAAGCGATTCATCACCAGTTCCGTCGCTCGACTTGCGATGTCCCGCAGCATCCATTGGTACTCTGAGCGGTAGGCCAACTTGCGAGACCGAACCTCGAGCTCAAGGCCTCCAACCAGCCGTTCACCATCGTGGAGTGTGACTTGTACTATGCCCGTTGCTAGTTTTGGCCGTAGCCGCCCAGTCAACCCGTCCGCTGTGTCGGGCTGAAAAATCTCCTCCGGACCAGTCAGGAGATTTAAATATTTATGGCCTAGTTCCAGCCACTCATATCGATACTCGTGACCTTCCAGGATCTCCACGCTATAGGCCGGTCGTTCAGCGGCCGATTGAATCCCCTCTTCAACTAGCCAAAGGGACTGAGCCGGACGATGTTTTCCAGGAAGAACGGTTACCCGCAACTGACCGCATGAGATCCCATCGGGACCACGTAAAACAACCGCAGCCTCGGTGACCATGCCGTGAGCCTATTCCGTGAAGCTAGCGAACTGATTGGCTCTAAGGCTACGCAGCATACGTACAAGCTTTGCATGTGACGTGGGAAGTTTGACTTCTGCCTTGACTGCTTTATCTGGGGCAAGTGCGAACAGCTTCTCATCAAGCTCGATCTCTAGAGGCAACTCCTTACAGAACTGCGCCAATGCCAAAAGTGGCAACTCCAGCCGACGACGAGAGCCATGAAGCCTTGGCAAGATCTTCTGCAGCACTATTCGATCCAATACCGCATCGAGGCCCGATAAGCCGCATTCCTCTGCCATCGATGCAAAACGAGTCGCCTCATAAAACACCCGATGCCCAAACTCTAGGCCATAGCGACTCAAAAGCTGATGAAGTTGTTTCAAATGAGTTATCAGGTCTGCATGAAACGTCGCTTGTTGCGTAATTTGTCTTTCATCGTCTTTAGCGATCTTTAGAAGCCCTCGAACGAGCTCACTACTTCCTGGGGCACAGGGTTGGGGCTTACTCGCAGCATCGAACAAGTCCGCCGTCTCAACCCTAAATTCAAAGGTATTCGCACGGTCTAAAACTTTCGGGGAAAACATATACGTGGTTTCATCCACGTTAACTGTTCCCACAATCCAAACATTTCGAGGAAACGGGATTAACTCCGGCAGACCTTCACGCAACTGCCAAGCATCCTGATTCTTCACAAGGTTTGGCAAACAGGGCGCGCCCGACTCCATTCCGGAAAGCACGTCGGCAAAATACCGCTCGACGTGAGCTAGGTTCATCTCGTCCAATACCAGCAAATACGGGTGTTGCGAGTCGCTAGCGGCCCGTAGGATAAACGCTAAGGGCGCAGGAACGGCCCAAACCGGCTGGCCGTTAGTCGCTTGCTTCAATCCGTTCTCATAACCAAATAGTGCCTCTGCACCGGTCCAGTCTGGTCGTACTGCCGCAGTGTGCATACGATTGGATCCCAGCCATCGTCCAAACTGAATTGCGATCTGAGTCTTTCCTGAGCCAGATAGGCCTGTCAAAATGACGAACGGCTTCGTAGCAAAGCTAGAGATGAATGCCGCAACTAACGATTCATGAGCGGCGCCAAAATACACACCCGAGCTTCGTAATGCGGCCGAAAACTCTTTGGTCGTTGCCAGCAAATCCTCCCGAAAAGGCAAGACAGTTTCAGCATCGCGCATTTCGTCAGCAGAAAATTCAGGTGTGCCTTTACCAGCGACCAGGAGCTGCTTGTAGATGGCAATCATTTCTTCTACCTCTCGGCGAATTTGTTCGGAGGGGAGTTCGTTTCGAACATCGTACGAAGCGCGAACAATCGAAGAGCCGTACCTCTCTGGCTTGCGATCGTATTTCTGCTTAAACCACTCAAATACCGTTAGTTGCTCTTTAAGCAGTCCCCAAGAGCCTGTTGCAGCATTCTCTTCACTGATGCCGTAGCAAAGCAGTAATTGCCTTTGCTCCTTGAAGAAGAGCAATACGGGGTATATGCCATTGGAAACTGACTGTCCAGCACCCAGAAATGCCATCCAAGGAATTCGCGCGAAGTTTCCCTTACCAAAGCTCACGCTTAAATCCAGGTCTTCGTAACGTCCTCGATAGTCACGAGCGCTCAGATTCTCAGTAGCATCAGCTTGCGCAATAAACTGCAGAAGGAGAGCATCAAGCTTCTCTTTATCAATTGCGAACTCGTCTTTAATGGATATAGAAAAACCCAGTCGACGCAAAAGACTGAAGCCATGCGAGTCTTCCCCGCCTTTAAAAGAAGCCCTCTCTAAGGATTCCCCCGTAGCGTATTTAACTGCGAACGATAGAACTAATTTAGGCGGGTAGTGCTTACCTTCATGAATCAAGTCGTAGCCCGTCGACTTTGCTCCTTCTGGCACACCCGCTCTATCGATCTCCTCCAGCGCCTGAAGAACATGCTCGCCCTTCACCCCTTCCGTCGCACCCGCATACAACTTCGCACCCCACTCGCCCTTCAGTGGCGCAACGTAATAGTCGAGGTCTGACGTTTGGTGTTCTGTTTCTAGGCGAGTTCGGATCGCGCGCAGTTCTAAATCGAGTTTTACCGGATCCAGTGAATTAACTTCCCTGCGTTCTTTTCCTCCGTAGAAACTAACAATAGTTTTACGATCGTTCTGCCCAAAAATACGTTCGAACTCGTCCGGAAAAAGAAGGAACAGAACCATATGCCGAAACTGTCGCGCATCCCAATCTGGAATGTTCTTTAACCACTCGTCAAAGGCCCATCCGTCCGCCAGCAATCTCTGCTTATGCTCCTCGTCCAAATCAAGAAAAGAGCGAGAAAGATTGATCAGAAAAACTAACTCTCGCCACTGATTCTGATTAAATCCCGGTCCTGCACTGCCAATCCCTGACAGTATTTTTTCTGATAACCAAGGTGACCCAACAGGCAACGACTCGCCTGACCACCTCCACATGGTTTCAACCGTTTGCCTCTTATGAAATGGAGTGAGACGACTGGGACAGAGATACAGCAGCCACATCATTTCTGCCGCTAGCTGCTTCGCAGCAGAGGAGCAAGGCTTTAACTGCTCTTCTAATTTCTTAAAGAAAGTCGCGTCCCCAGTGTCGGGCCTCTGAACAAAATTTTTGTCCAGCTCCTCAAGTGCTTCTTTACTCCAGAGGGTACGGTCTGTGAAAACGGATCCCTGATGCAACAACGCTGTGTCGCGCCAGTAAACCGCTGCATCCAAGATTGGACCCGAATCAACTTCCCCGCAGTAGCGACTCATTGCTTAACTCCCTAAGTTAGTACGAGCATACCCCCCTCGCTACCGAGAGCTACAACGTATATGCCCTAAGCACCTGCCCTTTTCTCGTCAGCGGAAATCGGCGTATTTAGACATCAGCGCTGGTACCGCCGGCTTGGCGCAACGCTGCAGCGCCAACAGCAAGGCATGGTCAGGCCGCGTCACACGGTGACGACTGCGAAGGTCATCCTGGATCTGGCCCAACAGAGCGGCCGCCATCTCCGCATCAGCCATAGCCCTGTGAGCACGGCCGGCTTTGGGCAGCCGGTGGTAGTCGATCAACACGCCCAGCTTGTGGCTGGGTGCCTGGGGATACAGTCTTCTGGCGACCAGCATGGTGCAGGCAAAGGGCTGGGTAGCAGCCTCCCCTGCGCGGCTTAGTTCAGCCTCCCAGAACCTGCGGTCAAAAGAAGCGTTGTGGGCCACCATGGGTGCGTTACCGACAAAGCGACTTGCTTCGGCCATGACTTTCTCCGCCGCGGGTGCTGCGGCGATCATGGCGTTGCTGATGCCAGTCAGGCTTTCGATGAAGGACGGGATATAGCGCCCCGCGTTCATGAGGCTTTGGAATCTGTCGACCACCTGGCCGTGCTCGACCAACACGATGGCCACTTCCGTCGCGCGGTCGCCCATCGCGGGCGACAGGCCTGTGGTTTCAAAGTCGATAACGGCGATGCGGCTCATGAACTCTGTTGTGTGATCACCAAAATAAAAACACCATGAAATCGACCTGCAGAGGTTCAAACTTCATGGTGTTAGTCAATGTCCGGTTAGTCAATGCGTCGACCCGGAACACGGCAGCTTACTTGTAGAACGACTCTACCTTGCCCTTCAACTTGATCATCAGCGGGTTGCCCTTGCGGTCTACCTTGTTGCCCACGGGCACCTTGATCCAGCCTTCGCTGATGCAGTACTCGGCAACGTCGTTGCGCTCTTTGTCGTTGAAGCGGATGCCAATGTCGTGCTCAAAAATCGCTCTGACGAAGTGCGGGCTGCGCTCGTCGGTAGAGAGGTGATCGGGCAGCGCTGGGCGCTCTGCTGTTTTGGTTTCTTCGGTCATGGTGTCAAGTAAGAGCTGAGTGGTCGCTTAGACGTCGATGTTGGCGGCGCGCAGGGCGTTCTGTTCAATGAACTCGCGGCGTGGCTCCACTTCGTCGCCCATCAGCATGGTGAAGACGTGATCGGCTTCGATAGCATCGTCGATCTGTACGCGCAGCAGGCGGCGCACGGTCGGGTCCATGGTGGTTTCCCACAGCTGGGCGGGGTTCATCTCGCCCAGGCCTTTGTAGCGTTGGCGTGCGGTGGCGTTTTCAGCCTGGCCAATCAACCAGGCCATGGCCTGGCGGAAGTCGCCAATCTTTTCTTCCTTCTGGCGCTCGCCTTCGCCGCGCATGACTTTCGCGCCTTCGCTGATCAAACCGCGGAAGGTGGCGGCTGCATCGGCCAGGGTGGAATAGTCGGCGCCGTGCACAAAGTCTTGTGTCAGCACGCTGCTCTTGACGTTGCCGTGGTGGCGGCGGCTGATGCGCAAAATGGGTTTGTCGGTGCGGGTGTCAAACTCGCCGGCCACTTCGGCGGGGGCGCCGGTGGTGTTGAGCTCGCGCAGCTTGGCCTGCAGCGTCACGGCCGACACTTCAGCGTCGGCCACGGTGTCGAGGTTCAGGCTCACGCCGTCAGCGATGGCGCGCAGGGCTTCTGCGTCCATGAAACCGCGCAGGCGGGCAATCACGGATTCAGCCAGCTGGTGCTTGCGGGCCAGTTCGGCCAACGTCTCACCCGTGAGTACCGTGCTGCCTTCAGCGCCGGTTTGCACAGATGCGTCTTTCAGCGCAATGCGCAGCAGGAAGCCGTCTAGCGCTGCGGTGTCTTTGAGGTACTGCTCTTCCTTGCCGGCCTTAACCTTGTACAGCGGTGGCTGTGCAATGTAGATGTGGCCGCGCTCAACAAGCTCAGGCATCTGGCGGTAGAAGAAGGTCAGCAGCAGCGTACGGATGTGGGCACCGTCAACGTCGGCGTCGGTCATGATGATGATGCGGTGGTAGCGCAGCTTGGCGACGTTGAAGTCGTCAGTGCCTGGCGTGCCGCCAATGCCGCCGGCCTTGCCGATGCCAGTGCCCAGCGCGGTGATCAGCGTCAAGATTTCGTTGCTGGTCAAGAGCTTTTCGTAGCGGGCTTTTTCGACGTTCAGGATCTTGCCGCGCAGGGGCAGGATGGCCTGAAATTTACGGTCGCGGCCTTGCTTGGCAGAGCCGCCGGCGGAGTCACCCTCGACCAGGTAGATCTCGCACATGGCGGGGTCTTTTTCCTGGCAGTCGGCCAACTTGCCGGGCAGACCCATGCCGTCGAGCACGCCTTTGCGGCGCGTCATGTCGCGTGCCTTGCGCGCGGCTTCACGGGCGCGGGCGGCTTCGATGATCTTGCCGACGATGATCTTTGCGTCGTTGGGGCGCTCTTGCAGGTAGTCGTGCAGCAGGCGGCTCACAATGTCTTCGACCGGGCCGCGCACTTCGCTGGAAACCAGCTTGTCTTTGGTCTGGCTGGAGAATTTTGGCTCAGGCACCTTCACGCTCAGCACGCAGCACAAGCCTTCGCGCATGTCGTCGCCGGTGACTTCAACCTTGGCTTTCTTGGCCAGTTCGCTGTCGTCGATGTATTTGTTGATGACGCGGGTCATGGCGGCGCGCAGGCCCGTCAGGTGGGTACCGCCGTCACGCTGGGGAATGTTGTTGGTGAAGCAGAGGACTTGCTCGCTGTAGCCGCTGTTCCACTGCATGGCGACTTCAACACCAATGTTGGTGCCCTGGTCGCTCTGGCGGTCGCCCATGGCGTTAAACACGTTGGGGTGCAGAACCGTCTTGCCTTTGTTGATGAACTCAACAAAACCTTTCACACCGCCAGCGCCGGCAAAGTCGTCTTCCTTGCCGCTGCGCTCGTCTTTGAGGCGAATGCGCACGCCGTTGTTCAAAAAGCTCAACTCGCGCAGGCGTTTGCTCAAGATTTCGTAGTGGAAATCGTTGTTCTCTTTGAAGATGTCGGTGTCGGGCAAGAAGTGGACTTCAGTACCGCGCTTGTCGGTGTCGTCCATGACTTTCATCGGCGACACATCAACACCGTTGACCTGTTCGATGATGCGGTTTTGCACAAATCCGCGCGAGAACTCCATGACGTGCACTTTGCCGTCACGGCGAATCGTCAGGCGCAGCATCTTGCTGAGTGCATTCACGCAGCTCACGCCCACACCGTGCAGGCCGCCTGACACCTTGTAGCTGTTCTGGTTGAACTTGCCGCCGGCGTGCAGCTCGGTCAGGGCGATTTCAGCGGCCGAGCGCTTGGGCTCGTGCTTGTCGTCCATCTTGATGCCGGTCGGGATACCGCGGCCGTTGTCGGTGACGCTGACAGAGTTGTCGGTGTGGATGGTGACAACGATGTCGTCGCAATGGCCGGCCAGTGCTTCGTCGATCGAGTTGTCGACCACCTCAAACACCAGGTGGTGCAGGCCGGTGCCGTCGGACGTGTCGCCGATGTACATGCCGGGGCGCTTGCGCACGGCCTCCAGGCCTTCCAGGATCTGGATGGAGCCTTCGCCATAGGCTTCGGACGCGCCGGCCTGGTTGGTGTCGATCTTGGGCTGGAAATTGGAGCTTCCCTCGCCTGCGGCGCCGTCGTTGACGTTTACCTGATCGGCTTCGTTCGGTTTGTTTTCTTCAGTCATAGCCAGCTTTATTTCCGATCTTTTCTCGAATTGCTTCGATTTCTTCAATCTCTTGAATGACCAAACCCGCGGAGAGTCGCGGGTCTGGTTGTTGGTTAGCGTGTGGTCAGCGCGTTAAATGCGCATCGGCATCACCACGTATTTAAAGGCTGCGTCGTCGGGGATGGTCAGCAGCGCGGAGCTGTTGGAATCAGCCAGTTCGATCTTCACCATGTCCTGGTCCATATTGGCCAGCGCGTCGATCAGGTAGGTGACGTTAAAGCCGATTTCGATGGCGTCGCCGCCGTAGTCGATGTCGAGCTCGTCGACAGCTTCTTCCTGCTCGGCATTGTTGGAAGCCACGCGCAGGGTGCCGGGTTCGATGTTCAGGCGCACGCCCTTGAACTTCTCGCTGGTCAAAATTGCGGTGCGTTGCAGGCTGGCCAGCAGGGGCACGCGGCCCAGGGTGATGATGTTTTTGTGGTTCTTGGGAATCACGCGGTTGTAGTCGGGGAACTTGCCTTCAACCAGCTTGGTGACAAATTCCATGCCTTCAAAGCTGAACTTGGCCTGGTTGCCGGCAAATTGCATTTCGATGGCGCCTTCTTTGTCGCTGAGCAGGCGCTGCATTTCCAGAACCGTCTTGCGCGGCAGGATCACTTCCTGCTTGGGCACTTCGACGTCGAGCGTGGCGGATGAGAAGGCCAGGCGGTGGCCGTCGGTGGCGACCAGGCTCAGCTGCTTGCCTTCGGCGACGAAGAGGATGCCGTTGAGGTAGTAGCGGATGTCATGCACCGCCATGGCAAACGAGACCTGGTTGAGCAGCTCTTTCAAAACCTTTTGCGGCACCGAGAAGCTCGGGCCGAAATTGGCGGCTTCCTGCACCAGCGGGAAGTCTTCAGCGGGCAGGGTTTGCAGGGTGAAGCGGCTTTTGCCGCCCTTGAGGATCAGCTTGTTCTGCGACGACTCGAGCGAGACGGTCTGGTCGCTGGGCATGGAACGCAGGATGTCGATGAGCTTGCGGGCACCCACGGTGGTGGTGAAGTTGCCGGCATCGCCGTCGAGCTCGGCAGTGGTGCGGATCTGGATTTCAAGATCGCTCGTGGTGAGCTGCAGCTGGGCGCCAGTTTTGCGGATCAGCACGTTGGCAAGGATGGGCAAGGTGTGCCTGCGCTCAACGATGCCGGCCACCGACTGCAGTACCGACAAAACTTTATCCTGGGTTGCTTTCAGAACGATCATGACTTCCTCTGTATATATCTTTAATTCTTTAATTCAAATTAGTAGTAGTAGATAAGGGTGGCGCCCATCTGTGGATAGTGCCATTTTCCCCTTTTTGATCAACCACTTGGCGTTTGTTTAACCATGTGTTCAGACGCCCCTGAACTGCACTGCTGAATATGAACAACTTTCGATTGTCATCTGCTTCTGTGGATAAGCCATGGGTTGTTCAAAAGTTGTCCCCAAAGTTATTGTGAGGGTGGCTGGGCTCTGTAAAACACCGTGAAAACCGGGCGCTAGAGGGTTCGTGGGGTTCATGGGACGCATGGAGGCTGTTCCTCAGCCTTTCAGGGTCTGTTCAAGCACATGCAGCTGCTGGTTGAGCTCTGTCATTTGCTGGCGCTCGGCAGACATCTTGCGCACGGCGTGCAGCACGGTGGTGTGGTCACGCCCGCCAAAGAGTTCACCGATCTCAGGGAGGCTCTTTTGCGTGAGTTCCTTGGCCAGGTACATGGCAATCTGCCGCGGCCGCGCAATGCTGGCGGGCCGCTTCTTGGAATACATGTCGGCCACTTTGATCTTGTAATAGTCGGCGACGGTCTTCTGGATGTTCTCGACGCTGATCTGCCGGTTCTGGATGGAAAGCAGGTCACGCAGGGCCTCGCGGGCCAGCTGGATGGAGATTTCCTTGAGATTGAAGCGTGAGTACGCCAGGATCTTGCGCAGGGCGCCTTCGAGCTCACGCACGTTGGAGCGGACGTTCTTGGCGACGAAGAAGGCGACCTCTTCGGGCATGGAGGCGCCTTCGGCTTCGGCCTTGCGGATCAGGATGGCGACGCGCATTTCGAGCTCGGGCGGCTCGATGGCGACGGTGAGGCCGGAATCAAAGCGCGACACCAGGCGTTCGTGGATATCCGTCAAACCCTTGGGATAAGTGTCGCTGGTCATCACGATGTGCGACTTTTTGGTCAGCAAGGCCTCGAAAGCGTTGAAAAACTCTTCCTGGGTGCGGTCCTTGTTGGCAAAGAACTGGACGTCGTCAATCAGCAGCAAATCCAGGGAGTGATAACGCTCCTTGAATTCATCAAAAGTCTTGCGCTGGTAAGCTTTAACCACATCTGAAACAAATTGTTCAGCGTGGATGTAGAGAACTTTGGCGGCGGGGTTGTCCGACAGCAATTTATTGCCGATGGCGTGCATCAAATGGGTCTTGCCCAAACCGACGCCGCCGTAGATAAAAAGCGGGTTGTAAAGCTGGCCCAGGCTGCTGGAAACATGCAGCGCCGCGGCCCGGCCCATGCGGTTGGCCGTGCCTTCAATCAGGGTGTCGAAGGTCAGCGCGCTGTTGAGCCGATTCTTGAACGGCGCGCCGGCGGCTTCTTCGGGAACGCCCAGGCCGACGGGTTCAGGAACGCCGGAGCCTTCAAAGCTGCGAACCAGAGATGAAGATTTGGCGGGCGCTTCGCGCGGAGCAAGTGCTAACTCAAGGGGGATGCTTTGCCCGGAAATTTTCTCAAGCAGGGCCGAAATACGGCCGGCATATTGGGTGCGAACCCAGTCCAGTTTGAACCGGTTGCCTACTAAAACGGTGACTTTGGTGAGGTCGGGAGCGACCTCGACAAGCAGGGGTCGGATCCAGGTATTGAACTGTTGTTCAGGTAATTCCTGGGCCAGGTGGTCGACGCAGCTCTGCCACAAGTCCTGGTTCAGATTTTGGACGGATGCCTCACTCATGGCTGGTTTTGGCTGGGTTGCTGGCCTGGCAAGAGGCGCCCGGCAGCGGTGAGCTGCTTGTGGATATTGTTAATTTTGAGCACCGGCAATTGTAGTCCGGACGGGGAGTTATCCACAAAATAATTGATCCGGGTTTCAACCTATTTTCGGCACTGGTTTGGGGTATCTGGTGGCCCGGTCGGCTGCATCTCAGCCTTTACCCCAAATGGGCAGGCTAACTTGTTGCCAGCGTTAGGAAATCTGCGATAATCATGGGTTTCCCTGATTCGCGGCGGGTTTTGCCTGCCTTGAAGACTTGCAGAGATGGTTGTGTTGTACGGCCACCAAGATCATTCGAATCGCCCAAAGCAGTGTGTCTTATAACTAAGGCACGGTAACGGCAAAGGGGAAAGCTTTGTAGCTGACCGGCTAGTAGGACTCAATCATGAAACGCACATACCAACCATCCAAAGTCAAACGCGCTCGTACGCACGGCTTCCTGACCCGCATGAAAACGCGTGGCGGCCGCGCAGTGATTGCTGCACGCCGCGCCAAAGGCCGCAAGCGCCTGGCCGTATAAGCCTGTTTTCTGCTGGCCATTCGCAGTTTTTTAAACTGACGCCTGGCGCTCGTGCAACGGCTTCAAACCCGACCCCAGTTCCAGGCAGTTCTTGCCGGCGCCATTGTTGCAAAGACAACGCACTTCGCATTGCACCGCAATGCGCTGGACGCAAAGCCCGTGCAAGCTGAGCCAGGCAAGCTGGCTGATGTGATCGCGGCAAAGCCGCTGTTTCCCGTACAGGATGTCTGGCTTGGGGCCATGGTTCCCAAACGCTGGGCCAAACGCGCCGTCACACGTAACGCCATCAAACGACAGATCTACACCGTGAGCGCTGATTTTTCGCATCAGTATCCTCAGGCTGCTTTTGTGGTCCGCTTGCGGCGTGATTTTTCGCGCAAGGAATTCATCAGCGCGACGTCCGAGCAGCTCAAGCTGGCGGTACGCACCGAAGTGCTGGCGCTGATGCAGGCAGGAGCCAAGGCGCCATGAGCCCTGTTTTTGCCGCGCTGGCACCTCTTTTCCGTTTGCCGCAAACCCTGCTGATCGGCCTGGTCAAAGGCTACCGCTTGTTGCTCAGCCCGTGGCTGGGCTCAGCCTGCCGGTTTGAGCCGACGTGTTCCGCCTATTCACTGCAGGCCCTGCAGCAGCACGGCGCAACAGTCGGCAGCTACCTCACTTTGCGCCGGCTGGTACGCTGCCATCCCTGGTGCGATGGCGGGTACGACCCGGTGCCGCCTGTTCCCCTCTTTTCCCGCCTGGCCACCCCCGTGGCCTCCACCCCTTCTAAAAAGACGCCGTCATGAACGACATCCGCCGCACCATTCTGTGGGTGATTTTTGGTTTTTCCATGGTCCTTTTGTGGGACCAATGGCAGGTTTATAACGGCCACAAGGCGACCTTTTTCCCGTCAGCCACGCAAAGCGCCAAGGCGCCGGCCGCTGGGTCTGCCGCTTCTGCACCCGCTACCGGCGCAGCAGCTTCTTCGGTACCGGCGCCTCAGGCCGTCGGTGCAACAGCCACCCCAGGCGCCGTGCCTGGCGGCGCACCATCCACCGCAACTTCGGCGACCAAAGAGCGCGTGCTGGTGAACACCGACGTGCTCGCGCTGACCTTTGACAGCGAAGGCGGCACCCTGGTGCATTCGGCCTTCAGTAAGCTCAAGGACATGGCGAACAAGGAAGAGGGCTTTGTACTCCTGGATGAAAGCGCCAAACGTGTTTACGTCGCGCAAACCGGCCTTATCGCCGGCGCCACGGGCGGCAGCAGCTTCCCGACCCACAAGACCCCGATGAAGGCAGTTCCTGGTGAGCGTTCGCTCAAGGAAGGCGTGAACGAGTTGGAAGTGAAGTTCGAATCGGCCGACGTCGGCGGCGTCAAGCTGGTCAAGACCTACACGCTCAAGCGCGGCGTCTACGACATTGCCGTGCGCCACGAGATCGTCAATACCGGCACAGCAGCGGTCGCTCCGCAGCTTTACCTGCAGCTCGTGCGTGATGGCAACCCACCACCCGGCGAGTCGTCGTTCTACTCGACCTTCACCGGCCCGGCTGTCTACACCGAAGCACAGAAATTTCAGAAGGTCGAATTCAAGGACATCGAAAAAGGCAAGGTTGATGTTGAAAAACAGGCGACCAACGGTTTTGTGGCCATGGTGCAGCACTATTTCGCCACAGCCTGGATTCTGGGTGACGGTATCAAGCGCGACCTGTTCTTCCGCAAGGTGGACACCAATCTGTATGCCGTGGGCATGATTACGCCACTGGATAGCATTGCCCCTGGCGCAACCAAGACGGTTGACTCGATCTTTTTTATCGGTCCGCAGGAAGAAAAGTCGCTGGAAGCCTTGGCGCCCGGGCTGGAGCTGGTCAAGGACTATGGCTACTTGAAGATCCTGGCCAAGCCCTTGTATTGGCTACTCGACAAGTTGCACGGTTTTATCCAGAACTGGGGCTGGTCCATCGTGGCGCTCGTGCTGCTGCTCAAGATTGCGTTCTACTGGCTCAACGCCAAGGCGTATGCCAGCATGGCCAAGATGAAGGCGATCAATCCCAAGATCATGGAAATGCGTGAACGCCTGAAAGACAAGCCGCAGGAAATGCAGCAGGCGATGATGAAAATCTACCGTGAGGAAAAAGTCAACCCAATGGGTGGCTGCTTCCCCATCATGATCCAGATCCCAGTGTTCATCGCGCTGTACTGGGTGCTGCTGTCCAGCGTTGAAATGCGCGGTGCGCCCTGGATTTTGTGGATTCATGATCTCTCGGCGCCGGATCCGTTCTTCATCCTGCCGGTGGTGATGACCCTGACCACCATGCTGCAAACGGCGCTCAATCCCGCCCCGCCGGATCCGATGCAAGCCAAGCTGATGTGGTTCATGCCGCTGATCTTCAGCGTGATGTTCTTCTTCTTCCCGGCTGGCCTGGTGCTGTACTGGATTACCAACAATATCCTGTCCATCGCGCAGCAGTGGGTGATCAACACGCGCATGGGCGTGCCGCCGCAGTTCAACCTGCCGAAATTCAAATAAGGCGGACACGGAATAAAAAATTGGGCCGCTTCGCGGCCCTTTTTCTTGGGAAACCGACTTTCGCGGCTGCGCTCCTTACCCAGGCGCCAAGATCTGGTTTGCCCCTTAACATCTACCACCATGCTGGCCCGACACCACGACCCCATCGTTGCAATCGCCACTGCGCCCGGGCGCGGTGCGGTGGGCATTGTGCGGGTGTCCGGCAAGCACATCGCGCCCGTCGTGGAAGCGATTTGCGGCCGCCAGCTTCAACCGCGCCAGGCGACCTACCTTCCCTTCAGCGATGCGCATGGCGTAGCCATCGACCAAGGGCTCGCCCTGCATTTCCCGGCGCCTCATTCCTATACCGGCGAAGACGTGCTGGAGCTGCAAGCGCACGGCGGCCCTGTTGTGCTGCAGCTGTTGCTGGCGCGATGCCTCGAGGCCGGTGCGGCGCCAGACCCGGTGACCGGCCAAGCGGCCGTGCCGGGGCTGCGCGTGGCGCAACCGGGCGAGTTCACCGAACGTGCCTTCCTCAACGACAAGATCGACCTGGCGCAGGCCGAGGCGATTGCCGACCTGATCGACGCGAGCACTGAAACCGCGGCACGATCAGCCGCGCGTTCAATGTCGGGTGAATTCTCTCTGGCGGTCAACACGCTGCTGGAGCAGCTGATCCATCTGCGCATGCTGGTCGAAGCCACGCTGGACTTCCCGGAGGAAGATATCGACTTCCTGCAGAAGGCAGACGCACAGGGCCAGCTTGAGCGCTTGCAGGTGACGCTGGCCGGCGTGATGCAGCGCGCGGTGCAGGGCGCCTTGCTGCGCGAAGGCATCAAGGTGGTGATCGCTGGCCAGCCGAACGCCGGCAAAAGTTCGCTGCTCAATGCGCTGGCCGGCGCCGAACTCGCCATCGTCACGCCGATTGCCGGCACCACACGCGACAAGGTTTCGCAGCTGATCCAGATTGAAGGCGTGCCGCTGCACGTGGTGGACACAGCCGGCCTGCGGGACGCGCTCGACGAAGTGGAAAAAATCGGCGTTGAACGCGCGTGGGCTGAAATCGCCAGCGCCGACGCGGTGCTCTTCCTGCATGACCTGACCCGGCGTGCCGCCGATTACCTGGCCGCTGACGCACACATCGCAGAAGTACTGAGCCGCGAGCTGCCACGCAACACGCCCATCATCGATGTCTGGAACAAGTCGGACGCGGCTGACGCGGATGTGCTGGGCACAATCAGCGGCGGTGTTCTGATCTCCGCCAAAACCGGCGACGGCCTGCAGGCGCTGCGCAAGCAACTGCTGCACGTCGTGGGCTGGCAGGCCGCCCCTGAAGGTGTGTTCATGGCCCGCGAACGCCACGTGCATGCCCTGCAGCAGGTCGCCGAACAACTCGGGCGTGCCCATGCGCAGATTCGCGCGGGGCACCCTGCCCTGGACCTGCTTGCCGAGGATTTGCGCCAGGCGCAACTGCACCTCGGCGAGATCACCGGTGCGTTCACACCGGATGACTTGTTGGGCGAAATTTTTTCCAGATTCTGTATTGGAAAGTAGTAAACCGGCGACAGGCGGGCCTTGTCTGGGGACAAGCGGTTCCATGCCGCGAAAAATGCCCCAAAACAGTCAAAAATGGGGCTCTGTCGAGGGGAAATTACAACTCCGGATTTCCTGTATCAGGTGTAAGGGGCCGTTAACGTCTCTTGCGGGCTATGTAGTGCGAAGGTATCTTCCGTCCCACTATGAACGCTCCACTACCTGCCGCCATCCGTTTTGACATTCAGGGCCTTGCCCAGGCCATTCTTCACTGCCACGCCAGTGACGCATTGCGTTGTCAATTCAACCAGCCGCATTGGGACATCCTGGCCAGCTACATGCAGCCTTTCGCGCTCAACAGTGGTCAGGTGCTGATGGAACAGGGCGCGCTGGACCGCACGCTGTACTTTGTGGAAAGCGGCACGCTCAGCGTTCATTACGAAGATGAAAAGGCCCGCGTGCGAATGGCACTGGTGGGTGCGGGTACCGTGCTTGGTGAAGGCGCATTTTTCTCGCACATGCCGCGCAGTGCCACGGTCCATGCGTCGACGCCCTGCAAGCTTTGGTGCCTCACCCCGATGCGGTTCCTCGAACTGGCAAACCGCCACAGCCCCATTGCATTGGAGCTGACCATGGCAATGGGGTCGGTCATGGCCAAGCGACTCTATAACCGTCCCAAGCGCGTCGCCGTGACCTGAGCGTCGCCCCTCTCTCGGGTGTACTGGCATCATCAGACAACTGACTCCTTGCCGTAATACTTTTGGGCGTCACAGGCGTTCTCAAAAACGTGACGGGCGTGATTTTTTACCAGACAGTTGCATGGGTGATTCGATAAAGTCGGCAACAGGATTTGCTGCTAAACAACAGCTGAACCGTTTGCGATATTGCTTACAGATTCACTCCGTGCATTGACGGAAAATCAACATTCATCACGAGAACATTGCCCATGTCTTTCTTAAACTGGTTTTCCGACAAACCGCAGCAAGCCAGCGCGGCTGCGAATGACGAACAAAAACGCGCGTCCGTCGGACGCGACAAATTTGCTACGTCCGTACCCCAGCGACTCTCCCCCGAACACCCTGCTCCCGCGGATTCCGGCAAGCTCAAGCGTCACGCCCGCCGCGAGCAGCTGTACGTAGCAATTCGTGAGGCCATGACCCGCTCCGGCGTGCTTTCGGCCAGCTACAAATTCAAAGTTCTTTCGCTCGACCAGAGCGGCAATGAATTCCTGGTCATGATGGACCTGGCAAAAGCATTTGGCGGCACGTCCGAGCAATTGAGTGGAATTGAGGCATCGATCACACAGCACGCCAAAGCGCGCTTTGAGATCACGGTACCCGCTGTGTACTGGCGTCTGGAGGAAATGGCGGTCGTTGTCAAACAGGCCCCGACGCCACCGCAGGCCGTGCAAGCACCCGTTGTACATGCACCCGTAGTAGCGCACGCTGAAGCCAATGTAGAAACCCGCGCGCCCGCGCCCGTCAAACCCGTAACACCACGGTATGAGCCTATCCAGGCCGACGAGGTTGCCGCCTTCAAACAAGCTTTGGTTGCTGCGTCTGCACAAGGCCCCGCAGTCGCGCCGGAAAAAGGGGTCAAAGTGCAAAGCGGCCCGCGCTCACGTTCATACACGCTGCTGACGGGCTTTGAAGACACCGAAATGCCGCCGGAATTCAGCACGTCACCAGCGCTGAGCAGCACGCAGTATGGCGATTTGAATTAGGCCGAGCCGGCTTTAAATTTAAGACAAATAGGCTTCAAACCCAATAGGGGCGGGCGCAAGCAGCTATAAAAGTTATAGCTGAACCCGTTCTCTCTCCGGGCAGTTTCCAGAACTGCATCCCGCGGCTCAATGCCCCGAAAAGTCGATCAAGGTGAACAGCGGCAGCTCTGCTGCCCGCAGTTTTTCCGAACCACCGAGTTCCGGCAGGTCAACAATCGCCGCTCCTTCGGTGACAGTGGCGCCCAACTTCTCCAGCAGTTTCTTGCCGGCCATCATGGTGCCGCCCGTGGCGATCAGGTCGTCGATCAGCAGCACCCGGTCGCCGGGCTTGACCGCATCGGTATGCAGCTCGACAGTGGCGCTTCCATATTCGAGCTCATAGGTTTCCTGCACGGTCGTGAAGGGCAGTTTGCCTTTTTTGCGTATCGGCACAAAGCCAACATTCAACTCATAGGCGATGACGGCGCCAAGGATGAACCCGCGCGCATCCAGCCCTGCCACGATGTCGGGGCGGAGCTTGCCGTCCATGTAGCGGTGCACAAAAGCGTCGATCAGCACGCGAAAGACCTTGGGGTTCTGCAGCAGCGGTGTGATGTCGCGAAACTGCACGCCGGGGGCCGGCCAGTCGGGCACGGTGCGGATATGGTTCTTCAGGTATTGGCCGACGGTCTGGTGAGTGAGGCTGTGCAGATCAGGCATGGCGTGTCCAAGGTGGGTGGCGCCCATATTGTGCCGTCAGTGCCAACGAACAACGACCTGCTGCAGGCGCGAACAAAGCGGTGAGATGTTTCCCCGGAAGCCCCTCTTTGCGACGGGCGGCCCGCTGCTCAGTTGATACGGCCGCGCAGGAGCTTCTCTTCGGCCACGGCCAATGCCTCGGGCTTGCCTGACAGCACCAGCGTGTCCCCGCCCTCCAGCAATGTTTCGTCATGCGCGGCCACTGCCTTGCCATTGCTGCGGCGCAGGCTGACCACACGCACGCCGCCGGCGCCCAGTGCCACCGCACCCAAAGGTTTTCCGGCAGACCTGGTGCCCAGCGGCAATGTGACGTTTGACAGGCGCTCCTGCTCGAGCTCGTTGACGGTGTCGTCGTCGGCACCGCGAAAGTAACCTCGCAGCAGGTTGTACCGGGCGTCACGTTGATCCTGCACGACGCGGATCACACGGCGCATGGGCACCCCTACCAGCGCCAACGCATGGCTGGCCAGCATCAGGCTGCCTTCGATGGCCTCTGGCACGACCTCTGTAGCGCCGGCTGCCTGGAGTTTTTCCAGGTCGTGGTCGTCTACCGTCCGCACAATCACCGGCACGGTCGGCGCGTGGGCGCGCGTGTTGGCCAGCACCTTGAGGGCGCTGGCTGTGTCGAGATAAGTTACCACCACGGCGCTGGCCCGGGCCAGCCCGGCTGCCATCAGGGCCTGGAGCCGCACCGCATCACCGAACACCACCGAATCGCCTGCGGCTGCGGCCTGCCGTACCCGGTCAGGGTCGAGGTCAAGCGCCATGTACTGGATGCCTTCGCGCTCCAGCATGTGACCCAGGTTCTGGCCGCAGCGGCCATAGCCGCAAATGATCACGTGTTTGTTGGCGTTGATGGACTTGCGTGCAATGGTGGTCATTTGCAGCGATTGCTGCAGCCACTCGCTGGAAACGAGCTTCATCACAATGCGGTTGCTGTACATGATGATGAAGGGCGTCGCCAGCATGGACAGCACCATGCTGGCCAAAATGGGATTTAACAGTGCGGGTGGCACCAGCTTGCTTTGCTGGGCCAGCGTCAGCAGCACAAAGCCGAATTCGCCCGCCTGGGCAAGATACAGGCCGGTGCGCAGCGATACGCCGGCTGTTGCACCCAGCGAACGCGCCAGCGCGGTAACCAGCACCAGCTTGAAGAGAACAGGCAACGTCGTCAGCAACAGCACCAGCGGCCATCGTTCCAGCACCAGCCGCCAGTCCAGCAGCATGCCGATGCTGATGAAGAAAAGACCCAGCAAAACATCGTGGAAGGGCCGTATGTCGGTTTCGACCTGGTGTTTGTATTCCGTCTCGGAGATCAGCATGCCGGCAATAAAGGCGCCCAGCGCCAGGCTCAGCCCGGCGCGCTCGGTCAGCCAGGCCAGCGCCAGCGTGACCAGCAGCAGGTTGAGCACGAACAGTTCTTCGCTTTTGCGCCGTGCCACGATGGTGAGCCACCAGCGCATGATGCGTTGCCCGCCGGTGAGCAGCAGCCCCACCAGCACGGCCGCCTTCAGCCCCGCGATCGCCAGCGCCATCAGGAGCGCATCGGCGGGCGCGCCCAGTGCCGGAATCAGCACGAGCAACGGCACAACGGCCAAGTCCTGGAACAACAGCACGCCCATGACACGCTTGCCGTGTTCGGATTCGAGTTCAAGTCGCTCCGACAGCAGTTTGACCACAATAGCGGTGCTGCTCATGGCGATGGCACCGGACAGCGCCAGCGCGGTCTGCCAGCCCATCTTCCAGAGACCGGGGGCCATGCTGGCAAGGAACAGCGAGCCCACCGTGGCCAGCACGATGGTCAGCGTGACTTGCAGCAGGCCCAGGCCAAAGACGTGACGCCGCATGGAGCGCAGCTTGGGCAGGTTGAACTCAAGCCCGATCACGAACATCAGAAACACCACGCCGAACTCGCCCAAATGCCTGACGCCGTCGGAATTTTGCGCCAGCGCCAGTGCGTTGGGCCCGATGACCACGCCGACCGCCAGGTAACCCAGCATGGGCGGCAGCTTGAGCGAACGGCATGCCACCACACCCAGCACAGCAGCCAGCAGGTACAGCAGGGTCAGTTCAAGCGCGCTCATGCGTTGATGGTAGCCGAGGATATTGCGTGGCCTTGACGATTTGCAGGCGGCAAAGGCCCATTCACGCGGCGGCAGGCCGGCAGGATGGGGCCTGCCCGCCTCTATAGAATGCAGCCATGAGCCTTGACGCCGTGAATTTTGATGCCGAACAGGTGCTGAGCCTAGCCAGGAAGACTTTTGAAATAGAAGCCGCCGCTGTGCTGGGCCTGGTGGGACGGCTGGGCGATGAGTTTGCCCAGGCCGTGGAGTTGATGCTGCAGTGCCGCGGCCGAGTGGTTGTCATGGGCATGGGAAAAAGCGGCCATATAGGCCGCAAGATTGCCGCCACACTCGCCTCCACCGGAACACCTGCCATGTTTGTGCATCCGGCTGAAGCCAGCCACGGCGACCTGGGCATGATCAAGGCCATCGACGTAGTACTCGCAATTTCCAACAGCGGCGAGAGTGCCGAGTTGACGATGATCCTGCCGGTGTTAAGCCGTCAGGGCGTACCGATGGTGGCAATTACCGGGGGCGCACAGTCCACGCTTGCCCGGCATGCACGGGTGACGCTCGACAGCAGCGTGGCGCAGGAAGCCTGTCCGCTCAACCTGGCGCCGACGGCCAGCACGACCGCGCAGCTCGCCCTGGGTGACGCGCTGGCCGTCGCCTTGCTGGATGCGCGCGGTTTCAAGGAAGAAGACTTTGCCCGCTCCCACCCGGGCGGTGCGCTCGGCCGCAAGCTGCTCACGCATGTCAGTGACGTGATGCGCAGCGGCGATGCGGTGCCGCAAGTGCTGGCTGATACCAGCTTCACCGATCTCATGCGTGAAATGAGCGCCAAGGGACTTGGGGCTTCTGCGGTGGTGGACGGCAGCCGGCGGGTGCTCGGTATATTTACCGACGGCGATTTACGCCGGCTGGTCGAAAAAGGCGTGGACCTGCGCAGCAGCAAGGCGGGCGATGTGATGCGCGCCAATCCGCGCACGATACAGCCGGATTCGCTGGCTGTCGAGGCTGTGGCATTGATGGAGCAGCACCGCATCACCAGCGTGCTGGTTGTGGACGACGCAGGGGTGTTATGCGGGGCGCTGAATACCAACGACCTGATGCGCGCAAAAGTGATATGACACTTGCACCCGTTATTTGGCTTGCGGTGAAACGATAGATGCTTACTCCAACACTGAGCTTTCCGCCTGAACTGCTGCTGCGCGCGCAAGGCATCAAGGTGGCATTTTTTGACGTTGACGGCGTACTCACGGACGGTGGCCTGTATTTTTCCGAATACCCCGACGGCCATGAACTGGCTGTGGCGTCAGGTGGTTATCGCGCTTCGGGTGAGATCGTCAAACGGTTCAACACGCTGGACGGCCATGGCCTCAAGTTGCTCCAGAGGGCCGGCATTACTCCCGCCGTCATCACCGGGCGCGATAGCCACGTGCTGCGCGCACGTTTGCAGGCACTCGGCATCACCCATGCCCATTTCGGTACGGAGGACAAACGCCCGGCCGCCGAGCTCACGCTGCAGGCCCTGGGGCTGGACTGGAGCGCTGCCGCAGCCATGGGTGACGACTGGCCCGACCTGCCTGTTCTGTCCCGTGTGGCATTGAGCTGCGCGCCGATCAATGCGCACGCGGAGGTTCGTGCGATGGCCCATCATGTGACACAAGCACCTGGTGGCCATGGCGCCGCACGCGAGTTCTGTGATGTGCTGCTGGTTGCCAGCGGACGCTATGCCGGGCTCCTTCAGGAGTACAGCCAGTGAGCACCGCGGCGAAGAACCGCGGCGCCCTGCTGCACCTGAAAAATGTGTGGCGACGCTTTCTGCGCGTCTGGGACAGCATGGCCATTTACATGCCGCTGGTGATGATGGGGGTGCTGGCGCTGGGTACCTACTGGCTTGTGCGCAACACCCCGATCTTCAGCACGCCGGAAGTGGCCAGGGAGGCGAGCCACGATGTGGACTATTTCATGCGCAAGTTCACCGTCAAGACGTTTGACGACGGGGGCCAGCTCAAGAGCGAAATTTATGGGACAGAGGCCCGGCATTTCGCCGACACCGACATCCTGGAAATTGACCAGGTGCGCATCCGCAGCATTAATGTGGAAAAGCGCATCACGACGGCTACGGCCAACCGGGCCTACACCAACGGTGATGGATCGGAAGTGCAGTTGACGGGCAATGCGGTAGTGGTCAGGGAGGCGAGCCAAGATGCGAACGGGAAGGAAACGCCGCGCATGGAATTTCGCGGTGAGTTTCTTCATGCCTTCCTGAATGACGAGCGCGTGAAGTCGCACAAACCGGTGCTGCTGATTCGCGGCACCGACCAGTTCACCGGTGACACTTTTGCCTACGACAACCTGGACCAGGTGGCCGATCTCAAGGGACGTGTCCGCGGCATTCTCGTCCCGCGTTCCGCGGCCAGCGCTGCAGGTGCTGGTACCTTGCCCACTCTCACGCCTGCACCACCCGTCAATCCGGCAAGCAACGCACCAGCGACCCGCTAACGCGACACTCTCTAATCAACGACTGCCCACCATGTCCAGACTCGTATTTATCACCGGCGCTTCCAGCGGTATCGGTCAGGCATTGGCACTGCGTTTTTATTCTGCAGGCTATCGGCTGGCGCTGGCTGCTCGCAGAACCGCCGAGGTCCAGGCCTGGGCCGAGACCCATGCCATCAGTGCGAGCCGCTACCAGGTCTACGGCGCAGACGTATCCGACATCGACAGCATTGTGTCCGCCGGCGAGGCTTGCATCGCCGCGCAGGGCGTGCCCGATGTGGTGATTGCCAATGCCGGTATCAGCATCGGCATGGACTCCGCGGTGCGTGCTGACCTTGAGGTCATGGCCCGGACTTTTGCGACCAACAATATCGGTGTCGCAGCCACCTTTCACCCGTTCATCGCCGGCATGGTTTCGCGAGGCACAGGAACACTGGTTGGTATTGGCAGCGTGGCCGGCATACGGGGCCTTCCCGGCCATGGCGCCTATTGCGCGAGCAAGGCTGCAGTCATCGCCTATTGCGAAAGCCTGCGCGGGGAACTGCGCCCCAGTGGCGTGAAGGTGGTGACGATTTGCCCAGGTTACATCGACACGCCGCTGACCCGCGAAAACCGCTATGCCATGCCGTTTCTGATGAAGGCCGAGGTATTTGCCGAAAAAGCGTTTGCCACCATCCAGGCGGGGTGCAGCTACCGGGTGATCCCCTGGCAAATGGGTGTGGTGGCCAAGCTGTTGCGTCTGCTGCCCAATGCGGTGTTCGACAAGGCTTTGTCTGGCCGCGCACGCAAGCATCGCCAGGGCGAGAGCTGAGAGCCGGGCGCTTTTGCGCGCTGCGCTATCAAAACAGGAGCTGCTCGCGCCCATTTATTGGGCACTACAAAGCAAAAAGGCTTCAAAACCGAAGTCTTGAAGCCTTTTAAGCGCTCTTCAACCAGAGGCTGAAGAGGGGGTTCTGCAGGGCTTAGTAGCCGCCGCGTCCACCACCGCCGCCACCACCGGAACGGCCACCGCCGCTACCGCCGCCGCCGTAGGGGCTGCGGAAACCGCCGTCGCCACCGCCGCCGCCGGAGCGACCACCGCCGCCACCGCCGTAGCCACCACCGCCGGAACGGTCGCCGCCACCACCACCGTAGCCGCCACCACCGCCGCCGCCGAAGCCGCCGCTACGTGGAGGACGTGCCTCCATGGGACGTGCTTCGTTCACGACAACGCTACGGCCGCCCAGAGGCTGGCCGTTCATGCCGTTGATAGCTGCCTGGGCTTCTGCATCGCTGCCCATTTCGACAAAGCCAAAGCCTTTGGAGCGACCGGTGTCGCGTTCCATCATGACTTTAGCGCTGGTGACAGCGCCAAATTGGCCAAAAGATTGTTGCAGGTCTTCGTCGCGGACCGAGTACGGCAGGTTGCCGACGTAAAGTTTGTTGCCCATGAAGGGACTCCTCTAAAACACAAAAACAAAAGCGATGGGGTCCCGAAAGCACAACAAATCTTGATACGTACCGCTGTAGCGCGCGAAACTGACCGATCACCTAACGTGTGCGAATAGTGACACTCGCACCGGCATATTATGCGTCAGTTATCAAAAAGACAACCAGCTGGCGTTACTGCCTGGGCCTCGCAAGCCCGCATAAACAGGGGCTTCCCGGGTTTGTTTACGATTTTTGTATCGACCTGCCCGCTGACTTGAAGGCCGCGGAGGGTAACCCAAAGCACTTCTATTGAAGATGGCACAACAAAAAGCCCGGGATGAGGTTTTCGCACCAGCTACGCGGGTGTTTAACAATAAAGCGCTATTAGTGGCCCGAATTTACGGCCCTGCTTAATAAGTTAGCGCCTACTGTTTATGGATTTACCAATGAATAGAGGCTACCGGCGCGAAGAAATCAGAGTCGTAAGTTCTCTCCGGACAGCCCTGATGCTGGAAGCGAGGATGTGTCCGTTAAAAGCCATAAGCAGGACAGTTGACGCGCGCGCGGAAGGAAAATAGTTACAAAAAATTGCAATGATTCATTCCGAATCCATATTTATTCGATGAGATGGCGAGCGCCTTCGCCCGTTCGGCGGCGCGTTATTTGGGACGAATATCGGGCGGCAATTCGGTGGAGCCAGCCTCGGCAAGATCCGAATAGTTGCGCCACTGCGTCATCGCGGCGCGCATGGTCAGAATCTGGTTCTCAAACTTCGGGCAGGCATCGCAGGCCAGAAGATGCAGCTTGAGCGCAATGTGGTCGGGCAAACGGAGTGCGCGGTCTTCCCGCGCGATCAGCAATGCCGCAGCCTCGCGGCAGGTGCGTCTTAACAGGGTAATGTTGGGTTTCACGTTAAGGGCCGGCCGTATCAGGTGCTGAGTTTGCCAAACCAGTGGATATTCAGGCACTCCTGCAGGCGCAGGCGGGCTCGATGCAACTGGACATACAGGTTGGTCGGTGTCAGTGAGAGTTCCTTACAGACTTCCTGCGAGGAAAGCTCCAGCCACTCACGCATCAGGAACAGCCGCCCCAATGCCGGTGGCAGGCGTTCCATGCATGCGTCCAGTACCTGAAAGAACTGAACCTGCTGCAGGGTCTGGTCCGGATTGCCCCAGTCATTGGGCGGTTCTGTGAAATGCCCGTCGGCCCGGAAAGAGAGCCGGTCGAGCTCGTCACCCTCTTCGTCGCCGTGGGCGTCCGGCACCGCCACCATGCGCGCATTGCTGCGGATCAGGTCAATGACCTTGTGCTTGAGAATGCCGACAAGCCACGTCTTGAGCTGGGAGCGGTTGCCGAAAGACTGCGGCTTGGATAAAGCCGCCAGCAACGTTTCCGACACGGCGTCCTCGGCCCATTCATCGTTGCGCAGCTGCAGGCGCGCAAAACGAAGGAGATAGACGCGGTGTTCAACCAGCTGCTCTTCAAAAGTAGGCATGGCCGGAAGTCTAGCCGCACGCGGCCGCCTTGCCAGAAAAAATCGGACGAAATGCGTAAGGACCGTGGCTGGGCTGCGACTACTACCCAATACACCACCGCCAAGGACATCGCCATGAGCCCGACCGAACACACGTTTTCCCAAACCGCCAGCCGCCAGCCCAACGGAATTTACGGGCGGGCCTTGCTCTTGTCTCTTGCGTCCCTGATGTCAATTGCATCAGCCATCGCCCAAGTCCCGGCAGCTGCCAGGGCCGCAAGCGCACCTGCCCCCGCGATGGTGCCCGCCGCCGTGCCGCAGATCGAGGGCAAGACGATTGAGGGCGCACCCTTCAGGCTGGCTTCGCTGAAGGGCAAGGTGGTGCTGGTGATGTTCTGGTCAACCGGCTGCGCTGTGTGCCGCGACAAGATGCCTGAGCTGCGAAACAACTACGAGGGTTGGGCAGGCAAACCTTTTGAACTTGTCGCCGTCAACACCGACTCGCGCATGCAGGATTTCCTCGATTACGAACGCATCATTTCCCGCACCATTCCCGTGAAGCAGCGGTTTGTGCAGCTGTGGACAGGTGACGGCGGCTACAAAGACAACATCGGCAAGCCCCTGCAGCTGCCGGCCGCATTTCTCGTCGACAAGACAGGTAATGTGGTCGAGCGCTATGTGGGCCGCATCCCTCCCGAAGCCTGGGATCGCATCGCCGATTTGCTGTAGCAAAAGCAGGCGTGGGCTAACGATCCGGTCCGGCGCAAAAAAATTTTTTGGCACGCGTAAGAAAACCGGAGCGGGTCAGACTAATTCGCAACCACACAGAAAAACAAAAAAATTCTGCCGTGGTTGTTTTATTCAACTTTCACACTTCACGAATTAACAGGAGCTTTCACCATGAACCAACGCGCCATGATTGCCGCCGCTGCAGCCTCCCTGCTGTCCACCATGTTCGTCGCAGCGCCCGCCGCCGCCCAGGAAAAAGAAAAGTGCTACGGCATCACTACCGCCGGGCAGAACGACTGCGCCAACCTGAGCGGCACGCACTCCTGCGCCGGCCAGTCCAAGGTCGGCGCCGATGCCAACGAATGGAAATATGTTGCCAAGGGCACTTGCGCCAGCATGAAGGGCATGACCGCAGAGCAGGCCAAGATGAAGGCCATGGAAAAGAAGAGCTGAGCACGCATCTTTGCCAAGGCAAAAAGTCGGGCATGCCGTGTAGCCGGCAGCCCCTCTAGATCCCTTCCGCCAGACCAGCACAGCATTCACCATGTCCCCCTCACATCACACGGGCACTGCCACCTGCGGGATCGGCTGGCGGCACCCCCATTACGGCGAGCTGCTGGAGTCCTTGCCTGATGTGGATTTCATCGAGGTCCATTCCGAGAATTTTTTTGCGGAAGGTGGTGCCGCGCTGGCCGTGCTGAGCCAGGCGCGTGAACACTATCCTGTCAGCCTGCACGGTGTCGGGCTGGCCCTGGGTTCGGTCTGCGGCATCGATGCCTGGCATCTCGATCAGCTGGCCCGCCTGGTGGCACGCATCGAGCCAATCCGCGTTTCCGACCATGCCTGTTTTGCGCGAGGCGCGTCGGCGGGCCGCGAGCTCCACGCCGCGGACCTGCTGCCCCTTGCCTTCAACAATGCGGCGCTGGACGTGATCTGCGCCAACGTGCAGCGCGTGCAGGACCGGCTGAAACGGCCGCTGCTGGTGGAAAACCTGTCGGCCTATCTGCACTTCAACAGTTCGGATCGCGAGGAGACCACATTTCTTCGTGAGCTGGTGGCGCGCACGGGTTGTGGCCTGCTGGTCGACGTGAACAATATCTATGTCAATGCGCTCAACGCTCGCCTTGCCGGCAACGAGGCCGACCCATTGGCCGCTTGCCTGAATTGGCTGGAGCAGATTCCGCCCGGCTGCGTGGGTGAACTTCACCTGGCCGGCCATCATGATGGCGGTGACATCGTGATCGACGATCACGGCAGCCGCGTGTGCGCCGACGTCTGGCAGATCTATCGTCGCGCCCGGCAGCGCTTTGGCAGCGTGCCGGCGCTGGTGGAATGGGACACCGACATTCCGCCGTTGCAGGTGCTGTTGGAGGAAGCCGTACACGCGCGAAGCATCACGGCAGGCGCTCCGCAGGCGGTGAGCGCATGAACGGAATCGACATGCTGGCCCGGCAACAGCAAGCATTGCTGCACGCCCTGCTGGGCGAGCGCGACGACAGCGGCCTCTGGTCTCACCTTCAGCCAGGAGGGGCTTATGCACCGCTGGCGCGCCGGGGTTTGCAGGCCTACCAGGCCAACGGGCTGGCGTTGGCGGAACGGGCGCTGGGCGCGGCCTATCCGGTGCTGGCGCAGCTGATCGGGGGCGAGAGTTTTGCGGCGCTGGCGCGGCATTTCTGGCTGCGCCATCCTCCCTGCCGGGGCGACATGGCTTGCTGGGGCGATGCGCTCGCGGCTTTCCTGGAGGCCGCCCCGCAACTGGCGGACGAACCCTACCTGGGCGACGTCGCCCGCGTTGAGTGGGCGCTGCACCAGGCAGCGACAGCCGCCGACGCCCGGCCCGATCCGCGTTCTTTTGCCCTGCTATCAGAGGCTGATCCTGCAGAGATCACGCTGACCTTGGGCGCCGGTGTTTTTCTGCTGGCCAGCGGTTATCCGGTGGCCAGCATTGTCAACGCCCACCTGCTGGGCGAGCCTGCGTTGGCTGAGGCGGCTGCGTTGCTGCGCGCCGGCGCGGCGGAGCACGCGCTGATCTGGCGGCAAGGCTTCAAGCCTCGTGCGTGCGCCGTCACTGCGGCTGAATATGCCTTGCTGGCGGCGCTTCAAGCCGGGCGCTCGCTGGAAGCTGTGCTGGGGAGTGCACTGGAATGTGCGCCGAGCGGCGCGATGGAATCCACAGCGGCGTTCAGCTTCGAAAACTGGCTGGGCCCGGCCGTGCAAGATGGCCTTGTCACGGGGGCGTACCGATTGACGCATCTGAATTCCCGGCTGGTTCGTGCCGCTTAGCGCAGTTCTTTTAATTTTCATAACAACCCAAGGGGAACATCCATGAACACCGTCAACACCGCCCATGCAAGTCGAGCAAGCGTTTTGCAGCGCGGCCTGGGCCTGTGGCGCCTGCTGACACGCTTGCTGGATTCGTTCCAGCCGCTTGCAGCCCTGCTGGCCCGGTTGTACATCGCGCAGGTCTTCTTTCTCTCGGGCCTGACCAAGCTGAGGGACTGGGAAATCACCGTAGCCCTCTTCACCGACGAGTACAAAGTCCCTTTGCTGCCGCCCGCTTTGGCCGCAGCCATGGGTACTGCAGGCGAGATCGCCTTGCCGGTTCTGCTCGTGCTGGGCCTGGGAGGGCGGTTTTCGCCCCTGGGGCTGTTCGTGGTGAATGCCGTGGCGGTGATCTCGCTCAGCGAGATTGCGCCGGCCGCCCTGCAGCAGCATGTGTTCTGGGGCTCGCTGCTGGCGGGGCTGGCCATTTACGGCCTGGGCCCATGGTCGCTGGACCGCTGGGTGGTACAACGCCTTCAACGCGGACATTAATAATGAAATAGGGCTCTCGCAGGGCTCTATCCCAGCTTCATCCTCTCACCAGTTGACTTCGCGATCCGGTGTGGCGCCAATGCGGTGGACGGACAAATCCGCACCTTCAAATTCTTCTTCCTGACTCAGCCTGAGGCCCATCGTGGACTTGAGGGCGCCATAGACAGTAAAGCCCGCCAGCAGCGCCCAGGCCACGCCCATGGCGCTGCCCAGCAGCTGGGCGCCAAAGCTCACACCGCCCAGCCCCCCCAGGGTCTGGTTGCCGAAGATGCCGGCCGCGATGCCACCCCACAGGCCGCACAAGCCATGCAGCGGCCAGACGCCCAGTACGTCGTCAATCTTCCATTTGTTCTGCGTCAGCGTGAACATCACGACGAACACGCCGCCGGCGACGCCGCCCGTCACCAGCGCGCCCAGCGGATGCATCAGGTCTGAGCCTGCGCATACCGCCACCAGACCGGCCAGCGGCCCGTTGTGCACAAACCCCGGGTCATTCTTGCCAAACACCAGGGCGGCGAGTGTGCCGCCGACCATGGCCATCAGGGAGTTGACGGCGACCAGGCCGGAGATTTTGTCGATGGTCTGTGCGCTCATCACGTTAAAGCCGAACCAGCCCACAGTGAGGATCCAGGCACCCAGGGCCAGAAAAGGAATGTTCGAAGGCGGATGGGCCGACACTGCGCCGTCCTTGCGGTAGCGGTTGCTGCGCGCGCCCAGCAAAATCACCGCCGGCAAGGCCAGCCAGCCGCCCACGGCGTGAACCACGATGGAGCCCGCGAAATCATGAAACTCCGCACCGGTCAGCGATTTGATCCAGGCCTGCACCCCGAAGTGCTGGTTCCAGACGATGCCTTCGAAGAAGGGGTAGACGAAACCGACGATGACGGCGGTCGCGATGAGCTGCGGATAAAAGCGCGCCCGCTCGGCGATGCCGCCCGAAATAATCGCTGGAATGGCTGCGGCAAAGGTCAGCAGGAAAAAGAACTTGACCAGCTCATAGCCGTTTTTGGCCGCCAATTGCTCTGCGCCAACGAAAAAATGGGTGCCGTAGGCTACGCCATAGCCCACCATGAAATACACCACGGTGGATACCGAGAAGTCCACCAGGATCTTGACCAGGGCATTGACCTGGTTCTTTTTGCGAACCGTACCCAGTTCCAGAAAGGCAAAACCGGCATGCATGGCGAGCACCATGATGCCGCCCAGCAGGATGAACAAGGCATCTGAGCCCTGTTTTAGTGCTTCCATAAGTCCCTCTTCAAATGAAATTGCTATTTATTGGTGCGATTTCAGGGAAATTCCCATAATCGCACCAAATACAAGCAAGAAATGCGCCTCAAGTGTGCGAGCGAACAACTCTGTGCACCATTTCAGCCTGAAAGCGCTTGGACGCCCGCCGATATAATGAAAGCTGTCATTGGGGAGTAGCCAGCCTTTCAATCCTGAAAGGGGCTTGCGTCAACAGACTTGTCCTTGGAACCTGTTCTTCTGGACATGGCGCAAGCGGTCTTCGGATCACGCGAGACCTTTGACTGCACAGCCTCCGCTTCAGGCCGGGGATGCCGTGCAGTCATGGGTTTTCGGCCGGAGTTTTTTTGAATGGAAGCTTTCCTCGTCTCCACGGGCATCGTCGCCCTCGCCGAAATGGGCGACAAGACGCAACTCCTCGCGCTTATCCTCGCTGCCCGCTTCAAGAAGCCCTGGCCCATCGTCTCCGGTATCTTTGTCGCGACCCTGGTCAACCACGCATTGGCCGGCGCCGCCGGCGCCTGGGTCACCACACTGATCGGCCCTCAAATGCTGCGCTGGATCCTGGGCGCCTCGTTTCTGGCAATGGCGGCGTGGATGCTGGTGCCCGACAAGCTGGACGCGGACGAGGAGAAAAAGCCGCCGCGCTACGGCGTGTTCTTCACCACCGTGCTGGTCTTCTTCCTGGCGGAAATGGGCGACAAGACACAGATCGCCACCGTGATGCTGGCCGCGCGCTACGACGCCATCGTCAGCGTGGTCGCGGGCACCACCCTGGGCATGATGCTGGCGAACGCGCCGGTGGTCTGGCTCGGTGAGCGCGTCACGCGCCTGGTGCCGCTGCGCGCTGTGCACATTGTGTCGGCGATCATCTTTGCGGGCCTGGGCCTGGCTGCGCTTTTGATGTGACCCCGGCTTGCTATACTGTCCACAGCGCCGATTTGCTCAGCTTGCGGGCGCTTAAAAAGTACAGCTAAAGACGACATCCAAAAACCCGGACTCGCTTTAGCGATGCCGGGTTTTTTGTTTTCAGCAGGTGATTTTTTGACACTTATTGCCACCCCGCTCAGCATGCATTTCGTTGAGGCGCTACCGCTGCAGAGCGGCGCGTCAATACGCGCCTACGACCTGAGCTATGAGACCTACGGCGAGCTCAACGCCGACAAATCCAACGCCGTGCTGATCTGCCACGCGCTCAATGCCTCGCACCATGTGGCGGGCGTGTACCTCGATGCGCAGGGCCAGCCGATAGCCAAATCCGAAGGCTGGTGGGACACCATGATCGGCCCCGGCAAGCCGGTCGACACTGACCGCTTCTTCGTCATTGGCGTCAACAATTTAGGCTCCTGCTTCGGCTCCACCGGGCCCATGCAGCCCAACCCCGACACGCAGGAGCTCTACGGCGCCGACTTCCCCGTCGTCACAGTGCAGGACTGGGTCAGCGCCCAGGCCCGCCTGCTGGACCGCCTGGGCATCCAGACCCTGGCCGCCGTGATGGGAGGCAGCCTGGGCGGCATGCAGGCACTGGCCTGGACGCTGCAATACCCCGACCGCGTGCGCCACGCCGTGGTGGTGGCCAGCGCGCCCAACCTCACCGCCGAGAACATCGCCTTCAACGAAGTCGCCCGCCGCGCCATCGTGACCGATCCCGATTTTCACGGCGGCCATTTCTACCGTCACGGCGTGCTGCCCAAACGCGGCTTGCGCATCGCCCGCATGATCGGCCACATCACTTACCTGAGCGACGACGTGATGAACGAGAAGTTCGGCCGTCAGTTACGGCAAGCGGTAGCCGAGACGGTGAATGCCGATGCCCCCTATAAATACACGACGCAAGACATCGAGTTCGAAATCGAAAGCTACCTGCGCTACCAGGGCGACAAATTCAGCGAGTACTTTGACGCCAACACCTATTTGCTGATTACCCGCGCGCTCGACTACTTCGACCCAGCCCGGGTGTATGGCGGCAACCTCACCCAGGCGCTGGCCCATGTGACGGCCAGGTTCCTGCTCGTGAGTTTCACCACCGACTGGCGCTTTTCCCCCGCGCGCAGCCGCGAAATCGTTAAGGCGCTGCTCGACAACCAGCGTGATGTGAGCTACGCCGAAATCGACGCACCGCACGGCCATGATGCTTTTTTGCTGGAGGATGATCGCTACCTGGGCGTGGTGCGCTCCTATTTTCAGAGCAAGGTGGCCGCTGTATGAACCTGCCTGTCGAACTCAATGTTCAGCCCTCGGCTGATTTGCTGTCCATCGCGCGGCTGGTGCCGCACGGCTCCCGTGTGCTTGACCTGGGCTGCGGCACCGGCGAGCTGCTGGACTACCTGATCCGTGAACGCGGCTGCTCGGGCTACGGCGTCGAGATCAACGACGCCAACGTCCAGGCCTGCGTGGCGCGCGGCGTCAACGTGATCCAGCTCAACCTGGAAGCGGGCCTGGCGCTGTTTGGCGACCGCTCGTTTGACGTGGTGCTGCAGATCGACACGCTGCAACACCTGCACAACGCCGAAACCATGCTGCGTGAAACCGCGCGTGTAGGCCGCGCCGGCATCGTCGTGTTTCCCAACTTCGGCCACTGGCCCAACCGCCTGGCTGTTGCGCGCGGCCGCATGCCGGTAACGAAGGTGTTGCCTTACCAGTGGTATGACACGCCCAACATCCGTGTCGGCACGCTGCAGGATTTTGAAGCGCTTGCGCTGCAAAACCAGTTGCAGATCCTGGATTCCTTCGGCTTGCAGGATGGCCGCGAAGTCCGCTTTTGGCCGAATGCCCGTGCCAGCCGGGCGGTTTTCAAGTTCCAGCGGAGTTAGGATTGGCGCAAGGACGCGCTCTGGTGTTAGTATTCGCGCATCGGGATTTCAGCCTCCCGAATCTTCACAGATAGACGGTGTCCCGTCCAAGCGCTGGCAACTCATTGGAGTACTCCGTGGACACCTCTACCCTTTCCGTTCCCTCCATTTCCCCCCAGGAACTCGCCGCCCGCATGGGCCGTGCCGATGCACCTTTGCTGCTCGATGTGAGGCGCAAAGGAAAATTCCTTGAAAGCCCCCGTCTAATTGCAGGTGCCCAGCGCTGCGCACCGGAAAATGTGGCGGCCTTTGCCGTGTCACAGCCACCGCGCGAAGTCGTTGTGTATTGCGTCTATGGACACAACGTCAGCGCGGATGCTGTCGCCGAGCTGCGCGCCGCGGGCTGGAATGCTTACGCGCTAGCCGGCGGTATCGAAGGTGGTGAAGACGGCGTTGATACGCCGCAAGACATCGCCCAATGGCGCGCGCAGCGCCCCGCCACCGTCTTCAAGCGGCCCGAATGGGGCGTCACCGGCGAGCAGCCCTCGCGCTGGATCACGCGTGAGCGGCCCAAAATCGACCGCATCGCCTGCCCTTGGCTGGTACGGCGCTTCATCGATGAGCGCGCGGAATTCTTCTACGTGCCGACTCTGCAGGTGCTGAGTGAAGCAAAACGGCTGGGTGCCGTGGCCTACGACATTCCTGGCGCGCCGGTCTCGCATGAAGGCGAGCTGTGCAGCTTTGACACTCTGATGCGGGCCTTTGGATTGACAGATCCCGCGCTGGCCACCCTGGCGCGCATCGTGCGTGGCGCCGATACAGACCGCCTCGAACTCGCGCCGCAATCGGCCGGCCTGCTGGCGTTCTCGTTGGGCCTGTCGCGCCTGCACGCGGACGACGACCACGCCATGCTGGAGGCTGCCATGCCGCTATACGACGCGCTCTACGCATGGTGCCGCAGTGCGCAAGGCGAGCCGCACAACTGGAAACCAGAAACCATGACCGGAGCCGCCAAGTGACCACCGCCTTGCCCTCTTCCCTCCCTTTGCCCCATGAACGGCCGTCGGCCGTGTCTTTTGTCGACGCGCTCAAGTTCTGGCTCAAGCTCGGCTTCATCAGCTTTGGCGGGCCCGCCGGGCAGATTGCCATCATGCATCGCGAACTGGTCGAGCAAAGACGCTGGATCAGCGAGCGGCGCTTTCTGCATGCGCTGAACTACTGCATGCTGCTGCCCGGCCCCGAGGCACAGCAGCTGGCCACCTACATCGGCTGGCTCATGCACCGCACTTGGGGCGGCATCGTGGCAGGCGCGCTGTTTGTGCTGCCTTCACTGTTTATCCTGATCGCGCTCAGCTGGGTTTATGTGGCCTTTGGTGATGTGCCGCTGGTCGCCGGCCTGTTTTACGGCATCAAGCCGGCGGTCGCCGCCATTGTGCTGCAGGCGGTGCATCGCATCGGCTCACGCTCATTAAGAAAACCGGCCCAGGCCCCCGTTCTATGGGCGATAGCAGCTATCAGTTTTATAGCAATCTATGCGTTGAACCTGCCGTTTCCGCTGATCGTACTTGGCGCGGCGGTGGTGGGGTGGCTGGGGGCCCGCTTCTCGCCGGCACAGTTTTCCGGTGGCGCGGGGCATGGCGAGGCCAGGCTTGGATATGGGCCGGCGCTGATCGACGACGACACGCCGACACCGGAGCACGCCCGCTTCAAGCCTTCGCGCCTGGCCGCCGTACTGGGCGTGGGCGCGGTGTTGTGGCTATTGCCCATAGGGGCATTGATGGCGACACGGGGCTGGGATGCCACGCTGACGCAGATGGGCTGGTTCTTCACCAAGGCTGCGCTGCTCACCTTCGGCGGCGCTTATGCGGTCCTGCCCTATGTCTACCAGGGAGCGGTGGAGCAGTTCCACTGGCTGACCGGCCCGCAGATGATCGACGGGCTTGCGCTGGGTGAAACCACGCCCGGCCCGCTGATCATGGTGGTGGCCTTCGTCGGCTTTATGGGCGGCTGGGCCAAGCAGGTGTTGGGCCCGGACATGCTGTTTCTGGGCGCGGCGCTGGCAGCCAGCGTGGTGACCTGGTTCACCTTCCTGCCCTCCTTTCTGTTCATTCTGGCAGGTGGGCCGCTGGTGGAGTCCACGCACGGCAAGCTGCATTTCACTGCGCCGCTCACGGCCATCACGGCCGCGGTGGTCGGCGTGATCGCCAGCCTGGCGCTGTTTTTCCTGGCGCACATTGCCCTGCGCGCGAACACCGGTGGCCCCTGGCTGGCCCGGGTGGACTTTTATGCGCTGGCCATTACTTTGGGTGCCGCCGTGGCGCTGCTGCGCTACAAGCGCGGCGTGATTCAGGTGATTGCGGCGTCGGCGCTCGCCGGCCTGCTGCTGCGCTTGTCCGGCCTGGCCTGATCGCGGCGCTGGATGACCGGGGGCTGGGCGCGGTATGCTCAGGCCCTCGTGATGGAACCCTCAGCCCCCAGCGCATCCCGGCCGTCGATCCCGCTCCTGGAACGCCTTTTTGGCGACTGGGTGCGCGAGGTGTCGCCTGCTACTGTGCGGGCCGATGCGATGGCGGGTCTCTTGGGCGCAGTGCTGGTGCTGCCGCAAGGCATTGCCTTCGCAACGCTGGCCGGCCTGCCGCCGGCCTACGGCCTTTACACCGCTGTGATTCCCTGCATCATCGCCGCGCTTTTCGGTTCCAGCCGGCATGTCATGTCGGGGCCCACCAACGCCAACTCGCTGGCGCTGTTCGCCATGCTCTCGCCGCTGGCCATGGCCTTTAGCCCGCTCTACATTCAGCTGGCGCTGGCCGTCACCGTGATGGTGGGCGTCATGCAGTGGCTGATTGGCGCGTTGCGCCTGGGTGTGCTGGCCAACTTCATTTCACCGGCGGTGCTGTTTGGTTTTACTTCGGGCGCGGCGCTGCTGATCGCCGTGCATGCGTTGCCCGACCTGCTGGGCTTGCCGGCCGCACCTGAGCACAGCGCGGCCGCGGTTCTTGGACATGTTCTCACGCAGATCACTTCCGCCCAGCCCATGGCGCTGGGTGTTGCGGCCATCACCCTGGGCGTCGCGCTGCTGCTGCGCCACCTGCGCCGCAACTGGCCGTACATGTTGATCGGATTGGCGGTGGCCACTGCGCTGGCCTGGGTGTGGAGCGGCCTTCTTCATCCCGGTGCCGCACCCTCCGCCTCGTTGCGTACTGTGGGCCAGATCCCCATACCCTGGCCGAGGTTCGAAGTGCCGCGCATCAGCTGGGCGCAGGCCGCCGACCTTATCGGCCTGGCGTTTGCGCTAACCATCGTCGCGCTGGGCCAGGCGATCTCGATCGCCAAGACGGTGGCGCTGCGCTCGGGCCAACGCATAGACGCCAACCGCGAGTTCCGCGGCCAGGGCCTGTCCAACATCGTTGGCGGGTTTTTCTCGAGCTACGTTTCCTGCGGCTCGATGAACCGCTCCATGCCCAACCTGGAGGCCGGTGCGCGCACGCCGCTGGCCTCGGTGTTTTCGGCATTGTTGCTGCTGGCGCTGGTGGCGGTGAGCGCGCCGCTACTCGCGCAAATCCCCATGGCCGCGCTGGCGGCGCTGCTGGTGCTGGTGGCGTTCGCGCTGCTGGACTTCGCGCGCTGGCGCCAGCTGTTCACTTTGAGCCGCAGCGACTTCGGTGTGGCGATGGCCACCATGGTGGCGACCGTCACCATACGGCTGGAGATCGCGATCTTGCTGGGCATGATTTTGTCGCTGATGTCCTTCCTCTACCGCACGTCAAAGCCTGCGATGCGCACCATGGGCTTTGACAGCCGTGGCTTGGACCGGCAGTTTGTCGTGGTTGACAACAGCGTTGATGCGGGGGTTGATGTCGTTTCTCCACAGAAGGCAGACGCGTCAATGGAAGCAACGCCCCAGACCTTGCCGGAATGTCCACAACTTAAGCTGTTGCGCATGGAGGGCGAGGTCTACTTTGGCGCGACACAGCACGTCGCCGACATCCTGCACGCGCTGCGCACCCAGCCTCAGCCGCAAAAACACCTGCTTGTCATGGGCAAGAGCATGAACTTCATTGACCTGGCTGGGGCCGAGCTCTGGGAGGCTGAACTCGCCGCACGCCGCGCCATGGGCGGCGATCTGTACTTTCACCGGCCGCGGCCCGAGGTGATCCGCATGTGGCGCAAGACCGGCTTTACCAGCGTGCTCGGGCCAGAGCACCAGTTCCCCGACAAGTTCACCGCCATCGCCACCATCTTCAACAAGCTGGATCCGGAGATTTGCCGCCACTGCACCGCGCGGATATTCTGGGAATGCCAGTCCGCGCCTGGCCCCGACACACCTAGCCCCTGAAACCCATGCCCCAATTTGCCGCCAACCTCAGCTGGATGTACACCGAGCTACCCATGGCCGAACGCTTTGCCGCCGCTGCGCGTGACGGCTTCACGGCTGTGGAGATCCTCTCGCCGTATGCATGGGAACCAGCGGCGCTCAAAGCCATCCTGCAGCAGCACGGCCAGCAGCTGGTGCTGTTCAACGCTCCGCCCGGCGGCGTGGATGTGGCCAGTATTGAAAAGGCCTGGGCCTCCTCGCAAAAAGGCACGGCCTGCCTGCCGGGCCATGAGACCGAGTTCCGCGCCGGCATCGCCATTGCGCTCGACTATGCGCAAGCGCTGGGCTGCCCGCGCATCCACGTGATGGCGGGTGTGTTGCCGGAGGGGATGGAGCGGGAAGCAGTGCAGCCCACCTATGTGAACAACCTGCGTGAGGCCGCCACGCTGGCGGCCAAGGTGAGTGTGGATCTTCTGATCGAACCCATCAACACGCGTGACATTCCGCGTTTCTTTCTGAACCGGCAAGACCACGCGCATGAAATCATCCGTGAAGTGGGCGCGCTCAACGTCAAGGTGCAGATGGACCTCTACCACTGCCAGGTTGTTGAAGGCGACCTGGCCATGAAGCTGCGCAAATACTTGCCCACGGGCCATGTGGGCCATCTGCAGATCGCCGGTGCGCCTGGCCGCAATGAGCCGGATGTTGGCGAGATCAACTATCCCTATCTGTTTGCGTTGCTGGATGAGCTGGGCTACAGCGGCTGGGTGGGGTGCGAGTACAAACCGCTGCGCGGCGCAGAAGCCGGTGCTACGCCGGCCGGTCTGGGTTGGTTGAAAAAATTTCGCGAACGCGCCTGAGCGCGTTCGGCCTGTTCAGCGCGCGCAGCGAAACGTCAGATTGATGCGCTGCCGGCCCAGGCGCGCATGCTCACCCTCGGCCAGCGGCGCCACGCCGTGATAGGCCAGCCGCGATGGGCCGCCCCACACCGCGACGTCGCCATGCACCAGGCGGTATCGCGCGGGGCGACCGCTGCGGTTCAAGCCGCCGAACAGGAACACGGCAGGCAGGCCCAGCGACACCGACACAATCGGTGCGTCCATGTTGCCTTCGTCTTTGTCCTGGTGCAGCGACAGCCGCGCGCCGGGTTCATAGCGATTGATCAGGCAGGCGTCCGGGCGGAAGTGGTCAAAGCCCGCTTCCGCTGCGGCGCGCAGAGCGAGTTCGGAGAAGCTGCCTGGCATCGTCGGCCAGGGCTTGCCAGAGAGCGGGTCTTTGGTGTCGTAGCGGTAACCGCTGCGGTCGGACACCCAACCCAGCGCGCCGCAGTTGCTCATCGCGACCGACATGGTGTAGCCGCCCGGTGTGACCAGATGGCGCAGTGGCGCGGCCGCGACCACGTCTTCCACGGCTTGTAGCAAGGCTTCATCCACCTCGAGGGCAAAGCCGCGCAGCAGCATGGCGCCCGGTGCAATCACCTCGGGCGTGGTGTATGGCGCCGGCACCTCATCAAAAAGCCCCAAGGTCAAGCCATCTCCTTCATTGAGCGTCATGAAAAATAATGCCCAGCGTGTGCCGGTGCCCACTGCGCACCGTGCTGACGCCGTGCCGAATGTTGACCCGGTAAAACCCCCGGCTGCCTTGTACCGGGCGATGGTGCACGGCAAACACCACGGCATCGCCTTGCCGCAGCGGCACCACCTCGGGCCGCGACTGCATGCGCGGGCGTTGCTCGGTCAGCACAAATTCGCCGCCCGTGAAATCTTCGCCCGGGCGCGACAGCAGCACCGCGACCTGGATCGGGAACACATGCTCGCCATACAGGTCCTGGTGCAGGCAGTTGTAGTCGCCGGGGCCATATTGCAAGAGCAGCGGCGTAGGCCGCTCCTGGCCGGCTTTGTGGCAGCGCGCGAGGAAGTCAGCATGGGCAACCGGGTAACGTACATCGACTCCCATGGCCTGGTTCCAGGCGTTGGCTACGCCGACCAGCTGCGGGTAAAGCATGGTGCGCAGCCGCGCCACGATGTCCGGCAGCGGGTAATTGAAGTACTGATATTCGCCCTGGCCAAAGCCGTGGCGCTGCATCACCACGCGACTGCGGAAATGGCATGCACCGGCATACAGCCCGGCCACGGTTTCGCATTCCTGCGCGCTCAGCAGCTGTGGCAGCACAGCGCTGCCGTGGCGGTTCAGTGTGGCTGTGATGTGCGCCCAGTCATCCGGGCCAGCGCCGGCTTCAGTTGGGTCGGGCAACAGGATAGGTGCTTCAGAAACAAGTGGCATGCTGCAATTCGTCAGGGCGATGGAGCGTCCATCAACAGCTCAGGATAAATCCGACGGCTCGCTGACGCTCGCCAGAACCGGACATTTCATTCAGCCGCGATCAAGCCGCCAACTCGGTCAGGATAGGGCAGTCGGGCCGGCTGTTGCCTTGGCAACAATGCGCCAGGTGCCCCAGGGTCTGCTTCATCGCCTCCATCTCCGCGATGCGGCGCTCCAGATCGGCCACATGGGCCAGTGCGATGCGTTTGACGTCCGCGCTGGCGCGGCGCTTGTTCTGCCACAGCTTTAGCAGTTCGGTGATCTCGGCCATGCTGAAACCCAAGGTGCGGGCGCGGCGTATGAAGCGCAGCGTATGCACTTCTTTTTCGCCGTATTGGCGGTAGCCCGCGTCGGTGCGGTGCACCGTGGGCAGCAGGCCCAGCGACTCGTAGTGGCGAATCATCTTGGCCGACACGCCCGAGTGCGCAGCGGCCTGGCCGATGTTGAGCGGGCCTGTATCAATGGTGTCAGTCATGGGTGCTTCCTTTCCAGCGGCGCAACAGCAAGGCGTTCATCACCACGCTGGCGCTGCTCAGCGCCATGGCGGCGCCGGCGATGACGGGGCTGAGCAGCCCCAGTGCAGCCAGCGGGATGCCGACCACGTTGTAGATAAAGGCCCAGAACAGGTTCTGGCGGATCTTGGCGTAGGTGCGGCGCGAAATATCGATGGCGTCCGCCACCAGAGCCGGGTTGCCGCGCATCAGCGTAATGCCGGCTGCGTGCATGGCCACGTCGGTACCAGTGGACATCGCGATGCCCACATCGGCCGCGGCGAGGGCCGGCGCATCGTTGATGCCGTCGCCCACCATGGCCACACGCCCGCCTTGCGCTTGCACGCCAGCCTTGAGCTGGCCGATGATGGCGGCTTTGTCTTGCGGCAACACCTGGCTATGTACAAGGTCTATTCCGAGTTGCTGCGCCGCGGCTTCGGCGCTGCCGGGGTTGTCGCCGGTCACCAAAGCAGTTTGAATGCCCAATGCGTGGAGGCGGGCAATCGCCGGCGCCGCGCTGCTTTTGAGCGTGTCGCCAAACGCCATCAGCCCGAGAAGCCGCGGTGTTCCGGTGACTTCGGCCAGCCATGACACCGTGCGGCCTTCGGCTTCGAGTTCTTTTGCGCGAGCGTTCAGTGCGGCGAGGTTGTTCAAGTCCAGACCCAGCTCCTGCATGAAGCGCGGGCTTCCGAGTCGCAGTTCGCGGCCTGCCACCACGGCGGCCATGCCGCGGCCGGCGACGGCGCGCAACTCTGTCGCCGCGGGAATCTCAAGCTGCTGCTCCGCCGCGCGCCGTGTGACCGCGCGGGCGAGCGGGTGTTCGCTGCCCGACTGGATGGCGGCCGACCAGGCCAGCAGCTCATCGGCAGCGATGGCGCTGGGCTCCAGCGCCACCAGTTCGGGCTTACCCTCGGTCAGCGTGCCGGTTTTGTCAAAAGCCACTACCTTGACGCTGTGCGCCACTTCCAGCGCCTCCGCGTCCTTGATCAGGATGCCCTGGCGTGCGGCGGCGCCGGTGCCCACCATGATGGCGGTAGGCGTTGCCAGCCCCAGTGCGCAGGGGCAGGCGATCACCAGCACAGCGACCGCATTGAGGATGGCCGCCTCCCAGTCCTGCGTGGCCAGGCCCCAGCCCAGCAACGTCACCAGGGCAATGGTGATCACCACTGGCACAAACACCGCGCTGACCTGATCCACCAGCCGCTGTATCGGTGCTTTTTTGGCTTGGGCCGATTCGACCATGCGCACGATGCGGGCCAGCGTGGACTCCGCGCCTATGGCCGTGGTGCGCACCACGATCAGGCCTTCGGCATTGACCGCGCCGCCAGTCACGTGGTCGCCCGCATGCTTGGCAACAGGCAGGCTTTCGCCGGTGATCAGCGATTCGTCCACCTGCGTGGAGCCCTCGACGATCTCGCCGTCGACCGCGATGCGTTCGCCAGGGCGCACCACCACCAGGTCGCCGAGCTGTATGTCTTGCAAGGCTACGTCTTCGTCCCTTCCATCGCGCCGACGGCGCGCGGTGTCGGGGCGCAGCGCCTGCAACGCGCGGATGGCGGCGGTCGTTTGGTGTTTGGCGCGCGCTTCCATCCATTTGCCCAACAACACCAGTGTGATGACGACTGCCGAGGCTTCAAAATACAGGTGAGCCATGCCATGGCCGCCATGCCGCAGCAATTGATAGATGCTCAGGCCGTAGGCGGCTGAGGTGCCCAACGCGACCAGCAAATCCATGTTGCCGGTGCGGGCGCGCAAGGCGCTCCTGCCGGCGCGGTAAAAGCGTGCGCCCAGCCAGAACTGCACCGGCGTGGCCAGCAGCCATTGCCACCAGCCGCCCAGCATCCAGTCTTTGCCGAACAGCGTCCCGACCATGGGCAGCGCCAGCGGCGCAGACAGGACAGCCGCCAGCACGATGGGCCACCAGGCGGCGGCGGGTTTGTCCACGGGAGTGCCGGAAGCGGGGATTTCACACGCGTGGTAGCCGGCTTTGGCCACTGCCGCCATCAGCGCAGGCAATAAGGCGCCGTCGCCGGCCACGCTGACTTCCGCGGTTTCAGTGGCCAGGTTGACACTGGCCGACAGCACCCCGGGTACCTGCTTGAGCGCCTTCTCGACGCGCGACACGCAGGAGGCGCAGGTCATGCCGTCTATTTTGAGCCGCAAGGATTGTTCGGCCACGCTATAGCCGGCTTTGGCGACGGCGGTCCTCAGGGCGTGCATGCCGACACCGGCGCGCACCTTGACGCTGGCCTGTTCGGTCGCGAAATTGACGCTCACGTCCTCAACGCCCGGGACGTTGGCCAGCGAACGTTCCACACGCGCCACGCAGGACGCGCAGCTCATGCCCTGGACGGGAAACTGCCACTCGGTCAGCGCCGGCATGACGGGAGATGTTTTTAACGTGGATGGGGTGTTCATGCCTGTAGTCTCAACCTTACCACCATGGGAGGGTCAAGCGCCTTGGTGTAATAGCCCTGAATCGAGGCAGGACTTGCCGGGCTACGCTTGACCCTGCCCCCATGGGAAGGTTCAGACTTCTGGGTAATCCCTGTACCAATCTCTCAGACAGCTTCCAAGGAGTCTTTATGGAATTTAATATCCCCGCTATGAGCTGCGGCCACTGCGTTGGCGCCGTCACCCAGGCCATCAAATCGCTGGATGCAGCGGCGCAGGTCAGTGTGGACTTGCCCGGCAAAAAGGTTGTGGTGCAATCTTCGCAAGGCCGGCAAGCCGTGGCGGCTGCGCTGGCCGAGGCGGGTTATCCCGCACAGTAGCACGCCGATATCCGGCGGAAAAGACGTTTCGGCGTCGATAGAATGGCCCTTCCTCCCTCCATTCAAGCCGCCTAGTGTCCGACCGATTCGCCGTCCTCCCCCAATACCTGTTTCCCAAGCAGGCGCTGACCAACTTTGCCGGTTTTGTAGCTTCGCGCGAGCGTGGCTGGGTCACCACCGAAATCATCCGCCGCTTTGTCGCCAAGTACCAGGTCAACATGGACGAGGCGCTCAACTCCGACATTGCGAGCTATCTCACCTTCAACGACTTCTTCACGCGTGCGCTCAAGCCCGGCGCGCGGCCGCTGGCCAATGCCGAGCTGATTTCGCCGGTGGACGGTGCGATCAGCCAGTTCGGTGCGATCGAGAAGGACCAGATCTTTCAGGCCAAGGGTCACAGTTATTCGACCACTGCGTTGGTGGGCGGGGATGCGGCGCTGGCGGCGCATTACCAGGACGGCCATTTCGCTACGCTCTATCTGAGCCCCCGGGACTACCACCGCATCCACATGCCTGCAGGCGGTCGGCTGACGCGCATGATTTATGTGCCGGGCGACCTGTTTTCCGTCAATCCCGTTACCGCACGCGGCGTGCCGGGGCTGTTCGCGCGCAATGAGCGCGTGGTCTGCGTTTTCGAATCGGCGCGCGGGCCCTTTGTGCTGGTGCTGGTCGGCGCGACCATCGTTGGCAGCATGGCCACGGTGTGGCACGGCGTGGTGAACCCGCCGCGCGGCAAGGTGGTGCGGCAATGGGATTACCCCGACGAGCCAGCCTCCGCCATTCGCCTCAAGCAGGGCGAGGAAATGGGCCGCTTCCTGCTGGGCTCCACAGTCGTCATGCTGTTTCCCAAAGGGCCGCTGCAGTTCAATGCCGAGTGGGCGCCCGGCCGCGAAATACGGCTCGGCGAAGCCATGGCGGTCTATGGTTAGGCAGAAGGCGTGAAGCCCAGGCGATTTAAAAGTGCCATGGCCGCCGCCGGCGCCCTTTCCTTGGCACCGTTGATGAAATACACAAATACGTCGCGCGCCTTGCCCTGTGCCGGGGCTTCTTCCAGCGTCGGCAGGTCGGCCGGCGCGGAGCCGTCAGCCCATTGCCGCGCGCGCTCAACCCACGCGTTCAGCGCACTTTCCTCGTAGCCGGTCTCCAGCCCTGCTTCGCTCATCATGAGGCGGGCATAGGCGAAGTCACCCGTGAGGTCGGCGAAAGACGGAAATTTGTCAGAGTCGGTAAATACAGTGGCGACCTTGTAACGGCGCGCCAAGGCCAGGTAATCGGGCGACATAAAGCTCTCGTGGCGAACGTCGACGACATGGCGCAGCGCCCGGCCGTCCACCTGTTTGGGCAGCAGCGACAGAAACGCCTCGAAATCCCCTGCTTCAAACACCTTGCCGGGCATGAATTGCCAGACGACGGGGCCCAGCTTGTCGCCCAGCTCGCTGATGCCGCTTTCAGTGAAGCGCTGGATGGACTCGCCCGCCTCGGCCAGCACCCGGCGGTTGGTCGCGTAGCGCGAGGCCTTGAGGGAAAACATGAAGTTGTCCGGCGTCTCGTCGTGCCATTTCCTGAAGCTGGCCGGCTTGAGTGTGCCGTAGTAGGTGCCGTTGACCTCGATGGCGCTCAGCCGGCGGCTTGCGTATTCGAGTTCGCGGCTGTGCGCCAGGCCGGCTGGGAAAAAGTTGTCGCGCCAGGGCTCAAAGGTCCAGCCGCCCACGCCAGCGCGGATGCGGGAATCGGCTGCCGTGGAAGGCGTGGCGGCGGAAGATGGCGCGTGTGCGCGGCTTGCTGGTGTCATGGCGGCTCCGTGGCGTACTTGTCTGCTTTCTCGTCCAATTAGAGGAGTTATCTTTGCCCACGCCGCCTGCGAGGCGCTGTAGGTTGAGTTCTCCAATTGCGGGTCTTCCCTTGGCCGGTGGCACGGTCTGTGTCGGAAGCGTACAGTAGCAGGTGCGGCAGCAAAACGCTGTCCTAAAAAAGCCGATATTCCTGTTCCCGGAGCCTTTCCAATGAACGCCCCACTGCACTGCGAAATTCCCGCCAGCATCCTCAACGCCGCCCAGGCCCTGTCTCAGGTCACGGCCCAATGGGACGGCGACATCGTCAAACAGATCACCGACTACATCTCCATCCCAGCCAAGTCCCCCACGTTCGACAGCGACTGGGCGCAGCACGGCTTTATCGACACCGTCATGCGCAATGCGGCGGCCTGGGTCGAGGCGCAGAAGGTCGAAGGCCTCAAGCTGGAGATCGTGCGACTCGAAGGCCGCACCCCGGTGCTGTTCTTTGAGATCCCGGCCACGCGCGCCGATTCGACGCAAACCGTGTTGATGTACGGCCACCTCGACAAGCAGCCCGAGTTCACCGGTTGGCGCAATGATTTGAGCCCCTGGATGGCCAAGTACGAAGATGGAAAGCTTTATGGCCGTGGCGCCGCCGACGATGGGTATGCGGTCTACGCCAGCATTGCCGCGGTGCAGGCGCTCAAAGCGCAGAACGTGCCGCACCCGCGCATCGTTGGCCTGATCGAAACCTGCGAGGAAAGCGGCTCCTATGATTTGCTACCTTACGTCAATGCGCTGCGTGAGCGCCTGGGCGACGTCGCGCTGGTGGTGTGCCTGGATTCCGGCGCGGGCAACTACGACCAGCTGTGGCTGACCACCAGCCTGCGCGGCAACGCGGCGGGCGTGCTCAAGGTGGAAATCCTCACCGAAGGCGTGCACTCCGGCGACGCCAGCGGCTTGGTGCCGTCGAGCTTTCGCATCATGCGCCAGGTGCTGGACCGCCTGGAAGACAGCAAGACCGGTCGTCTGCTGCCGCAGAGCTTTCACTGTGAGGTTCCGGCCGACCGGCTGGTGCAGGCGCAGGCCACCGCCAAAATCCTCGGCGAAGAAATCTACAAGCGCTTTCCCTGGGCGCACTACGACTGTGAAGGCTCCAGCGCATTTGCCTTGCCCACCACGACCGACCCGGTGGAAGCCCTGCTCAACCGCACCTGGCGGCCGACGCTGAGCGTGACGGGTGCCGAAGGCTTTCCGGCCCTCAAGGATGCAGGCAATGTGCTGCGCCCCTACACCGCTTTCAAGCTCTCGCTGCGTTTTCCGCCGCTGATCGACGCCGGCGCCGCGGTGCAGGAACTCAAGACACTGCTGGAAGACAATGCGCCTTACCAGGCCAAAGTCACGTTTGAAAGCAACGGCGGCGCCACCGGCTGGAATGCGCCCAGCACCGTACCCTGGTTTGAGAACGCGCTCAACGATGCGTCGCAAAGCTTCTTCGGCGCGCCCTGCGGCACCATAGGCCAGGGCGGAACCATTCCGCTGATGAACATGCTGAGCAAGGGCTTCCCCAAGGCGCAGATGATGGTTTGCGGTGTGCTCGGCCCCAAGAGCAATGCGCACGGCCCTAACGAGTTCCTGAACGTGCCCTATGCGAAGAAGCTGACCGCCGCGGTCGCGCATGTGATGGCCCGTGTTCCCGGTTGATGCGGGTGAGCTACCCTTCTTTGCGCCGCGGTTTGCCGGCAGCGCTTGTTTCAAGCCAGGCTTTTGCTGCCGCATGCATTCCACCGTCCTAGCGCCTTTCACCGCCCGCGACGGCGAGAACCTGGCTCTCTATGAGTGGCCACTGGATGCTTTGGCCATCGAAGGGGGTCAACATGCGTTGCCGCCGCGCGCCATGGTGCTGCTGGTCCATGGCTTGGGCGAGCACGCCAGCCGCTACGACCATGTCGCCAGCCAATTGCTCGACTGGGGTTTTGCCGTGCGTGCCTACGACCAGCGCGGCCATGGCGAATCGGGCGGGGTCCGTGGTGTGCTGCCCAATGAGACTGCACTGCTGGACGACCTGGCCGAAATAGTCGACGACACGCGCCTGCGTTGCGTGCGCCTTCTGGAGGAGGTCAACGCGGACGGACGAAGCCCGCAGCCGCCTGCGCATCTTCCCCTGGTTCTGCTTGGCCACAGCATGGGCGGTCTGGTGGTGAGCCGGTTTGTCGCACTGGACATTCGCCCCGTGGATGGCCTCGTGATGTCTTCTCCCGCGCTGGAGCCGGGGCTCAACGTCTTGCAAAAGCTGCTGCTGGCCTTTATGCCGAGGCTGGCACCCGACCTGTGTGTGGGCAACGGCCTGGACGCGCGCTACATCTCGCACGATGAAGAGGTGGTCAAAAAATACTTCACCGACCGGCTGGTGCACGACAGAATCTCGCCACGCCTGGGCAAATTCATCGCAACAGCGGGTCCCGCGACGGTGGCGGCCGCCGCCCAATGGCGCACGCCTACGCTGCTGATGTATGCGGGTGCGGACCGGCTTGTCAATCCGGCCGGCAGCCGCGCTTTCTCGGAAAACGCGGCCCACTCACCGGCCGTGACCGCCGGTACGGTGACGTCGCGGTGCTTTGAGGGCCTCTATCACGAGATATTCAATGAAGTCGAGTCGGAGCCGGTGTTTGACACGCTCAAGGCCTGGCTGGACGCCCGCTTCTAGCGGTTAAGAAAATCTCAAGAGAAATTCGGCTTCGGCCCAATAAGAACGGGCGCAAACAGCTATAAAAACAATAGCAGTAACTGGCGACATCACCGGGTTCCATGCCCAGCCTGACCGCAATGTCGGACACGGTGCGAGGCGTAACCAGGTTCTCAGGCCTTCTGTCCCTTGCGTTGGCCGAGTGCAAGCCAGGCCAGCGCGGCGGCGGTGAGCCCCAGCGGCAGCAGTGACCCCAGGTTCAACAGCGCCCAGCCTTGGGTGGTCACCAGCACGCCGGAGGCCAGCGAGGAAACCGCCAGCACGGCAAAAATACAGAAATTGAGCGCGCCCTGCGCCTTGTCTTTTTCTTCCGGCCGATAGGTCTCAAGCGCCAGGGTGGTGCTGCCGGTGAAAAGAAAATTCCAGCCCAGACCCAGCAAAAAGAGCGCCGCCAGAAATTCCTTGAGCTCCACGCCCGAGAGCGCGATCAGCACGCACACCACGTTGAGCGCCAGACCCACCGCCATGATGGGCAAAGTGCCGAAGCGCCGGATCAGGTGACCGGTGAAAAAACCGGGTGCGAACATGCCGATCACGTGCCACTCCAGCACCAGCGCGACGCTGGAAAACGGCAGGCCGCAAACCTGCATGGCAATTGGCGTGGCCGCCATCAGCAGGTTCATCACGCCAAAGCCCAGGGCACCGGCTGCGGCGGCCACGATGAAGATCGGCTGCCGCATGATTTCGCGAAGTGGCCGGCCACCGCGGCTGGCATGCGCCTCGGGCGGCGGCGGAAACCGGATGAATGCCAGCAGCGCCATCGACAGCAGCGCCACGCCGGCCAGCGCCAGGTAGGCGCCTGCAAAGGGCACGTCGGTCAGCCCCCGCGTAGAGGCCGCCAGGTTGGGCCCGGCGACGGCGCCCAGCAGGCCGCCTGCCATGACCAGGGAAATGGCCTTCTCGCGAAAGGCCGGCAGGGCGAGCTCGGCCGCGGCAAAGCGGTAGAGCTGGGCATTGGCGCTGTAGTAGCCCGCCACCACTGTGGCGGCCACCAGAAGCCAGAAATTTTTGCTGTAAGCCGCATAGCAGCACAGCAGGGCCGAGGCGGCGGCCACCAGCAGGCCCAGCTGGAAGGAAATCTTGCGCCCGAAGCGCATTTGCGTGCGCGCCACCACGGACGTGGACAGCGCGCCACCCACCACATAGCCCATGACGGGCAGTGTCGCCATCCAGCCCAGCGGCGCCAGGTTCAGGCCGACCAGGCCGTTGATGGCGATGAAGGTGACGTTGTTGGTGAGAAAGAGGCCCTGGCAGACGGCCAGCAGCCAGAGATTGCGGTTCATGGCGTGCCGCTTGTCACTGCGAGAAACGACAGGCAGGCGAGCGGTGCGGTTTCGGCCCGAAGCACGCGCGGGCCGAGGGTGACGGCCGCAAAGCCGCAAGCCATGGCCGCAGCCTCTTCAGCCGCGCTGAGGCCGCCCTCGGGACCGCTCAGGAAGGTCAGTGCGCCGGCACCAGCTGCGGCCACCGCTTCGGCCAGCGGCCGGCTGCCGTCTTGTAATGAGAGTAGCAGCCGGGTGCCGCCAGCTGCGCCCTGCCCCGCGCCTTTGAGCCAGTCAGACAGGTTAGCGACGTCGTGAACGGGTGGTATGCGGCTGCGGCCGCATTGCTCGCAGGCCGCGACGGCGACGCCCCGCCAGTGCGCGATTTTTTTGTCGGCTCGCTCACCCTTGATGCGCAGCACGCTGCGCTCGCTCATCAAGGGCTGGATGCTGGCCACGCCCAATTCGGCGGCTTTTTCAATCAGCCAGTCCATGCGGTCATTGGCGGGCATGCCGACGGCCAGGTGAATGGAACGGCTGGCTTCGCGTGCCGTGGCGGTGTAGCCGCCGATAAGGACCTCCACATCGCTGCGGCCCATGCGCTCGACGGTGGCTGCAAATTCCCCTTCGCTGCCGGGCTGGCCGTTGCCTTGGCCGTTGAATATTGTCAGGGCGTCGCCGGGCTGCATCCGCAAGACCTGGACGTGGCGCGCAGTGGATGGCGGCAGGCTGACGATGCTGCCAGACGCCAGCGCGATGTCAGCGAAAAACCGGGCGGTCATGGTGCTGGTGCAGGAAGATGCATTGTTAGGTGCTTGCTGTGAATGCTATAAAAATAATAGCTGCTTGCGCAGAGCCAGTGGGCGCTATGGCCTGATTGTGCATCAGAAGGTGTAGCCCACACGGGTTTCATTGCCCTCAATCTCGTCGAGCAGCACCATCAGCGGCCCGAGCTGCCGGTAGCGCGCAGCGGTGTTGCGGGCGTATTTGATGAAGCGGGGTGTGTCGGCCAGGTATTTGGGCTTGCCGTCACGCAGCGTGAGGCGCGCAAAGATGCCCAGAATCTTGAGGTGGCGCTGCAGGCCCATCCATTCCACGGCCCGGTAAAACTCGCCAAAATCGTCACCGACCGGCAGGCCGGCCTTGCGGGCTTTTTGCCAATAGCGCACGGTGATGTCCAGTACGAAATCTTCTTCCCAGCTCAGGAAGGCGTCGCGCATCAGGCTGGCGATGTCGTAGGTGATGGGGCCGTAGACCGCGTCCTGAAAGTCCAGCACCCCAAGGCCTGTCGCGCCGCGCTCAGGGGCCGTGAAATTTTCCGACGGGCCGCCCCTAGGAAAATTAGCCCCTTGAGGGGGCAGCGTAGTACGCGAAGCGACAAGCGTGGGGGCTATCAGATTGCGGGGCATGAAGTCGCGGTGCACAAACACCCGTGCGCCATTGAGCGAATTCAGGTTGCTGGCCTTGATCTGTTCGAAGATGACGTTCAGCTTGTCCTGAAGGCCGGTGTCCAGCGCCAGCCCGCGATGTCTGGCGACATACCAGTCCGGAAAGAGCGACAGCTCGCGCGACAGGAGTGCATCGTCGTAGGGCGGAAGCACGCCGGGCGTGGAGGCGAGTTGCCAGCGCACCAAGGCCTCCACCGCATCTACATACAGGTCGTAGTGCGCCGGAGTGGGGCTGGCGATAGCATCAACCTCGGCGGGCGGTCTAATCGCTTCCATCATGGTCTGCGCACCCAGGTCGCTTAGCAGCATGAAGCCCATTGGCTCATCCCAGGCCAGTACGCGCGGGGCAATCAAGCCGGCGCCGCTCATCAGGCCGGCGACTTTGACGAAAGGTCTGCAATCTTCCTGCGCAGGTGGTGCGTCCATGACGATGTAACTGCCATCGCCTGTTGCTGCGTCCACCCGGAAGTAGCGGCGAAAACTTGCGTCAGCTGATGCCGGCCTGATGGTGTCGACCCGCAGATTGTGCTGGCGGGCAGCGGCAGTCAGCCAGGCTTCGAAGGTCATGGCACGTGCCGGGTCGGCCCAGGCAATGGAAGGGGTGGTCATGTTTCTGGAGTCCCTGCCAGCCCTGCAATTGGGCGCTGGTTCGACATTGTGGGGACGGGGTGGAGGGTCATGGATAATCAGGCCTGATTTTACAAACGGGTTTATCTCACATAAACGATGCGCCGCGCATCCCCTTCGCCCTTTATTCTTTCCCCGATAGCTCAAGCTGTCTCCACGCTGGTGGTTTGCGCAGCACTGGGGATGACGGGTGCCGGGACGGCGCACGCCCAAACTCCGGCTGCGTCACCTGCTCCTTTTCAGGCCCCTTCCGCTGTTCCCCCCGCGGACCGGCCCGCAGGCGACACCCCGAAACTCAAGTCTTCGCCCCAGCTGGCCGAGCAGGTTTCCAGCGATCCCCAGGACAAGGGCCCCACATTTGTTTTTGGCGACCGGATTTCCGGCCGCCCCGATCTTGAAACCGTGATTGACGGCAATGCGGAATTGCGCCGCGGGTCTACCGCCATCCGCGCGGACCGCATTGAGTACTACCAGCCCGAAGACCAACTCAAAAGCCGCGGCAATGTTCGCATCAACCGGGCGGGCAACAGGTTTGAGGGTCCCGAGCTGGAGATCAAGCTGGACCGGTTTGAAGGCTTTTTCACGACGCCGGCCTACCGCTTCCTCAGCAACAGCGGCAACGGCCAGGCGGAGCGGATCGATTTCATCGATGAAGGCCATTTGACGGCCCAGCGCGCCAGCTACACCACCTGCGAGCGCAATGACGAGGCCAGCTGGGAGCCCTCATGGGTATTGCGCGCCAGAAGCTTCGAGTTTGACCTGGACCGCGAAGTTGGTGTTGCCAATGGAGCCGTTGTGCGTTTCAAGGATGTGCCTATCCTGGCTTTTCCCCGGGTGAGTTTTCCGTTGAGCGACAAGCGCAAGTCGGGTCTTCTGCCGCCCTCCATCGGCATGGGCTCAATCAACGGGTTTGAGTATCGGCAACCTTATTACTTTGATATTGCGCCCAATCGGGACGCGACATTTTCACCGGCGATCATGACCAAACGCGGGGTGGACCTCGCCGGCGAATTCCGCTACCTGGAGCCGAAGTACACAGGCGAACTGCAGGGAAACTTCCTGCCCGGCGACAAGTTGCGCAACCGTGACCGCTGGTCCTACAGTTATCAGCACGTTGGTGCCATCAGCAGCGGCCTGTCATCCGTCGGCGACCTGGGCATCAACCTCAACCTGAACCGGGTGAGTGACAACGATTATTGGCGTGACTTTCCAGCTCTCAAGGGGGCGACCACCCAGCGCCTTCTGCCCCAGGACGCGAGTTTGTCGTGGACCCGCGGGTTCTTTTCTTCGTCCATGCGAACGCTCAAATGGCAGACATTGCAGGATGTCACTTCGCCCATCGTTCCGCCTTACGACCGCCTGCCCCAGTTTGCAGCGGCGTACACCCGTGTGGATGCGCCGGTGGTGGGATTGGGCAATGGCTTTGACTGGTCGGTGGAGGGCGACTTCACCCGTTTTTCCGCAGATCGCCAGCTCACCAACCAGCCCAATAGTGACCGGGCATTCACGCGGCTGCAACTGAGCCGCCCCTGGCTGCTGCCTGCGGGGTACATCACCCCCAAAGTGCAGCTGCATGCCACGAGTTACAAATTTGATTCAGCGTTGCCCAATGGTGCGACAACGGCGTCGCGTGTTGTGCCTACCTTCAGCCTGGACAGCGGCGTGCAGTTTGAACGTAATGCCGGGTTCCTGGGCCGGAACTTTACCCAGACACTGGAGCCCCGGGCGTTTTATGTGCGTACTCCCTATCGCGACCAGAGTCTGCTGCCCAACTACGACTCCGGGTCCAACGACTTCAACTTCGCCACGGTCTTTACCGAAAACGCATTTGTCGGTAATGACCGTATTTCAGACGCTAACCTGCTGACCCTGGGCGTTACCTCGCGTCTGCTGGATCCTGCGACCGGTGCTGAAGCTGTGCGTGTCGGCATTGCGCAGCGCTTTCGTTTTGAGGATCAGAAGGTGACCCTGCCGGGTGTATTGCCGGTCACCGACCGCATCAGCGACTTGCTGGTCGGGGCTTCCGTCAATTGGGTGCCGCAGTGGTCTTTCGACAGTACGGTTCAGTACAACCCGAAGACCAAGCAATCTGAGCGTGCGTCGATTGGCGTGCGCTACAACCCCAGCAATTACCGCGTCATCAGTGCCGCATTCCGGCGCCAGCGCAATGTCAGCGAGCAAATTGACGTGGGCTGGCAGTGGCCCATCAATGATTTGTGGGGCGACAAGGGAAAAGATCTGGGCGCTGGGCAGGGCCAGGGAGGCGGCCGCTACTATGCCGTTGGGCGCCTGAATTACAGCGTGCTGGACAAAAAACTGGTCGACTCGATCATCGGTGTTGAATACGATGGTTGCTGCTGGATAGGGCGCGTGGTTCTGCAGCGCTCTCAAACCGGGACCGGAAGCTCGGATACGAAAATCCTGTTTCAGCTTGAACTTGTGGGGTTTTCGCGCCTCGGTTCCAACCCCCTGGAAACCCTGAAGTCGAATGTTCCACGTTACCAATATCTGCGTGAGAATACCAGCACGCCAAGCCGCTTTACTACTTATGACTAATAACCGCGCCGTCCCAAGATTTTTTTTGAACTCCACTCAAGCCGCCACAACGGCCATGGCATTGTCGATTGTGCTGATGGTGGGTGCTCAGGCGCAGGGGTTGCGGCCATCGGGTACATTGCGCCTGCCCGACGCGGCCACGGGCTCCCGGACTGCGTCGGCGCAAGGAAGCGCGCAGCGGCAGGCTGACTTCATTGTTGCCGTGGTCAACTCCGAACCCATTACCAACAACGAGGTTCGAAGCAAGTTGATTCGGACCGAGCAACAAATGCTTCAGATGGGCGCGACAGTGCCGCCGCGCAGTGAAATGGTCGGACAAATTCTGGAACGCCTGATCAGCGACAAGGCGCAGCTGCAAATGGCGCGCAATTCGGGTCTGCGGGTCGATGACAATGCCGTCGAAGCTGCGGTCCAGACCGTCGCCAGCCAAAACCAGATCACGGTCGACGAGCTGCGCAATCGCCTGAAAGCGGACAGGATTGACTATGCCCAATTCCGCTCGGAATTGAGGGACGAGCTTTTGGTCAGCCGTTTGCGCCAACGCGAGCTGGAGACTCGTGCAACGGTCACGGAGCAGGAAGTCGACCAATTTCTGCGTGACCAGGATGGCGGCACCCCATCGTCTTCGCTGGCGCTCAACCTCGCGGAAATTCTGGTGGCCGTGCCGGAAAATGCCACGCCCGATCAAGTCGCAGCGCTGCAGGCCAAGGCCCAGCAGGTGATGGACCGTGCCCGCAACGGTGCAGACTTCACGGCACTGGCCGCCGAAGTTTCGGCGTCTCCCACGCGCGCTTCAGGGGGCCTGATGGGGTTGCGGACTGCAGACCGCTATCCGGATCTCTTTGTTGAGGCGACAAGCAAATTGCAGGCGGGGGGCCTGGCGGGGCCGGTTCGGAGCGGGGCGGGATTTCACATCCTCAAAGTCATCGAAAAACGGCAAGGCGGCATGCCCAGCATGATGGTGGCACAAACCCATGCCAGGCATATCCTGCTCCGGTTGACGCCACAGCTCAGTGAAGCCGCCGCAGTGGAGAAGCTGGCGGGTTTTAAAAGACGCATCCAGGCCGGGCAGGCTGATTTCGCAGCACTCGCACGTGAGAACAGCGACGATGCCTCCGCAAAGGAAGGCGGTGACCTCGGCTGGGCAAGTACCGGCATGTTTGTGCCTGAGTTCGAGAAAGTCATGAACGGCCTGGCGCCCAATCAGGTCTCGGATCCCTTGGTATCCCGTTTTGGCGTCCATCTTATTCAGGTGCTTGAACGCCGCGAGACCCAGCTATCGCAACGTGAACAGCGGGAGATGGCGCGCGGTGTGCTGCGCGAGAAAAAGCAAAACGAAGCCTATGCACTGTGGATCCAGGAGATTCGGGGCCGCGCCTATGTGGAGTACCGTGACGCACCGCAGCTGTGAAGATCGCCTCAGGCCTTCCTTAAGGTTCCATTCGCGCTGCGTGGGCGGGTCAACTTTCCGGCTGACTTCTCCAAAAAACGGCAGTCTTGTTTGTATGCCAGTCTGGCGGCTTTAGGTCGCCCCCAATGTGAAACATATTCCGCGCAAGCGTTTTGGCCAGCATTTCCTGACGGACCAAGGCGTCATTGAGGGGATTGTGCAGGCGATTGCTCCACGTCCAGGACAGGCCATGGTGGAGATCGGGCCTGGATTGGCTGCGCTGACCCAACCCTTGGTTGAACGGGTGGGGCACTTGACGGTCATTGAGCTGGACCGCGATCTTGCCCGCCAGTTGCGATTGCACCCCCAGCTTGCCGTGGTTGAGTCCGACGTGTTGAAAGTGGATGTCCGCCAGCTGGCGCGAACGGCCTGTGCCGAAGGGCAAAAACTTCGGGTGGTCGGCAATCTCCCCTACAACATTTCCACACCCATCCTGTTTCATTTGCTGGATGCCGTGGAGGTCATAGAAGACCAGCACTTCATGTTGCAAAAAGAAGTGATAGACCGGATGGTGGCGGTGCCAGCTACCAGCGATTACAGCCGGCTCAGCGTGATGCTGCAGTGGCGCTACGCGATGGAAAACGTGCTGTTCGTGCCGCCGCACAGTTTTGATCCGCCGCCGCGGGTCGATAGCGCCGTGGTGCGCATGGTGCCGCATGCAGCGCCTGTGGCGCTGGACGTCAAGCTCCTGAGTGAGCTGGTGCAGGTCGCCTTTAGCCAGCGCCGCAAGTTGCTGCGCCACACCTTGGGAAAGTGGCTGGACAGCCACGGTTTTGGCGGGCAGTTTGATGTCCAGCGGCGCGCTGAAGAAGTCGGGGTGACCGAGTATGTGGCCCTGGCGCGGAGCGTAGCGCAACTGCGCAATTAGCTGTTCGGTACACCTGATATGAAGATATTTGTCATCTCACTTCCCGAGGCGACCACCAGGCGAGCGACTATTGACCGGCAAATGATGGCGCTGGGGCTGCGCTATAGCCTGATTGATGGTGTGCGAGTCGACCCAGAACGGCTGGCCGAGGTAGGCTACAGCGAAAGTGCGCGTCGGATTCGTTATGGTTACAGCATGTCGCCCGGGGAGGTCGGCTGTTTTCTGGCGCATCAGGATGCCTGGAGAGCAGTGCTGGCCGAGGGCGAAAAATGCCTGGTGCTGGAAGATGACGTATTAATTCCAACGCTAAGTACGGCGTTGCTCGCCCAGCTTGAATTGGCACCGTATCCCATGGTCAGGCTCGCAGGCGTCTTTGAGAAACGGCACAAATTCATCGGCGACACACCCTACGCAAAGTACTGGGGTGACCCTTCCGGCGCGGCGGCTTATGTGCTGGGACCGCGAGAGGCCGCGGAGCTGATACGGCGATCAACGCGGTTTTACATGGCCGTTGACGACTTTATGGAGGCGAGGCATTTACACGGTATCAACACCTATGCCTTGTTGCCCTATCCGGTCCGCCAGGCGGGAACCGACACGCAAATCGGCCATCGGGTTCGACCGCGATTGTCCGGCATCGCGCGTCTTCAGCTGATGCTGGTGCGCATCCCGATTGATATCAGCAAATATTTTCACCGCATTCTTTACTACATGTTTTAAGTCGCGGCGCGGTGCTGTCGGATGCGGCCGTTGCCTTAACTTCCGGCCTGGCGAAAAAAAGCCCGCAACAAGCGGGCCTTTTGTGAACCGGACAGCGCGCCTTTTTTCAGGCAGCTGCCAGCCAGTAACCCGCATTAAACGGGCTGCTCATGCGCAACGCCAGTGGCGACACGTCTACCAATTTGTCGGTCGGCATGATTTCTTCGCCTTCCGCGGTTGCTTGCTGGGCCTCATTCGCCCGATCCCCTTGGCCAATGTCTGGGGAGCGGGCTACAGAAAAGAATAGAAACATCTGAACGGTATCTTGCGATCCGCCCAGTAATCAGAGGCATCCCGGAAGATGTCGAGCAACTGCTCGCGCGCTTCCTTGTCAAATTTGGCGTTGGCCGGAATTTGCTCGAGCACGACAATAAAGCCGGGTTGCGGGCCTGACTTGTGGACCAGGTCCGTCATGCAGTCGTACAGTGCGTCGAAGTTTTTGCCGAAATGCGCCGGAAAGGTGTACTGCGCCGCAATCATGTCCAGCACGTCCTGCTTGCTCTGGGCGTTGCCCAGGTTGGCGTACAGGAAATGCTGGTTTAAATGTGTCGCGGCATCCTGCAGGTCTTGCACCCGGAAGGCCCGTATGGATTGAACGATATTGGGACGTACGCCGCGCAAGGGCGTTTCACCGTCCTTGCGCAAAGGCGTTTCGTTGTCCCGACGAAGTGGTGTATCCATCTCCGCTACTCTTTCTCTTAAGTCAAAAACTCAAAATAACGATCACAGTTCAATTTATTGAACGATTTTGCGAAAACTCGCATAGTGATCGTCGGTGTAATAACAGGCATCAGGTGCGACAGGTTTCAAGCCACCACAAACGATGCGCCGGGCTCCCCGGCTGCGCTCACCGGGCGTTCTGACGGTGTATTCGCGGTAGTAACCGCGACTTTGAGCCGGTAGAAGTCGTTCCCGGTTCCCAAACACCACGCCGTCCTTTTCATGCTTGAAAGGCCCGCCCTGGTAGATCAGCACCATCATGTCGCGTCCCTGGGGGGGCAATTGGACGGTCGCTATGGTCCCGATCGGAACCGGGCCCTTTGCCTGCACCATGCTGGGGATTGACCCGGCCAGACCGGTTGCCAAAACCAGCAACATGGCCGTTTTGGCCGCCCACCCATTGCGCAACATGAAAAAAACCTTTTTCTCGAATTCAGAGTTACCCACCGATTTTTCGGGTTAACCCTTAAATTTCAAGAGAGGTAGTTTGCCGCATGTGGCTAAAAAACGCAAGTGGATGCTGAAAATTTAGGCAGTAAAGAGAGAGGTCATTGATGCACTAAGTTAGTGCTAGCTATCTAATTTTGGCTCATCGACTCGCATTGGCATCCGCTACCGTCAGTGCGGTCATGTTGACAATACGGCGCACCGTTGCCGTAGCGGTCAGGATGTGCATGGGCTTGTTTGCCCCCAGCAAAACCGGGCCGATGGCGATATTGCCACCCGCCGCTGTTTTCAGCAGGTTGTAGGAAATGTTCGCTGCATCAATATTGGGCAGTACCAGGAGGTTGGCCTCACCCGTCAGGGTGCTGTTCGGCATGATGAGGGCGCGTGCATCGGCGTCCAGTGCCATGTCGCCATGCATCTCCCCGTCAACCTCAAGCCATGGCGCTTTCTCGCGCAGCAACTCCAGCGTGCGGCGCATTTTCAGGGCGCTGGGCAGGTTGGAAGAGCCAAAATTCGAATGCGACAGCAGAGCCGCCTTGGGCTTGATGCCAAAGCGCATCATTTCCTCGGCCGCCATGGTGGTGATCTCCGCGAGCTGTTCCGCAGTCGGATCGCAGTTGACGTGCGTATCGAGCAGGAACACCTGGCGCCCCGGAAGCAACAAGCCGTTCATGCAGGCATAGGTGTTGACGCCTTCGCGCTTGCCGATGACCTGATCCAGATAGTCCAGATGATGGGCCGTCGTGCCCCAGGTGCCGCAAATCAGCCCGTCCACGTCGCCTTTGTGCAGCAACATGCCGGCGATCAATGTGAGGCGGCGGCGCATTTCGATTTTGGCGATCTGCACCGTCACACCACGGCGTTCCATGAGGCGGTGATAGGTTTGCCAGAAGTCGCGGTAGCGATGATCCTGCTCGACATTGACGACGTCGTAGTCGAGCTCCTCCTTAAGGCGCAGGCCGAATTTTTCGATGCGTTGGGCAATGATGGCGGGCCGGCCGATCAGTGTCGGGCGTGCGAGTCCTTCATCCACCACGATCTGGCAGGCACGCAGCACGCGTTCTTCCTCACCCTCGGCATAGGCCACACGCTTGCGGCTGGCGGCCTTGGCGGCCGCGAAAATCGGTTTCATCACCGTGCCCGAGGCGTAGACAAAGCTTTGCAGCCGCTCGCGGTAAGCGTTCATGTCCTGAATGGGCCGCAGGGCCACCCCGCTGTCGGCCGCCGCCTGCGCGACGGCGGGCGCGATCTTCATCATGAGGCGCGGATCGAAAGGCTTGGGAATCAGGTATTCGGGCCCGAACGCCAGCTTTTCACCCACGTAGGCGGCTGCCACGACTTCACTTTGCTCGGCCTGCGCCAGCTCGGCTATGGCGTGTACAGCCGCGATTTCCATCTCGATGGTGATGGTGGAGGCCCCGGCATCCAGTGCGCCGCGGAAGATGTAGGGAAAGCACAGGACGTTGTTGACCTGATTCGGGTAGTCGGTGCGGCCGGTCGCCATGATGGCGTCGTCGCGCACGGTCCGGACGTCCTCCGGCGTGATCTCGGGATTGGGATTGGCCAGCGCCAGGATGATGGGCTTGGCGGCCATTTTGGCGACCATGTCTTTCTTGAGCACGCCACCGGCGGAAAGGCCCAGGAAGATGTCCGCGCCAGCGATGACGTCGGCAAGCGTGCGTGCATCGGTCTTCTGCGCGAACTGGATCTTGTCTTCGTCCATCAGCTCGGTGCGGCCTTCATAGACCACGCCGGCCAGATCGGTCACGAACACGTTTTCGCGCTGGATGCCCAGCTTGAGCAACAGGTTCAGGCAAGCCAGGGCGGCCGCGCCCGCGCCGGACGTCACGAGCTTGACTTGCCCCGGACCTTTGCCGACAACCTTGAGCGCATTCAGGACGGCCGCACCTACGGTGATGGCGGTACCGTGCTGGTCATCATGGAAGACCGGGATCTTCATGCGCTTGCGCAGCTCACGCTCGATATAAAAACAGTCGGGCGCCTTGATGTCTTCAAGGTTGATGGCGCCGAAGGTCGGCTCCAGCGAAGCAATGATGTCGACCAGCTTGGCCGGGTCTTTTTCGTCGATCTCAATGTCGAACACATCCACGCCGGCGAACTTCTTGAACAGCACGCCCTTGCCTTCCATGACCGGCTTGGAGGCCAAAGGGCCGATGTCGCCCAGGCCCAGCACGGCGGTGCCGTTGGTCACGACAGCCACAAGGTTGCCGCGGCTGGTGTACTTGAAGGCGTTATTCGGGTCCTTGACAATTTCTTCGCAAGGTGCGGCGACGCCTGGCGAATAAGCCAGGGCCAGGTCGCGCTGGTTGGTCAGCTGTTTGGTCGCTGCGATGGCGATCTTGCCCGGGGTCGGAAACTCGTGGTATTCAAGTGCGGCGAGGCGCAATTCGGCGCGTTTTTCTTCGCGATTGGCTTCAGTGCTATTGGGCGTCGCGGTGGGGGGTGTCGGCATCAGCAAGGTCTCCAGCGGAAACGGTCGGGTCGACCGTCAATTTCTTGTAAGGTCTGCGATTGTAGGCCGTCGGAGGGGAAAACCCTAGTAAGTGAATCTACGCAAAAAGGTGTATTGCTTTTGACTTTTCAGCACAGAAAGCCGCTTTGCCGCGGAGCTCATTCACGATGGCGGCGCGTAGCCGTTTTTTGAGCGCTTTAAGCGCGAAATAAAAAAAGCCAGGTTGGCGGGCCTGCGCCGCTCAGCGCGCAACACCCAGCAAATGGTCCAGGCGCTCGGGCTGCTCGCGCAACGCCTGGGCCGTTCCGGTGTGGACTACCATGCCGCGGTCCAGCACCACGGCGCTGTCGGAAATCGCCAGAATGGCTTGCGGGTGCTGCTCCACGATGATGGCGCTCAGGCCCTCTTCGCGCGTGATGCGGCGTATGGCGCGCAGCAGCTCCTCCACGATGATGGGCGCCAGGCCCTCCAGCGGTTCGTCGAGCAGCAGCAGCTTCGGGTTGAGTACCAGCGCCCGGCCCACAGCCAGCATCTGCTGCTCGCCGCCCGACAGCTGCGTGCCCAGGTTGCCCTTTCGCTCGGCCAGGCGCGGGAACATGGCGTACACGCCTTCGGGGTTCCATTTGCCCGGGCGCGCCACCGCCGTCAGGTTCTCGTGCACCGTCAGCGACTTGAAGATATTGCGCTCCTGCGGCACCCAGCCTATGCCGGCCGCCGCGCGTTCGTGCGAGGGCAAATGGTGCAACGCGACCATGGATGTGCCCGCCCCGAACGAGATGGCGCCGCCGTGCTGCCGCGTCGCGCCTGCCAGTGTGTTGATCAGCGTGGTTTTGCCGGTGCCGTTACGGCCCAGCAGCGCGAGCGTCTGTCCCTCGCCCAGTGCGAACGACACCTCGTGCAGCACCACTGCCTCACCGTAGCCGGCGCGCAGTTTGTCGACCTTGAGCAGTTCAGCCATGAGCCACCTCTTCGCCATGGCCCAGATAGACCGCCTTGACCTGAGGGTCGGCCGCGATTTCCTCAGGCGTACCCTCGGTCAGCAGCGTGCCGTTGACCAGTACCGTCATGGTGGTGGCGAAGCTGAACACCAGGTCCATGTCGTGCTCGATCAGCAGTACCGACACGTCAGCGGGCAGTGCGGCCACGGTCTGCAGCAGTTCTTCGCGCTCGCCGGCCGGCACACCCGCCACGGGTTCGTCGAGCAGCAGCACACGCGGCTCGCAGGCCAGCGCCACGGCGATTTCCAGCAAGCGGCGCTTTCCGTAGGCCAGCATGCGTGTCGGTTGATCCATCACTCCGGTCAGGTGAAACTGCTCCAGCAACTGTTCGCAGCGCTCGGCCACGCGCCGGTTGCGCCCCAGCGCCTGCCACCATTTCGCGCCGAGCCCCGCTTGTTGCGATACGGTCAGTGCCAGCGTTTCCAGCGGCGTGAGCGAATCGAAGAGCTGGTTGATCTGGAAGGTACGCACCATCCCGCGCTTGACGCGCTGGTGCGGCGCCAGCCGCGTGATATCTTCGCCGTCGAGGAGGATGCGGCCCTCGGTCGGCTGCAGAACGCCCGTCAGCAGGTTGACCAGCGTGGTCTTGCCCGCACCGTTCGGCCCTATCAGCGCATGGCGCGCGCCGCGACGCAGGTTCAGGCTCACGTTGTTGGTGGCGGCAATGCCACCGAAGCGCATCACCAGCCCTTGCGCGGACAGCACCGCGTCGCTGTGCGGCGCCGCGCTCATGGCTGGCCTCCGCGCTTAGGCAACCATGCCCAGGGCCGGACCAGGCGCTCGCGCCCCACCAGCACCAGCACCACCAGGAAGAGGCCTATCCAGAAGGTCCAGTACTGCGGCGTGATGGACGACAGCGCGTCCTGCATCAGCTTGAACACGATGGCCCCGGCTACGCCGCCATACAGCCAGCCAGCGCCGCCGACCACCAGGATCAGCAGCACATCGGCCGAACGATGAAACTCAAACAAATCCAGCGAGGCAAAGCCGGTGGTTTGCGTCATCAACGCTCCCGCGGCGCCCGCGACGCCGGCTGCCACCGTGTAGACCACGGTCAGCCGCGAAGCGACCGGAATGCCGATGGCCATGGCGCGCAGGCGGTTGTCGCGTATCGCCTTGAGTGTCGCGCCCAGCGGCGAATGCACGAGGCGACGCATCAGCACAAACAAAATGAGCAGCACGGCCAGCGAGTAATAGGCGGCGGTGCGGCCCGACAGGTCAAACTCGAAGCGGCCCAGCAGCGGGCCCATGACCACGCCTTGCAGGCCGTCGGCGCCGCCGGTCAGCCAGTCAAGCTTGTTGGCCAGCTCCAGCAGGATCAGCGCCACCCCCAGTGTCACCATGAGCCGTGTCAGGTCGCTGCCGCGCTGGATGGTGAGTGAACACACAGCACCCAGCAGTGTGGCGGTGGCGATGCCCACCGCCAGGCCCACCAGCGGGTCCGGCATGACCAGCTTGGCGAACAGCGCCGCCGCATAGCCGCCTATGCCGAAGAAGGCTGCATGGCCCAGCGAGACGATGCCGGTGTAACCCAGCACCAGATCCAGCGACACCGCGAACAGCGCGACGATGGCGATCTCATTGATGATGGACGCGTGGCTGGGCATCAGCACTGGCGCGGCGAAGGCGGCGAGCCAGAGCACCGGTTCCCAGAGCTTCCAGCGGCTGTTTTTAAGCAGGGACGTTTGAGTGTTCATTTATCTGCCGCCCTTGCGCACAAAGAGGCCCTGCGGCCGCCAGATCAAAATCACGATCATCAGGCTGTAAACGATGAAGGCCCCCAGCTTGGGGATGTAGTACTTGCCCGCCACGTCGGCAATGCCCAGCAGCAGCGCGGCCAGCAGCGGCCCGGTGATCGACGTGGTGCCGCCCACGGCCACCACGATCAGGAAGTAAATCATGAACTTGAGCGGAAAGCTCGGATCCAGCCCCAGCACTTCGGCGCCCAGCGCGCCGCCCAGGCCGGCCAGTCCCGAGCCGACGGCGAAGGTCGAAAGGAACACGATGTTGACGTTGATGCCCAGGCCGGCCGCCACGCGCTGGTCGTCCACCGAGGCACGCAAGCGGCTGCCGAAGCGCGTGCGAGTCAGCACGTATTGCAGGCCCAGCGTGAGCGCGGCGCACACCGCAATGATGAACAGCCGGTAGTGGCCCATGCCCAGCATCCAGGCGCCGCTGCCGATCTCGGTGCGGCCCTTGAGCCATTGGGGCAGCTGCACGATCTGCTGCGTCGAGCCGACGAAGTAGTCCACGCTGGCCACCGCCATGAACACCAGGCCGATCGAAAACAGCACCTGGTCCAGGTGCGGCTTGTTGTACAGCGGCCGGTACAGCGTGCGCTCCAGCACAGCGCCCAGCAGCGCTGAGCCGGCGAAGGCCAGCGGCAGGCACAGCAAAAAAGGCACGCCGAAGTGCTGCATCAGCAACACGGTGATGTAGCCGCCGGCCATCGCGAAAGCGCCATGCGCGAGGTTGATGAAATTCATCAGGCCCATGGTCACCGCCAGGCCCACCGCCAGGATGAACAGCAGCATGCCGTAGGCGATTCCGTCAAAAAGAAGGGTCAGCATGCTTTGGCCAGAGGATCAGTGTTTGCTTGAGAGAGGTCCGTGCCAGGAATACCGCGGAACCGGCTTCGCCGGGCCGCTGGTGTTGCCCCCAGCAGGGGGAAGGCGACGCGAAGCGGCGCTTCGGGGGGTTACTTGTTCTTCCCGGGATCCTTGACGTCCTTGATCACATCAAACTCCACGTTGTAGAGTTGCCCGTCCTTCTTCTCGACCTTGCGCAGATAGACATCCTGCACGATGTCGCGCGTCTGTGCGTCGATGAAAATCTTGCCGCGCGGGCTTTCAAACAGCTGGCCCTTCATGGCTTCGAGCAGCGCGTCGCCGCCACCCTGGCCCTTGCTGGTTTTGAGCGCCTCGTAAATTACCCGCATGCCGTCATAGCCACCCACCGCCATGAAGTTGGGGCGCAGGCCCTTGTTGGCTTTGGCAAACGCTTCCACGAATTTTTTGTTCATCGCCGAGGGGTGCGCCGCCGAGTAGTGGTGCGAAGTAACGACGCCAATCGCGCCGTCACCCATGTCGTTGAGCTGGTCGTCGTCCGTCACATCGCCGGTGGCGATCAGCCGAATGCCGGCCTTGTCCAGGCCGCGCTCAAGAAACTGCTTCATCACCGCGGCGCCTGCGCCCGAAGGCACGAAGACGAAGAGCGCATCGGGCTTGTTGTCCCGCACTTTTTGCAGGAAGGGCGCGAAGTCGGGATTGCGCAGCGGCACGCGCAGCGCTTCGGTCACCTGGCCGCCATTAAAGGTCAGGCGGTCCTTGAAGAATTTCTCCGCGTCGATGCCGGGGCCGTAGTCGGACACCAGCGTGACCACCGTCTTGATGCCGTTCTTGGGCGCCCAGTCGGCCAGGGCGACCGAAACCTGCGGCAGCGTGAAGCTGCTGCGCACGATGTAGGGGGAAGCCTGCGTGATGCTGGATGTTGCCGCCGCCATCACCACCATGGGCGTCTTGGATTGCGTCGCAATGGGCGCGGTGGCCAGGGCCGAGGGCGTGATGCCGAAGCCTGCCAGCACGTTGACCTTGTCGTTGACCACCAGCTCTTGCGCCAGGCGCCGTGTGGTGTCCGGCAGTGAGGTGTCGTCCTTCACGATCAGCTGGATTTTCTTGCCCGCCACGCTGTCGCCGTTCTGCGCCATGTAAAGGCGCACGGCCGCCTCGATCTGCCGGCCGGTGGTGGCCTGCTGGCCCGTCATCGGCAGGATCAGGCCGATCTTGAAGGTGTTGTCCTGGGCCAGTGCCGGGGCGGCGGCAAGTGCCGCGGCCGACAGCGCGGCGGCGGTGAGGAAGGTACGTTTTTTCATGCTTGTCTCCTGGGTGGTTTTCAGTTCTTGCTGCTGCGTCAAACGCGGCGGAGTTCAGGTCGCCGGCATCCGGCCGTAAAACGGTGCGAGTCTAGTATGAGTGCGGTATCAGCACAAATGTTCGATATGTGAACACATCGGCCATGCCCTCCATGGCTTCATTGTGTGGGTTGCCGCTCACGGGGTTGCTGTTGGTTCGCGGTCGGTTGCGCGATCATCGCGCGCATGACCCGGTGATCGCACACAAGTTGTCCCCTCACGCGTCGGGCCGGTAGGAAGAATCCAGCGTCACCGAACCGACCACGCGCGAGACACAGGCGCACAAGCGCGTGTTTTGTTGTTTCTCGTGCTCGCTCAGAAAGACGTCGCGGTGGTCGATCTCGCCGTCGACCGCCAGCACGTCCAGTGTGCACAGGCCGCATTCGCCGCGCTTGCAGTCGAAGACGGCCTGCACCCCAGCCTGCTCCAGCGCATCCAGCAGGCTGCAGTCGGCCGGCACAGTGATGTCCAGCGCGTGGCGGGGGATTTGCACCCGAAAAGCCTGCGGTGCGAAGCGCCCGCTGTTGCCGAAGGTTTCATAACGCAGGTCGGCCGCTGGCCGGCCCGAGGCTTCCCAGGCATGGCGCGCCGCGTCCAGCATGGGCACCGGGCCGCAGACATACATTTGCGCGCCGGCCGGTAGCGCTGCGATCTCGCCGGCGAAATCGATGCGCGCGTCGACGGCCGCCTGCAGCCGCTCGCCCAGGCAAGCCCGCAGCATTTCGCCGTAAGCCAGTTCAGATTCACTGCGCACGCCATACAGCATGCGCAGCGGCCGGCCCGACTGCGCACAGCGGTCGGCCAGCGCCAGGGCCATGCCCACCAGCGGCGTGATGCCTATGCCGCCGGCCACCAGCAGGTAAGCCGGGGCATTGAAGTCCAGCGGGAAATGGTTGCGCGGCCCGCTCACCTGCAACCGGTCGCCAGCGGCCAGCTGCCACATCGCGCGCGAACCGCCGCGGCCGTCGTCCAGCCGCTTCACCGCGATGCGATACGTTTGGCCATCGGTCTCGCTGACCAGTGAGTAAGAACGAAGCTGCGGCTTGTCGTCCACCAGCAGCTGTACCTGCAGGTGGCTGCCAGGTTCGTGGCGCTGCACGGTGGCTGCGTCACCCATGGGCCGGATGCGGAACTCGCGCACGGTGGGCGTGAGTTCGTCAAAAGATTCAATGACCGCATCGGTCCAGCTGGAGGTGGCTTTCATTCAGTTTTCCGTGATCTCTTAAATTCGAGGGCCGCCGTGGAACCGGCTTTGCCGGGCCACTGGTGGCGCCCCTTGGGGGGAGGCGGCCGCAGGCCGCTTTGGGGGGACGTCATTTCTTCCGTATGAGCCGCACGCCGGGCATCTGGTCCAGGTTGTGGCTGGCCACGGCAGCGCGCAGGTTGCGCTGGGCCAGGCGTGAGTGCTCGCGCATGATCGCTTCGGCGCGCGAGCCCTCGCGCTGCTCAATGGCGTCGAGCACCTGTCGGTGCTGGTCCTGCGCCACGACCAGCATGTCGCGAGCGCCCGGGGAATTGGCCTGCACCACCACAAAACCCGAAGGCGACGCAAACGGCAGGCTGAACACGCGTTCGAGCTCTTTGGCAATGACGCTGCTACCGGCCATTTCACCCAGCAGTTCATGAAACCGCTCGTTCAGCGCGACGTAGGAAGAGAAAGCCTCATCGTCCAGCGCAGGCTGGCTGAGCACCGCATCGATCTTGCCCAGGCATTCGCGGGCTTCGTTCAGCACCACGGTGGGTGCGCCGCGCTCGGCGGCCAGCCGCGCCGACAGCCCTTCAATGGTGCCGCGCAGTTCGATCGCTTCGGACACATCGCGTTCGGAAAACGTGCGCACGGCGTAGCCGCCGTTGGGCAGCGACTCCAGCAGGCCTTCCTGCTCCAGCCGCATCAATGCCGCGCGGATGGGTGTGCGTGAGAAGCCGAGTTTTTCAACGATGGACAGCTCGGCAATGCGTGCTCCGCCGGGCAACTCGCCGGCCAGGATCATCTCGCGAAGCTGAAGCTGCGCCCGCACCTGCGCGCTTTCAAGGCTATTTTGGCCTGTAGCCCTTTCGGAATCTGCGCTGGAAGCTACTGAATTGATAGCATTGATTGTGGTTCGCATAAAAAATGATCCCCGCCTCAGGCCGCCAGCCGGATAGTGATGACAGGCGCCGGTGGTTTTTCTTTCGCGATCAGTCCGTCTATCAGGCGCCGGGCCCACATCGAGCCGGCATCGATGTTGAGGTTGTAGAACTGGTGGTCCGGGTGTTCGTCGATGGCGATTTGCTGGGCCTCCAGCACATGTTCGTCCTCGCGGAAGATGCCGGCCACGCCCTCGCGCAGCTGGTGCGTCAGGCGCTGTTCACCCAGGCAGTAATTGCGTGCGAAAGCCCAGAAGTAGTGGCAGCTGCCGTCTGTTTCCGGCGTCACGGTATTCAGCACAAAACCATTGACGCCCTTGCTGCGGTCGCCCGGCTGGCCGTCTTTGGGTGGCGCACCCGATCCGGCTTCGGCCACGCCGACGTCGATGTTCACAGTGCAGGGCGCTTCGAATTTGATGATTTGCCAGCGGTCCACCTTGCCCCTGTAGCCGCGCGCATGCTCGATCTGCCCGGCCCAGAACGGCGGTGCGTCGATGTTCTCCATCCAGCGCGTGACGGTGGCCGTACGGTCGCCATGCGTGGCGACAAAGGGCGCCTCGGCCACGGCGCGCTGGCCGATGCTGGAGCCGTGCACAAAGGTTTCGTGGGTCAGGTCCATCAGGTTGTCGACGACCAGGCGGTAGTCGCACTTCACCGTGATCAGCTTGCCGTCGCCGGCCCAGTCTGCGTCGTCGTTCCAGTGCATGTCGGGCACCAGCGCCGGGTCGGCCTTGGCCGGGTCGCCGGGCCAGATCCAGACAAAGCGATGCTTTTCCAGTACCGGGAAGGCACGCACGCAGGCCGAAGGGTTCAGCGTTTCCTGGCTGGGCATGTGGGTGCAGCGGCCCTGGGCGTTATAGACCAGGCCGTGGTAACCGCAGGTCACCTCGTCGCCGTTCAGCGCGCCCATGGACAGCGGCAGCAGCCGGTGCCAGCAGGCGTCTTCCAGTACGGCGACCTGGCCGTCGGTGCGGCGGAACATCACCACCTTCTGTTTGCAAATCGTGCGCGCCAGCAGCGTGCGGCCCACCTCTACGTCATAAGCGGCGGCATACCAGGCGTTCAGGGGGAAAGTCGATTTCTGGGCATTCATGGATACGCAATGTATACATAAATTGCCATAAAGCCAAGAAAAATAGGGAAATTCAGGGTAAATACGGAATTTCTGTATTCAATAAGGGGTGATTTTGCTGGAATACCATGGGGGTTTGTGCCTGCAACCGATGGAGACTTTCCCATGACCGCCAAGCTACCCGCCCGTTATGACCATGTCGGCAGCTTTCTGCGCCCGCAGTACCTGCTGGAAGCCCGCGAGCAAAAGGCCAAGGGCCAGATCACGCCCGAACAACTGCGCAAGGTCGAAGACCAGGCCATCACCGAAATCGTGAAGTTCCAGGAAGACGTGGGCCTCAAAAGCATCACTGACGGCGAATTCCGCCGCACCTACTTCCACATCGACTTCCTCGAGCAGATCGGCGGCGTGAAGACCGATATCCCGGTCACCATCCAGCGGCCCGACGGCAGCATGGAACTGGCGCCGCCGGTGATGCGGGTGATCGACAAGGTGCGCCACGTCAAGGACATCCAGCTCGCCGACTTCCAGTACCTCAAAAGCCAGGTCAGTGCGGGCAACACGCCCAAGGTCACCATTCCCTCACCCACGATGCTGCACTTTCGCGGCGGCCGCGCCGGCATCAGCAAAGAGGCCTATCCCGAACTCGACCCGGCTTTTTACGACGACGTAGCCAAGGCCTATGGCGACGAACTGCGCAGCCTGGCCGCGGCCGGCTGTACCTATGTGCAGATGGACGACACCAACCTGGCCTACCTGTGCGACGAGAAAATGCGTGAAGCGGCGCGCCAGCGCGGAGACGATCCCAACGAGCTGCCGCACCGCTACGCCAAATTCATCAACAAGGTGGTCGCGCAAAAGCCCGCCGGCATGACGCTGGCCATGCATTTGTGCCGCGGCAACTTCAAGAGCACCCACGCCGCGGCCGGCAACTACGAGCCGGTGGCCGAGGCGCTGCTCAAGGAGATGGACCTGGACGCCTATTTCCTCGAGTACGACGACAGCCGCAGCGGCGACTTCAAACCCCTGCGCTACCTGCCCAAGGGCAAGACCGTGGTGCTGGGCCTGGTCACTACCAAGTTCGGTGAAATGGAAAGCAAGGACGACCTGAAGCGCCGCATTGAAGACGCTGCGAAATACGCGCCGCTGGAGCAGCTCGCGCTGTCACCGCAGTGCGGCTTCAGCAGCACCGTGCACGGCAACAACATCGCCGTGGAAGCGCAACGCAACAAGCTGCGCCTGGTGGTCGAAACCGCACGCGAGGTGTGGGGCACAGCCTGAGCTGACCCCGGCACTGGCACTCATCCTCCCCTTCTCGTATCCCCTTCTCGTATCTTTAGCGAGGGGGCCTGGCTGACTCCAGCCTGTTTTTTTTGGGGGCCGTTAACCGGCGCCTTCTGCTGCGTCGGTAGTTTCGCTGTGGCTTGGTGGCTCCCGGTTGGCGGCGATCCCGTTGGCAACCCCGGCCAACGGGTCGGTGCCACGATTGGGCATCAAACGGCTCACCATTCCCACTGGACGTGCGCAAGCAGCTCTCAAAAAGATAGCAAGCATGGCCTGGGCATGCCGCCCGCAGGCTTCTGGCGCAGCCCTCGCCAGTACGGGCGCTGCCGGCCGGCGCGTACCCCATGAGTGCCGCCCCTCTTCTTTGCCTCCTCTTCTTATCCCTATTGACCGGTGCTCCTTCGTGCGGACGACGACCACTTCTGTCTGCCTGTCGGTGGGAATAGGGCCATGAACATTTACTTACATTTGGCAAAGAGCCATCGGCATGCCGGCTTATTTTTCCAGGATCTTTAAATAACTGTGCAAAAACAAACACTTACAGCGAAAATAGGAGGTGTTTTAACAAAAAATATTGGACAGCGTAAGAGCAAAGCGCTACAACCGATAAAACATTTTGTTGCATTTGTACGCCGAAAGGGTCGCTTCTTGAGCAGTTCAGTCTTTCTGGCATCCAGGCTTGTCGCCTGGGGAGTTCTGGGCGTATGCATCGCCCTGCACGTCCCTGCGCTGGCGCAGGTCCGGGCAGACGTGCGGCCCGATGCCGGAACGCTGCTGGAGCCGCAAGGTTCGTTACCGTTGCTGCCCTTGCGTAGCGGGCCACTGCCCGAACTGGCACCGCCCCGGATTGCGGAGCCAGCGGCGGGAACTGCGCGCATTACACCAGCGGCGTTCAGCTTTTCCGGCAACAGCGTTTTCTCCAGTGAAGCACTTGCGGCTTTGCTGTCGAGCCGGCTCCACCGGCCCACGGATCTGGCCGGCCTCACAGATGCCGCCAATGCCATCAGCGCGCTTTACCGGCAGAACGGCTATCTGCTCACGCAGGCGTACCTGCCCGAGCAGGCGTTTCCCGCAGAAGGCGGGACTGTCGCCATCACCATCATTGAAGCGCGGGTCGGCCGCGTTTCTGTGCGTGTCGACGGCGCCGGCATCTCAAAGGCGTTCGCGGAAGAACTGGTGGGCAGCCAGCTGCGGTCCGGTGACGCCGTTACCGAATACGCACTCGACAAGCCCGTGTTGCTGTTGCGCGACCTGGCGGGATATGACGCCGGCGCTACGGTCGAGCCTGGAGATCGCCTGGGCCTGGCGGATGTCCTGATCACCGTGCAGGGCAAAGGGCCGCGCGCCGACGGCTCGGTCAGCGTAGACAACCATGGCGCGCGCGCCGCTGGTGCCGCGCGTGTCACGTTAAGTGCCAATCTCAACAACCTGCTGGGGCGCGGTGACGTGCTGGCCGTGAGCACCCAGCAAAGCGACCAGGCTGGCTCGACCCTGTACCGCGCCGGCTACACCGTGCCGGTCGGCGCTTACGGCACGCGGGTGGGTGTCAGCGCGGTGCGCCTGGACTACGCGCTGGGCAAGCAATTCGAGCCGCTGGGGGCCAGCGGCCGGGCCGACATTCTCGGCCTCACCCTGTCCCACCCCCTGCTGCGCGGGCGCGCCAACAATTTGTACGGCCTCATCAGTGCAGAGCAAAAAAAGCTCGTTGACGAAACGCGCACACCCGCACTCAAAAGCGAGCGCGACATCGCCGCGCTCAGGCTGGGGCTGGCGGGTAACTTCATCGACGAACTGGCGGGCGGCAGCAGCCTGAACAACTATGCCGTGAACGCCACCTTCGGCCGCCTCACGTTGAATGCGGCCGATCAGGCGCTTGACGATGGCCTCGGCGGCCTGCGCACAGCGGGCGGTTTCAGCAAGCTGAACCTGGAATTCCAGCGCTCCCAGTTTTTTGATGCCGCTTACAGCTTTCACGTCGCGGCACAGGCCCAGCTGGCGTCGAAAAACCTCAGCTCGGCCGAAAAAATGGTTCTGGGCGGGCCCAATGGCGTGCGCGGCTACCCGGTGGGGGAAGGCGTCGGCGACGCCGGTTTCCTGTTGAACCTGGAGTCGCGTTACCAGCTCGCGCCAACGGTCTGGGGTGAGCCTTTGACTCTGCTGGCTTTCTATGACCATGGGCGCATTCGCTTCAACCAGAACGGCCCCACTGTGCCGGGCAATGCCAACACGCTGAGCCTCGGTTCCGTCGGTGTGGGCGCCACGCTGGGCCAGCCCGGCAAATTCCTGGTCAAGACCTACCTGGCATGGCGCACGACGACGGCGCCGCCGTCCACCGGCGACCCGGACCGTGCGCCGCGCGCCTGGCTGTCGGTCCAAGCCTGGTTCTAGCCCGGCCCCAACCCCTGCTCTGCATACCCATCATGACCGCCCCCACTTCTTCCCCTCGCGCCGCCTATCGCCCTTGGACCGTGCGCACGGTGGTGGTCCGCCTGTCGCGCAAGCTCTCGGCCACTTACCGCATCCGCAGCGACCGCAGGCTGTCGCGCCTGCTTGCAACCCTGCTGGCGGCTGTCTCGCCCTGGGCCACCGCCTTGCCTGAAGGCGCGCAGGTGGTGGGAGGCCAGGCCAGCGTCAGCACGCCGTCGGCCAACGCCATGGTGGTCAACCAGACCAGCGACAAGGCGGTGCTGAACTGGCAAAGCTTCAACATCGGCGTGGGCCAATCGATGCAGTTCGTGCAGCCCGGCGCTTCGTCCGTCGCGCTGAACCGCGTCATCGGCAACGGTGCCTCATCCATCTTCGGTTCGCTGAGCGCCAACGGCCAGGTCTTCCTGATCAACCCGGCCGGTGTGATGTTCGCTCCTGGGGCGCAAGTCAATGTGGGCGGGCTCGTCGCCTCCAGTCTCGACATCGGCAACGGCGACTTCATGGCAGGCCGCTACACCTTCAGCGGCAACGCCTCCGGCCGCGTGGACAACCACGGCAGCATCAACGTCGCGCGCGGCGGCTACGTGCTGCTGGCCGCACCCCAGGTCAGCAATACCGGCGCCATCAGCGCCGAAGCCGGCTCCGTCGGCCTGCTCGCGGGCTCGCGTGTGTCGGTCGACACCTCGGGTGTGGGCCTGGTGCGCTTCTCGGTGGACGCCGCGGCCGCGCAGGCCGCGATCACCAACAGCGGCAGTATCACGGCCACGGGCGGCCGGGTTGCCGTGCTGGCCAGTGCCATGGGCGATGCCATGGCGACCGTCATCAACCAGTCCGGCGTCATCCGCGCCAACTCAGCCGTGGAGCGCAACGGCACGATTGTGCTGAGCGGCGGTGGCACAGGTGTTGTCCAGGTCTCCGGCACACTCGATGCCAGCGGCACCGCCCCGGGCCAGAGCGGCGGCACGGTGCAGGTGCTGGGCGACAAGGTGGCGCTGGACACCGGTGCTGCCATTGACGTCTCCGGCGCAGCCGGCGGCGGCACCGCGCTGGTGGGCGGCGATTACCAGGGCGGCAATGCGGCCGTCCAGAATGCTTCACGCACTTATGTGGCCGCAGGCGCATCGATACGGGCCGACGCGACAGACAGCGGCAAAGGCGGAAAAGTGGTGGTCTGGGCCGACGGTGACACGCGCCACAGCGGCGCCATCAGCGCGCGCGGCGGCGCCAACGGTGGTGACGGCGGCTTTGTCGAGGTTTCGGGCAAGCAGCAGCTGGACCTGCGCGGCAGTATCGACGTGGCCGCGCCGGCCGGCACTGGCGGAAGGGTGCTGCTGGATCCGCAGGACATCGACATCAACACCACCATACAGTCCTCACCGCCCAACAATGCCGATGGCACGCCCGACGTGGCCCTCTTCGATCCACCGAGCCCGACGGGCACGTACACCATCCAGATCGCCGACATTACCGGCTATAGCGAGCTGTACCTCCAGGCCTCGCGCAACATCACGCTGGCCAGCGCACTGGCCATGACGGCGGGCAACAAGGTCCGCTTTGAAGCTGGCAACACGATTGCCCTCAATGCCGCACTAACGGCTTCCGGCGGCGTGAATCTTTCGGCGGCCAATATCACCAGCACCGCGGCCGGTAGCATCACCACCACAGGCGCCGGCAATACCAATGCCGGCAACGTCACCCTCAACGCTACGGGCACTGTCAACCTGCTCGGGGCCATCAACGCCATCGGAGGCCCTGCCACAACCGGCAACCCAGGCCGTAGCGGCGGGGCCGTCAGCATCTCGGGCGCCGGTGTCACCACCGCCGCCATCACCGCCAGCGGTTCCGCCGGGCTGGGGGCTGGACAGGCCGGTGGTACGGGCGGCAGTATCAACATTACCTCCACCGGCGGCATCTCCAGCACAGGCACCCTCACGGCCAGCGGCGGTGCCGCTGGCACGACGGGCATCGCGGCCGGGGGCAACGCGGGCAGCATCATCCTGGCTAACAGCGGCAACGGTAACGTCGCTGTGAGCGGGTTGACCGCCAGCACCGGCAATGCGGTCACCACCGGCGCCGGCGGCACGGCCGGCAGCATCTCCGTGACCAACAGCGTGGCCAGCGCCAGCCTGGGCACCGGCAACATCACCACCCAGGGCGGCAACAACGGCGACGGCGGCGCCATCACGCTCAATTCCGCCGGTGCACTGAGCGCGGGCACCGTCACCAGCACCGGCGGCACGGCACTGGCCAACACTGCAGGCCGCAATGCCGGTGCAATCAACATCACGGCGGCCGGCGCCATCACCGCGCTGGGCGCTGTAACGGCCAGCGGCACGGCCGGCAACACGGCCGGCAACGGCGGCAACGCGGGCGCAGTCTCCATAGTCGCCGCGGGCGGCATCGCAGGCGCAGCCATGACCGCCAGTGGCGGGGCCGGTGTGGGCGCCAATGCGTCGGGCGGCAATGCAGGAACCATCACGGTTACCAACAGCGGTACCGGCAACATCACTGCCGCCGCGCTGGCCGCACAGACCGGCACGGCCACGGGCACCGGTACCGGCGGTGCGGCCGGCAGCATTTCGGTGACGAATACGGCTGCCGCGGGCAACCTGACGACCGCGGGAGTCACCACGACGGGCGGAGCCAAAGGCGACGGCGGCGCCGTGAACCTGAGTGCGCTGGGCGCTTTGTCCACCGGCGCTGCTGGCACCATCAACACGGCCGGTGGCGTCACGCTGGCAGGCTATGCCGGCCGCAATGCTGGCGCCGTCACACTCTCGGGTGCAAGCGTAAGCACTGGCACGGGCAACATCACCGCCAACGGCACGCCGGGTATAGGCGCTGGCCAAAATGGCGGCAATGGCGCCAATGTGCAAGTCACCGCCACGGGCGCCATCACAGCCGGTGCCGTCAATACAACGGGCGGTGCGGGCATTGCCACCCTGGCCAGCGGCGGCAATGCGGGCACGATCACCGTCATCAACAACTCGGCGACGGTGGGCGCCATCTCACTGGGAGGGCTGAGCTCCAGCAGCGGAGCGGCCTTCGGGACCGGCGCTGGCGGCACGGCCGGTGCCGTGCAGGTGACCAACAATGCGGCCGGGCAAGGCCTCACCACGGGGGCCATCACGGCCAACGGCGGCACCAACAGCGCCGGTGCCGATGTCACCCTGAGCTCACAAGGTGCCCTTACCGTCAGCGGGCTGATCACCACCAGCGGCGGCGCGTTGGGTACCGGTATGACCGCAACAGGCAAGAACGCCGGCAACGTCACGATCACGGGCGTCAACCGCGCCGTCACCGGTGCCATCACCGCCAGCGGCGGTGCAGGGATGGGTACCAACCAGGCCGGTGGCAATGCCGGCGTGGTGAGCATCACCGGCAGCGGCAGCCTGGGCACGAACAACATCGCAGCACAAACCGGTGCAGCGACGGGCACCGGCGCGGGCGGCACAGCAGGCAGCATCATGTTGGACGGCACGGCAGTGACCACTGGTACCCTGACGACCACGGGCGGCGCCAACGGCAACGGCGGCACTGTCAGCGCCACCTCGACGGCCGGCGTTTTGACGACAGGCGCGATCGTTTCCAGCGGCGGCACAGCCAATGCGGGAACGGCCGGGCGCAATGCCGGAACGGTGACGCTGCAGGCCACGGGTGGTCTGTTGACCGGCGCCACCATGACCGCCAGCGGCACGAACGGCACTCTGACGGGCGACCAGGCCGGCGGCAACGGTGCGGTGATCTCCATTACCGGCAACAGTGGCATCAGCGTCACCAATCTCGCGGCCAGCGGCGGCGCGGGTGTGGGCACCAATGCTGCCGGCGGAAATGCCGGCAGTATCACGGTCAACAACAGCGGCAGCGGAAACATCACCACCGGAACCCTGGCGGCCCAAACCGGCAATGCAATCGGCACGGGCGCAGGGGGCACCGCGGCCAGCGTCGCCGTCACGAATACGGCAGCGGCCGGCAATGTCACGACGGCAGGCATCACCACCACCGGCGGCACCAAAGGCGACGGCGGTGCCGTCACCCTGAGTGCCCAGGGTGCGCTGTCCACTGGTGCTGCAGGCGCGATCAATACGGCCGGCGGCGTCACCTTGACGGGCAATGCAGGCCGCAATGCCGGCACCGTCACGCTCTCAGGCGCAAGCGTGAGCACCGGTACCGGAAACATCACGGCCAACGGCACGCCAGGCATAGGCGCCGGCCAAAGCGGCGGCAACGGCGCCGATGTGCAAATCACGGCTGCCGCGGGCGGCATCACCGCCGGCGCCATCAACACCACGGGCGGTGCGGGCATTGCCACGCCGGCCAACGGCGGCAGCGCGGGCAGCATCACCGTCATCAACAATTCGGCCACCACTGGCGCCATCTTGCTGGGAGCACTGAGCTCCAGCAGCGGGGCTGCTTTCGGCGCCGGCACGGGCGGCACCGCCGGCGCTGTGCAGGTGACCAACAGCGCGGCCGGGCAAGCCCTCTCCATCGCAGGGGCTGTGACGGCCAATGGCGGCACCAACGGCGCCGGCGCCGACGTCGTCCTGAGTTCGCAGGGCGCTCTCACGGTCGGCGGAACGATCAACACCAGCGGCGGTGCTATCGGCGCCGGGGTGACCGCCGCAGGAAAAAATGCCGGCAACATTACCCTGAGCGGCGTCAACCGCTCGGTCACGGGCCTGATCACCGCCAGCGGCGGCGCGGGGCTGGGTGCCAACCAGGCGGGTGGCAACGCCGGCGCGGTGAGCATCACCGGCAGCGGCACACTTGGCGCGGTCGGCATCACGTCCCAAACAGGTGCCGCAACAGGAACGGGCGCCGGCGGCAACGCCGGCAGCATCACGCTGACGGGCAGCGCCGTCACAGCTGGCGCGCTGACGACCACAGGCACCGCCAACGGCGACGGCGGCGCCGTCAGTGTCACGTCCACGGCGGGCGTTTTGACGGCCGGCGTCATCAATACCAGCGGTGGCGCGGCCAATGCCGGCACGGCGGGTCGCAACGCAGCAGCGGTCACCTTGCAGGCCACGGGCGGCCTGCTCACCGGCACGACCATTACGGCCAGCGGTACCAACGGCGCACTGGCGGGCGACCAGGCCGGCGGCAATGGCGCGGCGATTTCCCTTGCCGGCACCGGCGGCATCACGGTGACCAACCTCACGGCCAGCGGCGGCGCAGGCGTGGGTACCAACGCGGCCGGCGGCAATGCCGGCAGCATCACGGTCAACAACAGCGGCAGCGGCAATATCGCCACTGGAACGCTGACGGCGCAAACCGGCAATGCGGTGGGCACAGGTGCAGGCGGCACGGCCGGCAGTGTCAGCGTGGCCAACACGGCGGCCGGCGGTACCTTGTCCACCGCGGCCATTCTCACCAGCGGCGGTGTCAAGGGCAACGGCGGCAATGTCAATCTGTCGGCGCTGGGCCAGGTGTCCATCGTCAACAACAACATCACCACCAGCGGCGGCACTGCGGTCAGCGGCCAGGCCGGCCGTAACGCCGGCACCGTCACCATCAGCGGCGGCGGCCTCAATATGGGAACGGGCACCATCACGGCCAGCGGTGGCGCGGCAGCTGCCACGTCGAACCTGAAAGGCGGCAGCGGCGCGGCCGTCAGCATCACGACCACCGATGCCGTGACCACCGGCGCCCTCACCGCCAACGGCGGCGCGGGCGGCACCACCAACGGTGACGGTGGTGATGCCGGCAGCATCACGGTGCAGAACAATTCCACAACGGCAGGCGCGATTGCGTTGGGTGGGCTCGCGGCACGTACGGGCGCGGCAGTGGGTACCGGCGCCGGTGGCGCGGCCGGCAGCATCAGCGTGACCAACAACGCGGCAGGCGCCAACATCGGGACCGGTGCGATAGACAGCAGCGGCGCGGCAGGCGGCAACGGCGGCTCGGTCGCACTGGCCTCGCAGGGCGGCGTGACGGTCACCGGCACGCTGAACACCAGCGGCACGGCGCTGGCCGGTGGCACCGGCGCTGGCCGCAATGCGGGCAATATCACGGTGACGGGCGTCAACCGCTCGGTCACGGGTCTGGTCAGCGCCAGTGGCAGCGCGGGCCTGGGCACCAACCAGGCCGGCGGCAATGCCGGTGTGGTGAGCATCACGGGCAGCGGCACGTTGGGCACCGCGGCAGTGACGGCCTCAACGGGTGGCGCCACCGGAACGGGCGCCGGCGGCACGGCCGGCAGTATCACGCTGAACGGAACGGCGCTGACAGTCGGTGCGCTTACCACCACGGGTGGCGCCAACGGCAACGGCGGCAACATCAGCGTCACCTCGACGGCCGGCGTTTTGACGACAGGCGCGGTTGTTTCCAGCGGCGGCACCGCCAACGCGGGTACGACGGGACGCAACGCAGGTTCCGTCACGCTGCAGGCCACAGGAGGCCTGCTGACCGGCACCACCGTGACCGCCAGCGGCACGAATGGCACGCTGACGGGTGACCAGGCCGGCGGTAACGGTGCGGCGATTTCCATTACCGGCAACAACGGCCTCACGCTCACCAATCTCACGGCGAGCGGCGGCGCAGCGGTCGGCACCAATGCGGCCGGTGGCAATGCCGGCAGCATCACGGTCAACAACAGCGGCAGTGGCAATATCACCACCGGAACGCTGACGGCACAAACCGGTAACGCGCTGGGCACCGGTGCGGGCGGCACGGCCGGCGGTGTTTCCGTGAGCAACACCGCCGCAGCGGGAACACTCTCCACCGCGGCCGTCACCACCACCGGTGGTGTCAAGGGCAACGGCGGCAACGTCAGCCTTTCTGCTGCCGGCCAGGTGTCAGTGCTCAACAACAACATCACCGCCAGCGGCGGCACCACGGTCAGCGGTCTGGCAGGCCGTGATGCCGGCACGGTCACCATCAGCGGCGCCGGCCTCAACATGGGCACCGGCACCATCACCGCCAGCGGCGGCGCGGCGGCGGCCACGTCCAGTCAAAAGGGCGGCAGCGGCGGCGCCGTCAGCATCACCTCCACGGGGGCGGTCACTACCGCAGGCATGACGGCCAGCGGGGGTGCGGGCGGAACCACCAACGGCGACGGCGGCAATGCGGGCAGCATCGGCGTGGCTAACACCGTTGCGGGTGCTGTCACGGTGGGTGCACTGGCTGCGCAAAGCGGCAATGCAGCCGGCACGGGCGCAGGCGGCTCGGCAGGCAGCATTACCCTAAGCAACACGGCTGGCAACCTCACGGCAGGTACGCTGACCACTACGGGCGGCACTTCGGGCCATGGCGGCAACATCAGCGTTAGCGGATCCGGCGGCGCAGTGGCGGTTGGCGCCATAGTCACCAGCGGCGGCACGACTGCCGGCCCGGCCAACGGACGCAATGCCGGCACGGTAGACATTTCCGGCGCGGGCGTCACCACGGCGGCCATCACGGCCAACGGCACCAACGGCAGCACCGTCGGCTCGGGTGGCAATGGTGGCGCGGTCACCGTCAATTCCACGGGGGCCATCAGCAGCACCGGTGCAATCAGCGCCGTTGGCGGCAACGGTGCGGGCGGCAACCAGGCCGGCGGTCAGGGCGCCGCGGTGTCGATGGCTTCCACCGGCGGCAATGTATCGGTCGCCGCCATCACCACCACCGGCGGCAACGGCGGCACAGGCGTGGCGGCGGGCGGTAACGCAGGCGCCATCACACTCGACGCAGCGGGCGCCACGCCCACCATCACCCTTGCCGGCGGGCTTACTGCGCTGGGTGGCAACCAGGTCGGCGGCGCGGTCTCCGGTGCTGGCGGCGTTGTCCGTATCAAGGATGACGCACTGCTCAATACGGCCAGCATCACTGTGGACTCACGCGGCGGCAATGCCGGCGCGGGTGCCGGCGCCAATATCCAGTTCGACGGAGCGGTCAACAGCCAGGCCTCGGGCCGTACGCTGATCCTGCAGGCAGGCAACGGCGACGTGAGCATTGCCGGCACCACGGGCGCCAGCCTGGCCTTGTCGGCGCTGGCCGTGACCGCCAACGACATCGCCGTGGGCGCCATGGGCGGTGCCTCGGTGGGCGTTACCGGTTCCACCTCGCTGACGGCCACCACCGCCGGCGCCGACACTGGCGACATCAGTCTCAATGGCGCGCTCAACGTCAGTGCGTTGGCCCTGACGGCCGGAAGCGCACTCACGCAAACCAGCGCCATCAAGGCGACCACCGCCACTCTGGCGGCCGGCGCCGGCAACAACGTCACGCTGACCAACGCCGGCAACGATTTCACGGGGGCGGTGGCTGTCACCACGGGCAATAACGTCAGCATCACCGACAGCAATGCGCTGGTGATGGGGACCTCAGTGGTGTCGGGCTCTCTGGCGCTGAATACGGCCGGCGCCATCACACAGACCGGCGCGGTGACGGTCACAGGCGCCACCACGCTGGCCGCCGGCGCAGCCAACGACATCACGCTGGCCAATGCGGCCAACAACTTCTCCAGCGTGGCCGTCACCAGCGGCAACAACGTCTCGCTGCGCGATGCCAATGCCGTGGTGCTGGGTACCTCCGTTGCCAATAGCAGCCTGACAGTGGTGGCCGGCGCGACCATCACCCAGACAGGTGCCATTACCGCACCCACGCTGGTGGCCAAAACGCTGTCCGCCGGCACGGCGAACATCACATTGAACAATGCCGCCAACGAGGTCGCCACGGTCGATCTGCGTGCCCGCAACGCCGCCGACACGGCCAATGCCAATGGCGCGGTCAGCTATCGCGACGCCACCGGCTTCGACGTGGCCGCTGTCAACACCACAGGGGCATTGACGCTGCAATCCGGCGGCAACATCACGCAGTCGGGCGCTGTGACGGCGGCCTCGCTGGCAGTGGCCGGCACGGGTGCAGGCTCGCTGAACCTCGGCACTCAGGCCAACAACATCGCCACCCTCAATGCCATCACGGCGGCGGGCGGCTTCACGCTGAATAACGGCAACAACAGCACAACGGTGGCTGGCAATATCAGCACCGTCAACAACGCTGTCGCCATAGACACCGGCACCGGCACGTACACGCAGAACAACGTCGACGTGGTTGCCGGCAGCGGGCCCATCACGATCACGGCCGACACGGTCGCCATCGCCGCGAACACAGGCAACAACGCGCTGGCGACCAGTGGCGCATTGACGCTCAAGGCCAAAACCGCGAGCCGCACCATGTCCCTGTCGGGCGCTTCGGGCTTTGACCTCACGGCCGCGGAAGTCAGCGCCTTCGCCACGGGCGCCACCGGCCCCATCGTCATCGGCGATACGGCCAGCACTGGCGCCATGACCATAGGCGGCGCGGTCGGCCTGGCCGGCAAGACCCTGACGCTCAATGCCGGCTCCATCACCGATGTGGGCGTGCAAACCATCACCGCGCAGAACCTCACCCTCAATGCCAACGGCCAGATCGGCACCGACGCCAGCAACGGCATCGACGTGGCGGCCGGCAACCTGAGCGTCAACACCACCGGCAATGCCAACGCCTTCGTGCGCAGCGCGGGCGCCGTCAACCTGGGTGTGGGCAGCACGGCCTCAAACCTCGGCAGCGGCACACTGAACCTGACGGCACTGGGCGCGGTCACCCAGACGGCCGGTACCGGCAACATCACGGCCGGCACGCTGCAGGTCAAAACGCTGGTCAACGCCGGCGGTGGCATCACGCTCAACAACAGCGGCAACACCAGCACCGCCATCAACCTGCAGGCCCGCAATGCCGCAGACACGGCCAATGCGGCGGGGGCCATCCAGTACAGCAGCGCGGCCGGATTCGACGTGGCTGCCGTTGCGACAACCGGCAATGCCACCCTGTCTGCAGGCGGGGCTGTCAGCCAGTCTGGCGCCATCCTGGCTTCAGGGCTCGCGCTGACGGGGGGAACGGGTGCTTATACCCTGGCAAACGCGGGCAATGCCGTCACCACGCTCGCCGCCAGCACCGGCAGCGTGGACTACAGGCAGGCCGGCGCACTGGTTGTGGGCACGGTCGGCGCGACAGCAGGCGTAACGGCCACCGGCGCGGTCAAAATTGAAACCACCGGCGCGGCGTCAAATCTCACGTTGAACAATGCCGTGAATTCTTCCGCCACCGGCGATGCCGTCGTCCTCAAGGCCGGCAGCGCCAATGCAGCCGGCGTCAGCACCGGCGGCCAGCTCGTCAACAATGTGGGCGCGGGCGGCATCGTGGCCGCATCTGGCCGCTACCTGGTCTACAGCGGCGACCCCGGCACCACGCTTGAGGGCGTTGCCGGCTACAGCAAGCGCTACAACAGCGACGCCAGCTATGTACCGGCCGGCAGCGCAAATACTTTCCTCTACCGCGTCGCGCCGACCTTGACGGTTACGGCCGACAACAAGACCAAGGTGTATGGCGACACCAACCCGCTGCTGACCGGGGTGGTAAGCGGGCTGATCGACGGCGACACCATCGCCAGCCTGGGCGTGAACTACACCACCACAGCCGTTGACCGGACGGCCGTGGCGGCCGGACCGGTGGCTATCACTGCCGGCGTAGGTACCAACAGCGAAAACTACACCCTGGCCTTGACCAATGGCGCGCTGACCATCACGCAGCGCGCGTTGACGGTCAGCGCCGCCGGCCAGAACCGTGTCTATGACGGCGGCGTTGCGGCCACCGTCGCGCTGACCGACAACCGCCTCAGCGGCGATGTGCTGACCGCCACGAATACCGCCGCGAGCTTTATCGACAAGAACGTCGGCACCGGCAAGACCGTGAACGTCAGCGGCATTGCCCTCACCGGCGCCGATGCGGGCAACTACAGCGCCAACACCACGGCAGCCACCACTGCCAACATCACGCAGCGCGCGCTCACGGTCGGCGCAACCGGCCAGAACCGTGTGTATGACGGCGGAACCGTTGCCACCGTGACGCTTGCCGACAACCGGATCGCCGGCGATGTGCTCACGGCTACCAACACGGCTGCCAGCTTTGGCGACAAGAATGTGGGTACAGGCAAGGCGGTGAGCGTCAGCGGCATTGCCGTGACCGGCTCCGACGCCGGGAACTACACGTACAACACCACGGCCGCCACCACGGCCGACATCACGCAGCGAGCCCTCACGGTCAGCGCCACAGGCCAAAACCGTGTCTATGACGGCGGAACCGCCGCCACCGTGACGCTTGCCGACAACCGTGTTGCCGGCGACGTGCTCGCCACCACCAACACGGCTGCCAGCTTTGGCGACAAGAATGTGGGCACCGGCAAGACGGTGAACGTCAGCGGCATAGCCGTCACCGGCACCGACGCCGGAAACTACACGTTTAACACCACGGCCGCCACCACCGCCAACATCACGCAACGCGCCCTGACGGTGGGTGCCACGGCCCAAAACAAGGTGTACGACGGCGGCACTGCCGCAACCGTGACACTGGCCGACAACCGGGTCGCCGGCGATGTACTCACGGCCAGCAACACCTCGGCCAGCTTTGCCGACAAGAATGCGGGCGTGGGTAAAACCGTCAACGTCGGCGGTATTGCCATCACCGGCACCGATGCGGTCAACTACAGCGTCAACAGCACGGCCGCCACCACGGCCAATATCACGCCGGCTTCGATTGCGAATGTCAGCGGCATCACCGCCGCGAACAAGGTGCAGGACGGCACCACATCAGCTACGCTGGCAACGGGCGGTGCTGCGTTTACCGGGCGCATAGGCGCGGACGTTCTCACCGTGGGGGCGGCTACCGGAAACTTCGATTCGCCTGCCGTCGGCAATGGCAAGCCCGTCAGCATTACCGGCATCACCCTGTCAGGTGCCGACGCCGGCAATTACACCTTGCAGAATGCGACGGCCGCCACGACAGCCAATATCACGCCGGCCCCTGCCAGTACCGCGGAGCGTACCGGTGACGCGCGCATTGTGAACGGTACGGCGCTGCCAGTCCTGGAAGGCGATGAGCGCCGTCAGCAGTCCCTGCGCGCCGCCGGCATCAAGGATGCCGAAGGCGGCGTTGCGGCCGATGTGCCGACTTTCCGCCTGGCTGGGTTCCCTGATCCGCGCAGTGCCGGGCTGGTCCTGCAGGACTGCGCGGAGCAGGGCCGCGGCCTGAACTGCGCTGGAGGCGGTCAGGGCCAGTAAATAACGTAAAAACGTCGTTATCGGCGGGTATCATGTGGCCGACAACCACTCAAGGGAGCGCGCTATGGCCTTAATGGACTTCATCAAGAAACAGTTCATCGACATCATCCAGTGGACCGAGGACGACGACGGCACACTGGCCTGGCGTTTCCCGATGGCCGACATGGAGATCCAGTACGGCGCCTCGCTCACCGTGCGCGAATCGCAAATGGCGGTCTTCGTCAACGAGGGCAAGATCGCCGATGTGTTCGGTCCCGGCATGTACAAGCTGACGACGCAGACCATTCCGGTGCTGACCTACCTCAAGAACTGGGACAAGCTGTTTGAGTCTCCCTTCAAGAGCGACGTCTACTTCTTCAGCACCCGCCAGCAGATCGACCAGAAGTGGGGCACGCCCCAGCCCATCACCATTCGCGACAAGGACTTCGGTGCTGTCCGGCTGCGCGCCTTCGGCAACTACAACTTCCGTGTTGCCGACCCCAAGCTTTTCCATACCGAAATTTCAGGCACACGCGACCGCTACACCACGGCCGACCTTGACGGGCAGCTGCGGGGTCTGGTGCTGCAGAACATTTCCGCCGCCATTGCAGCCAGCGACATTGCCTTCCTCGATCTGGCCGCGAACCAGCTCGTGTTTGCACAGGCGCTGGCGGCGCAGCTCGTGCCCGAATTTGCCAAGATCGGCCTGAAGCTCGAGGGCATGACGGTGCAGAACCTCTCGCTGCCCGAAGAGCTGCAAAAAATCCTCGACCAGAAAATCGGCATGGGCATGGTCGGCAACGACATGGGCAAGTTCATGCAGTACCAGACGGCGCAGGCCATCCCGAAGTTCGCCGAAGGCGGCGGGGGCGGCAGCGGTATTGCCGGTGACGCCATGGGCCTGGGTGCCGGTGTGGCGCTGGGCCAGGTGCTGGCGCAAAACCTGCAGCAGGGCCTGCAGGGCAACACAGCCCAGGCGGCTTCGGCCGCAGCGGCTGCGGCGGTCAAGCCAGACGATGTCATGGCCACGCTCGAGAAGCTCGGAGAACTCAAGGCCAAGGGCATCCTCACACAGGAAGAGTTCGACGCCAAGAAGGCCGAGCTGCTAAAAAAACTGGTCTAAGTATGTGGCCCCCACGCTTGTCACTTCGTGTACTACGCTGCCCCCCGGGGGGGCCGTCGCTTGCTCGGGGCGGCCCTTCGCTGCGCGTGCCTTCTGTCCGGCACTGAGCTTCATCTGCTGTGACTGACGTCACCCAGCAACGCGCCTACCGCGCGCCGTGTCCCGGCTGCGGTGCGCCTGTTGAATTCCGCAGCGCGCAGTCCACCCATGCGGTGTGCGGCTACTGCCAGAGCACTGTCGTGCGCGATGGTGACACGCTGTCGCGCATCGGCAAAATGGCTGAACTGTTCAACGACTTCAGCCCCCTGCAGCTGCAGGCCTCCGGGGTCTGGCAGGGCCGCAATTTCACACTGGTCGGCCGGCTGCAATACAAGTACGCCCAGGGAACCTGGACCGAGTGGTACGCCATCCTGGACGACGGCGGCGCGGCCTTCCTGAGCGAGGACAACGGCGCTTATGTTTTCAGCCGGCCCACCAGCCTGCAGCGCGCCGTACCGCCCGCAGAAAACTTTCGCATCGGCGCCACCACGGCGATCAATGCCAAGCCCTTCAGTGTGGCCTCCAACGAGAGCGTTGTGCTGCTGTCGGCACAGGGCGAGCTGCCGCGCCTGCCAGCGCTGGGCATGCCTTTTGCCGTGGTTGAATTGCGCAGCACGGATGGCGATGTACTCAGCGTCGACTACGGCACGGCATCCGGTGGCGGCGCGCCGGCGCTGTCGGTGGGCCGCTCGGTACTGCTTGACGAGTTGAAGCTGGCTGGCCTGAAGGACGAGTCTGCCAAGGAAGAAAGCGGCAGGCAATTCAGCTGCCCCAACTGCGGAGCGACGGTGGCGGTTACGCTGGCTGCCAGCAAAAGCATCACCTGCAGTTCCTGCAACAGCCTCATCGACCTGAGCCAGGGCACAGGCGCCGCGCTTCAGCATGCGATCCAGGACGAACCGGTGGCCCCGCTGATCGCGCTGGGAAGTACAGGCCAGTTGCTGGGCACGCAATGGCAGGTCGTCGGGTTCCAGCACCGCATGGGGTACGAGCCCGACGACCCGGACGAGCACTTCGGCTGGGATGAATACCTGCTCTACAACCGCAAGCGCGGCTTTACCTTTCTGGTGGACGCCACCGACGGCTGGAGCGTGGTCAAGCCCCTGACCGGCGCGCCCACCTTCAAGACGGGTGGCGACAGCGCCACCTACCTCAAGACCACCTACCGCCTGCAAAGCAGCTACCGCGCCGAGACGACGTATGCTGCCGGCGAGTTCTACTGGCAGGTTCAGCGCGGGCAAAAAACCTTTAACCGCGATTTCGCCAGCGGCAGCGCGCTGCTGTCCCAGGAAGAGGCGCCGAACGAAGTCACCTGGTCCAGCGGCAGCAAGCTGGACGGCGAACTGATCGCCAGGGCTTTCAAGCTTGAAGGCAAGAAAGACCTCTTCAAGCGCGCGGATGCCAAGCCCCTGAGCAGTGCGTCGGGCATGGGTTGCGGCACCATTGTTGTGGTGGTGCTGGTGATACTGGTGGTTCTGTTGCTGGTCACACGCTGCTCGCGCTGCGACCCGAATGTCGAGAACTGTTCTTCGTCCAGCAGCTCGCGCAGTTCAGGCGGCTCATTCGGTGGATTTTCCGGCGGAGGCGGCCATAAATGAAGCCGGCCCCTTTCTATTCAACCTGGCAGATTTTTTCTGGAGAACATCATGGGACTTGAATGGCTTAAACCCGCCGCATTCCTCGGCTCGATTTTGTTCGCGCTGATCGGCGTGATCATCTTCTGGCTGAGCTTTGTGATCATTGACAAAATGACACCGTACGACCTGTGGCTGGAGATTGTCGAGAAGCAGAACGTGGCGCTGGCGCTGGTGGTTGCTGCCATGGCGTTAGGCATCTGCGTAATAGTAGCCGCCGCCATCCACGGGTAGTTCCCGGCTACTGCGCGGACCGGGGGCGGCGTTGGTCCGGTGCTCCGAATCCTCACGTACTTCAAGTATGTTCCGGTTCGTCCGCTCCGTCCGCCTTGCCCGCGGCCCGCTCGCTACGCCCTGGGCGCCGTCGTTGATCGGCTCGCTGCGCATCGCCTCACTTACGTCCTGCTATCACCTGGTCTGTTTTGAACACTGAATCCTCCCCCTCCACCACACCGCGCCCTCTTGAGGTCGCGCTGCTGGCCAGCGTCTTTGTGGTGGCGGCGTGCGGACTGGTGTATGAATTGGCCGCGGGCGCCCTGGCGTCTTACCTGCTCGGCGATTCGGTGTTGCAGTTTTCCACCATCATCGGAAGCTACCTGTTCGCCATGGGCATTGGTTCGTGGCTGTCGCGGTTTTTCGAGCGGCAGTTGCCGGCCCATTTTTTGCGCATTGAATTGATGGTGGCGCTGGTGGGCGGTGCGTTGCCTGCCACGCTATTTCTGGCGAATGCCTATGTGCCCGGCGCTTTCCGTTTTCTGCTGTACGCCATGGTGCTGCTGGTGGGCACGCTGGTGGGGCTGGAGATTCCGCTGGTCATGCGCATCCTGCGGCGCAACGTTGCACTCAAGGAGCTGGTGTCGCAGGTGCTCACCTTCGACTACCTGGGCGCGTTGGCCGTGTCGCTGGCATTTCCGCTGGTGCTGGTGCCGCATCTGGGCCTGATCCGCACCGGCCTGCTGTTTGGCCTCATGAACGCGGCTGTCGCGGTGTGGGCGCTGTGGCTGTTCCGCCATGAGCTGCGGCACGTCAAGTCGCATGCCCTGGCTTGCCTGGGGGTCTTGAGCGTGCTGGGCGCCGGCTTTGTGGGTGCGAACCAGATCACCACACTGGCCGAAGACCATTTCTACCAGGACCGTGTGATCTTCACCGCCACCACGCCCTACCAGCGCATCGTGGTGACGAACGGCCGCGCCGGCCACCGCCTGTTCCTCAACGGCAACCTGCAGTTTGCCGAGCGTGACGAATACCGCTATCACGAAGCGCTGGTGCACCCCGTGATGAGCGCACACGGTGCGCCGAAGACGGTAGCGGTTTTGGGCGGCGGCGACGGCATGGCGGTGCGCGAAGTCCTGAAATACCCCAGTGTGGAAAGCGTCACGCTGGTAGAGCTGGACCCGGCCATGACGCAGCTCTTCAGCCAGCAGCCCGCCTTGAAACGCCTGAACGGCGACGCGCTGCTGTCACCCAAGGTGCGCGTCGTGAATGCCGACGCCTTCCAGTGGCTGGACAAAAACGCCGGCATGTTCGACATCATCATTGTGGATTTCCCCGACCCGACCAATTTTTCCATCGGCAAGCTCTACACCAACTCGTTTTATGCGCTGCTCGACCAGCACCTTTCGGCCAGCGGGTATGCCGTCATCCAGACCACGTCTCCCCTGGTGGCGCGGCGCAGCTACTGGACGGTGGTGAGCACGCTGGAGTCCGTCGGGCTCAAGGCCGCCCCCTACCACGCCAATGTGCCCAGTTTTGGCGAATGGGGTTTTGTGGTCGCCAGCCGGCGGCCTTTCAGCCCCACGACGCAAATGGGCACCCTGCCTGCCGGCCTGCGTTTTCTGGACCCGCAGACCCTGCCCTTGCTGTTTGATTTCCCTGTGGACATGGCACGCGTGCCGGCGCCCGTGAACCGGCTCTCCAGCCAGGAACTGGTGCACAGCTACGAGCAGGAATGGGGCAAGGTGCTGCATTGAAGCGCCGGGATTTCCTGGCCGCCTCTGCACTCCCGCTGCTGGGCTGCAAGGAGGCCACGCACGTTGAAGGCATTTTTGTGGGTGCAAACCATGAGCGCGGCCATCTGCTTCGGCCTGACGAGACCGGCAGGGCCCGTGCCTGGCCGGCCCCTTCCGTCACCCGGCGCACCCGCGTATTGATTGCCGGTGGCGGTGTGGCCGGCCTGGCGGCGGCGCGTGCGCTGCGCCTGCGCGGCATGCAGGACTTCGCGCTGCTGGAGCTGGAAGACCATGCCGGCGGCAACAGCCGCGCGGGCCTGGTCAACGGCGTGCCCTGCCCGCTGGGCGCGCATTACCTGCCGGTGCCCGGGGATGCGGCGCGTGATGTGCAGGATTTGCTTGAAGAACTCTCGTTGCGCCGGCGTGTGGCCGGCCGCTGGGTATACGACGAACGCCATCTGTGCCACAGCCCGCAGGAGCGGCTGTTCATCAACGGCCAGTGGCAGGAAGGGCTGCTGCCGCTGCAGGATGTGGACGCTGGCGTGTTGGCTGAATACCGGCGTTTTGCGGCGCTGGTGCAGCAGGCCTCGTCTGTGGCCGCATTCCAGATTCCTGTTGCCGGAGTGGCCCTGGCACCGCAACACCGCGCGCTGGATGCCGTGACGTTCAAGGCATGGCTGGACCAGCAGCAACTCACCAGTACGCCACTGCGCTGGTACCTCGACTATTGCTGCCGCGACGATTACGGCGCGGGCCTGGACACCGTATCGGCCTGGGCCGGCATCCATTACTTCGCCAGCCGGCATGGCTTTCAGGCGCCCGGCGACGCAGCTTCTGCGGAGCGCGAAGCGGGTGTGCTCACCTGGCCCGAGGGCAATGGCTGGCTCACCCGCCAATTGGCCGCACCACTCGGTGAACGCCTGTACGCCGGCCGCACCGTGGTTCGCGTGGCTGCGGGCCGGCATGGTGTGGAGGTTGACGCCTTCAATGCCGCGACCCAGGTCATTGAGCGCTGGCAGGTTGAGCAATGCATCCTGGCCATGCCGCTGTTTGTGGCGGCGCGTGTGGTGGAAAGCCCGCCGCCCGCATTGCGCGAAGCTGCTGGCCAGCTGCGTTACGCACCCTGGCTGGTGGCCAACCTGCACATCAAGGCCGCACTGCACGACCGGCCCGGTGCCGCACCCAGCTGGGACAACGTCATCTACGGTGGGGACGCATCAGACAGCGCTGCGCAGGCAGGCCTGGGTTACGTCGACGCCATGCATCAGAGCCTGCAGGCCGTGCCCGGCGCCACGGTGCTCACGTATTACCGCGCCTTTGGCATTGAACCGGCGGGCCGCAAAGCCTTGTACGAGAAGCCCTGGACGCACTGGCGCGACAGCGTGCTGGCCGAGCTGTCGGTGCCGCATCCTGATTTGCCCGGCAAGGTCACGCGCATGGACGTTATGCGCTATGGTCACGCGATGAGCACGCCGGTGTCGGGTGTGCGCAGCAGTGCGGCTCTGCGGGCGCTGCAGGGGCGTTTGCAGGCGCCCTGGCAGCGGCTGCATTTTGCGCACAGTGATTTATCGGGGTATTCGGTGTTTGAGGAGGCTTTTACGCAGGGGCATCGGCGGGGGTCGGGTTTGGTTTGAGTATTGTTTTTGGCTGGGGGTTGCTCCGGCGGTGTGTTCTTTGCTGAGGGTTGCTGGCCGGGGGTTGCCCGGCATGCAACTCACTTTCTTTTGCTTCGCCAAAAGAAAGTAAGCAAAGAAAAGGCGACCCTGGTTCCTGCGTCCCCTGCGCTTCGCTCCGGGGCAACCTGCGGTGCTCGGTCCAGCCGGGGTCAAAAACAACTCGCTTCGCTCAAACAAGTTTTTGCCCTGATCCGTCTGGTCCTCCGCTCCTCGGCGCATCCACAAGGGGGTGGAGACAGGAATACCAAACAGCCAAAGACAAAACCCCGAATACCTGAAGAAACAAGGACACGCCATGGCGTGTCCTTGTTGGTATTGGTTTCCTGATATTTCGGTATTCGGTTCCCGCACCCGGTTGCCCCTTCTGTCTGCGCCGAGGAGCGCAGGTTCAGGCGGATCAGGGATCGCGATTGTCTGAGCCGAAGGCGAGTTCGAGCGAGACCCCGCCTGAACCGAGCACCGCAGGTTGCCCCGGAGCGAAGCGCAGGGGTCGCAGACAGCAGGGTCGCCTTTTCTTTGGTGACTTTCTTTTGGCGACGCAAAAGAAAGTTACTTGCCGCCGGGCAACCCCCGGCCAGCAGTCCTCAGCAGAGTGAGCCCAAGCTGGAACAAGAACCACCTTTAAGCGAGTTCAATTCGAACACAACAAGAAACACGGCGCTATCAATTAAATAGCTGCTTGCGCTCGTCCCTATTGGATCCAACGCGCTTTCGATGCCTGAAACAAGGCCTGCTGACCCCCCCAAAATGCGCTCGGAGGCAGTTTTTGACGCCCAAAATGAAAATGGGCCTGTTTCTGGCCCATTTTCAGGAGATATTTGGCCTCTAGCCCAATGGGCATATGCGCCAGCAGCTATCAAATACATAGCATCGAGGCGCCCGTCCGGCCCTGCGGCAAACCGCAGCGTCCCCATCACCCCTTCATCAACGCCTCAATCTCATCCCCATCCACCGGCACCCCCCGCGTCATCAACTCACACCCCTTGGCCGTCACCAGCGCATCGTCCTCAATCCGGATGCCGATGTTCCAGAACTCCTTGGGCACGTTCTTGCCGGGCCGCACATAAATGCCGGGCTCGATGGTCAGCACCATGCCGGGCCGCAGGATGCGTGAGGGCTTGCGCATCACGGTCTGGCCCAGGGCGTCTTTTTCTTCGCGCGGCTTGCTGCCAGGCTCGGTGTAGTCGCCGCAGTCATGCACGTCCATGCCCATCCAGTGGCCGGTGCGGTGCATGTAGAACTGGCGGTAGGCGCCGGATTCGAGCACGTCGTCGACCTTGCCGTGCTTCTTTTTGTCGAGCAGGCCGGTGTCCAGCATGCCTTCCACCAGTACGCGCGTCGCCGCGTCATGCGGGTCCAGAAAGCGTTTGCCGGGCTTGGTTACTTTCACCGCGGCGTCTTGCGCGGCCAGCACGATGTCGTACAGCGTGCGCTGGGCCGGCGTGAATTTGCCGTCTGCCGGGAAGGTGCGGGTGATGTCGCTGGCGTAGCCGTCCAGCTCGCAACCGGCGTCAATCAGGCACAGCTGGCCGGGCTTGAGTTCGGTGTCGCCCGCGCGGTAGTGCAGGATGCAGGCGTTGGCGCCGGCCGCGACGATGCTGCCATAAGCCGGGAACTGCGAACCATGGCGGCGGAACTCGTGCAGCAGCTCGGCTTCGAGGTGGTATTCACGCAGGCCGCCCTTTAGTTTCCCGTTGGCACCGTCACGCAACATGGCAGCCGAGGTCTGCATGGCGCGCACGTGGGCACCGGCCGAAATCTTGCCGGCGCGCTTGAGGATCGCGACTTCATGGCTGTCCTTCACCAGCCGCATTTCGTCAAGCAGCTTGCACAAGTCGTGCTGGCTTTGCGGGCATTCGGCGCCGTAACGCACGCGGGCGCGCACCTTGTTCAGCCAGTCGTCCACCTGTGTTTCCAGGCCTTTGTGCGTGGCAAACGGAAACCACACGGCGCTCTGGTTGGCCAGCAGCTGCGGCATTTTTTCGTCCAGCGCTTCCACGCTGAAGGCAGCGTCCACACCCAGCGCGGCGGGCGCGGCCTTGGGGCCCAAACGAATGCCGTCCCAGATCTCGCGCTCCAGGTCCTTGGGCCGGCAAAACAGCGTGGTCTTGCCGCTGGCCTCAATCACCAGCCAGCTGTCGGGTTCGCTGAAGCCGGTCAGGTAATAAAAGTAGCTGTCGTGGCGATAGGGGAAGTCGCTGTCGCGGTTGCGCGGGTATTCGGGCGCGGTGGGCAGCAGGGCGATGCCGCCGCCGGCCGCCTTCAGGGCGCGGGCAATGGCGGCGCGGCGTTTTTCGTAGATCGTGGTGGTGCTCATGTGTTCTGCTTCAAGTCGTGGTGGTTTGGTTCAGCTCATCCAGCCGCGCCGGTGTGCCAACGTCGGTCCAGGCGCCTTCATACAGCTCGGCGCTCACGGCCTGATTGTCCATCGCCGTACGCAAAAGCGGTGCCAGTGGGGCTTTCAGGCCTTGCGGGTTGCCGAAGGGCAGGCTGTCGAACAATTCGCGCCGGTACAGGCCGATGGTGCTGTAGGTGAATTTGGGCTGCGGGCTGTCCTTGGGCAGGTTCAGCGCCAGTCCATCAGGGCCAAGGCCAAAGTCGCCTTTCGAGTTGTGTGCGGGGTTGGGCACCAGCCAGAGGTGGGCCAGCTTGTTGTCAGCGGCAAACCGCGTGACGGCGGCCTGGGTGAACTCAAAGCCGGGCACAAACACATCGCCCGCCAGTACCCAGAAAATGTCACCCAGTAGCGGCAGCGCACGCGCAATGCCCCCGGCGGTTTCCAGTGCACCGCCAAAATCCACGCCTTCGTGTGAGTATGAAATTGATAGCTGCTTGCGCGCGTCCTGATTGGGCTGCAGCCCGAAATGGCTTGAAGAAAGTGTAGAAAAATGGGCCGGAACCTGCTCGCCCAGCCAGGCCGTGTTGATGACCAGGTCGGTGAAGCCGCCGCGCACCAGCGCTTCGGCCTGCCAGTCAATCAGCGGCTTGCCGCGCACCGGCAGCAGGGGCTTGGGCGTGGTGTCGGTCAGCGGCCGCATGCGCTCGCCGCGGCCGGCGGCCATGATCATGGCCTTGATGGGTGCGCCGGTCATTGCGTATCGCCCCGGTCCAGCGACCGCTGCTCGGTCCATTCCGGGTTAAAGCGCCGCACCAGCGCGTCCATCAGGCCGCGTGCCCGGGCGGAGTGGTCGCCGCCGAAGTTGCACACATACACATCCAGCGTTACGGCTTTCTGCTCGGGCCAGGTGTGCACGCACACATGTGATTCGGCCAGCAGCACGGTGGCCGTGATGCCCCCGGGGCCGTGCACGGTGTCTGGAAAAGTGTGAAACAGCTGGTTGACGGCCTGCAGGCCGGCCGACTGCACGGCCTGCACGCACCAGTCGCCCAGTCGGGTAGCGTCGGTCAGCCAGGCCGGGTCGCAGCGGCATTTGTAAAGGTCGGCGGTCAGGTGAAGGCCTTGCATGCCCCTGACTTTAGTGCATGGCGGGGTGCTGTCCAGCCAAATCGGGGCCAAACCCCCGCCAAACCGGTGGGGAGGGCCCAAACGGTAAAATACCGGGTTACCCCTGATCTTTCCCCCTCCCGGAGCTGCCTACATGGCCAATACGCAAATGATGGCGAATGCGATACGCGCACTCGCAATGGACGCCGTTCAACAAGCCAATTCCGGACATCCCGGCGCCCCCATGGGCATGGCCGACATGGCAGTCGCCCTCTGGGGCAGCCACCTCAAGCACAGCCCGCACAACCCCAACTGGTTCGACCGCGACCGTTTTGTGCTGTCCAACGGCCACGGCTCCATGCTGATTTATGCCGTGCTGCACCTCACCGGCTACAAACTGCCCATTGGCGAACTCAAGAACTTCCGCCAGCTCCACAGCAAAACCCCCGGCCACCCCGAATACGGCTACACCCCCGGCGTTGAAACCACCACCGGCCCGCTGGGCCAGGGCCTGACCAATGCGGTCGGCATGGCGCTGGCTGAAAAGCTGCTCGCCAAAGAGTTCAATCGCGAAGGCCACACCGTCGTCGACCACAACACCTATGTGTTCATGGGCGACGGCTGCCTGATGGAAGGCATCAGCCACGAAGCGGCCGCGCTCGCCGGCGCGTGGAAGCTCAACAAGCTGGTCGCGCTGTATGACGACAACGGCATCTCGATTGACGGCCAGGTCGCTCCCTGGTTCATCGACAACACCGCCGTGCGTTTCGCCGCTTACGGCTGGAACGTGCTGGGCCCCATCGACGGCCACGACGCCGAGCTGGTCTCGCAGGCCATTGAAGGCGCCAAAAAATCCAGCGACAAGCCCACGCTGATCATTTGCAAGACGCACATCGGCAAGGGTTCACCGAATCGCGCCAACACCGCCAAGGCCCACGGCGAGCCGCTGGGCGCTGAAGAAATCAAGCTCACGCGCGAAGCCCTCAACTGGCCTTATGCACCATTTGAAGTGCCGAAGGAAACCTACGACGCGTGGGACGCCAAGGCCAAGGGCTTGGCCGCTGAAGCCGCCTGGGACGCGAAATTTGCCGCCTACAAAGCTGCGCACCCCGCGCTCGCCGCCGAACTCACCCGCCGCATGAAGGGCGACCTGCCCAAGAGTTTCTCGCAGCTGGCTGTCGACACTGTCATCGGCGCGCACACCAAGGCCGAAACCGTGGCCTCCCGCAAGGCTTCGCAGCTCGCACTCGAAGCCTTCACCGCCGGCCTGCCAGAGTTGCTGGGCGGCTCGGCCGATTTGACCGGCTCCAACCTCACCAACACCAAGTCCACGCCCAACCTGCGTTTTGACATGAACGGCGAAGTCGTGCTGACGGCCAATGCCGAAGGCGTGAGCGCGGGCGGCCGCCACATCAACTACGGCGTGCGCGAATTCGGCATGGCCGCGATCATGAACGGCATCGCGCTGCACGGTGGCTTCATTCCCTACGGCGGTACCTTCCTCACCTTCAGCGACTACAGCCGCAACGCCATCCGCATGGCCGCGCTGATGAAGATCCGCGTTATCCACGTCTTCACGCACGACTCCATCGGCCTCGGCGAAGACGGCCCGACGCACCAGTCCATCGAGCACGCGGCCAGCCTGCGCCTGATTCCCAACCTCGACGTCTGGCGTCCGGGCGACACGGCTGAAACGGCTGTTGCCTGGGCCGTCGCGCTCGAGAACAAGAACAAACCGACGGCATTGCTGCTGAGCCGCCAGAACCTGCCTTACGCACCGAAGAACGACCTCGGTGAAATCAGCAAGGGCGCTTATGTGCTGGCCGAGCCCGCCGAAGTGGGCCTGAACAAAAAGGCCCAGGCCGTCATCATTGCCACCGGCTCTGAAGTGCAACTCGCGCTCAAGGCGCAAGAGCTGCTGGCCGCCCACAAGATCGCCGTGCGTGTGGTCTCCATGCCCAGCAACACGACGTTTGACAAGCAAAAAACGGCGTACAAATCCGAAGTGCTGCCAGAAGGCATCCCCCGCATCGCGGTGGAAATGGGCGTGACGGACGGCTGGTGGAAATACGGCTGCGCCGCCGTGGTGGGCATCGACAGCTACGGCGAGTCGGCTCCTGCGCCCGTGTTGTTCAAGCACTTTGGTTTTACCGCCGAGAACGTGGCCGACACCGTGCGCAAGGTGCTGAAGAAATAAACCTCACGAAGCCGCATGCCAAAGCTCATCTGGCTCGCCCGCAACTCACTGGCCTTCCAGTTGGGTTTGCTGTGCTTTGTGGTTGCGACGAGTTTTCTTTATTTCTCGCTGCCGGGTAAGACGGCGGTGGCGTATGACGATCTGCGCGTGGAAACCGCGGTCGTCAGCCGCGTTTCACAAATTGAAACTCGCCAGCGATACAGGCTGGGTGTGACCGAGCTTGAGTATTTCTTCGAAGGTAGCGTCGGTAAGGACGCTTACGGATGGACCCTGGTAGCGCTTCGGGACGGCGCAATGCAGAAAGTCTCAGACATTCCGTTCGGCAGCCTTGTTGATCAAGAGGTGGTACTGCGAAGCGATCCAGCAACGTCTGAAATTTACGTGCTGGAACGGGGTGGTGCCGTACTGTATTCCTATGACGACGCGCTCCGTTTCCGCGAGGCTGTGGCGCTCAACCGCCGTGGACTGGCGCAATGGGGTTACGTGTTCGCATTCTGTCTTTTTGCCTGGGGCTGGCTCGCCAATCGCGATCACACGGGTGCAAAGCATCGTTTTTCAAACTCACAGGAGATCTCATGACTATCAAACTCGGCATTAATGGTTTTGGCCGTATCGGCCGCAACGTGTTTCGCTCGGCCATCAAAAGCTTTGGCGACATTGAAATCGTCGGCATCAATGATTTGCTCGAGCCTGAGTACCTGGCCTACATGCTGAAGTACGACTCGGTGCACGGCCGCTTCGAAGGCGACGTGTCCGTTGAGGGCAACACGCTGATCGTCAACGGCAAGAAGATCCGCCTGACGCAGGAACGTGACCCCGCCAACCTCAAGTGGGGCGATATCGGCGCCACCGTGGTGCTGGAGTCCACGGGCCTCTTCCTCGACAAGGCTTCCGGTGAGAAGCACCTGGCCGCCGGCGCGAAGAAGGTCATCTTCTCGGCACCGTCGAAAGACGACACCCCGATGTTCGTTTTCGGCGTCAACGACAAGACCTACAAGGGCGAGGCCATCATTTCCAACGCCAGCTGCACCACCAACTGCCTGGCGCCTATCGCCAAGGTGCTGAACGACAAGTGGGGCATCAAGCGCGGCCTGATGACGACCGTGCACGCGGCCACTGCCACGCAGAAAACCGTGGACGGCCCGTCGAACAAAGACTGGCGCGGCGGCCGCGGCATCCTGGAAAACATCATTCCCTCCAGCACCGGCGCTGCCAAGGCTGTGGGCGTGGTGATCCCCGAGCTCAACAAGAAGCTGACCGGCATGTCCTTCCGTGTGCCCACCTCCGACGTGTCGGTGGTTGACCTGACCTGCGAGCTCAACAAGGAAGCCACGCTCAAGGAAATCTGCGCCGAAATGAAAGCGCAAAGCGAAGGCGCACTCAAGGGCATCCTGGGCTACACCGAAGACAAGGTCGTTGCCACCGACTTCCGCGGCGAGACCTGCACCAGCGTGTTTGACGCCGATGCGTCCATCGCGCTCGACGGCACCTTCATCAAGGTCGTCGCCTGGTACGACAACGAATGGGGCTACTCCAACAAGTGCCTCGAAATGGTCCGCGTGGTGGCGAAGTAATTCACTTCAACATCGCCAATAAAAAAGCGCCTCCGGGCGCTTTTTTATTGTCAGTGCAATACTCGGCGACCGGTCGCACTGAAAGGTTCATGCTGATGCCCCTGACGTTCAAAAAACTCAACGAACAAGTGGTGAGTGTTCATCTGAGCAGCGGCGAGCTGGTGGGCCAGCTCAAACTGATTGGCGGCGTGTGGAAGTTCAAGGCCATTGGCTACACCGCAGACGGCCATGTAGTGCCCGGCGGTGGGCCGCTGACGGATCGCCACAACATGACTTTCGCCACGCTGGACGAGGCGGCGATCAACACAGGTTTGATGCCTGTCTGAGTGGCCGGTCAACCCGCTGAACCCGGTTAACCCGGCAGGGTCAGGCCGGGCCGTTCATCGTCCCAGGCCATGGCGCTCATCTTCCAGCCGTCAGGCGTTTTGACAAACTGTGTCGAGATCATGCCGCGCGCCTCGAATGCCTCGCCGTTCATCGTGCCGGCCTTGCCGTAAGCGCTGTAGCGATGGGCAATGTTGCCGAAGATTTGTGTGGTTTCCGACAGCTCCCATTCCCTGAAGCGCGTGAGGCCGCCGCTGTCCACCATGGCCTGCCGCGGCGCGATGAATTCGCGCACGCTGGAAATCTCGGGTGCGGTTCCTGTGTTCTTGATCAGGAGGCCTGCGTCGATGAAGAGCGCGTGAATGTCATCGTAAGGCGGCACGCTGCCCGGCTCAAACGAGACGGCGCGAAAGAACGCCTGCGCCAGCGCATTCAGTTCGTTTTTGACCGCTTGGGAGTTGGGCTCCTGGCTCATGGCATCTCCTTGTGTTGGCGGGAGTGTAGGCGTCTGCTGCCGCACCCCACAGGCGGCGTTTGCGAAACCCGATATTGCCTGGGGGTACTGCGGGGAAGTTGACTGGTAATGCCGGAGTTATGCGAAAAGTGCCCCGGAGCGGCTAAGAACAAGCGCGGGCAGCTATTAAAAATATAGCAGCGAGGCGCTGCTCGGCCGTCAGTCGCCCGTCGGCCGCTCTTCGCGTCCGCCCGGGTGCCGCGCAAAGCGCGCCGGCTCCCGCCCATGCACCGGCGCGTCATCGCCAAACGACCAGCCACCAAACTGCGTGCGCTGGTAGTCCGCCATGGTCTGTGCAATTTCGGCTTGCGTGTTCATGACAAACGGGCCGTACTGCACCACCGGCTCACCAATGGGCCTGCCTTGCAGCATCAGGAATTCGGCTTCCTCGCCGCCGTTGATGATCTCCGCATCCACGCCGGCCCGCAGCTCGATGGCGCTGTCCACGTTCACCGCCTGGCCGCCCAGCGTCGCAGACTGCCCCTTGAAAAAATACAGGTGGCGGCGCGTGCCTTCGCCCGTTGCGGCGGGCAGCGTCCAGCGGGCGCCGGGCACCATGCGAATCGTCCAGATCGCCACGTCGGCCTCGGCTTGCGAAGCCCACGAATCCGGCGGCGGCGCCAGCGGCGCGGCCTGGGTATTTTGAATACGGCCGGCAATCACGGCCACTTCGGTGCCGCGCCCTTCGGCATCCTTGATGTCCAGGCGCGGAATGTCCTGCGACCAGAACATGGTGAAGTGCGGCTCGCTCATCTTGCCGGCCGCCGGCAGGTTCAGCCAGATCTGGAACAGCTCCAGTGGATTGGGATTTTGCGGGTCCAGCAACGGGAACATCTCGGAATGGACCACGCCCTTGCCGGCCGTCAGCCACTGCACGTCGCCGCGGCCAAAGCGCGCTGTCGCGCCCAGGGAGTCGGAATGGTCGATCAGGCCCTTGCGCACGATGGTCACGGTTTCAAAGCCGCGGTGCGGGTGCGCGGGAAAGCCCGGCACCGTGCTGCCGTGGTACATGTTCCAGCCGTCCTTGCGGGCAAAGTCCTGGCCGATATTGCGCCCCGCGAGCGAGGCATCCGGGCCCATCTGCGCATTGCCGCGAGGGTAGGCGTCGTCGTGGTACACGCAAAAGAGGAACGGGTCGAGCGTTGCCCACGGAAAGCCGAGTGGCTTGACCTGGAGGACTGGATGGGCGGCGGAGTGAGCGACAGAACTTGCGGTGGGGTCGGCAGGCATGAAGAGGCCTTTCTGGCGTGAAACTTTCAAAGAACACATATAAGGTTGGCCGCTGTCCTTTCAAGCTGCACCGCCAGCCCACCTGGCCGGCCCGGCCTTGGCGGTTTAAGGGAAATATGCTTGTGGACCTTATGTAGAAAGCGCAAGCAGCTATAAAATCAATAGCATCTATAGGGCGTTGTCATCAATCGCCTGTCCCTTCCTCAGGCCTTCAGCTTCCAGCCCGTACGGAAGATCCACCACACCGCGCCGAGGCACAGCCCCAGAAAGCCCATGATGGCCGCCACGCTGATGCCTACGTTGACATCGGCCACGCCGTAAAAACTCCAGCGGAATCCGCTGATCAGGTAGACCACCGGGTTGAACAGGGCGACCTTCTGCCACAACGGCGGCAGCATGTTGATCGAGTAAAACGCGCCACCGAGGAAAGTCAGCGGCGTCACCACCATCAGCGGCACAATCTGCAGCTTCTGGAAGTTGTCGGCCCATAGCCCGATGATGAAACCGAACAGGCTGAAGGTCAGCGCGGTCAGCAGCAGGAAGCACAGCATCCAGAAAGGGTGCGCGATCTCATAGGGCACGAAGAGGCGCGCCGTTGCCAGGATCAGGAGTCCCAGCATGACGGACTTGCTCGCCGCAGCGCCCACGTAGCCCATCACCACTTCCATGGACGACACCGGCGCCGACAGCAGTTCGTAAATTGTCCCCGACCATTTCGGCATGTAGATGCCGAAGGCGGCGTTCGAGATGCTCTCGTTGAGCAGCGACAGCATGACGAGGCCGGGGATGATGAAGGCACCGTAGCGGATGCCGTCGATGTCACCCATGCGCGAACCGATGGCCGCGCCGAAGACCACGAAGTACAGCGAGGTCGAGATCACCGGCGAGGCGATGGATTGCATCAGCGTGCGGAAGGTGCGCGCCATTTCAAAGCGGTAAATAGCGCGGATGGCGTGCCAGTTCATGCGGCCTCCTTCTGGGCGCCCGGTTTGTCGGCATGCACCAGGCTCACGAAGATGTCTTCGAGCGAACTCTCGCTTGAATGCAGGTCCTTGAAGTCAATGCCGAGTTCGGCCAGCTGCTTGAGCAACGCCGCGATACCCGTCTCCTCGGTTTGTGTGTCGAAGGTGTAGACCAGGGTGTGGCCCTCTTTCGTCAGCTCAAGCGGCAGCCCTGCCAACGCACCCGGAATGGTTTGCAGCGGCGTTTGCAGTTGCAGGCTCAGTTGCTTCTTGCCCAGCTTGCGCATCAGCACCGTTTTGTCTTCGACAAGAATCAGCTCGCCCTTGTTGATGACGCCAATGCGGTCGGCCATTTCTTCGGCTTCCTCAATGTAGTGCGTGGTCAGGATGATGGTGACGCCGTTGTCGCGCAGCTCCCGCACCATTTGCCACATGCCCTTGCGCAGCTCGACGTCGACGCCCGCGCTGGGCTCATCGAGGAACAGGATGGTGGGTTCGTGCGACAACGCCTTGGCAATCAATACCCGGCGCTTCATGCCACCGGAGAGCGCCATGATCTTGCTGTCCTTCTTGTCCCACAGCGAAAGGTCGCGCAGCACTTTCTCAATGTAGGCGGGGTTGGGCGGCTTGCCGAACAGGCCCCGGCTGAAGCTCACGGTGGACCAGACGGTTTCAAACGCATCGGTCGAAAGCTCCTGAGGCACCAGCCCGATTTTGGCGCGAGCGGCGCGGTAATCCCGAACGACGTCATGTCCATCGGCCGTCACGCTGCCCGAGCTCGGATTGACAATGCCGCAGACGATGCTGATCAAGGTGGTCTTGCCCGCGCCGTTGGGGCCGAGCAGGGCGAAAATCTCGCCGCGCTGGATGTCCAGGTTCACCGACTTGAGCGCATGAAAGCCCGAAGCGTAAGTTTTGCTGAGTTTCTGAAGGGAAATAATGGGTTGCACGCGGCATCCTGACAAGAAAGCGGCGCCAGAATGTGGCGCCAGAAGAGACCCGAATCATTCTATAGAGCAAGGCTGAAAAAGCCGGGAGCAGGGTTTTCAAGATGGCGTGCTCAGGCCCCCTGGTTTTTTCTCAGCGTCGGCAAGCCGACACCGGCAGACTCAAAGCCACCGTCTACAGCCAGCACCTGGCCATTGACATAGCTGGCTGCCGGGCTGCACAAAAAGCCCACGGCCGATGCGATTTCTTCCACGGTGCCGTAACGCCCCAGCGGAATCACGTCGTGGTAGTCCGAGCGGATCGCCACGCTGTGAACCAGCTTGGCCATTTCCGTGTCCACCGGCCCGGGCGCGATCACGTTGGCCCGGATGCCGATGGTGCCCAATTCAACCGCCTGCTGTTTGGTCAGCTGGATAAGCGCGGCCTTGCTGGTGCCGTACGCCACGCGAAGCGTGCTCGCGCGCAGGCCCGAGATCGACGCGATGTTGACAATGCTGCCGCCGCCCGTGCGCTTCATGATGGGCGCGCAGGCCTGGCTGCACAAAAATGCGCCGTCCAGGTTGACGCCCAAAACCCGGCGCCATTCTTCAAATGTTGTCTCACCGATAGGCTTGAACACCGCGATGCCGGCGTTGTTGACCAGCGCATCGATACGGCCAAAGCGGGCGTCCACCTTCTCCATGGCCGATTGCACCTGCGCCGGGTCGGCCACATCGCAGTGCACCGCCAGTACGCAGCCTGCATCTTGAATGGCGGCAGCGGCGGGGAGCAGCGTGTCGCTGTCGATATCCAGAAGTGCCACACGGTAACCATTGGCCAGAAACCATTGCCCGATGGCAAGGCCAATGCCGCGTGCACCCCCTGTTACGACGGCCACGGGGCTGGTTGAAGAAGTTGCAGTCATGGATGTCCTTGTCTTGTTGTCTGGGTGTGAATGAAGAATGGGTTTTGGCAGTGGTCGCGGCTTTGGCTAAAGTTCAGCTTGAAGTTTGCACTACTGGACGTGGTTGCGCGCGTTGGCGATGCTGCCGATTCGGGACACGCTGTCGTGGGCCCGTCCTACAGCATGGGCGCTTGCCAATGGGTACCTTGAGCACTCATCCTGTTGTCTGCATCAGAAATGATTCTTTCAAGAGGGCCATGCATACGGCAGCCGTTAGCGGTTTTCGAATGTGTGACCTTCAGCAAAAGCGTTGTGGCTGGTATCGGTTTCATGCACATGATCCGTAAAAAAAACAGTTCACGGTCAAGGCAGGAACGAACTGTTGACGCACCTTGGTGCGAATTTTCCCAGAGGATCACTATGACAATGAAACACGCATTACTTTTATCCACACTGGTCGCAACGTTGGGCCTTGTTGCCTGTGAGCGGACGGTTGTCGCGCCGCCTGCGGCAGTTGTCACCGTGCCCGGGCCTGCAGGTCCTGCGGGGGCCACGGGTGCCGCGGGCACTGACGGCGCCAAGGGAGCCACGGGCGCTGGCGTTGGTATTCCCGGCCCGACCGGCGCTACCGGTGCGACTGGAGCGACGGGCTCTACCGGCTATGAAGGCGCAACCGGTGCTACCGGCGCCACAGGCGACACCGGAAAGACCGGCAGAACCGGTGCCACAGGCGATACGGTCGTGATCGTTCCCGCGCCCGCACGGTAAGGTTTTCGGTTGCACCGGCCGGCGAACGCGTGAGTGCTCGCCGGCTTTTTTGTTTTCAGCGGCGGGTACAAGGCATTTAACCGCCCTGTAATTCCGGAAAGGGCTCACGCCAGGCGGCCAACTGATTGAGGCGGTCGTGCCAGCGCCGGATTTCCGGGAAATTGTCCAGCGGCAAGCGGGCCTTTTCGGCGTACGGCAAGGGGATAGCTGCCGCGAAGTCGGCCACAGTCAGCGCGTCGCCGACGAGGTATTCGCGCCCCTTGAGGTGCGCTTCGAGCACCCCGGCGTAGCGCTCGAAGACCGGCGTCACCCGCGCAATCTCGGCCGGGTCGGCCTGGCTTTGACGGAAGCGCGGCTTGATGATGTGTTCGAAATAGAAGGTTCTGGCGGTTGGCGCGAACTCGGTGGCATCCCACATCAGCCAGCGGATCACCTCGGTCTGGCGCTTGTCGCTCGGCCACAGGTCGGAGCCGGCTTTCTCCGCCAGGTGGCACATGATGGCATTCGACTCCCACAAGGTCGTGGTGCCGTCCACCAGCACGGGCACCTTGGCATTGGGATTCATTGCGCGGAACTGCGGCGTACGGTGCTCGCCTTTTTCCAGCGCCACGTAGATGAACTCCACCGGCAGCTTCAAGTGCCTGGCGACGGCGCAGGCTTTTCGCGGATTCAGCGTGTCCGAGTAATAAAGCTTCATGCTGACTCATTTCATCGGTGATTTTCAGGCCGCCATGCGCGGCAGGTCGGACCACACCGGCCTGACCTCTATGGTCGCGGCCCTGGCCATGGGATGGCCGGCTGCGATGTCGATCGCCTCCTGCATGCCGGCGCATTCAATCAGCCCGTAGGCCGCCATTTTTTCCGCGCTATCGGTGAAGGGGCCACTGGTTACCCCGCGCTTGCCGCTGCGCACCCGCACCGTCATCGCGTCGTCGGGGGGGCGCAGCGGGTTGCCGTGCTTGAGGATGCCGCGGCTCCCCATGTCCTTTACCCAGGCGCCAATGTCGGCCACCAGCGTCGGCGTGGGCGCGAAGGCCGCGTCGTGGCAAATGATCAGCAGGAATTGCATATGCTTTCCCCATCAGGGCATGGGCAGCGGCTTGATGACCATCCACGACACGCCGAAGCGATCTTCCACCATGCCGAAAGACGAAGCGTAAAAGGTCTTCATGATGGGCATCTCTACCTTGCCGCCGTCGCTCAATGCCTTGAACAGGCGCTGCGCTTCGGCATCGCTGGCCGCAGTCAACGAGAGCGAGAAGCCCTTGAATTCCGGCTTGCCGTTGCCCATGCCGTCAGAGGCCATCACTTCCGTTTCGCCGATCCTGAAGCTGGCATGCATGATGTTCTCACCCGGGATGGCACCGCCGTCCGGCCCGCAGCCTTCGGTCATGGGTTCCGGGTTCTCCTTGAAGCGCATCATCATCTTCACTTCGGCGCCAAGCGCCTTGCGGTAAAACTCGATGGCCTCTTCGCAGCGGCCGTTAAAAAAGAGGTAAGACTGGATCAGCATGATTGACTCCTTCGTGGGTTGATAAGGCTGGGGGATTTTTCAGGCACTCATTTGCGCAGCGTGGGCTTCAACGTTCATCCAGGCGAGCTCCCAGAGATGACCATCCAGGTCTTCGAAGCCGTGCTGGTACATGAATCCGTGGTCTTGTGCCTTGTTGGGCGTGGTCGCGCCGCTGGCCACAGCCTTGCTGACCATCTCGTCGACTTCCTGGCGGCTGTCACAGGAAAGGCAGATCAGCACCTCGGTGCTTTTGCGTGCGTCGCTCACCGGCTTGGGGGTGAAGGTCTTGAAATAGTTCTCGACCAGCAGCATGACGAAGCTTTCCTCGCTCACGATCATGCAGGTGGCGTTTTCATCGGTGAATTGCGGGTTGAATTTGAAGCCCAGCGCGGTGAAAAACTTCACCGATTGGTTCAGGTTTTTCACGGGCAGGTTCACAAACATCTTGGTCGTCACGGGTCTCTCCTTGAATAAATTGAATGAGGAGGTGCTTCCTCAGGCCCTGTCATAGGCTTCCTGGAGGTCCTTGATATTGATCTTGCGCATCTTCAGCATGGCGCTCATGGCGGCGCCGGCCTTGGCCGGGTTCTTGTCGCCCAGCATGTTGCCGAGCGCGGTGGGGATGATCTGCCACGACAGGCCGAATTTGTCCTGGACCCAGCCGCACTGGTTGGGTGCCCCGCCCGCCGAGAGCTTGTCCCAGAGCTCGTCCACCTCTTCCTGCGTCTTGCAGTCCACGAACAGCGAAATCGCCGGCGTGAAGCTGAAGTGCGGGCCGCCGTTGAGTGCCATGAATTCCTGGCCTTCAAGCTGGAAACTGCCGGTCATGACCGAACCCTCCGGGCCCGGGCCTTCCTTGCCGTAGCGCCTGAGCATGGTGATCTTCGAGTTCTTGAAGATCGAAACATAAAAATTCATGGCTTCCTCGGCCTGGTCGTTGAACCACAGGAAGGGGGTGATTTTCTGCATGGTCTGGTTCCTTGAAAGAAGAGCGTTTAAAGAATCGTTAAAGGCTTGCGGGCCTTGTGCGGTGGCCAAATCAGCAGTATTGTGTACACCGTCCACAAAAGAATAGCAAAGATAATGAACACTGTCCACATAAATAAGTAACAAGCTATGTCGAGTGCGCCCCCTTCCCAGCCAGTCCCGCCGCCGCGCAGCACTTATCGCCACGGCGACCTGCGGCGTGCCCTGCTGGAAGCCGGGGTGGAATTGGCCCGCGCCGGCGGGCCCGGGGCCGTGGTGCTGCGCGAAGCCACGCGCCGCGCGGGCGTAGCGCCTAATGCGGCCTACCGCCATTTCGAAAACCGCCAGGCCTTGCTGTATGCGGTTCGTTCAGCCGCGCTGGCGGCCGTGGCCCGCGCGATGGAGGCCGAACTGGCTGCGCTGCCCCGGGGTTTGCCGCCAGCCGAATTCGCCCGCGCCAACGTGCGCGCGGTCGGCGCCGGCTATTTGCGTTTTGCGCAGGCAGAGAGCGGGTTGTTCCGCACGGCCTTTGGCCCCTCGGATGATTTGAAAGAAAGGGCCCAGGGCGCGCCGGCCAATGCCGAGCGCAAAGGGGAAAGCGGCCTGGACCCCTTCGAGCTGCTGGGCACCGCGCTTGACAAACTCGTGAGCGGCGGCGTGCTGTCGCCTGAGCGCCGGCCCGGCGCCGAGTTCCTCGCCTGGTCCGCAGTGCACGGCCTGGCCATGCTGGTGATTGACGGCCCGTTAGGCCCGCTCATCGGTCCGCAGATGCAGCAGATCGGCGAGCATCTGCTGGACATGGTTGAAAAGGGCCTGTGCGGGGACTAGGGGGAGTTGACATCCATTGATTGAATTTGCCCAAGGCTTGGCCGGTGCATTGATGACAAAAGCCCGCCGGAGGCGGGCTTTGCGTATCAGCTAGTTACGCCAGCTCCTGGCGCTCAGAAGTTGTGCTGAATGCCCACGCCGTAAACGCGGATCACGTCATTGGCGACGCGGTTGTTCGGGTCCGAGCGGTCATAAAAGCCGTACAGCGACGTGCGGTTGCTCATCTTGTAGGAGTAACCCGCCTGGAAGCGCTTGAGCTTGCCCGCCGGATCGCTCTGGACATCCTTGCGGATGTAGTTGG
>NZ_JBFUGQ010000004.1:0-170950 GCF_056402835.1 Polaromonas sp. P3_B4
AAATCTGGTCCTGCATTCTTGCCATTCCCCCCCCTGATAGGCGCGCTCAACCTCGGCGTGAGTTTTTACCTGGCGTTTCGCCTGGCCCTGCAGGCGCACAACGTGAGCAACCTGGACCGGGCCCGCATACGCATCGCCATCTGGGCACGCCTGCGCAGCCATCCGCGCAGCTTCTTCATGCCCTAAAAGCTGGCTCCCCCTGTCCAGGCTCACTGCGTGTAGCCTGTTCTCCCCTCGAGGGGACGGCGCCTGCGGCCCGGCAAAGCCAGTCCCGCGGCACCTCTGGTAGTGCCCACTGAATTCTTCAAGCAAGCAGGGGCCGCGGAACCGGCTTTGCCGGGCCGCAGGCGCCGTCCCCTGCAAGGGGAAAAGGGCTACACGCAGTGAGCCCGATAGGGGTGTGCTTCATATTCAGGTCTTGTCCTACAGCCCCCGCCGCGAGGCGCCTGTAAATTAATGCAACGTTTCTTTTCAAGAACACCATCGGGCTTCACGCCGCCAAGGCTGGCCACTCAACGCGCAACATGCCGCAGACACAGGCATGCTTGTAGAAGAAGTCCTGACGACAGTGGAGACAACCCCGTATGAACGAAATCCTGGCCATATGGGCTGAGTGGATCAAGCCGTCGGCAGGTTTGCCGACCGTGCAATGGTCCATCCTGCTGGCGGTAGCCGCCGCCGCCGGCCACCTCGCCAACCGCTACACCGGCCTGCCCAAGGTCATCGGCTATTCACTCGTCGGCGGCCTGGCCGGCCTGGCCGGTTTTACCGGCGCCGTGTGGCCATTGCAGGGCACCGGGCTTTTCCTGCTGGAGCTGGGCGTTGCCGTGGTGCTGTTTGAAGCGGGCGGGCGCATTCCGCTGCGCTGGTTTCGCCACAACCCCATGGTGCTGGTGCAAAGCCTGGCTGAATCTGCCCTCACCTATGTTTTTGTCCACTGGGCCCTGAGCAAGCTGGGTGTGCGCGAGATCGTTGCGGAGTCGCTCGCGCTGCTGGCCATGGCCGCTTCACCGGCCGTTCTCTCGCGCGTGGCGATCGACACAGGCGCCGCCGGGCCGGTGACGGAGCGCGCCCTGGTGCTGTCAACGCTGGGCACCCTGTATGCCCTCACACTGTGCAGCGCCCGCGCCGGCCTGATGCCGCGGGGCGAAGCCGCGCTGTCAAGCCCGCTCTATGCAGTGCTGGTGGTGCTGGGCCTGTCTGTCGTGGTCGGCGCTGTGCTCGCCCTCACATTGCGCATCGCCTTGCGGGTGATGAGCCCCACCAGCGAAAACACCGCCATCCTGCTGCTGGCACTGATCGCCACAGGTGCGGCGCTTGCAGCCCACTTCGGCGGCTCGGCGCCGCTGGCGGCCCTGCTGGGCGGCATGCTGCTCAAGCAACTGAACCCGCGCCCCTGGTCATGGCCGCGGCAGATGGGCACGGCCTCGTCGATGCTGACCATGCTGATGTTTGTGCTGGTCTCCGTCGTCGCCGCGCAAGCAGACTGGAGCGGGCCTGTTGCCGGGCTCGTCATCGGCATGGTCGTGGCCCGCATGGTTGCCAAGATTGCCGGTGTCGCCATCGGCAACGTGGGCAGCGGCGCCAGCTGGAAGCAGGCCCTCTGGGTCGGCTGCGCGATGTCGCCGATGTCATCGGTGGCGCTGCTGCTGGTCTCACAGTTTGCAGCGGCCTCAGGCGCGACCGGGCGCCAGATTGCCAGCGTGGCCCTGCCTGCGATCTTGCTGATGGAAGTGCTGGGTGCCGTGCTCGCCACCGTGGCCATCTACCGCTCAGGCGAAAGCTCCAAACCCTGGGCGCCGCTCACACGCAGCCCTTCAACAGGACCTGTTCATGAGTCTTGAACCTTTCCAGAAGTCCGCAGCCCTCTCGCTGGGTGTCGAGCTTGAACTGCAGCTCGTCAATACCCACGACTACGACCTCGCGCCGTATGCCGAAGACATGCTGCGCCTGATGGCCAAAATTCCGCTACCCGGCGCCGTGGTGCCGGAGATGACGTCCAGCATGATCGAGATCTCGACCGGCGTGTGCCATAACGCCTCGGAGGTGCTGGGCCAGCTTTCGCAGATTCGCGACGCGCTTGTCAAGAGCGCCGACAAGCTCAACATTGCGGTGGTGGGCGGCGGCACGCATCCGTTCCAGCAATGGCACGAGCGCCGCATCTACGACAAACCGCGCTTTCGCGAACTGTCGGAGCTGTACGGCTACCTTTCCAAACAGTTCACGATCTTCGGCCAGCACGTGCACGTGGGCTGCCCCGACGCCGACAGTGCCTTGCTGACGCTGCACCGCATGTCGCGCTATATCCCGCACTTCATTGCCCTGTCGGCGTCTTCGCCTTATGTGCAGGGGCAAGACACAGCGTTTGATTCGGCGCGGCTCAACTCCGTGTTTGCCTTTCCGCTGTCGGGACGTGCACCGTTCGCGTTGACGTGGGACGACTTCACCGTCTACTTCGACAAGATGACGCGCACCGGCGTGGTCAAGAGCATGAAGGATTTTTACTGGGACATCCGGCCCAAGCCGGAGTTCGGTACCATCGAGATCCGCGTGTTCGACACCCCGCTGACCGTGGAGCGTGCCACCGCGCTGGCCGGCTTTGTGCAGTCACTGGCCTCCTGGTTCATGCACGAACAGCCCTTCATGCCGGTCGAAGACGATTACCTGGTCTACACCTACAACCGCTTCCAGGCCTGCCGCTTCGGGCTGGACGCAGTCTATGTCGACCCGGCCACGGGCGGGCACATGCCGCTGCGCGAGCACATCCTGCTGACCATGGCACAGATTGAACGCCATGCCACCGGCATGGGTGCCGGTGCGTCGCTGCACCTGCTGCGCAACAGCGTGGAGCGCGCCGACAATGACGCCCGCTGGCTGCGCGAAAAGCAAGGCGAGGAACACCTGCTGGCCGAAGTCATACGCCAGGCGGCCGACCGTTTCCGCGGTGGCGTCACGCACCAACAACATCCCTGATCCGGCTTTGCCGGATACCCTTGTATGCTCGGCATATGGGTGAATTTGACCTGATCGCACGCTATTTCACGCGCCCCGCCGGCCGGGCCGTCCTGGGTGTCGGTGACGACTGCGCATTGCTGCAGCCCGCGCCCGGCACACAGCTGGCCATCTCCAGCGACATGCTGGTCGAGGGCCGGCATTTCTTTGCGGATGTGGATCCTTTTACGCTGGGCCACAAGGCGCTGGCCGTCAACCTTAGCGACCTGGCCGCCTGCGGCGCCCAGCCCCTGGCATTCACACTGGCCCTGGCCTTGCCCCGTATCGACGAGGCCTGGCTGGCCGCGTTTTCGCAGGGCCTGCTGGCGCTGGCCGACGCGCACGGCTGTGAACTGGTGGGCGGCGACACCACCCAGGGTCCGCTCAACATCTGCATCACGGTGTTTGGCGAAGTGCCTGTGGTCGGCGGCAAGAGCCAGGCATTGCTGCGTTCCGGCGCAAAGCCCGGCGACGACATCTATATCAGCGGCACGCTGGGTGACGCCCGGCTTGCCCTGGAGGCGCTGCGCGGCGCCCTGGCCCTGCCTCCAGGCGTCCTTGCACAGACCCGCCAGCGGCTCGAACAACCCACGCCGCGCGTCGCCCTCGGCCTGGCCCTGCGGGGTGTTGCTTCTGCCGCCATCGACGTGAGCGACGGCCTGCTGGGTGACTTGCAGCACATCCTCAAGGCGTCCGGCGCCGGTGCCACCATCGACAGCTCGGCCACTATCAATTTGATAGCTGCTTGCGCTCATCCTGATTGGCCTGAAGGCACAATTCCCCATGAAAAGCAGCTGGAATGCGTACTGGCCGGCGGGGATGACTATGAGCTCGCCTTCACCGCGCCGCCCTCCGCGCGTGAGGCCGTGCGGGCAGCTTCACGGCTTGCCGCAACGCCCGTCACCCGCATCGGGCAAATCGACTCCCAGCCGGGCCTTCGCCTGATCGACGCACAGGGAAAAGCTGTTTCGCAGCAGTTTTCCTCGTTTGATCACTTTGCCCGGAAGTAAGAAGCGTCGGAAGAAAGCGTCTGCGCCTTTACTTCGCGTCCACCAGGGTGCGAATGTCCAGCAAGGTCAGCTCATTGGCATCCGGCTTGCCGATTTCACGGCCTGACGAATACGGGAAATTGTTGTCGTTGACCAGCACGATGTGCGTGGCGTCAACAATCGCCAGCCCTTCAGGGCCCAGGTGCGGCAATGAAAACACCGCTTCATTGGGCCCCAGCCTGGCCAGCCGCTGCGGATTGGCGATGCGGGTCAGGTCGACATAGGCCACCTTGCGCACAAAGCCGTCCGCATCGCTTGCCGCCAGGTCGATCTTGTAGACACGCTTGAAACGCGCGGGCCGGGTGAAGCAGTCGGTGCGCGCTTCGCCTGGGCACGCCGGCGACTGGCCTTCGGTGCTGTCGTCGCGTTCAATCACCAGACCGGTCGTGGCGTCCAGCAACTGGAAGTCGGCGGCGACGTTGCCCACTTCTTCCAGCAGGTACTTCCACTGCTTGCCGGTGAAACTGCGCGAGGCTGCATCCACCTCATTGATGCGTACATAGGTTTTGTCGCCTGCCTTTTCCACGCTTTTGGCGGCGGTATCGAACAGCGGGCCTTCAAACATCGGGTACAGCTTGCTGCCGTCGGGCGATCGGGCCATGGCTTCAAACCCGTTGGAACGGCGCACCTCAAACAGGGCCTCGCCCGGCAGGTTGGGCAAACGGCCCTGCATGTAGTGATCGGGCGATGCCAGCAGCTTGCCGTTGATGACCGTCTCGGTCACGCCCAGCACGCGGCCCTGAAAGTCCGTGCGCAAGAGGTAGGGACCATACTCGTCGCCGATCCACCATTCGTTGCCCACCACCTGGATGGACTCGGGATCGAAATCGATGCCGGTGAGATAACGGCGCTGCGCGTTTTCGTTCTGGATGTGAAAAGGCACGCGCTTGTCGGGATCGCTCAGGAAGACGGTGCTGCGCCGCCGGACCTGGCCTTTGGCCCAGTCCACCGACAACCGGTGCACCATCAGCAGCGCGTCCTGCGAATTGACCTTGTTGCCAAAGCCGTTGTCGGTCAGCGCCAGGAAGTCGCCTTTGCCCAGGGACACAATACCCGAAAACCCCTGCACCGACTGCCCCTTCATGGGCAGGGTGCCGCCGGAAGCACGCGGGTATTTGGGGTCGCCCACAAAAGTGTTGGCGCTTTCGCTGCCCAGCCGCTCATTGCGCTGACGTTTTGCATTGGCAAATTTCCCGGCCGTGGCGAAAAAAGGACCTGCATCGCGAGGCGCTGCCACGGCCGTGGTGGCACTCAGGGCTGCATGGCCGGCAAGAACCGCCTCCACCGCCGGGGCCGCCTGTGTCTGCGCGCGCCCGGCACCTGAAGCCAGGCACAACGCGCAAGCCGCCGCCAGGGTCAATCCATTCATCTTTGTCAAAACCGACATGCTCATCCTCCGTATTGAAGCGGTGGACTTTGACGCCTTTCTGTGAAGCGGCTGTGACAGGCGGGTGCACCCGCGTGTTCAGGTCTCGGTGTGTTTGCGCAGCCGGGCATGGCGCGCCAGACTCTGTACAAACCGGGTTGCGGCCCGCAGGGCGGCCGGGGCGGCCCCATTGCCGAAATTCTCCACGGCCTCGCGGCGTAGTTGCCTGGCACGCTGCCCGGCCAGATCGATCAGGCGATTGTGCTCGTCAAGCGAAAGGGTGCGGTTCATGATGTTTTCCTTTTCTGTCCCCGGGGTTTGCGGGGGGTGAAAGCACTGTAGGAAAAGCACGGCCCGCCGGAAACGGCATGGTCCGCAAATGGGTCTTGCGCTGGCTGCAAAGCCGCCCGCAGGCCCTGTACTGGTTACCATTGACCCATGCGCAACCTTGGCTTCGACGACATGCTCCTCTTTGCCCGCGTGGCCGAGCTGGGCACCCTCTCGGCTGTGGCCCGCGAACGCGACGTGCCGGTCAGCCAGGTTTCGCGCAGCCTGAGCCGCATCGAAAAAGCCTGCGGTACGCGCCTTATCCATCGCTCCACGCACGGGCTGGCGCCCACCGCCGAGGGCGAAACCTTTCTGCAGTACTGCCGCCGCATCGTGGGAACGCTCGACGAACTGGAAGGCGAATTTGCCAGCCAGTCGCGGCAAGCCACCGGCTGGGTGCGTGTGGCGGCCAGCACGGTGGTCGCCCAGTACCTGCTGGCGCCCAGTTTTGACAGCCTGCACCAGCGCCATCCGCAGCTGTGCGTGGACCTCCAGGTGGAAGACCGCCTGGTGGACATGGCGCGCGATGGCATCGACATCGCGATTCGCACCGGTACACCGGTGACCGACACGGTCGTTGCACGGCAAATCGGTGCGTTGGGCCGGCGGCTGTATGCCGCGCCGGGCTATCTTCAGGCCTACGGAACACCCCGGCACCCCGATGAGCTGCACAGCCACCGGCTGATCACCAACAGCGGCGTGCCCATGCTCAACCACTGGCCCTTCGTGATTGACGGGAAACCCAGCGTGATCGTGCCCAAGGCATCCTGGCGATCCGACAATACCGGCATGACCGCCACGCTGACGCTGCAGGGGCTGGGCATTTCACGCTGCGCCACACTGGTCGCCGAACCGCTGGTGCGCCAGGGTTTGCTCGTCCCGGTGCTTGCGGACTTTGTCGACGACCAGCCCAGCCCGATTTACGCCGTGACGCTTACCAACCGCCACCGCCTGCCCAAAATCAAGGCCTGTATCGACCATTGGGCCGAGTGGCTGGAGAAAACCAGCGCGGCCCCAGCCTCATGATCCCCATGTCCGAACTCACTCCCCCATCAGAAACCCTCAGCCCACCGCGGTTCCGGCCCAACGCCCGGTTCCTGCTGTCGCACCCTGCGCATTTCATCGCCCTCGGTTTCGGCTCGGGCCTGAGCCCGGTGGCGCCCGGCACGGCCGGCACACTCTGGGCCTGGCTGGCTTTTCTGGTGCTGCAGCAATGGCTGTCGCCGGTCGACATGGGCTGGCTGATTGCCGCCTCTACGCTGATTGGCTGGTGGGCCTGCACCGTCACCGCGAAGGCCATGAACGTGCTCGACCCCGGCAACATCGTCTGGGACGAAGTGGTGGCCTTCTGGCTGGTGTTGTGGCTGGTCATGCCGGCGGGCTTCGAAGCACAACTTGCTGCATTTTTGCTGTTCCGCTTTTTTGACGCCGTGAAGCCCGGCCCGGTGGCATGGGCGGACCAGGTTTTCAAGGGCTTTGGCTGGCGCGGCGGCTTCGGGATTTTGTTTGACGACTTCGTGGCGGCGTTCTGCGCCCTGCTGGTGATCGCCTTCTGGAGATTCTGGTGAGCAATGAATTGCTATCAAAAGAGGAGCTACTGGCGCATGATTCTATTGGCTTGGTGGCCGATTTATTGCTCAAAAAGGGCTGGATGCTTGCGACGGCCGAAAGCTGCACCGGCGGCATGATTTCGGCGGTGTGCACCGACCTGGCGGGCTCCAGCACCTGGTTCGAGCGCGGCTTTGTCACCTATTCCAACGAAGCGAAAAACGAACTGCTGGGTGTAGATGCTGCGCTGATTGCCGTGCACGGCGCTGTCAGCGAAGAAGTGGCCCGTGCGATGGCCTCCGGAGCCTTGGCCCGCTCGCGCGCGCAGGTGTCCGTGGCCGTCACCGGAGTGGCCGGTCCGACAGGCGGCAGTGCCGCCAAGCCTGTCGGCACGGTATGGTTTGGTTTTGCGCTGCCCGGCCGGCTGGTGTCTGAAGTCCGGCGCTTTGACGGCGACCGCGCCGCGGTGCGCAGCGCCACGGTGCAGCATGCGCTGCAGCGGCTGCTGCAATTGCTGCGCGAAGCCGGCTGACGCGTGAGCGACGCCGGCACAAACCGAAGCGCTATAGAGTCGCGAAGCCGCCAGGCCACCCGAAAACAACCACCCAGGAGACAGCATGCACCCCAACCAGGCCACACTCGAGAAGTTTTACAGCGCTTTTACACGGCTGGATTCCGACACCATGGCGACCTGTTACGCACCGGACGCCGCTTTCGACGACGAGGCGTTTTCACTGCGGGGGCACCGCGAGGTCACCGGCATGTGGCATATGCTGTGCGACGCCACAAAAGCCAAGGGCCTGGATGTCTGGAAGCTCACCTACAGCGGGCTTGAAGCGGGTGCAAGCACGGGAAAGTCGCACTGGGATGCCTATTACCGCTTCAGCGCCACCGGTCGCATGGTGCACAACAGCATTGACGGCGCGTTTGAATTCAATGAACAGGGCCTGATCACGCGGCACCGTGATCACTTTGATTTCTGGACCTGGTCGCGGCAGGCGCTGGGCGCGCCCGGCCTGCTGCTGGGCTGGACGCCTTTCCTGCGCAACAAGGTGCGGGCACAGGCGGCGGCGAATCTGCAAAAATACCTGGTGACGCGACACTAGGCCCGCGCAAGAGTTGATTTGAACGGGAGTTTTCATGTCCTGGTTTGACGGTTTTGAATCACGCAGCTTTGAGGTCAACGGCGCGTCCATCAACGCGCGGTTTTCCCGGGTCGTGCCGGGCGATCCGCTGCGCCCGGCCCTGTTGCTGCTGCATGGTTTTCCGCAGTCGCATGTGATGTGGCACCGCGTGGCGCAGCGCCTGGCAAAACACTATTTCCTGGTCATGCCCGACCTGCGGGGTTACGGAGACTCTTCCAAAACCGCAGGCCTGCCCGACCACAGCAACTACAGCAAACGCAACATGGCGCACGACATGGTCGGGGTGATGGATACCCTGGGTGTGGACCGCTTTTACCTCTGCGGCCACGACCGCGGCGGGCGTGTGGCGCACCGGCTGGCGCTGGACTATGCGGCACGCGTGCAAAAACTCTGCATCATCGACATCGCCCCCACACTGGACATGTATGAAGGCCGCAGCATGACGGAGCCCTACATGGCGTTTGCGCGTGCCTACTACCACTGGTTCCATATGTTGCAGCCGGCGCCGCTGCCCGAAATCATGATGGGCGCCAACCATCCCGAAACCGCCAAAGCCTACCTGCACGCCAAGCTCGGCGGCTGGGGCAGCGCGGGGCTCAATTACATCGAACCTCAGGCCCTGGCCGAATATGAACGCTGCTTTTGCAACGCCGAAGCGCTGCATGCGGCCTGCGAAGACTACCGGGCAAGCGCCGGGATTGACCTGGACCACGACCGCGAAAGCCGCGCGCAGCACCTGAAGGTGGTCTGCGATTTGCTGCTCCTGTGGGGCGAACGCGGTGTGGTGCACCGGATGTTCGACCCACTGGCGCTGTGGGAGGCGCAATGCAGCGGCGAGGTCTCGGGCCATGCCATGCCGGCGGGCCACTTCATCCCCGAGGAACAGCCCGTGGCGACGGCCACCGCGCTGCACAACTTCTTTCGCTGACTTCAAAGGGCGGCCATGTCGACTTACACGGCGGAGGTTTTGTGGGAAATCAACGGCGGCGATTTCCCGGGAAACCGCTACAGCCGCAGGCACCTGATCCGCTTCGACGGCGGCCTCGAAGTGCCGGGCTCTTCTTCACCGCATGTGGTGCCCTTGCCGATGTCGGACGCATCGGCCATGGACCCGGAAGAGGCATTCGTCGCCTCGCTGTCGAGCTGCCACATGCTGTGGTTTTTGTCGATCGCGGCCAAACGCAAGTTTTCCGTGACACGCTACTTTGATGCGGCCAGTGGCGTGATGGAAAAGAACGCTGAAGGAAAAATCGCCATGACCACCGTCACCTTGCGGCCTGACGTGGCGTTTGCCGGTGAACGCATGCCGACACGCGCCGAGATCGACAAGCTTCACCACGAGGCCCACAACGCCTGCTTCATCGCCAACTCGGTGAAAACCGATGTGCGCTGCGAGCCTGTGTATGGCGACGCATGACTGACCGCAGGCCGCTGCTGATCGCTCTCGGCCTGCTGGTACTGGCCGCGCTGGTGTGGTCGGGTATGGCACCGTATGACCGGGGCACCTGGATGCTCGAGGTGGCGCCCGCCGTCATCGCCGCGCCGGTGCTGCTGGCCACGGGCCGGCGCTACCCGCTGACGACCTTGCTGTACGTGCTGATTGCGCTGCACATGCTGGTGCTGATCGTGGGTGGCGCCTACACCTATGCCAGGGTGCCGCCGGGTTTCTGGCTGCAGGATTTGTTTCACCTGGGCCGCAACCCTTACGACAAGGTCGGCCACTTCATGCAGGGGCTGGTGCCTGCGATGGTGGCACGCGAGGTATTGCTGCAGCGCGGCTACCTGGGCAGCCGCCGCATGGCGGGGTTTCTGTCGGTGTGCGTGGCCATGGCCATCAGCGCGGTGTATGAGCTGGTGGAGTGGTGGGCGGCCCTGGCGCTGGGTCAGGGCGCGGATGAATTTCTGGGAACCCAGGGGGACCCCTGGGACACGCAGTCGGACATGTTCATGGCCTTGATCGGAGCTGCGGTGGCCATCACGTTGCTGGGCCGGTGGCATGACCGGCAAATGCGCAAGCTGTCGGGTTTGTAGGCATTTGGGCCACAGGGCAATTGGGTCGGGCGCAAGCCGCTATTGAATTCATAGCAAACGGATGAAATCCATCTGGAAGGCGGTTCTTCCTCTTGCGACCTCATGCCCTGCGTGCCAACCCTGCCAGAATCCCCCCATGCAATTTTTCAAAGACCTCAACCTCGCCGCCTTCACCGCGGGCTTCGTGGCAGTACTGGTCGGCTTCACCAGCTCGGTTGCCATCGTCTTTCAGGCAGCCCTTGCCTTCAACGCCACGCCTGCCGAGATTGCCTCGTGGATGTGGGCGCTCGGCATCGGCATGGGTTTGTGCTCTCTTGTGCCGTCGTTGTGGTTGAAGAAGCCGGTGATGGTGGCCTGGTCCACACCGGGTGCCGCCGTGCTGGCTACTGCAGGGCTGGCTGGCGGTTTCTCGATGGGAGAGGCGGTTGCGGCATTTATGGTCAGCGCGGCGCTGATCACCTTGTTCGGCATCACCGGCTGGTTTGAAAAAGTCATGAACCGTATTCCTGTGGCCATCGCCTCCGCGTTGCTGGCGGGTGTGCTTGCGCGCTTCGGCATCCAGGCCTTTGCGGCAGCGCAAACGGCTTTGCCTTTGGTGCTGCTGATGCTGGCGATCTACTTATTGGGCAAGCGGTTGATGCCGCGCTATGCGGTAGTGCTGACGCTGGTCGGAGCCATTGTGTTTGTCGCTGCGCGCGGGCAACTGGCGTGGTCTGAGGTCGCTTTTTCGTTGGCGATGCCGGTGTTCGTGATGCCGAAGTTCACACTGGCCGCCACTGTCAGCCTGGCCATTCCGCTGTTTGTGGTGACCATGGCTTCGCAGAATCTGCCGGGCGTGGCGGCCATCCATGCGGCGGGCTATGGGCCCGACAGTCCGGACGGCGGCATTCCGGTGTCAAAAATCATCACGCTGAGCGGCCTGGCCACGCTGGTGCTGGCGCCTTTTGGCGCGTTTGCCCTCAACCTGAGCGCCATCACGGCGGCCATCTGCATGGGCCGGGAAGCGCATGAGGACCCCGCCAGGCGCTACACCGCGACCGTTTGCTGCGGCGCCATTTATATCGTGATCGGCATATTCGGCGCAGCGATCACCGGCCTGCTGACAGCTTTTCCGAAGGAGCTGGTCGTCGCCATTGCCGGACTGGCGCTGCTGGGTACCATCGGCAACGGCCTGGCCGCGGCGGTGAAGGAGGAATCGCACCGGGAAGCGGCGCTTATCACTTTTCTCGTCACCTTGTCGGGCGTCGCAATAGCCGGTGTGGGCTCGGCCTTTTGGGGTGTCGTCGCGGGCGCGATTGCACTCTTTGTACAACAATATGGCCAACAGCGCCGCGAAGCCCGCTCCGGGGCGGCGCCAAACCCAGGGACACGTTCCACACCATGAACCTTCTTTTTGTTGCCGATCCGCTCGAGTCATTCAAGATTTACAAGGACACCACCTTTGCCATGATGCGGGAGGCGCAGCGGCGCGGGCACCGCATCAGCGCGTGTGAACCGGCCGACATGAGCTGGCAGACCGGCGCGAAAGTCACGGCCCAGGTGCGCCACATCACGCTGACAGGCGGCGCAGATGTGTGGTTCACGGCCGATGCCGCCCGGCCCGACGGCCGCGAAGCCATTGCGGGTTTTGATGCGGCGGTCATGCGCAAGGACCCGCCTTTTGACAGTGAATACTTTTACAGCACGCACCTGCTGGAGCAGGCCGAGCGCGAAGGGGCCAGGGTTTTCAACAAGCCCGCCGCCTTGCGCGACCATCCCGAAAAGCTCGCCATCCTCGAGTTTGCGCAATTCAGCGGCCCGACGCTGGTCACGCGCAGCGCGGCCGACATCAAGCGCTTTCATGCCGAACACAAGGACATCATCCTCAAGCCGCTGGACGGCATGGGCGGCATGGGCATCTTCCGCGTGAAGGAAGACGGCCTGAATCTGGGTAGCATCACCGAAACACTGAACAGGAACGGCGCCGAAAGCGTGATGGTGCAGAAATTTTTGCCCGAGATCGTCAAGGGCGACAAGCGCGTGCTGGTCATCGGAGGCAAACCGGTTCCTTTCAGCCTGGCGCGCATTCCCCAAGGCAGCGAAGTGCGCGGCAATCTGGCGGCCGGCGGCGTGGGTGTGGCGCAGCCGCTCTCAAAGCGGGATTTTGAAATTGCCGAAGCACTGGGGCCGGTGCTGGCCGCGCGCGGCCTGCTGCTGGCCGGTGTCGACGTGATCGGCGACTATGTGACCGAGATCAACGTCACCAGCCCGACCTGTTTCCAGGAAATCCACGACCAGGCAGGCTTTGACGTGGCGGCCATGTTCATTGATGCACTGGAACAGGCTGTCACGACAGCCGGCGCCTGACAGCCCGATCACACAGGCGGGCTGCGGCTGTCAGGCGGCGATGAGCGCACCGCCTTCAAACACCTTGAGTTCCCCGGGCGCAAATGACGTCCAGGTTTCGTTGGTGGTGAGCGGCGCCGTGACCACCACAGCGACGCGGTCGGTCGGCCTGGTGTGCTCGGCAAAGTTCACGCTCACGTCCTCGTCGCTCAGCGTGGCATGCGCAAAGGGGTGCTTGCGCTCCACGTAATAGAGGTTGGTGGACGCGTGCGCCCACAAGGCCTGACCGTTGCTGAGCAAAAAATTGAAAGTGCCATGGGGAGCGATGTGCGCCGCCAGCTCACGCAGCGTGATGCTCAGTTCCTGCACGCTGGGAACGCCCGCGTGCGACTTGGCCATCTCTTGCATGATCCAGCAAAAGGCGCGTTCGCTGTCGGTGGTGCCGACGGGCCGGAAGCTGCCGTGCAGGCGGGGTGAAAAATCTTTCAGGTCGCCGTTGTGGGCGAACACCCAGTAGCGGCCCCACAGCTCGCGCACAAAGGGGTGGCAGTTCTCCAGCGCGACACGGCCCTGTGTGGCCTTGCGGATATGTGAGATGACGTTGCGGCTTTTGATCGGATAGCGGCTGATCAGCTCGGCCACCGGTGAACTGCAGGCCGGCTGGTGGTCGACAAAGTGGCGCAGGCCGCGGTCGCTGCCACCGGCCACGCTGTCGTCACCTTCAAAAAAAGCGATGCCCCAACCGTCGGCATGGTGGTCGGTGTGACCGCCCCGCTGCGCGAAGCCCCTGAAACTGAAGGTCACATCTGTTGGGGCATTACAGTTCATGCCGAGAAGTTGGCACATGTCAGTCCGCTTCCTGCTTGTTATTCGGTAAGTGATCAGGTTGGGCGGGGCGCGGCACGCGAAGCTGCCATGCGGCCACCACGGCCAGTACGCACAGGGCGGCCAGCATCAGGAAGGCTTCATTGAAAGCAGCCAGCCGCGCCGGGCTGCTGGTGGCGTTGGCCAGCGAATCGCCATGGGCCGCAAGCCGCCACTCCAGCACGATGCCGCACAGGCTCACGCCGATCGCGCCGCCCAGCATGCGCAGGAAGTTGATGGCGCTTGCGCCCTGCGATAACAGATGCTCATGCAGTGGCCGGAGTGACCCGAGGTTGAGCGAAGGCAGGATAAAACCCAGCCCGATACGCCCCAGCGTGGCCCACGCCACCAGCATCCAGAGCCCCGAAGCCAGGTTCACCGTGAGCATCAATGCAAACGAGGCTGCCAGCAAAGCCAGCCCCGTGCTGACCAGCAGCCAGGTCGGGTGTTTGTCCGCCAGCCGGCCCACTCCCGCAATCGTGGCCGCCAACACCAGGCCCGCAGGCAACAGGATGGTGCCGACGTGCGAAGCCGAGAGATTCAAGCCCAGCTGCAGGTACACCGGCAGCAGGTAGGTGGAGCCAAACAGCGCGGTGCCGTAGATGAAAGCCACGATGCTGCCCATGGCAAAAGGCCGGTAGCCAAAGAGCGCCAGGTTCATCAGCGGTGCACCGCCCGAAGCCGCCAGGCGACGTTGCCACCAGATGAATGCTGCCAGCGCCACCAGCGCGGCGCCCAGCAATACAAAGGCATGCGCGCGCCCGGCGCCGTGCAGCTCAACCATGCCGTTGAGCAGGCACAGCGTGCCCACCGCGCCCAGCAACAGGCCGCGCCAGTCGATCATCGCGCCATTGCGGTTGGGCTCCACGCCGCCAGGCGCTGTGTCGGGCACGTAGCGGTAAGCCATCCACAGAGATACCAGGCAAAGCGGCACCACCATGAAAAAAATCGAGCGCCAGCCAAACAGGTCGACCAGGACCCCGCCCACGCTGGGGCCCAGCGCCGGCGCCAGCACCACGCCCATGCCGAAGAGGCCGCTGGCGCGCCCCTGCTCGTGTGGCCCGAAGGCCCGCATGATGATGATCGCGGGAATCGGTTGCACCACACCGGCCGCCAGGCCCTCGGCCACGCGCGAACCCAGCACCAGCCCAAAGCTGTTGGCCAGACCGCCCACAATGCCGCCGGCCATCAGCAGCACCATGGTGCCCACATAGGTGCGGCGATAGCCGTAGCGCGAAAGCAGCCAGGGCGTGGTCAGCATGGAGACCGTCATGGCCACCATAAAGCCCGAGCTCACCCACTGCGCGCGCTCCTGCCCCAGCGTGAAGTAATGGCTCATGTCGGGAATCGCCACGTTCACGATGGTCGACGACATGATGGAAGCCATCGTGCCGATCATGACCGACAGCAGCAGCAACCACCGGTAACGCGGACCGTGGCGCGCCTGCAGGCCGGCAAGGGATGCGGGCATGGCCCGGGTGTCCGTCGTCAGTCTCTCGGCTCGGACCAGAGTTTGCCGCCGGTCGCCCAGTTTTCGCGCTTGATGTCGGTGATCAGGATGTCCACCGAGTCAGGCTGGCCGCCGAGAATTTCGACGCTGACGCGGGTAATGGCCTCGACGAGCTTTTTCTTCTGCTCGATGGTCCGGCCTTCCATCATTTCGACGTGGTAAGTGGGCATGGTGTCCTCTGGGGTGTGGTGGTTGATGCGGGTTGAACACAGGGTTTTACGGGTGTCCGGTTAACTGGCCCGCAAACATGTCTGATACCCGATGATAAAAGCAAGAGCCCGGCCTTGTTTTGTCGGCCTCCACTGACAGCATGACAGGTGTTGGCGCCGGGCCCCGGAGGCTTCGCCGGGGCTATCCTGTACCCTCGGGTTCTCCTGCCGGGTGTTCTCCTGCCAGGTGCTTTGCGCTTTCGGCCTTGCGGGCCCACCATTCATTCGGGCAAGCCACTTGTTTTTCACCACGCCATCCAGATCCACCGACCAACCCCTGCCTTTGCTGGCCGGGCGCAACTACCGTTGCCATTGCGGGCAGCCCGTCTTTTTTCGCAACAGCAAATGCCTGGCCTGCGGCACGCCGCTGGGTTATGACTGTGAGCGCGGCCTGCTGCTGCCGTTGATGCCTGGGCCGCAAGAGGGCACCTGGCAGGAATGGCAGGCCGCCGGCGCACCGGCCGGCGCGCCGCCCGACGACATCCAGCCGCCTTTGCTCGAGGAAATTCCTGGCCAGGAATCTGCGCCTGCCGCACCCGTTGAGGAAGCCGAGGCGACGCAGGCACCGCCCGCTCAGCCTGCCGAAAACGGCGAACCTCTTTACAGGCGATGCCTCAATCTCTCAACCCCCGCATCGTGCAACTGGCTGGTGCCGGTGGAGGACCCCGCCGACATGTGCCGGGCCTGCCGCCTCAACCGGACCATTCCGGACCTGACGGACCCAGCCCTGCCCGACAACGGTTACCTCTGGGGGCTGGTCGAGCTGGCCAAGCGCCGCCTGGTGTCCGCGCTGATCCTGCTCGGGCTGCCGGTGGCGTCCCGCATGAGCGAAGACACCGAGCGCGGCCTGATGTTCGACTTCCTGCGTTCGCCGGTGAACGGCCCGCACATCATGACGGGCCACAACACCGGCCTCATCACGCTCAACGTGGACGAGGCCGACGACGCCAAGCGCGAGGCGGTGCGCAAGGCCATGCGCGAGCCCTATCGCACGCTGCTTGGGCATTTCCGCCATGAAGTGGGCCACTACTACTGGGACCGCCTGCTGGCCGGCACTGCCTGGATGGACGGCTTTCACGCACTCTTCGGCGACGAAACCCTGGACTACAAGGCCAGCCTGCAGCGCAACTACGACGAGGGCCCGCCCGCGGACTGGCCGCTGCATTACGTGAGCGCCTACGCCAGTACTCACCCCTGGGAGGACTGGGCCGAGTGCTGGGCGCATTACCTGCACATGCGCGATGCGATCGACACCGCTTTAAGTTTCGGCCTGAGCGTCGATCACTTCGACCTGGAGTTCACGCCGTTCACGATAGATGCGCTGTATCAACCGGATCACCCGGATGCCGAACAGTTCCTCACCTTCCTGAACCACTGGACGCGGCTGACCACCATGCTCAACGAGATGTCGCGCAGCATGGGCCAGCCCGATTTCTATCCCTTCATCCTGCCAACGGAGGCGGTCGCCAAGCTGCACTTCATTCACCTGGTGGTGTCGTCGGGCAGCTGGCTGCAGGAGCAGGCCCCGGATGAGACACAGGCACAGACGCAGACCCAGAGCCCAACAGAGGAAGAAAATGGAGAAATGAAGGAATCGCAGCAGCAACAGCAACAGCAAGGCTAGCGCGCGATTTTCAGGCAGAAAGAAGTTGCAGGCCAATAAGGACGCGCGCAAGCAGCTATTTTTTTGATAGCGCCTGAATGGATTGCGATGCGTTAAAGTCGGCACAACGCCCACCCTCCACGCCCGCCCATTCATGCCCACCCGACCCAGAGGCCATCACTACAGCGTCTATGTGATCGAGCTTGGGCCCGAAGTGTGGAACGTGGCACGCTTTCGCCGCGCCAATCCGGACTACCAGCTGGGCAAGCCTTTTGTGTATGTGGGCATGACCGGGCTGGACCCGGATGTGCGTTTTGACAAACACAAGGCCGGCATTCAATCCAACCGTTTCGCCCGTGATTTCGGCGTGCGGCTTTTACCCAAGCTGTACGAGATGTACAACCCCATGCCCTACGACGCGGCGCGCGACATGGAAGTCGAACTGGGTATTGCCCTGCGCGAAGCGGGTTACGGTGTGTGGCAAGCCTGAGCGAGGCCGCACCAGGGCCGGCTATTCGAGTGCACTCACGGCCACGCCGTGCTGCTTCGAAAACGCCTGGAGTGTTGCGGCGACCTGGGGATCCTGCAGGGTGGTCGTCAACTCAATGATCTTGTTGCCGTCACCCTTGTGGCTGTCGCTCACCGTCACGGTGGCCGAAGGGTCGTCTGCGGCAAACAGCTTCTGCAGCGAAGGGCCCAGCGACCCCATCAGGCCGTCGCGCTCGTCCTGCGCGGCGCCTGACTGTGCGGCATATTGAACCTCAAAAGAAAAATTCGTCCTGGGATTCATATCGGGTTTCTTTCTGGGTGCGGAAAAAGCTACCGGCGTAATGTCGCTGCGAGGGTGATTTCGGGAACGCTGGCCAGGGCCCTGGAGAGCGGGCAGGCCTTTTTGGCGCCTTCGGCGAGTTCCTGGAATTTCGCTTCATCGATATCCGGAATCACGGCCTCCAGGGTCAGCGCAATGCGGTCGATGAGGAAGCCATCACCCTGCGGCACCAGACGGACCCTGGCGCGGGTGTCCACCGAGCTGGTGCCGAACCCAGCCTTGTCGCAGGCAAAAGAAAATGCCATGGTGAAACAGGCTGCATGCGCGGCGCCCAGCAACTCTTCAGGATTGGTGCCGCTGCGGTCGTCCTCAAAGCGGCTGCCAAAGCCGTAGGGATACGACTTGAGTGCAGCGGTGTCGGTGCTGATCTGGCCCTGGCCCTTTTTGCCTCGGCCTTCCCAGTGAACAGATGCGGTTTTTTCGGTCATGGGGTTCTCCAGGTTTGTGCGCGTGCAGGGTATATCCGTGCAGGACAGTGAAATGAAATGTTGAACGTTCCAGCGTGCCTGTTTTTTTGGGGGCTGGCCGTCGGACAGCACCGCACGTCGGGGTAAGGCCTTCCCGCCGTGGCCGGATCCGGTGTGAGCCGGGATGCACCGGTCAGGCGTCGTCTGCGCCCGGGTCTTTCATGTACCAGGTGATCCGCCCAAACTCGGCCCTGAGCTGGGCCCGGCCCTCGTCGTCCGCCAGTGCGGAAAGAGCTTGCGCAACCGAGAGCCTGCGCGCGGAAACGGGCTTCCCGCGGTAGGCAAACACGATGCTGTTGGTTTTTTCCTGGGCAAGAATTTCTGCGGAATTGCCATCGAAACTGCGCGCAATGCGGCCCGCCAGCAGCGGATAGTCCGGGTCATCGTAGTGCAGGTTCACCGCCAGTACGCCGCCCGGCGACAGCGCGGCAAAACAGTCGTCATAAAAGCGTTGCGAACAGAGGGCCGGCGGTTGCCCCTGGTGGTCAAACCCGTCGATCAGCAGCACGTCGAACCGGGAGGTACCGGCCTGCAGAAAATCGGCCCCGTCAGCGGCGATGACGCGGAACCGCGCGTCATCGTCGGGCACGTGGAATTCGCGCCGCAGCGCCACCACCTGAGGGTTGATCTCCAGCACAGTCATCTGGCTGGACGGCAGCTGCCGGTGGCAGAACTTGGCCAGGGAGCCGCCTCCGAGGCCGATCATTCCGATGTGCAGGGGCACGGGCCGAAAGAGCAGGAAACCCATCATCGTCAGCGTGTAGTCCACTTCCAGGTGCCAGGGGCTGTGCATCAGCATGCGGCTTTGCAGTTCACCCATCGTGAAGTGAAGCGACCGGGTGCTTCCGTCGTCATGCACAAAGGGCTGGGCATGCGCTGGCTGCTGCAATTCAGCAGGGCCAGCAGGTACAGCGGCGGCAGGAAATTGATTGAGGTCGGGCCAGGAGGTCATGAGGCTTTAAGCTGTACGGGTGGGTTCCGCCATGTATCCGGCGGCAGGTAACTGCCACCTCGTGCGGCCTCCCCCTTCAGACCGGCTGGGATTCCGGCTGCGCTGTGGTTGCGACTTCCGAAGCGACCGCATCCAGGGCCTGCGCCACCACACCCTGGCTGTCGACCGGCCGGAGCAGGCGTTCACGGATCAGCCGTTCGCAGCTACGCTTGGTCATCGAGTGGGGCTGGCCGCCGTGGCTCACGAACATGAACAGCGTGCCCTTGGTGCTGGCCCAGATCAGCTGGGCTCGCAGCCAGCGGCGCCTGGAGTACATATCCACCCAGTGGCCGGAACGCAGGCTGAGCAACAGGCGCTCGGCTTCACTTTGAGCCATGGCCGGTACTGCATTTGCGGAGGCTGCCGCCGCGGCAAGGTATTCCGGATGGCTGGAGTCGGGCTCATTTGCCGCTTGCATGGGTTCTATCGGCGGCGGTTCGTCTTCCTCGATCGGAGCAAGTTCTCCGGGCACAGTCGGCAGGGTGTCTTCAAACCCTGCGGCGTCCAGGTCGTCGCGCGCAAGCCAGGGGTGCGCGGCGGCCTTGGCAAGACGCTGTTCAGGCGTGGCCGAATCTTCTTCGGCCTCCAGTGGCACGGCGCCCGATTCTTCGGCGTCACGCCGGCTTTTCAGGCGTCGCAGCTTGAGCACGGGCCGGTGCAGCATCATCAGGCCCTCGAAGAAAGGCTCACTTTCGCGCGGGTCCTGCCCCAGCAACTCCAGCCCCTCATGCAGCTTGCCCAAAAGGCTGGGAATCATCTCGATCAGTTTGGCCGGGCGTTTCAGGGTGACTTCCCGCTTGACGCTCCAGAGCAGGTCAGGCACCACCGAACCGAAGCCCATCGGATCAACCTGGTTGCGTGTATCGGAGAGTCTGGCGTGCGCCATGGCCAGCGCCCAGGGGCCGAACAGGAAGTCCAGCACCAGGCCCGGCACCTTGTCCAGGTCCGAGCGTGTGCTCAGCTCAAAGGCGATCTGGTCCGCTTGCGTCTGGCGCTCTTCGGCGAAACGCAGGGCCTGCAGCACGTTGTTGCGGTTTTCCGCTTCGAGCTGGTCCTGCTCGTCCCAGCCGTATTCGAGCTCGGCCAGTGCCATCGCGAAAGGCTGGGCATCTTCGATCGTCAGGCTGTTCAGCCCGTTGAAAGCGCGCGTGACCGGCTCAAAAAACGCCAGGAACTCGGGGCTGAATTCGTCGTTGTACTTGAAGCTGCGCTGCGCCACGCGCTCCATGACACGGCGCCCGGCGTGGCCTTCGTCGCTGAAAAAGCGCGGGTCCACCATGGCCAGACGCAGCAGCGCAGGCTCCAGCGCCACGATGGCTTCCCGCACCGGCACCAGCAGGCGCGGGTCTTGCGCGACCTGTTTGACCAGCTTGCGCACCACTTCCAGGCCCAGCACCTGACCGACCTGCTTGGCCTCTTTCTTCAGCTGGGTCCGGACGATGGCGCGCTCGCGGGGTCGGGCGTACGAGCCCCAAACCTGCGGGCTGAGCTGGCTGCGCTCATCGACCATCCGCTGCGGACGGTCTACCGCCGGCAGGTTTTGGTATTCATGCGAGGGCGCGGCTTGCGACTCAGCCAACGGCGCGCCGGAAGAGTCAGGCGCTTCCTGCAGGGCGACCAGCTCTTCCTCCACCGTTTCGTAATAGGACGGCGCCAGCCCGTGATGGGCGTTGCTGCCGCCATGGAACAGGAAATCCTGGAACAACTCGTCCCGGATCTCATAGTTGGAGAGGTCGGCATATTGCGGGGGCGGCTGGGGGCGGCCGGATTCGCCGGAGCCCCCACCGCTTCCGCCCTCACCGCCGCCGGCGCCTGCGGTACCGGCACCCGACCCGGAACCTGCGCCGCCGGTACCCCTGGCCCGGCCGGGGGCTGCGCCCGCGGGGGTTTGCAATACGCGGTAGCTGGCACCCTGCACGTTGGCAAGTTCCAGCTGGTTAACCAGGCGTTCGTAGACCTGCCCGAGTTCGCGCCCCAGAGGCTCGGCAAGATACCTGAGCCACAGCGAAACGACGGCCGGGCCCGCATTGCTTGCGGTGATCATTTCGCGCAGGGTTTGTGCAAACACTTCAGGGCGCAGCGGATTGAGCTCCGGGCGCACATTCGGCAGCCCCTGCACGGTGCTGATCAGCTTGTTGAGTTCGGCGAGGACGTGGTCGACCGCCGGCAGCACCAGCTGGAGCAGCCGTGACGATTCAATGGCCTGGGACACGTCCTCGTCGTCGACGAGGGCGAAACTGGCATAAGACAGGGCGGCAAAGGTGCTGGATGCGGCGGCGGCTGAAGCAGCGAGCTGGTCTGGCGATGCTGCCGGGGTGCGCACCGCCTGCACCGCAACAGCCACATTCGCCTTGAAATGCACCAGCAGGTCTGCCGGGTATTGCACGACCCAGACGGGCTTGTTTTGTTGAAGTCCCCGCCAGGCCGCCGCGAGTTCGTCGCGCTCGGCCACTTTTGGGCTTTGTGACTCGGCAATCTGCAGCCCCGCCACGGCGTCATCAATGCACCGTTCCAGCGCAGGCCGGGCTGCTTTGGCAGCCGCCTGAAGACAGGATTGAAGGACGTCAGGTTGCGAAGCCATCGAGGAGTTCGGGAAAATTGGTATTAATCACATTTGCCGGCCGGCTTGCAACCGATCTGTGGCCGGAGAAGGGGGAGACGCTAGCGTAAGGGCCAACCGCGATTTCATTGAAGTACTTGCAAAGTGTTTCACTTGGTTTCCAACGCATACATATGAATTACAGGGTTTTTGTCACGGAACGGTCCGTAACCGGCCTTTAAATCCCGCGAATGGCGATGAGCGGCCGGTTTTGCAAGATCGGCGGCCCTTTGTAAAGGTCAGTTTGGCGCAACACCTCCGCAAGCTCAGGGGTTATCAACGCCTGACCGGCTGTCATCCGCCATGGGGGCGCACCGGCGCCAGCGGGCCGAACCCAGATTTCCAAGAGTATTTGGCCTGCAGACCAATAACAGCTTGCGCCAACAGCTATCAATTCAGTAGCAAACTGGCTCTGTCAGGCACAGGCTGCAGCAGGCGCAAGCCCCCGTCCGCACCCCTGCCGCAGACTTAACGGCTCACAAGCCGGCTTTTACCTTCAGCCGCCAGGCGTGAAGCAGCGGCTCGGTGTAGCCACTGGGTTGCTCCAGGCCCTTGAAGACCAGGTCGCACGCTGCCTTGTAGGCCGCTGACGCCTCGAAGTTGCCCGCCATCTTTTTGTACAGCGGATCGCCCGCGTTCTGGCCGTCGACCACGGCGGCCATCCGTTCAAAGGTTTCCTTGACCTGCGCTTTCGTGACCACGCCATGCAGCAGCCAGTTGGCGATGTGCTGACTGGAAATACGCAGCGTGGCGCGGTCTTCCATCAGGCCGACGTTGTGGATGTCGGGCACCTTGGAGCAACCCACACCCTGGTCGATCCAGCGGACCACGTAGCCGAGGATGCCCTGGGCGTTGTTGTCCAGCTCCTGCTGCTTCTCGGCAGGCGTCCATTGAGCGTCGGGCGAGACCGGCACCAGCAGCAGCTCGGGCAGCAGGCGGGCGATTTCGGACTTCAGGTCGACCGTCTTCTCGATGTCTTTTTGCACCGCCGCCACATTGACCTGGTGGTAGTGCAGCGCGTGCAGCGTGGCGGCCGTGGGCGAGGGGACCCAGGCGGTGTTGGCGCCGGCCTGCGGGTGCGAGATTTTGGCCTTGAGCATGTCGGCCATCAGGTCGGGCATGGCCCACATGCCCTTGCCGATCTGGGCGCGGCCGCGCAGGCCGCAGGCCAGGCCGACCAGCACGTTGCTGCGTTCGTAGGCGCTGAGCCAGGGGCTGATCTTCATGTTGCCCTTGCGGATCATCGGGCCGGCCTGCATGGCCGTGTGCATTTCGTCGCCGGTGCGGTCCAGGAAACCGGTGTTGATGAAGGCCACGCGGCTGGAAGCGGCGGCGATGCAGGCCTTGAGGTTGACGCTGGTGCGGCGCTCTTCGTCCATGATGCCGAGCTTGACCGTGCTGCCCGGCAGGCCGAGCATTTTTTCGACGCGGCTGAAAAGTTCGGCGGCGAATGCCACTTCAGCGGGGCCGTGCATCTTGGGCTTGACGATGTAGACCGAGCCCTTGCGCGAGTTCCTGATGCCGGGCTTGCCCTTGCGCTTGAGGTCGTGGATGGCGATCGTGGTCGTGATCACGGCGTCCAGGATGCCTTCCGGAATTTCCTTCGTGCTGCCATCCGCGGCGGTGTACAGCACGGCCGGGTTGGTCATCAGGTGGCCCACATTGCGCACGAACATCAGCGAACGGCCGTGCAGTACCACTGCTTTGCCCTTGGGTCCTTTCGGCGAGGTGTATTCACGGTCCGGGTTCAGGCCGCGGGTGAAGGTCTTGCCATCCTTGGTCACGCTTTCGGTCAGTGTGCCCTGCAGGATGCCCAGCCAGTTGCGATAGGCCAGCACCTTGTCGTCGGCGTCCACCACGGCCACAGAGTCTTCCAGGTCCATGATGGTCGACAGCGCAGCCTCTATCACCAGGTCGCTCACGCCGGCCGGATCCGTCTTGCCGATGGGCGTGCCGCGGTCAATGCGGATGTCGATGTGCAGGCCGTTATGCTGCAGCAGCACCGACGACGGCGCGGAGGCTTTGCCCTGGTAGCCGATGAACTGGCTGGCGTCTTCCAGCGCCGTTGTCTTGCCGCCTTTCAGGGTAACGACGAGCTTGCCGCCCTTGACCGCATAGGCGATCGAATCGATGTGCGAGCCCTTTTTCAGCGGCGCGGTGCGATCCAGCACATAACGTGCGTACTCGATCACCTTGGCGCCGCGCACGGGGTTGTAGCCTTTGCCTTTGGTGGCGCCGTCATCCTCGGAAAGGGCGTCGGTGCCGTAGAGCGCGTCATACAGGCTGCCCCAGCGCGCATTGGCGGCATTAAGCGCATAGCGCGCGTTCAGGATGGGCACCACAAGTTGCGGGCCGGCCTGTCTGGCGAGTTCGGCGTCCACGTTGGCAGTGGTGATGGTGACCTTCTTCGGCGAAGGCACGAGGTAGCCGGTTTTTTCGAGGAAAGCGCGGTAAGCCTTCATGTCCGCAATGGGGCCGGGGTGGGCCTTGTGCCAGGCGTCCATCTCGGCCTGCAGGCGGTCGCGCTCCGCCAGCAGGGAGAGGTTCCTGGGCGCCAGATCGGCCACGATGGCGTCAAAGCCCTTCCAGAAAGCGCCGCTGGCCACACCGGTGCCAGGCAACACCTCGTCTTCGATGAAACGGTAAAGCCCGGTGGCGACCTGCAGACGGTGGCTGGAGGTGCGTGTGTTGGTTGTTGTGTTCATGGTGCGGTCCCTTTTCTCAAAAGCATCAGAAGAATCAAAAAAACTAAAAGACAAAAAATAGAACGAGCCTGCGAAATCAGTGCAGCGGCAGCGAGAGCACTTCACGCAGGCTGCTGCCGGTGTACAGGGGCTGCGTGCCCAGCTCTTCAAACGGCAGTTGGTAACGATTAACCCACAGCGTCTGGTAGCCATACCAGGTGGCCGCCAGTGCGTCCCAGCTGTTGCAGCTCACGAAGGCGATCTGTTTCGCCTCCAGCCCGGTGGCTTTCAGCCCGAGCGCATAGGCTTCGGGCGCGGTCTTGTATTTGCGAATGCTGTCCACGCTGATGATGTGGTCCAGCAGACCTTCAAGCCCGGCCGACTTGACGGCCACATCCAGCATGGAGGGGTCGCCGTTGGACAGGATGCCGGTGGTGATGCCACGCGCCTTCAGCGCCTGCAGCACCTCCCGGTTTTCGGGAAACGCCGACAGGTGGCGGTACTGGTTCATGAGCTGCTCCTCACGGGCGGCATTCAAATCCAGCCCCAGGCGTTTGCACGCATAACGCAGGCCTGCGCGTGTGAGGTCCCAGAACGGCCGGTAATGCGCGCCGCCGTTGCTGATGGTCACCAGGCGCGTGTACTCAATCTGCTTGTCGCGCCACAGCACGCCCAGCACTTCGCCTTTGCCCGGAAAGAACTGCTCCGCCAGCAAGCCCACGCTGTACACGTCAAACAGCGTGCCGTAGGCGTCAAACAGCACAGCACGAAGCTTGGGCTGTGGGTTGGAGCGGGACTTTTCCATAAGCCTCTACTGTATTTGATACATCGAGCGTGATTAATTACCCAAGAATCGCTTTATCCATGACATTCATACGCCTAATCGGATAACAAGCAGACATCAAAGTCCTTTTCGTCACTGGCAGTGCTGGGACGGCTCTACGGATTGGCACAGCTCTTGCATCTCATCTTGTACACAAGTATGGATGCTTTCAATTGGTGCACATCTCTTCATCGCCGAACTCTCCTCAATCGCTTGCTGCACCTGAGCAGGTGACGACATCTGCGGGCACGGACGCCGGCTGGGCTCCCGAGGCCTGGATTACCAGGACATCGTCTTTCGCGACCGGCCGCGGCGGCGCGCTGGCCGGGCTCTCATTTGCGGCCAAAGACAATATTGATGTAGCGGGCGTGCCAACCACCGCCGCCTGCCCCGCTTTCGCCTACACGCCGACGGCGCACGCCGCCGTGGTGCAAAAGCTGCTCGATGCGGGTGCGCAACTGCTGGGCAAGACCAACCTGGACCAGTTCGCCTGCGGCTTGAACGGCACGCGTTCGCCGTATGGCGCGGTGCCCAACGCCATCAACCCCGACTATGTATCAGGCGGATCGAGCTCCGGCTCCGCCTATGTAGTAGCGACCGGGCAAGCCGACTTTGCACTGGGTACAGACACGGCCGGCTCGGGGCGCGTACCAGCCGGCCTGAACAACATCGTGGGATTGAAGCCGTCCAGGGGTCTGGTCAGCGCGCGCGGCGTGGTGCCGGCCGCGCAGAGCGTGGACTGCGTCTCCATCTTCGCGCGCACCGTGGCCACGGCCGCCCGCGTGCTCGAAGCGGCCATGGGCTACGACCCGCTGGATCCCTACTCGCGCGTGCTGGCGATGGCCGACACCGCCTTGCCCGCAGGCTTTCGTTTCGGTGTGCCTTCAACACTGGGCTTCTGCGGCGACGCGCTGGCCGAGCAGGCTTTTGGCGAAGCTGTCACCCGCATGCAGGCCCTGGGCGGCGTGCCGGTGCCCATCAATTTCGCGCCGCTGGCCGAGGCGGCCGCGCTGCTCTATGAAAGCGCGCTGGTGGCTGAACGCTACACCGCCGTACGCGATTTTTTCGACACACATGAAGACGCAGTGATCGAACCGGTCCGCAGCATCATCGGCGCAGGCCGCCAATACAGCGCCGCCGACCTGTATGCAGCCCAAACAAAGTTGCGCGCGCTGGGCCAGCAGGCGGGCGCAATGTGGCGCGACATTGACGTGCTGCTCCTGCCGACCGCGCCCACGCACTACACGCTGCAGGCCATGCAGCGCGACCCCATCACGCTGAACCGCAACCTGGGCACCTACACCAACTTCGTCAACCTGCTGGACTACGCGGCCCTTTCCGTGCCCAGCAGCCTGCGTCCTGACGGCCTGCCTTTCGGCATCACGCTGGTGGGGCTGGCGGGCAGCGACTGGCAACTGGCTGAGTTGGGACAGCGCTATCACCATGCCACTGGTTTGCCGCTGGGAGCATTGAACGAAGCGCTGCCCGCACCCGCAGCGTTGCCAGGCATCCAGCCGGCGGCCACGGTCAGGCTGGCCGTGGTGGGCGCACATCTTTCGGGCATGCCGCTGAACAGCCAGCTGACAACGCGCGGCGCCACGCTGGTGGGCCCCGCACGCACCGCGCCTGACTATCGCTTCTACGCGCTGCCGGGTACGGTGCCGCCCAAGCCGGGGCTGCTGCGTGTGGCCCCCAACGAGGGCGCGGGCATCGCGCTGGAAATCTGGGAAATGCCGGTGCAGCACTACGGCTCTTTCGTTGCGCTGATCCCCGCGCCCCTGGGCATAGGCACGCTGGCGCTGGAGGGCGGCGGCAGCGTCCAGGGTTTTGTTTGCGAGGCGCACGCGCTGCAAGGCGCCGAGGACATCACGCATCTGGGTGGCTGGCGCGCCTACCTCGAATCACTGAAGTCCAGCGCACCGGCCTGAAGCTTTCATCACCCTTTACCAACCCGTTCATCCACCGTTTACCCATCACCAGCAGGAGCATTTCATGAAGCCCGTTCCCACACCGTCATCCGCCCCCCACGGCCCGGCACGCCGCTCGCTGCTCAAGGCCACGGCCGCCAGCGCCACTTTGGGGCTGCTGGGCACGCCCGCCTTCCTGCATGCGCAGGGCGGGCCGAAAATCCGCATCGGCTACTGGCCCATCGCCGCCGGCCTGCCGTTCTACTCAGCCATCGAGCTGGGCTACTTCAAAGAGGCCGGCCTTGACGTGGAGTCGCTCAAATTCGCCGGTGCGCAGCAGGTGATGGAGGCGGTGCTCTCGGGCCGCGCCGACGGTACCGCCAACGGCACCGGTTCGGCCAACATCGCCATCGGCGAGATCGCCCAGCCCGGCACCTTCAAGATCTTCTGCTCCAACCCCAGCAACGTGAAGAATGTGCTCGACGAGGTGATCGTGCCGGCGGCCAGTCCGGCCAAGGTGATGGCCGACCTCAAAGGCAAGCGCGTCGGCTCCGGCCCCGGCATCCAGAACGTGACACTGGCCAAGACCGTGCTGGAGCGCGGCGGCGCTACCGGCGCGACCGTGGTCGAGCTGCCCATCGGCCAGCATGTGGCCGCGCTTGCCGCCGGCCAGATCGACGGCGCCTACACGCTGGAGCCCACCGGCACCATAGGCCGCATGAATGGCACCACCCGTGTGCTTGAAGCCGGCGTGATTGCGCGCTATGTACTGGGCGACCCGATGGCGCCGTGGTTCGGCGGCTCGGCCTCGCTGTCTTCCGACTTCATCAAGAAGAATCCCGACGCGGCAAAAAAATTCGTCGCTGCCTATGGCAAGGGCGTGGCTTACGTGCGCAGCAAATCGGTCGAGGCACGCCAGTACCTCAAGGGCTACACCGCCATCGAAGGCCCGCTCACCGGCGAGGTACCGCTGGCCGCCTACACCATGTACAACGAGTTCACCCCGGCCGACGTGGCGCACTTCCAGAAATTCTTCGACCTGTTCTCCGAAAAAGGCATCTTCAGCTCGCGCCTCATCGTGGACACCATGCTCTACAAGGGTTGAACACCATGAGTACCACCTCTCCCGTGACGGCAACGCCCGCCAAACCCTGGACGCCTCCGGCCGCGCCGGCGGCCGTCGTGCAGCGCAAGCCGGCGCTGGACAAGGCCCTGCCCTTCATCGGCCCGGTGGCGCTCTTCATCATCTGGGACCTGGCCGTGCGCCTGGGCTTCATCAAGGCCATCCTGCTGCCGCCACCCATCGATGCGCTGGGCGCGCTGCTCAGCGGCCTGGCCGGCGGACCGCTGCTCAAGGACTTTGCGGTCACCGTATGGCGCACGGTGCAGGCCTTCATGATCGCCGCTGCGGTCGGCATGCCGCTGGGCGTGCTGCTGGGCAGCAATGAAAAAGCCTACCGCAGCGTCGAATTCCTGATCGACTTCTTTCGCTCCACACCGTCTTCGGCGCTGATCCCGCTGTTCCTGATGATTTTCGGCGTGTCGGACATCAACAAGGTAGCGATTGCCGCCTTCGGCGCGCTGCTGATCGTGGTGTTCAATAGCGCTTACGGCGTGATCAACGCGCGCAAGCAGCGTGTCATGGCGGCCAGGGTCATGGGCGCCTCGCGCTGGCAAGTGTTCAAGGACGTGCTGATCTGGGAAAGCCTGCAGCCGAGCTTTGTCGGCCTGCGTTCAGCGGTGTCCATGGCACTCGTCATCGTGATCGTCGCCGAGATGTTCATCGGCGCCGACACCGGCCTGGGCAACCGCATCATCAACTCGCAGCAGGTCATGAACGTGAAGGACATGTACGCGTCCATCCTGGCTGCCGGCGCCCTGGGTTATGCGCTGAATATCCTTTTTCTCGTCGCAGAGCGACGCATCGTGCATTGGAGCGGAAGATAAATGGCCCCCACGCTTTTCACTTCGTGTAATGCGCTTCCCCCCGAGGGGGCCGCTGCGCCTGCGGCCCGGCAAAGCCGGTTCCGCGGCCCCTGCTTGAAGGTGAGAGGCCTGCGGTCACTCACCGCTGTGTTTACCCATGGATCCCACCGGAGTCCGACATGTCCGCTGTAATTAATGCTCCCGTATTCGCCGACGTCCCGGTGCGTGAATTCCAGCCCGGCCCGGCCGGCACGCACATCACCATACGCGGCCTGACCAAGTACTTCGCCGGCTGGCCGCTGTACGAAGACTTCAACCTGGACATCCCCAAGCACAAGATCGTCTCGGTGTTCGGGCCCAACGGCTGCGGCAAGTCCACGCTGATCAACATGATCGCGGGCCTGATCCCCATAGACGCGGGCGAAATCCTGTTTGACGGCAAGTCGCTCAAAGACACCAAGATCGGCTACGTCTTCCAGAACTACCGCGAGGCCATGTTCCCGTGGATGCGCACCATCGACAACATCGCCTATCCGCTCAAGCTTGAAGGCAGATCCAAGGCGGAAGTCGACAGGCGCATGGCCGAACTCGTGGCCTCCTTCGACGTGAAGTTCGACCTGAACCGCTACCCCTATGAACTCTCGGGCGGGCAGCAACAGACAGCCTCCATCATGCGGGCGCTGGCGCCCAATCCCGAGGTGCTGTTCCTGGACGAGCCGTTCTCGGCGCTGGACTTCGAGATGACGCTGTTCATCCGCGAAAAACTGCAGGAGGTGTTCATGCAGACCGGCACGACCATGCTGCTGGTGTCGCATGACCTGGAAGAAGCCGTGTACCTCGCCGACCAGGTACTGCTGCTGACCAAGCGCCCGACGCGCGTAGCCGAAATCCTGCCCTACGGCGATGCGCGTCCGCGCACGGTGGAGACCTTGTCTGAGGCCAGCTTCATCAGCACCAAGAAACTCAGCCTGGAAATCTTCCAGCGCGAAGTCAGGCGTTGAGAAAGCTGCAGCCATGATGGACGAAGCAAGCATTGCAAGTTATGTCGCAAGCGCCGGCGCGGTGCTGGGCCTGCCGCTGCCGCCGGACCGCGCGGCACGCGTGGCCGCCCACCTGCAGCGCACCACCGTCATGGCCGCGCTGCTGGACGCGGCGCCGCTGGCCCCGCACGACGAGCCGGCCGAAATTTACTGCCCGGCGGTTTTCCCGTCCAGCGACGGCGGGCGCGAGCAGTCATGAAAAGCATGGTGTTTGATGCGTCCGCCATGGCCGCCGCCGTTGCGGCGGGGCAGGTCAGCGCGCGCGAACTGCTCGATGCCAGCCTGGCATGCATTGACAGCACGGACGGCCGGGTCAATGCCTTCACCGAAACAACCCGCACCCGGGCCCGCGCTGAGGCCGACGCGGTGGACGCGCAGCGGGCGCGCGGCGAACCCCTGGGACCGCTGGCTGGCGTGCCGTACGCGGTCAAGAACCTGTTCGACATCGAAGGGCTGACCACACTGGCCGGCTCAAAAATCAACCGCGGCCTGCCCGCGGCTTCGGCCGATGCGGTCCTCGTCGCGCAGATGAAGGCGGCCGGCGCCGTGCTCGTCGGCGCGCTGAACATGGACGAATACGCCTACGGCTTCACCACGGAAAACACACACTACGGCCCCTGCCGCAACCCGCACGACCTGACGCGCATCGCCGGCGGTTCGTCGGGCGGCTCCGGCGCGGCGGTCGCGGCCGGGCAGGTTCCCCTCACCCTGGGCTCGGACACCAACGGTTCCATCCGCGTGCCGTCGTCGCTGTGCGGTGTCTGGGGCCTGAAGCCGACCTTCGGCCGGCTATCGCGCCGCGGCAGTTATCCCTTCGTGCACAGCATCGACCACCTGGGTCCGCTCGCCAGCAGCCTGGGCGGGCTGGTGCTGGCCTACGATGCGCTGCAGTTGCCCGACCCGCTGGACCCGGGCTGCCATGCGCTGCGTGTGCAGCCGGTCTCTCCGGTCCTGGGCAAGGGTGCAAGCGGCCTGCGCATCGGTGTGTTGGGCGGGTACTTTCACGACAATGCCGGGCCCGAAGCGCGCGAGGTGGTGGCGCTGGCCGCCCGCACCCTGGGTGCGCAAGCCGACGTGGTGTGGCCGGATGCTGCACTGGCGCGCGCGGCGGCCTTCATCATCACCGCGAGCGAAGGCGGCAGCCTGCACCTGGGCGACCTGCGCACGCGTGCCGACGAATTCGAACCGCTGTCGGTGGACCGTTTCATCGCCGGCGCGCTGCAGCCCGCTGATTGGTATGTGCGCGCACAGCGCTTTCGCCGCAGCTACCGCGACAAGGTCAACGCCCTGTTCCAGGACTGGGACGTGCTGCTCACGCCTGCCACACCGGTCGGCGCCACGGTCATCGGCACCGAGTGGCTGGACATCAACGGCGTGCGCCAGCCCTGCCGCGCCGCGATGGGCCTGCTCACCCAGCCCATCTCTTTTTCCGGCTGCCCCGTGGTCACCGCGCCCATGTGGCCGGCAGCCGGCGGCATGCCGATAGGCGTGCAGGTCATCGCCGCGCCCTGGCGCGAAGACCTGGCCTTGCGGGTCGCACAGGTGCTCGGCGACGCCGGCGACGCCCATATCCGGCCCGCCACACTGGTGACACAAGCATGAACCCCAGCCTTGCCATCAACCTCCCCGACGTCCTGGCCGAAGTCACGGCGGTGTTTGCGCGTTATGAGGATGCGCTGGTCAACAACAAGGTGGACGTGCTGGACGAGCTGTTCTGGAACAGCCCGCACACCCTGCGCTACGGCGCGACGGAAAACCTTTACGGCTACGCCGACATCCAGGCCTTCCGGGCAGGACGGCCGGCGCAGGGCCTGGAGCGGCGGTTGCTGAAAACCGTGATCACAACCTATGGCCGCGACATGGCGACCGCCAATACTGAATTCCAGCGCGCCGGCAGCGCCAGAACCGGCCGGCAGAGCCAGACCTGGATGCGCACGCCCGAGGGCTGGCGCGTGGTCGCCGCGCACGTGAGTCTTCTTGCCTGAGTTTCATTTCCTTGACCTCATAACCCCTGGAGCATTGACCATGAGCAACTTCCTCAATCGCCGCGATTCGATCAAGACCCTGGCCGCGCTCGGCGCCGCGGCAACCGGCCCGTTTGCCTTCGCGCAAAAGCCCCTGACCGTGGGCGTGATCTACGTCGGCCCGCGTGACGACTACGGCTACAACCAGGCCCAGGCGCAAGCGGCGGCCGAGCTCAAGAAGATGCCGGGCATCAAGGTGGTGGAAGAAGAAAACGTTCCCGAAACCGCGGCCGTGCAGAAGACCATGACCGGCATGATCGCGCAGGACGGCGCCAGCCTGGTGTTTCCCACCTCCTTCGGCTACTTCGATCCGCACATGCTGGCGGTGGCGGCCAAGTTTCCCGCGGCGCGTTTTGCGCATTGCGGCGGCATGTGGACGGAAGGCAAGCACCCGAAAAACACCGCCAGCTTTTTTGGTTACATCGATGAGTGCCAATACCTCAACGGCGTGATCGCCGGCCACATGACCAAGAGCAACAAGATCGGTTTCATCGCCGCCAAGCCGATCCCGCAAGTGCTGCGCAACATCAATGCCTTCACCATGGGCGCGCGTTCGGTCAAGCCCGGCATCACCACCAGCGTGATCTTCACCGGCGACTGGTCCATGCCCGTGAAGGAGGCTGAAGCCACCAACAGCCTGGCCGACCAGGGTGTGGACGTCTTCACCATGCACGTGGACGGCCCCAAGGTCATCGTGGAAACAGCCGCCAAGCGCGGCAAGATGGTCTGCGGCTACCACGCCAGCCAGGCCAAGCTGGCTCCGCAGGCCTACCTGACCGGTGCCGAGTGGAACTGGCTCACGGCCTACACCACCTTCATCGAGGCGGCACGCAGCGGCAAGCCGCACCCCAACTTCATCCGTGGCGGCCTGAAGGAGGGCTACGTGAAGATGTCGGCTTACGGACCCACCGTGACCGAGGCGGCGAAAAAGCAGGCCGACGGTGTCAAGGCGCAGATGATGGCGGGCAGTTTCGACATCTTCAAGGGTCCGCTCAAGGACAACAAGGGCGGCACCATCGTGCCTTCCGGCAAGGTCTTCAAGCAGACCGACCTTGAGCTCGAGAAGATGAACTACCTGGTCGAAGGCGTGATCGGCTCCGTGTGAGCCGGCGGCTGACCTTGCGGGCCTGAGACTTTCCTTATCCATGCGCCACTCCCTCGCCAACTTCCTGCTGCCGGGCAGCGCCATCATCGCGGCACTGGGGGTGTTCGGGGTTTTCGCCTGGTTCGCCGGTGTCAGCCCCCTGGAGGTCTGGCTGCTGCTGTTCAAGGGCGCGTTCGGCGACTGGTATTCCTGGCAGAACACGCTGCAGCGCGCCGCGCCGCTGATGCTCACAGCCCTGTGTGTCGCCATTCCGGCGCGCGCGGGCTTGACAGTCATAGGCGGCGAGGGCGCGGTGGTGCTGGGCGGACTGGCCTGCGCCGGCCTCGCGCAAAGCCTGCCCCTGCCCGCGAACATGGCAGGCACGGTGATGGTCTGCCTCGCCGCCGCGCTGGCCGGTGCCTTGTGGATTGGGTTGGCTGGCTGGCTGCGGCAATACCGCGGCATCAACGAAACCATCAGCAGCCTGTTGCTGGCCTATGTGGCCGTCGGCCTGTTCAAGCACCTGGTCGAAGGGCCGCTGCGCGATCCGTCCAGCCTCAACAAGCCGTCGACTTTTTCGCTGGCCGAAGGCCTGCGCATCGGCGGCATCGCCGGCTCCGATGTGCACTGGGGGCTGGTGATCGGCGTGCTGGCCTGCCTGGCGGCGGGCCTGTGGTTTCGAATGACGCCCTCGGGCTTCGCGGTGCGCGTGGTCGGCGGCAACCCGCGTGCGGCGCAACTCGTCGGGCTACCGGCCTCCAGGCTGATCCTGCTGGCCTGTGCGCTGGGCGGGGCCTGCGCCGGCCTGGCCGGCGCCATCGAGGTCGCGGCCGTGCACACCAATGCCAACGCCGCCCTGATCGCGGGCTACGGCTACGCCGGCATCCTGGTGGCTTTCATCGCACGCCAGCATCCCGTGGCCATCATCCCGGTGGCCATCCTGTTCGGCGGCTTTGGCGCGGCCGGCAGCCTGCTGCAGCGCCGCCTGGGCCTGCCCGATGCCTCGGTGCTGGTGCTGCAGGGCATCGCCTTTGTGCTGATCCTGGCCAGCGAGGCTCTGCGCGATGTGGACTGGAAAACTTTTTTTGAGCGTATCAGCCGCTTCGGCCCTTCGGAGCCGAGCCCGATTCCTTTGCCGGAGGAAAAGCCATGACCACCGACCAGCTCCTGATCTTTTTCGCCGGTATCGTCGGCGGCGCGCTGCGCGTCGGCGCGCCCTTCCTCTTTGTCAGCCTGGGCGAATGCATCACCGAAAAATCCGGCCGCATTAACCTGGGGCTGGAGGGCGTGCTGGTGCTGTCGGCCATGTCGGCCTTCGGCGCCTCCTGGCTCTCGGGCTCGCCCTGGGTCGGTGTGCTGGCGGCGGCGGCCACCGGCGCGCTGCTGGCCGCACTGCATGGCATTCTCTGCTCGCTACCGCGGGTCAACGACATTGCCACCGGCATTGCGTTGATGCTGCTGGGCACGGGCCTGGCCTTCTACCTGGGCAAGCCGCTGATCCAGCCGCAGGCGCCGCAACTGCCCGCCATCGCGCTGGGCGGCTGGAGCAGCTCGGCCGCCGTCCGCTCGGCGCTGCAGATCAATGTGCTGGTGCCGATCGGGCTGGCGCTGGCCGTGGCCTTGTGGTGGGCCTTTGCCAACACACGCGCTGGCCTGATGGTACGCATGGCGGGGGATTCGGCCAACGCCGCTCGCTCGCTCGGTTATTCGGTGTCCGCCATCCGCATTGCCGCGACCGCCGCCGGCGGCCTGGTTGCCGGCCTGGGCGGCGCTTCGCTCACCCTGTTTTATCCCGGCAGCTGGAACGAAGGCATCTCCAGCGGCCAGGGCCTGATCGCGGTGGCGCTGGTGATCTTCGCGCGCTGGAGCCCCCTGCGCTGCGTGTACGCCTCGCTGCTGTTCGGCGGCGCCGGCGCCATCGGCCCGGCCCTGCAGTCCGTCGGCATCAACTGGGGATACCACCTTTTCAACATTGTTCCCTATGTGCTCACCCTGCTGATCCTGGTCATCACCTGCCGGCCAGGCAGCACCGTGAGTGGCAGCCCGGGCGAGCTTTCCGCCACCCGCTAGTGACTGCAAGCACTGACAAGGAAAACATCCAGATGGAACGCTTCGTCAACGCCAACCCCTACCCATGGCCGTACAACGGCGACCTGCGGCCCGGCAACACCGCGCTTATCGTTATCGACATGCAGACCGACTTCTGCGGTGAAGGCGGCTACGTGGACAAGATGGGCTATGACATCTCGCTGACGCGCGCGCCGATTGAACCGCTCAGCGCCCTGATGGCCGGCATGCGTGCCGCGGGCTACCACGTGATCCACACGCGCGAAGGCCACCGGCCCGACCTGTCGGACCTGCCGGCCAACAAGCGCTGGCGCTCGCGCCGTATCGGCGCCCACGGCGCGGGCATCGGCGACGACGGCCCTTGCGGGCGCATCCTGGTGCGCGGCGAACCGGGCTGGGAGATCATTCCCGAATTGGCACCGCTGCCCGGCGAGGTGGTGATCGACAAGCCCGGCAAAGGCTCGTTCCACGCCACCGATCTGGAGATGGTGCTGCGAACGCGCGGCATCGAGAACCTGATTCTCACCGGCATCACCACCGACGTTTGCGTGCACACCACCATGCGCGACGCCAACGACCGCGGCTTCGAATGCCTGTTGCTGTCGGACTGCACCGCCGCCACCGACCGCGGCAACCATGAGGCAGCGCTGAAGATGATCACCATGCAGGGCGGCGTGTTCGGCGCGCATGCTTCATCGGCGGCGGTGCTGGACGCACTGGCCACGCCATGAGTCCAGGCATCACCATCGGCAGCCTGCCGCCCGCCACCGGCGCGCTGGCGCTGGACATCTACCGCATGAGCATGCGGTTCGGCAGCTTCACGGCGCTCGACGGTGTCAACATGAAGGTGGCGCCGGGAACCGTGCATGCGCTTCTCGGTGAAAACGGCGCGGGCAAAAGCACACTGGTCAAGTGCGTGGCGGGATTCCAGCGGCCCTCGGAAGGCAGCATCGTCATCGACGACCGTGAGCAGACGATCGCCAATCCGGTGGTGGCTCGCGCGCTGGGCATTGGCATGGTCTACCAGCATTTCACGCTGGCGCCCGGCATGACGGTCGCCGAAAACCTGCTGCTGGCCGGCGGCAAGACGCCGGCGCTGATCGACTGGACGCAAAAACGCGCGGAGCTGGAGGCCTTTGTGCAAACCACGCCCTTCCGGCTGGACCTGGACACGCGTCCGCTGGACATGGCCGCCGGCGAGAAACAAAAGCTCGAACTGCTCAAGCAGCTCTATCTCAAGCCGCGCCTGCTGATCCTGGACGAGCCGACTTCGGTGCTGACGCCGCAGGAGGCCGACGAAGTGCTGGGCCATGTGCGCGACTTCGCACGTGCCGGCCACTGCACGGTGCTCATCATCACCCACAAGTTCCGCGAAGTCATGGCCTATGCCGACGACGTGACCGTCTTGCGCCGCGGCAAGGCGGTACACGTCACATCGGTGCCGGCGACCGACCCGGCGCGGCTCGCGCAGGCCATGGTGGGTGATGCGGCCGCGGCCCACCCCGAAAACCAGGCCACGGAACCCAAGGTGCCTGCCACCAGCGCCGTGCGGGCTGTCGATGTTGCGGCACAAACCGCATCCCTTGATGTTCACGGCCTGCAGGTCATGGGCGACCGCGGCACGCTAGCGGTGCGCGACCTGAGCCTGTCGGTGCTCGCGGGCGAGATCCTCGGCGTCGCCGGCGTATCCGGCAACGGCCAGCGCGAGCTGGTCGAAGCGTTGGTCGGCCAGCGGGCGCGCGCCGCCGGCATGGTGCGGGTGGGCGGCGAGCCTTACGCTGCTACGCGGGGCGAGAACCACCGCCTGAAGGTGCGCAGCCTGCCTGAGGAGCCGCTGCGCAATGCCTGTGTGGGTGACTTCAGCGTGGCCGAAAACATGGCGCTGCGCGACTTCGACCGGCCGCCGCTATGCGCCGCGGGACGCTTGCGATTCGGGCTCTGGCGCAGCCGCGCGCGCGAATGGATCAAGGGCTACGGCATCAAGACGCAGGGGGAGAACGCACCCATTCGCAGCCTCTCTGGCGGCAACGTGCAACGTGCCGTGCTGGCGCGCGAGCTGCATGGCGAGATCAAGGTGCTGATCGCCGCCAACCCGGTGTTCGGCCTGGACTTCGCCGCCGTGAAGGAAATCCACACCCGCCTGCGGGGCGTGGCGCAGCAGGGCGCGGCAGTGCTGCTGGTCAGCGAAGACCTGGACGAACTGCTTGAACTGGCCGACCGCATCGTGGTGATGAGCGAGGGGCGCATCGTCTTCGAGACCGCGGCCTCCGGGGCCCAGCGGCAGGTGCTGGGTGCGCACATGGGCGGGGGACGATGAGTTCCCCCCCGAAGCGGCCTGCAGCCGCTCCCCCCTCAAGGGGACGCCACCAGCAGCCCGGCAAAGCCGGTTCCGCGGTGGCCCACGAAGGAGCACTCCTATGAAAATCGCAGCGGCTCCTTTCGCCTACGAGTTCGAGCTGGCGCACACCGCGCTGGTCATCATCGACATGCAGCGCGACTTCATCGAGCCCGGCGGCTTCGGTGAAACGCTGGGCAATGACGTCTCGCTGTTGCAGGCCATCGTGCCGGCCTGCAAGGCCGTGCTGGAGGCCTGGCGCCGCGCGGGCGGGCTTGTGGTGCACACCCGCGAGGCGCACGGGGCCGACCTGGCCGATTGCCCGCCCGCCAAGCGCAGCCGCGGCAACCCGACCCTGCGTATCGGCGACATGGGAGCGATGGGCCGCATCCTGATAGCCGGTGAACCGGGAAACCAGATCATCCCCGAGCTGGCGCCGCTGCCCGGCGAGATCGCCATCGACAAGCCCGGCAAAGGCGCCTTCTATGCCACCGGCCTGCACGAGCGGCTGCAGCATGCCGGTATCACGCACCTGCTGTTCATGGGCGTGACCACGGAAGTCTGCGTGCAGACCTCCATGCGAGAAGCCAACGACCGCGGCTATGACAGCCTGCTGCTGGAAGACTGCACTGAAAGTTATTTCCCCGTCTTCAAGTCGGCGGCCGTGGCGATGATCCGCGCCCAGGGCGCCATCGTCGGCTGGACCGCCACCAGCGGCGAGTTGCTGGCGGCACTGCCGGCACAGCCCCAACACTGCTAGAGTTTCACCATGCACACTGCCTCCAACCCTCCCGCGAGCCTTGCCGCTGCGCTCGTCCACCGTTCGCGGGCCAACGAGGTGTACGACGAACTCAAGCGCGACGTCTCCGAGTTCAAGCTGGTGCCGGGCGACCGCTTCACCGAAACCGAAATCAGCGAACGTCTTGGCGTCTCGCGCACGCCCGTGCGCCAGGCCCTGTTTCGCTTGCAGCAGGAAGGTTTCGTCGAGGTGCTGTTTCGCAGTGGCTGGCGTGTCCTGCCCTTTGATTTCGACAAGTTTGAACAGCTCTACGACCTGCGCATGGTGCTGGAAACCACGGCCGTGCAGCGGCTGTGCGCCGGTAGCCAGACGATTGACACGGCGCTGCTCGATGAACTGGCGGCCATCTGGCTGGTTCCGGTGGGCGAGCGCAGCACCGATCATGTTCGGGTCGCCCAGTGGGACGAAGCTTTTCATTGCGCGCTGGTGGCGGCTGCCGGCAATGCCGAGATGGCGCGTGTGCACCGCGACGTGACCGACCGCATCCGCATCATTCGCCGGCTTGACTTCATCAAGCAGCCGCGCATTGAGGCCACCTATGAAGAGCACGCCAAGATTCTCAAGGCGGTGCGCGCCAAGCGTGGCGACCAGGCCGCCATGCTGCTGCGCGCCCACATCGAAACCAGCCAGGCCGAGGTGCGCAAGATCACCCTGCACCAAATGCACCTGGCGCGCCAGATCGGGTCTGGAACGCCTCGTTAATGGCCTCATAGGCGTGCAGCCCAACAAATATAGGCGCAAGCTGCTATCAAAAAAGAAGCAAAAACTCAGGCGGAAAGCGCAAATACCGATGCGGCAGAGGCCGTGCGGCGCGCGCCATGCCGCCTAAGTTGTTCCCGCCGTCTACCGCGCCCAGCGCAGCACAAGCGGATCAAGCCGCCTGGCGGTCGCCAGCAGCCCAGCACGCGTGTCCGGGTGCATGGCCGGAAAAGGATGACGCGGCGCCTCGCAGGCGATCACGCCGCCTTCCTTCATCAAGGTCTTGGCGGCCAGCAGCCCTGCCTGGCGATTCTCGTAATTGATCAGTGGCAGCCACTGCTGGTAAAGGGCATAGGCCTTGTCGTGATCACCGGCGCGGTGCGCCTCGATGATCGGACGAATGCCATCGGGGTAACCGCCGCCGGTCATGGAGCCGGTGGCACCGGCATCAAGGTCGGGCAGCAGTGTGATGGCCTCTTCGCCGTCCCAGGGCCCTTCCACCGCGTCGCCTCCCAAACGGATCAGTTCGCGCAGTTTGGATGCTGCACCGGCGGTTTCGATCTTGAAATAGGCGACGTGTTCAATCTCACGGGCCATACGCGCGAGGAAGCAGGCTGAAAGCACGGTGCCGCTGGCGGGCGCATCCTGGATCATGATGGGAATGTTGACCGCGTCCGACAGCCGCGCATAAAACTCGTAAATCTGCGGCTCGCTCACGCGAAAGGTGGCCCCGTGATACGGCGGCATGACCATCAGCATGGCGGCGCCCATGTCTTGCGCCCGGCGGCTGCGTTCGGCGCAAACCTTCGTGCCGTAGTGGGTGGTGGTCACGATCACCGGCACGCGGCCGGCCACATGTTCGAGGACGGTACGGGTCAGGGTTTCACGTTCTTCGTCCGAAAGCACGAATTGCTCGGAGAAGTTGGCCAGGATGCAGATGCCGTCGGAGCCGGCGTCGATCATGAAGTCGACGCAGCGCTTCTGGCTTTCAAGGTCAAGCTCGCCGGTTTCGGTGAAGGTGGTGGGGGCAACGGGGAAGATACCGCGGTAACGCGGCTGGCGGAGCGTGTTCATGGGGACTGGATCAGGTTGGATAAAGTTCAGTAGTTCACTGCTTGAGCGGTTTAATGGGAGTGCCGAGGAACTTCGGAGCCGCGGCAGCCGACCAGAAAATCGAAATCACAGCCCTCGTCGGCCTGCAGCACGTGGTCGACATACAGGCGCTGGTAGCCGCCACGCATGCCTGCAGGGGCCTTCTGCAGGGCGGCGAGGCGTTCAGCCAGTTCGGCATCGCTGATGTCCAGGTGCAGGCGGCCCGCATCGCAGTCGAGCTCGATCCAGTCGCCGTCGCGTACCGCGGCCAGCGGCCCGCCGGCCGCTGCTTCTGGCGCCACATGCAGCACAACGGTGCCGTAAGCGGTGCCGCTCATTCGTGCGTCCGAGATGCGCACCATGTCCTTGACGCCGCGCCGCAGCAGCTTGGGCGGCAGGCCCATGTTGCCGACTTCGGCCATGCCGGGGTAGCCCTTGGGCCCGCAGTTCTTCATCACCATCACGCAGCTGGCATCGATGTCGAGGTTCTCGTCGACGATGCGTTCCTTGTAGTGCTCGAGGTTCTCGAATACGACCGCGCGGCCGCGGTGCTTGAGCAGTTCGGGCGAGGCCGCGGAGGGCTTGAGCACGGCGCCGCGCGGCGCCAGGTTGCCGCGCAGGATGCAGATACCGCCGTCGGCGATCAAGGGGTTGTCGAGAGGGCGGATCACCTCGTCGTTGTACTGCGGCGCCTCACGCACGTTGTCCCATATCGACCGGCCATTGACGGTGAGCGCATTGGGATGCGGCAGCAAGCTGTTTTCACCCAGCCGGCGCAACACGGCGGGCAGGCCGCCGGCATAGTAAAACTCTTCCATCAGAAAACGGCCGGAAGGCTGCAGGTCAACGAGGGTGGGCGTGTTGCGGCCAATCCGTGTCCAGTCTTCCAGGTCCAGCTGCACACCAATGCGGCCCGCGATCGCCTTGAGGTGAATCACTGCATTGGTGGAACCGCCAATGGCGGCATTGACGCGGATCGCATTTTCGAAGGCTTCGCGTGTGAGGATTTTCGACAGCGTCAGGCCCTCGCGCGCCATCTCGACGGCCCGCGCGCCCGACATCTGCGCCAGCACATAGCGGCGTGCATCCACCGCGGGAATGGCGGCGTTGTGCGGCAGCGAAGTACCCAGCGCTTCGGCCATGCAGGCCATGGTGGAGGCCGTGCCCATGGTGTTGCAAGTGCCGGCCGAACGCGACATGCCGCCCTCGGCCGCCAGGAACTGGTGCAGCTGGATTTCGCCGGCCTTCAGTGACTCGTGCAATTGCCACACCGCCGTGCCCGAGCCGATGTTTTTGCCTTCAAGCTTGCCGTTGAGCATGGGCCCGCCGGTCACCACGATGGCCGGAATGTCGCAGCTCGCAGCACCCATCAGCAATGCGGGCGTGGTCTTGTCGCAACCGGTGAGCAGCACCACGGCATCAATGGGGTTTCCGCGAATCGCTTCTTCCACGTCCATGCTGGCAAGGTTGCGTGTGAGCATGGCGGTGGGACGCAGGTTCGACTCGCCGTTCGAGAACACCGGAAACTCGACCGGAAAGCCGCCCGCCTCTGAGATGCCGCGCTTCACATGCTCGGCAATCTTGCGGAAGTGGGCATTGCAAGGCGTGAGCTCCGACCAGGTATTGCAGATGCCGATGATGGGGCGGCCGTCGAACTCATGGTCGGGAATGCCCTGGTTCTTCATCCAGCTGCGGTACATAAAGCCGTTTTTGTCGGCCGTGCCGAACCACTCGGTGGAACGTAGTTTTCGTTTGGTGCTTGTCATGATGGTCTGGCCATTAAGGTTTCAGGAAGATTTGGGTGTGCGATTTGCCAGCAGCCGTTGCAGGAGGCAAAAAACAAACAGCAACACGCCGACGACAATGCGCGTCCACCAGGAGCTCAAAGTGCCGTCAAAAGAGATCAGGGTCTGGATGATTCCGAGCATCAACACCCCGAACAGGGTGCCGGCCACATAACCCACGCCGCCGCTGAGCAAGGTGCCGCCAATGACCACGGCGGCAATGGCGTCAAGCTCCATGCCGGTGGCGTGCAAGCCGTAGCCCGAAAGCATGTAGAAGGTGAAGACCACACCGGCCAGCGCCGAGCAAAAACCCGACAGCGTGTAAACCCCCACCAGCGTGCGGCGCACTGGCAGACCCATCAGCAGTGCCGATTGCTCGTTGCCGCCGACGGCATACACCGCGCGGCCAAAGGGAGTGCAGTGTGCAATGAACACCGCCGCCAGCAGCACCGCGATGGCGATCACGGCACTGATCGAGAGGGAAGCGTCTTCCCACAAGGGAATGCGCAGCTGCGAAACCTCTGAATAAAACTCGTTGGTGATGCTGATGGAATCGACGCTGATCAGGTAACACAGGCCGCGCGCCAGAAACATGCCGGCCAGCGTCACGATGAAAGGCTGCAGGCGAAAACGCTCAATCAGAAAACCCATGAAGGCGCCGAACGCCGTGCCCATGAGGAGCACCAGCGGAATCACCGCGGCCGGACTCCAGCCATGGTGCTCCACCAGCGCGGCAGACACCATGGTGGTGAGTGCGACCACGGAGCCGACGGACAGGTCAATGCCGCCCGACAGGATGACAAACGTCATGCCCACGGCGATGATGACCAGAAAGGCGTTGTCAATCAGCAGGTTGAGGAACACCTGAGCCGAAAAGAACCCGCTGTAGAGCACCGAACCCATGGTCGCCATGGCAACGAAGAGCGATATGGTGGCCGCCAGCGGCAGGTATTTGGGATTAAAACCTGAAGCCGGCGCAGCAGGTGCCCGTTGGCTGGAGGCGGCCTCTACGGGGGGCCGGGTGACGGTTGTGTTCATGGCCGCATCCCCCGCGCGGCCGGCCGCCGCATCCAGATACCGATCTCGGCCCGGAATTCAGCCGATTGCAGCAGCATGACCACAAATACCACCACAGCTTTGACCACCAGGTTGATCTCAGGCGGCACACCCAGCGAGTAAATGGCATAAGTCAGCGTCTGGATGATCAGCGCGCCGATCACGCTGCCCACGAGGCTGAAACGCCCACCGGTGAGGGCGGTGCCGCCCAGCGTCACGGCCAGGATGGCATCCAGCTCGAGCAACTGACCCGCGTTGTTGCCATCGGCGCTTTTGACGTTGGAGCTGATCAGCAAGCCCGCAATGCCCGCGCACAAGCCACAGAAGCCGTAGGCGGCAACCATCAGGCGCCTGGCCTGCACGCCCGCGACGCGTGCTGCGGTTGGATTAATGCCCACAGCCTGTATGAACAGCCCGAGGGCGGTGCGCGTCACCGCCAGGTACAGCAACGCAAAGACCACGGCCACGATAGAGAGCGAGAACGGCAGGCCCAGCAGGTAACCGCTGCCCAGGAAGAAAAATGGCGCGTAGTAGATGGTGATGATCTGCCCGCCGGTGATCAGCTGCGCGATGCCGCGACCCGCTACCATGAGGATCAGTGTGGCGATGATGGGTTGCATGCCTACCCTGGCGACCAGCAGCCCGTTCCATAGTCCGCACAGCAGCGCGATGGCCAATGCCGCCAGAATTGCCAGCGGCATCGGGAAACGGCTCACGCTCCCTGCCACCGACCCGCCAATCATCCAGGCGGCCACTGCGGCAGCAATGGCCACCACGGCGCCCACGGAAATGTCGATGCCGCGGGTGGCGATCACCAACGTCATGCCGAGCGACACCAGCACCAGCGGCGCGGCACGGTTGAGAATATCGATCAGGCTGCCGTACAAATGACCGTCACGCCACTCGACGTGCAGGAAACTGGCGTTAAACACTGTGTTCACAGCCAGCAGCAGGAACAGCGTGATGAGCGGCCAGGCCAGGCGGTGCCTCATGGCAGTGGCCAGAGGCGAGGGGTGGCGTTTCTCTTCAGGCATGTTCAGCCGCAATCAGTTCATAGACGGTGTCTTCGCTGCTGCCTGCCGGCAACTCACCCACCTTGCGGCGGTCACGCAGCACCACGATGCGGTGCGCCACACGAACCACCTCGCTCATTTCAGAAGAGATGAAAATCACCGCCATGCCAGCCTCAGCCAGGCGCAGGATCTGCTCCATGATTTCCTGCTTCGCGGCCACGTCGACGCCGCGCGTGGGTTCGTCCAGGATCAGCAGGCGCGGCTCGGTCGCGAGCCAGCGCGCGATCATGGCCTTTTGCTGGTTGCCGCCCGACAGCAGGCCTATGGGGGTGTCCACACTCGCGGTCTTGATACCCATCGCCTGGACAAAGCGTTCGGCCAATGCGGTTTGTTCGGCACGCGATAAAAAACGGCGCATGCCCATGCGGGCCTGCAGCGCCAGTACGATGTTTTCCCGGACTGAGAGCTCGGCCACGATGCCATCGGTCTTGCGCTCCTCGGGACATAGGGCGAGGCCCTGCCGGATCGCCTCGGCGGGATTGGAAAACGTGACCGCCTCGCCGTCGATTCTGAGCATGCCGCGGTCCGGCGTCTCCAGGCCGAACAGCAGGCGCGCCAGTTCAGTGCGGCCCGAGCCCAGCAGCCCGGCCAGGCCCACGACCTCGCCGGCACGCACGCGCAGGTCCACAGGCTGCAACTGACCGGCCTGGCCCAGACCTTCAGCTTGCAAAAGCGCCGGCGCAGCATCGTCAAATTCCGGAGGCACGGCGGCGGTGGCGGATTGCGCGGCCAGTTCCCGGCCCAGCATGGCCGCGATCAGTGCCTGCGGCCCCAGTTCACTGGCACGCCACTCGCCGACCCAACTGCCGTTGCGCAGAACGGTGATGCGATCCGACACCGCATACACCTGGTTGAGGAAATGAGTGACAAAAACAATGGCCAGCCCCTCGCCACGCAAGCGACGCAGCACCTCAAAGAGTTTTTGCACCTCGTCATCGTCGAGGCTGGAGGTTGGCTCGTCGAGGATCAGCACTTTGGATTCAATGCCGATGGCGCGCGCGATGGCCACCAGTTGCTGCACGGCGACCGGGTAGCTGGACAACAGGCGCGTGACGTCGATGTCCAGGCCCATGCGCGCGACCAGTTCGCGCGCACGGCGGTTCACGGTGGTCCAGTCGATGCGAGACCCCTGCGCAAACCCGTACCGCGGATAGCGGCCCGCGAAGATGTTTTCCGCCACCGACAGGTTGGGGCAGAGATTGACTTCCTGGTAGACCGTGCTGATGCCCAGCCGCTGCGCGGCCAGGGGAGAGTCCGGCCATACCGGTTTTCCGGCAAGTTGCATCTGGCCGCCGCTGGCTTCCAGCACGCCTGTCAACACCTTGATGAGCGTGGACTTGCCGGCGCCGTTTTGCCCCATCAAGGCATGGATTTCACCGGGAAACAGGCGCAAACGCACATCCTGCAAGGCCGGAATACCCGCGAACTGTTTGTGGATGCCCGCAAGCTCCAGCACGGGGGCGGCGTCGGCCACGGTCATGGAGCGGCCTTCGCGCCACGCGCCACGATATTCGCCTTCAGAACGGCCAGGAGGTTCATGCCTTGTTCTTGTTGTAGACGTCGACAAACACGGCGGCCAGCAGCACCACACCTTTGATGACTTGCTGGTAGTCGATGCCGATGCCCAGGATGGACATGCCGTTGTTCATCACGCCCATCACAAACGCACCGATCACCGCGCCCATGACCTTGCCGACACCGCCCGAAGCCGAGGCCCCGCCGATAAAGCAGGCGGCGATGACATCGAGTTCAAAGCCCAGGCCGGCCTTGGGTGTAGCAGTGTTCAGGCGCGCGGCAAACACCAGGCCCGCCAGCGCCGCCAGCACGCCCATGTTCACGAAGGTGTAGAAGGCCAGGCGCTCGGTCTTGATGCCCGACAGCTTGGCTGCCTTTTCGTTGCCGCCCAGCGCATAGACGCGCCGCCCGATGGTGGTGCGACCCGTGATGAAGTGGAACAGGAAAATCAGCGCGGCCATCACGATCAGCACATTCGGCAGCCCCCTGTAGGAAGCTAGCAGGTAGCTGAAATAGATCAGCAGTGCCGAGAACATCGCCGTTTTGACGAAGAAAATGGCGGCGGGCTCGGCCTGGATGCCGTGCTTGAGCTGCTTGGCCCGCGCGCGTATGCCGGCCACGGCGAGCACGGCGGCCAGCGCCACGCCCAGCAGCAGCGAAGTCATGCGCAGGCCTTCGCTGCTCAGCAGGTCGGGCATGAAACCCGAGCTGAGCATCTGGAATGAATCGGGGAAGGGGCCGACCGACTGGCCTTGCAGCAGTGCCAGCGCCAGCCCCTTGAACACCAGCATGCCGGCCAGCGTGACGATAAAAGAAGGGATGCGGAAGAACGCGACAAACCAGCCCTGAACCCCGCCTATCAGCGCGCCGCAGAGCAGGCACACCAGCGAGGCCGGCACGAAATGCCAGCCGTACTCCACCATCAGCACGGCCGCCAGCGCGCCGATGAAGCCGCACACCGAACCGACCGACAGGTCGATATGCCCGGCCACGATCACCATCAGCATACCCAGCGCCATGATGACGATGTAGCTGTTCTGCAGGACCAGGTTGGTGAGGTTGAGGGGCTGCATGAGCGTGCCCTCGGTCATGTACTGGAAGAAGCCCATGATGGCCACCAGCGTGATCAGCATGCCGTACTCGCGGAAGTTGTGCTTCAGGTAGTCGAGCGGCGATTTGCCGCTGGCAGCGGCGGTTTTTGCCGCAATCGCGGTGGCGTTGGAGGACTCGTTGTTCATTTCAGCTTGCTTTCATGATCGCGCGCATGATCTTTTCCTGGGAGGCTTCGGCCGTCGGCATCTCGGCGATGAAGCGGCCTTCGTTCATGACGTAGATCCGGTCCGTCATGCCCAGCAATTCCGGCATTTCCGAGGAAATCATGATGATGCATTTCCCTTCTGCCGCGAGCTGGGCCATCAGGGTGTAAATCTCGTACTTGGCGCCCACGTCGATGCCGCGCGTGGGCTCGTCGAGGATGAGCACTTCGGGACTGGTGAACAGCCATTTCCCGAGCACCACTTTCTGCTGGTTCCCGCCCGAGAGGTTGAGGACTTTCTGGCCGACGCTTGAGCACCGGATGCGGAGTTTTTCGCGGTAGCTCTGCGCGACCTGGTATTCGCGGCCGCTGTCGATGACGGAGGCACTTGAAACGCCCTTGAGGTTGGCCAGCGAGACGTTGAACTGGATGTCTTCGTTCAATATCAGCCCGTTGCCCTTGCGGTCTTCGGTCACATAGGCCAGACCATGGCGAACGGCTTTCTCTACCGTGCCGACATCAACAGGCTGGCCGTTCAGAAGGACCTGGCCGCTGATGCGGCGCCCCCACGAACGGCCAAAGATGCTCATGGCAAGTTCCGTGCGCCCCGCCCCCATCAGCCCGGCAATGCCGACGATTTCACCGCGCCGCACCTGCAGGCTGACGCCTTTGATGAATTTCCTGTCCGTGTGCAGCGGGTGGTAGACGTTCCAGTCGCGCACTTCAAACACGGTCTCGCCAATTTTCGGCTGGCGCGGCGGATATCGGTCAGCCATCTCGCGGCCCACCATGCCGCGAATGACGCGGTCTTCGCTGATGGCTTCGGCACGGCAGTCCAGTGTTTCGACGGTGCTGCCGTCGCGCAGGATGGTGATGGCGTCCGCCACGCGTGAAATTTCGTTGAGCTTGTGTGAAATAAGGATGCAGGTAATGCCCTGCCCCTTGAGTTCCAGCAACAGGTCCAGCAAGGCCTGGCTGTCGTTTTCGTTGAGGCTCGCCGTCGGCTCGTCAAGGATCAGCAACTTGACCTGCCTGGACAAGGCCTTGGCAATTTCCACCAGTTGCTGCTTGCCCACGCCGATGTCCGTGATCAGCGTGGCGGGCGATTCCTTGAGGCCCACTTTTTTCAGCAGGTCCTGCGTCTTGCTGTGCGCAGCCATCCAGTCGATCACGCCGCGCTGTGCAGTCTCGTTGCCGAGGAAAATGTTCTCGGCAATGGATAGCAGCGGCACCAGCGCCAGTTCCTGGTGGATGATGATGACGCCCAGCTGCTCGCTGTCGTGGATTCCGAGGAACTGGCGCTCCTGGCCTTCATAGACGATGTCCCCGCTGTAGGAGCCGTGCGGATAGACCCCCGAGAGCACTTTCATCAAGGTCGATTTTCCGGCGCCGTTTTCACCGACGATGGCATGAATCTCACCCGCGCGCACGCGCAGGTTGACCTTGTTCAGCGCGACCACCCCTGGGAAGGTTTTGCGGATGTCGCGCATCTCGAGAATCGTTTCCAATGCCTGTCCTTTGGTACAAAAATCGCTCCGACGGCGACTGACACCGATGGGCGTAAACAGTCCCGCGCCTCCCCGGCACGGGACCGTCGTGCTTTCACCCTTCAGCCGGGGTTACTTGATTTGTGACTCTTTGTAGTAACCGCTGCCAATCAGAACCTGGTTCCAGTTAGAGGCATCCACAGCCACCGGTTTGAGCAGGTAGGAGGGCACCACTTTCACGCCGTTGTTGTAGGTCTTGGTGTCATTGATCTCGGGCTGCTTGCCAGAGAGGGTGGCGTCCACCATGTTGGCCGTCACCTTGGCCAGCTCACGCGTGTCCTTGAACACCGTCGAGTACTGCTCGCCTTTCAGGATGGACTTGACCGAAGGAATTTCGGCGTCCTGCCCGCTGACCACCGGGCAAGGCTGCTGCGCCGTGCAGTAGCCGACACCTTTGAGCGAGGACAGAATGCCGATGGACAGGCCGTCATATGGCGACAGGACTGCGTGGACTTTTTCCTTGCCGTAGTAGGCCGAGAGCAGGTTGTCCATGCGTGCCTGGGCCACCGCACCGTCCCAGCGCAGCGTGCCGACCTTGTTCATGCCCATTTGCTTGCTGCGCACCACCAGCTTGCCGCTGTCGATGTAGGGCTTGAGCACGCTCATGGCACCGTCGTAGAAGAAAAATGCATTGTTGTCGTCCGGGGAGCCGCCGAAGAGTTCAATGTTGAAAGGGCCCTTGCCCTGCTTCAGGCCCAGCTTGTCGACGATGGAAGTAGCCTGCAGCACGCCAACCTGGAAGTTGTCGAAGGTGGCGTAGTAATCCACGTTCTTCGAACCCTTGATGAGACGGTCGTAGGCGATGACCTTGACACCCTTGTCGGCCGCGTTCTGCAACGCCTTGGACAGCGTGGTGCCGTCGATGGAGGCGATCACCAGCACCTTCGCGCCCTTGGTGATCATGTTCTCGATCTGGGCAAGCTGGTTCGGGATGTCGTCATCGGCATATTGCAGGTCGGTTTTGTAGCCGCGCTCCTTGAGTACCTTGACCATGTTGTCGCCGTCGGCGATCCAGCGGGCAGAGGATTTGGTGGGCATCGAAATGCCGATGCTGCCTTTGTCCTGCGCCTGGACTGACGGTGCAATACCGAGGGTTCCCAGCACGAGGCCGGCGAGCAGAGTCTGGAGAAATGTACGCTTCATGAAATAGTTTCCTTCTGGAGGTTTGAAAGAGCGCCCCAGTATCGAGGCGCCGGCCCGGATGCTGATCAGTATTTACGCTTGGGGAATTCCTTGGCGGCTACTTCCATCGGGAAAATACCCTCTTCGGTAACGATACGTTTCTGAACGGACTTGCCGGCCTTGATATCCTTGACTGCCGCCATCAGTTGCGGGCCCAGCAAGGGGCTGCACTCCACGGAGACGTTAAGCTTGCCGGCCATCATGGCTTCGAAAGCGCCCTTGACGGCATCGATCGAGATGATGGTGATGTCCTTGGCCGGCTTCATGCCAGCCTCTTCAATCGCCTGGATCGCACCGATAGCCATGTCGTCGTTGTGCGCGAAAAGCACATTGATCTTCTTGCCTTCGGCCTTGAGAAAGGCTTCCATCACTTCCTTGCCCTTGGCCCGGGTGAAATCACCCGTCTGCGAGCGGATGATTTTGAACTTCGGGTCGGCCTTGATGATTTCTTCAAATCCTTTTTTCCGGTCAATCGCCGGTGCGGAACCCACGGTTCCCTGCAACTCAACGATGTTGACCTGGCCGCTTGTACCCTTCATTTTTTCGACAAGCCAGCGGCCTGCCTTGCGGCCTTCCTCCACAAAGTCCGAGCCCATGAAGGAAACATACAGAGAGGTGTCTTTGACGTTCACGGAGCGGTCAGTCAGCACCACCGGAATTTTGGCGGCCTTGGCTTCACGCAAAACGGTTTCCCAGCCCGACTCGACCACGGGCGAGAACGCGATCACGTCCACCTTTTGGGCAATGAAGGAGCGAATCGCCTTGATCTGGTTTTCCTGCTTCTGCTGGGCATCGGAGAATTTGAGTTCGATACCCGCGTCCTTGGCGGCCGATTTGATGGATTCGGTATTGGCGGTGCGCCATTCGCTCTCTGCGCCGACCTGGCTAAAGCCCAGCACGATGGGCTTTTGTGCCCATGCTGAAACCGGCAACAGGCCGGCAAGGGGGGCGCAGGCGAGTGCGACGGCGAGGGTGCGGCGATGGATTTTCATTTTGTCTCCTTGGTTGAAATGGAACTGACAGCTCTCTGGTGATCTTCAATGGCTCAGGCTAGCACGTAACCGGTCTTGACGGTGGTGTAGAACTCGGCAGCGTAGCGGCCTTGTTCGCGTGAGCCGTAACTCGACCCCTTGCGCCCGCCGAACGGAACGTGGAAGTCGACACCCGCAGTAGGCAGGTTCACCATGGTCATGCCGACTTCTGCGTGACGCTTGAAGTGCATGGCGTGCTTGAGGGACGTCGTGCAGATGCCTGCACAGAGGCCGAAGGGGGTGTCGTTGGCCAGGGCCAGCGCGTGTTCAAAGTCATCGGCCTGCAACACACACGCTATGGGTCCAAAAATCTCTTCGCGCGCAATGCGGTGTTCCGGCCGGGCCAGGAAGAGCGCCGGATTCATGTAATGCCCCGGTGTCGGGCGCTCCAGCAATTCGCCACCCCAGACATGCTCGGCGCCCTCGTTGCGCCCTATGTCCAGATACGACTGGTTCTGTTCGAGCTGGCTGCGGTCAACCACCGGACCCATATCGATGCCCCGCTCCAGCGCGTGGCCCACCTTGAGCCCGGCAATGCGGTGGCGCAGGCGCGCAACGAATGCATCGTGTACAGGCGCTTCCACGATGAGCCGGCTTGACGCGGTGCAGCGCTGGCCGGTCGAAAAGTACGAGCCTTGCACGGCGCATTCGACGGCCTGGTCAAGATCGGCATCAGCCAGTATCACCAGCGGATTTTTGCCACCCATTTCAAGCTGCACTTTCGCGCGGCGCGCGGAAGCCGACTGAAGGATGCGTTCGCCGGTTGTCACCGAGCCCGTGAAGCTCAGCGCATTGACCAGGGGATGGTCGACCAGCGTTTGCCCGACTTCCCGGCCGCTTCCCATGACAAGGTTGAAGACGCCCGCAGGCAGCCCGCAGCGGCTGATGATTTCGGCCAGAGCCCAACCACAGGTGGGCACCAGCTCGGCCGGTTTGAAAATCACCGTGTTCCCATAGGCCAGTGCCGGCGCGATTTTCCAGGCCGGAATCGCCAACGGGAAATTCCATGGCGCGATGATTCCCACCACGCCGACAGGCTCACGCGTCACGTCGACCTGGATGCCGGGCCGGACCGATGCCATGGTCTCCCCCTGAACACGCAATGCTTCGCCTGCGAAAAACTTGAATATCTGGCCGGCCCGTGCCGCTTCGCCCACGCCTTCGGGCAAGGTTTTTCCTTCTTCCCGTGCCAGCAGCATGCCCAGCTCATCCTTGCGCGCCAGGATCTCGCTGCCGATCTGGTCAAGCACATCGGCCCGGCGTTGCGGCGTACTGTGGCTCCAGTGCGGCAATGCCTCGGCCGCGGCCCGGATCGCAAGTTCGGTCTGGTTGCGGTCGGCACGTGCGTACTCGCTGACCACCTCCCGGGTATCCGAGGGGTTGGTGCTGGTGCCGGTGGTGGTGCCGGTTTCCCAGCGCCCATTGATGTAATGCCGGGCGTTTTGTTGCAGTTCGCCGAATTTCATGAGAGTGAGAGCCTCGTCTTCATAGCGCTGCAGTCTAGAATTAATTTTGATATCAATCCAATCGTTTTTTTGACAAAATAGATATCGTTCTACGCATTCTGGAAAACCCGATGAGCACCTACAACCACTGGTTCATACGCGCACGGCTCAAAACACGGCAATTGCTGTTGCTGGTTGCACTGGCCGAAGAAGGCAATATTCATCGCGCAGCACAGGTTCTCAGCATGACCCAGCCGGCGGCGTCCAAGTTGCTCAAGGATCTGGAAGATGTCTTGGAGGTACAGCTTTTTGAGCGCTTGCCCCGCGGCATGCGGCCAACCTGGTATGGCGAAACCATGATCCGGCACGCGCGCATGGCACTGGCCAGCCTGAACCAGGCGCATGACGAGCTCACCGCCCTCAAAACCGGCCACTTCGGCCAGGTCGGCATCGGCGCCATCACGTCGCCGGGGCTGGCCTTGTTGCCGTCTGCGGTGGCCGTGGTCAAACAGGAGCACCCGAGCCTGCGCATTTCGCTGGACATCGAAACCAGCCCGGTACTGCTCGAGCGCCTGGAGCAGGGCAAGCTCGACATCCTGGTGGCACGCCTCTTTGCCGAACATGACAAGACCAATTTGCGCTATGAGCCCCTGGTCGAGGAGCCGGTGTGCGCCATGGCGAGGCCGGGGCACCCGCTGCTGGGTGTGTCTGGCCTCACCCTGCGCGACGTGGTGGCGGCCGCCTGGATTGTGCCGCCCGCGGGCAGTGTCCTGCGGCACCGGTTCGAGCTGATGTTCCGGGAGGATGGGCTTGCACCGCCGATCAACGTGGTGGAGTCTTCAGCCCTGCTTTTCATCACGCGCATGCTGCAGCAAAGCGACATGGTGGCCGTGGTCGCCGCCGATGTGGCGCGGTATTACGCCGCGCACGGTATCGTCTCGGTGCTGCCGCTGGACATGCCCTGCCACATGGACGCCTTCGGCATCATCACCCGTACCGACCGGCTGCCATCGCCAGCCGCCAAGGTCATGATGAAGGCCCTGAAGACTGCAAGTCTCACACTCTACGGGCGGAAACTCGAGATGGACTGAGAGCCCCAGCGGACTTAGGCCAGAGACACCGCGGAACCGGCTTTGCCGGGCCGCCAGTGTCGCCCCCTGAGGGGGGAGGCGCCGGAGGCGCTTCGGGGGGGAGGTCTACACCCAGCCGGCATCCACCGTGAACTCCTGCGCGGTGCACATGGCGGCGTCGTCGGATGCCAGGAACAGCACCATGCGCGCGATGTCGTGGGGCAGCAGCTTGTCGGGCAGGCACTGGTTACGCTGGAGCTCCTTCTCGCCTTCGGCATCCAGCCAGAGCTTGATCTGCCGCTCGGTCATGACCCAGCCCGGCGACACGGTGTTGATGCGGATGCGGTCCCGGCCCAGCGTTTTCGCGAGTCCACGCGTCAGGCCGTTCACCGACGATTTGGCGATGGCATAACAGGGGTAGCCTGCGCCCTTGCCTTGCCAGCCGGTGGAACCCAGGTTGATGATGGAGCCGGCACCGAGGCGTTGCATGCCCGGCACCACCGACTGGATTGCAAAAAAAGCGGGCCGTTCATTGATCGCGATGCGGTCATCGTAGTAGGCGGGCGTTACAGACTCCAGGCTGTGGCGGTCATCGCTGGCCACATTGTTGACCAGCACCGAGAAGTCGCCCAGCGCGCCTGCTGCGTCGGTGATTGCCGACTGCAGCGCGGCAACATCCCGCACATCGCAGGCGCGCCACCATGGGCGGGCGTGCCCCGCATCCGCCAGTTCCTGCGCAAGCGCTTCACTGGCCTCCTTCGCGACATCGATGAAGGCAACGCGCGCGCCCTGCTGCGCAAAGGCTGTCACGATGGCGGCGCCTATGCCGCTGCCTCCGCCGGTGACAAATACCGACCGCTTGTTCAGGCTGGGAAAGACGGAGAGGGTCTCGCTTGCGGGAGCGGCACGCATGGGGGCAGAGCTGGAAATGTTTGACATTGCAAGTTGTGTATCAATTAATATAAAAAGAATAAGTTTCCAACATCACTATGCATTGATATCATCCACCGCGTCAAGAGGCCACCGCACAGCCCCGCAATACGGAGACATTAGTGACATTGATTCCAGACACGCGCGCAGGCGTGTATCAGCAGCGGCTGGCCATGCCGGTCCCTGGCAAGGTGCATTGCGTCCATCCGGCGGGGGCCCTGCTGGGTGAGGGTACCTTGTGGTCGCCGCGGGAGCAATCCCTGTATTGGGTGGACATTCTTGGCTGTCGCCTGCACCGCTTTCACCCCGCTACCGGCGCGCGCAGCAGCTGGGCCTTTGACGAGGAAATTTCCGCGCTGGCCGAGCGGGCGCATGCGCCCGGTCTGATCGTGACCCTGCGGCGCGGCTTCGCGCTGTTTGACCCCGCTTTGGGCGGCGAACCACGCTACCTGCACCAACCCGAGGCTGCGTTGCCGGGCAATCGCTTCAACGATGGCAAGTGCGACAGGCAAGGCCGCTTTTGGGCGGGGACGATGGACTTTGACTGCGTGGCCCCCACCGGCTCGCTGTATCGCTATGACCCTGATGGCCGCTGCACGCGCCATGAAGAAGGTTTTGCGGTGACCAACGGCCCCACTTGGTCCGCCGACGGACGCACCCTGTATTTCAACGATACCGTCAATGGCCGCATCCATGCGTATGACTTCGACAGCGCGGCGGGAACCTTGTCAGGCAAGCGGCTGTGGCTGGCCTTTGCGGCCGGCGACGGCGTTCCCGACGGCATGACCACCGACGCCGACGGCCGCCTGTGGATTGCCCACTGGGGCGGTGCCTGCATCAGCTGCCATGACCCGGTCACTGCGCAGGAACTGTGCCGCGTGCCGCTGCCGACAAGCCATGTGACCAACTGCGCCTTTGGCGGGCCGGACATGCGCACGCTTTTTATCAGCACGGCACGCACCGGGCTCACGCCCGGGCAGCTCGCCGACCAGCCGCTGGCCGGCGGCCTGTTCGCAGTCGCGATCGACAGCCCAGGTGCGCCTGCCGGTTTGTTCGCCGGCTGATGCCACGGACAAAGCACCATCTACCTGCCCTCACCGTGAAAGACCTTCAATGACCGATTCCGCACATCCTGTAGTCTGGCTGCGCCATTCCGGCCAGCGCCTGGGACTGGTTCCCTCGCTCGGCGGCAGTGTGGCCGCCTGGCAGCTTGACCGTCCGCAAGGGCCGCTGGACCTCTGGCGGCCTTGGGACGGCAAAACGGACGATCTCTACCAGACCGCTTCATTTGCCATGGTGCCGTGGTCCAACCGTATCAGCGGCGGAGGCTTCACGCATGAGGGGCAATTCCACGCCATGCGTCCGAATCGCGCGGGCGAACCCTATCCCATTCATGGCGACGGCTGGCTGCAGCCGTGGCAGGTTTCGCAGCCGGCTGACGACACCCTGGTGATGACGCTGGTGTCGCACGGCTTCGACGGCAACCCGTACGACTACGAAGCCGTGCAGACCTTCCGGCTGGTCGAAGGCGGGCTGGACCAGCAGGTGCAGGTGCGCCACCTGGGCGTCAAGCCGCTGCCATATGGCTTGGGCGTGCATCCCTGGTTTCCCCGCACCCCGCAAACACGGATTACCGCGCCGGTGGAGGGCCTTTGGCTCTGCGGCGACGACCCGCTGCCGGTTGCGCACACGACCGACTTTCCGGCGGGCTGGGACCTGAACAAGGGTGCGCCGGCCAACGGCCCGCTCATCGACAACGGCTACACCGGCTGGGGCGGCAAGGCCTTCGTTGCCTGGCCCGAGCTGGGCCTGCAGGTCACGGCCAGCATGCCGGACTTTGCGCGTGACGGCGGTGCTGCGCAGCACTTCTGCCTGGTTTACCGCCCACCGCAAGGGCCCGCGTTTTGTTTTGAGCCCATCACGCAGCCTATCGATGCCTTTCATTTGCCAGGGCAGCCCGGCTTGCGTGTGCTGGGCCCAGGGGAACAGTTTTCGCTCAACATCCAGTGGCGCATCGAGCCCACTTCGGCGCAAGGCTGAACCGGGGGAAGCCTTTAAACCCGGCCTGTCAGGCGGCGGGCCGCTTCCAGTACCGGCTTGACATGGCGTTGGCTGTAACGGTTGCCGGGCATGGTCAGCGTCAGTGCGCCCGCCAGTGCGCCATCGGCCCCAAACACCGGGGCCGAAATGCCGGCCACCTCGGCCAGCCGGTCGCCCACAGCCGTGTAGTAACCCTGTTCTCGGATTTTGGCGTATAGCTGACGGTCTTTTTGGCCTCCAACCCTTAGCTGTCCTGCGCCGAATGCTATCAAAATGCGAGCGCCCGTGCCGCGGTCGGCGGGTAGCAGATCGCCGGCCTTGATGTGGTCGCGGATCGGGTGCGGCGAGTCCACGCGGTACAGGCACAGGCGGGCCGCGCCCTGGCGCACATGGTAGGCCGCGCTCTCGCCGGTGGCCGCAACCAGCTCACGCAGCACCGGCAGCACCACGCGGTCCAGCGAAAACGAGGCGGCGTACACACCATGCAGGCGCGCCACCTCGGCGCCCAGCGCGTAGCGGCCGTCGCCGAGTTTCTGGACCAGTCGCGCGTGTTCCAGCGAAGCCAGCAGCCGCAGCACCGTGCTCTTGTAAAGCCGCGTGCGCTCCGCCAACTCGCTCAGGCCCAGTGAGGCGTCGCCCGCCCTGAAGGCCGACAGCAGCGACAGGGCGCGGTCCACTGCCGCGGCACCGCCGGGAGCGGCATGGGCGTCTGCAACGGATTCGGTCTGGGCTTTGCGCGGCATGGCTCGATCTCCTGGGCTTTCGTGTCGATTGCCTGCTTGACAGTGCCGGCAACCTGCTTCATCATTTCATTAGAAAGAATATAGTTCTATCTTACAGAATATCGGGAATGATGCAAAACACCCAGCCCAGCCAGGTGCTGCTCAGCGAAGTCGGCCCACGCGATGGTCTTCAAAGCGTTTCCCGCACGATGGCGACCGCCGACAAATTGCGCTGGATCACCGCCCTGCACGCGGCCGGCCTTCGCGAGATTGAAGTGGGTTCGTTTGTTCCCGCCAGGTTGCTGCCGCAAATGGCCGATGTGGCGGAGGTGGTACGGCACGCGCTCACCTTGCCCGGCCTCACCGTGATGGCGCTGGTGCCCAACCGCCGCGGCGCTGAAGCAGCGCTGCAGGCCGGCGTGCACAAGCTGACCATGCCGGTGTCGGCCAGCGCGGCGCATTCGCTGGCCAATGTGCGCAAGACGCGCGAAGAGATGGTCGAAGAGGTGCGGGCCATTGCCGGCCTGCGCCGTAAGCTTGCACCACAGGTAAAACTCGAGGCCGCCATCTCCACGGCTTTCGGCTGCACGCTGCAGGGCGTAGTGCCTGAGGACGACGTGATCCGCCTGGCCGCGCAATGTGTTGCCGCCGGCGCGGATGAGTCGGGTTTGTCGGACACGGTCGGCTATGCCAACCCCGCGCAGGTGCGCCGCCTCTTCAGGCGCCTGCGCGCCGAGCTTGGCGACAAGGCAGGCGCCGCGCACATGCACAACACGCGCGGACTGGGCTTGGCCAACTGCCTGGCTGCGTATGAAGAGGGCGTGCGCACCTTCGATGCTTCGCTGGGCGGCCTGGGTGGCTGCCCCTATGCACCGGGCGCGTCAGGCAATGTGGTCACTGAAGACCTGGTTTTCATGTTTGAGGCCATGGGTATTTCCACGGGAGCGGATCTCGTCAAGTTGATGGCTGCGCGCGAGCCGCTCAAGGCCGGATTGCCGGGCGAACCGCTTTATGGCATGACACCCGAGGCGGGCCTCCCCAAAGATTTTGTACAAGGACGTTTGCATGCCTGAAGCCAGCGTATCCGGCGAACAAAGCCTGCCCTATGCAGGGCTGCGTGTCGTCGAATTCACCCATATGGTCATGGGGCCGACCTGCGGCATGCTGCTGGCCGACCTGGGGGCCGAGGTCATCAAGGTCGAGCCGATCTCGGGGGACAACACCCGCAAGCTGCTCGGCTCCGGTGCGGGATTTTTCCCCCTGTTCAATCGCAACAAAAAAAGCATCGCCGTCGACCTGCAGACCCCCGAGGGCCGCGAGCTGGTGCTCAAGCTGGTTGCCACCGCCGACATCGTGAGCGAAAACTTCAAGCCCGGCACCATGAAGAAGCTTGGCCTGGATTACGCCAGCCTCTCGCAGCTCAACGAGCGCTTGATCTATGTAAGCCACAAAGGCTTTTTGCCCGGCCCTTACGACCATCGCACCGCCCTCGATGAAGTGGTGCAGATGATGGGCGGCCTGGCCTACATGACGGGCCGCGCCGGCGACCCGCTGCGCGCCGGCAGCAGTGTCAACGACATCATGGGCGGCATGTTCGGCGCCATCGGCGCCATGGCCGCGCTGGCCGCGCGAGAGAAGACGGGCAAGGGCCAGGAAGTGCAGGCCGCGCTGTTTGAAAACAATGTTTTCCTGGTCGCCCAGCACATGATGCAGTTCGCGGTGACGGGGCAGCCTGCCGCGCCCATGCCGAGCCGCATTTCGGCCTGGGCGATTTACGACGTGTTCACGGTCAGGGACGGCGAGCAGATTTTCCTGGCAGTGGTCAGCGACACGCAGTGGGCCATTTTTTGCGGGGCTTTTGGGCTGCAAGACCTGCGGGCCGACGCACGGCTGCTGACCAACAACGACCGGGTACTTGCGCGCGAGTGGCTGATGCCCCTGCTGCGTTCGCACCTGGCGGAGCACAGCGCGGCTGAACTGGGCGCCGTGTTCGAAAAACATGCACTGCCGTTTGCGCCCATCACGCGGCCGCAGGATCTGTTTGACGACCCGCATCTCAAGGCCACGGGCGGGCTGGCGCCCATCACCTTGACCGACGGCGCCCGCACCGGGCAAACAAGCGCCACCGTCCTGCTGCCGCTGACCCTGGGCGGCAAACGTCCCGGGGTGCGCCTGAACCCGCCCAGGCTGGGCGAGCACACGCGCGAACTGCTGCGGGAGCTCGGTTATGACGACGACGCCATCCAGGCTCTGCAAGCCAACCGGGTGACGCGCTGAGTTTTGTTGCTATAAAAAATGTAGCTGCTCGCGCACAGCTATAAAGGGCTGGTGGCATTTTTCATAAACAACTCGGCACACACGCTGCGCAGCCAGCGGGAGGCCGGGTCGTGGTGGTAGCGGGCATGCCAGTGTTGCTTCACGGTAAATCCGGGAATCGCCAGCGGGCAGGGCAGCACCTGGAGGCCGGCGGCGCGGGCCAGGGTTTCGCCGATGTGGCGCGGCAGCGTGGCGATCAGGTCGGTGGTGGACAAAATGGCCGAGAGGCCCAGAAAGCCCGGCAGCTCCAGCAACACGCGGCGCGAGATGTTTTGTGACGCCAGGGCGCTGTCCAGCAGCTGGTAGCCGGTGCCGGAACTGATGCCGATGTGCGCCTCGGCCTGGTAGACAGCCAGGCTCCAGTCGGCACCCAATTCGCTGCCCACCCGCGGATGCCGGGCATTGGCCAGGCAAATCCAGTCCTGGCCGTACAGCGTCTGCTGGTAGAAGCCCGTGTCGAGCCAGGGCAGAAAGCCGACGGCAAGATCGGCCTCACCTGCTTGCAGGGCATGCGCCAGGCCGGCATCGATACGCGCGGCTTCCAGCGCCACGCCCGGCGCCACCGCCCGCACGTGGGACAGCAGCCGGGGCAACAGCGTGACGTGGCTGGCGTCGGTCATACAGATGCGAAAGCGCCGCTGCGCCGTAGACGGTTCAAAGGCAGCCTCTGACTGGGCCAGTCGCTGCAATCCGCCCAGCACCTCGCGCACCGTGGCAATCAGCATATCGGTGCGCGGCGTGGGCAGCATGCCCTCGGCCGTGCGCACAAACAGCGGGTCGCCAAGCTGCTTGCGCAGGCGCGCCAGCCAGATGCTGACCGTGGGCTGGCTTTGCCCCAAGGCCTCGGCCGACCGGGTGACGCTGCGGGTGGTGTAGAGCTGGTCCAGCAGCCGCAGCAGCTTGATGTCCAGCAGATCCAGGTCCTTTTCCATACCTCTATTGTGATACGCAATGATTGGTATTGCCCTCATTGCATGGACGACATGGTCGGACCCACCCAGAATTCGCTCCTGAATCACGAAGGAGTTGTGCAGTGAAGATTTGTGTTCTGGGCGCCGGCGCGCTGGGCTGTGCACTAGGCGGCGTGCTGACGGAGGCTGGTCACGAGGTCTGGCTCATCAACCGCAATGCTGCCCAGGTCGAGGCCATGAACAGCCGCGGGCTGATCCTGCGCGACGGCGGTGTAGACCGCTGCGTGCAGGTGCATGCCGCGACCTCCGCCGCAGGCGTGGCCATGAACACCGGTGCGGTGGACCTGGTGATCGTGCTGGTCAAGTCCTTCGACACCCGCCCGGCCATGGAGGCAGCCCTGTCGCTGCTGGGGCCGGACACGGTGGTGCTGTCACTGCAAAACGGGCTGGGACACGAAGACATCCTGGGCAGCATCGTGGGCCGCGAGCGCGTGCTGGCCGGCAAAACCTATGCGGGCGGCACGCAGCTCGGCGCCGGGCATGTGCTGATTGGAACGCGCGGCAAGGACACCCACCTGGGTGAACTGGATGGCCGCATCACGGAGCGCGTGCAGCGCATCGCCGCCGCCTTCAACGCCGCCGGGCTCGACACCATCGTCAGCCGCAACATCATCGGCACCATCTGGGACAAGCTGCTGGTCAATGTGGCCACCGGCGCCGTGAGCGCCATCACGCGCCTGACCTACGGCGATATGTACCAGGTGCCTGAGCTTGAGGCCTGCGGCATTGCGGCCGTGGCCGAAGCGATGGCGGTGGCACAAGCCAGCGGCATCACGCTCGCCACCACTGACCCGCGCCAGCCGTGGGTCAAGGCGGGCGAAGGCCTGCCCTACGCGTTCAAGACCTCGATGCTGCAAAGCCTGGAGAAGGGCTCCATCACCGAGATCGACTTTGTGAACGGCGCGGTGGTGCGCCAGGGCGCGAAATGCGGCGTACCCACACCCGTCAACCAGGCCCTGGTGGCCTGCATCAAGGGTATTGAGCGCGCACAGCCGCGTCAACGCGATTCAAAAGAGCACACCTTGGCCCCCCACAAACAAAAATCCTATGTAGAACACGTTGCGGTGCGCGTCAAAGACATCCGGTGGCATATCAACTTCTTCCTGGAGGTGCTGGGCATGGATGCGCGCGAGATCGACGGACCCGCCGATGCACCGCACCAGTACTGGACGATCGGCGGCCTGCAGCTCATGAGTACGCCAGGCTTTGCAGCGCCGCCGTCGAACGACGCCGGCTGGCTGGCGCATCTGGGCATCATGGTGGACGACCTGGAGGCCGCCTTGGCCGGGGCGAAGACATGGGGCGTGAAGCAACTGCCCCAGGGTCGCAACTGGCTGCAACTGCCCGATGGCCTGGCCGTCGAGCTGATCCAGGCCAGCACCGGCTGCGTGTCTGCTGTATTGGCAGTCAATCCCAGAGCCACCACTGCCTGAAAGGCGCCTCATGCCCAACCCCAACATCCAGTTCGCCACGCCGGAAAAATACTGGGACGACGCCCAGGTCGGCGACGAGTGCACCAGCCCGTCCTACACCTTCACCGCCGCGCGCATCGATGCCTACGCCGAACTCACGGGCGACTTCACGCCCGTGCATGTGGATGAAGCCTACGCCAATGCCTCGCACTTCGGCTGCCGTGTTGCGCACGGCCTGATGGGGCTGTCGGTTGCCGACGGCCTGAAAACCCAGAGCGAATACCGCTTCCTGCCCGGCATGTCGCTGGGCTGGACCTGGGACTTCCTGCTGCCGATCAAGATCAATGACACGCTGCACGTGAAATTTCGTGTGGCCAGCATGCGGCCCTCCAAAAGCAGGCCGGGCTGGGGCATCGTGGTGCTGCCGGCCGAGCTGATCAACCAGGCCGGGCAGGTGGTGCAAAAGGGCGAGCACCGCCTGATGGTGCCGCGCCGGCCATCATCTGAAAAATGATTTGCTATCAAAAACATAGCTGCTTGCGCCCGATATACAAAGATGAATTCAGGTTTTTATGAATAGAACTACCCAAGCGCTGCCGCTGGCGGGCATCCGCGTCGTCGATTACAGCCATTTCTTGGCCGGGCCCTATTTGTCGCGCTGCCTGGCAGCGATGGGTGCAGACGTCATCAAGGTCGAGCGGCCCAGGGACGGGGATGCGGGACGCGCTCACGCTTACTTCATCAAGGGACAAAGCGGCTACTTTTTGCAGCAGAACATGGGCAAGAAGGGCTTGTGCATCAACCTCAAGGACCCGCGCGGCCTGGAAATGATGCACAAGCTCACCGACACAGCTGACGTGTTCGTCGAGAACTACCGCCCCGGTGCGTTGAAAAAGCTCGGCTTGGGCTACGAAGAGCTGTCCCGGCGCAACCCTGGCCTGGTGTACTGCTCGATCTCCGCCTATGGCCATACCGGCCCCGACGCGCACCGTGCCGGCTTCGGCCTGATTGCCGAGGCCAAGAGCGGCATCATGGCCATGGTCGGCGAGCCCGGCGGCGTGCCGCCGCTGCTGCGCGTTTCACTGGGCGACATGTACACCGGCATCCACGGCGTGGCGGCGGTATGTGCCGCACTGCTGGGCCGCATCAAGTCGGGCAGGGGTCAGCATATTGACTTGTCCCTCTACGACTGCCTGGTGTCCATGCATGACTATGCGGTGCAGTGTTACACCCTCTCAGGCGGCAAGGAAATTCCGCAGCAAACCGGCCACGACATGCCTCAAAGCACGTTGTACGGCGTATTTGCCGCCAGCAACGGTTACCTCGTGATTGCCGCGCAGGTCGACGACGCATGGAAGCGTTTTGCTTTGCTGATAGGCGGCGAAGCTCTGGCGCTTGACGCGCGCTTTCACAGCGCCGCAGGGCGCAACGAAAACCGCACCGAAATACTTGCCCTGGCGAAAGCCTGGGTAGCGGGCCGTACTGTGGCCGAGTGCCTGGCTGCGCTGGATGCGATTGACGTGCCCTGCGCCAAGGTGCAGAACATCGAGGAAGTGCTGAACGATCCGCAAATTCAGGCGCGCAACATGGTGATTGAGCAGGACCACCCGGTGCTGGGCAAGATCCGCCTGCCCAACCTGCCTTTCAGGTTTTCGGAGTGCGACACCTCACCTGCCTGCGTTGCACCCGGCATGGGTCAACACAACCGCGAGATCGCCGCGAGCGTTGGTTATAGCGCTGCTGACATTGAGGCGATGGAGCACGACGGCGTGCTGTATGCAGAGGTGCAGCCATGACCGACCGCTATGCCGTCATCGGCAACCCGATAGGATTCAGCAAATCGCCGCTGATCCACGGCATGTTCGCGCAGGCTAGCGGGCAGGACATGGAATACACGGCCATCGAAGGGCCGCCAGGCGGATTCACCGGGGCCGTTGATGCCTTCCGCGCCCTGGGCGGCAAAGGCATGAACATTACCGCGCCATTCAAGCTCGACGCCTTTGCCTATGCCACCGAACGCTCAGAGCGGGCGCAGCTCGCGGGGGCGGCCAATGCCATGAGGTTTGACGGCACACGCGTGGTTGCCGAAAACTTCGACGGCGTGGGCCTGGTGCGCGACGTCACGCACAACCTGGGCTGCCAGCTGCAAGGCAAACGCGTGCTGCTGCTGGGCGCCGGCGGAGCGGCCCGGGGCGCGTTGCTGCCGTTTCTGGCGCAGGCCCCGGCCGAACTGGTGATTGCCAACCGCACGGTTGCCAGGGCACATGAACTGCAGGCCATGGGCGCGGCCCAGGCAAACGTCCGCGGCTGCGGCTATCCGGATCTGGCGGGGCAAACCTTTGACGTGGTGTTCAATGCCACCTCGGCAAGCCTGCGCGCCGAACTGCCGCCGGTGCCGGCAAGCGTGTTTGCTCCTGGTTGCCTGGCCTACGAACTGGCGTACGGAAAAGGGCTCACGCCGTTTTTGCGCCTGGCGCAAAACGCGGGAACCCGGCGGCTGGCCGATGGCGTGGGCATGCTGGTGGAGCAGGCAGCCGAAGCCTTTGCATGGTGGCGCGGCGTGCGGCCCGATACACGCGCTGCGATTGAACGCATCACCATTGCGCTGGTATGACATGACCTCAGCCTGCCCCCTATACTGCGCGAATGGACGAAACAGTACATTCGCAGGCAGCTTCGACCAAGGTGCGTGGGCGCAAAAGCAAGGCCCCGGCTGTGCAGACGGCCACGCGCACCAACGACCCGGCACGCACGATGGCCGGCATCCTCGAAGTGGCAACGGCCGAATTCGCCGAGAAGGGCCTGAGCGGCGCGCGCATCGACGAGATCGCGGCGGCCACCAAGACCAGCAAGCGCATGATCTATTACTACTTCGGCAGCAAAGAGGGGCTGTACCTCGCCGTGCTGGAGGAGTCGTACCGGCGCATGCGCAGCATCGAGGCGGAACTGCACCTGGAAGACCTGCTGCCGGAAGATGCGCTGCGCCGCCTGGTGGGCTTTACCTTCGACCATCACCACAGCAATCCGGGCTATATCCGGCTGGTGATGTCCGAGAACATGGAGCGCGGCAGCTACCTGGCCCAAAGCAAGATCATCCAGCAGCTCAATGTGCCGGCCATCGATGCCATCCGCAAGCTTTACGAGCGCGGCGTGGCGGCGGGCATATTTCGCATAGGCCTGGACCCGATCGACATCCATGCGTCGATTTCTGCGCTGACATTCTTCAATGTCTCCAACCAGCACACCTTCGGACTGATCTTCAAGAGCGACACCCAGTCGGGGCGCGCCATGACGGCGCGGCGCGACAGCATCATCGAAATGATCGTGCGCTTCGTGCGCAAGTAACTTCCGGATCGCGCCGGCCAGGGGCCGGCATGTCGGGTTTCTACCGATTCGTTTAAAACTAACTAGTTCGTACATTATGGATTAAAGCAATCTTCAACAGGCTCAGGGCTGGACGGCTGCGCGCGCAGCCACGCATAAAAAGGAGACAACATGGACAAGTGGATAGACCGGTTTTGCCGGGTGCTGGACGGCGTGATTGCGCTGTTCCTGGCGCTGATGGTGGTGCTGGTGTTCGGCAACGTGGTGTTGCGCTATGGCTTCAACTCGGGCATCAATCTGTCAGAGGAGCTGTCTCGCTGGCTGTTCGTCTGGCTGACCTTTCTCGGTGCCGTGGTGGCGATCAACGAGCGCGGGCATCTGGGCACCGACATGCTGGTGGGTCGCCTGGGCCCCAGGGGCAAGAAAATTTGCCTCGGCATCAGTTACCTGCTCATGCTTTTTGCCTGTTGGCTGATGTTCCGTGGTGCGTGGGAGCAGGTCAAGATCAACTGGACCACCACCAGTGCCGTGATGGAAGTGTCCATGAGCTGGTTCTACGGCTCGGGCATGGTGTTCGCCGTGCTCGGCGGCCTGTTGCTGCTGCGGGACCTGGTCCGGCTGCTCAGCGGCAAGACCGGGGACGGTGAGCTGATGATGATCAGGGAATCCGAAGACCAGCCGCATGAAGGAGGTCCGGCATGACCATCGCTATATTCCTCGGATCGCTGCTTGCCGCCATGGCGCTGGGCATCCCGATCGCGTTTTCATTGCTGCTGTGCGGCGCGGCGCTGATGTGGCACCTCGACATGTTTGACGCGCAGATCCTGGCACAGAACGTCGTGAACGGCGCCGACAGCTTTCCGCTGCTGGCCGTGCCCTTTTTCATGCTCGCCGGCGAGGTCATGAACGCAGGTGGCCTGTCGCGCCGCATCGTCAACCTCGCCATGGCCCTGGTCGGCCACATCAAGGGCGGCCTGGGCTATGTCACGATTGTGGCGGCAGTCATCATGGCGGCGCTGTCGGGCTCTGCCGTGGCCGATGCGGCTGCGCTGGCGTCGCTTTTGCTGCCCATGATGGTGGCCGCCGGCCATGACAAGGCGCGCTCCGCAGGGCTGATCGCATCGGCGGGCATTATCGCGCCGGTCATCCCGCCTTCGATTGCCTTTGTCATCTTCGGTGTGGCAGCCAATGTGTCAATTTCCAAATTGTTCCTGGCCGGCATCTTTCCCGGTCTCTTGCTGGGGTTGTCGCTGTGGCTCACCTGGTGGTGGCTGGTGCGCAAGGAAGTGGTGAAAGCCCCGCCGCGCAAGAGCCGTGCAGAAGTCCTGGTGGCGTTGAAGGAGTCGACCTGGGCGCTGGTGCTGCCGCTGATTGTGGTGTTCGGCCTGAAGTTCGGCATCTTCACGCCGACCGAGGCCGCTGTGGTTGCCGCGGTGTACGCAACGCTGGTTTCCGTACTAATCTACAAGGAGCTCACGCTGAGGAAGCTCTATCCGCTGTTCGTGGGCGCCGCCAAGACCAGCGCGATCGTGATGTTCCTGGTGGCCGCGGCCATGGTGTCGGCCTGGCTGATCACGGTGGCGCAGATACCGGGCCAGGTGGTTGCCCTGCTGCAGCCGCTTCTGGACAGCCCGAAGTTGCTGATGCTGGCCATCATGGTGCTGGTGATGGTGGTGGGAACCGCGCTGGACATGACACCCACCATCTTGCTGCTGACGCCGGTGCTCATGCCGGTCGTCAAGGCCGCCGGCATTGACCCGGTGTACTTTGGCGTGTTGTTCATCATCAACAACGCCATCGGGCTGATCACCCCGCCGGTGGGCACGGTGCTGAACACGGTGGCCGGGGTGGGCAAGGTGAGCATGGACGAAGTCACCAAGGGCGTGTTGCCCTTTATGTGGGCCCAGTTCGCCATCATGTTCCTGATGGTGGCTTTTCCGCAAATCGTCATCATCCCGGCGCGCTGGTTTTACGGCGGCTGACAACTTTCCGCGCTGCCGGGCGTGCTGGGTACGCCACGGCCGGCAGCCACGTCAAAGCGTACCGTGACACCTCATCCCCTCAAAAAACCGGAGACAACCATGAAACGCCTGTTTATCAAATCCGTCCTCGCTACCGTCGCCCTGGCGGCCTTCGGCATGGCCTCAGCCCAGGACATCAAGGAACGCACCGTCAAGTTCGCCACGCAAAACCCGGACGGCCACCCGATTGTGCTGGGCATGAAAAAATTCGCTGAAACCGTGGCAGCGAAATCGGGCGGCAAGATCAAGGTCAACCTCTTCCCCGGCGGTGTGCTGGGCGGCGATGCACCGAACATCTCCGCGCTGCAAGGCGGCACGCTGGAAATGGTGGTGATGAATTCCGGCATCCTGGCCAGCCAGGCCAAGGAATTTGCCGTTTTCGATTTTCCGTTCATGTTTGCAAGCTCGCAGGAAGCCGATGCCGTGGTGGATGGGCCTTTCGGGAAAATGATGCTCACCAAGCTCGATGCCAAAAACATCCATGGGCTGGCCTACTGGGAACTCGGCTTTCGCAACATCACAAACAGCAAGCGCCTCATCACCAAGGTGGACGACATTGCCGGCCTGAAACTGCGCGTGATTCCGAACGCCATCAACATCGACTGGGTGACCGCACTGGGCGCCAACCCGACGCCCATGGCTTTTCCCGAGGTTTATGCCGCGATGGAACAGAAAGCCATTGATGGCCATGAAAACCCGTTCACGGTCATCAACGCGAACAAGTTCTACGAAGTGCAAAAGTACCTGGCGGTGACCAACCACCAGTACAACCCGCAAACCGTCATCGTCAGCAAAAAGCTGTGGGACACCCTGAGCAATGATGAGAAAAAAATCTTCTCGGATGCGGCCGCCGAAGCTGCTGCGTACCAGCGCAAGGCCTCGCGTGAACAGTCCGGCACCGCGCTCGAAAACCTGAAGAAGAACGGCATGCAGGTCAGCGAGTTCAGCCCCGCAGAAATGGCCAAATTCCGCGAGAAGATGAAGCCCGTTATCGAGAAGCACTCGGCCATCGTGGGTGCCGATGTGGTCGGCGCACTGCAGGCAGAGCTCGCCAAACTGCGTAAATAGGATTTCACGCCCCGGCCGGCCCAGCGCACCGGAGCGCCGGGCTGGCCTGTTCTTTCATTCCGGTTCCGGGTATCTTTCCTTCATGAGCAAAATCCGCATCGCTGTCGCAGGGGCCGGCTACATCGGCCTGGCCCACATGGATGTGGCTCAAGAGAGCCCAACCTGCGTCCTTTCGGCCATTGTCGATCCTGCGCCGGCGGCAAAGGCTATCGCCGCCAGGGCGGGTGTTCCGCTGTACCCATCGCTGGATGAGCTGCTCAGCAAGGACCGCCCTGACGGCGTGATCCTTGCGACGCCGAACCAGCTGCATGTGCCGCAGGCCCTGCAATGCATCAAGGCCGGGGTGCCCATCCTGCTGGAAAAGCCCATTGCACCCACGCTGGCCGAAGGCGAGCAGCTGGTCAAGGCGGTCGCTGAGACGGGCGCCAAGGTACTGATCGGCCACCATCGCGCGCACAGCCCCATCATGGCCAAAGCGAAAGAAATCGTGGATTCGGGAAAACTCGGCAAGCTGGTTGCCGTGACGGGCAGTGCCACATTCTTCAAGCCCGACCGCTACTACGAAGACGCGTCATGGCGCCGCGAGATCGGCGGCGGCCCCATCCTCCTGAACATGATTCACGAGGTGCATAACCTGCGCATGCTGTGCGGTGACATCGTGGCAGTGCAGGCCTTTGCCTCCAATGCCACACGCGGTTTTCCGGTGGAAGACACGGTGGCCATCAATCTGCGTTTTGCCAACGGTGCGCTGGGCAGCTTCATGCTGTCGGACACCGCCGCATGCGCGCGCAGCTGGGAGCAGACCTCCCAGGAAAACAAGGCCTACCCAAGCTATGGCGACGAAGACTGCTACGTGATTTCGGGCACCAACGGAAGCCTGTCGGTTCCGACCATGCGCCTGAAAACCTATCCCAGCCCGGAAGACCGTTCCTGGTGGAAGCCATTTGACGAGAGCGTGGCCGACATGGTGCGCGACGATCCCCTCAAGCACCAGCTGGAGCACTTCGGCGCCGTCATTCGTGGTGAAGCACCGCCGCTGGTCAGTGCCCGCGACGGCCTGCTGAACCTGCGCATCACCGAAGCCATCGCGCAGGCCGCCCAAACCGGCCAGGTGATCGAGTTGCCCGTTGGTTAAGCAGCTCGACCCTCCCACATACAAATCAAACCACGACAAACAACGTCAACAACCAGGAAAGAAATCACCATGAAAGTGCTCATGCTTCACGGCATCAACCACAACATGTTCGGCAAACGCGACCCGGCGCAGTACGGCACCATCACGCTGGACGAAATCAACACCAGCCTGCAGGCTTTGGGCCGGGACCTCGGCGCCGAGGTGGAACATTTCCAGACCAACAGCGAATGTGACATGTGCGAACGGATTCACCAGGCATTCACCGACAAGGTCGACGCCGTGCTGATCAACGCCGGCGCCTGGACGCATTACAGCTACGGCATCCGCGACGCGCTGGCCATCCTCACCGTGCCGGTTGTCGAGCTCCACATGTCGAACATCCATGCCCGCGAGCCTTTCCGCCATGTGTCGGTGTTCGCCGAAATCGTCAAGGGGCAGATCTGCGGCTTTGGCGCTGACAGCTACCTGCTGGCTTTGCGCGCCGCTGTTTCGGCGATCAATGCCGCAAGGGTTTCGTAAATCATCAGAAAGAGAGCGGCCATGTCACAGGAGTTCGCTGGAAAAGTCATCGTTATAAGTGGCGCCAGCCGGGGCATCGGCCATGGCATCGCCGCTGCGTTTGCCGCACGCGGTGCGCAAACCGTTTTGGCCGCATCGTCCATTGAGAACCTGAAGACTGCCGCAGATGCAATTGCAGGCACTGGAGCACTCCGCCCTGAGGTATGTGCTGCGGATCTTCGAGGCGAAGAAGGTTGCAAAGCGGTATTCACCCTGGTGTCCGAAAAATTTGGACGCTGTGACGTGTTGGTTAATTCCGCGGGTGCCACGCGCGCCGGTGCGTTTCTGGACCTTCCGGAGGACGCATGGCATGACGGCTTTGCATTGAAGTTCTTCGGCTGTGTGAACTTGTGCCGCCTGTTTTGGCCGATGCTGAAAACTGCGGGTGGGCACGTTGTCAACATCATTGGCGGCGCTGCCCGTACGCCCGACCCGGGCTTCCTGATCGGTGGGTCGGTCAACGCTGCGATGCACAACTTCACCAAGGGCCTGTCCGGTCTTGGAAAGCGGGACGGCGTCAATGTCAACGCCATTCTTCCGGGCTTGACTGAAACCGGCCGTGTGGCGCAACTGTTTCAGCAGCGTGCAGCCGCAAGTGGAAAGCCCGTCGAAGAAGAACGACAGGCACAAATCGCACGCGAGGGACTCAGCCGGCTGGGTACACCCGAGGATGTCGCCGCACTTGCGATATTCCTGTGTTCGGAGAGTGCCCGCCACATTCAAGGTACGGCCATCGCTGTGGACGGCGGTGGCACCCCAGGCCTGTATTGATCGCCAAAGGCTTTTTTTGTTGCCGGCGAATGACCGTCAGCACCGATCATTCGGCGTTATTTTCAACAGCGGTTTAACTGCAAATTTCTGGAACTTCCATGATCAACGGCCATACCGAACTCATCGCCCATATCGGCTACCCGACGCATTCTTTCAAGGCGCCGATGATCTACAACCCCTACTTTGAACAGGCGGGAGTGAACGCGGTGGTCGTGCCCATGGGTTGCAAGGCCGAAGACTACCCGGCCTTTCTGCGGTCGGTGTCTTGCCTGGAGAACTTCCGGGGCGCGCTGATCACCATGCCGCACAAGGTCACAACAGTCGACTTGCTGGACGAAGCCACACCCACAGTACGCATCGCCGGCGCCTGCAATGCCGTCAGGCGTGACGCGGACGGCAAGCTCGTGGGCGACATGTTCGACGGGGAAGGCTTTGTGCGCGGCGTGCAACGCAAGGGTTTTGATCCGCGCGGAAAACGTGCCCTCGTCGTCGGCAGCGGCGGCGTGGGCTCGGCAATCGCGGCTTCGCTGGCCAAGGCCGGCGCGCGCGCGCTAGGGCTGTGCGACGTCAATGCGGCCTCCGCGCAGGCGCTGGCTGGGCGGCTGCGCCAGCATTACGCAACGCTGGAACTCCTCACAGGCTCAAACGACCCGGCGGGTTACGACCTGGTGGTCAACGCCACGCCCATGGGCATGAACGAAGGCGATCCTCTGCCCATGGACGTTTCACGTATCGCCGCCAACAGTTTTGTGGGCGAAGTGGTCATGAAGTCGGAGATGACCGCGTTTCTGGCAGCGGCCAAGGCGCGTGGCTGTACGGTGCAAGTGGGGTCCGACATGCTGTTCGAGCAGATCCCGGCCTACCTCGAGTTTTTTGGCCTGCCGACCACCACACCGGACGTCTTGCGATCGGTGGCCCGGCTGAGTTATTAAAAAAGTGTAAGAGGACACGCGCACCGTGCGTCCTGGGTGGGAAGTGTTGGAATCAATGCTAAAAACGGCTGATTTCAGACGTTCATGGACATAATCCAGCATGGACAAACTCAAGCAGCTTGAATCGTTCGTGTCGGTTGCGACACGCGGCAGCCTGACCGCTGCCGCGAACGCCGAAGGCGTGGCGCCGGCCATCATGGGGCGTCGGCTTGATGCACTGGAAGGCCGCCTGGGCGTCAAGCTGTTGGTACGCACCACCCGGCGCATCACGCTCACACACGAAGGCAGCGCTTTTCTTGAAGACTGCCAGCGTCTGCTGATTGATTTTGCCAACGCCGAAGCCAGCGTTTCGGCCGGCGGCGTCAAGGCCAGCGGGCATCTGCGCATCACCGCGCCGGCCGGCTTTGGCCGCCGCCACGTGGCGCCACTGGTCACACGCTTTCGCGAAGTGCATGCCGATGTCACGATCTCGCTGAACCTGAGCGACCGGGTAGTTGACCTGGCCGGCGAGGGTTTTGACTGCGCAGTGCGCGTCGGCGACATGCCGGACTCTTCGCTGGTGAGCGTGCGCATGGCTGACAACCGCCGGCTGTGCGTGGCCACGCCGGTCTACCTGGCCCGCCACGGCACGCCCCAGCACCCCAGCGAGCTGGCGAAATTCGACTGCCTGACGCTGTCCAGCGACGCCTCGCAAACGCGGGGCTGGGCGTTCCGGGTCCAGGACGAATTGATCCATCTCAAGCCGGGCGGGCCGCTCGACTGCTCGGACGGCCAGGTCCTGCATGACTGGTGCCTGGGAGGGTACGGCATTGCCTGGCGCAGCACCTGGGAGGTCGAGGCAGAAATTGCCGCCGGCCAGCTGGTGGCGGTGCTGGAGGATTTTGCCGCGCCGCCCAACGGTATTTACGCCGTATTTCCGCAACGCAAACACTTGCCGCTGCGGGTTCGCCTTTGGCTGGATTTTCTGAAACACCATTACAGCCAACCGGAGTTCTGGTGCTCGTCGCCAGCCGCCACCACCACAAAACCCTGACTGGAAAGGATCCCGACGATGGTTCTCGAATCTCTTTTGGCCTATGCCCACCTGCTGGCGATTCTCACCATGGTGGTTTTTCTGGCGAGCGAGGCGGCGCTGTGCCGCACCGAGTGGCTGAACGCCGCCGTGATCGAGAGGCTCGGCAAGATCGACATGGTCTACGGCATCTCGGCCGGCGCGGTTTTCCTGACCGGCCTGGCGCGCGTGTTTCTGGGCAGCAAGGGCGCGGCCTGGTACGTCCACAACCCCTTGCTGTACGTCAAGCTCGTCATGTTCCTGGCGATTGGGCTGATTTCCATCAAGCCGACCATGATGTTTTTGCGCTGGCGCCGTGAGTTGCGCGCCAGCGGCGCCCTGCCCGATGCGCTGGAAGTCAAACAAGCGCGGCGGCTGGTGATGGTGCAGGCGCACATCCTGCCGTTCATTCCGCTGGCCGCCGTCTTTCTGGCCCGAGGCTTTGGTTAGGCACACACCCGCGCTGCAGCGTCAGGCTGAAAACAGGCCATGCACCAGCCAGAAGGCGGTGCCCCACATCATCAGCGCTACCAACAGGTCCATCGCGCGCCATATGGCCGGTGTGTTGAGCCTGCGCCCCGCGCACCACAGCGCCACACCCAGGCCGGTAAACCACAGCAATGAACCCGTGATGGCGCCCAGGCCGAAGACGGCGTTGTCCGGCCGGGCGTAAGCCAGTGATGCGGTGCCGATGACCACGGCGGTGTCCAGCCATGCATGGGGGTTGAGCCACGACAGCGCCAGTGCCAGCCCGATGGCCTTGCGGCGCGGCATGGCCTCTGCGCCGGCCATATCGGGGTTCTGGGCAGACGCGTGCGCAGGCTGCAGAAAGCGCCGCATGGCCTGGGCGCCATACACCAGCAGCACCAGCGCGCCCGCGCCGGTCATGGCGCCCAGCAGCTTGTCGGAAAGACCGCCCAGTTGCGCAAGGCCGGCAACGCCTGCGGCGATCAGGGCCACATCGGTCAGCACACAGACGGCGACGGTGAGCCAGAGATGCTGGCGTAGCAGGCCCATTCGGATCACGTGAGCGTTCTGCGGGCCTATGGCCATGATGAGCGAGAGGCTGAGGACCATGCCAGTCAGGAAGGCGGGGGCGGTGAGCGGGTTCATGGCCGCAAGTGTGTGCCAGGGCTCATAATAGTTAAATAGAATTAACTAAAATTAGCTTTAGTCAATTATTAATTGATTTAGTACGCGCCTAACAACATGCTCGATGCCCGACAACTTGAAGCATTGGCCGCCGTGATTGAGCACGGCAGTTTCGGCGAAGCCGCCAAGGCCCTGAGCCTGACGCTGGCTGCCGTGTCCCTGCGCATCAAGTCACTTGAAACCGCACTGGGGCAGCGGCTCCTGGTGCGCGGCAAACAGGTACGCGCCACGTCGGCCGGCCAGGCTTTGCTCGGGCACACCCGGCAGGTTCGCCTCATGGAGGGTGATCTGCTGGCCGGGCTGCAGGGCGGGGGAAAGCCCGCTCGCCTGCAAAGCCTCAGCGTGGCGGTGAACGCCGACTCCCTGAGCACGTGGTTCTTGCCGGGCGTGGCCTCAGCCCTGCACACTAACGGCCTGCTGCTCGATGTCGTGGTGGACGATCAGGACCACACCCAGGAAGCCCTGAAAAGCGGGGATGTCACGGGCTGCGTCACCGCATTGGCGCAGGCCATGCGGGGCTGCGTGGCTGAACCGCTGGGCGTGATGCGTTACCGCTGCATGGCCTCGCCCGCGCTGGTGGCGCAGTGGAACGAGCCCGCGGCGGGTGGCAAGGCCGCACCGAACCGGCTGGCCCATCGCCTGCTAGCCAGCCCTGCCGTGATCTTCAACCGCAAGGACGCGCTGCAGGATACTTTTCTTGAACAGCATTTCGGGCTGCGCGACGCGCTGTACCCGCGCCACTTCGTGCCGGCGGTGGATGCGTTCGAGCTTGCGCTGGAGCTTGGCATGGGCTGGGGCATGGTGCCCGACCTGTTGCTGGCCGCGCGCACCCGCAAGCCGCCGCTGCAGGAAGTGCTGCCGGGCAGCACGGTCGACGTGCGGCTGTACTGGCAGCACTGGGCACGTGAATCCGTTGCGGCGCAGCGATTGACACAGGCGGTCAAGCAGGCGGCGCAGGGGCAGCTGCTGCAGGTGTGACGGTGCGTTTATAGATGAAAAGTACCGCTAGCGCTTTGTAGACAAGCGCAAACAGCTATCGAATTAATAGCGCCCAGGAGGAATATTGGCACAAAAAAAGCCCGCCATGACATTCATGGCGGGCTGGTTTGATCTGAAAAGACCGGCTTACTTGCTCAGGCACTCTTTCATGAAGGCTTTGCGTTCGTCGCCTTTTTTGCCCTTGGCGTCGACGTTGCAGGTTTTCATTTTGGTTTGCTGCGTTGGTGCTTCTTTCTTGGCGCTCAGGCACTCTTTCATGAATGCCTTGCGCTCATCGCCCTTCTTGCCTTCAGCGTCCTTGTTGCAGGCGCCCATTTTGGTTTGCTGTGCGGTTTTGGCTGGAGCGTCCGCGGCGTGCGCCACCGGAGACAAGGCCATCGAGACGGCAAAAACGGCGGCGATCAGGGATAACAGCTTTTTCATGGTGGCTCCATTGGGTTGGGAAACAGGTTTGAGTTCCGGCTGGAATTCCAACACATAACGCCGCGCCGGGCAAATTCGATGACCGGGTATCTGAGGGGTCCGAACGGCAGATGGCTTAACCGTAAAATCAGACCATGCTCTCGATTAAAAAAGACCTGCTCGCGGCTCTGGCCGCGGGGCTGGAAGAACTTTCCCCCGGCGCAGGCGACAAAGCTGCCTTTGAATCCCCCAAGGTGGCGGCCCATGGCGACTTCGCCTGCACGGCCGCCATGCAGCTGGCCAAACCGCTCAAGCTCAACCCGCGCCAGGTGGCCGAAAGCCTGCGCGCCAACCTGCTCAAGAAGCCCGCGTTTGAACGCTGGGTAGACGCCATCGAAATCGCCGGCCCCGGTTTCATCAACATCCGCCTCAAGCCCGCCGCCAAGCAGGAGACCGTGCGCGAAGTGCTGGCCGCCGGCGCGCAGTTCGGCGTGCAGCCGGCCGACCCGGCACGCAAGATGATCGTCGAGTTCGTCTCGGCCAACCCGACCGGCCCGCTGCATGTGGGCCACGGCCGCCAGGCCGCGCTGGGCGATGCGATCTGCAACCTGTTCGCCACGCAAGGCGCCAAGGTCTGGCGCGAGTTTTATTACAACGACGCGGGCGTGCAGATCCAGACCCTGGCCACCAGCACACAGGCGCGCGCCAAAGGCATCAAGCCCGGTGACGCCGGCTGGCCCGAGTCGGCCTACAACGGCGACTACATCGCCGACATCGCGGCCGACTTTCTGGCCAAAAAGACCGTCAAATCGGACGACCGCGAATACACCGCCTCGGGCGACGTGGAAGACATGGACTCGATACGCCAGTTCGCCGTGGCCTATCTGCGCCACGAGCAGGACCTGGACTTGAAGGCCTTCTCGGTGAAGTTCGACAACTACTACCTTGAGTCCAGCCTGTACAGCTCGGGCCGTGTCGATAGCGCCGTGGCCAGACTGAAAGAGGCCGGCAAGACCTACGAGCAGGATGGCGCGCTGTGGCTGAAGTCGACCGACTACGGCGACGACAAAGACCGCGTGATGAAAAAGAGCGACGGCAGCTACACCTACTTCGTCCCCGACGTGGCCTACCACCTGGCCAAGTGGGAGCGCGGCTTCGGCAAGGCCATCAACATCCAGGGCATGGACCACCACGGCACCATTGCCCGCGTGCGCGCCGGGCTGCAGGCCGCCGGCGAAGGCATTCCCCAGGGCTACCCCGACTACGTCCTGCACACCATGGTGCGCGTGGTGCGCAACGGCGAAGAGGTCAAAATTTCCAAGCGCGCCGGAAGCTACGTCACCTTGCGCGACCTGATCGAATGGACCAGCGCCGACGCCGTGCGCTTCTTTTTGCTCAGCCGCAAGCCGGACACCGAATACATCTTCGACATTGACCTGGCGCTGGCCAAAAACAATGAAAACCCGGTGTATTACGTGCAGTACGCGCATGCGCGCATCTGCTCCATCCTCACCACCTGGGCCGGCCAGGGTGGCGACGAAGCCAGCCTCAAAGCTGTCGACCTCTCGGCGCTGGACAGCCCGCAGGCGCAGTCATTGATGCTGCTGCTGGCCAAGTACCCCGACATGCTGACCAACGCGGCTGACGGATTTGCACCGCACGACGTGGCTTTTTACCTTCGTGAGCTGGCGGCCAGTTATCACAGCTATTACGATGCCGAGCGCATCCTGGTGGACGACGAAGCTGTGAAGCTTGCCCGTCTGGCGCTGGTCGCCGCGACTGCGCAGGTGTTGCACAATGGCCTCGCAGTGCTGGGCGTGAGCGCCCCGCGCAAGATGTAAACCGTGGCGAAAACCATGCGAATTTCAGGACAAGGCAATGAACGTGGGCAAGGTATGAATACACAACGAGGCGGAACCCTGTTGGGGTTGATCATTGGCGCGCTGATCGGCCTGGGCGCGGCGCTGGCGGTAGCGGTTTACATCACCAAGGTGCCGGTTCCTTTCATGAACAAGAGCCAGGCACGCAACCCCGACAGCGATGCTGTTGAAGCCAAGAAAAACAAGGACTGGAACCCGAACGCCCCGCTGGCCGGCAAAAACCAGCCCAAGCCGCCTCCTCCGGCAGCGGTTGAAGTGCCTGGTGTTCCAGTACCCGACCCCTCCGCCGGAGCCACCCCCAAGGCCGCCGCTTCAGCGCCGGCCAAAGTGGCCAAACCAGCGCCTGCCGATCCGCTGGGCGATCTGGCAAAGGCCAAGGTCGAAGGCCTGTCATCCGGTCCGGGAGCGGATCCCTTCAGCTATTTCATTCAGGCCGGTGCCTTTCGCACGCCGGAAGATGCGGAACAGCAACGCGCCAAGTTGCTGCTGCTGGGCATGCAGGCCAAAGTGACGGAACGCGAGCAGGCTGGCCGCACCGTGTACCGCGTGCGTCTTGGCCCTTTCGACAAGAAGGAAGATGCCGACAAGGCCAAGGAGCGCCTGGACAACAATTCCATTGAAACCGCGCTGGTCCGGGTCCAGCGCTGAAGCCCTCGTCCAACGATAGGCTGAACTTTTCACGAGGCTGGTGTACAAACCCCTATACCCCGCGCCACGAGGCATCCGCCAGAGGGGCGGTTTCCGGGCTATTTCTGTCATTCCAGGAGAAAAATCTGATGCAACGCCGTGAGTTTTCGTTTTCAGCCGCCGCCCTGGGCGGCATCGCCGCCCTGCCCACCCTGGCACAAGCCCAGGCCAAGGCCTTCAAGGACGGCGAGGATTACCTGACGCTGGACAAGCCGGCGCCGACCGAAGCCGCCGCCGGCCGGGTCGAGGTGGTGGAATTCTTCTGGTACAACTGCCCCCATTGCAACGCCTTCGAGCCGCAATTCGAAGCCTGGATGAAGCAGATCCCCAAGGACGTGTCCGTGCGGCGTGTTCCAGTGTCCTTCCGGCCCGATTTCGAACCTCAGCAGCGCCTGTATTACGTGCTTGAGGCCATGGGAAAAATTGAGGAACTTCACAAGAAGGTGTTTGCCACGATTCATGTGGAAAAACAACCGCTTAACACGCCCGAGCTGATAGCTGCATGGGCTGAAAAGCAGGGCCTCAACAAGGCCAAATTCGTTGAGTTCTACAACTCCTTTTCGGTCGCCTCCAAGGCGCGCAAGGCCACACAGCTGCAGGACAGCTACAAAGTGGCCGGCGTGCCGTCGCTGGGTATCGCCGGGCGTTATTACACCTCGTCGGACCAGACCCAAACCATGACCCGCGCGCTGCAGGTCACAGATCACCTGATCGCCCAATCCCGCAAGGCCAAATAAAGAAAGCGCCCGCGGCCGTGCGCCGCGCCAAACACCGGCTCAAAAAACCCGCCCGATTTCCGGCGGGTTTTTTTATGCCCCTAATATTCCCCGTGCAAGCCATTCCCGCAGCTGGCATGGCTACAATGACCCAACACCAAGCAGCAAGATTCGTGCCTTATGAAACACCCCATTTTTTCCCTCATCCTGCCGGTCATCCTGGCGCTGGGGTCGGCTTTCCCGGCCGCTGCCGAAAAAGCTGATCGGGACAAACCCATGAACGCGGAGGCAGATGCCCTGCGTTATGACGACCTGAAGCAAACCAGCGTTTTTACCGGCAATGTGGTGATCACCAAGGGCACGACCATCGTGCGCGGCGAGCGCGTTGACGTCATGCAGGATCCCGAGGGCTACCAGCAGGCGGTGTCCGTCGCGGCGCCCGGCAAGCTGGCGTTTTACCGGAAAAAGCGTGACGGCGTAGACGAGTACATCGAAGGCGAAGGCGAACGCATTGAATATGACAGCCGCGCCGACCTGGTGAAGTTCATCAAGCGGGCGGTGGTGCGCCGCTACAACGGTGCCACCCTGGTGGACGAAACCACCGGCAGCCTGATTGTTTATGACAACAACACCGACGTCTTCACCGTGGATGGGGGCGCGCAAAACCGTACGGCCAGCAACCCCACGGGGCGGGTTCGCGCCATGCTGTCACCCCGCGCGACAGCCTCGGCACCCGTTGCGGCACCGCCCGCAGGCCCAGCCCCGGTTCTGCGCCCCAGCACGACGCTGGGCAATGAAAAGAACTAGAAAGACCTGCACAGATGGATGTGGTGACTGACACTTCAGCGGCCCCGGCCGCTCCTGCCCTGACCCCCAGCCGCCTTGTTGCGCAAGGTCTGCAAAAATCGTACGGCAGCCGCAAGGTGGTGCAGGACGTTTCGCTGTCCGTGCAAAAAGGCGAAGTCGTGGGCCTGCTGGGCCCCAACGGCGCGGGCAAAACGACCTCGTTCTACATGATCGTGGGCCTGGTGCGCGCCGATGCAGGCGAAATTTCCATCGACGGCGAGTCGGTCGAGCACATGCCGATTCACCTGCGTGCCCGCCTGGGCCTGAGCTACCTGCCTCAGGAAGCGTCGATTTTCCGCAAGCTCACGGTGGAAGAAAACGTGCGTGCCGTGCTGGAGCTGCAGCTCGACAAAACCGGAAAACCGCTGGGGCGCGCAGACATCGAGTCGCGGCTCGACGCCCTGCTGCAGGATTTGCGGGTAGATCATTTGCGCAATTCACCGGCACCGGCGCTCTCGGGCGGCGAGCGCCGCCGGGTCGAAATCGCGCGGGCGCTGGCAACCCAGCCGCGCTTCATCCTGCTGGATGAGCCCTTTGCCGGTATCGACCCCATTGCCGTGATCGAAATCCAGCGCATCATCGGTTTCCTCAAATCGCGCGGCATCGGCGTGCTGATCACCGACCACAACGTGCGTGAAACACTGGGCATTTGCGACCACGCCTACATCATCAGCGACGGCCACGTGCTGGCGCAAGGCACACCGTCCGAGATCGTGAATAACGCCGATGTGCGCCGCGTCTATCTCGGCGAACACTTCAAGATGTAGAACATGGTTCCCCCCTGTTGTCGCTCACTTCGTGTAGCTCCCTCTCCCCCTCCGGGGACGGCGCCTGCGGCCTGGCAAAGCCAGTTCCGCGGCGCCCGCTGGTTAAAGACGTATTGCCTCAACCTTCCGCAAGTTTGAAAATCCAGTGAAACAAGGTCTGTCACTCCGCGTCTCGCAGCATCTTGCGCTGACACCTCAACTACAGCAGTCGATCCGGCTGTTGCAGCTGTCGACGCTTGAGTTGAGCCAGGAGGTCGAGCAGATGCTCGACGAAAACCCGTTTCTGGAAGTGTCGGAAGAGACGGCGGTGCGCGAAGAGTTTGGGCTGGAGCACATCAACACGCCGGTAAGCCAGGACAGCCGCGAGTTTGAATCTGCTACGGATTCGATAGCTGGCGGCGCAGACGAGACTAGCGCTACAGCCCCGAATGACGCAGAAGTCAGTGCGGAGCCCAAGCTCGAGGAAAGCTGGGAAGGCGATGGCACGGTAGAAACCACGCCCGACGACAGCGAGTGGGGAAGCGACGCACCGGCGCGCAAGAACAACAATGAAGAGAGCGAAGCCGAGGCCTCCGACCTCACGGGCAGCCATGAGTCGCTGCAGGACCACCTGCACCGGCAATCGCTGAGCTTGCGCCTGTCGGAGGAAGACCGTGCCGCGCTGCACTTCCTCATTGAATCGCTCAACGACGACGGCTACCTTGAAGACAGCCTGGCGTCGCTCGCGGCCGGTCTTGCAAGAGATGACATGGCGCAGGCGGAAGAACTGGAGCAGCGTTTTGCGATGGCGCTCAAGCTGCTGCACCACATGGAGCCTGCCGGTGTCGGTGCGCGCAACCTGGCGGAATGCCTGAGCCTGCAGCTGCTCGACTGCAAGGACTGCGAAGAAACCCGCGCAGCCATTGCCATGTGCAAGCAACCCATGGAGCTGCTGGCCAAGCGCGATGTCAAGCGCCTGTCGCACCTGTGTGGGTTCACCGAAGCCGCCATCAAGGGCGCGATCACGGTGATAGGCCGGCTCGATCCCAAGCCCGGGCGCCGCTTCGTGAATGTGGAGCGCAACCTGATCGTGCCCGACGTCATCGTCATCAAGTCGGGCCGGGGCTTCAAGGTTTCGCTCAATGGCGACGTCATGCCGCGCCTGCGCGTGCACGACATTTATGCCAATGCCCTCAAGCAGCACAAGGGCCAGGGCGGCCAGGCGCTGCAGCAGCGCCTGCAGGAGGCCCGCTGGTTCATCAAGAACATCCAGCAGCGCTTTGACACCATCCTGCGCGTGAGCAGTGCGATTGTGGAACGGCAGAAAAATTTCTTCACGCACGGTGAACTCGCCATGCGCCCGCTGGTGCTGCGCGAAATCGCCGACGAGCTGGGCCTGCATGAGTCCACCATCTCCCGCGTGACCACGGCCAAGTACATGGGCACCCCTTTCGGCACCTTTGAGCTCAAGTATTTCTTCGGCTCCGCGCTCGGCACCGAAACCGGCGGCAATGCTTCCAGCACGGCGGTACGCGCGCTCATCAAACAATTTGTCTCGTCCGAAAGCCTCAAGAAACCGCTCAGCGACAACCAGATTTCCGAAATGCTCAAGGAGCAGGGCATTGAATGCGCACGCCGCACCGTGGCCAAGTACCGCGAAGCCCTGCGCATAGCGCCCGCCAACCTGCGCAAATCACTCTAGCCGCCCAATCAGGCCGCGCTGCCCGTCCCTCAAAGTCAGTCATGAATCAACTCCAATTGTTTTTACCGTGCGCCGCAGGCGTCGAAACCCTGCTGGCCACCGAGGTCAAGCGTGTCACCGGGATCGACGGCAAAGCCTGGCGCGCCGGCGTGCAGCTGCAGGCGTCGTGGCGCGACGCGTTGCAGCTCAACCTGCACAGCCGGCTGGCGCAGCGTGTACTGATCGAACTGCAGCACAACCAGTACCGCAGTGAGCAAGACCTCTACAACGCTGCTGCCAACGTGGCCTGGGAAATCTGGTTCACGCCCAAGCAGACCTTCAAGGTCGAGATCACCGCCCAGCACAGCCCGCTGCAAAGCCTGAACTTCGCGGCGCTGAAGATCAAGGACGCGATCGCCGACCGCTTTCGCGCCAAGTTCGACGACGTGCGCCCCAGCGTCGACACGCGCTGGCCCGACGTGCGCGTCTACGTGCACCTGACGACGGACACCGTCACGGTCTACATCGACACCTCGGGTGAGCCGCTCTTCAAGCGCGGCTGGCGTGAAGACAAGGGTGATGCCCCGCTGAAGGAAACCCTGGCCGCCGCCATGATTGCCGCCAGCGGCTGGGACCAGCTCTGCAAAGAAGGCGTGCCGCTCTATGACCCCTGCTGCGGCTCGGGCACCATCGCGATTGAAGCCGCGCAGATCGCGTGCAACATCGCACCCGGCATCAACCGCCGTTTTGCCTTCCAGAAGTACCTGCCTTTCCAGGGCCATGTCTGGGACGGTCTGCTCGACCAGGCCGAAGCCGCCATCACCGAACCTACCGCGCCGGTGTTCGGCAGCGACGTGTCTTTCCGCATGGTTGACTTTGCCGAGCGCAATGCCGAACGTGCCGGTGTGGCCAATGCGGTGGAATTCCGCGGCGGCGACGCGCTGCAGCGTATGCCACCTGCGCCTTCGGGCGTGATGCTGGTGAACCCGCCTTACGGCGAACGGATCGATGTGGCAGGCGTGGCCGGCATCACCGGCCTGCAGGGACGCGACCAGCGCCGCCAGCAAGGACATGCCGAAGGACGCGTGCAGCAGGACCACCGCAACCAACCCATCGATGAATTTGGCCAGCCGCTGAACCGGGACAGCGGCGATCGGGGCGACACGCGTGAAGAGCCCGCCTTCGAGACTTCGCGCGACCGTTCTGCCAATCCCGGCCGCGAACAGGCACAAAACGCCTGGGGCGAAGAAGCGACGGAGTTTTTTCCGCAACTGGCCGCGCACTGGAAGAAAAACTACGCCGGCTGGACCGCTCACGTGCTCACGCCCGACCTCAAACTGCCGGGCAAGATGCGCCTGAAAGAATCGCGGCGCGTGCCGATGTGGAATGGTCCCATCGAATGCCGCCTGTTCCGCTTTGACATGGTGGCGGGCTCCGCACGCGGCAAGCCCGGCGCAGCCACCCCCACTCCACCGAACGAGCCGGCGGCGTGACGGCCTCAGTGCGCCAGCCTGTCGTGCTGGACACCAACATCGTCCTCGACGTGTTTGTTTTCAACGATGCGGCAGCGCAGCCACTGAAAAAAGCGCTGGAGGCCGGCGAGCTCGACTGGCTGGCCACGCGGGCCATGCGCGACGAACTTGAGCGCGTGCTGGCTTATCCGCAAATCATTCCCCGCCTGGCGTTTTACGAATTAAGCGCCGGTGACGTGCTCGCTGCCTTTGACCGGCATGCTCGCCTGACGGATGTGGCAGCCAAGGCCGGTGTCACTTGCAGCGACCCCGACGACCAGAAGTTCATCGACCTGGCGGTGGCCGGCAAGGCCTTGCTGCTCAGCAAGGACCGGCATGTGCTTTCCATGACCAAACGGCTCGGCAACCTCGGCGTCAGGGTGCAGCGCTCGATGTCTGACGGCAAGCAGCCTTCAGGAAGGTGAGGAAGGCGCGTACGCGAGGAATGTTCTGCCGGCCGGGAAGAACCAGGGCTGACAGGGGCGTCGGGTCGCTGTCGTGGAGCGTCGTCAGTAGCGGCACCAGCCGTCCGTCAGCGAGCGCCTGTTCCCCCAGGAAATCACCGAGGCGGACAATGCCAACGCCGGCCAGGGCCAGGTCAAGCAGCAGGTCGGCGCTGTCGCATGTGATGGAACCTTTGACCGGCAGCATGACACGCTTGCCGTCCTCCAGCACCGGCCATTCCGCCAGACGCGTGAATCCACTTAATTGCAGGCAGTTGTGCGCGAGAAGCTCACGGGGATGCTGCGGAACTCCGTGCCTGGCCAGGTAGCCTGGGCTGGCGACCATGACGCGATGAACAGTTCCCAGCCGCAGCAGCACAAGTCCGGAATCCTGCAAGGGGCCTACCCGGATGGTGACATCGGTCTGGTCGAGCAGGGGGTCTATGCGCTGATCACCGACGGTTAGTGCGACAGAAATATCCGGGTATAGGGCCTGAAACTCCGGCAGCAGGCGCACCAGCTTGTGTTTCGCAAAAGCGGTACCGGTATTGATGCGAATCAAGCCCTGCGGGCGGCCCTTGACCGCCCCGATCTGGGCCTGTGCTTCTTCAACCCGAGCAATGATCGCGCGGGCATGGTGGAGATAGGTTTCGCCTTCCTGCGTGAGTACAAGCCGCCGTGTTGAACGATGCAATAGCTTGGCGCCAAGCCGGCTTTCGAGCCGCGACACGATACGCGCGACCGCCGAAGCGGTGAGCCCCGCCTCTTTGCCGGCCGCAGCAAATGCCCCTAAATCCACCGTGCGAACAAAGATGGCGATGTCATCGGTGTACTGCATCCCTCATTATGTCGTTTTCAGTCGCAATGACTGACCAATGCGCATCTTTATCTAATTTTTGGTCTCTATAAAGTCGGATTTCCACATTTTCAAGGAGTCCTGACCATGCCACTCGCCCGTATTTCGGTGCCCGCGCACCTTTCGCAGGAGTTCATCATGGCCCTTGCTGATGCTGTTCACCAGGGGTTGGTTGAGACATGCGGTGTGCCGCCCGGTGACCGGTTTCAACTGGTTTCGCGTTTCCAGCCCGACGCGATGATCCTGGATCCGACATTTCCGGACGTGAGCCGCTCGGCCGGCGCCTGCATTGTGGAAATCACTTTTCTGGGTGGCCGCAACGACGCGCGCAAGCGTGAGCTCTACGCCCGCGTGGTCGCTAAGGCGGTCGCCGCCGGCTTTTCGCCGGACGACATCATGATCGCGCTGACGGAAAATTCGCCGATCGACTGGTCGCTTGGCCGTGGCCAGGCGTATTCAGGCCACTGCGACGCGGGTGCCTGAAGTCGCGGCGCCATCGGGTCCGGCGGGTGCCTGCATCGCGGCGCCGTTGGCGCGAAAACTGTGCGCGCTGGCCAGCGGCCAGTAGTAGCTGAAGACCGTGTTCTGCTTTTCCAGCGAGCCCAGCAGCGCACCGGGCTCGACTTGCATGATGAGGTTGCTCAGCAGCCGCACCTCGGTATCGGTCAGGCGCCGCACGATGTGATGCGCGTTGACTTCGCGCGGGTGGCACAGGCCCGCGGCCTGCACCAGCTCCTGCAAGGCATGCAGCGTGCTGCGGTGAAAGTTGCGCACCCGCTCGGCCTTGTCGGGCACCACCAGCGCCTGCTGGCGCACCGGGTCTTGTGTGGTGACGCCCGTCGGGCATTTGCCGGTGTGGCAGCTTTGCGCCTGGATGCAGCCCAGCGCCATCATGAAGCCGCGCCCGGCATTGCACCAGTCGGCGCCCAGCGCCATCAGCCGCACCATGTCAAACGCGCTCACCACCTTGCCGGCGGCACCGATGGACACGCGGCTGCGCAGGTTCACGCCGATCAGCGTGTTGTGCACCAGCAGCAGGCCCTCCTGCAGCGGTGCGCCCACGTGGTCGGTGAACTCGACGGGCGCAGCGCCCGTGCCGCCCTCGGCGCCGTCCACCACGATGAAATCCGGCGTGATGCCGGTCTCCAGCATGGCTTTCACAATCGCAAACCATTCCCACGGGTGTCCGATGCAGAACTTGAAGCCCGTCGGCTTGCCGCCCGACAGCTTTCGCAGTTTGGCGATGAAATGCATCATCTCGACCGGCGTGGAAAATGCGCTGTGGCTGGAGGGCGAAATGCAGTCCTTGCCCTGCGGTACACCGCGCGCCGCCGAGATTTCCTCGGTGACCTTGGGGCCGGGCAGAATGCCGCCGTGGCCGGGCTTGGCGCCCTGGCTCATCTTGAGCTCGATCAGCTTGACCTGCGGGTCGCGTGCGTTGGCGGCGAAGCGCTCTTCGCTGAACGTGCCGTCCTCGTTGCGGCAACCAAAGTAACCCGAGCCGATTTCCCAGATCAGGTCACCGCCATGCAGCCGGTGGTGCTGCGAGATCGAGCCCTCGCCCGTGTCGTGCGCGAAGCCGCCGAGTTTGGCGCCCTTGTTCAGCGCCATGATGGCATTGGCCGAGAGCGAACCAAAGCTCAGCGCCGAGATGTTGAACACGCTGGCGTGGTAAGGCTGTGTGCAGGGCTCCACCGAGGGCGAAGGATGATCGGGCGTGCCGCCTATCCAGACACGGAAGTCGTGGGTTGGCAGTTTGGTCGGCGACATCGAATGGTTGACCCACTCATACCCCTGCGCGCCCACGTCCAGCTGCGTGCCGAAGGGCCGGTTGTCGGGTTCGCCCTTGGCGCGCTGGTACACCAGCGAGCGCTGGGCGCGTGAAAACGGCGTGGCCTCGCTGTCGCTTTCGATGAAGTACTGGCGCATTTCGGGCCGGATGTACTCAAACAGAAAGCGCATGTGGCCGATGACCGGGTAGTTGCGCAGCACGGCATGGCGCGTTTGCCGCAAGTCGCGCACGCCCACGCACACCAGCACCACGCCGGCCACCAGGGATACCAGGGCCAGCTTCCCGACGCCAAAAACCATCAGGCCGAGCAGCCCCAGCAACGCGGCAAGCCCGCACAGGGCCATAAAGGTGTAACGGACGGGGAACCAGGCATCCAGGCGCTGAAGAAACATGACGGGGCTTCCGTGGGAGGGGTCACAAAAGGGCACAAAACACAGGCATGCAGCCGCGACGCGCCAGATACACTTTGCATCATAAGAGCCTCACGTGACGCTCAGAACTGTTTTTTTCATGAAGCCCACCCCCAAATCCGTCATCCCCTCTAAGCCCTCGCCGGAGCCGGTTTTCCTGGAAGTCGAGGCGTTCGACGAGCTCGATGCCATCCTCGACGACCTGCGCATCCGTTACGACGAAACACCGCAGTGGGAATTCTGCGAAGGCTTCATGGCCGCCGTGATCTGCTCGCGCCGGCCCATCGAGGCAGCCGAATACCTGCCCGTGCTGCTCGCCGTCCCCGCTGAGGGCGAGGCGCCAGATCCGGAAGGCGGCTCGTTCGCCAGCGAGGCGCAGCGTGAGCGCTTCCTCATGCTCTGGAACCAGCGCTGGCAGGAAGTCGAAACGGCGCTGGACGCCGAAGTGGACTCGCTTGAAGACGACAACTGCTACCACCCCGAGGTCATGGACATACGCGGCGCCGTGGCCGACATGCCGCCCGACGAACGTGCCGCCTTCAAGGGTGAAGACCTGCCCGCATTCGCGCAGGTCTGGGCGCTGGGTTTCATGTTTGCCGTCGAAAGCTGGCCCGACGAGTGGATGGCGCCGCGTGACAAAGACGCCGCCAAATGGCTCGATGGTGCCCTGCAGGCCGTGGTCGCCATGACCGAAGATGACAGCGCCCCGCCCGAGGTGTCACCCCTGAGCGAAGACGGCACGCCCAGCACCAGCATTGCCAGGCTCAACGCGTTTGGCGAGGCCATCTGGGCGGTGTATGACTTGCGTGAGCTGTGGAAGACCATGGGCCCCAAGGTCGAGACGGTGCGGGTGGAGGCCACGCCCGGGCGCAACGACCTGTGTTATTGCGGTAGCGGGAAGAAATACAAGAAATGTCACGGGGCGGGGTAAAGGCCGGTGATCTGACGGCATGTGTCCTTTGCCGGATTCGGGCGCATTGAATAATCGCTATCAATTTCATAGCTTGTCGCGCCCGATTTAATTGGCCTCTAGCCACTTTTGACCCGAAAAAACAAGGCCCACGCCCCCCCCCGAACGCACGCCAGAAGAAGGGACTTCCCCCCAAACTGAAACCAGACCCGGTTCAGGCTGTTTTCAGGGGAGGTTTCGGCCTTAAGCCCAATATGGATGGGCGCCAGCAGCTATGCTTTTAATAGCAACAACAAACACCGGTAAAACCCGCAGAGTCCAGCCGGTTGTCCACCAGGATATTCCGCCGAGCAGCAGGTCGTAACGCTTCACCCTGGAAGGCGGCTTCTGGACACTTTTTTGGGGCAACGGTGTTGGCTACATAGGCGACGGCCAGGCGGTCCGCCGCCGGACCGCCGGTTTTCATGAAGTCAGCAATCGCGGAAAACCCGGGTCTTGACGCGCGCGGTCGGCGGCGCAGAATGCATCAGTCGCCCTGGACCGTGAACAGGTCCCTGACTTGTATGTACAAGTTACCGGCGGCAACCACCAGCGGTATGGGCATGATTCCTGCTCACCCCTGAGACCCCCGGGCGCGGCCGCCACAAGCGGTCAGGCGCAATGTTTGTTTGACTGTCCAACCGAAGGAAATCATCTTGAACCACATGCTTCCCCACCTCAGCCGCCGCGTTCTTTGCGCCACTGCCGCAGCCGCCATGCTGGCTTGCAGCGCCGGCGCCGTGCTGGCCGCCACGCCCAAGGACACCCTGGTGCTGGCCTTCGGTTTCGATGACATCATCACCATGGACCCGGCCGAGGCCTTTGAGCTGTCCGCCGGCGAGATCATGGGCAACACCTATGACCGCCTGCTGCGCCTGGATGTGAACGACCCTTCCAAACTGGTGGGCGACGTGGCCAAATCCTGGACCGTCTCGGCCGACGGCAAGACCTATACCTTCGAGCTCAAGCCCGGGATCAAGTTCGCCTCCGGCAATCCGCTCACGGCTGAAGAAGTGGCGTATTCGCTGCAGCGCGCCGTGATGCTCGACAAGTCCCCCGCTTTCATCCTGACCCAGTTCGGTTTCTCCAAGACCAACGTCAAGGACAAGATCAAGGCCACCAGCCCGACCGTGGTGACCCTGGAAACCGACAAGGCTTATGCACCCACCTTTGTCTTCAACTGCCTGACGGCCAACGTGGCCGGCATTGTCGACATGAAGCTGGTGCAATCGAAAGAGGTCAACGGTGACTGGGGTTACGCCTGGCTGAAAACCAATTACGCCGGCTCCGGCCCGCTCAAGCTGCGCGAATGGCGTGCCAATGAAATCGTGGCGCTGGAACGCAACGACAACTACTACGGCGCCAAGCCCAAACTGGCCCGCGTGATCTACCGCCACGTGAAGGAATCGGCCACGCAGCGCCTGCTGCTGGAAAAAGGCGACATCGACATCGCCCGCAACCTGAGCCCGCAGGACATCGCGGCGCTCTCGGCCAACAAGGACGTGAAGATGACCTCCACGCCCAAAGGCACGGTCTACTACATCAGCCTGAACCAGAAGAACGCCAACCTGGCCAAGCCCGAGGTGCGCGAGGCCCTGAAATACCTGGTCGACTACGACGCGATCGGCGACACGCTGGTCAAGAACATCGGCGTGATCAACCAGAACTTCTTGCCGCAGGGCCTGCTGGGCGCCAGCACCGTCAAGCCGTACAAGCTCGACGTGGCCAAGGCCAAGGCGCTGCTGGCCAAAGCGGGCCTGGCCAACGGCTTCAAGGTCACCATCGACATGCGCACCATCCAGCCGGTGCAAGGCATCACCGAGGCCTTCCAGCAAACAGCCAAGCAGGCCGGCATTGACGTCGAGATCATTCCCGGTGACGGCAAGCAAACATTGACCAAGTACCGTGCCCGCACCCACGACATGTACATCGGCCAGTGGGGCGCCGACTACTGGGACCCGCATTCGAACGCCGACACCTTCACGCGCAACCCCGACAACGCCGACGATGCCAAGGCCAAGCCGCTGGCCTGGCGCAACGCCTGGGCGATCCCCGAGCTGACCAAGCAGTCGGATGCCGCCGTGCTCGAGCGCGACGCCGGCAAGCGCAAGAAGATGTACGAGGACCTGCAGGCCGAGTTCCGCAAGACCAGCCCCTTTGTCATGCTCTACCAGCAGACCGAGGTGGCGGCTTATCGCACCAACGTGGACGGCCTGAAGCTGGGCCCCACCTTCGACAGCAACTACATGTTCAACGCCTCCAAGCGCTGATAGCCCACCGACTTTGGCTATTCCCGACCCCACGGCCGTCGGTGTGGCGCCGCTCAGCGCGGTAGCCACGCGCACGGCGGGCCAGCGCTTCACGCCGCACGCCAGGAGCTTCGGCAACTTCCTGGTGGTGATTTTGCTCACCTACCTGGGCCTGCTCGCGGTCACGTTTTTCATCGGCCGGGTGATCCCCATTGACCCGGTGCTGGCCATCGTGGGTGATCGCGCGCCGGCGCATGTGATCGAGCGGGCGCGCCAGGAGCTGGGGCTGGACAAGCCGCTGTATGAGCAGTTCTACATCTACATCGGCAAGGTGCTCAAGGGCGACTTCGGCGTCTCGGTGCTGACAGCCAACCCGGTGATGACGGACATCAAGCGCGCGTTTCCGGCCACGCTGGAGCTGGCCAGCCTGGGCATCCTGATCGGCGCGGGCCTGGGCGTGCCGCTGGGCGTCTGGGCCGCAGTGCGGCGCGGCAAGCTGGTGGACCAGGTGGTGCGCGTGATCGGCCTGGTGGGCTATTCGGTGCCCATCTTCTGGCTGGGGCTGATGGCGCTGGTGGTGTTTTATGCGCGACTGGGCTGGGTCTCCGGGCCGGGCCGGATCGACGTGAGTTATGAGTACACACTCAAGCCCATCACCGGGCTTTTGCTGCTCGACACCGCCATGACCGGCGAGTGGGAGGCTTTTCGCAATGTGTTTTCGCACCTGATATTGCCGGCTTCGCTGCTCGGCTATTTCGCGCTGGCCTACATCAGCCGCATGACGCGTTCCTTCATGCTCAATGAACTCGCCCAGGAATACGTGATTGCCGCGCGCGCCAAAGGCCTGTCGGAGTCGCGCATCATCTGGCGCCATGCGCTGCGCAACGCCATGGTGCCGCTGGTCACGGTGATCGCGCTGTCGTACGCGGGTCTGCTCGAGGGCTCTGTGCTGACCGAGACCGTTTTTGCCTGGCCGGGCCTGGGTCTCTACATCACCAACTCGCTCCAGAACGCCGACATGAATGCGGTGCTGGGCGGCACGATTGTGGTGGGTTCGATTTTTGTGGGCTTGAACTTGCTCTCTGACGTCTTGTACAAATTGCTGGACCCAAGGACGCGAATCCGATGACTTCAAAGGTTGCATCTTTGCGCGACTGGCTGAGCACCGACCGCCCTGCCTCGCGCCGCCAGGCCTTCATGGGCCGCATGTACCACGGCTGCCACGATTTTTCGCGCAACCGTCTGGCCATGCTGGGCCTCTTCATCGTGCTGGGGCTTATCCTCGTGGCGATTTTTGCCGACCTGCTCGCGCCGTATTCGGCCTACACCGGCGACCTGCGCACCACACGGCTGCTGCCGCCTTCGTGGGCGCACTGGTTCGGCACCGACGACCAGGGGCGGGACATCCTCTCACGCATCATCATCGGCTCGCGCATCACGCTGATGGTGGTGATTCTGGTGGCGGTGCTGGCCGCGCCGCTCGGCCTCATCGTCGGCACTGTGGCCGGTTATGCCGGCGGCTGGATCGACGCAGTGCTGATGCGCATCACTGATATTTTTCTGGCGTTTCCGCGCCTTATCCTCGCGCTGGCGTTTGTCGCGGCGCTGGGGCCCGGCATCCAGAACGCGGTGATTGCCATCGCCATCACCTCCTGGCCGCCCTATGCGCGCATGGCGCGGGCCGAGACGCTGACGATACGCCAGACCGACTACATCGCGGCCGTGCAATTGCTGGGTGCCTCGCCCTGGCGCATCGTGCTGGGCCACATCATGCCGCTGTGCGTGTCGTCGGTGATCGTGCGCGTCACGCTGGATATGGCCGGCATCATCCTCACGGCTGCCGGGTTGGGTTTTCTGGGCCTGGGCGCGCAACCGCCCATGCCGGAGTGGGGCGCGATGATCGCCAACGGCCGCCTCTATGTGCTGGACCAGTGGTGGGTGGCGGCCGCGCCCGGCGCGGCGATTTTTGTCGTGAGCCTGGCCTTCAACCTGCTGGGTGACGGCCTGCGCGATGCGCTGGACCCGAAGGCCGCCAAATGACGGGCGCCCACAGGCCCCTGCTGGTGGTCGACGACTTGCGCGTGAGCTTTCCGCGCCGTGATGGCGGCATGACCGAGGCGGTGCGCGGCGTGTCCTTCACGCTGGGCCGCGAGCGCCTGGGCATCGTGGGCGAGTCGGGTTCGGGCAAATCACAAACCGGCCGCGCCATCATGGGCCTGACCGCACCGGAAGGCCGCATCAGCGCCAAGCGTCTCGAATTTTCCGGTGTGGACTTGCTCAACTGCCCGCCCGCCCAACGCCGTGCGCTGCGCGGCGGCCGTGTTGCCATGGTGCTGCAGGACCCGAAGTTTTCGCTGAACCCCGTCATGACGATAGGCGCACAGATCGTGGAAACGCTGCAGGCCCACACCCGCGTCTCGTCGGCCGAAGCCAAAAAGCGCGCACTGGCCGCGCTCGAATCCGTGCGCATCGACGACCCGGCGCGCGTCTACAAGTTGTATCCGCATGAGGTGTCGGGCGGCATGGGTCAGCGCGCGATGATTGCGATGATGCTCATCGCCGACCCGGACCTCCTGATCGCCGACGAGCCGACTTCGGCGCTGGACGTGACGGTGCAGCTACAGGTGCTGTCCATCCTCGACACGCTGGTGGCCGAGCGCGGCATGGGCTTGATTTTGGTCTCGCACGACCTGCGGCTGGTGTCCACCTTTTGCGACCGCATCCTGGTGATGTATGCCGGCCGGGTGGTGGAAGAGCTGGCCGCCGGCGGCCTGGCGAATGCGCAGCACCCGTACACACGCGGCCTGATGGCTTGTCTGCCGCAGCTGGGCGCGTCCACGCATCCGCTGGCGACGCTGGACAGGCAACCGGAGTGGGCGCTGTGAACCCGGTGGCTTCATCCGCATCGCTGGGCCTGGAAGTCAGCAGCCTGCGCGTGGTGTACGACAGCTTTGTCGCCGTCGCCGATACCTCCTTCATCGTGAACCCCGGCGAAAGCTTCGGCATCGTCGGCGAATCGGGTTCCGGCAAATCCACCGTGCTACGCGCCATCTGCGGGCTCGCGCCGCGCACGGCCGGCACGGTCAGGTTGCTGGGCCAGGACAGCGCGCCCGGCAGCAAGGCCTTCAGGCGGCAGGTGCAGATGGTGTTCCAGGACCCGTACGGCTCGCTGCACCCGCGCCACACCGTAGACCGCATCCTCGCCGAGCCGCTGGCCATCCACGGCATCAGCGATGCGGAAGCGCGCATCGAACGTGCGCTGGAAGAAGTCGGCCTGGGCACGGGTTTTCGCTTCCGTTACCCGCACCAACTCTCGGGTGGGCAGCGCCAGCGCATCGCAATTGCGCGCGCTTTGATCCTCGAGCCGCAAATCCTGTTGCTGGACGAGCCCACTTCGGCACTGGACGCCTCAGTGCAGGCCGAGGTGCTCAACCTGCTCGAGGAACTGCGCCGCCGGCGCGGCCTGACCTTCATCATGGTGAGCCACGACCTGGCCGTCGTCACCCACCTGTGCGAGCGGCTCATGGTGATGCAGCGCGGCCAGACGGTGGAGATGCTGCCTGCGGCCGACCTGGCGGCACACAAAGTCACGAATGCCTATACGCTGAGCCTGATGGAGGCTTCCACCGGGTTCAAACGCCGCGCAGCGGACGACGTGTCCGCTACGGCGTAAATCGTTACCAGGCAGGTCTGGCGCGCCGCAGCGCCGCATGCTTTAATTTCTCTTCAACACCACACGCCACGCCATGATCCACTGGGAAGCCCACGCCTGCCTGCCATTGCACCCGGCAGCCGATTTTTCGCCGATGGACGCGTTGCGCGCCGCGGGCGTGAACTATGTATCCGTCAATGTCGGCATGGACATGAACCCGGTGGCGCAAATCATGGCGGTCATTGCGGCCTTCCGCGCGAAGATCGCCGCGAACCCCGGGCGCTACCGGCTGGTATCCAGCGTGGACGAGATCCGCGAAGCCGCGGCGGCGAGCCAGCTTGCCATCGGCTTTGACCTGGAAGGTGCGATGCCCTTGCAGGAGCGGCCCGAGATGGTGACCCTGTACCGCGAACTCGGCGTGCGGCAAATCCATTTCGCCTACAACCGCAACAACAGCGTGGCCGACGGCTGCCACGACGAAGCACGCGGCCTCATGCCGCTGGGTGTGCGCATGGTGCAGGCCGTGAATGAGGCCGGCCTCTTGATGGACTGCTCCCATACCGGCCGCCGCTGCAGCCTCGACATCATGGCCGCCTCGGCCAAGCCGGTGATCTTCAGCCACGCCAACCCGCTGGCGCTGGTCGAGCACGGGCGCAACATCACCGACGAGCAAATACGCGCCTGCGCCGCAACCGGCGGGGTGGTGTGCGTCTCGGGCGTCTCTGCATTCCTGGGTACGCGCACTCCTACGGCTGACGATATGGCGCGGCATGTGGCCCATGTGGCGGGCCTGGTCGGCGCGCAGCATGCGGGCATCGGCCTGGACATCAGCTTCCGGCAGGATGAGCTCAATGACAACCCGCCGGGCGACTATGACCCCACCTACTGGTGGCCCAGGTCGGCCGGCTACGACCGCGCCGTACAGCGCATGACTTACACGCCGGTTGAAACCTGGCAACTGCTGCCCGAAGCGCTGCGCCGGGTGGGCCTGAGCGCAACTGAGGTAGAGGGCGTGATGGGCGACAATATGATGCGTGTCGCCGCCGTCGCCTGGCAGCACGCCTGAACAACCCACAACACACCGGCAGCCCCCATGTCCTCCATCACCCTCCGCTTCCTGGCCGAACCCAGTACCGTCAACTTCGGCGGCAAAGTGCACGGCGGCACCGTCATGAAATGGATTGACGAAGCCGGCTACGCCTGCGCCACCAGCTGGGCCAAGCGCTATTGCGTCACCGTGTCGGTGGGCAGCATACGTTTTCAGCGTCCCATCATGATCGGCGACCTGGTCGAAGTCGAAGCCCGCCTGGCCTACACCGGCACGACCAGCCTGAACATCTCGGTGGAAGTGCGCGCCGGCGACATGAAAGTCGGGCAGATGCAGGTCATCACCGAATGCCTGGTGGTGTTTGTCGCGGTGGACCTGGACGGCAAGGCCTTGCCCGCCCAGGAATGGCGGCCGGAGACCCCCGGCGACGTCGCACTGGCCCAGCGTGTGAAGGCGCACCTGGATGCCGCGCGCTCCATGCAACTGACCTGAGCCCGCCGCACAACGCTACCAGATGCGAAGCAACGCCTGATGGGCCTTGACCTGACGGCCGCACTGGCTTGTGTGATGCTGGGCGGGCTGGTGCTCAGGCCGCGTCCGCAACAGGCCTGACACCTACGAACCAGGCCGCCAGCAACTCCAGCGTGTACCGCACCTTGGCCGGCTGCTCGCCACGCCGCGGCGTGACGGCGTAGACCGGAACATCCGCCATGCGCCAGCCCGGCAGTATCGGCAGCAAGCGGCCTTCGGCCATCGCTTTGCGGTCGTCCTCGCTCACACCCATGCTGATGCCCCAGCCGGCTATGGCCAGCGCATGCAGCGCCGTGACCTGCGAGGCCTGCACCCGGCCTTCCAGCCTCAGGGTTTCGCGTTCGCCGGACGGGCCCAGCAGCTCCAGCATGTCCGCGCTGTTGCTGCTGTTGGGTTTGCTGGCCAGCCAGTCGTGGCGCAGCAAATCCTGCGGCGTGGCGGGCCAGCCGCGTTCGGCCAGGTAGGCCGGCGAGGCGCAGAGCTGGCGCGTCATATCGCCCAGCTTGCGTGCCACCAGGCTGGAGTCGGCCAACTCCCCCACGCGCACCGCGATATCCACGCGTTCGCCGATCAGGTCAACCAGCTTGTCGTCCAGCAGCAGACGCAGCGTGAGCCGGGGGTAGCCGCGCAGCGGCGCCAGCGCCGCTGCCAGCAGGCTGCCAAAGCCGGCCGGCGCGGCCAGGCGCAGCTCGCCTTCGGGTTCGTCGCGCAGCCGCACCAGCGCCTGTTCCGCCGAGCGCGCAGCCGCCACCATGGCGGCACAACCGGCGTGGTAGCGCTCCCCCGCTTCTGTCAGCGTCAGGCGCCGCGTGGACCGGTGCAGCAGGGCCAGGCCGAGCGACTGCTCAAGCTGCCGCAAATGCTGGCTCACGGCCGAAGGCGTCATGCCCAGCTGCCGAGCAGCCGCGGTCAGGGACCCTTTGGCAACCACCTCGGCAAAAATGGCCATGCGCTTGAGCTGGTCCATGGATTTATCGCTCATTAGTTAGCTCTACTTCACAGTGTTAGCGAATTTTGCCGTCTATTCAGGCCGTTGTGAAGTAATGAAACTAGAGACTCTTTAACCCATAGGAGTTTTTATGAACATTGCATTGATCGGCGCCACAGGTTTTATCGGCGCACCCATTCTTTCCGAACTGCTGAGCCGCGGCCACAAGGTCACCGTACTGGCCCGCAACCCTGGCAAGGTCAACCCGCAAACCGGCCTGACCGTGGTCGCCGCCGACGCACTGAATGCCGGCCAGGTGGCCAAAGCCGTGGCGGGCCACGATGCCGTCATCAGCGCCTACAACCCCGGCTGGAGCGAGCCGAAAATCCACGACCTGCACCTTGAGGCCAGCAAAGCCATCGTGAATGGCGTCAAGCAGGCGGGCGTCAAACGCCTGCTCGTGGTGGGTGGCGCCGGCAGCCTGTATGTGGCGCCCGGCCTGCAGCTCGTGGACACGCCGGAGTTTCCCGCGCAATACAAGCAGGGCGCGCTCGCCGCACGCGAGGCGCTGAACCAGCTCAAGCTCGAAACCTCACTGGACTGGAGCTTTGTCTCGCCTCCCATTGGCCTGGCACCCGGTGAGCGCACCGGCAAATACCGGCTGGGTGCGGACGACCTGCTGCCTGGCCAGGGTGACAAGCCGGCCGGTATTTCGGTGCCTGACCTGGCTGTGGCCATCGTGGACGAGATTGAAAACGCGCGGCATGTTCGGCGCCGGTTCACGGTTGCCAATTAATCGTCTTATTGGCCTTACGCCCAATAGGGACGGGCGCAGGCAGCTCCTAAATTAATAGCTATTTTCTTTTTTGGTTGTTGTTGTTTCGGTGTTTGCGGTCTTTGCTGAGGGTTGCTGGCCGGGGGTAGCCCGGCGGCTACTCACTTTTCTTTTGCTTCGCCAAAAGAAAAGTAAGCAAAAGAAAAGGCGACCCTGCTGTCTGCGACCCTCCGCTTCGCTACGGGCAACCTGCGGTGCTCGGTTCAGGCGGGGTCTCGCTCGAACTCGCTTCGCTCAGACAATCGCGATCCCTGATCCGCCTGAACCTGCGCTCCTCGGCGCATACAGAAGGGATGGGGAGAAGGAATACCAACAGCCGAAGACAGGAATCCGAATACCTGAAGAAACAAGGACTCGCCGTGGCGAGTCCTTGTTGGTATTTGTGTTGATTTTGTATTTTTGTCCCCGCTCCCGATTGGCCCTTGTGGATGCGCCGAGGAGCGCAGGGCCAGACGGATCAGGGCAAAAACTTGTTTGAGCGAAGCGAGTTGTTTTTGACCCCGGCTGGACCGAGCACCGCAGGTTGCCCGTAGCGCAGCGAAGGGACGCAGGAACCAGGGTCGCTTTTCTTTTGCTTACTTTTCTTTGGCGAAGCAAAGAAAAGTGAGTTGCATGCCGGGCAACCCCCGGCCAGCAACACTCAGCAAAAAGCGCTGGAACAAGAAAGACTACAGCTTCAGAGCCTCACCCCGAGCCGCTTCCAACACATCCCGAGTCTTCACCGCCTCGCGCCGCGCAGCCTCCGCAAAATCATCCGCCGAAGAGGCATAAATAATCGCACGCGACGAGTTCACGATGATTGGCGCGCCGGCCCGCCAGCCCGCTTTGACGGTCGCGACGGCATCGCCACCCTGCGCCCCCACACCCGGAATCAGCAGCGGCAAGGTCGGCGCCACCGAACGCACACGCTCGATCTCGGCCGGATAAGTCGCCCCCACCACCAGGCCCAACTGGCCATTGAGGTTCCACGGCCCTTGCGCCAGACGCGCCACATGCTCGTACAACAGCGGCTGGCCTTCAATCGAGGCGAAGCGCTGGTTCTGCAGATCGTCGCCGCCGGGGTTGGAGGTGCGGCACAGCAAAAATGCGCCCTTGCCTTCGTACTTCAAATATGGTGCGACCGAATCAAACCCCATGAAGGGCGAGAGCGTCACCGCGTCGGCACCGTAGCGCTCAAAGGCTTCCTTGGCATATTGCTCCGCCGTGCTGCCGATATCGCCGCGCTTGGCGTCCAGGATGATGGGCACTTGCGGCGCCACGCGGCGCATGTGTTCCATCAGGCGTTCAAGCTGGCCTTCGGCGCGGTGCGCGGCGAAGTAGGCGATTTGCGGCTTGAATGAAATCACCAGGTCGGCGGTGGCGTCAACAATCGCCGCGCAGAAATCGTAGATCTTGTTGGCATCGCCCTTGAGCTTGCCGGGGAATTTCGTAGGTTCAGGGTCCAGGCCGACGCAGAGCATGGAGCGGTTCTGGCGTTCTGCGGCGCCCAGCATGTCGAGAAAAGTCATGTCCCATTTTAAGCTCCCACCATCTCCGCAGCTTGCACCGGGCCCCGATGGAAAACCCCCTGTATGCCAAACGCGCGATTGTCTCCAGCGGCTACCTGTCCGGCGTTTTACACGATGCAACAAAAAAACAAGCGCTAGCGTCATCAGGATTTCACAGTGGATTTTTACGATCACCGCATTGCAAGTGCTGAAGGTCGTTGTGAATTTGTGGATTACCCAAGGCGAATGCCCGCTGGGAATACCTCGCTCCAGGCTCGGGGCTGTGCCAGAGATGGTGTCTCCCCGGGGGCATGAGTGGATAGGTCATGGCCCTGTTGTTTTGCGGGGCATGGGGCGCAACTGGGCCGCGCTGGAGCGTTGGACGTTTCAGCACCTTGCCCATCTGGGCGGGGCCAGGCCTGTGACCCTGGTGGTGGGGAATCGGGAGAGGTCCAGTACCCGGTTTGTGACGTCCACACTTGACCGCTATGTGGCACAACTGGAGTTGCAGACAGCCGCGCAGGAAGAAGGCTCGCATATCGGCTACCTCAAAGAGTTTGATCTGCTCAAGGAGATACCCTCATTGCGCCAGGACGTGCAGCAAGACGCATTATTCCCGCCAGGCAACATCGTCTCCAGCAGCGCATGGATTGGCCCGCAAGGTGCACACACGGGTTTGCATTACGACTTGCTGGACAACCTGGCGGTGCTCACGCGCGGAGTCAAACGCTTTTACCTGGCACGCCCCGGCACCGTGGAACACCTGGGTGCGTTGTCAACTAAGTATGACCGCTGGGCCAAGCTGGCATCGGTGGGCATGCGCGACCTGGCACAAAGCGATGTGCCAACAGACGCACTGTTTGCCGTCGATCTGTATCCGGGTGATGCCATCTACGTGCCTCATGGCTGGTGGCATGAGGTGGTGAATTTGCAAGCCAGCATTTTTCTGAGCGGATTTTTCGGCAACAAGGCCCGGGTCACCCGGCTGTGGCTCACCACAGGTGCTGTGCAGCTGATGCATGACTTCCAGCCCTTGGGCACTCGCAATTGCGCCTGCCATTCGGGTACCGCACACCCGCCACCAGTCCCCGACGTTCCGGGCAGTCAACTCCTTTAACACCCACGCATACCGTTACCCATGACAACCAAACCGACCATCAAAAAGCGCAGCTACATCACCCGCAATTTGCGTATTGGCGATATTCCAGCCTTGCTGGATCTGGAGCGCAAGCAATGGACGCAAGAGCAGCAAGCCACCGCAGAAGACTTTCGATCACGCATTGCCGCGCATCCCGATTTGAGCGGGGGTGCATTTTGCGCAGAAACGGGTGAATTGCTGGCGTCGCTCTTTTGCAAGCCCACCACGGAGGCAGAGTGGGTCAACCCGGGCGACTGGCAAAAGAGTGCCGCCCTGGACGGCAAGGTGCCGACGAACAAGCACGCCTCCCGCTGCCTGTTCGGCATCAGCCTGACCAGCGTGGATGCCGGCGCGGCCTTGCAGCTGATCGCCTTTAACTATCTGTATGCGGTGAAATGCGGCACTCGTGAAGTGTTTCTGGGCTCTCCCATGCCCGGGCTCAAGCGTCATTTGCAACGAAAACCAGGCGCATCGGTAGAGGCTTATGCACGGACTACGCGGGCCGGTTTGCCGGTTGATCCACAGCTGCGCTACTACCACGGCAAGGGGTTTTGTGAGCTTGTGGCCGTGCGTGAGAACTACTTCCCCCACGAAGCCTCGTGTGATTACGGCGCCATTCTGAAATCCAGGGTGCCGTATCCCTGGCTCACGCCGCTATTTCGCTGGACACCCGTCCCGGTGTTGAGGTCGCTTGCCGCACTGGCGCCGCGCTACGCCATTCCAGAAGACGACGGGGTGCCCGCACGAACAGGGTCTGCCGCTGAGCCAAAGGCGGCGTAGCCGTTCAACCCGTGTTGCGCAGCCCAGCCGCGCTGGTTACGCCACTGATTCTTCAACCCAGCATGAGCCGCGGAACCGGCTTTGCCGGGCCGCAGGCGGGCGGCCCCCTCGGGGGGCAGCGCATTACACGAAGTGAAAAGCGTGGGGGCACAATAACTCCATGCAACTCTCGCAACGCCAACTCATCCTGCTGGTTCTGCTCACCCTGGTCTGGGGCCTGAACTGGCCGGTGATGAAACTGGGGATTGCGGACTTTCCACCCTTGACGTTCCGGGCGATGTCGATCTGGCTGGGCATCCCGGTGCTGGGCATCGCCATGGTGGTGCTGAAGGTGCCGTTTGGGGTGCCGCGGGGCAGGTGGCGTGAGCTCTTCTGGCTGGCTGCGGCCAACATGTTTGTCTGGCATGCACTGATCATCCTCGCCGTCAAAAACCTCAGCAGCGGGCGTGCGGCGATTCTGGGCTACACCATGCCGATTTTTTCGGCGCTGCTGGGCGCCTGGTTTTTTGGCGCGACGCTAAAAGCCCGCAACTGGCTGGGAGTGGCGGCCGCCGCACTGGGCGTGGCGCTACTGCTATGGAATGAAATGACCAACCTGTCGGGCAGCCCCCTGGGTGTGCTGTGCGCGCTGGTGGCGGCCGCGGTGTGGGCGCTGGGCACGCAGCTGCTGCGCAAGACCACGATACCGGCCGCGACGCTGACGTTGTCGTTCTGGATGACGGTGATGACCGCCGTGATGCTGACCGTGTTGGGTGTCGTGTTTGAGATGCCGCAGTGGAAGGCACCTTCGCCCACGACCTGGGGCGCGATTCTTTACAACGCGGTGCTGATCTTCGGTTTTGCGCATGCGGCGTGGTTCACGCTGGCGCGCGCGCTGCCGCCGGTGGCTTCCACGCTGAGCGTGATGATGATTCCCGTCCTCGGGGTGTTTTCAGGCGCTCTGGGCCTGGGCGAAGTGCTGCACTGGCAAGACTGGGCTGCCGTGGTGCTGATGGTGGTGGCGATTGCTTCAGTGCTGGCGCCCAGCCGCACAGTACCTGAAAAGGCCTGAAGGAAAATCAGGCGACGCCGGGAGTAACGACCAAGCTCATGGCCAGGCACAGGTCGTCCCAGGCCTTGCCCTTGTCGGCCGGGTTGCGCAGTAAATAGGTGGCGTCGTAGGTCACCACCATGCGGGCTCCATGCAGGCTGTGCAATTGGCCGCGCTGTTTGCCGAAAGGCTCTGTCGATTGCAACACCGCCTGCGCGGCCAGGCGGCCCATGACGAGCACGACATCGGGTTGCGCGCTGGCCACCAGGGCGGGCAGCGCTTCAGGCAGGCCAGCACCCGCACCGGATGCCGCCTGCCGGACCAGCGGCGCCAGCAGCACCATGCCGGCCTTGTGCAGGCGCGCAGCGCGCAGCATGTTGTCGAGCAGCTTGCCGGCATCACCTTCAAAGGGGTTGAAAGGCTCCCGCTGCAGCGCAGCCGCCGGCGTTTCGGCCAGCACCAGCCAGCGCGCGCCTTCAGCATGGGCGGCGTCAGCGTACAGGGCTTGCGCGTCTCCCATGCGCCACGCTGCCGTCGTGCCGGGTGCAGCGGTTTCGCGCACTTCGGCCTGCGGGCGAGCCGGCGCCTGCACGGGCCGCACGGGCGGTGCAGCCTCTCGCGGTGCAGCGGACGTGGAAGGCGCACTGACTTTTTGATCGAATTCACTTGCAGGCGTTACTGACTGCGCGCCAGCAGCTACCAAATCAATAGCAACGGCAGCTTCAGCAGGCGCAGCGGCAACCGGCAGCCACACGCGCACACCCATTTCGCGCAGCATGGCGCGCTGGCGTTTGTCGAGGTCCAGGCTCATAGCGCCAGGCTCATGACGACCGCATCTTCGCGCGTGGAAGCGCCGTCCGGGTAGTAGTTGCGGCGCGTGCCGACGTGGCGAAAGCCGTAGCGTTCATAGATGGCCTTGGCCCGCACATTGCTCACGCGCACTTCCAGCCACAGCCACTGCGCGCCCTGCCCGCGCGACCAGAGGGCCAGCGCATCCAGCATGATGCGGGCCCAGCCCTGGCGCTGGTGTTCGGAGGCCACGGTGATGTTGAGCAGGTGTACTTCGTCAACGCCCTTCATGGCCACAAAATAGCCCAGCAGCACGGCGTCGGGCGCATTGCCGGCGGTGAGCAGTTGTGCCTGGTAGCCGGCATTGAGCGAATCGTTGAAATTGCCGTGCGTCCAGGGATGGTCATAAGCGGTTTTTTCCACGCGCACCACCTCATCCAGCCATGCGGGTGTCATGGCTTCGAACTGGGCTTCGAGGGGCTTGAGGACGGCGTTCATGAAAGGGGTGGGGCGGCCGCCAGTTTGGCGGCCTTGACCTGGTCGCGCTCTTCGGTGGTCAGCGCTACTTTATCGCGAACGTAGAGCGGCAGGGCGAGGTCGGCGCTGACGCACAGGCCGGCAGCAGCCAGCTGCGGCGCCAGGCGCAGCATGGCGGTGGCAGTGGGCAAGGCATCAGCCTGCGCAAATGCCGCAAGGCTGCCCGGCAAACGCCCGGCGTACACCGTAAAAACATTGCCCGCGAGCAAACCGGCCGCAGCGTCCGGCTCCAGGTTTTCAGGCCGGACCAGCCCGCATTCGCCGAGCGCCCGGCAGTGCCCGCCGCTGAACTCAAAACCCTGCACATACATTTCGTCCATGCGCGCATCCAGCAGCGCGGTGACGCGCAGGGACGCTTCGCCATCACCCTGCTGCTGAAAGCGCGCTTCTTCAGCCACAGCCATCAGCGTGTCGACAGGCAGCACGGGAATGCCGGCGCCCTGGTTGGCGCCCAGCGCCAGGCCCTGCGCCACCGCGCAGGCGGTGCGCAGGCCGGTAAAGGAGCCGGGGCCGCGCCCGAAGGCGATGGCATCCAGCTCGCCCAGCGCCAGGCCAGCCTCGGCCAGCAACGCCAGGATGGCGGGGATCAGCGTGGTGGAAGCCTGCGCGCCGCCTGGGCCGTTGTGCTGCCAGACGCGCGCACCGTCGGTCAGCGCCACGGACATGCGGTCGGTGCTGGTGTCAAAAGCGAGGAATTTCACAAGTTCAGGCATTAAATCGGGCTCAAGCCCTTATATATCAGGCGCAAGCAGCTATTAAATTCATAGCAATCTGCGAGTACCCGGAGGCTGGGGCCGATGGGTAAGCCCTGATTATCCGCGCCAATGGCCGGCCACCCCGGCGCCCACCGGCAGCGCCTTGCAGAACGCTCAACCGCGATAATCCCCGCATGACCCACGACTTGCTGCGCCCGCGCACGACACACACTGTTGCGCTGGCTGCCCTGGCGGCCATGGCAGCCCTGGCCGCAAGCCCCGGCCTGGCACAAACCGCACGCCTGCCGGCCCCGATTGAAAAAGCCCTGTCGCGCGCCAGGGTGCCGCGCGATGCGGTGTCCATGCTGGTGGTGGAAGCCGGCAGCGGCAAACCGGTGCCGCGCCTGAGCTGGCGCGCCGATGTGCCAATGAACCCTGCCTCCGTCATGAAACTGGTGACCACGTACTCGGCGCTCGACGCGTTGGGCCGCGACTTCACCTGGAAGACGAAGGTGATACTGGACGGCAGCGCCTCGGGCGGCCTGCTCAACGGCAACATGGTGGTGCAGGGCGGCGGCGACCCCAAGCTGGTCGTTGAACGCCTGCAGGCCTTGCTGGCCGAGGTGCAGGCCGGAGGGGCGCGGGCGATCCGCGGCGACATCGTGCTGGACCGCAGCGCCTTCAGCGTGCCGCCCACCGATCCGGGCGAATTTGACGGCGAGCCGCTGCGGCCCTACAACGCCCGGCCCGATGCGTTGCTGATCAATTTCAAAACCATCGTGATGACATTCACGCCGGACCTTCCAAATGGCCGTGCGCTGGTGCGCTATGAGCCGCCGCTGGCGGGTGTGCAGGTGGGCGCGACGGTGCCGATCGTGCGTGTGGCGCGCTGCGGCGACTGGCGCAGCGAGCTGCGCGCCAGCGTTGAAAACCCCGTCAACATCGAATTCCTGGGTACCTATTCTTCGGCCTGCGGCGAAAAGGTGTGGCCCAGCGCCTATGCCGACCCCGCGAGTTTTGCGGCGCGCGCCATCGAAGGGTCGTGGCGCCAGCTGGGCGGCCTGCTGACGGGAACGGTGCGCGACGCCACGCCGGCAGAGCTGGCCATGCTGCGCAGGACCGGTACCCTCTCGGGCGAAAAGGCCGCGGTGCGGTTTGAATACCAGTCGCCGCCGTTGCTGGAAATGGTGCGCGACGTCAACAAATACTCCAACAACATCATGGCCCAACACCTCTTTTTGACACTCGGGCTTTGGGCCGGCCTGGGCCAGCCCAAAGCCGGCACGCTTGAATCCGCCCGCGCAGCGCTCACCGCCTGGTGGCGCAAAAGCCTGCCCGGCAGCACACCCCCGCTGATGGACAACGGCTCGGGCCTGAGCCGCGAGGAGCGCATCAGTGCTGCCAGCCTGTCGGCCCTGCTGCAGCATGCCGCCAAAAGCCCTTTTGCCGCCGATCTCGCCGATTCGCTGCCGGTGGCCGGCACCGACGCCACCATGCGCGAACGCGCCAGGCCGGTGGCCGGGCTGGCTTTCGTCAAGACCGGCTCGCTGCGCGACGTGACCGCGGTTGCCGGTTATGCCAATGGCGACAGCGGCGCACGCTACATCGTGGTGGGGCTGATCAACCACGCGAACGCGCCCGCTGCGCGCCCGGCACTGGATGCGATGCTGGAATGGGCCGTCAAGGAGGGCAAGCGATGAACGCAACAGACATCGTGGGCTTTCTGGCGGCCGTGCTGACCACGGCGAGCTTTGCGCCGCAGGCCTGGTTGACCTTTCGCAGCCGCGATGTCAGCGGCATTTCACTGGCGATGTACAGCGCCTTTACGGTTGGCGTGGCACTGTGGCTGGCCTACGGTGTGCTGGCGGGCGCCTGGCCCATCGTGCTGGCGAACGCGGTCACGCTGGGCCTGGCGCTGGCCATTCTGGTGATGAAGCTGGTATACGGGCGCGGCGACTGAATAGCCCGGTACCACAGACGCCCAGCGCGGCAGGCACGGATGCTTCATCAATGTGCCTGCAAGTTATCCCTGCCGCCTGTGGACAAGGCTGTTGATGGCGGCGGGACTTGTGGACGAAAACACCACTTGGCGCGGCATTGCGCCACAATGCCCGAAATTTGGGCAACTGCCTGCCTGGCCCGTCACGGAGCCTGACGGGCAATTCGCGCTGCCCTGAGAACCGGCTCTAGGAGCGCGCTTCGCGCAATGATGCCGCCAGCAGCCCCAGGCCCAATGCGCCGACAGCCACCGAGGCGATGCGGTCCGCCGTGCCCCGCGTACGGGCATACGCAAACCGCACCCGCTCGCGCGAAAACAAAAAGGCCAGCAGCGTGTGCCAGCACAGCGCGTTGACCACGATCATGGCCACGGCCGCGGCCTGCAATGCCGGGCTGGGAGCGGCCGGAAACGAGGCGGCAAACACGCTGCCGAAAAAGAGCGCCGACTTGGGGTTGGTGATATTGGTGAGAAACCCCAGGCGAAACGCCGCTGCCGATGACACCGCCGGGCCGCCATCGCCCAGTGCAAGGCCGCCCGAGCGCCAGAGCCGGCTCGCCACATAGAGCAGATACAGGCCACCGGCCACCTGCAGCACCAGGCGCAGCCCCGGAAAAATTTGGAAGATGGCGTTGACGCCCAGCACCGCGCACAGCGCCCAGATGGCAGCCCCGGCCGTCACACCCAGCGCCGCGAACACCGCGCTACGCGCCCTATCGCTGGCAGCGAGTTGCGAGACCAGCAGCACATTGGCGCCGGGGCTCATCATGGCCGCGACGTGGAGGAACCAGATGGTGAGGAGGATGGAGAGCATGGGTTACCTCTTTCCTGATGTCCCAGGTACATGGGGACAAATTCGATGTGATGCGCCGGTATGCATCAGCCCGAGTGATGCAAGTGATACCACATTAGCCCAACAAAAATGATCACGAGCCCAAGGACGAGCCAGCCCCAGACAAGCCGGTGGCGTGCACACTTCGCGCAGAAGTCAACGCGCTTGGTTGACCCTCCTTCGTACCTTCGCGTGACGGTCTTGAAGTCAAAGCCAAGCGCTCTTCCGCATTGGTAGCAACACCCGCCAGTGTTCCGCCGGTCGCTCCTGCGCTCGCGCCACATCATCCACAACCCGACGGCGGCACCGATGAGGAGACAAGCGATGGTTCCATCCAACATGGCAGCCGATTCTTGACGCTTCAGCTCGCGGCAGCCCGTTGCAGCCGGTCGCGCACGCCATCCCACTCGGCGGCCGCCGGCGGGTTTTCAATCCAGATCAGCTTGACGCCTTTGGCATCAAAGTCGCGCAGCACGGCAAAGAGCTGCTGCGCGGTGGCCAGCGCGTCGTCGGGCATGCGGCGGTACAACACTTTTTCTGACTTGATGCGCACGATGCTGCGCGCGTAAACGGCGATGTGGGCGGCCTCGGCGCCCAGCAAATCGAGTGCGGTTTGTATGGGGCCTGCGTCCATCAGGCGCACCTTGGCGTCGGGCGCGTAGTGCGCTTCGAGCGTGCCGGAAGCGCGCGGCGCATCGCCCGGAGCCTCTTGCTCGAATTCGTCTTTGCCCAGCACGGCCTCGCCGCACGCGGCTTCGAGTTGCGCGCGCGTGAGGATGCCCGGGCGCAGCAACACAGGCCGCCCGCGCGTGCAGTCGACGATGCTGGATTCGATGCCGACATCGCAGGGCCCGCCGTCGAGCACCAGCAGGCTGTCGCCAAACTCCTGCTGCACATGCTGCGCAGTGGTGGGGCTGACGCGGCCGAAACGGTTGGCGCTGGGGCCGGCAACACCCGTGTCACATGCTTTCAAAAAAGCCAGCGCGACAGGGTGTGAGGGGCAGCGCAGGCCGATCGAATCCTGGCCGCCGGCCGCGGCCGCCGCCACGCCTTCCTTGCGCGGCAGGATCACGGTGAGCGGCCCGGGCCAGAAGGCTTTCATCAGGCGCGCGGCAAACGGCGGCACGCTGCTGGCGTAAGCGTCTACGTGCGCCGCATCGGCCACGTGCACGATGAGCGGATGGTCGGACGGACGGCCCTTGGCTTCAAAAATTCCGGCGACGGCTTGATCGCTGGAAGCGTCGGCGCCCAGGCCGTACACCGTCTCCGTCGGGAAGCCCACCAGCCCACCGGCCCGGATGCGGCGTGCGCCTTCAAGAATGGCTTCAGGGTCCGTACCGGGAAGAATCATCAGAGGGCGTCCAGGCCGGGCAGGCCCAGGATGGATGCAACCTGGCGTGCCGTGGCCTTGACTGAAGCGACGTCGGGGCCCGTGATGTTGAGATGGCCCATCTTGCGGCCGATGCGGGCTTCGGTTTTGCCGTAGAGATGCAGGTGCGTGCCGGGCAGTGCCAGCACGGCCTGCCAGTCGGGTGTGCGCATCTTTCCATGGGTGTCAAACCACACATCTCCCAGCAGGTTGAGCATGATGGCCGGTGAATGCTGGCGCGGCTGCGGCAGCGGCAGGCCGGCCATGGCATGCACCTGCAGGTCGAACTGCGACACGTCACAGGCGTCCATCGTGTAGTGGCCGCTGTTGTGCGGGCGTGGCGCCATTTCATTGACGATGAGCGCGCCATCGGCGCTGCCGTCGTCCACCAGGAAAAACTCGACGCAGAGCACGCCGACATAGTCAATGTGTTTTGCTATGGTTTTGGTAGCTGCTTGCGCACGACCAGCAAGCGCTGCAGGCATATTTCCTTCATAAGCCTGCGTCACCGCGAGAATGCCGTCGACATGCACATTCAGCTGGGGCGCAAAACTCACGACGCTGCCGTCCCAGCCGCGCGCCACGATGACCGAGCACTCGGCCTTGAGTGGCAGCATTTTTTCGAGCACACAGGGCACCTGCTTCAGGCCGGCCCAGGCGGTGGCCAGTTCGTCCGCATTCTTGACGCGGACCTGGCCCTTGCCGTCGTAGCCCATGCGCGCGGTCTTGAGGATGCCGGGCAGCAAACCGGCGGGCACCGCCTTCAGCTGCCCGGCTGTTTCAATCACGGCGTAGGGTGCGCAGGTAACGCCGGCCAGCACGCCGGATTCAGCAGCGCTGGCGGTGAAGTGGGATTTTTCCTCGATGCGGTTTTGCGCGATGGCCACGGCGGCAGCGCCGGGTGCCACGGGGCGGCTGGCGGCCAGCGCCTGCAGCGCGCCGGCGGGCACGTTTTCAAATTCGGTGGTGACGGCGGCGCACAGTGCGGCCAGTTGGGTCAGCCCTTTTTCATCGCTGTAGCCGGCCTGGATGTGGTGATGGCTCACCAGGCCCGCGGGGCTTTGCGGATCGGGGTCCAGCACCGCCGTGAAATAACCCAGGCGCTGCGCGGCATGCACAAACATGCGGCCCAGCTGGCCGCCGCCCATCACGCCGAGGGTAGCGGGCTGGCCGGAGGCCGAGGCCGTGCCGGGAAAAATAGGCAACTCCGGCAGGCTGGAGGCGGCCCGGGAAGAGGTGGAGGCGGTCATGCGGGCGGCAGCGTCATGGCGTGCGCGGCAGCGGTTTGCTCTGCACGGAAAGCCTGCAATTGGGCGGCCAGCGCCGGGTTGTGCAGGGCCAGCATGGCCACCGCGAACAGGGCTGCATTGGCTGCGCCGGCGTTGCCGATGGCAAAGGTGGCGACCGGAATGCCCTTGGGCATCTGCACGATGCTGTGCAGCGAGTCCACGCCCTGCAAATGCTTGCTGGCCACGGGAACACCCAGCACCGGCACGGTGGTTTTGGCGGCCAGCATGCCGGGCAGGTGCGCTGCGCCGCCGGCGCCGGCAATGATGGCCTGCAAGCCGCGACCGCCGGCACCTTCGGCATAGGCAAACAGCTCGTCGGGCATGCGGTGGGCCGACACCACCCGGGCTTCGTGCGCAATGCCGAATTGCGTCAGGATCTGCACGGCGTGCTGCATGGTCTCCCAGTCGCTGCTGGAGCCCATCACCACACCCACCAGGGGTTTTGCCGAATTGTTGCTTGTTGTCATGCGGGGACCTTCAAGGCCGGGGTTGCAGGTTCTAACCCCATGATTTTAAGGGCAGGCCACCGCAAGGGCCGTGCCGTGCGTGCTACGCTCTTGCCTCTCAGGCGTCCAGCTGCGCCGACCCGGTTGAAAACCGGCCCCGATACCCCAACTCTGCCAGACCATGATCGACGTCACCATTGCCAACTTTGAAGCGGAAGTCGTTGCCGCATCCATGACCACGCCTGTGCTGATCGACTTCTGGGCGCCCTGGTGCGGCCCCTGCAAGTCGCTCGGGCCCATCCTTGAAAAAGTGGAAGTGGAATATGCCGGGCGCTTCAAGCTGGTCAAGATCGACTCCGACCAGGAGCAGCAACTGGGTGCCGCTTTCGGCATCCGGAGCATCCCCACCTGCATATTGATGATGAACGGCCAGCCGGTGGACGGTTTTGCCGGCGCCCTGCCCGAAGGCAAGGTCAAGGAATTCCTCGACAAGCATTTGCCGCCGGCTGAAGAGCAGCCCGAAGAGCAGGAACTCGCGCTCGAAGAAGAAAACACGGACCCCACTGCCGTGCTGGAAAAACTCCAGCATGCCGTCGCCGCCAACCCGGCCGACGACAACGCCCGCTTTGACTATGTGAAGCTGCTGCTGCAGCTGGGCCGCGAAGACGACGCCAAGGTGGCGTTTGCGCCTGTGATCGCCCAGACCACCGTGGTGCGGCGCTTTGACTCGCTCAAGCGCTGGATGGATGCTATGGATTTTGTAGCTACCGGCGCTCATGGAGTGGGCGCTGCAGCCGGTTTTGATGCAAGGATTACGGCCAACAAACGCGATTTCGAAGCACGTTTTGACAAAGCCCGCTGGCTCATGGCGCAGCAGCGCTGGACTGAGGCGCTGGACGAGTTGCTGGAAATCCTGATGCGCGACAAGGCCTGGAACGAAGACCTGGCACGCAAGACCTACATCGCCGTGCTCGACGTCATGGAAGCGCCCAAGCCCAAGGTGGCTGATGGGCAAATCCCGCCGGAAGATGCGACCGTGGCGACGTATCGTCGGCGCCTCAGCAGCGTCGTCTTGAGCTAGGGCTTATTGGCCAAACAGCCAGCGCGTCAAGGCAAAAGCAAACCCGAACAGCGCAGCATAGCCTGCCACCTCAACGCTGAATTCACGGCGCGATTCGCGCCACGCACGAGCCCTTTCGACCAGCAGCCCCGCCAGCAAAGGGGCAAGCAGCAGATTGAGAATTTGCAGCCAGTGCAGGCGAATCGCCAGATGAGGCACCACCAGCACGGTGAGGAGGCCGGCGCCAACACCTGTAGCCACAGACCAGGCAGCTTCCTGCACGGGAGTGAGCTCATGGTCGCGTCCGTGCAGCTTGTACCAGGCCGCCTTGAAAACACCGCCAAAAAACTCACCGAAGAGCTGCAAAAACAGTTCACCGAAAAATTCGAACAGCAACTCGAGCAGGAACTCCATGGAGGGCGCCGGCGACTGCTGCCGTGCCTCAGGCCGTCAGGCGGGCCAAGGCTTCCTGGTACTTGGCAGCAGTCTTGGCAACCACATCGGCCGGCAGGTGCGGCGCAGGCGGGGTTTTGTCCCAGGGCTTGCCGTTGATGCGCACGCTTTCAAGCCAGTCGCGCACAAACTGCTTGTCGTAACTGGGCGGGTTCTGGCCGGCGGCATACGCCGCTTCATAGCCTTCGATCGGCCAATAGCGTGAGGAGTCGGGCGTCAGCACCTCGTCCATCAGCGTAAGCACGCCATTCTCATCAAGGCCGAATTCGAATTTGGTGTCGGCAATGATGATGCCCTTGGTCAGGGCGAAGGCGGCGGCGGTGCTATAGATCTCGATGCTGATCTTTTTGATCTGCGCGGCCATGTCGGCGCCAACTACTTTCACCACCTGCTCGTAGCTGATGTTTTCGTCGTGCTCGCCGGCTTCGGCTTTGGCGGCCGGTGTGAAGATGGGCTCCGGCAGTTTGCCTGCGTTCTTCAGGCCCGCGGGTAGCGGTACGCCGCAGACGGCCTGGCTCTCCTGGTATTCTTTCCAGCCGCTGCCGGCCAGGTAACCGCGCACCACGGCCTCGACCGGGATGGGCTTGAGGCGCTTGACCAGCATGGAGCGGTTGACGACCTGCGGCACCTCGGCCGGGGTGACCACGCTTTCGGGTGTCTCGCCGGTCAGGTGGTTGGGGCAAATGTGGCCGAGCTTGCCAAACCAGAACAGCGCCATCTGCGTGAGCAGCGCGCCCTTGCCGGGGATTGGCTCACCCAGGATGACATCGAATGCACTCAGCCGGTCGCTGGCCACCATCAGCAGCCTGTTCTTGCCCACAGCGTAGTTGTCGCGCACTTTGCCGCGCGCCAGCAGGGGCAGGGAGGTCAGGGCGGAGGTATGGAGTGCTTGGGTCATGGTGGGGGCGAAGCGTAACGAAGGTGAGTCAAAGTAAAAAGCCCGCGCGACTCAGGAAGAGTCCACGGGCTTTGAATTATCGCCAATCCGCGCGGGCGGGCGGCGGGAATTTTCGGTGCTTTTTAATGCACGACCTGGGCGAGCTCGCCCTTGGCGTACTTGGCGGCCACGACCTGCAGGGCGTCGCCCTTGATCTTGGCGCCCTGGCCTTCACAGCCAAATTCGATGTAGCGCTGCTTGCACAGAGCCTTGGCGGCTTCACGGGCGGGCTTGAGCCATTCGCGGGCGTCGAATTTCTCGGGGTTTTCAGCCAGGAACTTGCGCACCGCGCCGGTCATGGCCAGGCGGATGTCGGTATCGATGTTGATCTTGCGCACGCCGTGCTTGATGGCTTCCTGGATTTCCTCGACGGGCACGCCGTAGGTTTCCTTCATCTGGCCGCCGTACTGGCGAATGACAGCCAGCATTTCCTGCGGCACCGAGGACGAGCCGTGCATCACCAGGTGGGTGCTCGGGATGCGCTTGTGGATTTCCTTGATGCGGTCAATCGCCAGGATGTCGCCGGTGGGCTTGCGGGTGAATTTATAGGCGCCGTGGCTGGTGCCGATGGCAATCGCCAGCGCGTCAATTTGCGTGCGCTTGACGAAGTCGGCGGCCTGCTCGGGGTCGGTCAACAGCTGCTCGCGCGTCATGGTGGCGTCGGTGCCGTGGCCGTCTTCCTTGTCGCCCTTCATGGTCTCCAGCGAACCCAGGCAGCCGAGCTCACCTTCGACGGTAACTCCGTATTTGTGGGCCAGCTGCGAGACCTTCTTCGTCACCTCGACGTTGTATTCATAGCTGGCGATGGTCTTGCCGTCGGCTTCGAGCGAGCCGTCCATCATCACGGACGAAAAACCAAGGTCGATGGCGCCCTGGCAAACGGCAGGGTTCTGGCCGTGGTCCTGATGCATGACCAGCGGGATGTTGGGATACATCTCGATAGCCGCCTCGATCAGGTGTTTGATGAAGGGTTCACCGGCGTACTTGCGGGCGCCTGCGCTGGCCTGCAGGATGACGGGCGCGCCGGTCTCTTTGGCCGCTTCCATCACGGCTTGCACCTGCTCAAGGTTGTTGACGTTAAAAGCCGGAATGCCGTAGCCGTTGACTGCCGCATGGTCCAGCAGCTCGCGCATAGAAACGAGTGCCATGTGTGATATCCCCAGAAGTTAGAAAAACACTGCCAAAAGGCGGGTTCCTCGCGAGGGCCGTGCGGCGTAAAAGCCGCCTGGAAACGCCCGTAACCACGAAGTAACCGAAGCCTTGATTCTAACGTTTACCCGAATAGGGTGGGATAACCGAACTTGTGTCTGAATGCATGCCGTAACTGCGTGTAAACATCGTCCACCCCCGTCCAGGCTCACTGCGTGTAGCCTGTTCCCCCCTCGAGGGGGCGGCGCCTTGGGCCGGCGAAGCCGGACCCTTGGCCCCCACTGGTGAAAACCCCCGCTGGTTACGCTACTGATTCTTCATGCCAGCATGGGCCGCGGAACCGGCTTTGCCGGGCCGCAGGCGCGGTCCCCTGCAAGGGGAAAAGGGCTACACGCAGTGAGCCCGATAGGGGTGTGCCAATTTTTCGGCTTTGCCGGGCCGTAGGGCGGGCGGCCCCCTCGGGGGGCAGCGCATTACACGAAGTGAAAAGCGTGGGGGCTCAAGCTACCCTGCAAATCTTCAGCATATTGGTGCCGCCTGGCGCGCCCATGGGTTCGCCGCAGGTGATGGCATAAATGTCACCGCTTTCGACGATGCCGCGTTTTTTCAGGTGGGCCTCGGCATCGCCGAGCGCAGTGTCGCGCTCGACACTCTGGTCCATCAGCAGCGGCCTGACATTGCGGTACAGCGCCATCTTGCGCTGGGTCGCCAGTTTGGGCGTCAGTGCGTAGATGGGGATATGGATACGGTGGCGGCTCATCCACAGCGCCGTAGAGCCCGAGTCGGTCAGCGCCACAATGGCCTTGCAACCCAGGTGGTGGGCCGTGAACAGGGCGCCCATGGCGATGGACTGGTCAATGCGGTCAAAGGTCATGCCGGTGAAGTCGGCATCCAGTTTCACGTCCTCGGCTTTTTCGGCTTCGGCGCAGATATTGGCCATCTCGACAATGGTCTCCAGCGGATAACGGCCGGCGGCGGTCTCGGCCGAGGTCATGACGGCGTCGGTGCCGTCGAGCACCGCGTTGGCCACGTCGCTGACCTCGGCGCGCGTGGGCACCGGGTTGGTGATCATGGATTCCATCATGTGGGTCGCGGTGATGACCACCTTGTCCAGCTCACGGGCCATGCGGATCATGCGTTTTTGCAGCGCCGGCACAGCGGCATTGCCGACCTCGATGGCCAGGTCGCCGCGCGCGACCATGATGCCGTCGCTGGCCCTGCAGATGGCTTCCAGATTGGGGATCGCCTCAGCACGCTCGATCTTGGCGATCAACCCCGGCTTGTGGCGGTGCTCGGCGCCGGCCACATTGCACAGCTGGCGCGCCATTTCCATGTCACTGGCGTTCTGCGGAAAGCTCACTGCGACATAGTCGGCCTGGAAACTCATCGCAGTGCGAATGTCTTCCATGTCTTTGGCCGTCAGCGCCGGCGCCGTCAGGCCGCCGCCCTGCTTGTTGATGCCCTTGTTGTTGGACAACACGCCGCCAATCTTGACCGTCGCATGGACCTGCTCGCCCTTTACTTTGTCCACGGTCATGACGATCAGGCCGTCGTTGAGCAGCAGGGTGTCGCCGGCCTTGACGTCGCGCGGCAGTTCCTTGTAGTCCAGGCCCACGCCATTGATGTCACCCAGCTCGGTGCGGGACGCGTCGAGCACGAACTTCATGCCTTGCTCAAGCTGCACCTTGCCCTCGGCAAATTTACCGACACGGATTTTCGGGCCCTGCAGGTCGGCCATGATGGCGACCTCGCGCCCGGCGCGGGTGGCGGCCTCCCGCACCAGCCTGGCACGGTCGATGTGGTCTTGCGCCGTGCCGTGGCTGAAATTCAGCCGCACGCAGTTGACGCCAGCGCGAATCATCTGCTCCAGCAAGGCCGGATCGCTGGAGGCGGGGCCAAGGGTGGCAACGATTTTGGTGCCGCGGCGCTGCATCTTCATGTCTGTCTCCTGTAATTTAGTTTCTTATTTTTACACGAATGAGTTACGTAGCGGTTACCAAGCCATCGCCGCAGCCGGGGTATTGGCCAGAAGCCGGAGGGTGGCCCGCTGCATGCAACGTGTCGCGCCCTGAACCTGCAAACCGCGGTTTGCCGTATTTTGCAAGTAGCGCCTCAATGGCCCGCGCGCTTTTGCAGGATTTCAAAGGCCGGAAGCGTCTTGCCTTCCAGCACCTCCAGAAAAGCGCCGCCGCCGGTCGAGATGTAGTCGACCTGCTTTTCAATGCCGTATTTGGCAATGGCGGCCAGCGTGTCCCCGCCTCCGGCGATAGAGAACCCGCTGCTGTCCGCAACGGCGCGCGCAATGCCTTCGGTGCCTTTGGCGAACGCGTCAAACTCAAACACGCCGACCGGGCCGTTCCACACGATGGTGCCGGCCGCCTTGAGCTGCGCCGCAAGTCTCGCGGTGGTTTGCGGGCCGATATCAAGAATCAGGTCGTCATCGGCGACATCAGTGGCCGCCTTGACGGTGGCCGGCGCGTCAGCGGCAAAGGTTTTGGCGGTGACAACGTCCGTCGGAATGGGCACCTCGGCGCCGCGCGCCTTCATGGCGTCAATCACGGCTTTGGCTTCGGCCAGCAGATCGGCTTCGGCCAGGCTTTTGCCGATTTTCAAACCGGCGGCCAGCATGAAGGTGTTGGCAATACCGCCGCCCACGATGAGCTGGTCAACATTGGCGGCGAGCGACTTGAGGATGGTGAGTTTGGTCGAGACCTTGCTGCCGGCCACGATGGCAACCAGCGGCCTGCGCGGGCTGGAAAGGGCTTTGGAGATGGCGTCCATCTCGGCGGCCAGCAGCGGGCCGGCGCTGGCGACGGGCGCGTACTGCGCAATGCCATAGGTGGAGGCTTCAGCGCGGTGCGCCGTGCCGAACGCATCGTGCACAAAAATATCGCAGAGCGCAGCCATCTTGCGCGCCAGCTCTTCGCTGTTTTTCTTCTCGCCCTTGTTCAGCCGGCAGTTCTCCAGCATTACCAGCTGGCCGGGTTTGACATCCACACCGTCCACCCAACCCGACGCCAGCGGAACATCGCGTTTCATCAGCTCGCCCAACCGTTTGGCCACAGGCGCCAGCGAATCCGAAGGCTTGAATTCACCCTCCACCGGCCGACCGAGATGGGAAGTCACCATCACGGCGGCGCCGGCATCCAGCGCCATCTGGATGCAGGGAATCGAGGCGCGGATGCGCGTGTCTTCGGTGATGTTGCCGCTGTCATCCTGCGGCACGTTGAGGTCGGCACGGATGAACACGCGCTTGCCGGCAACTTTGCCGCTGGCACACAGGTCGGAGAAACGGATGAAGTTCATGGATGTCTCGCAAAATAAAAAATGCTTTGGGCCACAGCGCCCAAAGCCCTAAATTGTAGGTGCCTGTATGTGCCTGGGCCCGTCAGACAAAGCCGGAAAAGCGTAAATTGAAGCATCAAATGATGCCTCCCGCCCATGCAAAACGTGCGCAAGCAGCTACTGATTTGATAGCGCCCACCATCAACCGCGATGCGAAGCGAGCCGTACCAGGCCAGCATGAGCCCCGGAACCGGCTTTGCCGGGCCGAAGGGCGGGCGGCCCCCGAGGGGCTGGAGCCCGCGGCTCCAAGCCTGCCTGCGCAGGCTTGGACGGGCGACAGAGGCGCAGCGTCTCGCGAGCCGCGGCCTGCAAGGCCTCGGGAGCTACACGAAGTGAGCGACCGTGGGGGCTACCAATTCAACCCCATATGCAACGGCAAATACACCGCCATGCCGGCCAGGATGGTGCCCAGCACGCCGTGACGCCAGTAATACCAGGCGGTGCCGGCGACTACTGCAAAGAGCCGCGCGTCTTTCCAGGTTGCGATGAAGTGGCCCTGCGTCATCACCATTTCCGGCACGATCACTGCGGCCAGCGCAGCAATGGGCGCGTAATGCAGGCCGCGCTGCGCCCAGCCGGGCAGCGTCCAGGGCTTGCTGGAGAGAAAAAAGAAGGAGCGCGTGAGGACGGTCATCAGCGTCATGCCGATGATGGTCACCACCGTCCAGAGATCCGTCTGGTTCATGCTGCGTCTCCGGTTCCGGGAGTGGATACCGCAGGCTTGGCCGGCGCTGATTTTTCCAGCACCAGGCAGACGATGACGGCCACGGCAATGCCCACCAGGATATTGAACTTGAGCGGCAAGGCGAAGGTGGCGACAGCGGCGGCACCCGCGATGGCTGCAGACACCGCGCGCAGTCGGGTGGTGGCCAGCGACCACATGATGCCCAGCAGCGCCAGGATGCCGGCAAAGCCCAGGCCCCAGGACAGCGGAATGGAATTGGCCAGCGCGATTCCCACCAGCGTGGCGCCCACCCAGCTGACCCAGCTCATGCCGCAGCTGCCTACCCAGTAGGCGTCCTGGGCTTCAATGCCGGCAGCATCGGCGGCCGGGTGCGGGAAGCGTTTGGTAAAAAGCACATAGTTCAGGTCGGCCATGCCGTAGCCAAAAGCCATGCGGCGCCACAAGCTCTGGTGCATCACATAGGGGCGCAGGTGGGCGCTGAAGACCATGAAGCGCAGGTTGACGCAAAACGAGGTGGCCAGAATCACCCACATGGGTGCGCCAGCCACGATAAGTGGCAAGGCTGCCAGTTGGGAACTGCCGGCAAAAACCAGCACCGCCATCAGCAGCACCTCGATAAGACTCATGCCCGACTTGACCATCGCCACGCCTGTCATCAGGCCCCAGGCGGCGATACCCGGCGCGACGGTGGCGAGCTCACTCACCCCGAGCCGGAAGTCCGGATGCTTGAAGAATGTCTTCACAAAAACCCCACCCTTTTCTGTCCCGTCATTTTTTTCACCCCTGTCTGGCGATATCCGGTTGAATGAAGACCATGCCGGGACGGATCTCAAATCCCCGCAAAAATTCGGATGCATCCAGCGCCTTGCCGCCGGCTTTTTGAAGCCGGCTCATGCGCAGAACGCCATCGGCGGCACAAATGTCCACACCTTGTGGCCCTGCGGCAAGGACTTCACCGGCCTCGGCCCCACCCGGCCGGCGCACATCCGCCAGAACTTCGGCACGCCAGAACTTGAGGGTTTGCCCGTCTACAACACCGGCCGCGCCGGGAAACGGGTTGAACGCCCGGATGCGCCGCTCGAGTACGGCAGCGCTTTGCGACCAATCCAGCAATGCTTCATGTTTTTCAATTTTGTGTGCGTAAGTGATGCCCTCTGCGGGCTGAGAGACCGCCTGCAGGCCTCCGCACGCAGCGATCTCGAGGGCCTCCACGATGAGCCGCCCGCCCAGATTGGCCAGCCTGTCGTGCAGCGAAGCCGTGGTGTCGCCGGGTGCGATGCGCAGCTTTTCCGTCAGGAGCATGTCGCCCGTGTCCAGCCCGGCATCCATTTGCATGATGGTGACGCCGGTTTCCGGATCACCGGCTTCGATGGCCCGGTGAATCGGCGCGGCACCGCGCCATCTCGGCAACAGCGACGCGTGGATATTGAGGCAGCCCAACCGCGGTACATCCAGAACCCACAGCGGAAGAATGAGTCCGTAGGCCGCCACCACCATGACGTCCGCGCGTGCTGCGGTGATGGCTTCGCGCGCCGCGGCGGCATCGTCAGGGAATTTGCCGTCCAGCCGCAAGCTTCTGGGTTGGGCGATGGGCGTGTGTGAGGTTTCGGCCCATTGCTTGACGGGCGAAGCCTGCAGTTTCATGCCGCGGCCTGCGGGGCGGTCAGGCTGGCTCAGTACGAGGGGAATCTCAAAACCGGCTGCATGCAGCTTTTCAAGGGCCACACGGGCGAACTCAGGGGTACCGGCAAAAATGACACGCATGGAGTCCGATTCTAAAGACTCCTAGGGAAATCCCGTGGTTCCGGCACGCGGTACTGACGGCCGACGTCCGTACGTACGGACAGGTTAACGGGGCGAGTCGCGCTCCTCGTCCTTTTTCTGCTTGATCATCTTGGTTTTGATGCGGTTGCGTTTCAGCGGGGACAGGTACTCCACAAACACCTTGCCCATCAGATGATCCATTTCATGCTGGATGCAAACCGCCAGCATGCCTTCGGCTGCGTGCACCTGCAGCTTCCCGTCTAGATCCAGCGCCTGTACCTTGATGGCGGTAGAGCGTTCCACGCCGTCATAAATACCAGGCACCGACAGGCAGCCTTCGTCGCCCACGCGTGTTTCTTCGCTGGCCCAGACAATCTCGGGATTGATCAGCACCAGGGGCTGGGTCCGGTCTTCGCTGACATCAATCACGACCAGGCGCTCATGCACATCCACCTGGGTTGCCGCCAGGCCGATGCCCGCCGCTTCGTGCATGGTTTCGAGCATGTCGTCGACCAGCTTGCGCAGGCGCGCATCAACGGCCGCCACAGGCTTGGCAACGGTGTGGAGGCGGGGGTCGGGGTAACGAAGAATGGTTAACTGGCTCATGGAGGAAGGCTGGGCAATGGGTGAGATGTCGCTATTTTCGCCACTTTTCTCTGTTTTTCGGCATCCTGATATTCCCAGAATCGTGTATTCGTTGCTTAATCAAGGGCTTAGGTACAAAATCGTTAGTGATTTATCAAGATATAAACACGGTTTTTTTCGCGGGGTTGCACCCCGAAAACGCCGTCCTAGCCCCATAAAAGCGCCGAAGGCCTACAAGATGCAAACAATTTCTGGTCGTTTCAGTCAAATTTCAATAGCCGCTGCAGCTCTTTTGGGCATTTCGGTCGGCTTGCATGCTCAGAACTTCCCCATCACGGCCGACCAAAAAGCCACGGCAGCCCAAGTGGCCCAGACAGGCGTTCCCCTGGGCGATCTGGCTCCCAATGCGCCCGATACCTACACCGTGAAGCGCGGCGACACCTTGTGGGCAATTTCCGGTTTATTTCTGAAAAACGCCTGGCGCTGGCCCGAGCTATGGGGCATGAACCTCCAGGACATCCGCAACCCTCACCGCATTTACCCGGGGCAACAGCTCTATCTGGAGAAATCCGATGGGCGTGCCGTTTTGCGAACCCGCCAGGCCCAAACCGATGGCCCGCCGACAGACACCGTACGAGTTTCTCCGCGCACCCGCTTTGAAACCCTGGCAGACACCTCCATTCCCACGATCGCGCCCAACCTGATCGAGCCCTTCCTGAATGAGGCCTTGATCGTCGACGAGGCCATGCTTTCCAATGCGCCCCGCATTGTGGCGGCCCAGGAAGGCCGCGTTCTGCTTAGCCGCGGAGATCGCGCCTATGCGCGTAGCCAATACGGCACCGGCAGCACCACCGGCAAACCCCTGAGCATTGAAAAAGGCGAACCGGTCAATTACCGGGTGTTTCGCAACGCAACGCCGCTGAAAGATCCGACGACCCAGGCGATTCTGGGCTACGAGGCGCAATACGTCGGCAAGGCGGAAATAGCACGCGGCGAATCGGTTGCGGAAATAGCCGGTAAAGACGGCAAGCTGCAATCCGAAATCGTGCCGGCGACGATCGACATCGTTGCTACCAAAGAAGAGATGCGTGTGGGTGACCGGCTGTTGGTTGAACCGCCACGCGAGTTGCTGAATTACATACCGCACGCGCCTTCTTCTGCCGTTGCCGGACAGATTGTGTCTATCTATGGAAGTGCCGTGACCAATGCTGCGGAGAACCAGGTCGTGGTCATCAATCGTGGCGCCAGGGATGGCCTGGAACGTGGCCATGTCATGGCCATTCTCAAGGACGGGGAACGACTGAAAGACAAAACCGACAGTAACCGCACGCAGATCAAGTTGCCCAACGAACGAAATGGCCTGTTGATGGTGTTTCGCACTTTTGATGCCGTTTCCTATGCTCTCGTCCTTCAGGTGACTGACGGCGTGAAGGTAGGGGACCGTTTCGCCAACCCCAATTAACCGGCGGACAAGCAACGCACCGGCGTCGGTAATCCGAGCCCACCTACATTCGGGGCAAGTTCTCGAAGTCGTTGACCCTTTCTTCCTTTCAGCTCTGGCTATCACGTGGAAAAACATGAGCTCCAGGCCTGGTTGCGCCTGACCCTCTCAACGGGCGTAGGAAATGAGAATTCCCGCAAGCTGCTAGCCGCTTTTGGATCAGTGCAGGCGATTTTTGACCAGAGTTCAGCCGCGCTGGAACAGTTGGGTTCGGAGAAATTGGCCCGCGCACTCAGGGCAGAGCCTCCAAATCTGGCAGCCCAGCTGCAAATGACGCTGGACTGGTTGCAGGCCGGCGAGCACCGGCGGGTGGTCGCGATTGGAGACGCGGCCTACCCCGCGGCCTTGCTCGACATCGCCGATCCCCCGCTGATGCTCTACATGCTCGGCAAGCATGCACCCCAGCCGCAGGCGTTATCGCCATCCCCCGTGGCCCATATAGCCATCGTAGGCAGCCGCAACCCGACGCCGCAGGGCGAAGCTAATGCGCGCCAATTCGCCAAGGCCCTGGCCGGTGCCAAACTCTGCGTTGTGTCAGGCCTGGCCTTGGGTATCGACGGTGCGGCGCACGACGGCGCCATGCAAGCCGGCGGAGATACCATTGCCGTGGTGGGTACCGGACTAGACCGTGTCTATCCCAAAAAACATCTCGAGCTGGCGCACCGTATTGCGCAGCAAGGCATGATCATCAGCGAATTCCCGCTCGGCACGCCACCGCTGACCGCGAACTTCCCGAGACGCAACCGCATCATTTCCGGCCTGTCGCTGGGCACTCTGGTCATCGAGGCGGCTCTGCAATCCGGCTCGCTGATCACCGCGCGGCTGGCGGCCGAACAGGGCAAAGAGGTGTTTGCCATACCCGGCTCCATCCATTCGCCCCAGTCACGCGGCTGCCACGCACTGATCAAGCAGGGAGCCAAGCTGGTGGAAACTGCGCAGGACATATTGGAGGAATTAAATCTCCCTGCGCGGGGTGTGGCGCCGGGTGCAGCGGCATATACGTCAACAGAGAAAGAAACCGGTCTCCTGGTCGAGTCCCCCTCATCTACCGCCCTGATCGCCGCACTGGGATTCGACGTGGTGAGCCTGGACACACTACAGGCGCGAACCGGGATCGAAACAGCCATGCTGCAGGCACAGCTACTTGAGCTGGAACTCGACGGACAGGTGTTCAGGCTTCCCGGCGGCCTGTTCCAGCGACGCGCTGACGCATAAACACCGCACTCTTTTCACCGGCTTGACAATGCTGCCGCCAACTGCGTTATATTGGACGCATGTTCGAAGTACTCGTGTACGTCTACGAAAATTACTGGCAAGGTGACGCTTGCCCCGAACTTCAGCGGCTCGGCCGCAAACTGACAGCAGCGGGTTTTGAGGCGGAAGAAATCCAGGCGGCCCTCGTCTGGCTCGACGGCTTGAATATCGCCGCCCAAGGCACGCAAATCAGTCTGCCGGCCAGTGCCCCGTCAGAGCTCACCGAGCCCGGTGCGCATCCGGTCATTCAGCCCCAATCCCCCGACAGCCTTCGCGTTTATTCGGTTGCCGAGCAAACACAACTCGGCGCACAGAGCCTGGGATTTGTGAGCTTCCTTGAGTCGTCCGGCGTATTGCCTCCGCACATGCGCGAGATTGTGATTGACCGTGCCATGGCGGCACCGGGCGACCCCGTCACGCTGGATGACCTGAAAATCATCGTATTGATGGTCTATTGGAGCTTCGGCGAAGAACCCGATGCGCTGGTTCTGGACGAATTGTGCGACGACGCGGAAGGTCGCCTTGCTCACTGAATAGCACTGCGGCACAAAAACGACATTTTTGAACCGGTTGCCCGGGCACGCCGGACAACGAGGCCCTTAGCCGAGCAACCGCTCGGGATTTGCATCCAGCTTGGCAAGCGCGTCGCGCGTGGCACGTACCGTGAGCGCTTCCTCTTCCGTAGGCACCAGCAAACCCGACTGCAGGTAGGCCGCGAGCCGACGAGCCTGGATCAGGAAGTTCCGGCCATCGGCAGAAGCAAACAGGTGCAACTGCTTGCGATCACTGCACCAGGCAAACTGCACATGACTGATCTTGCCGTTGTGGTCCAGGCTGAACCATGTACCTACCTGGAGCTCCCGGGCCCATGCGCGCATGGCTTCCGTGGGCTGGCTGCCACCATCGGCGATCACTTCAATGTCGGTAGCATCGATCCCGATCATGGTGACCAGGCTGTCAGTATCTAGCGGCAGGTCGCCGACGTCCTCATCGGAAAGATAGTCTTCCAGGTTCATCAGCCGTTTGGCCATGATCTCCACCCGCTCCTGGGAAATGGTGTCGGTTTTGGACATGAATGCATCGGCCAGCGTATCGCTGATGGTCTTCAGGTGCCCGTCCTGGTCAGACACACCCAAGCCCAGCATGGACATGCCCAGGCGCAGCAGCTGCAGCAATTTCGGCAGGTCTGCAATCACACGGGCGCGATCATTGCGGTTCGGTTTGGCGCTCGCGGCCCACACCAGATCAGCGGCAGCCCGCTTGAGCGTGATGGTTTCCTCGTGCTGCGGCCCGTTCTTCATCGCGGCGATGGCCAGTACTTCGGCCCATACCTTGAAGAGGAATTCGCGGATCTCGTCACGAACCGGCATGTCATTGAGCATGTTCCGCATCTCAATGGTGTACTGGATCGTCATGGTCTCTTTTTGTTCGACCTGTTGCGCGACGCTCACAACACGGGCGGCGCTGCCATGCTCGGAAAGGAATTTGGATAAAAACTTTTCGAACTCGTCATAAACCAGCTGAAACACCCGGCGCCCTGTTTCGGGATACTGCTCTATCACTTGCACAATGCGCTTGACTTCAGATTCCATGGCGCCGCCGGCCACCGTGACGTCAAAGCCCAATACGCAGGAGCCCATGCGGTCGATCAACCGGCGTGCAGGATGCTGCAGCGACTCAAAGAACTCTGGCTCGGAAATCGCCACACGCAATACCGGCATCTGCAAACGGGCAAACCAGACCCGGATCACAGGCGGAATGCGGTCTTCGGCAAGAATGCTCTGGAACATCAGGGCGACGATTTCAATCGTCGCCTTCTCGGATGAGGTGGACGCCGCCTGCTTGAGCGTATTGGTTCGTTCCCGCAAGGCAGTAGCAGCATTGTCGACATGCACCTGGCCATAGATCTGCCCTTGCGCATCTGCGAGCAAGGTACGCTCTGCACCGGTTTCTTCCTGCTTCTGCACACTCACCATGGCCTGCGCGAGCTGAGGCGACGCCTGTGTGGGGTGGGTATCGTCGAAGCCTGCGACCTGGTTCGACAGCAAACGCTTGAGGTGCCCCATCACACCCTGGGCCCTCATGCGTGCCCTGGCGAGCGGCGTCGTCGCCGTTTGCATGCGGGTTTCATCGTAGACTGCGCCGCCTTGCCTGGATACGCCTGGCTGCGACCCTGCCCCTTCGGACGCCGCACCTCGAGAAGCTGCACCCTGACGGCCGGCAGAAGCTGAAGATCGCCCGCCACCCACACCCTGAACCCGGCTATCAGGCCCATCGCCCTGGCCTCCGCCAAAACCACGTGCGCCACCGCCTTCAGACCCGCCGGTCCTGGAGCCGGTTTCGCCGCCGAATTTGCCGCGTTCCTTCTCGGAAGTGGAGGCTTTCCTGGCAGACGCTCCGGCATCCGCAGCGGAGGGTGTGCGTTTGACCAGCGGTCGTAAGTCGATTTCCGCCATCACCCCCTGCTGCACCAAAAACTCGTTGGTGGCATGGTAAGTCTCCAGCAGGTGTGTGCCCATGTCCTTCTGGATGACATCCTGGACAACGAGCCAGACATCCCGTGGCAGCGATGCAAGACTCCATTGCTCAACCATGTGCTGGGCAAGCACCTCGGGGCGAAGAATGTCCTGCTTGTGCAATTCCGTGACGGCCTCCAGGTTTTGGATGCGCAACCGGAGGTCGTTCAACTCCCAGCTTGCGAAGTCCAGCAACCGAAGCGCGAGCCGCGAAGCAAGGATTTTGTCCTCCATCACGTCGTTACCCATCAATTCAAATTTGCCGCTGTCGGCAAACCTCGAGGGCGAGTTTGGCGCAGGAATCGTCTGGGCAGTGGTCCATGCGGCGGTTGTGCCACGAACCCAGGTGGCACCACTTTTCTGGAAAGCCATCCAGGCATCACGCCGGTCCTGCATTTCCCGGACACCGCCGGGCTGATCAACTGCGGCAGTGAGCCTGTCTTGAATGGTTTTCGCCAGTGCAGGCAGTACGCGTACAGCACGCTCCGCAAACAGCGCACGTGCCTGCTCGACCAGAACCCTGCTATTTTTGTTACTTGGAGCCACAGCCGCCCTAGGATGATTAAGTCATAGCTTACACCGTGGCCCCGGCGTTGGGGTCGTTGGGATCCTCGTCTTTTTTGGCCGGCCCTTTCATCAGGTCCTCACGCCGAATGCCAAGCCACATGGCGATTGCAGCGGCAACAAACACCGACGAATAGATCCCGAACAGGATGCCGATGGTCAACGCCAGGGCAAAGTAAAACAGGGTCGGCCCGCCAAAGAGAAGCATGGACAGCACCATGATCTGGGTGGAACCGTGGGTAATGATGGTACGGCTGATGGTGGACGTGATCGCGTTGTCGATGATCTCGGTGGTATTCATCTTGCGATAGCGTCGAAAGTTCTCGCGAATCCGGTCAAAGATCACTACCGACTCATTGACGGAGTAGCCCAGCACCGCCAGCACAGCAGCCAGCACAGCCAGTGAAAACTCCCACTGGAAGAAAGCGAAGAACCCCAAAATGATCACGACGTCGTGCAAATTGGCGATGATGGCCGCCACGGCATATTTCCATTCGAAGCGGAAAGCCAGATAGACCATGATGCCGAAGACCACCATGGCGAGCGCCTTCAGCCCGTCGTGGGCAAGCTCCTCGCCCACCTGTGGGCCGACGAATTCAGTGCGCCGCAGCGTCACATCCGGGCTGGCAGCCTTCAGGGCCGCAAGCACCTTGTCGCTTTGCTGCGCAGTGCTTACGCCCTTTTGTGCCGGCAAGCGAATCATCACGTCGCGTGAGGTGCCGAAATTCTGGACCTGCACATCGGCGAAGCCCAGCCCTGCCACCGTATCGCGGATTTTCCCGACGTCGGCAGCCTGGGTGTAGTTCACCTCCATCAGGGTGCCGCCGGTGAATTCGACGGACAGGTGCAAGCCGCGCGAGAACAGGAAGAATACGGCCAAAGCGAACGTGGCAAAGCTGATGGCATTGAAGATCAGGGCGTGCCGCATAAACGGAATGTCACGCTGGATTTTGAAAAATTCCATCTGGAGTCCTTGGGAAATTCAGGAAAAGGGCCGGGCGTGGGCTTACTTCGCCACCGCACCCGAAGTGGTGGGCCGCCACACAGTGCCAATGGAAACCGTCTTGAGCTTCTTCTGGCGGCCATACCAGAGGTTGACCAGGCCGCGCGAGAAAAACACCGCCGAGAACATGCTGGTCAGGATACCGATGCAATGCACCACGGCGAAGCCGCGGACCGGGCCGGACCCAAAAGCCAGCAACGCAAGACCCACAATCAATGTCGAGGTGTTGGAATCCAGAATGGTTGCCCAGGCCCGCTCATAGCCTGCATGAATCGCCGCTTGCGCGGAGGCACCGTTTCGCAATTCTTCGCGCACACGCTCATTGATCAGCACATTGGAGTCGATGGCCATGCCCAGCGCAAGCGCCATCGCCGCCATGCCAGGCAAGGTCAAGGTAGCCTGCAGCATGGACAGCACCGCGACCAGCAACAGCAGGTTGACGGCAAGCGCCAGGCCGGAAAACAGGCCAAAAAGCATGTAGTAGATCGCCATAAACGCCACGATCACGACAAAGCCCCACGACACGCTGTGAAAGCCCTTGGCAATGTTATCGGCGCCCAGCGTCGGGCCAATGGTGCGCTCTTCAATGATTTCCATGGGAGCGGCCAGCGAGCCCGCACGCAGCAACAGGGCGAGATCGTTGGCTGCGTTGATATTCATGGCACCCGAGATGCTGAACCGTGTACCCAATTCCCCGCGAATGGTTGCCACCGAAATAGCCTGCCCTTTGCCCTTTTCGAACAGCAGGATGGCCATCGGCTTGTCCATGTTCTCGCGGCTTGTTTCGCGCATCACCCGTCCACCCTTGGCATCCAGCGTCAGGGATACATTGGGTTCCTGCTTTTGCGAATCGAAGCCGGCCTGGGCATCCGTCAGGCTCTCGCCGGTGACAAGGACCTGCTTCTTCACAATCACCGGATTGCCGCTGATATCAGGGAATTTTTCCGAGCCGAAGGGAACCATGCCTCCCCCGGTCATGGCTGCACGGGCCTCAGCGCTGTCATCCACCAGACGCATTTCCAGGGTCGCCGTGCGCCCCAGAATATCCTTGGCCTTTGCCGTGTCCTGCACGCCCGGCAGCTGTACCACGATACGGTCTGCGCCCTGTTGCTGGATCACCGGCTCAGCCACCCCAAGCTCGTTGATCCGGTTGTGCAGCGTCACCATGTTCTGCTTGAGGGCCTGGTCCTGGATGCGGCGCGCAGCCTCGGGCTTGATCGTGGCCGTCAGTTTGTACTCGGTTCCTTCCGGCACCTCCACCGTCTGCAGGTCTGGAAACTGGTCCTGAATCAGGCCTTTTGCAGATGCCAGCGTGGCCGAGTCACGCACCTTGATGTCAATAGCCTGGCCGTTGCGGGCGATGCCACCGTGCCGGATATTTTTTTCGCGCAACGACATCCGGACATCTCCGGCCAGGGACTCGGCACGCTTGGCCAGCGCGGCCTGCATGTCTACCTGCAGCATGAAGTGCACGCCTCCACGCAAATCCAGCCCCAGATACATGGGGTTTGCATGCAACGATGTCAGCCATGCAGGCGATCGGGACAACAGGTTAAGCGCCACCACATAACCGGAGTCCCCCGCATCAGGGGCCAGCGCTTTCTGAATCGCGTCCTTGGCCTTGAGTTGCGTGTCGGTATCGCCAAACCGCGCCTTGACGGAATTGCCGTCCAGGGCGATGACATCCGCCGTAACGCCGGCTTCCTTCAATATTTGCTCCACTTTCGCCATCGTCGTACTGTCGATCTTGACGGTGGACTTGGCGCTGGAAACCTGGACCGCAGGCGCTTCGCCGAAAAAGTTGGGCAGCGTGTACAGGGCTGCGACGATGAGCGCGATCACAATGATGGCGTACTTCCAGGCCGGATAACGATTCATGAGAGGGCTGTTCCTGATGGACGGATGAACAAAGTCAGGCCTGCCGGCCGGTGCGGCCGGCGAAAGCCTTATTTGGCTGGGGTGATAGCGCCTTTGGGCAGCACCTGAATGATCGCGCTGCGCTGCAGCTGGACTTCGACGCCTGGCGCCAGTTCGAGGGTCAGGTACACGTCGCCCAGCTTGGTCACCTTGCCCAGCAGGCCGCCAGCGGTGGCGACTTCATCGCCCTTGGCCAGCGCCTCAATCATGGCGCGATGCTCTTTCTGCTTTTTCATCTGCGGGCGGATCATGACGAAGTACAGGACTACGAACATCAGCACCAGAGGCAGCATGCCCGTCAGCGAGGACATCATGTCGCCGCCGGCGGCAGCAGCGGGAGCGGTTTGGGCAAAGGCAGAAGAAATGAACACGGCTAACTCCACAACGATTTAAAAGACACACTGGCGCGCGCCATCCGGCACGGACAGCGCACAGAGTTCACGATTGTATGCGGCGGGGCATCCGCAGAAGGGGGTAACTGGCGCGCGCCAGGGGCTTTTCAAGCCGGGTTGCGCGCAAAGGGCCGCTGCAAGCTCCGCAGCAAAGCCGTCCCATGAAGGAAACACCGGACCGGCGGCGAGGCCGGCGCCGGTCCAGGCTTTAAGCCGCTTCCCGCTGAACGGTAGATCCGGGGGTACGAAAGGACTCCATCAACGCGGCCCACTGGGGCCGCGCTGCGGCCAGGTGGCGTGCCTTGACATGGCCATAACCCTTGATCATTTCCGGAATCCGGGCAATTTCCAGCGCCGTGGCGTGGTTTTCGGCCGTCAGGCCTGCCATCACGTCCTGCAGGCTCGCCTTGTATTCCTCAATCAGGGCCCGCTCGGTGCGCCGCTCCTCCGTGCGGCCAAAGACATCCAGCGGCGTGCCGCGCAGACCTTTCAGGCGAGCCAACACCTTGAATGCGCCCAGCATCCAGGGGCCGAACTGCTTCTTCTGCAGCTCGCCCTTGTCGTTTTTGGACGCAATCATGGGCGGCGCCAGGTGGTAATTGAGCTTGAAGTCGCCTTCAAACATGCCGTTGACTTTGTTCAGGAAACCAGTGTCGGTGTGCAGGCGCGCCACTTCATACTCGTCTTTGTAAGCCATTAATTTGAAGAGGTAGCGAGCCACCGCCTCGGTCAGCAGCGTCTTGCCCAGCGGCGCTTCCGCGGCGCGCACCTTCTCGACGAAGGCCTGGTAGGTCTGCGCATAAGCCGCATTCTGGTAGGCCGTCAGGAAGTCAATCCGCTTGGCCAGCATGTCGGCCAGTGCGGGCCGTTTGACGAACTCGATCACCTGGGCTGCCTTGAACAAGGCCTGCACAGCAGCCAGGTCGTGCGCGCAGCGCCGGCCCCACTCAAAAGCTGCCTTGTTGTTGTCGATTTGCACGCCATTGAGTTCAATGGCCCGCATCAACGCAGCATGCGACAGCGGCACCCGGCCTTTTTGCCAGGCAAAGCCGAGCATGAGCGGGTTGGTATAGATCGAGTCACCGACCAATTGCACCGCCACCTGCTCTGCATCGAAGCTACCGAGCAAGTCAGCGCCCACTGCAGCAGTCACGGCCGTCTCGCAATTGCCACCAGGGAACTGCCAGGCAGGGTTGGTCACAAAGGCCGCCGTCGGCGTACCGTGCGAGTTCATGGCTACGTAGGTGCGGCCCGGCTGCATGACGGTGAGCGTGTACTTGCTGGCCGCCACGATCGGGTCGCAGCCAATCACCAGGTCGGCCTTGGCGGTGTCGACCTTGGTCGTGTAAATGGCTTCCGGCCGGTTGGCGATCTGGATGTGGCTCCAGGTGGCGCCGCCTTTTTGCGCCAGGCCGCCCGCATCCTGCGTGACCACACCCTTGCCCTCAATGTGGGCTGCCATGCCCAGCAATTGGCCGATGGTGATGACGCCGGTGCCTCCCACGCCGCCTACCACGATACCCCAGGCGTTTTCCGCCACCGGCAACACGGGCTCGGGAACCACAAACAGGCTGCTGGGTGCGCCTTTCTTGTCTTTTTTTGGCTTCTTCAGCTGCCCGCCTTCGACAGTGACAAAGCTGGGGCAAAAGCCCTTCACGCAGGAGTAATCCTTGTTGCAGGTGTTCTGGTTGATGCGGCGTTTGCGGCCGAACTCGGTTTCCAGCGGCTCCACTGACAGGCAGTTGGACTGCACTGAGCAATCGCCGCAGCCTTCGCAGACAAGCTCGTTGATCACCACGCGCTTTTCAGGGTCCACCAGGGTGCCGCGTTTGCGGCGGCGGCGCTTTTCGGTCGCGCAGGTCTGGTCGTAAATGATCGCGGTCGTGCCCTTGATCTCGCGGAACTCGCGCTGGATGCGGTCCAGCTCGTCGCGGTGGTGCACCGTCACGCCTTCGAGCAGCGGCGCGCCGTCGTATTTCTGCGGCTCATCGGTCACGATGACCAGTTTGGCCACGCCTTCGGCACGCAGGCTTTGCATGATCTGCAGCACCGAATGGCCTTCGGGCCGCTCGCCGACCTGCTGGCCGCCCGTCATGGCGACCGCGTCGTTGTAGAGGATCTTGTAAGTGATGTTCACACCCGAGGCGATGGCCTGGCGGATCGCCAGCAGCCCGCTGTGGAAGTAGGTGCCGTCGCCCAGGTTGGCAAAGATGTGTTCGTCGGTCGTAAAAGCCGCCTGGCCCACCCATGTCACGCCCTCGCCGCCCATCTGGGTGAAGGTGGAGGTGGAGCGGTCCATCCAGGTTGCCATGTAGTGGCAGCCGATGCCGGCCACGGCGCGCGAGCCTTCGGGCACGCGCGTGCTGGTGTTGTGCGGGCAGCCGCTGCAAAACCAGGGCGCGCGCTCGCCGGTGTCGGCTTTGCCGGCGGCCAGGGCGCGCTCGCGCCCTTCGATGACGGCCAGGCGCTCGTCCATGCGGGAGATGATGTCTGCGGGCACGCCCAGTTTCTTCAACCGCTTGGCAATCGCCTTGGCGATGATGGCCGGCGTCAGGTCGGCCTTGGCGCGCAGCAGCCAGTTGTCGCTCGGGTTGGAACGGCCCCATTCGCCGCCCGACTGGTCGCCTTCAGGTTCATCGAACTTGCCCAGCACATTGGGGCGCACATCGGCACGCCAGTTGTAGAGCTCTTCCTTGATCTGGTATTCGATGACCTGGCGTTTTTCCTCGACCACCAGGATTTCCTGCAGGCCTTCGGCGAAGTCGCGCGTGATGGTGGCCTCCAGCGGCCAGACAACGTTGACCTTGTGCAGGCGAATGCCGAGCTGGTGGCAGGTCTCTTCGTCCAGGCCCAGGTCGGCCAGGGCCTGACGCGTGTCGTTGAAGGCCTTGCCGCTGGCGATCAGGCCGAACCGGTCTTTGGGGCCGGCGATGACGTTGTAGTTCAGCTTGTTGGCGCGAATGTACGCGAGCGCCGCGTACCACTTGTAGTCCATCAGCCGCGCTTCCTGCTCCAGCGGCGCGTCGGGCCAGCGGATGTGCAGGCCGCCGGCCGGCATCTCGAAATCTTCGGGAATGATGATCTTCACGCGGTCCGGATCGACCAGGATGGAGCTGGACGACTCGACAACTTCCTGGATGGTTTTCATGCCCGACCAGACGCCGGAAAAGCGGCTCATGGCAAACGCATGCAGCCCCATGTCGAGGATGTCCTGCACATTGGAAGGAAAGAACACCGGCAGGCCGCAGGCCTTGAAGATGTGGTCGCTCTGGTGGGCGGCGGTGGAACTTTTGGAGACATGGTCGTCGCCGGCAATGGCGATCACGCCGCCGTGTTTGGCCGTGCCCGCCATGTTGGCATGCTTGAAGACGTCGGAGCAGCGGTCCACGCCTGGGCCCTTGCCGTACCAGATGCCGAATACGCCGTCGAATTTTTTGCTTTGCGGATACAGGTCGAGTTGCTGCGTGCCCCAGACGGCCGTGGCACCCAGCTCTTCATTGACACCGGGCTGGAACACGATGTTTTGTGCAGCCAGGTGCTTTTTGGCGGCCCACAGGGCCTGGTCATAGCCGCCCAGCGGCGAGCCGCGGTAGCCACTGATAAAACCCGCCGTGTTCAACCCCTCGATCGCATCGCGCGTGCGCTGCAGCATGGGCAGGCGGACCAGCGCCTGGACACCGCTCATGAAAGCGCGGCCGTGGCCTAAAGAATATTTATCGTCAAGCGTGACGGTCTCTAGCGCTTTGCGGATGTGTTCAGGTAGGGGCGCGTTCATGTTCGTGGGTCTCCAGGACTGTTTTTTAGTACCGCCTTGTGGGCAGGCCGGCAGAAGGGTCACCCCCGGATAGGGGGCGCCCTCTAGTTGCATGCAAAGTGTATGCCGCCAGCCGTGATATGTCTTTGCTTTGTTTGCCCGATTTATGGCACTTCCAGAAAGGATATTGCTGTAAAGTGGCAAACATGGAAACATTAGACAAGTTTGACATCGCGATCCTGAATGAGTTGCAACTCGACGCCCGGTTGACGAACACGGAATTGGCCTCCCGTGTGGGCCTGTCGGCCGCGCCCTGCTGGCGGCGGGTGCGGGCGCTGGAAGAATCGGGCTTCATCACCGGCTACCGTGCCGAGATCAACCGCCACAAGATCGGGCTGGGCGTTCTGGCCTTTGTGCGGCTGGACGCTGACCGCAACAGTGGCGACGCAACGCGCCAGCTGGAAGAGGCCATCAAGAAGCTGCCGGAGATCGTCTCTTGCCACTACATCAGCGGCACCGGCACTTTCGAGCTGCAGGTGGTAGCGCAAGACCTGGAGGCTTTCAGCAAGTTTGCGCTGCAAAACCTGATCAACCTGCCCAATGTGAAAGACCTGCACACCAGTTTTTCGCTGGGTGAGGTCAAGGCGAGCAGCGCACTGCCGCTCGGGCACCTGACGCGGGTTACAGTCTAAAATTCAAGTAAATAGTGCTTGCAACCCTTTACTGACGGGCGCAACCAGCTATTGATTTAATAGCACGAAATTCGCTCGCTGTTCACAACAGCCAGCGCATGAAACACCTGCAAGACAACGCTTCAAGGAGCCCCGCATGAAACCATCTTCCAGCCCCACCTCTTTGGTCTTTATGCTTTTTATGGCCCTGGCACCCGCCCTGCAAGCGCAACCCGCTATCAATTCAGGAGCAAGTCCGGAGGCGCTACCCATGCGCAACCTGCAGATCGAAGTGCGGCAGGCCGGCAGCAGCCTGCGCTCCCAGAGTGCCTTGGGCGCGCAGGGCGGTGTTGTGCTGCAACCGGGCCGCTCGGGCCTCAATGCCCAGATCACAGCCCAGGACAGCCAGCGCAGCGATTCACGCGACCTGGTGCAGCGCGTGCTGGTGCTCAATGGCCGCAACGCCAACATCAACCTGGGCAACAGCCAGCCGCTGCGGCTGGTACAGGCGCGCCAGGCCGGCACCGTGTTCATCGAGGCCAACAGCGGCTTTTCAGCCAGGCCCACCTGGTACGGCGGCGACAGCGTGGAGCTGGAACTGGCCGCGGGGCAGGCCAGCCGCACAGGCTCGTCGCCGCAGGCTCCCCTGTCCTCATCGTCCACCAGCACCTCGCTGACCGTTCGCCTCGGGGAATGGGTCACCGTGGCCGAATCGGACGATGCGAGCGCCGGCAGCAGCAGCGGCATCGCCGACAGCCGGCAATCGACCCGTCGGGACGGTATGAGGGTCGAAGTCCGCCTCTCCGTGCGCTAGAAGAAGCCGCCCACAAATCGCGGTGAAGCGGTTTTGGCACGGCAGGTCCGCACAACAACGCAAAGAGGTTTTACAGGGAATCAGTCGCGCACGCAGTGTGCCGTCAGCGGCAGCAGCGGATAACGCAGCACCGCCTCGCGGCCGCTGGCGCCCAGGCCAAACTCGGCGCGCATCCGCGGATTGCTGTACACCGTCTGCTGCGCACCCTGGCCGCCTGCGTCACGAAACAGCAGGTCCGAGCCGCCGGCGCTATCCAGCACGGCGGTGTCGTCCACAAACTTCACCTTGAAGTCAGCGCCGTGTTCGCAGCGGTACTGCGCGGCAGGCGAAGGCCCGCCACCCGCCGCGCAGGCTGCCAGCACAAGCGCTCCGGTCACCCCCACCAAGGCCATCCCGGTTCGGGCCGACAGTTGTTTCATGGAATCTCCTTCAGCTTGCCCAACGTTTTGAGCACTCACTTCGGCCAGAGCACCCAGAGCCGCAGCGGCTGGTTGACACGTGCCGCCAGCAGGCCGGCTTCGGGGCCGGTTCCGGCAAAATAATCGGCCCTGACCGCACCCACAATGGCGCTGCCGGTGTCCTGCGCCAGCACCAGCTTCTGCAGGTTGGCCGCACCGCCACGGGACGCCAGCCACACCGGCGTGCCGTAGGGAATGCTTCCCGGGTCAACTGCAATGGAACGGCCCGGTGTCAGCGCCACGCCCTGCGCACCTTTGGGTCCAAAGGCGGTATCCAGTTCACTCAGCGGCTGCTCCTGGAAAAAAGTGTAGCGCGGGTTGCTCCAGAGCATTTGCTGGGCGCGCTGCGGATTTTTCGCAACCCATGCCTTGGTGGACTCCACCCAGGGCGCCGTCATGCGGCCTTCGCCCTGCTCCAGCAGCCACTGGGTCACGCTGCGAAACGGCTGCTCGTTCGTGCCTGCGTAGGCCACGCGCACGACACGCTGCGAGCCGTCGGCTTCGGTGATGTTCAGCCGGCCCGAGCCTTGTATGTGCAGCGACATCGCCTCAACCGGGTCGGCCAGCCAGGCGATCTCGCGGCCGCGCAGCGCCGCTTTGGCTTCAGCAAGGGTGTCGATTTCCTGCCGGGAGAACCACGGTTTGCGGCTGCCCAGCGATGCGGGAGGACGGTACAGCGGCACCTCGTAACCCGCAACGGGCTGCCGGCTGGCCCTGAGCACAGGCTCGTAGTAACTGGTCAACAGCCCCTCGGTTACGCCTTGCAGGCTCTCCACCCGGTAGGGCTGCAGCCGCCTGACCATCCAGTTGCGTTGCTCATCGGCAGACGCAATGCTGAGGCGCCGGATATCGCCGCATAGCGGCGCAAAACCCGGGCCGGGACGCTCGCAGCTTTTGAGCCAGGCGTTCCAGGCCTCAAACAGCGCGTCTTCCTCGAAGCCGGGCAACTCGGCCCAGCGGACCGCGACCCAGCGGCTTTTCCCCTGCACCATGGGCGCAGGCAATGGGCCGGTATCGCCGGCGCGCACGCCCGGGGCTGTGGGCTCGCCCGCAGGGACGGTCGAAGGCGGCCGGGGCGGGCTTGCGCAGGAAGCAAGCAGCGCCGCAATGGCGATAATTGGGACAAGCCGCATGGAACGCATTGACGGCAGCACAAGCATCGAAGCCTCTTTTGAAATCCAAGGAAATGTCATGGCCCTACTTTTGCTCGAAGCCCTGGGGGCATTGCTGCTGCTGGTGTTCATTGTGTGGTGGACGATGTTTTCGGGCCGTAAAAATGGCGAATTGAAGGAATCGGTCCACTCAGAGACCCCGGCAGAGCCCGAAAAAAAATAAGCCCGGCGCAGCGCTGCAATTACAGGTTACGCAGCAGATTGGCCAGCTCCACCGCCGACTTGACACCCATTTTGTCAAAAACCCGGGCACGGTGGACCTCCACCGTGCGCACGCTGATGTCAAGCTGGTCCGCCACCAGCTTGTTGGGCAACCCACCCACCACCAGCTTCATCACGTCACGCTCACGGTCTGTCAGGCCGTCGAGACGGGCCTGCAGGCCCGTCGACTCGCTGTGCTGCGCCAGGGCCCCGGCGGAATGGTTCAGCGCCTGTTCAATGCGGTCTACCAATGCGTTGTCTGAAAAGGGCTTTTCGCAAAAATCAAAAGCACCGCGCTTGACCGCGTCGACCGCCGTTGGAACGTCCGCATGGCCCGTCAAAAAGATCACCGGCAGCGTGGGCAGCAAGCCGTAAGCAATCAGCTTCTCAAACATGGCCAGACCGCTCAGGCCCGCCATGCGTACATCCAGCAGCACACATGAAGGCGACTTGACCGCGAATTGCTGGGATACGCGCGCATCGAACGCCTCTGCACTGTCGAAGGTTTCGCTCAACAGGCGGCGCGAGCGCAGCAGCCAGGCCAGCGCGTCGCGCACGCTGGCATCGTCGTCGACGATATATACCGTGGCATTTTGAATGGGTTCCATGCTGTGTCCTTCAGGCTGTATCCGCACCTGCATCATGCGGCAGGGCCGCCGGCAAGGTGAAACTGAAAATCGTACCCCGCGGCTGGCCGGGCTCAAACCCCAGGAAGCCGCCGTGCTGCTCAATCACCGTGCGGCACAGGCTCAGGCCCAGCCCCATGCCCTCTTCCTTGGTGGTGAAAAATGGCGTGAAGAGCTGCTCGGCCACTTCACTGGGAATGCCTTCACCGCAATCCGTCACCGAAAATTCCACCCAGCGGCTCTGCGCGTTCGATGCGGCTGGACGGATACGCAGCGTCAGCACTTTCTCCCGCGGGGCCGCCTCCGCCGCCCCGCCTTCATGGGTCACAGCCTGCATGGCCTGCATGCCGTTGCGCGAGAGGTTGAGAAGCACTTGCTCAACCATGGTGCGGTCACACAGCACGGGCGTGCAGGTCTCGTCGACCTCGATCACCACGCGCACGCCGAGCTTGCGTGCCTGAAGGGTCACCAGCGGCATGATGGCGTCCAGCAGGGCGCGAGGCTGCACGGCTTCGCGCACCTGATCGCGGCGCCTCACGAAGTCATGCACGCTCTTGATGACCTTTCCCGCGCGTTCGGCCTGCTCCGCAATGCGGCGCATGGCCAGCTGCAAATCTTCCGACAACGGCGCCACCGCTGAGCTGGCGTTCGCTGCCAGCGGCTTGTCATGGTCCATGCCATCCTGCAGCAGGTTGAGTGAGCCGGTGGCGTAGCTTGAAATGGCGGCCAGCGGCTGGTTGAGTTCGTGGCTGAGCAGCGAGGCCATCTCGCCAACCATCGCCAGCCGTGCGGTGGCCTGCAGGCGGTCCTGGCTGGCACGGGAAAGCTCTTCCACCCGGCGCTGTTCACTGACGTCCAGAATCGCGCTCATCCAGCCGGTGTGCTTGCCCACGGCATTGATCAGCGGGGCCTCCATGATCAGCACCGGGAACCGCGTGCCATCGCGCCGCATGAACACCGACTCGTGGCCCTCCCTGGGCAGGCTGTTACCTGCCAGCCGGATTTCCTGGCGCTGCTGGTACACGCCGGCCAGTTCGGGTGGCCAGTAGGGTGAGGGAAAGCTCTGGTTGAGCAGGTCCTTGGCGTCCACGCCAACCATCTTGCAAAACGCCGGGTTCACGTAAGTGATGCGCCCTTGCAGGTCGCGCGCGCGCAGGCCGGTCAGCACGGAGTCCTCCATGGCCTTGCGAAAAGCCAGGGCCTCGCCGAGGTCATGCTCGACTTTCAGCCTGCGGCGCATATCCCTGGCGAGGAGGTACAGCACGGCAAGCAGCGCCAGTGACATGGCGGTTACCAGCGCGGTGAGCACATTGGGGAAAAGGGCCGGCGTGCCCAGCCGGCTTTCCATCCTGACCACCAGCGTATTGCCGGGCAGGTCCAGCAGCTGTTGCGCAATATAGATACGGCTGCCGCGCGAAGGCACGCCTTGCAGGGCCAGACGCGTGCCGTCCGCTTCGGTAAAAGACAGACCGATGCCCCGGGCGAGCTGGCGGCCGACCAGTTCCCCCAGAATGTCCTGCAGCGAATAGGTGACCACGCTATACCCCGTGAGGCGCCCCGCCACCACGACGGGCAGGCACATGTCGAGCACTTCCAGGCCCAGGCCATCGCGCTGCGGCATGAAATAACTGATGGAGTAAGCCGCACCGCTCAGGCGCCGGGCCGTGGTGCAGGTCAGGCCCACGTCGGTTTGCAAACTGCCCCGCCCGAGCCGCTCGAACACCGAGGTGCGATAGGGCGTCTCCACAAACCCGAGCACATCGAGCGCTTCGTTGCGCCATTCAAGCCGCATGATTTCACGGCGCTCGCGAAGCAGCTCAGCGGCGGATGAATGCCACGGCTCCGGCGTGCGGTCGCTGGACTGCAGCGCCTGCAAGGTCTGGATATTGCGCGTCAGCCCCGAGCGGATGTCTGTTACGGCTTCCGCTGCGTCATGCTCCAGCCGGCTTTGCACCATGCTGGACTCATAACGTCCCGCCAGCCACACCAGAATGCCCAGCAGCGCCACCAGCAGCGCCACCAGCAGCGCCCACAGGGACCAGCGCTTGCTGGCGCGGCTGACGCCGTTTGCAAACGGAAGCCTCACGCGGCCGGCCTCATAGGAAACGATGGTTCAATGCAGGCAAACGGCTTCGCACACCTTCCGTGTGAGTGCTGGAGATTTCACCCAGAACAACGCCTGCGCCTTCAGCCTGCTGAGCCATCACCTCACCCCAGGGATCCACCAGCATGCTGTGGCCCCAGGTACGGCGGCCGTTTTCATGCGTGCCGCCCTGCGCCGCCGCAATGACATAGGCCTGGTTTTCAATGGCGCGTGCACGCAGCAGCACTTCCCAATGCGCCTGCCCGGTGATGTAGGTAAACGCGCTGGGCACCAGCAGCACATCGGCCTTCAGCGCGCGGTAAAGCTCCGGAAAGCGCAGGTCATAACAAATGCTCATGCCGACAGCGTAGACATGGCCATCGCGGGAAGCCAGATCAAACCGGACGGGCTGCGCGCCAGGCTCCAGCACACGCGTCTCGTCATAGTCTTCCTTTCCCTGCGCAAAGCGAAAAAGATGGATCTTGTCATACCGCGCGATGCATTGGCCCGTCGGCGCATAGGCCAGCGAGCAGTTGCGCGCGCGCGCCGGATCAGACGTTGCCATGGGCAGCGTGCCGCCCACGATCCACAAGCCGAGCTCACGCGCCGACCGGCTCAGGAAGTCCTGTATCAAGCCCGTCCCGGCGCTCTCCTGGACTTTCAGCTTGTCGGTGTCCTTGAAGCCCATGATGCAGAAATACTCCGGCAGCACCGCCAGCTCGGCGCCCTGGGCCGCAGCCTGCTCAAGCAGGCTGCGCGCCGCGGCAAGGTTGTCCTGCACGCGCGTACCTGAGACCATCTGGATGGCAGCTATCTTCATGGTCAACGAACCTCCTGAACAGGCTCTGCTGCAGCCTGTGCCTTGCGATCCACCTTGATGATTTTCGGGTCAGACCAGGTTCCTTCTATGTGGAATTCCTGGGTCGCCGCCTGCATCAAAGGCCGGCGCAGGAACATCTGGGCAAGGAAGCTGCCCAGGCCGATGGCCGGGTTGATGACTGTGGCGATCAGGGAAGCCGTACCGGCATTGATTTCCGGCACCACGACCGCCTTGATGTTCTGCGTCTCCTTGGCAATATCGGCACTGCCCTCCATCAGCACGGCCGCATTCACGCCCTTCATCTGCAGGTTGTTGGTATAGGCGACGCCCTGGTTGATATTGATGTCGCCGCGGACAAAGTCGAAGGCAAAGCCTTCGGAAAAAACGTCCCGGAAATCCAGGGTCAGCCGCCTGGGCAAAGACTGCAGGCTCAACACGCCCAGCAGTTTTGTGATGCCCGGGTCAGCCTTGACAAACTGCCCTGACTCCACATTGACATTGAACTGTCCGCTCATGCTGGGATAGTCCAGGCTGAGAGGTGACCCCATCCACGCGACCTGCCCCTCCAGCTTGCCCTTGCCGCGGCGAATGACCTCACCCATGCCAAAGCGCTTGAGCAGCTCACCCGAATCGGCGATGTCCAGCTTGAAATTCATCACGGTGCGGCGGCGCTCGGCAACCGCACGCGCGGCACGCGGCGCATTTGCCGCAACGCTCTGGGCATTGATCGCCACCCAGTTGCCCGTTGCCGTCAGCACCGCCTCGGGAAGGATCACATTGAACTTGTTCAGGCGCCATTCGCGCACGCCCTCGCGGGCCGCGGCAGACGCTCCGCGGTTGACGGCGTCGATCTCGACCCGCCCCAGTTTTTTGCCGCGCAGTTCCAGGTCTTCCACCACGATGTCCAGGGCAGGGATGCTGGCAGGCTGCTCGTTCAGGATTGCTTCCACGTCACTGGCCGTACCTGGCGCCAGGCTCAAACGGGAAAGCCGCGCATAGACCCGCCCGGCGCCTATGCCGCCAGGCTGCCGGAATTCGACATATCCATTGAGCTCCGACGCGTCGATATTTGCACGCCATGTCAGGCCTTCACGGGAGCCGCCCACCACCACGTTGTTCAGCTTGCGCCCTTCAACCACCAGCTCCTTTGCGCGAATGGCCATCGAGGTCGGCAGATAAGTCAGGGACGCGTTCGCGGCGGCCCGATTGGTCGCCGCAGTGGCAGCCACCGGCGGAGGTGTCTGGAGCGCGCTGCCGGAAGAAGAATCTGCCAGTATTTTTTGCCAGGCATCGAGGTCCACGTGGGCCAGGTTGATATTGGCCGCCACACCGGCCTCCTGCACAGGCACTGTCTCCCCCGGCTCAAGTCCGACGCCAATTCCGCCCCGTATCACACGAGGTTCGCTGCCGCTGACGTCGCGCACATACATGATGGACGCTACACGGCCGATGGTTACCGATAACTGGTCCTCCAGTTTTTGCCCTGGCCCCATGGAGGTCGGCAAAAGCGAATTCTCAAACCGCAGCGGCAATGCCGCTTCCGCTGTCTTGCTCAGGGGCGCGGGCAGGTTAAGCGCCATGCCTTGCAGGCTGCTGGCGACAACCAGCTCAGGCACGCCACGGCGAAAACCCAATGAGGCGGTGTAGGCAGTGCTGCCCGTGGCATTTTGGGCCATGCGCGAAAGCGCGCCGAGCTCCCTGGCCTGGCGCAACCCTTCAGCGGTGACGACGCCTTGCGCTTTGAACGCTACCTGGCTTTCCTGTTCAGCATTGCCGGATGATCGCGCCTGCACCCGCGTGCCACCGTCAAAACGGACGTCACCGCCGAGCAGCCGCGCCTGGGCACCTGCCACGGTGAAGCCGCGCTCGTTCACGGTCACTACACCCTTGAGTTTTGTCAACGCTGGAGTATCCGCACCAAACTGCACGTCATTGCCGGGCAGCGTGACGGTTCCGTCCACCCGGGATTTATCGATGGTGTGGATAGGCAAGTCCAGCCGGAACCGGTATTCGCCCGACCCGGCCGCAACCGCTTTGGCCAGCACATGGCTGGTCATGCCGGCAACCGGGGACTGGTTGACGAACCCCAGCGCATCAGCAAGCGGCCCCTTGAGGTGTGTGTTCACCTCGACAGTGGTGTCATGTGTCAGGTCAGGGATACGCGCATTACCCTTGACCAGCTGCAAACCCGGCAGGCCATTGACCTTGCCGGTGACGTCGTTGACCTCAAGTGCCGCATGGTTAAACACCAGTTCGCCGTTGAGTTCCGTCAAGGCCGGCCACCCCGCCGCTCCGGCCGGTTGTATGGATTTGGGCACATAGGCATAGTGCCCGTTCCGCACCTTGGCGGTCACCCGGAAGTCCCCTTGTGCCGGGTTGGTGAAAGGCAATTGCGCCAGCGGCCCCTTGACCTTGAACTTCACGTCGCTGACCTGGCCTTGCACGACCGCGTCACGCACATAGTGGCGCACCCGGTCCGGCAATACCAGCGGCAAATAACGGTGTACCCGCTCGCCATCACCGCGGCTCAAAACGCCCTGCAGATCCAGCACACCCGGGAATCTGGGGTCTGCTGCATCTGCAGCATGCGGCTTGCTGGAAACCACATCGTCGGTATGCCATGCGGCTTGCGCTTCTCCCTGCGCGTCGGCATTGGCAAATCGCAGGTTGTTCAGCTGCGCTTCGATTTTCCGGCCCGCAAACTTCCATTGCGTCTCGGCGGAAAGCTGGTCAAACGGCACCAGCGAATCCTCAAACACGCCCGGCAGGTCGAGCGAGCCGTTGAGTATCTTGACCCCGGCCCGTCCACCCGCTTGCGTCAGGTCAAAGTCAATGGTGGCGCCACTGATTCCCGGCCTGCCAGGCTTGGGATGCACTGACGCTGGGCTGGGCGGCGCGGGCAGGGCAGCAATACTCAGCCCGGCGACGCGCCCTTTTGCGGCGTAGGCGGCAGGGGCATCCAGCGGTCCCTGCCAGCGGGCCTCAACGCTTTCGACCAGCCCCTTCGGGGCAAATGAAGCGATCAGCCCATGGACGGGAGCATCAAGCGGCAGGCGATTGGCAATCTGCGCGAGCGCTGCAAGATCGAGCTTGTCGGCCTTGAGTTCGGTGTGCTGCGCAACGCCGGCCTCGTCCCCTGTGTGCACCAGCGCCACATTGCCACCTGGCCACTGCAGGCCGTCGCGGGTACGAAAGCGCAGGCCTTCGGTATTGAAATCAAAACCATTGGTACGCTGGCCGCCACCCACACGCCCGGCGACAAAATCAAAGGCCAAAGGCTGCAGCTTGGCACCCAGGCGGGCATCTACATCCTGCAGTGCCACATCGGCCGTGCCGCCGGTCACCCGGCCTTGGGAAATATCTGCCCATGCGCGAAGCGCGCCATTCCCGCGTGTCAGCTCAATGCCCAGTGCGTCCAGGTTGAGGTACGGCTTGATGCGGGACGCATCCACCCGGTCGAACCCGGCAAATAGCTGGCCTGTCCAGGCATCAAAATCACCGGCGCTGCTTGACAACAGCGCTTGGCGGAAGATGCCCCGGACAGTGAAACGGTCACCCCATTCTGCGGGGGGTGTGGCATCCAGGCGCATGAGGTGGCGCCGCCGCGTATTGCGCATCACCCAGTCGACCTGCGTCAACGCCAAGGGTGGTGCCGGATTCATTTCATCTGTCCAGCGCACGGTGCCGCCTCGCATGACAAACTCGGTCTGCGAGAAGAACCAGTCCGCAGCGGCGCTCTCGCCGGCCGCCCGGTCCTGCGAAACATCGAGGCCGCCGACATAGATCTTTCCGTCAGCGGTTCGCCGTATGTCCAGCTCGGGCTTGTCGATATAAAGCTGCTCGAAGCCCAACCCCCAGATCGAAGAAGCGGACAGGGCGCCGAGAATCACCGGCAGCCGCAGGGCCTCGCGCCCCTGGGCGTCGAGCAGGGTCACGTCGCGCAACTCGAACGAAGGAATCATCCCCTGGGAATGTGCGGTGATTCCGCCAATGCGAACAGGCACCCCCAAAGCCTTGCTGGCCTCTATTTCCAGGCGCGGACGGAACTCCCCGATTCGCGGCACAATCCAGCCATGCAGCACGAACCAGGTCAGGCCAAAGAGCACCCAGGCCGTGGCAACAAGCCACAGCAACACGCGCAGGGTAAGAGCAAGCCATCGCAGTCGTTGCGGCGGCGGGGTAGGCAGGCTGGGGATCGTTGGCTCCATTGACATGAGAATTATGACCGCCGGGGCCAGCGTTCGCCCGGCAGTGAACCATGAAGTTTTGTGAAGTAGTGTGATGACCGTCGCCCAAACCGCCTGCCCTGATACCTTACTCGCCGCCGGGCCGGCCGCGTCGGACTATTCACGGTTCGTCCAGCGCATCCGCCGCCGCTACGCCGATCAACTCTTCCTCCTGCCTGCGGGCGCCCCCGTGCGCGCCGCCATGCAGGTCGCGCTGGACGCGCTGCTGGCGCAGGGCATGGCGACAGGCGCGGCGCTTCGGGTGCTTCGCCAGCTGGTCATGGAAAGACTGGTGGTGCTCGACTGTGACGGTGCCCTCGAAAGCCAGGCCCCACTTGCCGTGGTGACCTGCGCCATGACCGAGCTGGCCGAGCTGGCCCTGGATGTCGCCATGCGCGAGTCGGGCGCCGAACTTGACGGGCTGCATGGCGCACCGCAAGGCCCGGACGGGGAGCGTGCGCGCATGTGGGTCGTGGGCATGGGCAAGCTGGGTGCGCGCGAACTCAACGTTTCCAGCGACATCGACCTCATTTATGTCTACGACCACGACGGCGAAACCCGGGGGCGCAGCGATGGCCGCGGGCAGATATCCAACCACGAGTACTTCGCGCACCAGGTCAAAGCCGTCTTCAGCCTGATTGGTGATGCCACGGAGCATGGTTTTGTGTTTCGGGTGGACCTGGCGCTCCGGCCCAACGGAAGCTCCGGGCCGGCGGCCACTTCACTGAGCGCGCTTGAGGAGTATTTCCAGGCACAGGGTCGCGAATGGGAACGCTTTGCCTGGCTCAAGAGCCGGGTGGTGGCGCCGCTTGAATGCGTGCAGGACGGCTCGGCGCAGGCCCTGCGGGGCTCCGTGCTGCCCTTCGTGTTCAGGCGCTACCTTGACTACAACGTCTTCGATGCGCTGCGCACCTTGCACCGGCAAATCCGCGAGCATGCCGCCAAGCGCTGCGCCGGCCACCCGGAGCGGGCCAACGACGTGAAGATGTCGCGCGGTGGCATTCGCGAAATTGAATTCACCGTGCAATTGCTCCAGGTGGTGCGCGGCGGACAGTTTCCCGAGTTGCGCACCCGCCCCACGGTCGACGCCCTGCAGCGCGTGGCACGCGCGGGCCTGATGTTGCAGGAAACCGCCGATGCGCTGGCGCGGGCCTATGATTTTCTTCGCCGGGTGGAGCATCGCATCCAGTACCTCGATGATCAGCAGACCCACGTCCTGCCGACACGCGATGACGACCTGGCATGGATCGCGGAAACGCTGGGCTACAGCAATTGCTGCCTTTTCCTCAGCGAACTGGACACCCACCGGGAGCTGGTGGCCGGGGAATTCGACAAATTGCTGGGCGGCAAGCCCGACTGCAAAGGCTGCGGCAAAACGGCCAAGGCGGCGCCGCAGCAGCTCGAAGACCTGCTGGAGCAATTGTCGGAACAGTGGCCGGAACAGTTTCGCGCGCGCCTGACACTGTGGCGCCAGCACCCGCGGGTGCTGGCCTTGCGCGAAGACTCCCGGGCGAGGTTGACACGGCTGGTGCAACGCACAGCCGCCTGGCTGGCGGAAGGCGCAGTCACCGAAGAAGCAGCCGTACGCATCATCGACTGGATAGAACCGCTCCTGAGGCGGGAGAGCTACCTGGCACTGCTGCTGGAGCGCCCTGCGGTGCATGAGCGCCTGCTGCGCCTGCTGGGGGCCGCCAAATGGCCCGCGCGCTACCTGCTGCAGCACCCCGGCGTTATTGATGAACTGGCCAGCGACGAGCTGCTCAAGGAACGCTTTGACGGCACAGCCTTCGCGCGTGACCTGCAACAGCGGCTGGCCGCGCTCAGGAGCACGGGCGAGGACGACGAGGAAACCTGCCTGAACCTGCTACGCCGCGCCCACCATGCGGAAGTGTTTCGCACCCTGGCACGCGACCTGGAAGGCGTACTTACGGTCGAGCAGGTGGCCGATGATCTGACGGCTCTCGCCGAAGCGGTGCTGAGCATCACCACCGACTGGTGCTGGCAACGCCTCAAAAACCGGCACCGTGAAACACCGCAGTTCGCCATCATTGCCTACGGCAAACTGGGCGGCAAAGAACTGGGTTACGGCAGCGATCTCGACATCGTGTTCGTCTATGAGGACGACGACGAGCGGGCCCCCGAAGTCTATGCGGCATTTGTGCGCAAGCTGATCAACTGGTTGACCATCAAGACCGGCGAAGGCGACCTGTTTGAAATCGATACCGCTTTGCGCCCCAACGGCAATTCAGGCTTGCTGGTCACCAGTTTTGAGGCCTATACCCGCTACCAGCAGCAGCGCGGCAGCAATACCGCCTGGACCTGGGAACACCAGGCCATGACACGTGCGCGCTTCGTGTTGGGTGACGAGTCGCTGCGCCTGCGGTTTGACGAAGTCCGGCAGACCGTTATCACCGCCCCGCGCGACATCGTTGCGCTGCGCAACGAAATTGTGGCCATGCGCGAAAAGGTTCGCGACGCCCATCCGGTCAAAAGCCTCCACGCAACGCCAAGCCCCACAGGCGGATCCGTCTCAGGCCCGCCTCCGCTCAAGGCTGAAAAATTTGACGTCAAGCACAGTGCGGGCGGCATGGTGGACGCTGAGTTCGCCGTGCAGTTCCTGGTGCTTTCCCAATCAGCCCGGCACCCGGAACTGAGGGACAACGTCGGCAACATCTCGCTCCTGCAACGCGCAGAAACGGCCGGCCTGCTGCCGACCGGCGTCGGCCAGCGGGCGGCAAGCGCCTACCGCGAACTGCGGCGTGTGCAGCACCGCGCACGCCTCAACGAAGAACCCACCCAGGTCAACCCGCCTGCGCTTGAGGCAGAGCGCGGCGCGATCCAGCAACTGTGGGTCGCCACCTTCAAATCAAACAATTGATTTAATTCAATCGACTGTTTGATTAATGTGCTCTAATCCGGGCACATGACACCCGACCTGCCCTCTCAAACACCTTCGCGCTCAGCCAAGCCTGAAGGCGAAAGCCGAAAACAGCGCTCCGACGGCGCGCACGCCAGGGCGCACCTGTTGCTCGCGGCACTCAGGCTGTTTTCCGAAAAAGGATTTGCCAAAACCTCGATTCGCGATATCGCCCATGCTGCAGGGGCCAACGTGGCGGCGATCAGCTATTACTTTGGCGACAAGGCCGGCTTGTACCGGGCCGTTTTCACCGAACCGATGGGCAGCGCGCGCGATGACATTGCGCTGTACAACCAGCCCCATTTCACCTTGCGGCAGTCCCTTGAAGGCTTTTTTTCGAGCTTCCTCGAACCTTTGCGCCAGGGTGAACTGGTGCAGTTGTGCATGAAGCTCCACTTTCGCGAGATGCTGGAACCCACAGGCCTGTGGGCCGAAGAAATCGACCAGGGCATCAAGCCGGCGCATACCGCGCTGGTTATTGTGCTGTGCCGCCATTTAGACGTCACAAAAGCCGACGACGAGGTGCACAGGCTGGCGTTTTCCATCACCGGTCTGGCACTTCAGATGTTCCTCAGCCGCGAGGTCGTGGAAGCGATCCGGCCCCAGCTGTTCGGAACACCTGAAGCCCTGGAGCAGTGGGCTGTCAGCCTGGTGGCGTATGCCGAAGCCATGGTGGGCGTCGAAATGGCACGCCGAAATCACCTTTCCGATTACCCCGTGGCCGCCACGCCGCGATTGAAAACAGCACACCATGAAAAAAACTGACTCCGGACGCGAACGCTTGCGCTTGCTGACAGCGGCGCCGCTGTTCGGCGCATGCGCGCTGTTGCTGGGCGGCTGCGCTTCCGACAATCCGCACACGCCACCTTCTGTCTCGATTCCCGCGCATTGGCAAACACCCTTGCCGGCGGCGGGCACCACAGCCGCATTGCCCCACGGCGGCAGCCTGAAAGGGCTGTCGCAATGGTGGCAGCAGCAAAATGATCCCTTGCTGGTGGAACTGATCATGGCGGCGGAATCGGTCAGTCCGACTGTTTCCACCGCGCGCTCCAACATCGAACAGGCGCGGGCTTCACGCGTGGCCTCGGGCGCGGCCATGCTGCCCACACTCGATGGCACCGCCAGCGTCAGCCGCGGACGCTCGGCGCCCGTGAACCGTGCAGCGCCACCTATTTCCACAACCGCCCAGGCGGGTTTGCAGACCTCCTGGGAAATCGACCTCTTCGGTCAGTACGCCGCGAGCCGGGATGCCGATCAGCAGCGGCTGGAAGGCTCCCAGGCGCTGTGGCATTCGGCACGCGTATCGGTCGCCGCCGAGGTCGCCACCCAGTACTACAGCCTGCGCGCTTGCGAAAAGCTGCTCGAGGTAGCGCGCTCCGATGCCACATCCCGGGGTGAAACTGCGCGTTTGGCGGAACTCAGCACCAAGGCAGGTTTTCAGGCGCCCGCCACCGCGGCATTGGCCAGGGCCAGCGCGGCCGAAGGCAACAGCAACGCCATCCAGCAGCGCGCACTGTGCGACCTGGATGTCAAGGCACTGGTGGCCCTGACTGCCATCGATGAACCCGCACTGCGGCAAAAACTGGCCAGCACACCGGTCGACCTGACACTGGAATCGGTAGCGCCTGTCATCAGCGTGCCGGCGGAAGTGCTGGCCCAGCGGCCCGATATCTTCAATGCGGCACGCGAAGTGGACGCCGCCCACCTGGAAGTCGGCAGTGCACGCGCGCAGCGCTTTCCAAGGCTCAACCTGAGCGGCTCGGTTGCGGCCAACAAGTCATACACGGCCAGCACCACGCAACGCTTTGACACCTGGACCGTCGGGCCACTGCAGCTGACCATCCCGATCTTTGACGGCGGCGCCAGTGAGGCCAATGTAGAAGCCGCCAAGGCGCGCTACGAGGACGCCGCCGCCCAATACCGCGGCAGCGTGCGAAAGGCCGTGCGGGAAGTCGAGGAAGCGCTGGTCAATCTGCAAAGCACGGCCGAGCGCAGCCAGGATGCATTGGTCGCCACACAAGGCTACCGCGCGTCATTCGTCGGCACCGAAGCCCGTTACAAGAGCGGGCTGGCGAGCCTGGTCGAACTTGAAGACGCCCGTCGCACCCTGCTGGCCGCACAAAGCGCCCTGGTCACGCTGCAACGTGACCGGCGCAGCGCCTGGGTTGCGCTGTACCGGGCGCTCGGCGGCGGCTGGACCACCGCCGAACCCCCTGTGCCGCCGCTGGTCTCCGATGTGCCGGCACCTTTCACCCCTGCTGCCCTCACTGCCCCCTGAGGCGCGGTTTGCCGACCCTGCCACACCTATTGACAGATCCTTTGAACACCATGCCAAACTTCAAACTAAAACCCGTCGCTCTCGCTGTGATCGCCGGTGCCGTGCTCGTTGCCGGGGCCGCAGCTTTTTTTCTTCTGAAGGCCAACGCAAAAGAAGACAAGGCAGTCACCGCAAAGCCGGCACTGACTGTCGCCACCGCGCTGCCGTCTCAAGTGACCTTGCCGGTGAAACTCAGCGCCAACGGCAATATCACCGCCTGGCAGGAGGCCGTGATCGGCTCCGAATCGAACGGCTTGCGGCTGGTGCAGGTGCAGGCCAATGTGGGCGACCAGGTCAAGGCCGGGCAAGTGCTGGCGGTGTTCTCGGGCGACAGCGTGCAGGCGGACACGGCCCAAGCCAGAGCCAGCCTGATCGAGGCCCAGGCCAACGCGGCCGATGCGGCGGACAACGCCGCGCGTGCGCGCACGCTGGCGAGTTCGGGCGCTTTAAGCGAGCAGCAGATCAACCAGTACAACACCGCCGAGCAAACCGCCAAGGCACGTGTCGAGGCAGCCAGGGCACTCCTTGAGGTGCAGCAGGTACGCGGTAAAAACACGCAGGTGCTGGCGCCCGACAACGGCGTGATCTCCGCACGCACCGCAACGGTAGGCTCGGTGGTGCCGGCAGGCACCGAGCTGTTCCGCCTGATCCGGGGCGGCCGCCTCGAATGGCGCGCGGAAGTCACCTCGGCTGAGCTGGGCAGGATCAAGGCCGGCACGGTTGCCAGCGTGGTGGCGGCCAGCGGCGCCGAACTCAAGGGCCGGGTGCGCATGATCGCTCCGAGCGTGGACCCGCAGACCCGCGCGGCGCTGGTCTATGTGGACCTTCCGGTTTCGGCAGGCATGGCCTCTCCGGCCAAGGCCGGCATGTTTGCCCGCGGCGAATTCGATCTGGGCAGCACCTCCGCGCTGACCATCCCGCAACCTGCGCTGGTCGTGCGCGACGGGTTCAACTATGTCTTTCGCCTCAACCCGGACAACCGCATCAGCCAGCTCAAGGTGCAGACCGGCCGGCTCGCCGGCGACCGGGTCGAAATTACCTCCGGTCTCACTGCCGATACACGGGTGATCGTCAGCGGGGCGGGGTTCCTCAATGACGGCGACCTGGTCCGGGTCAGCGACGCCACCCCTGGAATTACGGTAAATCCAGCCGTAGCGCCCGCCAGTCGTGCGCAAGCAGCTATCAAATAAGGAGCGACTCGATGAACGTCTCCTCCTGGTCAATCAAGAACCCGATACCCGCCGTCATGCTGTTTGTGCTGCTGACATTCGCCGGCATGCTGTCGTTCAAGGCGATGAAGGTGCAGAACTTTCCCGACATCGACCTGCCGACCGTGACGGTTGCGGCATCGCTGCCGGGCGCCGCCCCCGCCCAGCTCGAGACGGAAGTGGCCCGCAAGCTTGAAAATTCCATTGCCACCGTGCAGGGCCTCAAGCACATCTACACCAAGGTGCAGGACGGCGGCGTGACCGTGACCGCCGAATTCCGGCTGGAAAAGCCGGTACAGGAAGCCGTGGACGATGTGCGCGCGGCCGTGTCGAAAGTGCGCAGCGAATTGCCCGGCGACGTGCGCGATCCGGTGGTCAGCAAGATGGACCTGGCCAGCCAGCCGGTGCTGGCTTTCACCATCCGCTCACCGCGCATGGACGAGGAGGCGCTGTCGTGGTTTGTCGACAACGACATCTCGCGCAAGCTGCTGGCGGTGCGCGGCGTCGGTGCGGTGAACCGCGTGGGCGGCGTCTCACGCGAAGTCCGCATCGCGCTGGACCCCTCCAAGCTGCAGGCCCTGGGCGCGACAGCTTCCGACATTTCCCGCCAGTTGCGGCAGGTGCAAACCGAAAGCGCAGGTGGGCGCGCCGACCTGGGCGGCAGCGAACAACCCATGCGCACGCTGGCGACGGTCAAGTCCGCGCAGGAGCTGGCCCAGCTTGAGCTGGCGCTCAGCGACGGACGGCGTATCCGCCTCAGCGAGGTCGCCACCGTGAGCGACACGACCGCCGAACCGCGCGCCGCCGCGCTGCTCGACGGCAAGCCTGTCGTTGGCTTTGAGGTGTCCCGCAGCCGGGGCGAAAGCGAAGTGGCGGTCGGCGCGGCCGTGCAGGCGGCGCTGGCCGAACTGAAGCAGCAGTACCCTGAAGTGGAAGTCCACGAAGCCTTCAATTTCGTCACGCCAGTGCAGGAGGAATATGACGGCTCCATGCACCTGCTGTACGAAGGCGGCATTCTGGCGGTGCTGGTGGTGTGGCTGTTCCTGCGGGACTGGCGCGCCACCTTTGTGTCAGCCGTTGCGTTGCCGCTGTCGGTGATCCCGGCTTTCATCGGCATGCACCTGCTCGGCTTTTCGATCAACGTCATCACCCTGCTCGCGCTGTCGCTGGTGATCGGTATCCTGGTCGACGATGCCATTGTGGAGGTCGAAAACATCGTGCGGCACCTGCGCATGGGCAAGTCGCCGTACGAAGCCGCCATGGAGGCGGCCGACGAAATCGGCCTGGCCGTGGTGGCCACCACGTTCACGCTGATCGCCGTGTTCCTGCCCACCGCCTTCATGAGCGGCGTAGCGGGAAAATTCTTCAAGCAGTTCGGCTGGACGGCCTCGCTGGCGGTGTTTGCCTCACTGGTGGTGGCACGCGTGCTGACCCCCATGATGGCAGCCTACATCCTCAAGCCCATGGTAGGAGCCCATTCCGACCCAAAGTGGATGAACACCTATATGCGCGCAGCGGCCTGGTGCATGAAACACCGGGTAGTGACCATGGCGGCGGCTACGGTCTTTTTCTTCGGTTCGGTCATGCTGATCCCGTTGCTGCCGACCGGCTTCATCCCGCCCGATGACAATTCGCAAACCCAGGTTTATCTCGAGCTTCCCCCGGGCGCTTCGCTGGCGCAGACCAAGGCCTCGGCTGAACATGCGCGCCTGCTGATCAGCAAGGTAAAGCACGTCAAGAGCGTGTACACCACCATCGGTGGCGGCTCAGCTGGTACAGACCCGTTTGCCATGCAGGGGGCGGCAGAAACCCGCAAAGCCACGCTCACGGTGCTGCTGGACGAGCGCAGCGAACGGCCGCGCAAGCAGGGCATTGAAAGCAAGATGCGGACAGCGCTGGAAACCCTTCCGGGCGTGCGCAGCAAGGTGGGGCTGGGCGGCTCGGGAGAGGCCTACATCCTCATGCTGACCGCCGAAGACTCCAATGCCCTGCAAACTGCGGCGCTCGCGATTGAAAAAGACCTGCGAACCATTCCCGGCCTGGGCAATATCTCGTCCAGCGCCAGCCTGGTGCGCCCCGAGATTGCCATCAAGCCGGATTTCGCCCGGGCAGCAGACCTGGGTGTCACCAGTTCAGCCATGGGTGAAACCCTGCGCATCGCCACGGTAGGCGACTACGAAGAGTCGCTTCCCAAGCTCAACCTTTCGCAGCGACAGGTGCCTATCGTCGTCAAGCTGGACGAAGCAGCACGCAAGGACCTCAGCGTGCTGGAGCGCCTCGCGGTTCCAAGCGTCAAGCCGGGTGTCGGGCCCGTCATGCTGGGTCAGGTGGCGAGCCTGGAAATCACAGCCGGCCCGGCCGTGATTGACCGCTACGACCGTTCCCGAAATGTCAAGTTCGAGATCGAGCTGTCGGGCCGGGCGCTGGGGGACATCACCGAAGCCGTGAAACTGCTGCCGTCCGTCAAGAACCTGCCGGCCGGCGTCAAGGTGGTGGAGGTCGGCGATGCCGAGGTCATGGGCGAGCTGTTTGCCAGCTTCGGCCTGGCCATGCTGACAGGCGTGCTCTGCATTTACATCGTGCTGGTGCTGCTGTTCAAGGATTTCCTGCACCCGGTGACCATTCTTGCCGCTCTACCCCTTTCCCTGGGCGGCGCCTTTGTCGGCCTGCTGATCGCGCAGAAGAGTTTTTCCATGCCCTCGCTGATCGGGCTGATCATGCTGATGGGGATCGCGACCAAGAATTCCATCCTGCTGGTGGAATACGCCATCGTCGCGCGGCGCGACCACAACCTGTCGCGCTGGGACGCCCTGCTGGACGCCTGCCACAAGCGGGCGCGGCCCATCATCATGACCACGCTGGCCATGGGGGCGGGCATGATGCCGATTGCCCTGGGCTTCGGCGCGGCCGACTCCAGCTTTCGCTCACCGATGTCGATCGCGGTGATCGGCGGCCTGATCACCTCCACCGTGCTCAGCCTGCTGGTGGTGCCTGCCGTGTTTACCTATATCGACGACCTGGAGCGGCTGATCAAGCGCATGGCGGCAAGATTGCGCGGCCACGGCAGTGAAAAGCCTGAAAACGGCCAGCCCGCCGCTGAATCAGGCGCCCCATAAGCTGCAAAGTAATGCACATACAGCCGCGTACCGCTTTGTAAAAGGCGGATCAGACGTGTAATTTTGCTGATTTGGACAGGTCCGTCCGAGTGAATTAGGGCTGACCGTCCAATACCCCTCGCTTATACTTGCAGGTTCAGCTTTACATTTCTTAACATGTCAAAACGCGTACTGCTTTCGGGCGCAACAGGCCTGATTGGCGGCGAATTAATGCTTCTTTTGGCTGCGCGCGGCGTTTACAGCACTGCTGTGGTGCGCGCTGCCGATTCGAACCAGGCCCGTGACCGTCTGCTGGATCGCCTGAAAAAGAGCATCCTCTGGAAGCCCGAATTTGCCGACATGGTGTCTGCCGAGGCCGGCGATGTGGTCGAGCCCGGTTTTGGCCTCAGCGCGGCAGTTCTCCAATCGGCCGATGTCATCCTGCATTCGGCGGCCAGTACCTCGTTCAAGCCCGGTGCCGGGGTTTATCCCATCAATCTCAGGGCCGCCGAGCATTTTTCCGGCATCCTGAAAGACCTGCGGCCCTCACAACGCGGTTTTTTTGTCGGGACGGCGGCAGTGACCACCGAGCCGCGCGGCGTCATTACCGAAGACATGCCGTTTGCCGGCTATGCCAACGACTACATCCGCTCCAAACGCGATGCCGAAACACTGCTGCGCGGCAAAGGCCATCCTTTTGTAAGTTTGCGCCCGGGCATTGTGCTGTCGCGCGGGATTGACGACGCCAAACTGGCCCGCAACATGTTGTGGTCCATCCCGGTCATGGCCGAACTCGGTGATGTGCCGCTGGATTCCCTGGGCAAACTCGATTTCGCGCCGGTGGATTTCATCGCGGGCGCCTTTGCCGAAATGCTGCTCAAGGACGAGCTCCGGCACGATTGCTACCACGTGTCCACGGGCGAAGACTCCATGACCTTCGCAGCGCTGGCCGAAGAATTGAAAGCCAGCATGCCCGGCATCGGCAAGATGGTGATGCGCGGCAGGGATTTCGTGCCCACGCCGAAGTTTGCCCGCCAACGCTGGATGTTTGAAGCATTGCAGCCGTATTTGCCTTTCCTTACGGCAGATGCGGTGTTCAGCAATGCGCGCCTGCGGGCGGAAATTGGCGCGGCAGCTGTCGCGCCTGCGCCCATTAGTTATCTGGGTGAATTGTTGGGGACCTTCAGCCTGTCGGACGCCGTCAGGCAGATGTACACGCCCTGAGGTACGAAAACAACGCGGCTGCTTTTGTAAAATGCCCCTACAGGCCCGAAGAGGCCGGCCGTCATATCGATGGTGGGACAATGGCGGTTCGCATTACATATTTACTGGTTCGTGATGAATTCTGATTTGATTAATCTTTTTGCCGAGACATTTGGCATCAGCGAAGAAAAACTGCTGCCGGATGCCACGCTGGAGAGCCTGGGTCTTGACTCCCTCGCCGTCATCGAATTTCTGTTCCAGATTGAAGACCAGTTTGGCATCCAGATTCCGGACCAGGCCAGCCCGCCGCGCACCCTCGCCGAAATGGTCCAGCTGATTGAGCCCCTGCTGCCATCAGGCAAGCCTGCCGCCTGAGCCCTGCCGGGCCCGCCAGACCGCCCATGCGTCGCGTAGCCATCACGGGTCTTGGCGTTGTTTCCGCCGTTGGAACCGGCACTCCCGCATTCTTCGGGTCCCTGCTTTCCGCCCGCTCCGGCATCCGGGGCATTGACATTGGCTTTCCCACCGGCAGCGAAAGCGTGCTGGCCGGCGCCGTCCAGTTCGACCCGGACCAGCATTTCCCTCGCGCCCGTCTCCTGACCATGGACCGGGTCAGCCAGCTCGCAGTGGTGGCTGGCCGCGAAGCCATGGCGCAGGCTGGATGGGGCCCTGAGGGCGGCTTCGCACCCGAGCGTTTCGGCGTCTCGCTGGGCACAGGCAGCGGCGGCGCAGGATCGACGGATGTGGCTTACACGGCATTGCTGGAGCAAAAAGTGGCGCGGCTGCGCCCCATGACGGTCGTGCTGGCCATGCACAACGCCATTGCCGCCCATGTGTCCATGGAGTTCGGGTTGAAGGGCCCCAGCAGCACAGTTTCCAATGCCTGCGCATCGTCGGCCACCTCCATTGGCGAAGCTTTCCGGCAGATCCGCCACGGTTATGCCGACGCCATGCTGGCCGGAGGTTCCGAGGCATTGCTGAACCGCGGCACCATCAAGGCCTGGCAAGCCATGCACACGCTGGCCAAGCCCCATGCCGAAGGCGCCGAAACCTCGTGCCGTCCATTTTCGGTTGACCGCTCCGGTCTGGTGCTGGCCGAAGGCGCCGCCATGCTGGTCCTGGAAGAATGGGAAAGCGCCAAACGGCGCGGCGCCAATATCCTGGCCGAACTTTGCGGCTACGCATCCACCACCGACGCCCATCACCTGACGCAGCCCGACGCCCAGGGGCAATCACTCGCCATGACGCTGGCGCTGAAAGACGCGGGACTGCAGGCCGCCGACATCGGTTACCTCAATGCCCACGGAACCGCCACCGATGTCGGTGATGTCATCGAAACCAGCGCCATCAAGCTGGCCTTCAAGGACCTGGCCGGGCGCCTGCCCATCAGCTCCAGCAAAGGGGTGCACGGCCACGCCATGGGCGCTGCGGGCGCCATGGAATTCATTGCGAGTGTGATGGCACTGCGCGCGGGGCAGCTGCCGCCAACAGCATTCCTGGTGAACCCCGATCCGCGTTGTGACCTGGACTACATACCGCTGGAAGCGCGCGATGCGAACGGCCTGCGCGCGGTGATGTCCAACTCGTTTGCCTTTGGCGGCTCCAACGCCGTGCTGGTGGCGAAGTCCGCCTGAGGGCGATCATCACCCTCCGAAGAAGAGCCGGCCGGGCTCTCCCAGATACCGGCTGATATCAGCGGATCAGCGCGTGGCGCGGATTTTTTTCACCAGGGCCGTCGTCGAATAGCCATCCACAAACGGGATCGCCCGGGCGCTGCCGCCATACGCCTTGACCACCGCGGTCTCTGCCAGTTTGTCCATGTCGTAGTCTCCGCCCTTCACCAGCAGATCCGGCTGGAGCTCACGGATCAGTTCAAGCGGCGTGTCTTCGTCAAACCAGGTGACCAGGCTCACCGACTCCAGCGCAGCCATCATGGCGGCGCGGTCGTGTTCGTTGTTGAGCGGCCGGTCAGGGCCCTTGCCCAGCCGCCGCGCCGAGGCATCGGTGTTCAGCGCCACCACCAGGCTTGCGCCCAGCGCGCGTGCGTCGGCCAGGTAGGTGACATGCCCGCGGTGCAAGACATCAAACACCCCATTGGTAAAGACAACGGGATGCGGCATTGAAGCAAGCCGCTGCCGCGCTTCTTCGCGGGGGACTATTTTTTGCAGGAAGTGGGTAGAGGAGGGGGTAGGGGGCTCGCTGGGCATCCCGCCACTTTAACGGAAGGCCTGGACCACCACCCGGCTTCTGCCGCCCGAGGCACCCGGCCAGCGGACGTCGTGCATCAGGCGCCGGCAGGTGCCGGCTTGGCGGCGATGGACTCCGCCAGTTCCTTGGCGACTTCCTTGCGGTAGCGGTTCAGTTCCTGCACGGTCTTGAAGCTCTGGTTCAGCAGCAGGCTCAGGTTGTGCAGGATGCGTTCGACCACCTTGCCCTCCCACACCGCGTCAAACTTGATCTGCGTGTCGAGCCAGTGCTCCAGCCACTCGGGGTTGGGCAGGCGGCTCTGGATGGTGTCGCGCGGAAAAAGGCTTTTGTTCACATGCAGGTTGGTCGGGTGCAGCGCCTGGGCGGTACGCCGTGCGCTGGCCATCAGCACGCCCACCTTGGTGAAGGCGGACTTGGCTTCATTGCCGAAGTTGTTGATGGCGCGCTTCATGTAGCGCAGGTAAGCGCCACCATGGCGGGCTTCGTCCTGGCTCAGCTGGGTATAGATCTGCTTGATGACGGGTTCGGTATGCCATTCGCTGGCGCGGCGGTACCAGTGGTTCAGGCGGATCTCGCCGCAGAAATGCAGCATCAGCGTTTCCAGCGCGGGTGCGGGTTCGAACTCGAAACGCACTTCGTGCAATTCTTTTTCCGTGGGAGCGAGGTCCGGGCGGAAGCGCTTGAGGTATTCCATCAACACCAGCGAGTGTTTTTGCTCTTCAAAGAACCAGATGGACATGAAGGCCGAGAAATCGCTGTCGTCCTTGTTGTCGCGCAGGAACATTTCCGTGGCGGGCAGCGCAGACCATTCCGTGATGGCATTCATCTTGATGGTCTGGGCCTGCTCGTCGGTCAGCTTGGACGCGTCAAAACTTGCCCATGGAATGTCCTTGTCCATGTCCCAGCGGACGGATTCAAGTTGTTTGAACAGTTCGGGATAAAGCATGAGAACTCCTTCGCAAGGGATATGCAGATATATCTGCCTCGGATGTCCTGCGGGAGCATCCTGGGTACTTGTAACGATTTTAGGCGGCTAATGTGACAACGGGCGACTTATGCGCTATTTACCGGCAAATCAGGGTAATTCGGACCCCATTCCGGCGTGTTGGACCACACAAGTGCTCTTTTTCGGACTGCATTGTGCCAAATAAAGCCATGCAGACCCCGGATAGTCCGGGGCTGAATTCCCGCTGAATCCATTCACCGCGATACGGGCGTATCGTCAGGGCATGTTGTGAAACATGTATGACAGCGCCAAATAAACCTGAATCGGCCCGATCACCAGCCCGCGAGTTTAGCCAATGACTGCCACTGCCTCTTTTTGCGCCCCTCGTCAGGCGGCCCAGTTCCTTTTGCTGATCATGCTGGCTGCCCCTGCGCTGCTGGCCTCCCGCGGCGCGCTGGCAGCGCCACCGGCACCTGCCGTAGCGCCCGCCGGCTCCGCACCGGCAACCTGCCCCGCGCTGCTGCAGCAGACGTTTTTTCGGCTGCAGGATGAAAAGCCCCAGACGCTTTGCCAATACAGTGGAAAAGTGGTGGTCGTGGTCAACACCGCCAGCTTTTGCGGCTTTACCCCGCAGTACCAGGGGCTTGAAGCGCTCTATGCCAAATACAAGGACCAGGGCCTGGTGGTGCTGGGTTTTCCGTCCAATGATTTTTCGCAGGAAACGGGCAGCAACAAGGAGATCGCGGACTTCTGCGAAAACACCTTCGGCGTGAAGTTCCCCATGTTCACCAAGACCAGCGTGACCGGGAAGGACGCCAACCCCCTGTTCCAGAAGCTGGCGGCCACAACAGGCACCACACCGCGCTGGAATTTTTACAAATACGTCATTGCACGCGATGGTGTCGGCGTCACCAGCTTCAACTCCATGGCTGACCCGGCCGGCGGCGCGCTGGTCAAAGAAATCGAAAAACAGCTGGCCATCAAGCCCGCGGCCCGTTAACAAAAATTTACCTGAGGGATCTTTTATTTGCGGGAACTACCCCGCACTTGTGCTCTCATACTTCTGCAAGCGCGATTTGCCTTCACCGGTAGCGCTGGCAAGAGAACAGTTTCATTGTTGCGAAGCCTTCTGAGCCGTCCAGGTTCAGCTGCAATCCCGGGGCGCTCCTCCTCCTCCCTCCCTCCGTCGTTCGCGCCGGGGCGCTTCGCAGCATTTTTATATTCCGGCCCCCTTGCCGGGCCAGGGCCAACGCATGCGTTGCGCCCGCCTGAAGTTCACCGCCGATGGCCTGGTGGACTTTCACCGTGATGAGCGTGAAACCCGTGAAGCCCCCGCAAGAGCTATTATTTTGATAGCTGCTTGCGCTTGTTCTGATTGGGTCAGGAGCCATTTTGATGCCTGAAATCAGGCTGTCTCGACCTCAAAACACCTGAAAAGGACCGCCCAAAGAGGCGTTGAAAGAGGCCTTGAGCCTGTTTTTGAACTGCTTTCAAACGCCAATAGTAGCCAGAGCCCAATAAAGATGGGCGCAAGCAGCTATTAAATACATAGCAATATCCGGCGGCGTCTGGAGTTTGTATGCGATTTGGTGATTTGGCGTCAGCGAGAAATGTTGTCGCCTCCACCATTCAGCACCGCATCAGCCCGGCGGAATGCTTTCCGCAAAGCTGGGCCGTTGCATCAGCTTGTCCTGCAGCTTGGTCAGGTTCGGATACATCTCACGCCAGTTGATTTGCGCAAACCGCAGGTCGAGGTAGCCGAGCGCGCAGCCGACCGCGACGTCGGACAGGCTGAAGTGAATGCCGCTGCAGAACGACTTGTCGCCCAGGCCGGTGCTCATGGCCTTGAGGGTGGCTTCGATCTTGCCCATCTGGCGGTCGATCCAGGCGTCGCTGCGTTGCTTGACGCTGCGGCCGGCCCAGGTGGCTTCGAGGCGCGCCAGGATGGCGGCGTCGATCAGGCCGTCGGCCAGGGCTTCCCAGGTTTTGACTTCAGCGCGCTCGCGGCCCTGGCTGGGGATGAGCTTGCCGACAGGTGACAGGGTGTCGAGGTATTCGACGATCACGCGGGAATCAAATACGGCTTCGCCGCCTTCCATGACCAGGCAGGGCACCTTGCCGAGCGGGTTGGAGGCCTGGATGGTGGTGTTGGCTGCCCAGACATCTTCCAGGACAAACTGGTAGTCGAGCTTTTTCTCGGCCATCACTATGCGCACTTTGCGCACATAGGGGCTGGTAGCGGATCCGATGAGTTTCATGATGGTGTGAGATCGTGGTCCGGGGGAAGAGCATTCTATCGAGTAAGCCGGCAGCCGGGCTGACGGGGGTGTAACGCGCCGGGCAAGAAGATTCGCAAATATGCACATCTTTTCGGGCTCGCGGCAGCGGCTCCCGGCACGGCTGGCGCGGCAGGCACCCGGCCTACAATTGGGCCATGAGCTCTTCCCCCCCCTTTTCCACGATCAACGCCCTGTCCCCGCTGGACGGCCGCTATGCGAACAAACTGAACCAGTTACGTCCCCTGATGTCCGAACAGGGCTATATGCACCGCCGCGTTCAGGTCGAAGTGGCGTGGTTCATCGCGCTTTCCGATGCCAAATTCGCCGAATTCAAGCCGCTGAGCCCGGGCGCCCGCACTTATTTGCTGGGTCTGGTCAAAAACTTCTCGGAGGCCGATGCGTCGGCCATCAAGGAAATCGAAAAAACCACCAACCATGACGTGAAAGCCGTCGAGTACTGGATCAAGTCGAAATTCGAAGCCCGGCCGGAGCTGCAGGGCGCCAGCGAATTTGTGCACTTTGCCTGCACCAGCGAAGACATCAACAACACCAGCCACGCGCTGCAGCTTAAAAGCAGCCGCGACCTGGTGGTGTTGCCGGCGCTGGACAAGGTCATTGCGCAGCTGCGCGAAATGGCCCACATCTATGCCAAAGAACCCATGCTGAGCCGCACGCACGGCCAGACGGCCAGCCCGACCACGGTCGGCAAGGAAATCGCCAACGTGGTGGTGCGCCTGGCCAATGCACGCGACAAGATCGCCGGCATCAAGCTGATGGCCAAGATGAACGGCGCGGTGGGCAACTACAACGCGCATCTCTCGGCCTGGCCCGACTTCGACTGGGAGGCCTTCAGCCGCAACGTGATCGAAACGCCGGAACCACTGGGCCTGGGCCTGACCTTCCAGCCCTACAGCATCCAGATCGAGCCGCACGACTACATGGCCGAGCTGTTTGACGCGGTAGCCCGCACCAACACCATCCTGATCGACCTGGCCCGCGACATCTGGGGCTACGTGAGCGTGGGCTACTTCAAGCAGCGCCTGAAAGACGGCGAGATCGGTTCCTCGACCATGCCGCACAAGGTCAACCCGATTGACTTCGAAAACGCCGAAGGCAACCTGGGCCTGGCCAATGCGCTGCTGCGCCACCTGAGCGAAAAGCTGCCGATTTCCCGCTGGCAGCGCGACCTGACCGACTCGACCGTGCTGCGCAACATGGGCGTGGCGCTGGGCTACGCCGTGCTGGCCTACAACTCAATGGGTGTGGGGCTGAACAAGCTCGAACTCAACCGCGAAGCGCTGGGCGACGACCTGAACGCCTCCTGGGAAGTGCTGGCCGAACCGATCCAGACGGTGATGCGCCGTTACGGCGTGCAGGGCGCTTACGAGAAGTTGAAGGAAGTCACGCGCGGCAAAACCGTGAAGGCCGAAGACCTGCACGCGTTGATCCGTTCGCTGGAAATTCCTGCAGCGGAGAAGGAACGCCTGCTGAAGATGACGCCCGGCAGCTATGTCGGCATGGCTGCCGAACTGGCCAAGAGGGTCTAACCCCCGTCCAGGCTCACTGCGTGTAGCCTGTTCCCCCCTTGCAAGGGGGCGGCGCCTGCGGTCTGGCAAAGCCAGTCCCGCGGCACCACTGGTTGTGCCCACAGAACTCTTCGAGCAAGCAGGGGCCGCGGAACCGGCTTTGCCGGGCCGCAGGCACCGTCCCCTGCAAGGGGAAAAGGGCTACACGCAGTGAGCCCGATAGGGGTGTGCCCATTGTTCGGCTTTGCCGGGCCACAGGCGGGCGGCCCCCTCCGGGGGCAGCGACCCACACGAAGTGGGGGAGCGTGGGGGTGCTTACCCCACCGTGGGGGCTAATCCACAATTCCAGCACTGCTCAAAGCCACCTTCAACGACTTCACCGCAGACGCACAGCCAGCGCCGCTGCGGCATATTTTGCAGGTGGTCGAGCAACTCGCGCGCGCGGGGTTCTTCTTCGTGGTGGGTGAGCCAGACTTCGGGCTGGCATTGGTCGGGTGGAAGCTCCCCGGCGACGCTGCCCAAAAAATAGCGCTGCACGCTGGCGGCAATACCGGCCTGTTGCAACACGTCGACCCACAGCGCGGCGATGGCGATATTAGGGGCGCGCGTCAGTCGGAGCATGCCGTCAGTGTAGCGGGATCACTATCAAATTCATAGCTGCTTGCGCTTGCTGTGTATGGGCCAGGAGCCAAAAAGGCTTATTTTTTTGGCGCGACTGCCGGCGCCTCCGCGGTGGCATCTTTCTGTGCGTCCTTGTCCTTGTTTTCAAGGGCGCGGTCAGCGTAGCGGCCAAACCGCCAGGCAGTTGCTTCCTGCGTGATGCGCCGCCAGGTACCGCGTTTCTCGGCGGGCGTCATCTCGGGCCAGTGCTGTACTTCGTCAAACGTGCGGCCGCAACCCTTGCACAGGGCATCTCCCTGGCTGGTTGAACAAATGGCAATGCAGGGCGTGTCGGCGGTTGTGTCATACCAGGTCCGCCACGCCGCCAGTGCCTTGGGCGGAAAGCTTTTTTCGTCGGCCTCGTCCTCATGGTAAAAAACCAGGAGCGCGTAGACCTCGGCGAGCGCACGCAACTCGGGCGCCAGCGTCACCCCGTCGGGCGAAGGTTTTTTGTCACGCCAGTAATTGATGGCGGCTTCAATATCGGTGATGTGGATGCCGGGCATGGAACGGTGGGTCTAAGGGGCTGCCGCTGAGCGGATGGAGCGAGCGCAAGGAGGCGAAGAAAGGCGAGGAAGCAAAGAGGCAGCGCCGGGCCGTTCATTATCGGCCAGACGGGCGGGCCAGCCGCCTATGGGGGAAATTGGGGCATGTCCCCGCATCGCGCCGCTGCGCGGCAAAGACCGGGTTGCAAAAAATCTTTTTTTATTGTCAAATACCCAGACGAAGGGGAGTAACTCCCTCGTTTTGCTGCAATATACGAAAACAGACACCACAGCAAAATCGCTAACAACAAGTCGTCATTACGAAGTTGACACTTCCGGCTTGTTGGGCATGCAGCGACACTGCATGTCGAGCCAGACCTTCGATTGAAACCTGAACAGGTTTGATCGAGGTATCTGCGGCGTCCATTGGCGCCGACCCCAGCCACCCATCACACCCGTTCCGGTTTCACGAAGCCGGGAATCCGTCGTGCGCCGTCGCGCGGATTTCCAAGTCGAAACTTGACATGGAGTGTGACGTGGAACTATTTACTACCCCCTGGTGGTCCGCCCTGCTGGCGATCATCCTCATTGACCTGGTGCTCGCCGGCGACAACGCCATCGTGATCGCACTGGCCGCGCGCAACCTGCCATCCCACCTGCAGAAAAAAGCCATCGTCTGGGGTACGGTCGGCGCCATTGTGGTCCGCTCTGCCATGACGGTTGGCGTAGTGTGGCTGCTGAAAATTCCCGGCCTGATGCTGGTGGGCGGCCTGGGGCTGCTGTGGATTGCCTACAAGCTGCTGGCCGACCAGGGCGACAAGGAGCACGACGGCCCGGTTGCCCACACCTTCTGGGGCGCCATGAAAACCATCGTGGTGGCCGACGCCCTGATGGGCATCGACAACGTGCTGGGCGTGGCCGGTGCTGCGCACGGCTCGTTTGACCTGGTGGTCATCGGCCTGCTGGTCAGCATCCCGATCGTGGTGTTTGGCAGCACCATGGTGCTCAAGCTGGTGGAGCGTTTCCCCATCATCATCAATATCGGCGCCGCCGTTCTGGCCTTTACCGCCGCGAAGATGATTGTGAGCGAGCAGCTGCTCGACCCGATCTACGGCGGCCCGGGCACCATGCCTTCGGCTGAAACCCTGCACCTTGCAGCGCAGTGGGCAACCTACGCCCTTGCGGTGGCGGGCGTGCTGGGCGCAGGGTGGTGGGCCACACGACGCTCACGGTCCGCGCAGGATGCCGACCTGATTCCACATTGAAACCAGCAACCCGTGGGGGGCGTATGCCCCTCTTTCAGCCAGCAAGCTTCTAAAACGACGACAACTCAAGGAGAACTTTATGGACAACATCATTGTGTACATTGACGATGCCGCATATGCCCTGCAGATGCTGCAACCCATGCTGCCGGCCGGCGAGGCCCACAGCCCTACTCGCTGGATCGTGGTCGGCTGCGCACCCCGCGTGACGCACCGCGTCAGCAAATGGGTAACACACAGTGCGCGGGAAAGCTGGCGCGGCAAGTGGGCCGAAAAGGTGTTCGCACAGTTGACGCCTCTTCTTCAAAAAGAAGGCAACACCGTGTTGACCCAGCTGGCGCAGGCCACCCTGATCACCCAGACCGAGGGCCTCATCAAGCAGTATGGCGTTGCACGCGTGCTGGATGCCCGGCGGCCGAAATTCGGCCAGGACATGCAACCGGTCACGGCAACGCAGGCCCAGGAAAGCCACGGCATCCTGGGTTATGCCACGGCACTGGCAGGTGCCGGGCTGCTGGTCGCAAGCGACTGACGGCTTTCACTTCGTGCTGAAGTCGGGAGGGCCACCTCCCCGGCTTGATCCGCTGAATCGGGTTGCACACGGACACAAAAGACCGTGTACAACCCCGGGCACGCGGCTTCTGCTTGCCAGAGGGATGGGGGCCGAATCGGGCAGGCCGGTGGTATTCTTTGCCCATGAAACTTATCCTCAAATGGCTTTTAAGCGCAGCGGCCTTGCTGGCCGTTGCCTATCTCTACCCCGGGGTCGTGGTGACCAGCTTCACCGGCGCGCTGATTGCCGCGGCGGTGCTCGGTGCGCTCAACATGGTGGTGCGCCCGATCCTGGTTCTGCTGACGCTGCCCGTCACGCTGGTGACGCTGGGCTTGTTCCTGTTTGTCATCAACGCGCTGATGTTCTGGGCCGCGGCCAGCCTGATCAGCAGTCTGAACGTCACGGGTTTTGCCGCAGCGCTGATAGGCTCACTGATTTATTCGGTGCTGCAGCTAGCGATCGACTTTGTCCTGGAGCGCCTGCTCTTTAACAAGTAGTTCGGTCTGACGGGTTCGTGTGTCGATGATCGAACCCTCCACGTAATCTGCGTTGCCGGGGTTGCTGCGCATCAAGCCCTGCGCCGCCTTGAAGCGGTCCAGCGCCGCCGGGTAGTCCAGCTGGGCGGCGCGGCTTTCCGCATCAGCGCGAATCGCCTGAACCTGCTTGTTTTGCTTGCCGTACGCGACCGCAAGCAGCTGCCAGGCCATCGCGTCCTTGGGATGCAGCGTCACCCAGCTTTGTAGCCGGCCCGAAACGTCCTGCGCACGGTTCGCGGCCATCAACGACTGGGACTGCAGCAGTACCTCAGCGCGAGATGTCGCCCTGGAAATGTCGGCAGATGCCGCTGTCGGGGGAACCAAGCCGGCCATCAAGTCAATTTCAACGGCCAGCAGATCCACCGCATTGGCGGCATGCGGCGCACCCACAGCAAGCGGTTTCAACCGTTCCAGCAAGCTTTTCGCCGTGGTGAAATCGCGCAGCCGGGCCGCCGCAAAAGCGCCACCATACACAACTCCAGCATCACGCACATTGTCGGCCGTGGGAAGCGGTTGCAGTGCGGCAACAGGGCCTGTCTGGCGCTGGGCCTCCGCCACCATGGAGCGCAGAACATCAACCCCCGGGGCTGCCAGGATACGCGCCCGCGATGCCATCATGGCGTGTAACACGCGGGCTCTGCCGGCCTCGGTTTCTTTTTCGCGCGAGGGTTTTGCCGCGTCCGTTGAAGACAGTTGCACGCGCGCCCGCGCTTCGGCAATTCGCTCGGTCGTCAACGGATGGGATCTCAAATAGGGAAAGGAGCCGTTGTCGTTCAGGCGCGAGGCCTGCTGCAGCTTTTCGAACATGGCCGAAACACCGCGGCTTTCAAAACCCGCATCGGTCATGACCCCGAAACCCACGCGGTCGGCCTCCCGCTCCATGTCCCTGGAAAAGTTGAGCTGGTTCTGCATCGCGACCGCCTGCCCGCCGACCACGGCGGCGCTGCCGGCATTGCTGCTCTTCCCGGCAGCCAGCACGCCAAGAATCATGGCGGCAATCATCCAGGGGGTCTGGCGCGACTGTTGCGTCAGCATGCGCGCAATGTGCCGCTGGGTCACATGGCTGAGTTCATGGCCCATCACTGCGGCCACCTCATCGGAACTGCTCACCGCGGCCAGCAGGCCCAAGTGTACGCCAAAGTAGCCCCCGGGCAATGCAAAGGCATTGATGCTGCGGTCCCGGATCAGAAAAACCTGCCAGGCAAAACGCTCTTCAAGTTCGGCATTGAGCTCGCCCCGGGTCCTTGCGGCGGCTACCAGCGGCAACCAGATACTCTGGAGGTAATCGCCGAGCACCGGATCATCAATGTAGTCAGGGTCGCGGTAGATGCTGACGGCGATGCGGTCTCCAATACGGCGCTCTGCTGCCGCTGCGAGGTCGGAAGTTTCACCCAGCGATGGCAATGAACCCGTTGAGCCTCCGGTCGTACCGACGGGCGCCTGAGCCAGCGAGGAACCGCCCAAAGCCATGAAAACAATGCAGGCCAGAGCAAGGCGGTTCAGGGCCGGACGCGGCTTCACGGACACAGTTCGCCTAGAAGGAGTCAATGGGTACAAATGCAATTACCTCTGCGGTTTTGGTATCGATGAGGACAGTCCAAAAAGTCTTGCGCCCGATCATTGGAATATAGCCAATATCGCTAATCTTGCGACCCGATGCCAACGCTGATGCCAATGCGTTATCGATACCAACAATGTCCGCAGGAAAACGGGTTTTGAGTTCTGCAAGAGGCTTGGCCTGTCTCAGGATCTGGGGCTTGGCCATTTCATAGTTTTGCCATAGATCGGGACGAGCACCCAGAGGCGCGCCGTCCAGCGCCGCCATGGTTGCGTCGAAACTTTCCTTGGCGTCCTTGAACTCCCGCACTGACAACAGTGTCGGCCCGGTCAACGGCAGTTGCCGCAGCCCTTCAGGCGCAAGAGAAAGAAGCCCCGGGTCAACTTCAATGGCATGAACCAACCGAAAACGGTCGAATTCAAAAACCAGATGCACAGGACGGGCCACTGCAACCGTCCAGAGACCGTAAGCAAGCGCGGCCAACTGCAACAGCCCGATCACACACAAATCCAGACACAACTCCTTACGCGGCTTGGCGGTGTTGAACACGGCAAGGGTCATCAGCGGGCCCATGATCACATCCACCACAATGACCAACAGGAAGAGCTCGCGCCCCCCGGATATCTCGCGATAGGGATAGGGATACCAAATGATAAAAACCAGCAAAGCCGCGCACAAGGCTATTGCCAGGCTAACACCTAGATGAATACCGGAAGCCTTAAGCCGGCTCCTCCAAAACTTTGGATTTTTGAACATGGTCTTATGATGATGGATACATGTAAAGGTTCTTGCCGCAAGATGTCCGACCCAACACTCACTCATTTTGACGCTCAGGGCCAGGCCCATATGGTGGATGTATCCGGCAAAACTGCCACGCACCGTGTGGCCATCGCGCAGGGCCGTATAGTAATGAATTCAGCGACGCTGTCCATCATCCTTGCCGGTAGCGCAAAAAAAGGGGATGTGCTGGGCATTGCTCGCGTCGCCGGGATCATGGCGGCCAAAAGAACCAGCGACCTGATACCGCTATGTCATCCTTTGGCTCTGACACGGGTAACCATCAAATTCACCCCGGATGAGAAAGTCTCCTGCATCGCCTGTTCCGCAACAGTAGAGACCGTTGGTCCAACGGGCGTCGAAATGGAAGCACTGACTGCGGTGCAAATTTCTCTCTTGACGATCTATGACATGTGCAAGGCCGTAGATCGAAGCATGACCATCACCGACGTGCATGTGCTTGAGAAACACGGCGGTAAATCAGGCAGTTTCGTCCACGAGCCCTTGTAGTACCGTCCTCATCTGGCGGCCGCCGCTCCCGTCGGTGGCGCCTGCCCCGGTACAAATTTGCTGTTTTGCCGCGTCCATTGTGCGTATTCCGTCGGGAAAGCGGCCTTGTAACGCGCCAGATGCTCGACAGCTACATCATCAGAGTCGAGCATCACTGCACTTTCAATGAGCTTTTCGATAACTCGTGGCTCCGGCGAATAATGCAGCAATGCGCTTGCGGTATTAAATGTCCATTGGGCGTTTGCCGGAGTCAGAGGCGTGAGAGATATCTGGGCAAAGCGCACTTGATCGGCGAATAGCCACGAGCCCTCAATTTTGGCAAGCGTGTCGCTGCGATAGACGGTAGATCGTTCGTCCACGGGAAGATAGATCTGGCTGACGCGGCGATAGTCCCACGCAGCATAGACAACGGCTATTGCCAGAGCACCTCCCAGCAAAGGCATGCCTATGACCGATACACGGCGGGCTAATACAGGTTTTGGCAGATTCGCCGCCATCGGGGCCGCATTCTCCCGCCTCCAGAGCATTGCGATGCAAAGACAGAAAGCCATCTGAAATGGGCCATACCATAGCGGATATTCGAGCATGCTGTGGAGCAGAATCACTAGAAGCACGGTCCATGCGAGCTGGCGTGTCGGATTAGTTTCGCGCCATGGTGCACGGCGGATTGTCCAATACGCAAAGGCACCGCAAACGAATAGCGACGCGGGAAGCCCTAGCTCAACAGCCAGTTGCAGAGGTAAGTTGTGCGCGTTGTCGAGTATTTGACAGAACCGGGGACCGTTGTAAAGGGTGATGTAATGCGCGTAATCCAGTTCACCCCATCCCCAGCCAAACCACGGTTTTTGGGCAATCAGATTCAACACGTTCGACCAGAGCGTCCAGCGGCTAACGCAGAGTTCATCGCCGGCCAGAAATCGGGCTGCCGCCCCGTACAACAAGGGATCCAGCCCGGCCATCCATGGGAGGAAGAGTATGCCCAACACGTACACAGCCACTGATACCCATAGCAGCCGGCGAACGCGGGGTAGTCGCATCGCCCCCCAGTACCACCACAATCCAGCTACGAAAAATAGCTGAACCATTCCCGTGCGGGAGGAAGAAGCGGCATTTCCCAACGCAAGTACTCCCGCAGCCGAGACAAGTGCAAGTAACCGCCAGCTGTAGGCCTTCACAGCGGGGCCACGGGGCCCCGTATCCTTCGTCACCCACCAAATCACGGCAGCCAGGGAAATATTGCTAAGGGTGGCAAATTGATTGCGCTGGCGCAAGTTTGCGAAGGCCTCACCCAGTCCGGCATTGGCCACCCAGGGGGCGAGGGCATCGGCATGCCCGGAGTATTGCAACAAGGCAAAGATGCTGCTGATCGTCCCCGCCAGAAGCCATGCCAGGGAAACCGGGGCTGTCCAGTACCCGCAAAACGGAGCCTCGCTCGTCGCCTTATCCTTATATATATTCGGCAAGAAGGAGTGAAGAAACATCAGGCCAGCACCAGCGGCGAGACTCATCAGCAACGGAACAACATTGGGGGAGGGCCCTCCCGCGATTGGATTAAGCCAGGGCAACGTGATGAGTAAGGTAACGAGCCCCTTCCATGTGCCAGCAAGAAGCTTCCCTTTTCCTGTCACCATCACCTGTCGCAATCCATCACAGGCGATTTAGCTCTATAGCACGCGTTCACTTGCACTGGATAGGTCAGCTTCTCTGGCATATCTCGTTGTTTTTTTAACTGGTACAGCTGATGGTAAATTCATTTTTCCGGGGGCATCGCAGGAAACTGGATATCCGAAAGTTGTGGCCATTTACTTTTGGATAGCTCCGTCCACGACATTCTTGCCTCAGAACATGTTGCAACCGGATGCAGGCTGCAAAGAAGTTGCAGCGCACGTTTTGCTTCCACTTTATCTCCATTCAAACCCGCAGCCGTAGCATAGCGAAACAATGCGGAGGAATATGCATATCGCCTTGATACTTCTCGCATCCAGTTCAACTGCTCTGCTGTCATACCGGGGCTAGCCTGGGTTCGCGTAAAGCGGAGTAATTCCTCCAGTTGGTTTAACAATAGCGCCCGTGCCGGCGGGGATACATTGTTCCCAATGCGCGCTTCCTCATAGCGCATGTTTTGCCAGTCCTCTTCAAATGCCGGATATTCCCTTAAAACAAGAATAAAGAGGACCGCCGTCGCGATAACGATAGAAATCAATGCCGGACGTACTATCCGCTTGGCAGCCCACGGGCGCCAATCACGCAGGACCCAACCGGAGTTAGCATTCAAAACTCCCATCCAAAAGCCGACAGGAAACAGAAAGTAAGCGTAGTTCAAGGGCAATTCAACCATGGCGTGACTGAACACAAAACCCACACCGAGCAAAAGACACCAAGACAAGGCGTCATGAACTTTGCGATATTGCAAAAAAAACCAGCCCGAGAGCAACAGCACAACAGCGAGCCCTATAGGTAGTCCATTCCACAATATCAAGTCAAGAAAAAGATTGTGAGAGCTCTCAAAAAAGGTGTGTGTTGGCGGATAGGCCAATGCGGTAGCTTGTTGCGCCGCAGGTATCTGCCCCCAACCATACCCCTGCCATGGCGCCAGAGAAATTGCTTTCAGCATGGACTCCCAGTAAATGGTTCTTACGCCGGGGTTAAGCCGATCCACCGCACTGGTCACTCCATCGCCTAGCAGTAGCCATTCGTTAATCGAAGACCACATCAAAGAGATAACCAGGTAAAACGAAGCGACCGCAGCAATGCCCTCCCACTTGACGCGCAATTGACATCGTCGTCGTAGCGTTATGAACAGAAGCAGAAACCAGCACCACGCCAATAACACGGAGCGAGAGCCAGTCATGACAAGCCCAAATGCCAGCAGGAAAGCAGCTATCAGACCTATAGATGGGCGAATTTTCCCGGCTTCGAATAGAAACAGAAGCCCTGTAAGGCTGAGGAGCAGGAGCGTTGCGAAATGGTTAGGTTGCGCCAAATTCGCGTAAACACGGGCATTCGGGGGGAGTTCGATCAAAAAGAGTCCCAGCAACCGAAGGTCCAGCCACTGGTGAAATGCAATTCCCATGGAAACAATTCCAGCCAGCAGAATGGCGACCCACAACGCCGTAATGCGGGTGAGGTCGATTAAATCTTTATCGCTCGACCTTGCGTAGCGAAAACCCGTCAAAACGACCAGCCCGAACCCAGACAGGTAGAGGAACGCCATCAGGGCATCACTCCGATAAACAATCAGCCCCGTACCCAATTGAAAAAATGGAACTACTGCCAGGGCCCAAGCGGCCACCGCCAGTATTGGCACATTCACTGTTCTGTAAAAGGCCACCCACATAACCAGAGGCAAAAAAGCCACCGCCATCGCCGATTCCTGATGCGCAGAGAGCCAGGGAGAGTAATGATTCGGCAACAGATACGCAAGGAATGCCAACACAGACAACCATGCAAATAGCCTGACTCGCACTGAAGTTTCAGAAATCAACTGTCGGACTCCATCGGACAACTTTTGCCCAAATAAAAGCGGCGCGTCAAAGACGCGCCGCTTGTTAACCCATGAATTGCTGCGTTACGCAGCAATCAGGTTTTAGCCCCGGCAAGAACCTGGGAGGTATTTCGTAGGCATTGCGGTACCCGTCGATCCGGGGCCACACACCCACTTGAAGATGGTTGCGCCAACATCGGTGCTCGTCAACGTAGCGGTGGAATCCTTGAAC
>NZ_JBFUGQ010000005.1:0-91152 GCF_056402835.1 Polaromonas sp. P3_B4
ATGACAAAAGCCATGACAAAAGCCCGCCGGAGGCGGGCTTTGCGTATCAGCTAGTTACGCCAGCTCCTGGCGCTCAGAAGTTGTGCTGAATGCCCACGCCGTAAACGCGGATCACGTCATTGGCGACGCGGTTGTTCGGGTCCGAGCGGTCATAAAAGCCGTACAGCGACGTGCGGTTGCTCATCTTGTAGGAGTAACCCGCCTGGAAGCGCTTGAGCTTGCCCGCCGGATCGCTCTGGACATCCTTGCGGATGTAGTTGGCCATGACCTTGCTGCTCGGCGTGATGTCCCAGGAGGCGCCGATCATCTGCGCCGCCACCTTGCTGCGCGACAGCGCATTGCCCTGAAAGTTGTCACGGTTGTAGACCGCCCAGGCCCGGATATCCCCGAAGTCGTAGGAGCCCACCAGCATCCACTTGTTCCTGAAATCGTTGAGCAGGGCACCACCGCGTTTGCTGTCCCTTCCGTAGCCGACGCCCAGGCCCAGCGGGCCGCCGCCTTCGCCGTAGCTCAGCGAGACATCGGTCTGCTTGTAGTCGCTCTCAAAGCGGACCGGGCCGGCCGCGGTTTCCGGCAGGCCTTCACCGTTGAAGTAATGGCCGGCGCGGAAGACGAAGTTGCTGATCACCGGGCTGGCGTAGCCGATGGCATTGGACACTCGGGTGCGCGCGTTGAAGATGGAGGTGCCAATCGCGGTGGCGCCGGCATCGTGGATGACGTACTCCACGTTGCGGCCCAGGATCGCATAGATCGGCGTGCGGCTGGGCGCGGCCGAGTCGATGCGGCCGATATTGACCACACCGAAGTCGCCGCTGATGCCGACGTAAGAGTTGCGGTAGACGGGCGAACTTGACGCTCCGGTGTCCGAAGAGATTCCCATCTCCAGGCCAAAGAGCGCTTTCAGCCCTCCCCCCAGGTCCTCGGTTCCCTTGGCTCCGAACCGGGACGCGTTGCCCGTGATCAAAGTCTGAGTGACAGAGCCGGTCTTTGAGTTCTCAAAGCTCGTGTCCATCCTCCCGTAAATCGTCACCGTGCTTTGCGCCAGCGCGGCGACGGGGGCTATTGCGGTTATTGCGCCGGCGCCAATCGCAGCCAGGCAGGCTATCTTCAATTTCATTTCTCACTCCTGAAAGTTTTGTAAATGGCGGCGAACCATTCGCCGCCGCATGGGTGCTCACGGGCGCAGTTCGCCCAGGTCTTTCCTGCTTCCCTCCTCGCCGACCGTCATAAATCCTGAAAACTCGCTTGCTTTTTTGTATTGACTAGCGATACACTGTATCAAACAGCGTTACAACTAGATCATGAAGCGGTGATGACTGTCAAGAAATTTCGTGGCGCTGTTGCCGCGAATGCACAAGGTGAAAGCTGGCAAGGGCACTGGTTGGCCTCTAAATTGCGAGCAGTTGTGCGAACGTGACGTATCGGCGGGAGGCCTCCCGCTGACTGGAGTTTTTGATGAAAGTGACGTGCAATAGGGGGCCTGTTGCGGCTTCCCCGGGTGGAGGCCGCGGGCTCGAGCGAAGCGGCGCGCGATATGAGGGGTTGGCCCTTGTCGCGGCCAGTGATAAGGACGCAATCTGATGTTTGGCCCCATATTCCAGCGAATGCGCGACAGCCTGGTCGTTGTTGCGCTGATGTCTGCCATCGCGTTTACGGGCATTCACCTCATTGGCGACCCCATACACCTGCTCGTCAGCCCGAATGCTTCTACCGAAGAAGTAGAGGTGGCGGCGCGCAGCCTGGGGCTGGACCGGCCGATTTACGAGCAGTACGCGCTGTTTGTGAAACACGCGGTCGAGGGAGACCTTGGTAAATCATTTGTCTTCAACCGGCCGGCACTGGGAATTGTTCTGGAGCGCATGCCCGCAACCCTGGAGATGGCGTTTGTCGCGCTGATACTGGCGCTGGCCATCGGTATCCCTCTCGGACTCGTCGCGGGCTTGATGCCGGACTCCTGGGTTCACAAGCTCATTGCCGGATTTTCAATCGCGGGGGTGACCATTCCCACGTTCTGGAAGGGGCTCATCCTCATCCTCATCTTTTCGGTGAACCTCGGATGGCTTCCGTCAGGCGGGCGAGGCGACACCGAACAGCTCTTCGGCATCGCCTTCAGCTTCCTGACATGGGACGGCCTCAAGCACATGATCCTTCCGGCGACGACGCTTGCGATATTCCAGATTGCCATGGTGATCCGCCTGACGGAGACCGGAACCCGCGATGTGGTGCAACAGGAATACGTGCGGTTTGCGCGCGCCAAAGGCGTGTCCGGGTTAAGGCTCCTGGCGAGACACATCGCCCCGAATGTGATGATCCCCGTTGTCACCGCCGTCGGGCTCGAGTTCGGTCACCTCATTGCCTTCTCCGTGGTGACCGAATCGGTCTTTGCGTGGCCAGGCATGGGCAAACTCATCATTGACTCGATCCTTCATCTCGACAGGCCGGTTGTCGTGGCCTACCTGATGGTCACCGTTCTTCTGGTGGTCTCCATCAACCTTCTGGTGGATCTCCTGTATGTGATTCTTGATCCCCGGCTCAGAGCCCGCAGCAAATAAAAATGAGGTGACCCCATGATCCAGACCGAATCATTGAATCCGGAAGAAAAACTGGCGGACCTGCCAGTGGCGCAGCCGGCACAAACCCCGTGGAGCCGGATCCGGCGGCAATTCCTGCTCAGCAAAATTGCGTTGGTGGCGCTTGTCGTCTTTGGGCTGCTGCTCATCGTGGCACTGGGCGCACCGCTTTTCTCACCGCAAAATCCGTACGACCTGGCCGCCGTATCGATAGTGGACGCGGAACTCATCCCAGGTGCGCGCAGCGAAGCGACCGGAATGCTGCATGTCCTCGGCACCGATGGCGCCGGACGGGATCTGATCAGCGCAATCTTCTACGGGCTTCGCATCAGCATGGCTGTCGGCCTTCTCAGTGCATTGGCCGCACTTTGTATCGGAACAACAGTGGGCCTGACGGCCGCCTACTTTGGCGGACGTGTTGATTCGTTTTTCATGCGGATCGTTGACTTGCAACTGAGCCTGCCGGCCATCCTGATCGCGCTGGTACTTTTGGCATCGCTGGGCCAGGGCGTAGACAAGACCCTGCTGGCCCTGATCATTGTTCAATGGGCGTACTACGCCCGCAACGTGCGCGGGGCCGCGCTGGTGGAGCAACAAAAAGAGTATGTGGAGGCAGCGATGGGGCAAGGCCTGCCCCCCAGGCGAATCATGTTCAGGCACGTGCTGCCAAACTGCATGGGAACGCTCATCGTCACGGGCACCCTGCAGACGGCACACGCCATCAGCCTGGAGGCAACGATGAGCTTCCTGGGCATAGGGCTCCCCCAGACAGAACCTTCGCTGGGGTTGCTGATTGCCAATGGATTCGAGTACATGCTCACGAACAAATACTGGATCTCGGTCTATCCGGGGTTGGCATTGGTGCTCCTGGTGGGGTCGATCAACCTGATCGGTGATCGTCTGCGTGTTGTTTTCAATCCCAAGCTGGATCAGGTATGAGCACAAGTGCGTTAAAGGTCAATGGGCTCACCACCCATTTCGAGACCAAGGCCGGCGTCGCCAGGGCGGTGAACGACGTTTCCTTCTCGGTCGGGCAAGGGCAAATCGTTGCCTTGGTGGGCGAGTCGGGATCGGGAAAGTCCGTGACGGCCATGTCCCTGATGAACCTGGTGGATCCTCCCGGTCGAATCGTTGCCGGTGAAATTCTCCTTCGGGGAAATAACCTGCGTTCCGTCTCCGCCCGCGAATGGAACAGGATTCGGGGTAAAGAGATGGCGATGGTTTTCCAGGACCCCATGATGTCGCTCAACCCTGTCATCCGGGTGGGAGACCAGTTGACGGAAACCATCCGGATTCACGCCAAAGTATCCCGGTCAGATGCCACGGAGCGCGCATGCGCCGCGTTGGCCGCGGTGGGAATTCCGGCGCCGGCCGAAAGGATGCGCGCCTATCCGCATGAACTCTCGGGTGGCATGCGCCAGCGAATAGCCATCGCAAACGCCATCGTCAACGAGCCGGCCGTGATCATTGCCGACGAGCCGACGACCGCCCTCGACGTCACGATCCAGGCGCAGATCCTTTACCAGATCCGCAAGCTGACAAAAGAGCGTGGAACGGGACTGGTATGGATAACGCACGATCTGAGCGTGGTGAAAGACCTCGCCGACTACGTGTGCGTGATGTACGCCGGCCGGATCGTCGAGAAAGGCGCGGTCGCAGACGTGATCAGGTCGCCGAGACATCCTTACACACGCGGCTTGATCGACTCATTGCCCAAGTCACAGGATCGCGGTTCCCTGCTCAAGCCCATTCCAGGAAGTACGCCGCCCCTGCTCAATCTGCCGTCCGGTTGCGCGTTCGCACCCCGCTGCAGCCGGGCAACGCAAGCGTGCACAAAGATGCCCGGCCTGACCCGGACAGATGACCGGGAGTTTCTTTGCTTTCATCCCTATACCACCCACAACTCATGACCACGATACTTGAAGCGGCCAATGTCTCGAAACGGTTTGGCGCCGCGCAAACCTGGAGCGGGCAACTGGCGCACAAATTGAAGCTGGCTCGCAAGACGCCCAAACAGGTGTCCGCAGTGAGTGACGTCAGCCTGCAGATCGAGGCGGGAGAGGTGGTCGGCCTGGTGGGCGAGTCGGGCTGCGGCAAATCAACCTTCGGGCGGATTGTGGCGGGCATTCTGGAACCGTCCAGCGGTGACGTTGTGGTCCACCAGGTGCCGGGCAAGCCCTATCTTTCGGATGTTCATCGAAACGTCCAGATGGTCTTTCAAAACCCCTATGGCTCGCTCAATCCGCGGCTGCGTGTTGATCAGCTGCTCAGCGAGGCGGCCATCTATCACGGGTTGATTTCTGCCAAAGACAAAGCCCCCTTCGTGCGGGGTCTCCTGGAACAGGTGGGTCTTGACGCCAGTTACGGCGAACGCTATCCGCACCAGTTCTCGGGTGGGCAGCGGCAGCGAATTGCGATCGCAAGGGCGCTGGCCCTGAAGCCATCGCTGGTCGTCTGCGATGAGGCCGTTTCCGCGCTTGATGTGTCCATCCAGGCGCAGGTTCTCAATCTTTTCCAGAAGCTCAGGCGAGAGCAGAACCTTGCCTACCTGTTCATCAGCCATAACCTGGCCGTGGTGGAATACCTGGCCGACCGGGTCGCGATCATGTACCTCGGCCGCATCGTGGAGCTGGCCAAAACAGAGACGCTCTTCAGCCAACCCAACCACCCCTACACAAAGGCGCTCATTGCCGACGCGCCGCGCATGGACGCGAAACCGCTGACGTACAGGCCGATTGCGGGCGAGATGCCGAGCCCGATGAACGTGCCCAGTGGCTGCGCGTTTCACCCCCGGTGTCCGCATGTCATGCCCATTTGCCGGGAAGTCCGGCCGGCCCTGATTGAGGTCGCGCCGTCGCAAATATCGGCCTGCCATCTGAATACCACCACTTCAAAAGCTGCGGAGCCCTGACACCAGGGTGCCGCCTTGAGAGTGCGCCAGGAGGGCTGGCGCGCCGCGCATTCCCGATGCATCATGACGCCCATGCCCTCCGCATCCGCATCCGCATCATCCGCCCACCAGGGCCGTGTCTTCGGCTCGCCGTGGGCGGGCATCTACGCCACGCAGATGGAAAGCGCGCGCCACTTCGGCCGCCACTGGCACTCCGTCTATGGCGTAGGGCTGATGGAGCAGGGCGCGCAAAGCTCGGCCAGTGGCCGCGGCCCGGTTGATGCTTATGCAGGTGACGTCATCATGTGCAACCCCGGTGAAGTGCATGACGGCCGGCCGTTGGGCGGCCCTTCGCGGCGCTGGCGCATGCTGTACTTTGAGCCTGCGGTCATCGCGTCCCTTGTGGCTGATGCGGAAGACACCTCGCGGGCCACTGACATCGAACTCACGCGCCCCGTCGCGCGGGACGTGCGCCTGCGCACAGCATTGCAACACCTGCTCGGCCACCTGCAGCAGTGGGACGCCGGTGCGGGGCGCCGCGGTGCAGATCCCCTCGCGTGTGAAGAGGCGCTGGTCCGCGCCTGTGCCTTGCTGCTGCACCGTCATGCCGTTTCACCTGTCACGCGATCGCAAGTCTCATCGTCCACCTCACCTTCTTCGCCTGAGCTGCACCGCGCCCGCGACCACCTGGCTGCTGATCTGCTCGCCCCGCCCACATTGACGGAGCTGGCCCGCACGGCCGGCCTCAGCAAGTTTCAGCTGCTGCGCCGTTTTGAAAGGGCCTTCGGCCTCACGCCCCACGCCTGGTTGCTGCAGCAGCGTGCCGAGCGAGCGCGCGACCTCATCCGCAGCGGCGCCGGGCTGGCGCAGGCAGCTGCGGCCTGCGGCTTTGCCGACCAGAGCCATATGACGCGGCTGTTCGCCCGCCAGTTCGGCTTCACGCCCGGCGCCTGGCAGCAGGCCATGGCCAAAAGCTCGCTGCAATAACGTTCAAGACGGCTGGTGCGCGCGGCGGCATGCTGGCCGCTGTTTCACTTTTTAAAAAAAGGCCGTCGCGCATGTTCTTCCGCCATTCCCCGGCCATCTGGGCCGACTACCCTGAGCTGGTGCCCGGCGTGCTGGCCGCCACTGGCATCACGGCCGATGCAGACGTCTCAGCCCAGGTTGCCCGCTTCAACGCCATCGCTGCCACCCGTCTGGCCACCAACGCTGAAGGCGAGCTGCCCGAAGTGCAGGCCTGGCGTCGTACCTTTTCAAAAATGGGCCTCAAGCCCACGCAATACCGCTGCGCATCTGAATCACTGCTGCGCCGCTTCCGCAAGGAAGGGTCGCTGCCGCAGCTGCACCCGCTGGTTGACCTGTGCAACGCCGTGTCGATTGCGTTCGCCATTCCCGTCGCCGTGTTTGACGTGGCCCGGGTGGCGCAGCAGCTGGAGGTGCGCTACGCCACCGGCGCTGAAAGCTACCAGGCCTTCAGCGGCGAAACAGAAAGCCCCGAGCCGCACGAAGTCATCTTTGCCGACGCCGCCCAGCCGCCCGCAGCCCACGCCCGCCGCTGGACTAATCGGCAAAGCGGCCTCTCGGCGGTCAGCGCCGCCACGCACAGCGTGCTCATCGTGGCCGAGGCCCTGCACGCCGCGGCGGCAGATGACGTGCGCCGCCTCATCAGCACACTTGCCACCGAGCTGGCCGCCGCCTGGCCGGCCGCGCCCGTCACCGCGGTGCTCAGCAGCACCGCGCCGCAGTTTGATTTTCCGGGTGGATAAAGGTCGCAGGGTCTGATTGAGGTCTTTTCAAGGCATTTTCAGGCATAAAAAGTGGCTGCAACCCAATAAGAATGTGCGCAAGCAGCTATTAATTTGGTAGCAACATGGGGCCGTCCTCCCCGCCCGGCGTTGCTGCCGCCCTGCGTTACCCCGCGTCTTTTCCGGGCACGGTGAATGCCTGAAACCAGAAGCTGGAAACTAGAAGCGAATGTCCACCACCGAGCCTTTGCTCACCGCTGACGAAATGGCCAGCGACCATTTGAAGCGCTCGCAGATCCGCTTCGTCAAAAACAGCCCCAGCCCCCGGCCGCCGCCGGGCTTCATGGACGTCTGCAAGGCCGCGCTGTAGCTGCGCGCGGCCTCCACCGCGTCGAAGCCTTCGCCGGAGTCGCTCACCCGCAGCCTTTGCGGCGTGAGGCTGACCGTGACGTCCCCCTTCTGCGTGTTCTCGGCCGCATTCCTCAGGAGGTTGGCAATGACGATCCTGACCATCGCTTCCGGCGCATTGACAGAAAGGCTCACGCACTCCACCAGCACATAGCGCGCGGGCTTGAAGGCCAGCAGGTGCTCATGGTCCTGCATCAGCTCCTGCAAAATCAGGTCGACCCGGGTGGTCTCCACCCTTGCGTTGCCATCCGGCTCGCGCGACAGGTAAAGCAGGGCGCCCATGGTTTCGGTCAGGTTGTCGACCGTGCCGCGAATCCGGTCCAGCGGGCCTTTGGCCTGCGTGGGCAACGCCTGTTTGGCCAGCACGTCCACCGCGCCGCTGATCACCGCGACCGGGGTGCGGAACTCATGGCTGGCCTGGTCCAGCAGGCTGCGTTCCCGCTCGATGAAGCGCTCCACCCTTTCAAGGTGGCGGTTGACCTGTACCGCGATGTCGTGCAGCTCCGCCTGCGGGTAGTCAACCGACAGCCGCTGCGACGGCTGTTCCGGGTCCAGCGCTTCCATGTGCTGCGCCAGGGCCCTGGCCGGCTTGCGCAGGCTGCCGTGAAGCCACAGCAGCGTGGCGCCCACCAGCGCTAGGTTGACCAGCACAAAGATCAAGCCCCCGATGCCGACCTTGTTCTGCAGCTGCTCGATGTCGGTCATGTCAATGACCGTGACCACGCGGCCGTCCGCGACCGGCGTGACCAGGGCCGCGTAGTCGTGCTCGTCAAACCGGTCCAGGTCCTGTTCGCTGTAGAACCCGGCGGGCAGCGTGGCCAGGTAGGGCGGCATGTCGGCGGGCAAGGCCGTGCCGCTCTTGAGGTGCCATCCCTTGTAGGCGCCCTGTGTCGGCAAAGGCACGGGCTGCTTGCCCGTGCTGCCGGCAATGTAATGCTGGGTGGTCGAGCGCAGTATCTGCTCCCACACCGGGTGCGTGATCATCACCTGGCCGAAGCCGACCGAGACAGTGACGCCCAAAGCCAGCAACACCCCGAAAGCGACGAACAGGGCGCTGATGCGCCAATGCAGGTCGAACATGCGCCGTTTATTCGCCATCCTGCACCCGCAAGCTGTAGCCCTGCCCGAGCACGGTGTGCAGGATTTTCGGGGCGCCCTCGCCATCGACCTCTTTGCGCAGCAGGTGCATGTGCGACCTCAGGATGTCCTTGTCCAGTGTGCGCTCGCCCCAGATCTGCGACTCCAGGTGTTCGCGGCTCACGACGTGCGGCGAGCGTCGCATCAAGACCTCCAGTATCTGCCGCTTGATCGGCGACAGCGACAGCTCGCGGTCCCCCCGGGTCACGACCAGCGACTGCAGGTTGAAGCGCAGGTCGCCGACTTCCAGCACCTGCCCCGGGGCCTGCGCCGCATGGCTGCGCGTCACCAGCACCCGCAGCCGCATTTCAAGTTCCGGCAACGCGATGGGTTTGACGAGGTAGTCGTCGGCCCCGGCTTCAAAGCCCTGCAGCTTGTTGTCCAGCTGGTCTTTGGCCGTCAGCATGATCACCGGCGTCCTGGACTTGAGTTCGCCCCGAAGCTGCGTGAGCATCGTCAGGCCGTCCATGCGCGGCATCATCCAATCCAGCACGATCGCGTCGTAGTGATTCGCCTGCACCATGCCCAGCCCCGATTTGCCATCGGGCGCGGCGTCGGGCTTGTGGCCGCAGGCTTCCAGGTAGTCGTAGATATTCGCCGCCATGGGCGCGTTGTCCTCGACGATCAGGATGCTCAAGGGGCCTTCAATCATGTTCATCTCGGTCCTCTATCTCGGTCGCGTGGTGGCGCGGCGGGTGTCAGAATTTCCTCGAAACCCCGACAAAAACAGAAGTTACTCCATTAGCGTCCCTGTCCACCAAGGGGCTGTTGCGGATCTTGTTTGGCAGCGCGCTGTAAGACAGGCCGCCCGCCAGAATCCACTTGTCGGCAAAGGGCCGCATCACCTCAATACCGACACGCGGAATCACCGCGCTGCCCGGCTTGTAGTTCACCACACCGCGGGCGACTTCCGTGTCCAGTGTTCCGTAGTAATAGTTGGCCAGCTTGGCCGAGTAATGGCTGACCGCAATGTTGGGCGTGATCGTGGTTGACCCCCACTGCAGCGGATAGCCGTATTTGGCCGAGGCCTCGTAACCCTTGCTCGTGCCCGACACATCGGCCTTCAGCGCCAGCTCCACCACGCCCATCTGGCCCTTGAAGGACCCGGCAATCCCCAGGTCCAGGCCGCCGTCGCGGTCTTCCAGCAGGTTGCGGTTGATGCCCCGGGCCGCAAGCTCGGCTACGCCGAAATCATCTTTCTTGATGCCGCCCAGCCGGGCGCCCAGGGTGGCATCGAATGTGAAACCGTCGCGGCTGAGCAAGTGGTAGCCACCGCTGATGCCGCGCCAGAAGAACTTCTCGCCCTGGTAGCTGATCAGCGGCACCGCGCGCAGCTTCGTGCTTTCGCCCGCGTAAATGTCGGTTCGGGCCGCCACGCCCACACCCAGGCCCCAAGGTGAAGCCCCGGGCTCGGGCCTGGGCTGCGCATAGGCGCCCGTAATGCCCGTAGCGCCCGTGAGCGCCGACAGCAACACCACACCGGCGGGAACAACAACAGATTTGCGCTTCATAGGGAGATTTCCTCTTGGACGGTTTTTGGAAAAAGGCCGCCGGCGGATCGCCAGGCTGGACGCACTGTGCCGCCCCCCTGTCGCGGAGATGTCGCGGCCGGATGCGGTGTGGAAGCACGCATCGCGACATCCCGGCGACAGCCAGCGCCGACCATCACCGCCTTTGCTTTCCTTTTCCCTTTTTGAAACCGGACCTCTCAGGATGACAAAACGCCAAGCCCGCCCTTACGCCGCACCTTCCCCGGCCGCCAAGCCCGCAGCCCGCGCCGAAACAAACCCGCACCCGCTCAAGCGCGACCCTTCCGCCACGGCCGCGCTGCCGCTTTTTTCGATGTTTTTTTTGGGCGCATGGACTGGCAAGCCCGGCGCGTTGCGCGGGCGCAAGCGATGAGGAGGTGATGCCGGGAAAGGTGGTGCGCGGGCTGCGGGTCCGCCAACCTCAATGCGCAATCGCAATTTTAAGTGGCTACAGCCCAATAAGGCTGTGCGCGAGCAGCTATTAATTCAGGAGCAAATCGCGGCCGCCCACGGTAACCAGCCGTGGCCTGCTTTGAGTTACTTCTCCGTGCCGGGAAAGTACGGCGCGCCCTGCATCGCCGTCAGCGGCAGATAGAAAGTTTTCACCGGCGCCAGCGGCGCATTGCGCACCACCACCTTACCCAAGGCTGCGGCGGCTTTGTCCTGGGCCTCTTCTTCGCTGCCCTCTTCGGCCGGGCGTTTGGCGCCCGGCACCAGCGCCGGCCGTATGCAGGCCGCGCGTATGCCTTCAAGGATTTCGCCCGGCAGCTCGTCGCGTGTGCCAAAGCGGCTGCCGTCTACATGCAGCACGCTGCCTTTCAGCGTGGCAGACAGGTTCAGCGGCGGGTTGCCAAACGACTGGTCGTAGCCCACGGCCAGCGTGTTCGCATCGCCGCGCCGGTACTGCACCACGCGCAGCCGTTTGGGCTGGCGGTTGGCGTCCACCTCCACGTCGCCTATATAAAAGTAGCGCACCTGTGCCGCCGGCAGGGGCGGCAGCTTGTAGCTGTCAGACCAGTTGCTCTGGTCTTCCTTGAACAGCGGGCGCAGCGTGGTGGGCAGCGCGTCGTTGCCGGAAGTGGCAAACACGGCAGACGTTGCGTTCGAAAGCGAATAGCCGTGAAAGTCAAACGCCACAGTCTCCTTCTGCTCAGGCACCTGCTTGCCAAAGGCGGGGAAGATCGCGCCGTTCTGCCGAACCTCCTGCAGGCGCACGCCGTTGCCTTCGGCCTTCCAGCGCCCGCCGGCCAGCATGTCGAGCGAGCCGCCCATGAAGGTAAAGCAAAAAGTGTTGTCGTCCAGCAGCATCAGCTGCGCACGCGAATCGACCGAGCCCTGCGTGTAGCCGCCCACATAAGGCTTTTCAGCCGCAGTCAGCGCGTGCGCGCCGGCCATCGGCAGCAAGGTGAGGGCGAAGGCGGCAAGCGTGGTGCCAAGAGGCTGGGAGATGGAGCGCATGGGCAGTGAGTCCGGTGGGGGTTGAAGCCAATGAATGTATTACAGCGGGTGCCCTGGCTGCGCCGGTATCAATAACAGCGCTGCGGTGCGCGGCAGTGGCCCCGGGGCGAAGGAGGCAGCCCTGTTGGGCTTCTTCAAGCATAAAAAGTGCCTGTAGTCCAATAGGAGTCTGCGCGAACAGCTATTAATTTGGTAGCAAATTGCGCCCGCCGCAGCGACACATCCAGCCTACTTGTCTTCAGAAAAATACGCCGCGCCCTGCAGGGCCGTCAGCGGCAGATAGAAGGTTTTCACAGGCACCAGCGGTGGCTGTTTCACGGACGTCGCGCGTCCGGCCGCTATTTCTGCGGCTTCTTCTTCGCTGGGGCGCTTGGCCTCAGCCAGCGCGGGCCGTATGCAGGCCGAGCGTATTCTTTCCAGTGCTTTTTCCGGCAGCTCCTTGCGCGGGCCAAAGCGGCTGCCGTCTACATGCAGCACTTCACCATCTTTCAGCGTGGCAAGCTGGTTCAGCGGCGGGTTGCCAAACGCCGGGTTGTAGCCCACGCGCAGCGTGTTCGCGTCGCCGCGCCGGTACTGCACCACGCGCAACTGTTTGGGCTGGCCGTTGGCGTCCACTTCCGCGTCGGCGATATAAAAGTAGCGCACCTGCGCCACCGGCATGGGCGGCAGCTTGTAGCTGGAAGACCAGCCGTTGTGGCCGTCCTTGAAGAGCCGGCGCAGGCTGGTCGGCAAGGTCTCGTCGGTGCCCGTGGCAAACGCGACCGACACCGCGCGAGACAGCGAATGGCCGTGAAAGTCAAACTCCACGGTCTGTTTCTGCTCAAGCACCTGCTTGCCAAAGACGGGGAAGACGGAGCCGTTTTGCCGTACCTCTTGCAGGCGCACGCCGTTGCCCTCGGCCTTCCAGCGCCCGCCGGCCAGCATGTCGAGCGAGCCGCCCATGAAACTAAAACAAAACGTGTTGTCGTCCAGCAGCATCAGCTGCGCACGCGAATCGACCGAGCCCTGGGTGTAGCCACCGACATACGGCTGTTCAGCCGGGGTAACAGCCAGCGCGCCGGCCAGCGGCAGCACGGTGAGGGCGAAGGTGGCAAGTGTGGTGCCAAAAAGAGGCCGGGAGCTTGGGCGCATGGGTATCCAGGTGATGTGAAAGGGTGAGGAAGGCAGTGAATGTATTACAGCGGTTGCCCAGCGGCGCCGGGCTCAATGCAAGCAGATGTCAGCGCGCGGACTAAGGCACTAAGGCACTAAGCGCGAAGCCACAAACGCCAGCCCCGCCAGCCCGCTCCACAGCAGCGCCGTTACCAGGCGGTTGCGTTCGTTTTCATGGTGCGTCATGAAGAGATGGCCCAGCAGCCAGGTGATGCCGTTAAAGCCAAACAGCAAACCCACCAGCGCGGCCGTGCCGGCGTACACGCCATGCATCCACAAGGGGATGGCCATGAAAAGGTAGCTCAGGCTGCGCGGCGAAAGAATCAGGTACAGGCCCAGGTAAAGCGAGATCTCAAAAATCGGAATCGCCACCAGCGCAGCCACCAGCCGCCAAAGAAGGCCTTCGCTCTCGTCCGACGGGGAAGGCCGTTTGCGCAGGTAAGGGGGTCTAGCCATGGGGTGGGACTATAACTGCGTGGCGTGGCTTCACCAGCAGGGGCCGCGGTCCGGCTTCGCCGGCCGCAAGGCGCCCGTCCCCTGCAAGGGGAGAGGGGGCTACACGCAGTGAGCCCCAACAGGGGTGTGTCAGTCCCTTCAGGGGTGAGCCAATTTGCGGAGCTGAAGATGCGCCGCATCTTCCAGATCCAAAGGCTGCTGCTGCTTGGCTTTTAAATAGCGGTTGGTAAACACATCCAGGTAAGCCTCCAGCGTTTGCGCCGCATGCGTTTCACCGGCCAGCTCCAGGCACAGGGCGGCCACTTCAGATGTGCAAAAGTGCGTGTCGCGCTGCGAGCGGCGCAGCTTGTAGCGAGAGAGCTGCTCGCTCTGCAAACTCAGCACCGGCAAGTGGTTGAGGTAGGGGCTCTTGCGAAACATCTTTCGCGCCTCGGGCCAGGTCGCGTCGAGCAGCACAAACAGCGGGCGTTTGGCATTCTGGCTATCTGTTGAGTCGGCAGGCAACACATCCGCCACCACCCGCTCAGCCGCCACAAACTCGCCCGGAAACACCAGGTAGGGCTGCCACTGCGGATCCGCCAGCAGGGCCAGCAGCGCAGGGTCAACCTCGGTGCGCGCCCACTCAAACGCAAACGTGTCCGCCACCACGTCGGCAATCAGCCAGCCCGTGTTGCTGGGTTTCAGCGCCTCGATGTCGGCCATGACCAGGCACACACCCGCGCGCGTGGGCACGCTGGGGCGCAGGGCGCACATGCAGTGGCTGGGCATCAGGCGACAACCGGCGCAGCGCACATTGCGCGGGCCGCCGCGGGCCAGAAAAGGTTTGGAGGCGCGCGCCAGCCGCGCGGTGCGCAGGCGCGAAACTGCGTGAGCGGCTGGGGAGGTGGAAGTCATAGGCAGAGTATCGCCAAATCGCCCCAGGCCACTTCAACTCCAGCCTGCTTCAGCAGCATCAGGCCTTCTCAAGCTCCTGTTTCGCATGGGTTGCGCCCGGCCCGTTCGGTGCCAGCTCCAGGTAGTTGCGAAAGGCCTTCTTCGCCTTGTCGCCATCGCCTGCGCGGGCATGGGCGTCGCCCAGGTTCAGGTAGGCAATCGCACGTGATGGGTCCATCTTCACGGTGTTCTCAAACCAGCGCGCCGCTTCCTTGAACTTGTCTTGTTTGAAATACACAAACCCCAGGTTGTTGGCGGCCAGTGCAAAGTCGGGGCGCAGCTTCAGCGCCTCGGTGAACTGGGCTTCGGCTTCGGCATACAGCTTTTCTTTATAGAGCTGCAGGCCGCGGTCATTGGCGCGCTGGGCCAGTTGCCGAGCCGAGCTGGGCACCGCCAGCGGCGTGGTGATCTTTTGTTCACCACCCTGCAGGTCTTTCACCACCACGGTTGCCGTGGGCGGCGCCGTCACCGGCGCATCGCTGCCGGCTGTGGGCGCCGCAGCGGGCGGGCGTGTGGCGTCCAGCTTGCTGTTCAGCGCAATCGCATCGCCAGACAGCTGGCTTGTCTGCGCGCTTAAAAACTCGGCCTCTGCCGGCAGCGCAAACACAAAGTCGCCGCCTTCCGAGCCCGGCAGGCTGCCAAAGGCCGGCGTTTGCCGCGACACCGACGCTACGGCCGGCGCCACATACGCGGCCAGCTCGGTGGCCGTGATCAGGCCGTCGCCGTTCAGGTCGGCCTTGCCGCCCATCGCCTGCAGCAGCGTCCAGGTAAACACCGAATGCCCGTTCGGCCCGCCGTCGGCTACCAGCTGGTCGGCGCCGCCGGCCGTCAGCATCTGCCGGCCCAGGCGCTTCGCGTTGTCGCGCAGAAAGTTGCCAGAGCCCGCGCCGCGCGTCAGGCCCAGCCCGCTGTAGCAGGCGTCCATCACAAACAGCACATGCTTGGCCGTCAGGCTTTCCGCAATGTTCTGCAGCTCTGTCATCGGCACCGCGTCCGTCGCGATCTTGTTCGGGTCTGAATCTGCCGGAATGATGTAGCCCAGGTCGCGGCCAGAGCTCAGCTGCCGCGTGGCGCCGTGCCCGGCAAAGAACACGAACAACCGGTCGTTTTTCTTCATGCCGCTGTGCGCCAGCTTGTCGTGAAAGGCGGCCAATATGCCGGTGCGCGTGGCCTCGCGGTTTTCCAAAGAAATCACATGGTCGGCCGCAAAGCCAAAGCGCTGAATCAACGTTTCGCGAATGGCACGCGCATCACGCACCGCGTATTGCAGCTTGGGCCAGCTGGCGTAGTCGTCAATGCCAATCACAATGGCCCACGAGTCGCTGTAGCCCGGGTTGGCCGCCTGCGGGGCGGGCGCCACGCCCGAGCCCTTGGCCACGGTAAAGCCGCTGCCGTCCCAGCTGGCAAACTGGTAACCGTCGGCCACCAGGCGCTCCAGAATGGCCGGCAGCGCCTTCACCGTGCGCTCATGAATGTCATGAAACAGCACAATGCCGCGGCCTTCTTTTTCGACCGACTTCAGCACGCGCTCCACAATCGAGCTGGGCACCGGGTCGGCCCAGTCGAGCGAGTCAATGTTCCACATGACAGAGCGCAGGTGCGCGGCCGACAACACGTCCAGCCCTTCGTCGTTGCGTGCGCCATACGGAAAGCGAAAGAGCGGCGAGCGCCGCGCATCCACCGCTTTCAGCAATTCATCAGTGCCCAGCATTTCAGACTTGAGGCCCGCGCCATTGAGCCTGGAAAGCTGCGCATGCGTCATGCTGTGGTTGGCCAGCGTGTGGCCCGCTTCCAGCAGCTTGCGGCTGATGTCTGCGCGCGGCCCCAGCTTGGTTTTGCCGTCGGCGGCCACCGTGCCCAGGTTGCTGCCCACCTGAAAGAAGATGCCCGGCGCGCCGTACTGCTTCAGGATGGCCGCAATCTCATTGGTGTAAACACCGTGCGGGCCGTCGTCAAACGTCAGCACGATGGTCTTGGGCGGCAGGCTGTAGCCAAACACCTCGCCCTCTTCCTCGTCTTTGCTTTTGCGCGTGGTGGGCTTGGGCAGTGCGTAAGGCATCACCACGCCAAAGTCTTTCAAGATCTGCTCACGCGTGTAGCGCTTCTTCAGGCTGGCAACGTAGTCTTCCCAGCGCTCACGCTTCAGCTCAATCGCACGCGGCTCAAAGCGGCCGAATATCAGGCGAATTTCTTTTTCGTAGTTGCGCTCAATCTCCACCAGCGCATCCAGGTCTTCACCAATGCGCTTGTGCAGCTTGATGGCCGGCAATGACGAGTCTGCCGCCACACTGGCCTGCAGGCTGCGCAGCAGTTCCCGAAAAGCCAGCCGGTCTGCGTCAAAGAGGCCTTTGTCGCTTTCCACGTAATCCAGAATGCCGGCAATCGCATCAAAGCGTTGCGCACTGCCAGAAGCCACCAGCGCCGCCAGCTGCGCCTCAATCTCGGCCACCCGCGCACGGTTGTCATGAAACAGTCCCTGCCCCACCTGGTTGGCCATGGCCCGCTCACCCGCACCCAGTTTCTTCTCATCAGCAAACAGCACAATGATTTTTCGGTAGCTGGCCAGCAGGTCTTGCATGCCCGTCAGGATCTTGCTGGTGTCGAGTGGCGAGGCAGCCAGAGCGGTGGCAGGCGGTGGTGCGTCTTTCTTGCTACGGTCAGAGTCAAGGGTAATGACGATGGCGGTGGCCACGACCAGTAACAGGGTTCCTCCGGCTGCGGCGAGGGCGATCTTGGTTTTATTGTTCATGGGTTTGTTTTTATTGAGCCCGGGGCTGGGCTTTTTCCGAATCTACCATTCGGTGTGGCGCTACTAGCTCGTATTGCTGGGTGTCAGAGGCTCAATGTCGACCAAGACCAGACACACATCTGCACGCGTGGCCACAGTGGGGCGCAAGGCCAAATGCGGTTGCCGGGGATCAGTCGGCAATCGACGCAGAGTGCGCTGTGTGGCATCCGGAAAATTGGAAGCGCCGTTTTATTCAAAAAAATCAACGGAAGAGTTATCTTCTCGACTTTCCAGCTTTTCAGCCAAACCACGCCAATCGAAACTTTGAGCTTCTTCAGTTCCGAATGCTTTCAATGCATCCATTGATCGCATTAACCAGGGTGCGAATGATTGCATGACGGAATCGACAAAACCAACGAAATTCTCAAACTGAGCCTCTATAGATTCGGGTTTACTTTTTGTCTTAATAAAAGTCGGTAGCGACTCGAAAATTTCGCGTGTCGACCTACCAGAGAGCCAGAAGCTCACTACGCTCGCTAAGTCTGCGCATTTCAAGAATTGTCGATGACTGTCGCTTTCGCAAATCTTGATGAGATAGTGATTGCTCTGCTCTGGTACGCCGGCAAATTGCTTAAGCGCATTCGCCACCAGCTGGATTGGATTTGAAGACAACGTCTCTTCATTTAAGAATTCGACAAGCTTGCGTACGGTCCCGGGAGAAAAACCACTACGATTGGCGGCAACACCAAGTTCAGTTAGAGAAACTGGGCTATTTCGTACGGCGAATGCTCCTCCCACTGCTGACGAGTCCAGCATTTCGTTAAGCGCATTGGTAAATAGCAGTGCCAATTTATCCAGGCTACCGCTATTTGCAGCGTAAGAGGCACCAGCTAGCCTGGAAACAATATCCTCAGAATGAGGGTTCTCAGGAATTGCGGCCATCAGTTGTGAGGAGAACGCCGCCTTCACCGCCTGCGTTTCTCGTTCTTCCATGTTTTCGTCAACGTTGGCGATGGAAGAATTTAACGGTGAATTGTCAGTCAGAATTTTGCTAATCGCAGCTACGCGCTCGTTTGGATTACTTAATACAGCGCCGTTTGGCCCAAGCAAGCTCTCGAAAAGTACGGTATCCCCCTCTGAATATGATCCCGCGCGTCCACTTCGGCCCGCGATGTTTCGGAAGGTAAGAGGGTTGATTGGCGGCGCACCAGCGTAGACGCCGCGAAGCCAGTGGGACACGAGTGTCCATCGGAATGGCAAGTCGGCTCCTTCCGCTAGGGTGGTAGTGGAGGCGACGAAAGTTAGGTCACCATCTCGAACCGATTGCTCGACCCATCTGCGCACTTCAAATGGAAGAGTTGAGTTGTGATAGGCCACACCGGCCCGAATCATGCTTGCCAGTCCAGAGAGCCAAGGATGATTTAACTCCACTCGAGCCGCAATCTCTGTCAACCGGATCTTGCTGGTATCTGAAGCAACCACCGTCTCTGCTAATGCGGCAGCAATTCTTCGAGTATCGATTCGACGGGGACATACGATGAGACCTGGGCCATGCAATCGTGTGGCGAGGTCTTCTGCGATTGCGGCGATATTGCGACTTGCAGCAATAGAGTCTTTGTCAGGGACGTACTCGCCTCTAAACGGGACAACCATCTCAGGTAAATTAATTTTGATCGACCCGCTACTAGGAGTACCAAATTGAGCCCCCGCGGGCCGCAACGCGTCGGTGGCATACATCCAAGTCATAGTTCCATCGGAGCGACACAAAGCCAATCGACGCGCAGTTGGTCGCCACCCTTCTCTATGAAAATCGGAAACAGATACGGCTAGCCAATCTCGAAGCCCTCGTGCTTCCGCGAGAACAGCCGATAAACATACTAGCCGGAAGGCAGCCCCGGCATCCTGCAGAAGACGCAGCCTGGTAATGGTGCCCTCCATGCGCGCACCTCGAGATCCATTTTCTATGCAATGCAGTTCATCTAGAACTATGATCTTCAGTCGAGCTTTATCAGTTGTAGTTCGCAACCAACCGTCAAACCGTTCAGGCGTTGCGACGAGTATTTGTTTGGTATCCGGATCTGCGGAAGGAAACTCGCTCTTAAAGCCTCCAAACATTGCCACAACCTCAATATCCTCTGCCATGTGACTTTTGAGGGCTGTAAGTACTTGATCTCCAATGGCAATGTACGGAGCAACGTACACAGCAATGCCAGTGGATTCGGCCAACGCAGCGGCAAGGCACGCTTCCGCAAGCAAAGTTTTTCCTGTGCTGGTCGGTAGATTTAACAACGTATTTGTTTTTGACTGTGCCAAACCTTTGTCAGCAAGAAGCTTTCTCTGTGGTGGTAACAACGTCCAGCGCCCGGCATCGATTAATCTGGCAATGAATGAGCTTGGGAGTTGAGGTACCGTATTTTTCAGATTCGCTATCGCTAACCGAAATCCTTGACGAAACGCAACTGCTGTAGAAAACATTAGTGCCGCATCACTCGCATTTGGACTTACAGCGAAACTCCTTAGTAATTGCTCTGATGTGCCCTTAGCGTTTTCAACGACAGTTAGAAGTGCTCGCTTCCACGATCTGTAGAAAAGCACTTCATCTGTGTTGTTGTCTGCGAATTTGATGATGTCTTCGATAGCGGCGGGATCGCAGACCGCCCAAGCCAAGCGACGAGCTGCTGTTAATGTTCTGTAGACCTGATTCGCGGCCAGTACAGAGGTTCGGGCACTGGGAAAGTTCCCATGCATAGCGAAGGCAATACCTGCGTGCATAGCTAAGCCGTCTGCACTTTCAAGAAACGACGCATCGCTACTACGAAGTTCGTCCGACACCGCCAAGAGCGTTCTTGCGGCTGCGATTAGAGGAGCTGCTATTTCCTCCAGCTCAAGCGAGGCTAACTCATCTTCATTTGCATACCCATCGAATGAACCTACGCAATACAAGGCAACTGAGACGTCTCCTCCTGCAGTAGTTTCGCCAGTCGGTTTCGCTCCTCTAGCACGAGCCGCTGCAGCCGCGGCATTCATGCGGAAATTAATGTCTGAGGGAATCGTGCTCATGGCTCAAAAGACTTGTTCTGAGCTAGGTGTAAGAAGCCGTCGTTAAGTCTAGTTAGGCCGATGCTGATTGGAAATATGAGTGAAACACTCCATCCTTGGGCACCGATTTTTTTCTTAACAGTTGATAGCCTGAGTGCAGGGTCAGAGTTTTTCAGCTCGTGAACAAGGGTGGGTAAGAAATACACCTTGCTGCATTTCGATGGGTCCGGGTGAGCCAGAAGCTGTACGCGCTCAAGAATTAATCTATCGGTGATTCCGTACGTGTCGCGCATCCGCGCTTTTAACGCTCTCACCCTGGCTTGTAAGTTCAATGACGGATCTACAGATTTCAGTTTGTCGTAGTCGGTAACTAGTGCGTCAGCATAAGTAAGTGCAGATGAGCCAGTAGTTTTTATTTCCTGAATCATTAATTTGTCTGCTGCACCTGTGAGGTCGGTGCCGAGGAACAAGTAACAGATGTCTAGGCCGGCTCCAGAAATTCTAGAGAGAGGAGTATCGGTGTTGGAGTAAAAAATATACCAACCAGATCCAACATCTTTTTTTGTTACGTGAAAGGCTACGAACTCCCCAATGTTTCCCTTAATTCGATCATTGAAGTCTTCCGCTTTTGGCAACCAAGCCGCAGTTGTATCTCGCAGAAGATCCAATATCCACTCATACGCGGCTGCACAGCTTGGATCACCAACATAATTTCGCACTTCGCCAGTTTGGATGGATTTGAACATTGGTGCACTATGTCGATGTCGCGATATCAAGGAGCACTAGGACCTCGACGATGAGCGCGTAAGTAGGTGTGCTGGGACGATAGGTGAATAAGGTGGTCATTGTTTGGGGTCGGCTTTTGCCTGATATGGAAGTACTGCCGCATTGAAAAGATTCGCGCGGAGATTCTGCTCTTTACGGAGGAGTGCTCGCATGGGTTTGCTTAGATAGGTGACACGTTTGAGTTCGGCCTCGGTAAGGTCGCCGTAGCGGGCAACAACCCCATCTATGGACTGCAATTCGACGGCGGACAAGTGAGAGCCTGTACCGAATGTGTCCAAGTTACGTTGAGAATTAAGCCGTAACCACACAACTCCTTTAATCCGTTCTATTACTAGGCCGGGAATAAGGTTGGGCAACTTTGCTATGTGCAAGTCTACGCAATAAGGCCCGTCTTTCTGTCTGACAACATATGAATTGGTGATTCGTTCACTGGTGGCCTCCATGTGTGCGATTTCGGCCAGAAAGTACAACTTATGAAGCGCGAAGTAGCTCATTCCCTCTGGCTGTTTCTCTAATAGTCTGTTTGTTACCAGCGCCAGTTTCTCAGTGCCGCTTCGTGCTCCAGAGCGCGAGCTCTTCGCGGATCTTTTGGCACCGCCTACTCTTCGCATCGATTCGGCTATAAATTGGTAGTCGGCAAGTTGATTGGCAAAACTCCTATGCATCATGGCCCGTTGTCCAGGGTGATATATCGGCAGCAACCTCTTGCCAAACCAGTTGTTACTCGTTCGAACGTTCCCTCTTAATGTTAGCGAATGCTGCTCAATCATTGAGCAGGCTTTCAAAGCAGTGGCTCCAAGTGTTACGACGATCTCTGGTTCTAAGATTTCTAGTTGCTCCTTTAAGAAGCTGGCGCAATTTGAAATCTCCGTTTGTGTCGGGGTCGAATTATTTCCTTGCTCATCTTTGGGATTACAAAGTACCGCATTGGTAACGAACACCTGATATCGACTGATTCCTACTTGCTCTATAAGTGACTCAAAGTTATGTCCAGACTTATCGCCGTGAAACGGAAGATGAGAGCCGTCCGCACCGAGCCGTCCCGGAGCTTCTCCGATAAAAACAACCTTGGCATTGATAGGTCCACATCCCAAGCCAAGTACACGAGCGCTACCGTTCATGCGTGGACATCTTTGACAAGCCTGGACGCGTTCCACTAGGTTTAGGAATTCGGACTCTTTGATGTTTTTCATTTTTAAGCCGCCAGCGACCTAAGAGTCTGTTGCGTGCTGTCGTGATAGGCATGAACGGAATGGCAGATCAGCTTGCCGGGATGCTTCCCTGATTGATCGCAGATAAATTGAAGCAACCGACCAAGGCCGATGAAGTTCCCCAGTACCTTATTAAAGAAGTCGTGATTTCGATACACAACGACCAGGTCGATTACGTTGTCTGCGCCCCAAAGCAACTCTCCGTAGTGCCAGCATGGCCCTCCTCGGGTTCTTGGCGCATCTACAACCGGAGAAGAGAGATGAAACACTAGCCCAGTTGTACTGCGGGTGGGCCAAGTACGGAGCTTTTCAATGACGCGTTCTAGTTGGTTTACCTCTGTAGGGGGAAAGCGGATGAGCCGCTCGAAATAGGTTCCCCAGGCGTGTCTTCCTCCTACCCAGTGGTGACTCCGGTCGTGCCGCGTTAGATACATTGCGTAGAGGGCTGCTCTGTCCGCTGCGCGGATAGCTAGCTTGTCAGGGAAGATAGTATTCGCGACATTACGAATGTCATCTCCCAACTCTTTAAAGCGATGTGGCGAATGATTAACAAGCCACGATGAATCGATCACACACGGTTGTTCTATGGTCGTCAGGAGATTGTTGATCTCTCCTCCATTCGCTAGCAACGCTGCTGTTCCCGCACGCCAGGCCTCCAAAGCGGTAGCGCCGTCAATGGTCGGAGCACTCATGATGCGTTCCCCTTAGAGGTGGACGGTCGCACATGTATCGTTTGAAGATCGAGATCAACCACCACGTCGCCGCCATTGCTTTCTTTCAATGCCGAGAAAGCGGCATACCCCTGATTGATAGCCTTCTGCCACTGTTTGGCCGTACATGCTTTCACCTCAAGCCCATTAACCATGCGCCGGATAGTTTTCAACAGGGCAATGTCTATTGACGACGTGTCTGTGTAGAACCCTCGCTCCTGTGCTTGGTTGAATATCAGAATGGAGACGGCTTCTTCGATGATGGCTGCACGGGCGCCGTCCTCTACTTCATCAATTTTGGAGTTGGACTTGCGTTTGTGCTTTAGCAGTGACCGGGTAACTGGTGACCAACCTAAGATGGCGGCATACGCTAAATGGAAGACATCATGGTATCGGTAGCCGTCGTCTTCGTGCGCGTTGTCTGTTAGGGCATCTCCGATCACAACATCATTCACTGAAATTTTTACGTACACACCGCGATCAAGTGGTTTTTCATAAAAATTGACAACAAACTTCCTGGGAAGTCGTTCATCTGTTGGATAGCCTTCGTCGAAGACAATTACTCCACCAGCCGTATAGAGAGACTCTGCTTTCTCGGCATTTGCCTCAGCGATTTCTTGGAGTGGAATTTTGTACAGCGATGCCAGGCTCGTTAGATACCAGAGCACATCCCCAAATTCTTCTCGAAGTTCGGTTCGAAATGAAGGATTATCTTTTTGAAGCAGGAGCTTTTTCATCATGCTGTGCAGATCGCCGATTTCTCCCACAAGGCCCATCAATGCCACGGTGCGCTGCCTGCGCTCATCGGTTCGCTCCACCATTTTTTGATATGCGGAAAATGTCGCCATTTTTGCTGGCGTTGAACTTCCGTTCCCATTTGCTTTAGGCATATCGCGATTCCTATAAGAGTGCGGGGCAGCGTTAATCCAGGGAGTCACAAATTCGCTAACACTTTGTGACAACCATGATGAACGCGAATACGAGGCGAAGCTAGTGTGCTTCTACGGCAAGTCAGCCAGAACGTATGTGTTTAAGTGAATTTCATAGGTGAATATTGCCCAAAAACTCCGCTACGGTGCGATTTCTCCGCTTTCCCCCCAATCCCTTGTCCTACGCCGCAGGTCACACGTCGGGCTTAGCGTGTCCTTTTAAGGAGAGGCAAGATGAGCAAACAGCAGCAGGATTTCAAAACCTTGATGAAAGAGCGGCAGCACGTCGCAGCCGCGTATGTCAGTGGTGACGCGGCGCCTCTGGGGCGTGTTGTGGCGCAGGAATCACCGGCCACCTTTCTGAGCCCGGGCGGCGGGGTGGTGCGGGGCACGCAGGAAGTGTGGTCGCGCTATCAGCAGGATGCCGGCAGGTTTGAGCCAGGCAGCACGACCCAGCTGGAAATTCTGGACATGGCGGCGGGCGATACCGTTGCCTTCTGGACGGGCATTCAAAAAGCGCAGGCCCGCATGAAGGGTGAGCTAGAGCCCGTGGCGAACAAGCTGCGGGTGACGGAAGTGTTCAGGCGCGAAGGTGATGCCTGGAAGCTGGTGCACAGGCATGCGGACCCGCTGGTTGAAGCTGCCAAGCGCCCAAGTTAGCGCTGGGTTTTCTTTTTTCTTCCTCTGAAACTTGAATGATCCTGGTCCTGAGTCAGGATGGCCGTTGCTGTCTGCAGCAAATGGCGCGGCATGCAACACTTGCGCTTTGCCGTTGAACTGTGGCTGCGATGAAGCGGCCATGAGAGCAACGCGCATCAACAGCCATCAACCAAACAGACAAGCAAAGGAAATCGCCGCATGCCCACGCCTGAAACCGTTGAACGCTTTGTCGCCCGCGTTGAACAAAACGCGCACACCGAAGCAATTGAAGAGTTCTACACGCCTGACGCCACCATGCAAGAGAACCAGCAGCCGCCGCGCCGCGGGCGCGACAAGCTGGTGGAGGGTGAAGCCAAAGTCATGGCGCGGGTGAAGTCAGTTACATCGACCTGCGTGCGGCCGGTGTTTATCAGCGGTGACAAGGTCGTCATCCGCTGGGTGTTCAATTTTGTGTGGGCCGACGGCAGCGCCATGCGCATGGAAGAGCTGGCTTACCAGCGCTGGGAAGGCGAGCGCATTGCCGAAGAAACGTTTTTCTACGACCCGGCCCAGCGCACGCCGGTGCCGGCCAAGTAAGCAGGCCGGCGCGGCCGTGCGGGGGTGCGATCAAGCTGCCTTGATCTCGATGCGTCGGGGTTGTGCGTGTTGCGCCTTGGGTATGCGCAGCTTCAGCACACCGTTCGCCAGTTCGGCGCTGACTTTCTCGGTGTCTAGCTCCTTGCTGAGCGTGAACACGCGGTGAAAGCGGCCCAGCCCCACTTCGGTGTGGGTTGACTGCAAACCTTCGGGCGCAGACAGGGCCGACTCGGCGTCAATCGTCAGCGTGTCGGCCTCTACCTGCAGGTGCAGCTTGTCGCGCGGCACGCCGGGCAGGTCGGCGTACAGGGTGATGCCGGTGCTGTCTTCCACCACATCGACGGGCGGCGTCAGCGCGCCATTGGCGTAGCGCGATGTGTCTTTCTGCGCCACCTCGCCGGTCTGGCTGGTTTGCATGCTGCGGCCGGAGGTGCTGCCGTTGTTGGCGCTTCCATTACCGCTGCTGCGTGCGGCGCCACTGCTGCCGCCGGTTTGTTGGGTGTTTGCGTAGTTCATGGTTTGCCTCCTTTCACTGGATGGTGATGCGGCGCGGCTGGGCCGATGCGCGCCGCTGGATGGTGATGTGCACCAGGCCGTCCTTGAAGCTGGCGTTCACGGCGTCGGGGTCGGCGTCGTCGGGCAGCGTGAGCACGCGGCGGAAGCTGCCGGCAAAGCGCTCGTTGATGTGCAGGGTCGACTGCGCGCCCGCTTCGGGCAGCCCGGTTTTGCGCTCACCGGCAATGGTGAGCAGGCCGCGCTCCAGGCTGACGTCGAGCGACTTCGGGTCAATGCCGGGGGCGAAGGCATACACCTCTACGGTTTGCGGCGTGCCGCCAATGTTCAGGGCAGGAAAGCTGCTGCGGCCAAAGCCGCGAATGCTGGGAGACAGATCGAAGGCCTGCTGCACGTCGCGCTGCAGGCGATCGAGTTCGGCGAACATGTCGCGCGGAAATAACGATCGGTACATGGCGAAAACCTCCATTCGGGTTGAACATCAGTGCGCCGGAAAATCCTCTAAAAAGCGGCTTCCGGCGCCCGGGAAGAGGATGTAGGAATTGCTCAAAAAATTTCAAGGGGGGAATTTCGCAAGCCAACGGCAAGCGCTGCGGGCCCGCAAAAGACGGCCCCGGCGGCGGCGCTGCGGTCAGGTTTAAAACTTTTTTCGCAAGTCACCCAAGCGTGAGCCGCACAGCACAACGCCCCGGTGCACGTGAATGCACCGGGGCGTCTGGCTGGCGTTTTTACGGCCTGCTCAGCGCTTGGCGATCAGGCGGTAGCCCAGCAGCAGCACGATGGAGCCAAGCACGGCGGCGATGAAGCCGGCCGTTTCTCCTTGCTGGTACCAGCCCATGGCCGCGCCCAGGTAGGTGGCAAGGAAGGAGCCCGCAATACCGATGAGCACGGTAATGATGAAGCCGCCGGGGTCGCGGCCGGGCATCAGGAACTTGGCGACAAACCCAATGATGAAGCCAATGATGATGGTCCAGATAATTGACATAGCGTCTTCCTAAAAAAATGAGGGAACCCAGGGCGCGGGCAACAGCCCGCGATGACTGGCTTACTTGGCGGCTTACTTGGTCGGTACTACAGCCTTGGCCATTTCCAGGTGGCCTTCCACCTTGGGCAGCATCTTGCCGGCCAGCGCCTTCAGGTCGGCGTCTTTGGCGTCCTTCTGGATCTTGTTCAGCAGCTTGATGGTGGCTTCATGGTCGCCCACGCCGGCGCGCTTGGCATATTCCGTGTCAAACAGGTTGCCTGACAGGGCCTTGAGTGCGGTGGCCTTGGTTTTGGCCATCACGCCGGGGCCGTCGGGCAGGGTCGCGCCTTTGGCGCGGGCCAGTGCCTGCACTTCGGCCAGCGCGCTGTTGTGGTCTTCAATCATTTGCTGCGCAAATTTTTTGATCTCGGCGTTCTGCGATTTTTCCAGCGCCATCTTGCCGCTTTCGATCTCGGCGATGTTGGCCTGGGCCAAATCGTCCAGCATGCCCTTGTCGGCGCGGGCCAGCTTGCCGGCGTCGGCCGCTGTTGACGTGCCTGCGGTGGTGCTGGTCTGGGCCGCGACGGGCAAAGCCGCCAGTGCCAGGGCAGAAGCGGCCACGCCGGCCAGTGCCACGCTGCTGAGCTTGAATTTCGATCGGTTCAATCGGTTCAACATGAGGGCCTCCTTTGAAGGGGTAGTTGTTGATTGGTTGATTTGGTATGGGGGAACAGACGCCGCGAAGATAGGACTTAGCAAGCCAGCAAGCCGCGGCAGATAGCGTTGTACTTTCGCTGCTGTAGCGGCCGTGCGTTGCAGGAGGCTGGGCAGGCTCTGTGTAGGAATTTGCTTGCGCGTGGTGTCCGGCTGCCGCGCACCGGTGCGGGCCTTTTGTTCAACAAATGCCGCGTGGTGCGATACGATGGCCATCTGGACAATTTGTCTGAAATTTGAATCGCCCTGACTTGCCGGAGGCCGCGCACCATGAAAAAAACCAGCAACACGCCCAGCAACAAGCATTTGCTCGTCGAGCTGAAAAACATTGCCGAAGGCCTGGGCAAAACGTTTGCGCCGTTCTGTGAAGTGGTGGTGCATGACATGACGCACCCGAAGAACGCGATCCTGGCGATTGAAAACAACCTGAGCGGCCGACGCCTGGGCCAGCCCGCCACCGAGCTGGGCCTGGCGCGCATCCAGGACCCGGATTACCCGGCGGTGATTGCCAACTACGCCAACCAGTTTGCCGACGGCCGCAAGGTCAAGAGCACGTCGGTGGGCATTCGCAATGAAGAAGGTGAATACGTGGCGGCGATCTGCCTGAACGTAGACCTGACGCTGTTCAACGGTTTCCAGGCGGCGATGTCGCAGTTCACTGCGATTGAAAGCAGCGCCGTCACCGAAACGCTGGACGCCGCCAATGCCGACCGCATACAGCAGTGCATTGACGAATTTGCCGCGGCCCGCGCCACGACATCACGCTCGCTCAAGCCTGCCGACCGCAAGCAGCTGGTGCAAGACCTCAAGAAAGCCGGCTACCTGGAGATTCGCCGCGGCGCCGAGATTGCCGCAGCGCACATGGGCGTTTCGCGCGCCACGGTGTACAGCGACGCGAAGTAAGTAAAAAGTAAAGCAGGGAAGGTGGGCGGGGTGTCTGGGAAATCAGACATTGTGTCCGGCTGAAAGGGGCTCGTACCCTTGGTTTTTGGGGAAGAAACCGGGTGCTGCTATATAGTCATCAACGACTATATGGCCGCGAGATGCGCCTGCGCCTGGAAAACAGCCGCAGTGAGCCGGAAAAATTGTTACCGAGGAGTGAGGGAACCATGACAGACAACACAACGCCACCCGAGGGCGGATCCGGCTTTTTTGGAAAACTCCGGGACGTCTTGTTTGAGCCTGAACCCACGCCCGGCGCGCCTGCCTCTGCGGACAAATCGGCCATCACGGCACCAGCTCCCTTGCCATCGGCCGCTGCCAATGTGGCGGCTGCCAAAGCCAAAAATCCGATGGTGGACCGCATGATGGAAGTCGTGATGGAAAAAACCACGGCCTATACGGCGCTGGTAGAGGCCGTCACGCCGCTGGAGGCCTTCATTCCTGACGAGGCGTCGCGCTACAAGGCCGCATTCGGCATTGTGGGCAAGACGCGGACGGTGGACCAGATCGTCCAGTCCATCGACATGCAGCATCTTCCCGCGCTTGAAGCGGAATCCCAGCGCTTTCATGGCCAGGCCAAAAACCAGCAGGACCTGCAGATCAATGCGCGAATCCGGGAGATAGATTCCCTGCGTGCTTCGGTCGCCAAGGTAGACGAAGAGCGCGCTCGCCTGCAGGAAAGGCTGGGGCAGATCCAGCAGGAAGTGGAGACCGCCCACAAAAAAATTGCCGGGTTCGAAAGAGAAATCGCGGCCAAGCGCGCGGAGATCGTTGAAGTCAACATCCGGTTTGAAAGCGCTCTGGCCGTGGTCAAGGCCCAGCTGGTGGAAGCCAGGGCAAAAGTCGTGCGCTACCTCGGCACCTGAAGCGCTGAACATTCCCGATCCGTACACGCAGAATCAAAGGACAGAACTGTGAACCTCATTCCACAGAATTTCAAACCCAAATCGTTCTGGGAGCGCCCGGAAGGCGTGACCGGCCAGATCGTGGGCGTCAGCCTGATCGCCGGCGCCGGTTTCCTGCTTTACAAGGCGCTGCCCTACATCATCACGCTGCTGCAAAACACCATCTATGCCGCATTGCTGGGCGTTGTGGTGGTGGTGCTCGGCTTCATCATTACCGACAAGCGTTTCTGGCGCCTCGGCAAGTACATGTACATGAGCCTGATGCGCAAGATCACGCAAGTGTTCGTGGAAATCGATCCCATCGGCATCATGAAAAATTATGTGGAAGAGCTGCAGGACAAGCTCGCCAACATGAACACCCGCATCGCCAAGCTTTCCGGGATGATTCGCCAGTGCAAGGAAGAGATCGCCAACAACAACAAGTCGCGCGACGGATCCCTGCGGCTGATGAGCGAGGCGAAAAAACAGAACAAGACGATGGACGCAGCGCTGGCTTCGCGTGAAGTGGGCCGCATGAACGACGCCAACCTGACCTATCAGGACCTGCTGGCGAAACTGGAACTGCTGTACCGCGTGCTCGCCAAGTACCAGGAGGTGTCGAACTTCCTCATTAAAGACATGCAAAGCGAGATCAAGGTCAAGGAGCGCAAGAAGGAAATGATGGACAACGCCCATTCGGCCATCAAGTCTGCGCAAGCCATCATCAACGGCGACCCTGACACACGCGCCATGTTCGACATGGCCAACGAATACCTGGCGGCCGACTATGCGATGAAGATCGGCGAGATCGAGGATTTCGCCCGCATGTCCGATAGTTTCATGCGCTCCGTCGACCTGCAAAATGGTGTGTACGAAGGCGATGCGATGCAGATGCTGGCCGAGTGGGAAAAGAATGCCGAGTCGCTGGTGCTGGGTGACTCCAAGCGCCTCCTGATCGAGAACAACCCGTCGCCCGGCCTGCCGGTGAGTATCGTCAGCAGCCCGCAGGGCGTACCCGTGGAAGCGCGCGCCGACGGGGTGGACTGGTTCCAGAAAAACGCAGCAGACAAAAAATAAGCTTCAACAAGACTTCCGAAACCAGAAAACGCAAAGCGGACTAAAGCCATGGCCCTCAAACCTATTCCCCGATTGATCCTGATTGTTGCCGTCGTCGGCGGCGCCGTGTATGGCGGCATGAAATACCTCGATTCGCGCGCTCCTGCCAGCATGAGCGGCAACCCCGGCGCAGGGGCCAATCCGGCCCCGCCCGCCGACGCGCCCGCGCCCAAGGCGGCGGCTGTCGCTCCGGCCGCGGGCGGCGGGGCAACCTTCCAGAGCATCGTGGACAAGGGCACTGTGCGCGTCAGCGTGCAGTCGCCGGCCAAGCCCTTTTATTACGTTGAAAACGGCAAGCCGCAGGGGTTTAACTACGAATTCCTGAAGGTGCTTTTCGCCCAAAGCGAGTTCACGCCCAAGGGCGGGCAAATCAACATCGACACCGACCATATCGTGGACACCTACCCCGATGTGCCGGCTGCGCTGCTCAAGAACGACAACCGGGGCAATTCAACGGTGGACATTGCCATCGACGGCCTCACCTTTACCGACGAAGACCTGCCGGGCGTGGTGTATTCCATTCCGTATGTCGAGGACTTCGGCTACGCCCTCATTACACCGAAGGTGTCCTCTATCCGGAGCGTTGAAGACCTCAACGGCCTGACCGTCGGCATCCTCAAGGGTGACCCGGACGTCAAGGCGTATGTGTCGCGCCAGTTCCCGAAGGCGCGTCTGATCGAGCTGAGCGACGAATCTGTCAATGGCGAGCGCAACTGGATCAACAACTTCATCAAAAAGGGCCAGGTAGACGCGGTGATTTACGACTACCCCTTCGGAGTGGCCGAAATCCGCGGGACGGACCTGCAGTTCGCGGTGTCCAAGCTCCCGGGTTCCAACATCAAGTACAAGATAGGTGTGCGCAAGGCAGACAGCCAGCTGCTTGAAAACATCAACATCGCCATTCGCAAGGCCAAAGTGCTGCCCGAGTACGGCGAACTGGTGAAGAAATACTTCACGAGCACCAATCTGGCCAAGGTCAAGAACGCCGACAAGACCGAAACGGTCTACGTGGTGAAAGCGGGCGACACACTCTCGAAAATCGCCGCCGCCACGTTGGGAAGCAACATGCGCTTTGGCGAGATTGAGTCGCGCAACAACCTGCCCAACCCGAACCTGATTCACGTCGGCCAGAAGCTGGTGATTCCCAAGGGCTGAAGCACACGTTGAATCCCAATGCTGCAACCGGTTTGGCTTGTGGCTGGGTAACGCGGCTGTTCGTTCACCGGGCAGCCTGAATCGCGGCGCATGGCGCCGCTTTTTTTTGGCCGTACGCTTTTCGCTGCGTCTATACGCTGTGGCAGCAGAGGCGACCAGGCCTTTGAGGCGGTCCAGGGCCAACGCGAGGTTGAGGCAAAACCCTTACAAGAAAAACCTTACAAATCCGACAATCCAAAACGCCCATACAGACGGCATTGCGCTGATGATGTTGTACGAATAACCCGAGGAGGACGACATGAAATTCACCCTGATCAAAACAACCACGGCCCTGGCGGCAGTGGCCGCGCTGGGCGGCTGCGCAAGCGGTGTGGGCGTGCAGCCCAACATCAAACCGGTCTGGCTGGGCGGCATCACCACCGGCGTCTACGACGGCGGCAACGACGACTTGCTGACTGCCGGCCTGGGCAAGAGCGGCCTGGCCGCAACGGCGCCGCTGCCCGTCGACCCTTTGAACCCAAGCGCGGCCGAACTGCGCCGGATTGCGATTTACAACAACTACCGCGCCATCCTCGATATTTCCCCTGGCGGCGGCTATGGCACGCTGTACGGCCCCAATGTGGATGCCAAGGGCAACATCACGGCCAGTGAAGGCAAGATCGCCGGCACGGAATACATCGCCTATTCAGACGACGGCAGCGGCCGGCAGAACGTCACGATGATGGTGCAGGTGCCGGCCAGCTTCAACCCGGCAAGCCCGTGCATCGTCACCGGCACCTCGAGCGGTTCGCGTGGTATCTACGGCGCCATTGGGTCGTCGGGTGAATGGGGCCTGAAAAACGGCTGCGCCGTGGCCTATACCGACAAGGGCACCGGTAGCGGCATGCACGACTTGCAGAACAACACGGTGCACCTGCAAAACGGCCTGCGCGCCGATGCAGTGGCGGCAGGCATGGCCTCCAACTTCACCGCCAACCTGGCGCAGGCTGAACGCACAGCCTTCAACGCGGCCACGCCCAACCGCTTTGCCGTCAAGCATGCGCATTCGCAGCAGAACTCTGAAAAGGACTGGGGCCGCTACACGCTGCAGGCGGTGGAGTTTGCCTACTTCGTATTGAACGAGCGCTATGGCAAGCCTTCGCCGAACGGCGGCGGCCGCCTGAAGACGCTGAACCCGTCGAACACCATCGTGATCGCGTCCAGCGTGTCCAACGGTGCCGGTGCGGCACTTGCCGCGGCCGAGCAGGACACGCAGGGACTCATCAGCGGCGTGGCCGTGGGCGAGCCGCAGGTGCAACTGGTGCCCGATGCGCGGCTGAGCGTGCGGCGCGGCAGCAGCACGCTAGCCGGCACCGGCAAGCCGCTGTATGACTACACCACGCTGGCCAACCTGCTGCAGCCTTGTGCTGCGCTGGCTTCGCCAGGCACCAACGTCTTCAACACCATCAACCCGGTCATCGCCGCGAGCCGCTGCAGTGCGCTCAAGGCCAACGGCATGGTCGCCGGCAACACCACCGCCGAGCAGGCGGGCAGCGCCATGGCCACGCTGGTGCAGGCAGGCTGGCAGCCCGAGGGCAACGACCTGCAGGCGTCGCACTATTCGTTTGCCACCCTGCCGGTGGCGCTGACCTACGCCAATGCCTACGGCCGTGCCGGCGTGCAGGACAACCTCTGCGGCTACAGCTTTGCCGCCACGGCGCCTGCCGCTTCGCCCACACCCAACCTGCCGGTGCCTGCACCGGCGGGCCCGCTGGCCACGTCATTCGGCACCGGCAATGGCATACCGCCCACGGTAGGCGTGAACATCGTCAACAACGCCAGCCTGGGTGGCCCGATGCTGGACGCGGCTTCCATCTCTGCCGGCAACGTGCAGGACTACAACAGCGCCGGTGCCCTGTGCCTGCGCAACCTGGCCACGGGAAACACCCCCGACGCACTGCGCGTGCGCGAAGGCATCCAGCAGGTGCTGCGCACGGCCAACCTGCAGGGCAAGCCTGCGCTGATCGTGCATGGCCGCTCTGACACGCTGGTGCCGGTGGCGTTTACCTCGCGCCCCTACTTTGGACTGAACAAGATGGTGGAGGGTTCGCGCAGCAAGCTCTCGTACATCGAAGTCACCAACGCCCAGCACTTTGACGCCTTCCTGGGGTTCCCGGGTTACGGCCAGCGGCTGGTGCCGCTGCACCGCTATTTCATCCAGGCCATGGACTTGATGTATGCCCACCTCAAAACCGGCGCGCCGCTGCCGGGCAGCCAGGTGGTGCGCACCGTGCCGCGCGGCCTGAACGGCACCACGCCCAACCCGATCACGCCGGCCAACGTGCCGCCCATCAAGCTGCAGGCGGACGCGCCGGACCGGATCACGTTCTCCAGCAATGTGGTGACGGTGGCTGATTGAATGATGAAGGCGTACGGGCAAACAGGCACCGACATGCGTTTGGGTGCTTGGCCTACGCTGCGTTCCCGGCAGCCCGGTATCTTGGTAACTGGCTGACGTGACACGACGAACGTTGGCCCGGGATACCCCTCGCGATGGCCTCGCAAGGGTCTCGCCAGGGTTTCCTGGACCTTCCCGTCGAATTCATCAGGAGTCATCATGAACAAGGATCAAGTCAAAGGCGCAGCCAAAGACGCAGCTGGCAAGGCACAGGAAGCTGCCGGCAAGCTCGTGGGCAGCAAGGACCAGCAAGCCAAGGGCCTGGCCAAGCAGGTGGAAGGCTCTGTGCAGAAGAACTATGGCGATGCCAAGGAAGTCGTGAAAGACGCGACCAAGGGCAACAAAGGCTTCTGAAGCGTTTGAGCCAGCATGCCCGGCTTGCCGGGCAGCATGAAAAGCGGCGCATTGGCGCCGTTTTTTTATGGGCGTTTGTTTTTAGCCCTGCGGTGGCGCAGGCAGACCCGGCCAGTCACCTAGCCGGGATGCCCGTCCGCACGCGCACGGGTCAGGATGGGCCAGTAGCCCACGGCATACAGCGCGAAGCCGGCGGACCACAGTGCGGCCGAAACCAGCACGGCGTGCAGCGTTTCGGCCGGCGCGATGATCGGCACGAACACGCGCACCAGCGCCGAAGCGAGGACAAGCACATAGCAGGTGACTTCGGTGCGGCCCGCCTGGAGCGGCCGGCCGGTATGGCCGAGCGCGGTGCGGGTCATCATGCCGATGATGAGCCCGCCGATGGCGCCTACCGTCAGTGCGTGGGTTGCCGCTGAGGGCGTGACCCAGCCAGCTGCGGCCAGGACGCGCAGCACCAGGTACACCGGAATCCAGAAGTAGGCGGCATGCAGCACCCAGACCAGCGGTGTGTGCGTGGTCTTCCACGGTTGCCACAGTGCCCAGCGCGCAAGGTGTGCGGCCGCACAAACACCGGCCAGCGCCCCCAGCTGCGCGCCCTGCAGCTGCAGCGCATCGCCCAGCAGCAGCGCCAGCACCGAGCCCAGCGCGGTTTTCTCGAGCCAGGGGCGGCGGGTGGCGTTGGCGCCCGGCACACCGTTGTTGGTGAACATGGGGATCACGCGGCCACCCATCACGACCATGATGAAGAGCATGACGTCAAGGGCGGCCTGAATGCCGACCCAGCCGGGCAACCGCATGAGCCCGAGCTGTGCAAGGTGCACCGCGAGCACGGCCACCGCCATCAGCAACAGCAAGCCGATGAAAAAGTAGTTGCGGCGATTGCGCGCGGCGATGAAGGGTATGGCCAGCGCGACGGCAGCGGCCAGCGGAAACGCGACATTGGCCGCCGCCGCAGCCCAGCCGAAGGGCGTGAGCACAAGCACCCGCCCGGCCACCCAGAGCGCTGCCAGCGCGGCCAGGGGCAGGCCGGTGGGCGTGGGGCGGTTGGACCAGTTGCGCCCGGCCGTGAACAGGAAGCCCACCACCACAGCCAGCGTGAAGCCGAACAGCATTTCGTGCGCATGCCACATCGGCCCCTGCAGGTAGGGCTGGCCCAGCCAGCCGGCGAACTGCAGCGCCCACAGGCTAATCGACAGCGCAGCGAACACGCTCGCCAGCAGGTAGAAGGGCCGAAAGCCGGTTTGCCAGAGCGCGATGCCCTGCGTTTCCGCCGATGGAACAGGAGCGCTTTTGGGCGGGCTTTTGAACTGGATGGGCTGTGTTGTCATGCAGGAATATCCGTAGGTAGCGTGGTGTGCGGCGAACTGTTGCTGATGCACTCTGCGACAACAGGGGTTGCGCTCATGAGGCGCGCCCGGCTGGCGAGGCCGATGCCGTCTGGCCGGTGAAGAAGCTGGCGAGCGACTGCCGGTTGCGGACGAGGTCTGCCAGCGTGTAGCGGTCGAGCACGCCGTAAAAGGCATCGACCGCCTCGCCAAGCACGCCGCGCAGGCGGCAGATGCGGGTGATGGCGCAATGGCCGCCCGCCGCTTCAAAGCATTCGGCGGGCACGTCCGTTCCTTCGGTTGCGCGCACCACCTCGCCCACAACGATCAGCTCCGGCGCTTTCGCCAGTGCCAGCCCGCCGCCCTTGCCGCGCACGTTGGCCAGCCAGCCGCTCTTGCCGAGGAAGTGCACAACCTTGGTCAGATGGTGTTCGGACACGTCAAATGCATCTGCAATCCCGGCGATGGTGGCGCGCCGCTCTGGCTGCGCCGCCAGGTAGATCAGCACACGCAGGCTGTAGTCGGTGAAAGCCGTGAGTTTCATGGCGGCTTGCCGGGTCAGGGCCCCGCCGTTGCGGGCACCGCGGTCATGCCGGCCGGCTGTACGGCCGGGCGGCGCAGCAGGCGCGCGGCATACCAGGCCAGGAAGCACGCGCCGATGGCGAACAGGATGTCGCCGGGCACGCGCATCCAGACCAGGGTTTCCATCACCCCCGAGTGGATGATCTCGGGCGAGCGGGCGTACCACAGGCCCTTGGTGACGCTGGCCCAGGCCTGGTAGATGCCGGCAGGCAGCAGCGACAGGAAGACCATCATCGCCAGGCCGATGTTCAGGCTCCAGAAGGCGGGCTTGAGCAGGTTGTCGGCATGCAGATGGCGCGCATACAGGCCGCGCAGGCAAAACAGCATCAGGCCGATGCCCAGCATGCCGTAGACACCGAACAGCGCGGCATGGCCGTGGGCCGCCGTCATGTTCAGCCCTTGCACGTAGTACAGCGAGGCCGGCGGATTGATGGCAAAGCCCAGCAGGCCCGCGCCCACGGTGTTCCAGAAACCGACGGCCACAAAACACATCACGGGCCATTGGTAGGTGGCAAGCCACGGCATGGCTTTGGAGCGCCGGTAAGTCTGCAGGGCTTCCAGGCCGATCAGGGTCAGCGGCACCACTTCGAGCGCGGAGAACACCGCGCCGACGGCGATAACCGAGATCGGCGTGCCGGTGAAATACAGGTGGTGCAGGGTGCCCAGGATGCCGCCGAACAGGAAGATGATGGTCTCGGCGATGATGGCGCGGTTGGCGCTTTCGGCGCGCACCAGGCCCAGCTTGGTGAAGATCAGCGCGACGACGGCAGTGGCAAACACTTCAAAGAAGCCTTCGACCCAGAGGTGGACCAGCCACCAGCGCCAGTACTCGATCATCGAATAGTGGGTGTGCTGGCCCCAGGTGAGCGACGAGGCATAGAAGCCGCCTATGCACATGGCCGACAGGAACACCATGGCGATCATGCCGCGCGTCTCCGAAGGTTTGACCAGTGCCGGCCACAGCGCGCGGCCCAGCAGGAATACCCAGAACAGCAGGCCCACGAACAGCAGCAGCTGCCAGACACGGCCCATGCTGGTGAACTCCAGGCCCTGGTTGCCGATCCAGAAACTGAAGTCGACACCGCGATGCTGCAGCGTGCCCAGCCAGCCGGTGGCGGTAGAGCCGACCACGATGGCGATCAACGCCCAGAACAGCACGTCGACACCGAGCTTTTGCAGTTTGGGCTCGCGGCCCGACAGCAGCGGCGCGATGTAAAGGCCCGTGGCCAGCCAGGCGGTGGCGATCCAGAAGATGCCGACTTGCGTGTGCACCGTGCGGCTGACCACATAGGGCAGCACCTGCGCAAGCGGCAGGCCGAAGAAGGATGACCCCTCAACTGCGTAATGCGCGGTGACCACGCCCATGCCGATCTGCAGCAGCATCAGGCCGATCACGGCAAAGAAGTACTTGCGCGTGGCCTTCATCGAAGGCGTGGCAACGGCGCCCAGCAAAGGGTCGGCCTGGGGCGGCTGCGCCTCGGGCCCATGCCGCTGGCTTCCGTGCAGCCACAGCATGGCGGCTATGCAGGCCAGCAGCAGGACGATGCTGACCATCGACCAGATGGCGGCCGAGTTGGTCATGGTGTTGCCTACCAGCGGCTCGTGCGGCCAGTTGCTGGTGTAGGAAAGGTTTTCTTCTCCCGGGCGGTCGGTGACGGCGGCCCAGGAAGTCCAGAAGAAGAATGCCGCGAGCGCCTGGCGGTCGGCCGCGTCGGGCAGCGCGCCTTCGCTCATGGCGTATTGCTCGCGCAAGGCATCCAGGCTGGCGTCGTGGCCGAACAGGCCTTCGTAGTGGCGCGCCACCTCACGGATGGCTTGCGCCCGCGCGGGCGTGACGGTGACGGCGCCGCTGGCCGCGTCGTAGGTGTTGCGGCGCATTTCTTCTTTGAGCGCCGCTGCGATTGCGCCGTGGTCTGAGGCAGTGAGCGCGGCGGGTGCCTTGCGGAGCTCCTGCGTGCGCAGGGCCTGCAGGGCCAGCGCTTCCCGATGCAGCCAGTCGGCAGACCAGTCCGGCGCCACATAAGCGCCGTGTCCCCAGACACTGCCTTGCTGCTGGCCACCGCTGGCCAGCCAGGCGCGCTGCCCTCTTTGCACCTGCTCGCCCGTGAAAAGCACGTCGCCTGTGGTGCTGACGACGGCTGTGGGGATGGGTGGTGCGGTCAGGTAGATCTGCCAGCCGAGGTAGCCGAGCGCCCCGAAGGACAGGACGAATACGAAGCCGAGCCAGCGCCACAGCATGTTGTTGTTTTTCATCGGGTTTCCTTGGGAAGTCGTGAGTGGGGATGCGTGGAAGTCAGCCGCCACCGCAGGCGCCGCAGCACTGCTTGCTGCCCTGCGCAGGCGCAAGCCGGGTGATGGCGACGCGCCAGGTGTCGGGCCCCTGCTCCAGGTAGTCCCAGGAGAATCGGCCGGGCAGGTCCATCATGAACCGGGCATGCAAGGGCTTCGGGTTGTGGTCGTTGATCAACTCCATGGCCTGGCCGGTGCCGAGTTGGTCGAATGTCGAGAAGACCAGCGGATGGCGTTCGCTGGGCGCGAGCTCGCGGAGATCGACCCTGGTGTGGGAAACGGTGTGTGTCATGGGGACTCTTTCAAAGGAATCGCGAATGGTCTTCATAAGATGCATTCGAGATACACCTATGGTTAGCCATCGGTCCCTGGGCGCTGTTGATCCAGATCAAACGGAGCCGCTGCAGGCAGCACTTTTCTGGTTTTGGCGCGGAAGCCGGCGCGGAGTGCGGGCGCGGCGATGCAGCGCGCCCAGGCGGGCGTTCACATCAGGGCCTGCCGGGCAGCGAGAGTCGCGGCATGGCGCCGCTTTTGTGTGTGGGCTTGTTTTAGCGGGCGCCTGAGCAGAACGCCTGCCGCTTGAACGTGGGGATTACTGGGGCAGCAGCGGGGCCGTGCCGCCCAGGCTGGCTGCATGGGCCTGGCAATAGAGCACCAGCTTTTCCACGTCTTCCGACTTGTTGAACACCTCGTCGGCGCCGAGCTCGCGGCAGTAGTGCAGGATGTTTTCCTGGTTGTGGCTGGTCAGCACCACGACCTTCTGGCGGGAGCTGCGGTGCTGGCAGTCTTTCAGCACGCCAAAGCCGGAGCCTTCGGCGAGAAAGAGGTCGACGATTGCAAGGTCCCAGTCATCATGGTGGGAACCCAGCCACTGGCGGGCGCTGGACTCGGAATCGGCGTGGCCAACGAAACGCAGGGGTGCGATTTCTTCCATGGCCTCAACCAGTGTTTTGCGTATGTCCGGCTTGTCTTCGACAAGAAACGCGTTGATGACCATGGGTACCTCTGAAGTTAATCCATGAAGTTAGCGATCATCCTGCGCCGGGGCTGTGGTCGTGCATCACCGGGGGATGTAGGCTCAATCCCACTGTAATTCAGCGGGTCCCCCGGAGCGGTAACGGTACGTAACGCTAACGGCTTAATCGCCGAACGGTCACGCAGCGCAGATTAATGGTGATGGCCGTGTTCGCCGTGCACATGGCGGTGGGCAATTTCTTCCTCCGAAGCGGCGCGCACGTCGGTCACTTTCAGGGTGAAACGCAGGGCCTTGCCGGCCAGCGGGTGGTTGCCGTCCAGCAGGACGGTGTCGCCCTTGATCTTGGTGACGTTGAAGACATGCTCGCGGCCGTCGTCGCCCCGGCCTTCGAGCTGGCCGCCCACTTTGACCCCGGGCGGAAACTGTGTGCGGGGGATGGTGCGCACCAGGCTTTCGTCGCGCAGGCCGAAGGCGTCCGCCGGCTCCAGCGCCAGCACGGTCTGGAAGCCCTTTTCCTGGCCGTCCAGCGCTTCTTCGATCTTGGGCAGGGTGTTGCCGTAGCCGCCGTGCAGGTAAACCATGGGGGCGCTGCTTTGCTCGACCAGCTTGCCCTGGGCGTCTGCCACCTTGTAGCTAAGGGTAACGGCGGTGTTTTTTCCGATTTTCATGGTGTTTTTCCAGATCTCTGGTGCGTGAAAAACGCTGATTCTCGCCGACTCGGGCCAAAATTGTCCGGACGGCCGGAACAGGGAGGCTGTTGTCGCGGGGCCGGCCGGCTGATGTTGAAAGCGGGCGTGGAGGCCCCAGATGCGGTTTTCTCCGTCCTTTCCGCCAGCTTTTGCCTGTTTTTTTGATCACGACGCTCAGCCATGAACCCCATCGACACCGAAACCATTGAACTGCTTCCAGCCACCGCTGTACCGCGGCAGCTGTTTGTGCTGCTGCACGACGCGGGCGGCACGGCCGCCGACATGCTGGAGCTGGGCAACCTGCTGGGCGGCGCGTTTCCCGAGGCGGCGGTGCTGATCCCGGAAGGCCTTTCGGGCCCGCATGCCGATGCGGCAGGCGCTACCGCGGCGGGCAAAGACGACGCCGCTGCGCTGGCGGCGCGCGTGGAGGTTCTGGCGGCCTTTGTGCGTGCGCAGCAGCAGCGCTTTGAGATCCTGCAGTCGGACACCGCGCTGGCCGGCTTTGGCGCCGGTGCGAGCCTGGCGCTGGCCCTGAGTGATGCGCACGACGGCCTGGCCGGCCGCCTGCTGGCTTTCGGCGGCGGCTACCAGATCTGGCCGGCGAAAGCACCCGCGCTGACCACCCTGCACCTGCTGCACGGGCAAAACGACGATGTGGTGCCGCTGGCACGCACGCGTGGCGACTTCGACCACCTGATGGAACTGGGCGCCGACGCCACCCTGGACGTGGCCGCCAGGCTGGGCCACGAACTGCACCCCGCGCTGATGGACCAGGCCGTGACGCGCCTGCAGACCTGTGTGCCGCTGCGGCACTGGAAAGCAGTTTAGCGAATCACCCCTGTCCAAGCTCACAGCGTGTAGCTTGTTCCCCCCTCGAGGGGGCGGCGCCTGCGGCCCGGCAAAGCCGGTTCCGCGGCCCCTGCTGGCTTGGTAGTGGGTGCGACGGCTCAGGCGGAATTTGTCAAGAAAATAGTGTTGAGAGCCAAGCGGAACGAGCGCAAGCAGCTCCTAAATCAATAGCAACTGGGTGCGCACCGGATACGGAACCTTCGACAGGCTCGGGATGATCGGATATGAAGCGTGTAACCGCGGCGAGCTCTTAAGCCAGCATGAGCCGCGGAACCGGCTTTGCCGGGCCGCAGGCGGGCGGCCCCCGAGGGGCTGGAGCCCGCGGCTCCAAGCCTGCCTGCGCAGGCTTGGACGGGCGACAGAGGCGAAGCGTCTCGCGAGCCGCGGCCTGTAAGGCCTCGGGAGCTACACGAAGTGAGCGACCGTGGGGGTCTTATCTAGCAAGCCCGTAAGGGCTTGCCCGCCAACTGCGGCTTGAGCAACTCCAGTTTGGCCATGAGCGGCGCATCGACGGCCGGGAGTCTGAGCAGCTGGCCGCGTATTTCAGGCTGCTCCTGCACCACCTTGGCGGTGCGTACGCCGCGCGTGGCGACCTTGGCCAGTTCACGCTCGGCATCGGCCTGGGAGCTGAAGTGGCCGAGCGAGAGGCCCGGTCCCAGCGAGGAGTTGACGAGGGGCTCAAACGACACGCCCATGCCGCGCAGCTCGCTGCGCTTTTTGGCCAGCGCGTCCTCGTTGGTGTATTTGCCCATGTAGACGATCCAGCGGCCCGGCTCCGAGCTGTTCTCGAGCGACCAGCTGCCGATGGGCAGGCCGGCCTCCAGTCCGAAGCGCAGGGCGATGGTCTGCTCGGGGGTGAAAAGGCCGGCCTGCAGGCATTCAGGGGCGGGCGGCGGCGCTGCAGCGGTGGTGCTTTCCAGCTGGCCGGCATCGGTGGCGCTCAGAAGGCGCATCGCCTTGGGCCGGATCTGCTGCGCCAGGCGCTGGGGTTCGGCCTGCACGACGGGTGCAAAACCGTAGTCGGCCAACAGGCCTTGCGTCCAGGCGAAGTAGCCTGCGTTGGCCAGGACCAGCGCCAGCACCAGCAGCCTCAGCATGGGCGCGCATCCTTGGGAGGTTGCGCCGCCACAGGCCGTACGCTGACTTCGGAGCTGGTGATTTGTTTCATGCCAGCCGCAGTATGCACCAGCAGCGCGCCGTTTTCGCCCACGCCGTGGGCTGTGCCTTCCAGGCCGTTCTGGCCGTCGGACAGCTGCACGGCCCGGCCTGCCAGAACGTCGCGTGCCGCAAAACGCGCCTGGAAAGGCGCAAAGCCAAAGCGCTCAAATGCCTGCATCGCCTGCACCAGCGGCGGCACGATGCGCAGCAAGGTGGCGGGTGCGTCCAGCGCCGGCAGCAGCGTCTGCAAGCCGCCCGGCGGAATGCCGGGCATGGCGGGTGCGTTAGCCGCAACGGGGACTTCCACCGCGCGGATGTTGATGCCGATGCCGACCACCACGTAACGGATGCCTTCCCAGCTGGCGGTTTCCACCAGGATGCCGGCCAGCTTGCGGTCGCCTTCGGGGGTGGACAGCCAGAGGTCGTTGGGCCATTTCAGGCCGATGCGGGGTTTGGCGGCTTGGCCGGAGGCGCTGCCGGCGAGCGGCTCGAGACTTTCGGCCACGCTGATGCCGGCCACCAGGGAGAGGCCGGACCAGTCGACGGGCGCAAGCGGCAGGCCCAGCGAAAACGTGAGGCTGTCGCCGCGGCGGCTTTGCCACTGGCGGCCCAGCCGGCCGCGCCCGGCGGTTTGCTGTTCGGCCACCAGCAGCAGGGGCTCGGGCCGGGGGGCGATGCCGGGGCTGCCGCCGTTACCGGAGGGGCTGCCGCGAAAACGCCGCATCAGCTCGGTGTTGCTCGAATCAATCTCGGGCAGGACTTCCACCGTGAACCCCGGCAAGGACGGCGCCAGGGCCTCCCAGAGAGCTTCGGCGGGCCAGCGGATGGGGGATGTAAGGGGAGTGCTCATGAGAAGGTTGCAGCCGATTGCGCCGGCGGCATGGCCTGTGAAGCGGGTTGAGCGCCTGCTCAGTCCTTCTTCTTCTTTTTGGGTTTCTTGCCGGCCTTTTTATCGCCTGCCTTTTTGTCAGCCTTGGCTTCAGCCTTTTTGTCGGCTTTTTTGGCGGACTTCTTTTTGTCCTTGTTCTTATTCTTGTTCTTTTTCTTGCCTTCGTCGTCCTTGGGCGCCAGCAGGGTGCCTCGGCAGTTTTTGGCGCCGCACCAGCAGGGGTATTCGGCCAGCAGCTTCTTGGTGTAAGGCGCGTCGATGATCAGGCCGTAGTCATAGAACAGCTCTTCGCCGGCCTTGATGTTGCGTAGCGCCTTGATGAAGACGCGGCCGCCTTCTTCGTCGGCTTCGCAGTTGGGCTTGCAGCTGTGGTTGATCCAGCGTGAGGAATTGCCGCCGTGCTTGGCGTCGATCACATGCTCTTCGTCGATGTGGAAGTAGAACGTGTGGTTGGGGTCTTTGGGGTCGTGCGGGTGACGGCGCAGCGCCTCTTTCCAGTTGATGATTTCGCCGACGTATTCGATCAGCGTTTCACCTTCGGCCAGGTCCTGCACGGCGAACACACCCTTGCCGTGGACGCCGGAACGCCGCGTCTGGATGCGGCGTCCGTCGGCAGCCGGAGCCGCGGGTTTGGAAGGAGATGCGGGGACCGCGGAAGCCTGGGTTTTTGACACGACGTATTTTTTTGGTATGGTTAATTCATGCATGTGCGCGTGCGTGCGCATGCGTGCGCACCCGCGCGCGTACATGCGCGAGAGCCGCTATTGTAGTGATGCGCCCAAGGAGTCCCCGTGTTCAACCGCAGAAACCTGATGCAGACCGCCGCTGCCCTTGCCTTGCCGACCGCGGCGGGGCTGGGCCTGCCGGCGTGGGCCAAAGGCGGGGAAAGCCCCTTGCCGAAGGCCGGCAGCACCCTGCCTTTGCCGGCCGTCACGCTGCTGGACGGCAGCGCCTGGAAGCCTGCCGAGGTGGGTGGAAAGACGCTTGTGGTGTACTGGTGGGCCAGCTGGTGCCCTTTTTGTGCGGTGCAGTCGCCCCATATAGAAGCTTTGTGGCGGGCCCAGAAGGCCAGCGGGCTGGAGGTGCTGGCCCTGTCGATTGACAAGCAGCCGGCGGCCGCAGCTGCCTATATGAAGACCAAGGGCTACAGCTTTCCCGCCGGGATGCTGACCCCCGAGGTTGCCAAATTCCTGCCCAAGCCGGTGGGCCTGCCCGTGGTGGTGGTGCTCAAGGTGGCGGCGAACGGACGTGAAGGCAAAGTCGTATTTGCCGAAAGCGGGGAAATGTTCCCCGAAGATGTAGAAGGTTTGAAGAAGTACTTATGAAAACTCTGGTGATTGCAGAAAAACCCTCGGTCGCACAAGACATTGTGCGGGCGATCACGCCTACGGCCGGCAAGTTCGAAAAGCACGACGAGTACTTTGAAAGCGACGAGTGGCTGGTCACCTCGGCCGTGGGCCACCTGGTCGAGATCCAGGCGCCGGAAGAGTTTGACGTCAAGCGCGGCAAGTGGAGCTTTGCCAACCTGCCCGTCATTCCGCCCTACTTTGACCTCAAGCCCATGGACAAGACGAAGACGCGGCTCAACGCGATCGTCAAGCTGACCAAACGCAAGGATGTGAACGCCCTCGTCAATGCCTGTGACGCGGGCCGCGAAGGCGAGCTGATCTTCCGGCTGATCCAGCAATACGCCAACAGCAAGCACCCGGTGAAGCGGCTGTGGCTGCAGTCCATGACACCGGCAGCCATCCGCGACGGCTTTGAGAGCCTGCGCACTGAAAAGCAGATGCAGGGCCTGGCCGATGCGGCGCGCTCACGTTCGGAAGCCGACTGGATGGTCGGCATCAACGGCACGCGCGCCATGACGGCCTTCAACTCGCGTGACGGAGGTTTCTTTTTGACCACCGTGGGCCGCGTGCAGACGCCGACGCTGTCGGTGGTGGTGGAGCGCGAGGAAAAAATCCGCAAGTTCGTGAGCCGCGACTACTGGGAAATCCACGCGACTTTTCTGGCCGAGGCCGGCGAATACCCCGCCAAGTGGTTTGACCCGAAGTGGAAAAAAGCCGCGGCCAATGCCGACAACACGGAGCCCGACGCCGAACTGAAAGCTGACCGGGTCTGGTCCGAGCGCGAAGCCATGGCGATTGCAGAAGCCGTGCGCGGCAAGTCCGCCACGGTGACGGAAGAAAGCAAGCCCACCACGCAGGCCGCCGGCCTGCTGTTTGATTTGACCTCCTTGCAGCGCGAGGCCAACGGCAAGTTCGGCTTTTCAGCCAAGACGACGCTGTCGATTGCGCAAAGCCTTTATGAACGCCACAAGGCCCTGACCTATCCGCGTACCGACTCGCGCGCGCTGCCGGAAGACTATTTGCCGGTGGTCAAAAAGACCTTTGAAATGCTGGAAAGCAGCGGCATGAAGCACTTGGCGCCGCATGCGGCCACGGCCATCAAGGGCAATTACATCAAGCCCAGCAAGCGCATTTTCGACAATGCCAAGGTGAGCGACCACTTCGCCATTATCCCAACACTGCAGGCGCCCAGTGGCCTGAGCGAAGCCGAGCAAAAGCTGTATGACCTGGTGGTGCGCCGCTTCATGGCGGTGTTTTTCCCGAGCGCCGAATACCTGGTCACCACGCGTATTTCCCAGTCGGTCGGCCACAGCTTCAAGACCGAGGGCAAGGTACTGGTCAAGCCGGGCTGGCTGGCGATTTACGGCAAGGAAGCCGCCGATGAAGTGGCCGACGCCAAGGACGGCGACAAGGGCCAGAGCCTGGTGCCGGTCAAGCCGGGTGAAATGGTGCGCGCCGAAGTGGTCGAAGCCAAGGGCCTGAAGACCCGCCCGCCCGCCCGCTATTCAGAAGCCACCCTGCTGGGCGCGATGGAAGGCGCCGGCAAGACGATTGACGACGACGAGTTGCGCGAAGCCATGCAGGAAAAAGGCCTGGGCACGCCGGCGACGCGCGCCGCCACGATTGAAGGGCTGATTGCCGAAAAATACATGCTGCGCGAAGGCCGCGAGCTGATCCCCACGGCCAAGGCCTTCCAGCTCATGACGCTGCTGCGCGGACTGGACGTGCAGGAGCTTTCAAAGGCCGAGCTCACCGGCGAGTGGGAGTTCAAGCTGGCGCAGATGGAGCACGGCAAGTTGAGCCGCGAAACCTTCATGGCCGAGATCGCCACCATGACCGAGCGCATGGTGGCCAAGGCCAAGGGCTACGACAAGGACACGATTCCCGGCGACTACGCCACGCTCTCGGCGCCCTGCCCCAACTGCGGCGGTGTCATGAAGGAAAACTACCGGCGCTACACCTGCACCGGCAAGAACGGCGACGACGGCTGTGGTTTCAGCTTCGGCAAAACGCCGGCGGGCCGCACCTTTGAAGTGGCAGAGGTTGAACAGTTCCTGCGCGACAAGAAGATCGGCCCGCTGGACGGCTTCCGTTCCAAGGCCGGATGGCCTTTCACCGCCGAGATGGTGATCAAGTTCGACGAGGAAACCAAGAACTACAAGCTGGAGTTTGATTTCGGCGACGACAAGAATGCCGAGACCGGCGAGATCGTCGACTTTGGCGACCAGCAGTCGCTGGGCCCCTGCCCGCGCTGCGCCGCGCGGGTGTTCGAACTCGGTAAAAACTACGTTTGCGAAAAGTCGGTGCCCACGCTGGCCCAGCCCACGCCCAGCTGCACCTTCAAGACCGGCCAGGTGATCCTGCAGCAGCCGATTGAGCGCGAGCAGATGCACAAGCTGCTGGAAACCGGCAAGACCGATCTGCTCGACAAGTTCGTTTCGATGCGCACGCGCCGCCCCTTCAAGGCCATGCTGGCCTGGGACAAGGAGGCCGACAAGGTGAACTTCGAGTTTGCCCCGTCCAAGTTTCCGCCGCGCAAACCGGCGGCCGCCAAGACCGGGACGGTGAAGACGCCTTTCGGAAAAACCGTCGCCGCGAAAACGGCAAAAGCACCGGCGGCCAAAAAAGTCGCCGCCAAGAAAACGCCCGCCGCCAAAACCGCCAAGCCCAAGACGCCCCGCGTCGCCAAGCCGGGTGCAGGCCTCAAGCCCAGCGACGCACTGGCTGCGGTGATTGGCGCCGAACCGGTGGCACGCACCCAGGTCATCAAAAAGCTCTGGGACTACATCAAGGCCGAAGGCCTGCAGGACGCGGCCAACAAGCGCGCCATCAACGCCGACGCGAAGCTGCTGCCCGTGTTCGGCAAGCCGCAGGTGACGATGTTTGAGCTGGCCGGGATTGTCGGCAAGCACCTGAGCGCGGAATAAGCAGGCAGGTGCGGGCGTAACCGCTATTGTTTTAATAGCTGCCAGCGCTCGTCCTGATTGCCTTGCAGGCCATTTTTATACTCAAATGAGGCGGATGCAGCCCTCTCCGGGGCTGTTTCAGCTGCGCAGGTCGGGTTGCTCAGTGCAACTGCAGCGCGGGCCAGCCGCGCTCAGTCCCAATCGCTGCCAGCGTCGCATCGGCATTCACAGTCACCGGGTGTTTCACGGCTTCCAGCAGCGGCAGGTCGTTGATGGAATCGCTGTAGGCGGTGGTTTTGCAATCCTTGAAGCGCAGGCCGCGTGCGGTGAGCCAGGCATGCAGGCGCTCGACCTTGCCTTCGCGCATGTTCAGCACGCCGGTGGTGCTGCCGGTGAAACGGCTGCCCTGCATCTCGGGCTCGGTGGCAATCAGGTGCTCGATGTCGAAGTAGATGGCCGTGAGCTCGGTGATGAAGCGGTTGGTGGCCGTCGTCATGACCACCAGGTCGCCGGCTTCCAGGTGCTTGTCGACCAGCGCGATCGCGGCTGGCGTGATGCGCGGCACGACCCATTTGGCCAAAAACTCCTGCCGCATGGGCTCCCACTCCTGGGCGGTGCGACCTGCCAGGGTGCCCACATAAAAATCGGCAAACTCCTTCAGGCCCACGGTGCCCGCCTTGTAGCGCGCTGCCATGTCGGCGTTGCGTGCGGTGAATTCCGTCCTGCCCAGGTAACCCTTCTCGATCAGGAAATCGCACCACAGCACATCGCTGTCACCGTTGAGCACGGTGTGGTCCAGGTCGAAGAGGGTGAGCTTCATGCTCAGGATTGACGGAGATGCCAAGCCTTTGGCCGGGTGAATGTCTGGATGCCGTAGGTGGACAAGGTCAGGCCGACACCGGAATCACCGTAGCCGCTCCAGGGGAGGCGCGGGCTGACGCGGTCGCAGCAGTTCCAGTAAACACTGCCGGCGTTGACCTGGGACAGCAGCGTCCTGGCGCGCTTTTCGTCGGGCGTGAAGACGCCGGCGGTCAGGCCGTAGCGTGTGTCGTTCATGAGTTTGACGGCCTCTGCGTCGCCCGATACCTTCTGGATGCCGATAACCGGCCCAAAGCTTTCCTCGCGCATCAGCTCCATGCTGTGGTTGACGTTGCTGAACACCGTGGGTTCATACCAGGTGCCAGGTCCAGCGCCGCGCTTGCCACCTGCCAGCAGGGTCGCCCCTTTGGCTTTGGCATCGGCGACCTGGGCATCCAGAACCTCCAGCTGCGGCGCGCGGGTGATGGCGCCGATGTAGGTGTCTTCGCTCATCGGGTCGCCGGTCTTGAAAGTCTTCACGGTGTCCACAAAGGCGGTAACGAACGCGTCGTAAATTTTTTCATGCACGTAGATGCGCTCAACCGAGCAGCAGCTCTGGCCGGTGTTGTACATCGCGCCATCGGCCAGTGATTCGGCGGCGTTCTTCACGTTGGCGTCTTCGGTCACGTAAGTAGGGTCCTTGCCGCCCAGCTCCAGCTGCAGCTTGACCATGCGCGGGCCGATGGCTTTTGCGATCTTTGCACCGGTGGCGTAGGAGCCGGTGAAAAAGAGGCCGTCCACCGGCTGCTCCATCAACGCCGCACCGACTGCGCCGCCACCGATCAGCAGCACAAACACGTCTTGCGGAACACCGGCCGCATGCAGCAGGCGCGCGATGGCCTGGCCCGTCATGGCCGCATATTCGGAAGGCTTGTAAAGCACGGCATTGCCTGTCAGGAGCGCGGGAATGAACACATTGCCGCCGACAAACCAGGGGTAGTTCCAGGCCGAAATATTGGCGACCACGCCCAGCGGTGTGTGCTCGATCTGCTCGGTCATGCCGCCATCGGAAAACACGGTCTGCGTGGCCGTGGAGGCATCAAGCTCTGCCAGGAAAAAATCAATACGGCCAAGCAGGCCGTTGAGTTCATTGCGTGACATCTTGATCGGCTTGCCGGTTTCTCGCGTCATGACGGCCGCCAGGGTGTCGAGCTCTGCAACGATGCCGGCACGAAAGCGCGTGATGCAGGCCTTGCGCTCGGCCACAGGCACGGTGGCCCACGTAGCCTGCGCGGTGCGCGCCTGCTTTGCCTTGGCAGCAACGGAAGCCGCGTCGTCCGCAGGCAGTTCGGTGATCATCTCACCTGTGGCGGGGTTATGAATGGCGAGTTTGGTCATGTTTATTGGCTTTGCTTTTGGCCGTCGCTACGGCGGTGAGGAAATCATCGAGTACGGCGGCGTCGTCAATCGTGTCGGAGCCGGGTTTATGGAATTCGGGATGCCACTGGGTGGCGGCGATGTAGCTCTTGGTTTTGTCTTTGCGGCGTATCGCCTCCACGATGCCGTCGTCCACGCTGAAAGCCTCGGCTTCAAACTCGGGCGACAAGTCCTTGATGCCCTGGTGGTGGATGCTGTTGACGCGCACGCGCTCCACGCCGGGGTACATGGCGGAAAGCCTGGAGCCCTGCACGATGTTCACGCTGTGAAAGTTCTGGTCGTAAGTGACGGCGTCGCGGTGAACGAAGGAGTCAGGCACCTGCGTATTGATGTCCTGGTAGAGCGTGCCGCCGAATGCAACATTAAGCAATTGCAGGCCGCGGCAAACGCCAAACACCGGTTTGCCGGCTCTTTCAAACGCGGCTACCAGTGCCTTGTCGTATTCGTCACGCACACGGTCGCCCGACCATTTTTCTTCCAGCGGCTCCTCGCCGTAACTGCCCGGCCAGACATCGGCGCCGCCGTGCAGCACCAGGCCGTCCAGCCACTGCGCGTAATGTTCATAGGTCACGTCGCCGCGCTGCGTGCTGCCCGTCGGGCAAGGCACCATGACGACCATGGCGCCGGAAGACATCACCCAGTGGGCAATCGACTGTTCGACATACTGCAGCGTCTTGCCGGTGAAGAAAGAGCGGGTTGGGTCGGCATGCGAGAAACACGCTGACAACCCAATCTTGAGACGACTAGCGGCGATCATGCGAGTACCCTTCTCAAAAGTGATCGTTCTGTTCTGCCCAAGCCGGGGCCGCGGAACCGGCTTTGCCGGGCCGCAGGCGCAGCGGCCCCCGAGGGGCTGGAGTCCGCGGCTCCGAGCCTGCCTGCGCAGGCTTGGACGGGCGACAGAGGCGAAGCGTCCCGCGAGCCGCGGCCTGCAAGGCCTCGCGCATTACACGAAGTCGAAGACGCAGTGAAAAGCGTGGGGGCCACATTCATAAGGCGGCCTCGAACAATCGCTGGAAGTCCTCAGCCTTGCAGGGCCGTGGATTCGTCTGGTGGCAGATGTCGGCGGTGGCGATCTCGACCAGGCGCGGCAGGTGTTCACGCTTGACACCGTGGGCCGACAGCGGGCCGGTGATGCCGACGCTCTCCTTGAGCTGCTTGAGCCAGGCTACAAAAGCTTTGCCACCGCCGGCCACGCCACATACGTGGGCCAGCTCGTCAAATTTGGCGGGCGCCGATTCGTAGTTCCATGCCAGCACCGTGTCGATCATCAGCGCATTGGCCAGGCCGTGGTGCAAGTCGCAGACAGCGCCCAGCGCGTGGGCACATGAATGCACGGCGCCCAGGTCTTTCTGGAAGGCGATGGCGCCCATCATGGAGGCCATCATCATGTCGCTGCGAGCCTGCAGGTTGGAAGGTTCCTTCACGGCCTTGAGCAGCGCATGCGCCGCGATGCGCGTGCCTTCGAGTGCAATGCCGTCGCACAGCGGGTGATAGGCCGGCGAGAGGTAACTTTCGATGTTATGGGTGAGGGCGTCCATGCCGGTGGCGGCCGTGACGGCGGGCGGCAGGCCCAACGTGAGTTCGGGATCGGCAAACACCACTTTCGCCAGAATTTTTGGGCTGAACACCACGCGCTTCAGGTGCGTGTCGTTTTCGCTGACCACACTGGAACGGCCGACTTCGGAGCCGGTGCCCGAGGTGGTGGGCAGGGCCACGAAGTAAGGCAACTCATTGACGATGGGCCGTACCTGCGGATGGTCCCAGACATATTCAAGGATGTCGCCTTCATGGGTGGCGGCGATACCGACCACCTTGGCGACGTCAAGTGCTGCGCCGCCGCCAAATCCAATCACGCAGTCGGCCTTGTGCGCCTTGTAGGCTGCGGCACCGTCCATGACCTGGCTGCAGGTCGGGTTGCCAAACACGCCCGAGAACACCGCCACGTCCAGGCCGGCCATGTGGGTCCTGAATTCGGCCAGAACGGGCAAGGCGCCCAGCGCTTTGTCGGTCACGATGAGCGGGCGTTTACAGCCCGCTTCTTTCAGGGTGTCGGCGACGAGCTTGCGCGCGCCTGCGCCGAACTTGATGGTGGTGGGGAAGGAAAAACCGGTGATGCTCATAGTGGTGCGACCTGGAAGTACATGTGTTGTTTGCCGTAAGAGACATTGTTGACCCGAATCGCGTCGGGCTCTATGCCGAAGGATTTAAACCCGCATTTCTCGTAGAGTGCCGTCGCCTCGCGGTTGCCGGCGGTGACCGTCAGCACCACGAGCTCCACGCCGCCGGCGCGTGCCTCCTCCAGCACCTTGCCGACCAGCGCCCGGCCTATGCCATGCCCCTGGTATTCGGGCGCGACGTACATCGCAACCAGCGTGGCCTTGTGACGGTTCTTCAGCCGCGTCTCCCGGTTCAGCCCTGCCACGCCGGCCATCGCGCCGTCCAAAAAGGCGGCCCACATGACGGTGTCGCCGGCGGGTGAAAGGCGCTTTTCGGTGTCGGCCAGCACGCGCAGGTTTTCTTCCTCAAAGCTGGAGGTGAACGCGTCCGCGTGCTCGCGCAGGCCGCGCAGGCGGAATTCGCGGTAAGCGGCGGCGTCGGGCACGGTCAGCCTGCGGATCAGGAGGTCAGATGATTTCAAAATAGCGTTTCATTTCCCAGTCGGTGACGGCGTCCAGCCATTGGCGCCATTCCCACTCGCGCGTTGCCGCGAAGTGATCCACGAAAGTATCGCCCAGCCAGTCGCGCGCGATGTCCGATTTCTGGAAAATACGTGTGGTTTCGATCAGGGTGCGCGGTGCGCGGGCAATGTGTTCGGCTCCCTGGTTGGTGCCGGTGATCGGCGCGCCCAGCTTGAGGCCTTTTTCGACGCCGTCCAGTCCCGCAGCGATGACGGCAGCCATCGCCAGGTAAGGGTTCACGTCGGCGCCAGGGCAACGGGTTTCCAGCCGGGTGGCTTTGGCGCTGCCCGCGATCACGCGGAAACTTGCAGTGCGGTTGTCCATGCCCCAGGTCGGCTTCACAGGCGCCCAGAAGCCGTCGACCAGGCGCTTGTAGCTGTTGATGGTGGGCCAGATCATGGGGCCGAACTCCATCATGCAGGCGACCTGGCCGGCGACGTAGCTCTCGAACAGCTTGCTCATCTTGCGCGGGTGCTTTGCGTCGAAGAACAGATTGGTCTTGCCGTCCGACAAACTCTGGTGGATGTGGCCGCTGCAGCCCGGCAGCTGCTGGTGGGGCTTGGCCATGAAGCTGGGCATGATGCCAAAACGCGAGCCGATCTCTTTGGCGCCGGTCTTGAACAGGATGGCGCGGTCGGCCTGCTCCAGTGCCTCGCTGAAGCCAATGGCTACTTCATACACGCCCGGCCCGGTTTCGGTGTGCAGGCCTTCGATCGGGATGCCGAAGGCCAGCATCTCGTCCATGATGGCGTTGAAGAAATCCTGGTTCTCGTTCATGCGCAGCAGCGAATAGCCGAACATGCCGGGCGTGAGTTTTTCGGCCCCCACGCCGTTTTTCGCGGCCCAGCTGTGCGGCGTTTCCAGGAAGTTGAACCATTCGAACTCCATGCCCGTCATGGGCATGAAGCCCATTTTTTCGGCGCGCTTGAGCACGCGCTTGAGCGTCTGGCGTGGGCAGACGGCGTGTGGCGTGCCGTCGGCATTCACGAATTCACCCAGCACAAAGGGCACGTTGTTGTCCCAGGGAACATGGCGTGTGGTGGCCAGGTCCAGCCGTGCCAGCGCATCCGGAAAGCCGTGCTGCCACCCTGTCACCGAGGTATTGTCGTAGCAGTTGTCCATCATGTCCCAGCCCAGCACCACGTCGCAAAACCCAAAGCCCCCGGCGGGGTAGGGTTCGGCCGCACCGAAGAATTTGTCTTTGTGCAGGTACTTGCCGCGCAGCACGCCGTCGATGTCGCTGACGGCAACCTTCATCTTGTTGGCGCCCGACTTGCGCAGCATCTCCAGGGCTGGATGGGGTGCGGAGGATTTGGTGGCTTTTTTGGGCATGGTCGTGGGCACCTTGTGGTTTTAGGGGTGGGCGCTTGCCCGGCCTTTTTCGGCCAGGCCAATCGCAAATTCTTCTTCCGGCGAGAGGATGAGCCGGTGCCGGCCCATTACTGCGAAGTAGCTGATGCCGATGGCAAACCACAGCGCCACCCACAGCACGCCCACGCGGTAGATCGGGTCGCTGAGCTGGAAGTAAATCGTGACCAGCGCGATGACCAAAGTCAGCACCGCACCCGCAACGCCCAGCGGGCTGCGGTAGGGGCGCTCCATATTCGGCAGCTTGCTGCGCAGCCGAATGAACGACAGCGCCTGCATCACATAGGAGAACATGGCGCCGAACACCGCCATGTTGAGCAAGGTGCCGCCGATGACGGCCGAGCCTTTGTCAACGCCCAGCGAAAACCACAGCACAAACATGACCACCAGCGCCACCACCGAGCCGACGATCATGGCGATGTGCGGAGTCTTGCGGCTGCCGTGCGTGACGGACAGTGCCGAAGGAAAGTACCCGGCGCGGCTTAGCGAATAGATCTGCCGGCCCTTGGCAAAGATGATGGTGTGAAAACTCGCCACCAGGCCCAGCACGGCCACCAGCGCCAGTATCTTGGCGATGCCGTTGCCGTAAATTGCCTTGAAGCCGTCGAGCAGCGGCTCACCCGAGGTGCTCAGCGCGTGCGAGCCTATGCCTGCGACCGAGGGGTTGAGCCAGAGGATCATGAAGGCCGAGAGGATGAGCGTGAAGATGCCGGCAATGATGCCGCGTGGCATGTCACGGCGCGGGTCCACCGACTCTTCAGCCGCCAGCGGTAGCTGCTCGATTGCCAGGAACAGCCACACCGCAAATGGCAGCGACGCCAGCACGCCGGCGAAGCCCAGCGGCAGGAAGGGGCCGCGGCCCTCGGGCAGCACGGCGCCGCCGGCGCCGACATTCATGGCCCAGCGTGCGAAGTCGATCTTGGGAAAGGCGCTGATCCAGAACGCCACCAGGCAGGCAAGCGCCAGCAGCGTGACGGCCAGTGTGATCTTGAACGACAGCTCGACGCCGATGATGTTCAGCCCGATGAAGACGATGTAAAAACCTATCCACCACAAAGGCTGCCAGGCCGGTGGTGTGCCGAAAATGCTGCCCATGTAACTGCCGATGAAGAACACGATGACGGCCGGCGTCAGCACGTATTCCACGTTTTCGGCCAGCCCCGTCAGGAAGCCGCCCCAGGGCCCCATGGCGGTGCGTGCAAAAGAGTACGCGCCACCAGTGTGGGGCAATGCGGGTGACATCTCGGCCAGCGAAAAGGTCAGGCCAAGATACATCACGGAGATGATGATGGTGGCCAGCAACATGCTGCCCCAGCCGTTGGCCAGCCCGAGGTTCCAGCCGGCAAAGTGGCCGGAGATCACGGCGCCAACGCCGAGTGCCCAGAGCGACCAGACGCCGGCATAGCGGCGCAGCCCCCTCTTTTCAAAATAGCTGCCGTCGACTTTCGCGTATTGCACGCTGGAACGTTCTGACATGGTGGCTCCCTATAGGTTGCAAGGTTGAGGGCCCGGTGGGGCTGTCTTGCATCGTAGGGCGAGCGTAGGTGCGCTGAAATCCCATTTCGGCAAGTAACGCAGCGAGATTGAGCTTAAAGAGATGGCGAGTAAGTCGAAGTGTTTCAAAGCGTTGCTTGCACACGGCACGAATCCTGCAAGAATGCGGCCATGGTCCACACGCCTGACACTCTCCAGCCAGCCCTGCTGTCCCACGCGTCGTTCGCCGACGCAGACGAGCAGGCGGCGGCACTTACGGGCTGGAACCAGAGCTACCTCCAGCTGTCTCGCGGCGCCTTTGGCGGCGAGGTGCGCCAGCTGGAATTCGCGGGCCTTCGCCTCTTTGTGGAAAGCCTGCGGGAGTCGGTGTACCAGACCGGACGGATACGCGATGGTGCCCTGGCCTTGGGGCTGCCGCTCCAGGTCGAAGGCCCCAGCGTTTTTTGCGGCGCGCCCAGCGACGCAGGTGCATTGCATGTGTTTTCGGGGGCGTCGGGTTTTGAGTTCCGCTCTTCCCGGCGTCATGTGATGCTGGGGCTGGAGCTTGACGAAGCGGCCTGGCGCCGCTGCGGCGAGCATGACCCGGCGCTGCAGGCCCGGCTCGGTGCGCAGGCAGGGTTGCGCCGGCTGGATGGCGCGGCGCAGGCGGGGCTCAGGCAGTGCCTCACCGGTGTGCTGGATACGGTGGAGGCGGCCCCTGCGCTGCTGCAGTCGCCCGCCGTGCAGGCTGCGATGCTCGACAGCGTGGTGGAGCAGCTCGGCCGCGTTCTTGCGCCCGCGGGTAGCGCGGACGCTGTCGGCACTCATGGGCATTGGACGCTGACGCGACGTGCCCGCGAACTGGTGCACGCGCAGCTCGATCAGCCGCCCACGGTGCTGGCGCTGTGCGAGCAGCTCGGCGTGAGCCGGCGGACCTTGCAAAACGGCTTCCAGACAGCGCTGGGCATCAGCCCATTGGCTTATCTGCGCGCCGTGCGCTTGAACGCGGCCAGGCAGGCATTGAAGACCGCTACGTCCGTGACGGCGGCTGCAACGCACCTGGGGTTTTGGCATTTTGGTCATTTCGCGCACGACTACCAGCAAATGTTTGGCGAACTTCCTTCTGAGGCGTTTCGCCGAAGTCACTAGGCCCCCACGGTCGCTCACTTCGTGTAGCTCCCTGCCCCCCGAGGGGGCCGCCCGCCTGTGGCCCGGCAAAGCCGGTTCCACGGCTCATGCTTGTAAAGAGACGTTCTCAGGGCCTACGCTCCGTGCGCGTGGGTTGCCGGTGCGGCGGATGTGATGCCCATGTCCTGCAAGGCGCCCGCCACAGCCAGCACGGCCTGTTCGATCTCATTCGGGCCGATCGCACCGATGCAGCCCACCCGGAAAGTTTCCACCTGCGTGAGCTTGCCGGGATATAGGACAAAACCGCGATCTCGTGCAGCGGCATAGAACTTCTTGAACTCGTAGCGGGTGTCGGCTGGCGCGTGGAAGGTCACGATGATGGGTGCCTGGATGGCCGGGTCCAGGAAGGGCTTGAAACCGAGTTTCGCCATGCCCGCAATCAGCGTGCGGTAGTTGCTTTCGTAGCGCGCCAGGCGCGCGGGCTGGCCGCCTTCTTCCTCGAATTGCGCAATCGCCTCGGCCAGCGCCACCACCACATGGGTGGGCGGCGTGAAGCGCCACTGCGTGGTTTTTTCCATGTAGGCGTACTGGTCGTGCAGGTCCATGGCCAGCGACTGGCTGCGGCCGGTACAGCCGTCCAGTACGGCCTTGCGGATGAAGACAAAACCCATGCCGGGCACACCTTCAAGGCATTTTCCGCTGGCCGCCACCAGTGCGTCGAAATGCACCTTGCGCGCATCGATTTCTATCGCGGCGAAGGAGCTCATGGCGTCCACCAACAGGCCCTTGCCATGGGTTTTGCAGACGTCGGCCACTTCCTTCAGCGGGTTGAGCACGCCCGCGCCTGTCTCGCAGTGGATCAGCATGACGTGGGTGATGCTGGTGTCGGCTTCCAGCATGGCGTCCAGTGCGGCGGGAGAGACCTGTGCCGCTTCGTCGAAGGGCATGATGGTGCAGCGCCGTCCCATCAGCGTGGTGAGCCTTGCCGCGCGTTTGCAGTAGGCGCCGTTGTCCATCACCAGCACGTGACCGTCCCGCGGCACCACGGTGGCCACTGCCGCTTCCACGCTGAAAGTACCGCTTCCCTGAAGCGGAACGACGACATGCGAATCCTGCCCGTGGATGACGGCCAGCAGGCTTTTGCGCACACTCGCCGTGACGGCGTTGAAATCGCTGTCCCAGGAGCCCCAGTCTTTCAGCATCGCGAGCTTGGTGCGCAGGGTGGTGGTCAGCGGCCCGGGGGTGAGGAGGATTTTGTCTCTGTCCATTTGTTATGCCTGTGGTCTTCGTTGCGGGCGATTCAATTCAGTCGGGCCGGGTATCCCTGCAGGAATATGGGCAAATCCATGCCTGGGGGGCGCGCCGGAACCTGGTAAATCATGTCGGCCACGTAGCCCCGGTGGTAGGTTTTGTGGTTGACGACATGCAGCAGCATGTCTCCCCGTGTCATGGCACTCGCGTCGCCATCGATGAACGTGAAATGCACGATTTCGTCGAGTGCCTCGACGCTCAGGGTGTCCGCGTATTCGATGTACCAGGTGTCGATTTGCCCCTGAGCTGCCCACAGCGCTTCCAGTGTGGGAGTAGCCTCTGTGTTGCGGGAGCTGAAGCCATGCGGCCGCCCCTGCAGGTGCGCCTGCCAGATGAGATCCACCACATAGGCGTGGTTCAGCGTACGAAGCATGTTGCCAAAGCCTGTCGCGCGCGGTGCCAGGAGTTCAGCTGCAGGAAGTTGCTTTAATGCGCCGAACAGGCGGTCGTTGGCCCACGCGTTGTAACGTGTGAGCATGCGGATGTTGCGCTGGGCTGTCATGAAGCTCCTAGCGCGAGCTGGTTCGCCATGCCTGCGTACGGCGGTTTACCCACCAGGCCAGCGCCATGAAAAGCAGGGTTGCAATCGTTGATGCCATACCGATCAGGACGGCCATGGCTGCGGCGGCGCCCATTTCGCCGGCTTCATCCAGGTTCAGGATGGCGATCGACGCAACTTTGGTTTCGGGCGAATAGAGAAACACCACGGCAGAGATGGTGGTCATGGCGTTGATGAAGAAGTAGCGCGCGATGTCGACCAGCGCCGGCGTGCAGATGGGCAGGGTGACGCGCCAGAAGGTCTTGAAGAAGGGTACCTTGAGCGAGGCGCTCACGGCTTCAAATTCGCCATCAAGGCTCTTGAGTGCGGTTACGGCCGTCAGGTGGCCGGTGGTGTAGAAGTGCACGATGGTGCACAGCGTAAGCAGGGTCAGCGTGTGGTACAGGCCGTTCAGCGGATTGCCGGGCGCATTGAAAAAGAAGATGTAGCCCAGTCCCAGCACCAGGCCGGGCACGGCCATGGGCAACATGGCCAGCATGCGCACAAAGCCGCGCAGGCCGTCCATGCCTTTGGTTTTTTCGAGCAGGTAGGCGCTGCAAAACACCAGAGCGGTGCCGAAGAAGGCCGTGCCCGCCGCCATCTTCAGGCTGTTGAGAAAACCGACGCCGACTTCCGCGTCGATCAGGCCCATGGTGTAGTGGCGCAGGCTGGGCGTGAGGTTGTAGGGCCAGAAGCTGGCGAAGGATGCGAACACCGCCATGCCCAGCATGGCCAGCACCAGGAAGGCGATGGCGCAGCAATACAGCGTCATGACCCGGTCGTAGCCGCGCGAAGGCGTGGGCCGGTAGGGCACGGCACGCGCCGTCAGCATCGCGGTCTGGCGCTTGCTGACGTAGCTGTCTACCGCGAATGTCAGGACGGCGGGCGCCAGCAGCAAGATAGCGACCACTGCGCCCTTGGCGAAATCCTGCTGGCCGATCACCAGCTTGAAGACGTCGGTGGCCAGCACATTGAAGTTGCCGCCTATCACCTTGGGAATGCCGAAGTCCGTCATGACCAGCGTGAAGGTGACGAGCGCCGCGGAAATAAGGCCGTACTTGGCACCGGGCAGCGTGATGGTGAAGAACTTGCGCCTGGCGCTGGTGCCCATGGCATTAGCCGCCTCGTACAGCCGAGCGTCGGACAGGCTGAGCGCGGTGACCAGAATCATCAGCGCATGCGGAAACACCGCAAAACATTCGGCCACCACAATGCCGGGCGCACCATAAATCTGGTCGATGCCGATACCCTGCATCCAGCCTTTGAGCACCCCCTGGTTGCCAAACCAGTAAATCAGCGAAATGGCCGACAGGAGGGAGGGGGCCAGCAGGGGAACCAGCGTGATGCCGCGAAACAGCGCCTTGTATTGCATGCACGAACGGGTCAGCGCATAGGCAAAACCAAACGCCAGGGGTACCGCAATCAGGGTGACGGCGCCTGAAATCCAGAGGCTGTTCCACAGGCTTTCGAGCAGTGCCGGCGTTTTGGCGTACTCGATGAAATTGTCAAGCCAGATGAAATCCCCGGCCTTGTCCTGCACGGCCTGCTGCAGGATGGCCAGCAACGGGGCTGCCAGAAACGCTATCAAAATAATAGCTGCCAGCGCAAGGGCAGCATAGGCCAGGTGGTCAATCCAGTGCACACGCTGCCGCACCAGGGGCAAAGCAGGAGGTGTATAGACGGGCATCAGAACACCTTGATGCGCTCTGGCAGCAATTTGAGGGGAAGGGTCGAGCCGACCTGCAAGGATTGCTCCGACAGGAAATTGAGCGAGAGGTAAACCGTGAGCTTGTGGGTGCCCAGTGCAGGAGAGGCCACGTGAACGTGGCAGAAGGAGCCGAGGAATTCGATCTTTTCGATGGTGGCGTCGAACACATGGGCGTCATCCGCTGCAATGGGCCGGGCCAGCACATCTTCAGGGCGCAGGTAAACCTTGACCTCGCGGTCGGCTCCGTCGCAAGGCAGGCACATGGTGCCGAACCTCATCTGGCTGCCGCTGACATTCGCCGGCATGACATTGACCTTGCCGACAAAATCCGCCACGAACGGCGAAGCCGGCTCGCGGTAAATTTCCATCGGTGTTCCCACCTGTTCGATCAGGCCGTGGTTCATCACCACAATGCGATCGGCGACGCTTAAAGCTTCTTCCTGGTCGTGCGTCACCATGATGGTGGTCACGCCCAGTTTTTGCTGCAACGCGCGGATTTCCTGGCGCAGGCGCACGCGCTCCAGCGCATCGAGCGCCGACAGGGGTTCGTCCAGCAGCAGCAAGCCTGGCGAGGTGGCCAGCGCGCGTGCCAGCGCAATGCGCTGCTGCTGACCGCCTGAGAGCTGGCTGGGATATTTCGCCTCGCTGCCCGGCAGGCCCACCAGCTTGACCAGCTCGCTCACGCGTTGGGCCGCTTCAGCCTTGGGTGTCTTGCGGTTGACCAGCCCATACGCCACGTTGTCGGCCACACTGAGGTTGGGAAACAGCGCATAACTCTGGAAAACGATGCCGTAGTCGCGCAGCGCCGGCGGCAGCCGCGAGATGTCGCGCCCGCCCTGATGCACTTCACCCGAGGTCTGCACTTCCAGCCCGGCAATGATGCGCAACAACGTCGTCTTGCCGCAACCCGAAGGCCCCAGAAAGCAAACGAACTCGCCCTTGCGGATGTCCAGGTTGATGTCTTGCAGCGCGGTGAAGGCGCCGAATTCCTTGCGGATATGGCGCAGGTTCAGAAAGGTGTCGTTGTTCATTCGTGGGTCATACGTGTATTACCTGAACGGTCGCGCCAGCGCAAAGGGCAAGCGGCGGCGTGGAACCGGCTCCGCCGGGCCACAGCGGCCGTCCCCCTGAGGGGGAGACGGCGGCCAAAGGCCGCCGACAGGGGGCTACTTCTTCTCTGTTTTGGAGTTATAGCGCTTCGTCCACTCATTCAAAATGCGCTCGCGGTTGTCTGCTGCCCAGCTGAAATCCATCTTGACGAGGCGGGCCTCATAGTCTTTTGGCACATTGGCCAGCGGCGGCGCCAGTCCGGGCTGCGCGGTGATCGCGAAGTTCTTGCCGTACAGCATCATGGCGTCCTTGCTCGAAGCCCAGTCAGCCAGTTTCTTGGCGGCGTCCAGTTTCTTGGTGCCTTTGTGAATGGCAAAGGCTTCCAGGTCCCAGCCCAGCCCCTCCTTGGGGAACACCAGATCGATCGGCGCACCCTTGGCCTTGTTGGTGTTGCCGCGGTATTCAAACGAAATGCCCGCCAGAAATTCTCCGGAGGCGGCCATGTTGCAGGGCTTGGAACCCGAATGGGTGTACTGCGCGATGTTTTCGTGCAGCGCGTCCATGTACTTCCAGCCGCCGCCCTTGCCGTCCTTGTCGCCAAAGAGCGTGAGCCAGGCGGTCACGTCGAAGTAGCCGGTGCCGCTGGAGGCGGGGTTGGGCATGACGATCTGACCCTTGTAGATGGGTTTGGTCAGGTCCTGCCAGGTCTCGGGTGTAGGGATGTTTTTCTTCTTGGCTTCGACGGTGTTGAAGCACACGGTGGCACCCCACACGTCCATGCCGAACCAGGCGGGAACTTTCTTCTTGTCACGGTACTGGCTCATGATGCCGTCAAGGTTGATCGGTGCGTAGGGTTCGAGCATGCCCTGCTTGTCGAGCAGGGCCAGGCTGGAGGCAGCCACACCCATGATGGTGTCGGCCTGGGGATTGGATTTTTCGGCGAGCAGCTTGGCGGTGATCACACCGGTCGAGTCGCGGACCCACTTGATTTCGATATCGGGGTAGACCTTGTTGAAGCCCTCTTGATAGGCCTTGATCTGGTCTGTTTCCAGCGCGGTGTAGACCAGCAACTGGGTCTTCTGGGCGAATGCGCCGGTGGAGGCGGTGAGCAGGCCAAAAAAGCCGATAAGAGCGATCGCCTTTGACAGGGATTTGAGATGGGTAGCCAGCTGCATAAAAAGTCCTTTGTGGAAAACCTGCAATGTTGTGACCTGTTCGTGTCGGGGCAGTGACACTGCGATGACCAACCTGTGTTCAGGTCATATCAACCCAGCTCAATATTTATTTAACGCTGCCCCTTTTATCTTGTCAATTGTTTTTTGCAGATTGTTGACAATCCTGTGTTTTGTGCTTCAATGCAGGGCATGAATGCCGTGTTTCATCCCACTATCGCGCTGTTGCAGACCAGTTCCCTCACCACGGTGGTGCAGCAGGAAATCGAGCGCGCCATTCTTGTTGGCGAATACGAACCGGGCAGCAAACTCATTGAGGCAGCGCTGGCTGAAAAGATGGGCGTCTCCCGCGGGCCGGTGCGTGAAGCCTTCCGAATGCTGGAGGAAGCTGGCCTGGTGCGCAACGAAAAAAATCGCGGCGTCTTCGTGCGTGACATTCCCATCGAGGAAGCCGTCGAGATTTTCGACCTGCGCGCCGCGATGGACGAACTCGTCGGCCGCCAGCTCGCCAGGAACATCACGCCGGCCCAACTCAAGGAAATCCGGGGCCTCGTCGACTCGATGGAAAAGGCCGTCAAGGCAGAAGACGCCTACAACTACCACCTGCTTAACCTGAAATTCCACGACCGGCTGGTGGAAATGGCAGGCAACAGCAAGCTCACGGCCATCTATCGCAAGCTCATCAAGGAGCTGTCGCTGTTCCGGCGCCTGAACCTGGCCGACGGCTGGCTCATGCCGATTTCGGCCAATGAGCACAGGCAGATCGTCAAGGCCATCGCCTCCGGTGACGCGGACGTCGCAGGCCGGGCCATGTACGACCACGTGATCGAAAGCAAGGAACGCACGATTGAAAACGACCTGCGGCGTCAGGCGCGCCTGCAGGCCAGCCCGGCTGCCCGTGCGGCACAGGCCAGGGCGTCGCACCTGGTCGATGACGACATCGCAAAAGGCCCAGAGAAAAACATGGACAAGGGAAGGCTCCAACGTGGCAGTCGCTGATAAAAAGACCGAAGTGAAAGTCAATGGCCGGGCATACAGGCTGCCGACCCAGCCCGTCGTGGTGGTGTGCGTTGACGGCTGCGAGCCCGATTACCTGGCGCAAGCCGTGGCCGCCGGCCACATGCCGTGGCTCAAGCGCACCCTGGCGCTGGGTTCTGGCCTGACGGGTGATTGCGTGGTGCCCAGCTTTACCAACCCCAACAACCTGTCCATCGTGACGGGCGCACCGCCCAGCGTGCACGGCATCTGCGGCAACTACCTGTTCGATACCGCCACCGACACCGAGGTCATGATGAATGACCCCAAGTGGCTGCGCGCGCCCACCCTGCTGGCGGCCCTTGCGGACGCGGGCAAGTCCCTGGCGGTGGTCACAGCCAAAGACAAGTTGCGCAAGTTGCTGGGCCACAAGATGAGAGGAATCTGCTTTTCGTCCGAGAAGGCCGACCAGGTCACGCTGGAAGAAAACGGCATTGAAGATGTGCTGGGCCTGGTGGGTCAGCCGCTACCCAGTGTCTACAGCGCAGACTTGTCGGAGTTCGTGTTTGCGGCCGGCGTGAAGATCATGCAGAAATACAAACCCGATGTGATGTACTTGTCGACCACCGACTACGTGCAGCACAAGCACGCGCCCGGCACCGACGGCGCCAATTCCTTCTACCGCATGATGGACGGCTATATGCAGCAGCTCGACGATCTGGGCTGCGTGATCGTGCTCACGGCCGACCATGGCATGAACGCCAAGGTCGCCATGGACGGCACGCCCGACGTGATCTACCTGCAGGACTGGTTTGACAGCTGGCTGGGCGCGGGCGTTGCGCGTGTGATTCTTCCGATCACCGACCCCTATGTGGTGCATCACGGCGCGCTGGGATCCTTCGCCACGATCTACCTGCCCGAGGGCACGAACATCGAGGCCGCCCGCAAACGGCTGGCGGCGCTCAAGGGCATGGAGCTGGTGCTTTCACGTGAGCAGGCCGCCGAGCGCTTTGAACTCCCTGCCGACAGGATCGGCGACATTGTGGCGGTGTCTGAACGCTTCACCGTGATCGGCACCTCAGCCTCGCGCCACGATCTCTCTGCGCTCGAAGTTCCGCTGCGCTCGCACGGCGGCATGAGCGAGCAGCGTGTCCCGCTGATCGTGAACCGGGACTTGCCGGGCCTGAACCGTAACCGGCGTTTTCGTAACTTCGATGCCTTCGACCTGGCGCTCAATTACGCCCAATAGATATCCGGCAACAAACGCCAGAAACATGTCCGCACATAACCTGTCCTGAAAGCCGCAGAGTGATTGACCAGTACATCCGCGACCACCAGCTCAACGCCATGCGACTGGCCGGCCGCAAGGTTGGTGCCGGCCGGACCGGTGACCGCGCGATCGAGGTGTTCGATCCGTACACGGCGAAGCTGCTGGGCAGCGTGCCCAAGGCTACGCTTGAGGAAGTCCGTGAGACTTTCGCCAAGGCGCACGCCTGCAAGCCCCAGCTGAGCCGTTATGAACGCGCAGCCATCCTCAACCGCGCGGCGGCCATCGTCCAGTCGCGGTTGATGGAGGTCGCGAATCTCATCACGGCGGAGGCAGGGCTGTGCCTGAAGGATTCCATCTACGAAGCAGGCCGTGTCAGTGACGTGCTGCTCTTCGGCGCAACCGAAGTGCTCAAGGACGACGGCCAGATCTTCAGCTGCGACCTCACGCCGCACGGCAAGAAGCGTCGCGTCTACACGCACCGCTCCCCGCTCCTGGGCGTGATCACCGCCATCACGCCTTTCAACCACCCGATGAACCAGGTGGCGCACAAGGTGGTGCCCAGCATTGCAACCAATAACCGCATGGTGCTCAAGCCGTCCGAGAAAGTGCCTTTCTCTGCCCTCCTGTTCGCCGACATCCTTTATGAGGCGGGTTTGCCGCCCGAAATGCTCAGCGTGATAACGGGCGACCCGCGCGAGATTGCGGACGAATTGATCACCAACCCATTGGTGGACCTGGTGACATTTACGGGTGGCGTGGCCATCGGAAAGTACATTGCCGGCAAGGCCGGCTACCGGCGCGTGGTGCTGGAGCTGGGCGGCAACGACCCCATCATCGTGATGGAGGATGCCGATCTCAACGAGGCCTCCACGCTGGCCGTGCAGGGTTCCTATAAGAATTCGGGCCAGCGTTGCACGGCCATCAAGCGGCTCATGGTGCATGAGGCGGTGGCGGGCGAATTTGTGGAGCAGGTGCTGGCCAAGACCCTGGCCTGGAAATACGGCGACCCGGCCGACAAGGCCAATGACATGGGCACGGTGATTGATGAGCCGGCAGCCATGCTGTTTGAGTCGCGTGTGAATGAGGCGGTGGCGCAGGGCGCGAAATTGCTGGCGGGCAACCATAGGCGCGGCGCGCTTTATTCGCCTACGCTGCTGGACCATGTGTTACCGCAGATGACGGTGGCGCGCGAGGAAACCTTCGGGCCCGTCTCTCCGGTCATACGTTTCAAAAACATCGACGAAGCTATCCAGATTTCGAACGGCACGGCCTACGGCCTTTCAAGCGCCGTCTGCACCAACCGCCTGGACTATATCAACCGGTTTGTCAGCGAGCTGCATGTCGGTACCGTCAATGTGCGGGAGGTGCCGGGCTATCGCCTGGAGCTCACGCCTTTCGGTGGTATCAAGGATTCGGGCCTGGGCTATAAAGAGGGTGTGCAGGAAGCGATTAAAAGCTTTACCAACCTGAAAACTTATTCGCTCCCCTGGAATGGCTAAAGTTCTCCCCGAAGCGCCTTCGGCGCCCCGTGCAACGGCCAGAGGCCGAAGCTCTTCGAGGCCGTCCAAGCCTGCGAAGGCAGGCTTGGAGCCGCGGCTCTCAGCCCCAGGGGCGGCCACCAGCGGCCCGGCAAAGCCGGTTCCGCGGCGGCCACTGGCGAAAGCGTTCTTCTTTTCGAGTTCACTTTTCTAGGAATTCACGTGCTGAACTTTGACGACATCGAACACCTTTTCAAAGAGCGCGGCGGCGAACAATACAGCGGCGAGCCCGTAACGCAGCTGCAGCACGCGCTGCAGACTGCGGCACTCGGCGAAGCCGAAGGCGCGAGCGATGCCCTGGTGACCGCGGCGCTGTTGCATGACCTTGGGCATCTTCTGCACGACCTGGGCGAAACACCGTCGCTGCGTGGTGTGGATGATGTGCATCAGTACCGAGCACTGCCTTTTTTGCGGGGTCTTTTCCCCGACGAGGTGTTGGACGCCATCAAGCTGCATGTGGACGCCAAGCGCTATCTGTGCGCGGCGCGGCGTGGTTACCATTCCAGCCTTTCAGCGGATTCCAAACGCAGCTTGCAGTTGCAAGGCGGCATTTTTTCCGCTGAAGAAGCGGCGCGCTTCATCGCGCAGCCCGGTGCCGGGGATGCGGTGAAGCTGCGCCTCTGGGACGATCTTGCGAAAGATGCGCACAAGGCCACGCCGCCACTGGCGCACTACCTGGCACGGGCCAGGCGCTGCACCCTTCCCGCCGCAGAGCCCTCGCTTGCCGCCTGAAATTCTGGCACTGACGTGGCCGGTGCTGGGCGCTGTGCTGTTTGGCGCGCTGCTGCACGCAGGCTGGAATGCCCTGGTGAAGTCCAGTGCCGACAAGGCGCTGGACATGGCGGTCATTCACCTGATCGGCTCTGTGCTGGCGTTGCCGCTGGTGCTGGTGGTGGGCCTGCCGCGTATCGAGGCCTGGCCGTTTATCGGCGCTTCGGTGCTGATCCACATCGGCTATTTCATCGCGACCACACAGGCCTACAAGCACGGCGACCTGGGGTTGACCTATCCACTGATGCGCGGTGTGGCGCCGCTGCTGGTGGCGCTGTCGGCAACCTTCACGTTGGGCGAAACTTTGAGCCCGCTGGCGTGGGCCGGCATCCTGGGCATCTCCGGCGGCGTGCTGGTGCTGGGCTTGAGCCGCCATGCCCTGCATGCCCCCAAGGCGGTTGGCTTTGCGCTGGCCAACGCGCTCATCATTGCCATATATACGGTGGTGGATGGACTGGGCGTTCGCGCCTCCGGCAATGCCCTGCAATACGTCGCCACGCTGTTCCTGCTCGACGGCTGGCCCTTCGGCCTCTTGATGATGGCGCGGCGCGGGCGTGCCATGGCCGACTACGCCCGCCATCGCTGGCCTGTGGCTACCGGCGGCGCGCTGGCGTCGCTGGGCTCCTACGGAATCGCGCTGTGGGCCATGACACGCGCGCCGGTGGCTACGGTGGCGGCGCTGCGCGAAACCTCGGTGCTGTTCGCCGTTTTGCTGGGCACCTGGATGTTGAAAGAAACATTTACCGTGCGCCGTTTTGTGGGCACCTGCGCGATTGTGGGCGGCGTGATGGCGATACGGTTGGCCTAGATATGAGTTCCCCCCCGAAGCGCCTTCGGCGCCTCCCCCTCAAGGGGGCGCGGCCTGCGGCCCGGCAAAGCCGGTTCCGCGGCAGCCGCTGATTTCATACCGTAGAGGACTGCACGCATGAATATCCCGACTCAAGCGCAGATCGTCATTGTGGGTGGCGGCATCGCCGGGTGCTCCGTGGCCTATCACCTGGCCAAAATGGGCAAGACAGACGTACTGCTGCTCGAGCAGGGCAAGCTCACCAGCGGAACCACCTGGCATGCGGCCGGCCTGGTCGGCCAGATGCGGCCCAACCGCAACATGACGCAGATGAGCAAGTACGGCATCGAGTTGTATGCCTCGCTTGAGGCTGAAACGGGCCTGGCCACCGGGTGGAAACAATGCGGCAGCGTCAACGTGGCGCGCACGCCGGAGCGCATGAAGGTGCTCAAAAAGCAGGTCGCCATGGCCAACAGCTTTGGCGTGGAATGCCATGAGATCTCGCCGCAGGAAGCCGGCGACAAATATCCCATCATGCGCACCGACGACCTGCAGGGCGCGATCTGGCTGCCGGGCGACGGCAAGGCCAATCCGGCGGACCTTTGCATGTCGCTGGCCAAGGGCGCGCGCAACCGCGGCGTGAAGATGGTTGAAGGCATCGAGGTGACCGGTGTCATCATTGAAAACGGCAGGGCTGTGGGCGTGAAGACCGCGCAGGGTGACGTGCGCTGCGAAGTCGTCGTCAATTGCGCCGGCCAATGGGCGCGGCAGTTCGGCAAGCTCGCGGGCGTGAATGTGCCGCTGTATTCGGCCGAGCATTTCTACATCGTCACCGGCAAGATTCCGGGTGTGCACCCCATGCTGCCGGTCATGCGCGACCCGGACGGCTACATCTACTACAAGGAAGAAGTCGGCGGCCTGGTGATGGGCGGCTTTGAACCCCAGGCCAAACCCTGGAAGATGGACCCGATTCCGGCTACCTTCCAGTTCGAATTGCTGGACGAAGACTGGGACCAGTTCGAACCGCTGATGACCGCCGCGCTGCACCGCACGCCGTGCCTGGAGACGGCCGAAATCAAGATGCTGCTCAACGGGCCGGAGAGTTTTACGCCCGACGGCAACTTCATCCTGGGTGAGGCGCCTGAACTGCGCAACTACTTTGTCTGCGCGGGTTTCAACTCCGCCGGCATTGCCAACAGCGGCGGCGCGGGCCGGCTCATGGCCGAATGGATTGTGGGTGGCGAGCCCAGCACCGATTTGTGGGACGTGGACATACGCCGTTTCGGCAGCTTCACCGGCAACCGCAGGGCCCTGGCCGAGCGCACCGGTGAGACACTGGGCCTGCACTATGCGATGCGCTGGCCGAGGCAGGAACTGGAAACGGCGCGGCCGTTGCGTACCTCACCGCTGTACGACATCCTGGCCGCCAGAGGCGCGGAGTTCGGCAGCAAGAATGGCTGGGAGCGTGCAAGCTATTTCAGGCCGGAGGGGCAGGCGCGCCCGGAATACTCCCTCGATAAACCGGTCTGGCTACCCTGGATGATTGAAGAGCAAAAGGCCACGCGCGAAACCGTTGCCCTTTACGACCAGACCTCGTTCTCCAAATACCTGTTGCAGGGCCGCGATGCACTGGCCGTGTTGCAGCGCCTGTGCGCCAACGAGATGGGCGTGCATGTCGGCAAGATGGTCTACACCGCCATGCTCAATGAGCGCGGCGGTTTTGAAAGTGACTTGACCGTGATGAGGCAAGCCGTGAACCAATTCCTCATCATCACCGGCTCCGCGCAAACGGTAAGGGACTTCGACTGGATCGCTCGGCATATCGGCGAGGCGGAGCATGCGGTGCTCACCGATGTGTCTGCGATGTACTCGGTGCTGTCGGTGATGGGGCCGAAGGCGCGTGAGCTGCTGGCGCTCGTTAGCCCGGACGACCTGTCGCCCGAGGCGCTGAAGTTCTCATGGACGAAGGACATCGATGTCGGCTTTGCCCGCGTGCGCGCCGCCCGCATGAGTTATGTGGGCGGGCCGGGCTTTGAGCTCTACACGCCGATCGAAATGGCGCGCCATGTGTACCTGGCACTGATGGAGGCCGGTAAGGCACTGGGCATTCGCGATGCGGGCTACTACGCGCTGGATGCGCTTCGCATCGAACAGGGCCGGCGCGCCTGGGGCGCAGAGCTTGGCCCGGACGAAACGCCGTGGGAGGCCGGGCTGGCCTTCAGTGTGAGGCTCGACAAGCCCGCTGACTTCATCGGCAAGGCCGCGTTGCTCAATTCACAGGGACTGGCCCTGCGCAAAAAGCTGGTCACGCTGGTGTTTGACACGCCGGACGCCTTTGCCTGGGGCGGGGAAGCGATTGTGATGGGCGGGCAAACGGTGGGCGAAATCTCATCGGTCGGCTGGAGCCCGCTGGCCGGCGCCTGCGTGGCCCTGGGTTATGTGCGCGGCGGCAGCGCCAATCAGCCGCACGCCGGCACGCCCGCGCAAATCGAGCTGTGGGGCGAGCGCATCGGCGTGAAGCTTTACGACAAGTGGCCGCTTGCCAAATCCTGATTCGCTATCATTTCAGGAGCTGCTCGCGCAAGTACTGCATGGCCTTCAAGCGATTTTCTTAAAAACTTCCGGGCCCCAAGGGCATGGGTGCAGGTGCGGCCGCTACTGACCGTCAGGTAAATCCATGCCGACAAAACGCACGGTGACGCGCGTGCCCGGCGTTTGCGGGTGGCCCGGCAGGGCCGCATCTTCAATCGTGATGGTGGCGCCGTGTTGCTTGGCGATTTCCAGGACGATGGCCAGGCCCAGGCCGGAGCCGTCGACGTTGGTGCCCAGCGTGCGGTAAAACGGCTGGAACACCAGCTCGCGCTCGGACTCAAGGATGCCCGGCCCGGAGTCTTCTACCAGCAGCACCAGCACGCCGCTGAAGCGGTCGGTCATGAGCCGCAGCGTGACCTGTCCTTTTTCGGGCGTGTAGTTGATGGCGTTGTCCAGCAGGTTGCGCACCAGCTCCTTGAGCAGGGTCGGGTTGCCTTCCAGCTGAGTCGCCTGCTCGCCGGCGGCGGGCCCGTCGTAGCCGAGGTCGATCTGTTTTTCAAGGGCGCGAGGCACCGAGTCGGCCATCACTTCCGACACGATATGCACCAGGTCGATGTGCAGCTTGGCGAGGCTGCGGCCCGTGGTCTCGGCGCGCGCCAGCGCCAGCAGCTGGTTGACGGTGTGGGTGGCGCGTATGCTGGCACGGCCGATGTGCTTGAGCGATTTTTTGAGTTCATCGGCATCGGTTTCGCGCTGCGCCAGGTCGGCCTGCATGCGCAGGCCCGCCAGCGGTGTCTTCAACTGATGCGCGGCATCGGCGAGAAAGCGTTTCTGCGTGGTCAGCGACACCTTGAGCCGGCTCAGCAAATCGTTGATGGAGGACACCAGCGGTGCTACCTCTTCCGGCACCGCGGTTTCATCGAGCGGGCTCATGTCGTCGGACTTGCGTGCGCGGATGCGCTTTTCAAGCTGGGCCAGCGGCTTGATGCCGCGCACCAGTGCCAGCCACACCAGCAGTACGGCCAGCGGTAGCGTTACGAACTGCGGCACCATGGTGCCCTTGACGATTTCAGTGGCCAGGGTCTTGCGCTTTTCCAGTGTCTCGGCCACTTGCACCAGCACCATCTGGGCGGACACGGCTTCGGGTGCGCCAGCGCCCTTGTCGCTGCGCGGTGCAGCCGCCTTGCCTGTCGGCGCCGGGGCTTTGACCTCGACCTTGAGCCAGGTATAGGCCACGCGGACATCTTCGCCCTGGATCAGGTCTTCGCGCAGCCGCACCTCGCCGTTGGTAGGCTTGTCTTCATCGGGCGGCAGGGGCAGGTCGTGCTCGCCGCTGAGCAGTTCGCCTTGCGTGCCCACGACCTGGTAATAGACCAGGTCGGTGTCATCGGCACGCAGGATCTCGCGCGCAGGCGCCGTCAGGTTGAACTGGACCTGGTTGTTTTTGACCGCCACCAGCTTGGCCAGTGCCTGCACGTTGTATTCAAGCGCACGGTCAAACGGCTTGCCGGCAATGTTCTGCGCCACCAGCCAGGTCAGCGCCAGGCTGATCGGCCAGAGCAACAACAGTGGCGTGAGCATCCAGTCGAGGATTTCGCCGAAAAGGCTTCGGCGCTCACGCTGGAAGAGCCTTAATGCCACAGCCTAGAGCGCGGTGGCGTTATCTTCAAGCCAGCATGAGCCGCGGAACTGGCTTTGCCAGGCCGCAGGCGGGCGGCCCCCTCGGGGGGCAGGAAGCTACACGGAGTGAGCGACCGTGGGGGCATTGTTCAACCTGGTATTTTTTCGAGGCAGTAACCCAGGCCTCGAACTGTTGCAATCCGCACCGGGCCTTTTTCAATTTTCTTGCGCAGCCGGTGGATGTACACCTCGATCGCGTTGTTGCTGACCTCTTCGCCCCATTCGCAGAGGCGTTCCACCAGCTGGTCCTTGCTGACGAGGCGGCCGGCGCGTTGCAGCAGCACTTCGAGCAAGCCGAGTTCGCGCGCCGACAGCTCCAGCATCTGGCCATCAATGGTGGCCACGCGTCCGGCCTGGTCGTACACCAGCGGGCCGTGCTTGATGGTGCTGCTGGCGCCGCCCATGCCTCGGCGGATCAGCGCACGCACGCGGGCTTCCAGCTCCTGCAGCGAAAACGGTTTGGCCATGTAGTCGTCGGCGCCGTAGTCCAGGCCCTTGACGCGTTCTTCCACGCTGTCGGCGGCGGTCAGGATCAGCACCGGCATGGCCGAGCCGCGTGCACGCAGGCGCTTGAGCACTTCCAGCCCGTGCATGCGCGGCAAGCCCAGATCCAGGATCAGCAGATCGAATTCTGTGTTGGTGAGCAGCGCGGCATCGGCTTCGGTGCCGCTGGCCACGTGGTCGGCTGCCGCACCGGAGGCGCGCAAAGTGCGCAGCAGGCCGTCTGCCAGGACCTGGTCATCTTCGGCAATCAGGATACGCATGGTTGTCTCCGGGTGGGGCGGCAGCGCCTGCTGCGCCGCAAGTTAGTGTGTTTGCCTGAATTTTAGGCGCTTGCGTCTGTCCCAGGTGCAGGGAGTTACGCGCGGTGAGCGACCGTGGGTGCCACATTCAGCCTGCATATGCTTCCAGTCCCAGCGCCACCACTGTGGCCACATCATGCCCCACTGCCTGGCGAAACTCATCTTCGGCTTGGCGCACTGCGCTGTGGAAAGCTTCCAGCCAGAGCAGGCCTGATTCGGTGAACACCACCTGGCGGGCGCGTTTGTCGTGCGGGTCGGGCTGGCGCGTCACCAAACCCCAGGCTTCGCATTGGTCGACGAGGTCGCCCATGGCCTGCTTGCTCATGCCGGCGCTTTGCGCGAGGTCCGTCAGGCGCGAGCCGCCCACGGCCAGGTGGCGTGTGATGTGGATATGCGCAGCGCCGACCTGGTCGCGCGCCGCGAGGTTGGACAGCGCCAGCGGTACCTCAATGCTGCTGGCCATCAGTGACAGCACGCGCTCGTCAAAGCGGCGCAGCGCGTGGCCCATCAGCCGGCCCAGGTGGGTCTGCCGCCAGCCGGCTTCGGTGGCGCCAAAGGGGCTGGAAATGTGAGGTGGATTGACTGCTTCGGGCATGAAATCATGGTATCTCAATTGATCAGGCAAACTGACTAAAAATAGGGTTTACTTATTTCAATGACGCCCATAAAGTACTGATCATGCATCCAGCGCTGTGATTAAAAGCAGAGACTGGAAATTAGAGCAAAAAGTTTTACATCATTGATTTTCAAGGAGTTTTTCATGGAACTGACCAGCAAACTGAACCCCGCTCAAAACCCTGTGCAAAGCGCCGCCCTGAACACCGAGAAGGCCAAGGCCCTGCAGGCCGCGCTGGCCCAGATCGAAAAGCAGTTCGGCAAAGGCACCATCATGAAGCTGGGCGACGGCGAGGTGATCGAGGACATCCAGGTCGTTTCCACCGGCTCCCTGGGCCTGGACATCGCCTTGGGCGTCGGCGGCCTGCCGCGCGGCCGTGTGGTTGAAATCTACGGCCCTGAATCGTCGGGCAAAACCACGCTGACCCTGCAGGTCATCGCCGAAATGCAAAAACTGGGCGGCACCTGCGCCTTTGTGGATGCCGAGCACGCGCTGGACATCCAGTACGCGCAAAAGCTGGGCGTGAACCTGCAAGACCTCCTGATCAGCCAGCCCGACACCGGCGAGCAGGCGCTTGAAATCGTTGATTCGCTGACCCGCTCCGGCGCGGTCGATTTGATCGTGGTGGACTCGGTGGCGGCACTCACGCCCAAGGCCGAGCTTGAAGGCGAAATGGGCGACTCGCTGCCCGGCCTGCAGGCCCGCCTGATGAGCCAGGCGCTGCGCAAGCTCACCGCCACCATCAAGAAGGCCAATTGCATGGTCATCTTCATCAACCAGATCCGCATGAAGATCGGCGTGATGTTCGGCTCGCCCGAAACCACCACCGGTGGCAATGCACTGAAGTTCTACGCCTCGGTGCGCCTGGACATCCGCCGCATCGGCTCCATCAAGAAGGGCGAAGAGGTGATCGGCAACGAAACCCGGGTCAAGGTGGTCAAGAACAAGGTGGCCTCGCCGTTCAAGACGGCAGAGTTCGACATCCTCTACGGCGAGGGCATCAGCCGCCTGGGCGAGGTGCTGGATCTGGGCGTCGCCGGCCACATCGTTGAAAAAGCCGGTGCGTGGTACGCCTTCAACGGCGAAAAAATCGGCCAGGGGCGCGACAACTCGCGTGAGTTCCTGAAAGAAAACCCCGAACTCGCCATCGAGATCGAAAACAAGGTGCGCGAATCGCTGGGTATTCCGCTGGTGCAAGCCGCGGCCGGCACCGAGCCAGCACCGGCTGAAAAGGCGCCCAAGGCCGAGAAAGCCGAAAAACCCGCCAAAGTAGCCGCCTGAGCCTGTCTTTTGAATGCCAAATAAGGCGACAGACCAATCAGAATGGGCGCAAGCAGCTATCAAAAGAGTAGCGCTTGCATTTCAATCTGGCTGGGTCCTTTGACATGGAAAACCCGGCAGACAGCTCCCCCGCCAAACCCGCCCGCCGCGCGGGTTTTGGCCTTTCCCTCAAGGGCCGTGCATTGCGTTACCTGGCCGCGCGCGAACATTCACGCGCCGAACTTGAACGCAAGCTGGCTCCGCATGAAGAAACGCCGGGCCAGCTGAAGGCGGTGCTCGACGACCTTGAGCTCAAGGATTTCATCAGCGAAGAGCGTGTCATCGATTCGGTCATCAACCGGCGTTCCCGCAAGCTGGGCGCCTCGCGTATCCAGCAGGAGCTGCAGGCCAAAGGACTGGACGTGACGGCCATACGGGAAGCGGTTGGGCAGCTTAAGGCCACCGAGCGCGAACGGGCGCGAGACATCTGGCAGCGAAAGTTTGGCACAGCCCCGGCCAACCCCGCAGAACATGCCCGGCAAATCCGATTTCTGGCGGGAAGAGGTTTTACACTGGAGGTTGCATCGTGGGTGCTCAAAAATCCTGATAACGAAGGAGCTTGAGATCCAGGCTGCAGTGGCCCTTCCTCCCAAAGTCTGGCCTGGGAATGTGAAAAGCTTTCAGGAGTCAGCCATTTTCCAGAGTATCCGCACCCTTCTGGCACGCAATAAAAGCGCTGTATCTGCCGGACCGATTGTCCCGGACGAAGATGCCCAGTCATTGCGCTCACGTGGCAACGAATTGTTGGCACAAGGCAGGATTTCCGAGGCCACCGACTGCTATCGCCGGGTGGTTGCCATGACACCGAACGATGGCTTGGCCCATGTCAACCTGGGTTATGGCCTGATGGAACTGGGCCAGTTGCGGGAAGCTGTTGATAGTTTTCACCATGCGATCCGACTGGACGCAACACTGCTTGATGCGCATTTTCTGCTGGGCCAGGTGCAGATGCAGTTGCACTTGACGGAGGAGGGCATCCACAGCTTCAGGGCGGCGCTGGCGCTCAAGCCGGACTTTGATTTCGCCTGGTTCGAGCTGGGCCGCGCCTTCGAGGACCTGGGCCAGCCGGTGCCGGCACTGGATGCGTATGCCCAGGCGCTACGCATCAACCCGGGTTTTACCGACGCAGGCTATCGTCGCATCAGCCTTTTGCTTGCGCATGAGCGCTGGCAGGAGGCCATTGATTTTGCTGACCAGCAATCCGTTGCTGCGGCCCATCCGGTTTTCCCCATGGAGAAAGCTTGCGCACTGAACGGCCTGGAGCGCCACGAAGAGGCCTTGACCATCATCGACAGATCCTTGGCAGCAGATCCGGACGACGTGCCTGCCCTGAGTGGAAAAGCCGCGGTCCTGGCAGCAATGGTCCGGCATGAGGAAGCCCTGGAGATTTATGAAAAGATCATTGCCCTCCAGCCTGGAAATGTGGATGCCCTGTCCAACGCTGGCGCGGCCTGCGACCGGCTCAGGCGGTTCGAGCAGGCGATGGATTTTCACCGTCGCGCGCAACACCTCCAGCCAAAGAACCCTGATGTTCTCTATAACCTGGGTTGCACCCTGCTGAGCTTGAGGCAATGCGATGAAGTGGTGGCCATTTGCGAAATCGGGCTGGCTGTGGATGCCCGGCATGCCAACCTGCACTGGAACAAGGCATTTGCACAACTGCTGCTCGGCCAATGGGAAGAGGGGTGGAAGGAGTATGAGTGGCGCTGGTATGCCCATGCGCTGGGGCCGCGCACGCTCAAGCCCGTGTTGTCCCAGCCGATGTGGTCAGGGGAGCCCCTGAAGGGAAAGACCATCTTTCTGTATGCGGAACAGGGCTTGGGCGACTCTATCCAGCTGCTGCGCTATATCCCGGTGATTCTGGCCATGGGTGCACGGATTTTCCTGCATCTGCCAGCGCCATTGCGGCCCCTTTGTGCGGATTGGAAGAGTGGCTGTACTCTGGTGGAAAGCAGGGACGGCAGAGATATTGCGGCATCTTTCGACTTTCAATGCCCGATGTTCAGTCTGCCACTGGCCTTTGGCACGCGCGTCACCAATGTTCCCGGTGCGCCCTATTTGCGAAGCGACCCGGTTCTCAAGCAGGCGTGGGAGGCCAGATTGCCCGCGCGTGACGGCCCGCGCGTAGGTTTGGTCTGGTCCGGCAATGTGGCACTCAAGACTGCGCTGAACCGCTCGATGTCGATGGCCATGCTGCATGAAGCGATGCCACCCGGCTATCAGTTCATCAGCCTGCAGAAGGATGTGAACGAGCCGGATCTGGCCGCGCTGGAGGCATCGGGTATCTTCCACGCCGGGCAGGAATTGCGGACCTTTGCCGATACCCTGGCTCTCGCCGATTGCGTTGATATGGTGATCAGCATTGATACCAGCGTCGCCCATCTGGTAGGAGCCCTGGGCAAGCCGTTGTGGGTCATGCTGCCCTTTCGTCCGGACTGGCGTTGGCTGCTCGACAGGGAGGACTCTCCCTGGTACCCCAGTGCGCGGCTTTTTCGCCAAGGCGAGAATCGCAGCTGGCAGGACGTGGTCAACCAGGTTGGCCGGGAATTGCCGCGCGCGCTACCGTTGTCCTGAGCTCTGCCCGAGGCCCTCGGTTGCCGGGCTTGGCGCGGCGCCTACAGCTTCAGCATCAACTTGAGGTTTTGTACTGCAGCGCCGGATGCGCCCTTGCCCAGGTTGTCCAGCCGCGCTACCAGCACCGCATGGCGGTACTCTTCATTGGCAAACACGCGCAACTCCATCTTGTTGGTGTTGTTGAGCGCCAGCGCATCCAGCTTTCCCGACTCGGGCGCAGCTTCGGCGGTGACCCATTCGCTGCCGGCATAGTGTCTGGCCAGTATGTCCTGCAACTGCGCCCCGGTTGGTTTGCCGGGCAGCAAGTCAAGGTGCAGCGGCAATTGCACCAGCATGCCCTGCTTGAAGTTGCCTACCGACGGAATGAACACCGGCCGGCGTGTGAGCCCTGTGTATTTCATGATTTCGGGCAGGTGCTTGTGTTTCAGGCCCAGGCCGTAAAGTTCAAACAGGGGAGCGGTGCCGGCTTCGTAGTCTTCAATCATCTGCCGGCCGCCGCCGGAGTAACCACTCACGGCGGGAAGGCTCAGCGGGAAGTCGGCAGGCACTACGCCAGCATCCACCAGCGGGCGGATCAGCGCGATCGCACCGGTGGCGTAGCAGCCGGGGTTGCCCACGCGGTCGGCAGCGGCCACGGCGGTGCGCTGGGTCTGGGTCAGTTCGGGAAAGCCGTAAACCCAGCCGGACACGGTGCGGTGAGCCGTGGAGGCGTCAATGATTTTGGGTTTTTTGCCGGTCAAGCTGTCAATCATGGCAACCGACTCGCGTGCCGCGTCGTCGTGCAGGCACAGGATCACCATATCCACCTGCGCCATCAGGGCGCGCTTGGCGGCCGCGTCCTTGCGCAGCTCGGGCGCGATGCTGACGAGTTCGATCTGCGGCATGGCTTGCAGCCGCTCGCGGATTTGCAGGCCCGTGGTGCCGGCTTCGCCGTCAATAAATACTTTAGGCATGAACTTCCAGGTACAAAACAAAATGGGCGGCTGGCCGCCCTAGAGGTCAATTTCGGCCCATTTCGGGGTGTAAGGCGGGCACAAGAGTTGTGCGTCGCACCATGATACAGTTCTGCGTTGCTGCCTGCAGTGACCGCCGACGTGGTTTTTTGGGCCGGTGTGGCCTGTTTCCGACACCCCATTCCTCTGCCCAAATCCCTGTTGCACCCCCCTCTTTTACTGAATTCTGAAGGTCTTTCATGAAAATTCACGAGTACCAGGGCAAGGAAATCTTGCGCAATTTTGGTGTGCCAGTGCCGCGCGGCATCCCGGCCTTCACGGTGCAGGAAGCGGTGGAAGCCGCCCAGAAGCTAGGCGGCCCGGTGTGGGTGGTCAAGGCCCAGATCCACGCGGGCGGCCGCGGCAAGGGCGGCGGCGTGAAGGTTGCCAAAACCATCGACGACGTCAAGCGCATTGCCGGCGAAATCCTCGGCATGCAGCTGAAAACGCACCAGACCGGCCCAGAAGGCCAGAAAGTCCGCCGCCTCTATATTGAAGACGGTGCCGACATCCAGAAGGAATATTACGTTTCGGCCGTGACCGACCGTGAGTCGCAAAAGGTAGCCTTCATCGCTTCCAGCGAAGGCGGCATGGACATCGAAGAGGTGGCTCACTCCAACCCTGAAAAAATCATCAAGGTGTTTGTCGATCCGCTGGTCGGTATGACGGACGCCCAGGCGAGGGAAGTCGCCGCCGGCATCGGCATGCCTGCCGACTCTGTGGCGCAAACCGTCGATATCCTGCAAAAGCTCTACAAGTGCTACATGGACACCGATGCGTCGCTGGTTGAAATCAACCCCCTGAACCGCAACGGCAAGGGTGAAGTCATGGCCCTGGACGCGAAGTTCAACTTCGATGCCAACGCGCTGTTCCGCCACCCCGAAATCGTGGCCTATCGCGATCTGGACGAAGAAGACCCGGCCGAAGTCGAAGCCAGCAAGTTCGACCTGGCTTACATCAGCCTGGACGGCAACATCGGCTGCCTGGTCAACGGCGCAGGCCTGGCCATGGCGACCATGGACACCATCAAGCTGTTCGGTGGTGAGCCGGCCAACTTCCTGGACGTGGGCGGCGGCGCAACGGCTGAAAAAGTCACCGAAGCCTTCAAGATCATGCTGAAGAACCCTGATGTCAAAGGCATCCTCGTCAACATCTTCGGCGGCATCATGAAGTGCGACACCATCGCCGACGGCGTGATCACCGCCTGCAAGGCCGTGAACCTTTCGGTTCCACTGGTCGTGCGCATGAAGGGCACCAACGAAGACCTGGGCAAGAAGATGCTGGCCGATTCTGGCCTTCCCATCATCGCCGCAGACACCATGGCCGAAGCCGCGACCAAAATCGTCGCCGCTGTCAAATAAGCCCGGAGCCAAGAACATGTCCATCTACATCAACAAAAACACCAAAGTCATCACCCAGGGCATCACCGGCAAAACCGGTCAATTCCACACCCGCATGTGCCGCGACTACGCGAACGGCAAAGAAGCTTTTGTGGCCGGTGTGAATCCCAAGAAAGCCGGCGAAGACTTCGAAGGCATCCCGATTTTTGCCAACGTGACCGAAGCCGCCAAGGCGACCGGCGCAACCGTGTCGGTCATCTATGTGCCCCCTGCGGGCGCTGCCGCCGCCATCTGGGAAGCTGTTGAAGCCAACCTGGACTTGGCGATCTGCATCACCGAAGGCATTCCGGTCAAGGACATGCTGGAAGTGCGCAACCGCATGAAAGCCAAGGAAGCTGCCGGCGGCAAGAAAACCCTGCTGCTGGGCCCCAATTGCCCCGGCCTGATCACACCTGAAGAAATCAAGATCGGCATCATGCCCGGCCATATCCACCGCAAGGGCCGTATCGGCGTAGTCAGCCGCTCCGGCACGCTGACCTATGAAGCTGTGGCGCAATTGACCGAAATCGGCCTGGGCCAATCGAGTGCAGTCGGTATCGGCGGCGACCCGATCAATGGCCTCAAGCACATTGACGTGATGAAAGCCTTCAATGACGATCCGGACACTGACGCCGTCATCATGATCGGCGAAATCGGCGGTCCCGATGAAGCCGAAGCCGCCCAGTGGTGCAAGGCCAATATGAAAAAACCGATCGTTGGCTTCATTGCTGGTGTGACTGCCCCTGCCGGCAAGCGTATGGGTCACGCGGGTGCGCTGATCTCCGGTGGCGCCGACACGGCGGATGCCAAGCTGGCCATCATGGAGGCTTGCGGCTTCACCGTGACGCGCAACCCGTCGGAAATGGCCAAATTGCTCAAGGCGCTGCTGTAAGCCACCAACGAAAAAGTGATTTAAAAACTTGACCGCGGTCAAGCAGGTAAGCAGTAATACCAATCGGGATTGGCCTATTGCGGCTTAGACTCTCCAAAACAAAAAAGCGCTTCCCGGCGCTTTTTTAATTCATAACAGGAGCTGCCATGTTTTTCGGACTGGACCTCGCGTCCCCCCTCTTCTGGAGTGCTTTCGGCTCCATCCTTCTTGCCAACATCGTGCTGTCTGGCGATAACGCCGTGGTAATTGCCATGGCTGCGCGCACACTCAAACCCGAGCAGCGCGGCAAGGCGATCTTCTGGGGCAGCGCCGCCGCGATCGTGATGCGTATCGTGCTGACCATCGTGGCCATTCAGCTGTTGAGCTTGCCGTACCTGAAGATGATAGGTGCGGTTCTGCTGGTCTACATTGGCGTGGACCTGCTCAAGGGCGAAGAAGATGAAGACGGCGAGGGACACGAGATCAATGGCATGGCTGCAGCCATCCGCACCATCCTGATTGCCGATCTGGTGATGAGCCTGGACAACGTTCTGGCAGTCGCAGCAGCCGCCAAGGGCAACCTCCCGTTGCTGGTACTGGGTCTTCTGGTGAGCATCCCGCTGATTATTTTCGGCGCCACCTTGTTGACAAAGGTGATGGAGCGCTTCCCCATCATCATTACCATCGGCGCAGCTCTTTTGGGCTTTCTGGCGGGTGAGATGCTGCTGACGGATCCTGCGGTAGTGAGCTATTTTGGTGCCGTTAGCGACCATACGGTGACTGCCGGTGGGATTGTGGGTGCCGTGCTTGTGGTGGCTCTGGGCACCTACCTGACCAAACGGCAGCAGACAAAGGCGCCTTCAGCCTGAACTGGCGTACGGCCCAGCCGCCGCAGCCCCCTTTGGCGGTTAGGGTCGTTTCTTAGCGTTCGCCACCTGCTGCGGACCGGATGCGCACCGCGCATACCAGAAAACCACTTATTTGCAACAGTCGGCACGCTTGCGGTGCAGAAGTCGCTTGTCCAGCCGCACCCCGTCTGTTAATGTCCATTGTCAGGAGACTTGTAACCTGCCGAAACAGTCGGCGGGTGGTACCCGGCGCACGAAATTTGTTGCCGGGGGACCGATAGTACAAAGCAATTACAAAAATGGCTGGGGCTATGCATAGCGAATCAGGACAAGGGACGGGAAGTGGCCAAAACATCTAGGAAATTGAGTCAGTTCTGGCGGGCCGACTGGTTTGTGGGCGTTCTAGTGGTGCTGGCCGTCCTTTTTTTGCATGGCCTGACTGATTTTTTCGGCACACTTGAGCGCCGTTACTATGACTATGCCAGCACCAGCACTTCGCGGCAGCCCTCAGACCGCATAGCCATCATTGCGATCGACGACCAGAGTATCGCCAACATAGGTCGTTGGCCTTGGCCGCGCGACGTGCATGCGCAGCTGATTGACCAGCTTTCGGCCGCCAAGGCCAAAACCATTGCGCATACAGCCTTCTTTTTTGAACCGCAAACCGATAGAGGCTTGGTGTTCATCCGCAAAATCAAGGAGGCTCTTGGTCCAGTATCCGATCCAGCGGCCGCTCCAAGCGGTGGTCTGCCTGAACAATTGGGCAAAGTCATCGCTGAGGCTGAAATAGCCCTGGACACTGACGCCAAGCTCGCGGCCAGCATGACCAAGGCCGGCAATGTTTTGGTACCTTCGGTTTTTTCGCTGGGAGTGCCGCAAGGGCGTCCGGACAATCCGCTCCCGGCTTACGCACTGAAGAGTGCTGTAGACGAGCTTAACGGGTTTTCCCTTCCGGCCATCCGCGGTCAACAACCGATTGAGTTGATAGGTGCAGCGGCGGCGGGTATTGCTCACCTCAACCAGCTGCCCGACGTGGATGGTGCCGTGCGGCAAGAACCGTTGCTTATCAATTATTACGGGAAAGCCGTGCCTTCCATGAGCCTGCTCGCCGCGGCCAGGAGCCTGAACCTGGGGCCTGCCGACATCAAACTCAATGTGGGTGAGTCTGTGCAGATCGGCAAGCTGATGGTCAAAACCGACGAATCAGCCTTGATGCTTCCACAGTTTTACAAGGGCAAGGACGGTCGGCCAGCTTTTGCCGTTGATTCATTCTATGACGTGATTTCCGGCAAGATTCCGGCTACCAAGTATGCCGACAAGATCGTGATCATTGGCGCCACTGCGGCGGGGGTAGGCACCCAATTCCCGACGCCGGCGGGTCCGGGGCTTTCGCCAGCAGAAACCATCGCGCACATTACCTCCAGTATCCTGAGTGAGCATTTCATCGTGCAGCCTGGTTGGGGTGTCTGGGTCACTCTGGGTGTGCTGCTGGTGGTTGTGGCTTATCTGGTTGCCGGCCTGCCACGGCTGTCGGCTGGCAAGGCCGCGATCATCACACTGCTGTTATTCGTGGTGTTGCTGGTGGTTGAGTTCGGCTTGCTGTCGGCGGCCGCGACCTGGCTCAAGTTTGTCTTTCCCGCAGCCCTGCTGGTGATCGGCCACCTGGCGTTGACGACCAAGCGCTTCCTCATGACCGAGGCTGGCAAGCTCAAGTCCGACGAGGAATCGGCCGAGACCAATCGCATGATGGGTCTGGCGCTGCAAGGCCAAGGCCAGCTCGATATGGCGTTTGATCGTTTTCGCCGCGTACCTTTCACCGATGCGCTGATGGACAACATGAACAACCTGGCGCTGGATTTCGAGCGCAAGCGCCAGTTCAACAAAGCTCAGGCCGTGTACGAGTACATGGCCACCTACAACAAGAACCACAAAGACCTGCAGTCCAAGCTCAATCGGGCCAAAAACCTGTCGGAAACCGTCATTTTGGGCGGTGGCGGCGCGCACCCGGGCGGGACCATGCTCCTTGACGGTGGGGGTGTTGAAAAGCCCATGTTGGGTCGCTATCAAGTTGAAAAGGAATTGGGCAAGGGCGCCATGGGCGTGGTGTACCTCGGCAAGGACCCAAAGATTGGCCGTGTCGTCGCCATCAAGACCATGGCCTTGAGCCAGGAGTTCGAGGGCGAGGAGCTTGACGATGCGCGGGAGCGCTTCTTCAGGGAAGCCGAGACCGCTGGTCGGCTGCAGCACCAGAACATCGTCACGATTTTTGATGCAGGTGAAGAACACGACCTGGCATTCATTGCCATGGAGTTTCTGAAGGGCAAGGACCTGGCAGATGTCACCAAGGACGGTCATTTGTTGCCGGTCCCGAAGGTCCTGTCCATCGTGGCACGGGTGGCTGAAGCCCTGGCTTACGCGCACAAGCAGAATGTGGTGCACCGGGACATCAAGCCGGCCAACATCATGTATGAAATCGAAAGCGATACGGTGAAGGTGACCGACTTCGGCATCGCCCGCATTACGGATTCAAGCAAAACAAAGACCGGCCTTGTACTGGGGACGCCCAGCTTCATGTCGCCGGAGCAGATTGCCGGTAAAAAAGTCGACGGGCGCTCGGACTTGTACTCGCTGGGTGTCATGCTGTTTCAGATGCTGGCTGGAGTGTTGCCATTCCGTGGCGATTCCATGGCCGAACTGATGTACAAGATCGCGAACGAAGAAGCCCCCGATATCCGTATCATCCGTAAAGAGCTGCCGGCGCGGCTGGCCGAGATTGTTGCGCTGTCTCTGGCCAAGAAGCCGGAGTTGCGGTATCAGGATGGTGATCGATTGGCGACAGATCTGCGCGCTGTCATTGCCGCAATGGAAGGTACTGCACCGGCCCCATCGTTTGCGCCTCAACAGGGTGCGCCAGCAGCCCAATTTGACGCCACAGTCGTGCAATCAGCGGCTGTACCAGCTGCCGGCCCGAAGACCTATGATGCGACCCAGGCCGTGAATGTCGACGGCACGCAGACGTTTGAGAAAACCGTGGTTTCCAGAGCACCTGCTGCCGATACCGACACCCAGTGATCACACGAACAAGATGAACTACGAGATTTGTACACATACCGACCCGGGGTTGACGAGGGACAACAATGAGGATGCAGTTGCTTTTGATGCTGCGACGCGGCTTTGCATCCTGGCGGACGGAATGGGTGGCTATAACGCAGGCGAAATTGCAAGCGGCATGGCTGCCGCTTTCATCAAGTCGGAAATGGGCCGTTGGCTTTCCCAGGCGGGCAGGCATGCCAATGCCAAGGAAGTGCGCCGGGCTTTAGAAATCTGCGTGGAAAATGCCAATCATTCGATCTTCAACGCAGCGAACTCCAACCCCCAGTACGCGGGTATGGGCACCACGCTGGTGGTAGGGGTGTTCCAGGACGGGCGACTGATGCTGGGTCATATTGGTGATTCCCGTTGCTATCGCCTGCGCGGCCAGGAGCTGCAGCAAATCACCAAAGACCACTCGCTGTTGCAAGAACAGATTGACGCTGGGCTGATAACTCCCGAGCAGGCGCTGACTTCCCTGAACAAGAACTTGGTCACACGCGCCTTGGGCGTCGAAGACACGGTGCTGGTTGAGGTCAATGAGCATCGTGTGGACGCGGGGGACCTTTATCTGATGTGTTCGGATGGGCTCTCGGACATGGTTGCGGATCCGGGCATTGCGGCTATCCTTACAGGCGCAGGGACCTTGGAGCAAAAAGCGAAACAGCTGATTGTTGCGGCGAATGAGGCTGGTGGACGCGATAATATTTCCGTACTGTTGGCATACGCGAAAGAAGACTCGACCAAGCGCGGCCTTTTGTCCAGAATGCTGGGAAAATAGCGATGACTGAAATATTACAAACAGACAGGAGTCGGCCATGCCGAAAATGATCGTCTCTATTGACGGCGTTGTGATCAAGGAAGTCCAGTTGACGAAAGACCGGACTTCTTTGGGGCGCAGGCCCTACAACGACATCGTCATCGACAACCTAGCTGTCAGTGGGGAGCATGCCGTTTTGCAAATGACCGGCAACGAGGTCTATCTAGAGGATCTCAACAGCACCAATGGCACCTATGTCAACGGGAAGGCCGTTAAAAAGCTGCTGCTGCAGAACAGCGATACCGTTGAAATTGGCAAGTACAAAATCAAGTACGTCAACGAAGCTGCACCCGCAGGCTTTGAGAAGACCATGATTATAAAAGCCGGCTCTGCCGGTCTTGTGCCCCCGGCGCCGACAGGTTCGCCAGTGGCATCGACGGAAGCCGGTACGGGCCTCACGGCGGCTATCAAAGTGATGTCGGGCGCTGCGGCTGGTCGTGAAGTGGCATTGGTGAAGGTAGTCACAACCATCGGAAAGCCCGGGGTCGCAGTTGCCGCCATTACCAAGAGGCCTCAGGGTTTTGTCGTTGCCCATGTCGAGGGCACTGGCAAGCCGACGCTTAACGGAGCCCCCATCGGTGCGGAGCCGGTTGTCCTGAAAAATGGGGACATGCTTGAGCTGGCCGGAACGCAAATGCAGTTCGTCCAACACTGACATTGGTGTTAAGAGGTCTCGCGCCAAGCGGACCGCAAGCACCCTTCAAACGAGGTCGCATGAGACTCCTCTTCCGGCACTGGCCTCGTATCGCCGTCACGTTGATTCCGCTGGTATTTGCATTGATGCATGCCAGCGGGGTCGCTCGCATTGGTGTTCTGCAGAGGTTGGACGACATCATCTACGATGCACGCCTGCGCGCGACCATGCCGCATACGCTGGACGAACGCATTGTTATCGTTGACATCGATGAGAAGAGCCTTGCGGAGGTGGGGCGATGGCCTTGGGGCCGTAACAGGTTGGCGGAGCTGGTCGAAGAGCTGCAGGATCGTCAAAAAACGGCACTGCTGGGGTTTGACGTCGTATTTGCCGAAGCCGACGAAAGCTCGGGTCTAAAGCGGCTCAAGCAGCTTGCACAGGCGGAGCTGAAAGATCAACCGGGTTTCTCGGAAAAACTCAGCCAGCTGCAGACCAGCCTGGATTACGACGCGGTTTTCGCGAAAGCGATCGAAAAACGCCCCGTCGTGATGGGCTATTACTTCACCAGCGACAGAGATGGCCGGGTCAATGGAGTTTTGCCGCCGCCAGTTATGGGCAGCGATGCGCTTGGTGGCCGTCCTATCAAATTCACCAGCTGGAATGGATACGGGGCCAACATTGAGTTGTTGGCCAAAGCTGCCCCTTTGGGAGGTTTCTTCAACTCCATTACCGAGGGCGATGGTGTGGTGCGCTCTATTCCCTTGCTGGCGGAGTTCAAGGGGCAGTACTACGAGTCATTGGCGCTCGCCATGTTTCGCATGCTTGCGGGTTTGCCCAAGGTCGAGCCTGGTTTTCCGCAGGAAAAATTCCTGACCCGGAACTATCAAGGGCTGGAAAGCATTCTGCTCAAGCAAGGCAACAAAACCCTGGCGATTCCGGTCGATGATCGCGTAGCCACTTTGGTGCCCTTCAGGGGTAATGGTGGTGCGAACGGCGGCTCGTTTCGGTATATCTCCGCGGCGGATGTCCTGGCCAAACGCCTTGCGCCTGGCACGCTCAAGGATAAGATCATCCTGGTCGGCACCACCGCGCCCGGCCTGCTCGATTTGAGAGTGACTCCGGTGGGGGAAACCTATCCGGGGGTGGAAACGCACGCCAATGTCATCTCTGGTTTTCTTGACGGGAAGGTATTCGTCAAGCCCGACTACGCCATCGGATTCGAGGTGGTCATCCTGCTTTTTTCGGGGCTGACGCTGGCTTTTGCACTGCCCCTGCTTTCAGCTTCCCGTGCGGTGCTGGTCAGCCTGGCGGTGATTGCCGCCATAGCCGGCTTGAATTTCTGGCTTTACTCTGGTTACGGTCTTGTGCTGCCGTTGGCCAGTGCGCTGGTTATGGCTTTGACCGCATTTGCGTTGAATATGAGTTATGGATATTTCGTGGAAAGCCGATCCAAGCGGGAGTTGGCCCATCTGTTCGGCACCTATGTACCCCCCGAACTGGTTGACGAGATGGTGAAAGATCCCGACAGCTACAGCATGAAGGCAACGACCAAGGAGCTGACGGTCATGTTTTGCGACATGCGCGGGTTCACCAAAATGTCGGAGTCGATGGAGCCTACCCAACTACAGGCTTTGCTAAACAGTGTTTTCAGCCGGCTGACAGACCTGATTCGCAGCAATCGAGGCACCATTGACAAATACATGGGTGACTGCGTGATGGCTTTTTGGGGTGCCCCTGTCGACACGCCTGATCATGCTGGTCTTGCAGTAAAAACGGCACTCGAGATGTCGAATGCAGTCAAGAAGATCAACGAGGAACACAAGATCAAGGGTTTACCCGAGATTGGCATAGGTATCGGTGTCAATACGGGCACGATGTGTGTGGGTGATATGGGTTCGGATATCCGCCGCAGTTACACCGTGATTGGCGATTCCGTGAATCTGGGTTCGCGTCTGGAGGGGCTGTCAAAAACCTACGGGGTGGATATCGTGGTCAGCGAGTCAACCCGAAAGCAGGCGAATGATTTTGCATGGCAGGAACTCGACAAGGTTCGCGTGAAAGGCAAAGATCAGGCGGTTTCCATTTTTTGGCCGTTGGTGCCGGGAGACCAGATCGACAAGGACATTGCGGCTGAGCTGAAAACCTGGGGAATGGCGTTAAAAGCTTACCGCGCGCAGGATTGGGATCAATGCGATGTGCAATTGCTCAATTTACATCGGATAAATGGCAAAAAGTTCCTTTACCGGCTGTATGCGGAGCGTGTAGCCTCTATGAGGCTGTTGCCTTTTGATCCGGAATGGGATGGCGCAACCAATTTTGAAACCAAATAGCACAACCCTCCAAGTCAAGGCCAACCGGAAAATCTCATGAAAGTACGTGTACTCGGCTGCTCGGGAGCCATTGCCAAAGACTGCCGGACCACGTCTTTTTTGCTTGACCATGACTTGTTGGTTGATGCCGGTACGGGAGTGGGAGATCTCACGCTGGATGAGATGGCTGGTGTTGACCATGTTCTGCTGACGCATTCGCACCTCGATCACGTGGCCGCGTTACCGTTGATGGTGGACGCCATTGCCGCCCGGCGAACAACACCTATCCAGATTCATGCGCTGCAGGGCACGATTGACGCACTGAAGGCGCATATTTTCAACAACACCATTTGGCCCGACTTTTCCCGCATTCCCAGCCCCGAGGCCCCGTTTGTCAGTTTTCACCCTCTGGAAATCGGACAAACCTTGTTATTGGCTGGTAAGCAAATAGAGGTTCTACCTGCCGTGCATACCGTCCCGGCTGCAGGCTACGCGGTGGCCACGGGCAAGGGGTATTGGGTGTTCACGGGCGACACGGAACAGAATCCGGCTCTGTGGGCCCGAATTAATCAGATAAGGGTTGCCATGCTGGTCATCGAAACGGCATTTAGCAATCGCGAGCGCGACCTTGCCAAGCGGAGCCTTCATCTTTCTCCTCATGCGCTTGCCAATGAACTCGATTGCATCGAGCGAGGAAACAGTTATCCCATCTACATTACCCATACCAAACCGGCCGAGACCGACCTGATCATGGCCGAGATACAGCGTTTTGACCAAACCCGCCCGTTTGGCCCGAATGTATCGCACGACATCCGGTGGTTGAGGGCAGGCCAGGAGTTTGAGCTATGAGCGCCGTATTGCAACGTGACCCCGAGGACGAGTTTTTTGACTCGCAGATGTTGCCTCCCCAGGAGCGGGGCGTTACTTTTGAAGCCCTGTATTTCCGGCAGCTTCAGCTGGTTACCAACCGGATTCACGAAACGGAAAATGTCGAGCAGATCATGCTCGAAGCCAGCCAGGACATCTGCAAGCTTTTTAATGCGGACCGGTTAACACTTTATGCAGTCAACGAAGACCGCAGTTCCATTGTTTCCAAGGTCAAAACGGGGCTCAATACCAGCCGCGACCTGAAGCTCCCGGTCAGCGCGCAGAGCATTGCGGGCTACGTTGCCATGGCTCGCCAGATGGTGAATATTGCGGACGTCTACGATGAGGAGGCGCTGAAGAAAATTCATCCTGCGTTGAGCTTTCTCCAGGAAGTTGACAAGCGATCCGGGTACAGAACCAAGCAGATGCTGGTGGCTCCCGTCATGGACGGAGAGACGTTGTATGGCGTGCTGCAGGTTATCAACAACCGGAGCGATCAGCCTTTTGGGAAGCTTGAGGAAGACGGTGCGCTGCAGCTGTGCAAGACTTTGGGCATTGCCATACGCCAGCGAATGCAAAAAGCGGGCGACAGCCAAAGGCGCAAAGCTACCAAGTACGACGGCTTGGTGACGGAAGGTGTGCTGTCCCAAGAAGAATTACAGCAATGCATCCGCCAGGCCCGGGAAGAAGGTCAGTCCGTCGAGCATATGCTCATGGCCAACTTCCACATCCGGCCCACTCAGATTGGTGCTTCGCTTGCCAAGTTTTTCGGTGTGGCCTACGAAGCATTCAATGCTGGACGGATTCGCTCGGAGATGTTGCATGGTGCGTTAAAACGGGACTTTATTGAACAGCAAGGCTGGATTCCGCTGGAGGAAACTACCGAAGGCCTCGTGATCATGTGTGTGGATCCGGAGGCTGTGCGAGGGGCACGCGTGGTTCCACAGGTGTTTCCCCGCGTCTCCAAATTTTCTTACCGCGTTACAACCCAGACCGAATTTGAAGAAACCCTGGGGCAGCTCTTTGGCGTGGCTGCAGACAGTAGCACCATCGACCAATTGCTTGCAGACATGGACTCACCACTGGAGAGTGAGTCAAATGACGACTCTTCGCTGGAGTCTGCCGCAGCGGACAACGAGCTGGTCAAGTTTGTCAACAAGGTCATCATTGACGCCTACAACCAGAAGGTTTCGGACATTCACATCGAGCCCATGCCCGGGAAAGCCAAAACCGGTATCCGGTTTCGCATTGACGGCACCTTGCAGCCCTATATTGAAGTGCCGGCACAGTTTCGCCAAGCCATGGTCACGCGGCTCAAGATCATGTGCGACCTGGATATCTCTGAAAAACGTAAACCGCAAGACGGGAAGATCAAGTTCAAAAAATACGGCCCACTCGACATCGAATTGCGTGTAGCCACGATCCCCTCCGCCGGTGGCGTGGAAGACGTGGTCATGCGGATTCTTGCCGCAGGTGAGCCGATCCCGCTTGAAAAACTCGGATTGACGGCGCACAACAAGGAGCGACTGGAAAAAACGATCTCCAAGCCGTATGGTCTTTTTTATGTATGTGGCCCCACAGGCTCCGGCAAGACCACGACGCTGCATTCCATCCTTAAGTTTCTCAACACCCCGGACACCAAAATTTGGACCGCTGAAGACCCCGTGGAAATTACCCAGAAGGGTTTGCGTCAGGTGCAAATTAACCGGAAGGCGGGCATTGACTTCGCACTGGTCATGCGTGCTTTCCTGCGAGCCGATCCGGACATCATCATGGTCGGTGAGTCCCGCGACAAAGAAACCGTGGCGATGGGCGTGGAGGCTTCATTGACAGGGCACATGGTTTTCTCGACGCTGCACACCAATTCGGCCCCCGAGTCCATCACCCGCCTGCTGGACATGGGCATGGACCCCTTTAATTTTGCGGACGCATTGTTGGGTATCCTGGCTCAGCGTCTGGCCAAAAAACTCTGCGACTGCAAAGAGGCTTATCAGCCCAGTGCTCAGGAAGTCAAAGATTTCATCAAGGAATACGCTGAAGAGCTGCGCCATACCGAAGCCTGGAAAGCCGATCCTGGTGGCGAGTCACAAAAACTCTATGAAGACTGGATGGCGCGCTATGGGAAGGACGATAAATTGACCTTGTATCGTGCGGTCGGCTGCGACAAGTGCAACAAGACCGGCTACAAGGGTCGTATTGGCCTGCATGAACTGATGATTGCCGATGATGCTGCCAAAAAATTGATCCAGGAGCGGGCCCGCGTCGCGGAGCTGTTTTCAAGCGCCGTCAATAGCGGCATGCGGACTCTCAAGATGGACGGCATGGAAAAGGTACTCATGGGCATGACAGATTTAAAGATGGTCCGATCCGTCTGCATCAAATGACAGAAATGTCGTGAAATTTAAAGACATACGTCAAAAAAGTAATTTTTCGGTTTTTTGTAGCTTCAAAATCATAAAAAAGAAAACTCTTTAATATGGTTCAAAAATTGCTGTAAATATCTAAATTGGCATCAAACTGCCATAACTGTTTAAATTACTACAGCCGGTTTTTAACCAAGGAGTTTTTTATGAAGCGTTCCATCCAACGGGGTTTTACCCTGATCGAATTGATGATCGTCGTGGCGATTATCGGTATCCTGGCTGCGGTGGCTCTGCCTGCCTATCAGGACTACACCATTCGTGCGAAAGTGTCTGAAGTGATTCTGGCTGCATCACAGTGCCGTACCAGCATCACGGAAACTGTTCAATCTGCTGCCAGTACGGTTCTGCCGATCGCCAATAACTGGGGCTGTGAAAAGA
>NZ_JBFUGQ010000006.1:0-28914 GCF_056402835.1 Polaromonas sp. P3_B4
GTCGGCGTGGCCTGGGCAGTCGACGTGGGCGTAGTGGCGGTTGGCCGTTTCGTACTCGACGTGGGCGGTGTTGATGGTGATGCCGCGCGCTTTTTCTTCGGGCGCCGCGTCAATTTGGTCGTAGCCCTTGGCTTCGCCGCCGAACTTGGATGCCAGAACGGTCGTGATCGCCGCCGTCAGCGTCGTCTTGCCATGGTCCACGTGGCCAATCGTGCCTACGTTGACGTGCGGCTTGGTCCGCTCAAATTTGCCTTTTGCCATTTTTTCAACTCCAGAAATTTATAAAGAGTTACAAAACCAGTTACCACTACAGCCAGCAACAGCGCCTCGTACGCCACACCGACTCAAAATTTGGTGCCCTTTGCGGGAATCGGACCCGCGACCTCTCCCTTACCAAGGGAGTGCTCTACCACTGAGCCAAAAGGGCTGAACTCAAAACCATAATTGCAACCCGGCGCAAGATTCAAAAGCAGAACCATAAAGCAGCTTTATGGAGCGGGAGACGGGAATCGAACCCGCGTCATTAGCTTGGAAGGCTAGGGTTCTACCATTGAACTACTCCCGCGCAGCTCTGCCAAATTCAACTCACACCAAAATCACTTACGACCCAAAACACGCTTTACGCGACACACTTTTACGTGATTACTTTGCGCCGCCCGCTTGCCAAAATCAAAACAAAATCTGGTGGATGAGGCTGGATTCGAACCAGCGTAGGCGTTAGCCAACAGATTTACAGTCTGCCCCCTTTAGCCACTCGGGCACCCATCCTTCAAGCGAACCTCGGATTATGCCACGGTTTTATGTCGGACGAAATGCCAAGGCATGGCAAAAAGCATTAAAAAAAGCTGCCGCATGCCTTGCCAGCGCATCTCCCGACCAAACCTTCACCCCGGGATGCCCGTGGGTACCGCGGAAAGCCCCCGAAAACGCGGCATAACCCGGTCCGGCCCTAACCCCCAGACCCTGCCGCACTCCCGTGGCGGCTGCGGCCAGGCTTCGGGCATGATGTGGCAGCCTTTCATCAATGCCAGAGTGAGTCGCATGGATATTGCCGTCCCGGGCACCCTCCCGCGCCACCGGCCAACCTGGATAACGTGAGACCGTCTACGCATGAGCACTGTCACCGTACCCGCACTGCCTTCCTCCCCCGCTGAGCCGTCTTCCCTGCGCCGGGTCAATCTTGCTTTGCAGGGCGGCGGATCGCACGGTGCATTCACCTGGGGCGTGCTGGATGCCCTGCTGGCGGACGAGCGCATCGAGTTTGACGGCATCAGCGGTGCCAGCGCCGGGGCGGTCAACGCCGTAGCGCTGGCACACGGATTCGCTACCGCCCAAAAAGACAATTCCCCCGAAAAAACCAACCCGCGGGAGGCGGCACGTGCGTCGCTCAGCCGGGTCTGGCAGGGCGTTGCCGCCATGGGCAGCCTCGGCTCCATGGCTGACAGCATCAGCAAGATGCTCATTGGGGGTTGGGCCGCCAACAAAGTGAGTGCAAACTTAAAGAACAGCGCAATGACACAGTGGATGTCGCCCTACCAGGCTAATCCGCTGGACATCAACCCTTTGCGCAAACTGCTGGAGGCAGAAATCGACTTTCACGCCATTGCGGCCATGCACACAACCAAGGCTTTCGTATCGGCAACCCACGTCACCACCGGCCGGGCAGAAATCTTTGCCGGCAAACGCCTGACTTTGCAGGCGGTGATGGCGTCCACCTGCCTGCCCACGCTGTTTCAGGCGGTTGAAATTGACGACCAGCACTATTGGGATGGCGGGTTTTCGAGCAATCCCTCGCTGCTGCCGCTCATCAGTGATTGCAGCAGCCGCGACATCATCGTTGTCCAGATCAACCCCTTGCGGCGCCCCGAGATTCCCCACACGCCTCACGACATCGCAGACCGGGTGAACGAGCTGACCTTCAACGCCAGCCTGCTGTCCCAGATGCGGACCATCGATTTCATCAACCGCCTGCTGGCCGATGGCCGCTTGCAGGAGGGCGAGAAATACAAGAGCCTGCTGCTGCACCGCATCGACGGCGGCGAGGCGCTGGAAAGCCTGCCCTCGTCCAGCAAGATGTCGGCCGATACGGCCATGATCGAAAAACTGTTTGAGATGGGCCAGGGCGCGGCCAAACGCTGGCTGCGCCGCCATTTCGAGGCGCTGGGCCTGCAAAGCACGGTCAATATCCGGCGCGACTACGTGGGCAGCCTTCCGGCGGAGTTTTAGCCCATCTTCAGAATTTATGGATTTTCGGCCTTCAAACCAAACAGGACAAGCGCGAGCAGCTATTAAAACAATAGCAAATCAGGCCTTTGGGTGTGCATCACGCCAGTCGCGCGCCTGTGAGAAATGGCCGCAACCAATAAAGGGCAAGGGTGGCCGCATGGCCGACAGCGGCGACGGGTGGTTGGCCACCAGCACCTTGTGACGCTTCGCATCAATCAACGACCGTTTGCTCTGGGCATGTGCACCCCACAGCATGAACACCACCGGGTGGTCGCCTTCCGCCACCTGGCGGATCAGGGTATCGGTCAATACCTCCCAGCCCTTGCCGGCGTGGCTGGCCGGCAGCCCTTCCTCGACCGTCAGGCAGGTGTTGAGCAACAGCACCCCATGTGTCGCCCACTTCACCAGGCTGCCGCCGGGCACCGGAAACTGGGGCGGCGGCGTACCGAGGTCGCGCTGCAACTCCTTGAAGATGTTGCGCAGCGAGGGCGGCAGGGCCACACCGGGTGCGACGGAAAACGCCAGCCCCTCGGCCTGGCCCAACCCATGGTACGGGTCCTGACCGAGGATGACAACACGCACTTCTTCGGGCGGCGTAAGCTCCAGCGCGCGCAACGGCTGCGGCGGAAAGATCGTCACACCCTCCGCCAGGCGGCCTCGCAGAAAGCCCAGCAACTTCTCGCCGGTGGGACTGCCAAAAAATGCATCGGTGGTCGGCCGCCAGCCGGGCGCTACCGGCCAGGCGGCGGGGTCAGCAGTGGTAAGCCGGTTGGGCAAAGGCGCCTTCATGGCGTCAAGCAGCTGGTTCATGGCTTTACAGCCTATCTTTTACCGAACAATTGAGCCAGTGCAAGGCCGGGTTCTTCCGCGCGCATGAAGGCCTCGCCGACCAGGAATGCATTCACACCTGCCTGACGCATGCGCTGCACGTCCGCCGGCGTGGCAATGCCCGACTCGGTAATCAGCAGGCGGTCCGCCGGCACCCTGGCCAGCATGCCCAGCGTGGTGTCCAGCGAGACCTCGAAAGTTTTGAGGTTGCGGTTGTTGATGCCGATCAGCGGCGTCTTGAGCTTGAGCGCACGCTCCAGTTCGGCTTCGTCGTGTACCTCGACCAGCACCGCCATGTCCAGCGACATGGCCAGCGCTTCAAGCGATTGCATCTGCGCGTCGTCCAGGCAGGCAGCAATCAGCAAAATGCAGTCAGCGCCCATGACGCGCGCTTCATACACCTGGTAAGGGTCCACCATGAAGTCCTTGCGCAGCACCGGCAGACTGCAGGAGGCCCGCGCCTGCTTCAGGTAATCAATGCTGCCCTGGAAGAACTGCTTGTCGGTCAGCACCGAAAGGCAGGCGGCGCTGATCTCGCCGTCACCTTCGGCATAGCTTTGCGCGATGTCGGCTGGAATGAAGTCGGCGCGCAGCACGCCTTTGGACGGGCTGGCCTTCTTGATTTCGGCAATCACCGCGGGCTGACCCGCTGCGATCTTGGCGCGCAGCGCACCCACAAAGTCACGCGTCAGGACACGCGATTCGGCATCTTCGCGCATCACGTCCAGCGGTTTGCGGCGGATGGCATCGGCAATTTCTTGACGCTTGACGGCAATGATTTGGTTCAGGATATCGGACATGCCCCGATTTTGGCAGATGCGGCCGGGCGACTCGCAGGGCCAGGTTTCGCGGCGTCTTAGCGCAAACCCGCTACAGCCGGATACGCCCCGGCACTAACATTTCGTTTTACCCGCTTTAGGTGCCACGCCTGACCCGGCTCGCACACAAGGCGACCTCCATCGGATATCCCCTACACCCTTCCCATGACCGCACTCACTGACGCCATTGAAGAAATTGTCCGTTCGGCCGGCGCCATGATGCGCGACGCCTTCAACGCGCCAGACAAGCCCGCCTACTCGCTCAAGGGCCGGCAGGACTACCTGACCGTCACCGACGGTGCGGTAGAACAGTATGTGCGCGCGGAGATCGAACGGCGCTTTCCGGGAGACGCCGTGCTGGGGGAGGAAGCAGGAGGAGAAACCGGCGGCACAGCTCGCCTCTGGATTGTCGACCCGGTGGATGGAACGGCGAATTTCGCCCGGGCCATCCCGCATTTCTGCATCTCCCTGGGCCTGATGGTCAACGGCGAGCTCGAAGCCGGCGCCATCTATGAGCCCATGCACGACGAGCTCTTCATCGCGCAAAACGGCCATGGCGCATGGTGCAACGGCGTTCGGCTCCAGGTCAGCGAGCTGGCCGAGCTGGCCGCCTCCACGGTCGAAATTGGCTGGTCTTCGCGCCTGTCGCCAGACCCCTACCTCGCGCTGGTCAGCCAGTGCATGCATGCGGGCTGTTCGGTGCGCCGCGCGGGTTCCGGCGCGCTGGGGCTGGCCTATGTGGCCGCCGGGCGCTGCGAAGCCTACGCCGAAGCGCATATCAATTCATGGGACGTCGCGGCTGGCCTGCTGCTGGTGCGCGAGGCAGGCGGCCGCGTTAACGATTTCTGGGCCGAAGGCGGACTGACCCAAGGTAGCGCGGTGCTGGCCACCAACGCCAGGCTGGCCTCCGAACTAAGCGTTTTAACGGGTATACCGCTGCGCTGACGGCTGCTAAGGTGGCCTCAACGCCGCACCCCCAGGCGCTATTGACGACATAAAGAAGGAGACATAGATGAGACAGTTCACATTCAAATCACTCGTTCCGGGATTGCTTCTGGCGGCCATGGCGTGCGCGATATCGCCTTCGGTCCGCGCAGCCGAAGAACTGGTGGTTTACTGCAACGTCCAGGAAGAATGGTGCCGGCCCATGGTGACCGCCTTCGAAAAGGCCACCGGCATCAAGGTGTCAATGACACGCAAGAGCTCGGGCGAAACTTATGCCCAGATCAAGGCCGAGGCAGCCAACCCGCGCGGTGACGTGTGGTGGGGTGGCACGGGCGACCCTCATCTTCAGGCCGCTGAAGAAGGTCTGACCGAGCCCTACAAATCGCCCAAACTGGCCGACCTGCACCCTTGGGCAGTACGGCAAGCCGAGGCCTCCAAGTACCGCACGGTCGGCGTTTATGCCGGCGCCCTGGGGTTCAGCTTCAATACCGTCGAGCTGGCCAAACGCAAATTGCCCGAACCCAAATGCTGGGCAGATCTCATCAAGCCGGAGTTCAAGGGGGAAGTCCAGGTCGCCAACCCCAACTCCTCGGGCACTTCCTACACGCTGCTCGCCACACTCGTGCAGATCATGGGAGAAGACAAGGCGTTCGACTACCTGAAGGCCCTTCATCGCAACATCAACCAATACACCAAGTCGGGCGCTGCGCCGGCCCGTGCGGCAGCCACCGGCGAAAGCATGATCGGCATCACCTTCCTGCACGACGCCGTCACGCACGCCGTGGCAGGCGCGCCCCTGAAGGTGGTCGCACCGTGCGAGGGTACGGGCTACGAGATCGGCAGCATGAGCATCATCAAGGGTGCCAAAAATCTGGCCAACGCCAAAAAATGGTACGACTGGGCCCTGACACCTGAAGCGCAGGACATTGCCACGGTCGCGCATTCGTACCAGAACCCCTCCAATAAAAAAGCATCCTTGCCGCCGCAGGCGCCCAAGCTGGCCGACGTCAAACTGATCGACTACAACTTCGCCAAGTACGGCGCTTCGGCCGAACGCTCGCGCCTGCTGGGCAAATGGGACAAGGACATCGGGGCACTGCCCAAGTGAGCGCTGAGCACATCCCGCAATTCCATTGCTCACTGATGAATCACGTCGCACCTTGACTACACCCATTGCAGTGATGGCAGCCGCCCCACGCGTGCGGGCTGATCCGCTGAGCTGGCTGCTGGCAGCACTGGGCATTGCAGCGGGCGTGCTGCTGATGCCGTGGACCCAGAGCTCAGCTTATGTTGCCGGCGGGTGCGTGCTGGCCGCCGTCGCAAGCCTACTGGCAACACGCGCCGGCGCTTTCAAGAGTGATGCCGCCATTTCCGGCATTGTCTGCATCCTGTCCCTGCTGCTGGCCATTTTTGTCATCTACCCAATCGGGCGCATGCTGCTGGCGGCTTTTGTGGACGAGCGGGGGAACTGGCTGATCCAGACTGCCGCCGCCCGGTTTTTCAGCGAGGACATCTGGGGCGCGGGTTGCATCGCCGGCAACGTCCGTTGCGGCGTGGCCATCAACTCCATCGTGCTGGCCACCCTTGCAGGCATCGGAAGCACGCTTTTCGGTTTTGCGCTGGCCCTGCTGGCCGAGCGCGGCGGTCAGCGTTTTCGCGGCAGCCTGCGCGTGCTGTCCATCCTGCCGGTGGTCACGCCGCCTTTCGTCATCGGCCTGGCCATCATCATTCTCTTCGGCCGCACCGGCATGGTGACGCAGCTGATGAGCGACTGGTTCGGCATTGCAAGGTCGCGCTGGATCTACGGCCTGCCGGGCGTACTGCTGGCGCAGGTGATTTGCTTTACGCCTTTGGCCTTCCTGCTGATCAGCGGCGCCTTGCGATTGGTCAGCCCGACGCTGGAAGAAGCCGGCCAGGTGCTGAGGGGTTCGCCGTGGCATGTATTTCGCACCGTGACCTGGCCCCTGGTGCGCCCCGCCATTGCCAATGCCTTCCTGCTGGGCTTTGTGGAAAGCCTGGCGGACTTTGCCAACCCGTTGGTGCTCTCCGGAAATTTCGAGGTGCTGTCGACGAAGATTTTCTTCGCCATCGCCGGGGCGCAGCACGACGCTTCGCGCGCCGCCATCCTCGCCGTCACCCTGCTGCTGCTGACGGTCGGCATCTTTGCACTGCAGCAGCGCTGGATCGGCAAAGCTTCCTATACATCCGTGAGCGGAAAAGGCGATAGCGGCCTGCCCGCCGCACTGCCCACCGGCGTCAAGTGGGGGGCGCTGGCGCTGGTTCTGCCCTGGGTCGCGCTGACCGTGCTGTCATACGGCATCATCCTGATCGGCGGCGTGGTCAAGGACATCGGAAGGTTTGACCTGACGCCCTCGCTGCAGCACTTTCAGACCGGGTTTGGGCTGAGTTGGGGCGCCGGGGGCCTGGTGTTTTCGGGCTCGGCGTGGAACAGCCTGTTCACCACGCTCGGCGTTGCCGCTGTTGCCGCACCCCTGACCACCGCGCTGGGCCTGCTGGGAGGTTATGTCGTGAGCCGACATGCATTCAAGGGTCGGCGGGCCTTCGAGTTCCTGACCATGGTGAACTTCGCCGTGCCGGGCACCGTCATCGGCGTGGCCTATATCGTCGCCTTCAACGTGCCGCCCCTTGAATTCACCGGCACCTTCGCCATCATCGTGCTGTGCCTGGTGTTTCGCAACATGCCGGTGGGCGTGAGGGCCACGGTATCAGCCCTGTCGCAGCTTGACCGGTCGCTGGACGAAGCATCCGCCACATTGCGCGCCAGCACATCACGCACGTTCGCGCGGGTCATCCTGCCGCTCTTGCGCCCGGCCATCATTGCCAGCCTGGTGTTCAGTTTTACGCATGCCATCACAGCCGTCAGCGCGGTGATTTTCCTGGCGACCGCCCAGCACAACCTTGCGACGGTTTACATCGCGGGCCGTGTCGAAGTCGGCGAATACGCATTGGCCATTGCCTATTCGTCCGTGCTCATCGTGATCATGCTGGTCTGTGTCCTGCTGATCCAGCGCTTCATTGGCAATGCGGAGCTGGGGCGGCGCGCGGTGTCGACCGCTTGAGCCTCTGCGCCATCGTCACATCTTTTTCGTTTCACTTATTTTTTAACAGGCCCTGCCATGACCCCGTCCCCCGCCGCTGTGGAGTTTCAAGGCGTCGTCAAGCGTTTCGGCAAGGTGGTTGCGCTGCATCCGCTTGATCTCACCATCGACAAGGCAGAGCTGGTGACCTTGCTGGGGCCTTCCGGCTGCGGCAAGACAACACTGCTGCGGCTGATCGCCGGCCTGGAGCTACCTTCCGAGGGCGTGATCCGCATCGATGGACGGGACGTGACCGGCAGGTCGGCCAATCAACGCGACGTGAGCCTGGTTTTCCAGTCCTACGCGTTATTCCCGCACATGAGTGCGCTGGAGAACGTGTGTTACGGCCTGCTCGCATCCGGCATGAAGAAACCGCAGGCCGTGGCGTTGGCAAAAGCCAAGATGGATCTGCTCGGCATTGCCGACTACGCCGACCGGCTCTCGTCGGAGCTGTCCGGCGGGCAGCAGCAACGTGTGGCAGTGGCACGGTCACTGGTGCTGGAGCCGGCCGTGCTGATGTTTGACGAGCCCTTGTCGAACCTGGATGCCAAGCTGCGCCGCAAGGTGCGCCAGGACATCCGCGACCTTCAGCAGAACCTCAAGCTCACCGTGGTCTACGTGACGCACGACCAGGAAGAAGCGCTGGCGGTGTCGGACCGCATTGTGGTCATGCAAAAGGGACGCATTGCAACGATGGGCGCGCCGCGCGATTTGTACGAAGCGCCCGTCTCAAGTTTTGTGGCTGACTTCATCGGCGACGCCAACCTGATCAACGGCGAACTGGTCACACTGCAGGGCCAGCATTTCTTCCGCGCCGACCAGGTTGATGTGCGGGTTGTCCCGCCGCCTGGCATGCCCGATGGCGCTGTGGCGCTGGCCATACGCCCACACCGCATCCGTATCGGCGAACTGGAAGCAAGCACGCTGACAGGAAAAGTCCTGCGGCAGGCTTATCTGGGTAGCCGGATCGAAAGCGTGGTGCTCACGCCGCTGGGTGAATTGCTGGTGTTCAGTGACGCCCTGCTGAGCGTGGCCGAACCAGGCAGCACGGTCGGCCTGCATTTCGCCGCAACCGACGCGCGCGTGACCGCACGGGAATAGATAGCTGCGCAGCCGGCAAGCCGTCAGGCGAGCTTCTGGCTGTGGCTGACCAGCTGATCGAGCTTGGCTCTGGCCGCGCCCGACTCCAGCGCCGCACGCGCCAGCACGATGCCAGCCTTCATGGAGTCGGCCACATTGGCGGCATACAGCGCCGCCCCGGCGTTCAGGACCACGATATCGCGCGCCGCGCCCGGCTGGTTGTCCAGCACGCCCAGCAGCATGGCCTTGGACTGCTCGGGGGTGTCTACGCGCAATGCGCGGTTGCTGGCCATAGGCATGTCGAAGTCTTCAGGATGGATTTCGTACTCGGTGATTTCACCGTTCTTGAGCTCGCCAACCACGGTGGCCGCGCCCAGGCTGACCTCGTCCATGCCGTCCTTGCCGTAGACCACCAGCGCGTGCTCGGCGCCCAGGCGCTGCAAAGCGCGAACCTGGATACCGACCAGGTCCGAATGGAACACGCCCATCAGGATGTTGGGCGCGCTGGCCGGGTTGGTCAGGGGGCCCAGGATGTTGAAGATGGTGCGCACGCCGAGTTCCTTGCGGATGGGCGCAACGTTCTTCATGGCCGGATGGTGGCTGGGCGCAAACATGAAGCCCACACCGACCTCGTCGATGCATTTCGCAATGGCTTCGGGCGACAGGCCGATATGGATGCCCAACGACTCGATCACATCAGCGCTGCCCGACTTGCTGCTGACGCTGCGCCCGCCGTGCTTGCTGACCTTGGCGCCAGCCGCCGCCGCGACGAACATGGAGCAGGTCGAGATGTTGAAGGTGTGCGAGCCGTCGCCGCCGGTGCCTACGATATCGACCAGATGCGTCTTGTCGGCCACATTGACTTTCGTCGAAAACTCGCGCATCACCTGCGCGGCGGCCGTGATCTCGCCGATGGTTTCCTTCTTGACGCGCAAGCCGGTGATGAGCGCGGCCATCATCACGGGCGACATCTCACCGCTCATGATCAGCCGCATGATGTGCAGCATTTCGTCGTGGAAGATTTCGCGGTGTTCGATGGTGCGCTGCAGGGCTTCCTGCGGAGTGATCTTGTGGGTGTTGGGCATGGCGTGTCTCGTTTCTTTATTCTGGGCTGGAAGAAAATGACTCAGCTCGCTGGATGGTCGGTCAAGGCGAGCTTGAGGCCGAAGGCAATGAACATGGCACCGGCTGCACGGTCCAGCCAGTGCATCCCGCGCTGCACGGCATCGCGCCGGGCCATCCAGGCCGCGGCCAGGGCCCAGCCCGAATTGACCGGAATGGCGTTCAGGTTGAACAGCACCCCCAACAAAACAAAGGCCAGGGCCTTGTTGTCGGTGCCGGGGGCGATGAACTGCGGCACGAAGGCCAGGAAAAAAATCGCCACCTTGGGGTTCAGCACATTGGTCCAGAAGCCTCCCATGAAGACGGCTTTCAGGCGCCGCTCCGGCTGGGCGGCAGCCGCCGCGGCGAGGTCGGTGGTGGCCTGCGGTGCCCTGGAAAACAAAATTTTCGCACCTATCCACAGCAGGTACGCCGCGCCTATCCACTTGAGCACGGTGAATGCCGTGGCCGAAGTGGCAAGCAAGGCACCGACGCCCACGGCCGCCGCGAAGATGTGGACGAAGCAGCCAGCCGTGATGCCGAGGCCGGCAACAATGCCGGCGCGCGCGCCCGAGCGCAGTGAATTGGTCACGATGTAAAGCACATCAGGGCCCGGCGTCAGGTTCAGCAGCCAGCCAGCCGCGATGAAAAGCAACAGGTGTTGAAAGTCAGGCATGGCTAAGTCCTTTCAGTTAAAAAACTGCCGGATGGCAGCGATGGCACGGTCCACGCCGGCAGTGTCCACGTCCAGATGGGTGACAAAACGCAGGCGGTACAGCCCCGTGGCCTCAATGCCCTGGCCGGCCAGGTGCTTGAGCAAGGCAGCGGACCGGTCCCGCGCCGCGCCGGTCAGGTCGACAAACACAATGTTGGTCTGTGGTGCCTCTACCTGCAGGCCGTCAATGCCCGCCAGGCCGTCGGCCAGGTATTTGGCCAGGGCGTGGTCTTGCGCGAGACGTCCGACATGGTGGTCCAGTGCATGCGACGCTGCTGCAGCCAGCATGCCCGCCTGCCGCATGCCGCCGCCGGCCATCTTGCGGATGCGGTGCGCCCGCGCGATGAATTCGCGCGAGCCGCACAGGGCCGAACCTACCGGCGCGCCCAGGCCTTTGCTGAAGCAAACCGATACGCTGTCAAAACAATCCGCAATGCGGCGCGCCTCCGCCAGCGGGTTGCTGCCCGTTTGCGCAGCCTGCGCCACAGCGGCGTTAAAGAGCCGCGCACCGTCCAGGTGGCGGGCCAGGCCGTGCTTCTTCGCCAGCACGGTCGCCCGCTGCACATACGCAAACGGCAGCAGCTTGCCGCCCAGGGTGTTCTCGAGCGCCAGCATCCGGGTGCGCGCGAAGTGCGCGTCGTCGGGCTTGATCGCTGCCTCGATCTCGGCAAGCGCCAGCGTGCCATCAGTGTGGTGGTTCAGCGGCTGCGGCTGCACGCTGCCGAACACCGCCGCGCCGCCGCCTTCCCAGCGGTAGCAGTGCGCCATCTGGCCGACGATGTATTCGTCACCGCGCTGGCAGTGGGAGAGGATCGCGCAAAGATTGCTCTGCGTCCCGGTGGGCACGAAGAGCGCGGCCTCAAAGCCCAGCAATCCGGCAATCTTTTCCTGCAGCGCATTGACGGCCGGGTCGTCGCCGAAAACGTCGTCACCCAGCGGTGCAGCCAGCATGGCCTCACGCATGGCGGCCGTGGGCCGGGTGACGGTATCGCTGCGCAGGTCAACGACTCTTTTATCAGTCATTTTTGCCCCCAGGGCAATATGAATAAGCGCGACCAGCTATCAAAGTAATAGCATCTTGGGTCATGCCGTCTGCTCCAGGAAGTTTTTCAGCATGGCGTGCCCGTGCTCGGTGAGGATGGATTCCGGATGGAACTGCACACCCTGGATCGGCAACTCCGTGTGGCGCACACCCATGATCTCGCCATCGTCGGTTCGCGCCGTGACGGCCAGTACGTCGGGACACGATTCTTTTTCGATCGCCAGCGAGTGGTAGCGGTTCACCACAAACTGCTCAGGCAACCCGGCGAACACGCCCTGCTGTGTGGTGGTGATGACACTGGTCTTGCCGTGCATGAGCTGCTGGGCGCGCACGATCTTGCCGCCAAAAGCGGCGCCTATGGCCTGGTGGCCCAGGCAGACGCCCAGAATCGGCAGCTTGCCGGCGAAATGCTGGATCGCCGCCACCGAAATACCGGCCTCGGCCGGTGAGCACGGACCGGGCGACACCACCAGCACGTCAGGAGCGCGCGCGGCGATTTCGGCCACCGTGATCTCGTCATTGCGAAACACTTCGACTTCGGCACCGAGCTCGCCAAAATACTGGACGATGTTATAGGTGAAGCTGTCGTAGTTGTCGATCATCAGGAGTTTGGTGCGCTTCATGGTTCAGTCTCCCTGGCGCAGGCGTGTGAACTCGCCGCGCTCAAAATCAATGGATGCGGCAATCATGGCGCGGTAGGTCGCTTCCATGATGGCCTCGGGGGCGCCGGCCGCACGGGCCTGTGCACGCACACGATCAACGATGAACTCGATGCGTGCGTTGTCGACAATCTGGCTGGCGCTTTGCTTGATGCGCGCGGCCTGCGCCACATAAGCGCTGCGCTCGGCGATCAGCGGCGCGATGCGGTCGTCCAGCGCATCGATGTGGCGGCGCACATCGGCCATGGTGTCGCAATGCTCTATGACGGGATGGGACAGCGTGCTCATTCCAGGCCCTCCTCCACCAGCTCGGACGCCCGCAGCAGCGCGCGCGCCTTGGCTTCGGTTTCCATCCATTCGAGTTCGGCCACGGAATCGGCCACCACACCGGCAGCCGCCTGCACATACAGCGTCTGGTCCTTGATGATGCCCGTGCGGATAGCGATCGCCACATCCATGTCGCCGGCATAGCTGAGGTAGCCGCAGGCGCCGCCGTAGAGGCCCCGCTTGGTCGGCTCGAGCTGGTCGATCAGCTCCATGGCATGGACCTTGGGCGCGCCGGTGAGCGTGCCCGCCGGGAAGGTGGCCTTGAGCACGTCCATGCTCGACATGCCGTCCAGCAGCGTGCCCTCGACATTGCTGACGATGTGCATCACGTGGCTGTAGCGCTCGACCGCGAAGGCTTCGGTGACCTTCACTGTGCCGGTTTTGGCGATGCGGCCGATGTCGTTGCGGGCGAGGTCGATCAACATCACGTGTTCAGCGCGCTCTTTGGGGTCGTTCACCAGTTCGTGTTCCACGGCCTTGTCGGCCTCAGGCGAAGAGGCACGGGGCCGCGTGCCGGCCAGCGGCCTGATCGTGATCTTCTGCCCCTCATCGACCTTTTCCTGCCTGACCAGAATTTCAGGAGACGCCCCCACCACGTGGAAGTCGCCGAAATGGTAGTAATACATGTAGGGCGAGGGGTTCAATGAACGCAGCGCGCGATACAGGCTCAGCGGGGACTCGGTGTAACGCTTCTTGATGCGCTGGCCGACCTGCACCTGCATGAAGTCGCCGGCTTCGATCAACCGCTTCGCGCGTTCCACGGCGGCGATGTAGTCTGCCTTGGCAAAGTCACGCTCAGCGGGATAACTCTGCGACGGTTTCACCACCGGCGCGCTGACGGAATACTTCAGCTGGTCCTTGAGTTCGCGCAGGCGTTTTTTGGCATTCGCGTAGGCCTCCGGCCGCGCCGGGTCGGCATAAACAATCAGGTAAAGCTTGCCCGACAGGTTGTCGATCACGGCGAGCTCTTCACACTGCAGCAACAGGATGTCGGGGCAGCCCAGTGTGTCGGGCGGGCAGGAGGCTTCGAGTTTCTTTTCGACGTAACGCACGGTGTCGTAGCCGAAGTACCCCGCCAGGCCGCCGCAAAAGCGCGGCAGGCCGGGCCGCAGGGCGACCTTGAAACGCTTTTGGTAGTCGCTGATGAAGTCCAGCGGATTGGCTTTGGAGGTTTCCACAACCTTGCCGTCCGTCACCACTTCGGTCAGGGTATCTGGCCCAAAACCGGATGCCCGCACCAGCGTGCGCGCGGGAAGGCCGATAAAACTGTAGCGGCCGAACCGCTCGCCCCCCACTACCGATTCCAGCAGGAAGCTGAACTTGCCGCCGTCTCTGGAATGCGCAAGCTTGAGATAAAGGGAAAGAGGTGTTTCGAGGTCGGCAAACGCCTCGACCATCAAGGGAATGCGGTTGTAGCCCTGGCCGGCCAGGCTTTTAAATTCGAGTTCTGTGATCACGGATGAGTCCTTCGCAAGGAGGCAACGCGCTCAAAGGCGTAGCCACCTGTCATTCAAAATACCCCGAAGCATGGGGCCGGGATGCTCCGGCAGGGCCGGAGCGCATCAAGGGGGGTGTCGCAAAAACCGCGGCAGATACACGGGCAAGTGGCAGTGTGCCAGCCCGCGTGCGCCTCAGGCGTGCGAGAAATGACAGGTACGCCAGGGCCAGGCTCCCCGGCCTGCACAACCTGTCTGAATGACGTGATGAATGAACATGAAGGACAAAGTGTAGCAAACAGCGGCCCATCGAGGCCTCCAGGCCAGCGCAGTTGGCAAAGTTACAACAACTGGTAGTAATGCTTATCTCGCAAACCCTCTTGTAAGGGAGGGTAGCCGCACCCAAAATGAACCCATAAAAAAGAACGCTCGTTCTATTTCCCCTATTATCTGGAGATAAATTCATGACTTTGACAACGCGATGCATGGCTGGCTTGGCCGGTTTGGTACTGTCGTTCAGCGCCCTGGCCGACCCTATGGAAGTTTCAGGCATCAAGCTCGATGACCCGGTCGAGGTGAGCGGCGCCAAGCTCCACCTGAACGGCGCAGGCGTTCGCTATAAAGCGGTTTTCAAGGTCTATGTCGGCGCGCTCTATCTCGGAAAAAAAGCAGTGACTCCTGAAGAGGTCTACGCGGCCCCGGGTCCCAAACGGGTCAGCATCACGCTGCTGCGCGAAATTGATTCGAACGAGCTCGGCAAGAGCTTCACCAAAGCCTTTGAAGAAAACACGCCGAAAAACGAGATGTCCAAGCTGATTCCCGGGCTGATCAAGATGGGACAGATATTCGCCAGCCAGAAAAAATTGGTGGCCGGGGACAACTTCACCATTGACTGGATTCCCGGCACCGGCACCATCATCACGGTCAAAGGCAAACCGCAAGGCGATCCATTCAAGGAAGCAGAGTTCTTCACCGCACTTCTGCGCATCTGGCTGGGCCCGCAACCGGCCGACTGGAAACTGAAGGACGCGATGCTCGGCAAACCCGCCTGAAGCGGCGCAAGTCACACTCTCTCAACGGGGCGCAAGCCCCGTTGTCATTTCTGAAACCGCAGCTCCGCCAGCGAGTCAATGAAGCCATCGGCATCCACAGCGCGAACCGGCTCGCCATGGTTATACCCATACGTCACCAGCAACACCGGACAGCCCGCTGCCCGAGCGGCCCGGGCATCGTTGCTGGAGTCGCCAATCATCAGCGTGCGGGCAGGCGAAGTACCGAGGCTCTCGCAGGTTTTCAGCAAGGGCAACGGGTCGGGCTTTTTCCGCTCGAATGAATCCCCGCCAAACACCTCCGCAAAAAAACCGTCGAGGCCTTTGAGCTTGAGCAGCTCACGGGCAAACGCCAGGGGTTTGTTGGTCAGGCAGGCAAGCGGCAATCCCGCCCGCTGCAACACATGCAAGCCCTCCAGGACACCCGGATAAACCGTGGAGTGCCAGCCATTGATGCGGGTGTAGTGCCGCTGGTAAGCGACGTAGGCCGCATCGTAAAGCGCTATTAAATCGATAGCTGTCAGCGCAATACCCATCTTCTCCTGGACATATTTCAGCGTGGTCTTGACGAGATGCTCCGAGCCTTTTCCAACCATGCGCTCCACTGCTGCAGCATCAAGCCCGAACGCCGGCGGGTGGCCCGGCAGCATTTCGGCCAGCATCAGGTTGAGGGCAGCCACAAAGTCGCCAAGGGTATCGACCATGGTGCCATCCAGGTCGATGATGGCAGCGTCAACACGGTCGTTGTCAAAAATCATTAGGGTTCAATACAAGGCAGTAACGCTCAAAACAGATAGCGGCCCGAACTGATGATACGGGTGGGTCATTCCTGGCACAGGAATTCTCCCCAAGACCAGTCACCGCCAGTACCTCATCGGGTTGATCTTAAAGGCAGATAGCCTGTTGCCTTCTGCCGCCGTGACTCCGGGCCGATCCTGCCATATGGCGGCAGTGGGCCGCGCACAGGCATGCTGGACGGCATGCCGATGATCCAGGGGACTATCGGCAATAAAAAAGCGGCGCACCACTTTCGCGACGCGCCGCTTCGGCTGCTGAACTCAATTCAGCCTGGATCCTTTGGGCAGCCGGGCGGCCAGCCACTCATGGACATCGGCCCGTACATTGCGGCCGCGCAGCAGGAAGTCTTCCCACAGCGACGGAACGTAAGGCAGGTAGACCAGCGGCATTCCAGCCTGCTCGGGGGTGCGGGCGCCTTTTCGGGCATTGCACGAACGGCATGCGCTGACCAGGTTGGTCCAGCTGTAGGCTCCACCCTTGCTGTCGGGAATGATGTGCTCGGCCTCGAGATCTTTTTCGAGGAAGACCTGAGCGCAATAAGCACAGGTGCAACGGTCCCGTCGCAACAGCTTGGGTTTCGATACGGCCGGCGTGACCTCAAACAGGTTGCGCCGCGGCGAACCGCGCAGGGCGATGATGGGCTGGATGACCATCAGCGATTGCCGGCCACGCGCCACATTCCACCCACCGCGAAGCGTGACGAGGGGGCTGTCGCCCTCCTCCCACGCCACAGTACCGGTGGCATAGTGCAACGCCGCATCTTCAGCCGTGATCCAGGCCTGGGGCGTCCCCTGGATGTCGAGCTGCAGAACGTGATGCATCGTGGCCTCCTGTAAGGTGAAAAGAATGAATTTTGTAGCTCTTGAGAGGATCGAACTCCCGACCATCGCCTTGTAAGGGCGCTGCTCTACCTGCTGAGCTAAAGAGCCGAAAAAACCGAAGAGCTGAATGACGAGTGGTGCGGGCAGAGAATTTCGAAATCTCGACCTACCGGTTAAAAGCCGGTTGCTCTTCCTCTGAGCTATGCCCGCAGGGGGGGTGGGGTGCAAGACCGGACTCGAACCGGTGACCCGCGGGGTCACATCCCGCTGCGCTGCCAACTGCGCCACTTGCACCAGAAAAAAGAAAATTGGTAGCCGCAGCTGGCATCGAACCAGCGACCTGTGCCTTATCAAGGCACTGCTCTACCACTGAGCTATGCGGCTATGAAGAAAAAATTGGCTCCACGACCTGGGGTCGAACCAGGGACGACGCGATTAACAGTCGCGCGCTCTACCAGCTGAGCTATCGTGGACTAACGGGGAGAGGGAACCAGGCGTGCTCACCACTCGCCGCATTCGCGGACGCGCTGATCGAGGTCGCGGTCATCTTGTGCATCTCCGCGCTTCGGCAAGACGTGACGATGCCGCGCGCTGCCGGCGGCGACGATGCTGCGCAGCAAGGCACGAACAATGCGACCGCGGGGTTTGGCCACCCTCCGGGAGGCCGCTGTGATTCTGGTTGTCATGGCAAATCTCCTTGAGGTTGGTTGAACGGGGAATGTGGCGCGCCTGGGCCGATTCGAACGGCCGACAAACCGGGGTAGAAGCCCAGCGCTCTTTCCTGGCTGAGCTGCAGGCGCTGAAAGTAATGAGATGGAGGCGGTGGTCAGATTCGAACTGACGCGTGCTGACGCAGGCGGATTTGCAATCCGCTCCCTTCGACCACTGGGGTACACCGCCGGAAATCGCTGGCGGGCGCGAGAAGAATCGAACTTCTAACCTTCGGCTTTGGAGGCCGCTGCTCTGCCTGGTTGAGCTACGCACCCGTAGGAAACGTGAGTCCGGAGCCGCAGGACGGTTTTGATGCCCGCACCTTCGACCCTTCGAAAAATCTAAAAAAAAATGGTGCCCCAGGCCGGCATCGAACCGGCATGCCCGAAAGCGCTGGCTTCTAAAGCCAGTGTGTCTTCCCATTCCACCACCGGGGCTAAAACTGTTCTGGTACTCAAGGGGAGACTCGAACTCCCAAAAGACCTGGTTTTGAAGCAGGCGCGTCTTCCGATTCCGCCACTTGAGCATTTATCTGGTGTCCAGCCCGGATTCGAACCGGCGCATGGGGTTATCGATCCATTGACCGAGGTAGCACGGCATGAATGGTGGCGGCCTGTACGGGAATCGAACCCGTGACCACATCCTGGACAGGGAAGTGCTCTACCAGCTGAGCTAACAGACCAAAAGAATGAAGAAGACCGGAATGAAGATGGTCCGTGTAGCAGGTCTCGAACCTGCGACCTCATGCTCCCAAAGCACGCGCGCTACCAACTGCGCCACACACGGATTGAATCGAGCTGAATGAAAACTGAATGGCCTCGCGTGAAAGATTTGAACTTCCGACCCTCTGCTTCGTAGGCAGATGCTCTGATTCCGGACTGAGCTAACGCGAGAAAAATCTATTGGGTTATTGCTGGTGCACGCAGGCAGACTCGAACTGCCGGCCTCGACCTCCGGAGGGTCGCGCTCTGAGTCCCGCTGAGCTATGCACGCAAATGGCTTGGGTGATGCAGGTGGTGGTTGCAGTTGGGACCGAGCCAACGACCGGCGGGTTATGAGCCCGCTGCTCTACCACTGAGCTATGCAACCCGAAAAAAATGGCAGGCCGTGATGGATTCGAACCACCGAAATGTCGGGATCAAAACCCGATGCCTTGGACCAGCTTGGCGAACGGCCCATCAAAGAGATGGCGGAAGATAAGGGATTCGAACCCATGAGCCCACTTTCATGGGCTCTCGCTTAGCAAGCGAGTGCCTTGAACCTCTCGGCCAATCTTCCCAAAAATTCCCGGTTACGAGTTCCGGTGCCACCCTATCTTTGAGGCCGGTTTCCGCACTACGCTCTTGCAAGCACTGCGCTTCTTTACTGAACAGCTGCCAGCCAATTACCTGGCTGCCAGCGCTGGAGTTGGCGTCACGTAGGGGATTCGAACCCCTGTCTACAAGGATGAAAACCTTGTGTCCTGAGCCAGCTAGACGAACGTGACAAATACCCTGGCGCCCACGGTCGCGATTTGAACGGCCGACCCGCCGCTTACAAGGCGGCTGCCTTACCGCTCCATCGACTGAGCTGCGCGGGCGAAAAAACTGAATCCATTTCGGCTGTACCTGCATGTGGGCGGACGGCATGACACCGACCGAGGGTCTCCCACTGCACTGCATATCCGGGGCCATGAACCCCGGCTGCCAGCACACACGCCACCAGACCGTCTCCTCGGTCTCGCGCAGGTGACGTGAAGCAGGCACACCCGAAATGGAGCGGACAGACGGCTTCGAACCGACGACATTGAGCTTGGAAGGCTCACGCTCTACCTACTGAGCTATGTCCGCAATTTTTGCGGGACTCGCTGCCATCCAGTGTTTGGCTGCTGTCCCGCTGCAAATTTTTAAAGAGTCCCGCGCTTGAAGCGCATCGACGGCACGATCACCGTCAGGGAAAAACAAAAAGGCCCGGTTCCTTGCGGATACCGGGCCTCTGGGTGTCAGAGATTTAGAAGGTACGCTCAGGCGTCTCCTTCTCCCGGTTGTGTGGAATCCTCGTGGTTCTGCTTGGGCATGGCGGTCCGCAAAATGGACAGCGCAAATGAACTCAGCCCACGGCATTGGCCCAGATGAACGTCACGGCGACGCACGGCAGCACCGCCCCAGACGGGGGTGTTGTTTCTTGCGTTGGCGGCTATCGGTTTCATGATGAGTGCGTGGAAAGGGTTGATGTCAAAGTAGCGATGAAAGGTAATGTAAAATCTTTTTACACCGTCGTCAACGGGTCGATGCAAAATAATCTGGATTGTTGCAACCACGTCACATGGACTCCGAGAACGTCAATAGAAACCGGCGCAACAACCTGCTGATCATCATTCGGGAGTTCAGTGAGAAGGAGTTGGCCGCCGGCGAATCACCTGTCGGCATGCTGGGCCGTATCGCCAGACAGCTCGGCCTCAGCGCCGGGGGACTGAGCCAGTTCAAGGGTGACGCAAAGGGCACCGCGCGGAACATCGGCGATGCAGCGGCCGCGCAGATCGAGAGCAAGTCCGGAAAGCCAAAAGGCTGGATGGATACGGATCACGGCGGAGACGCAATCAATCCTGCAGAAAACGCTTTTATCGAACTCGCCCGCATTGCGTGGCGGACGACGGATGCCAAGGGCCGGCGGCTGCTGATGCAACTTGCGAAGCGGGGCTTTGGTGGACAGACTGGAGATGATCTATCCCACATGGCCAAGCCCGGTGACAAATGACGAATTTCTGCCGGGCCGGATACTGAGGGGTGAGGACTGCAACAACGCCGGCGGAACCTCATCTCGCAAAATCTGCATTACCCGCTCAAAGCCTCGATTTGGAGATACTTATTTCTTCATTCCAGATCGCGGTCCAGACGGCACAGCGCCGGTGCCATCAAAGAACGCCCCCGCGTTTCCCGTTGGAGCGGCTTTTGATGGCGCGCTTGATGCACTTCAGCAAGCGCTGCTCATCCAGCGGCTTTTCAAGCCACTCCGAGACGCCGAGCGACTGGTTTTCGGCATGCTGCCGGGCCTCTGCAGCGATAACCGACAAGACCAGCACCGGTAGCGTGGCGGTGCGCTTGTTGGCGCGCAGCTCACGAACAACGGTGAGGCCGTTTTCATAAGGCAGCTTGATATCCATCGTCATGGCGGCATACGTCTCCATCTTGAGGTAGTCGCGTGCCTGATCCGCGGTATGCGCCATGTCCGCGTCGTACCCGCCCTTGTCCATGATCATGCCGATAAGCTTGGCGACATCCGGGTCGTCCTCGCACACCAGCACGCGGGGACGTGCATACAGCCCCACCGGTGCGGTGACAGGGGGTGCTTCGCGCCATTCGGGCAAATCAAAGTAAAACGTCGTTCCCGCATTGCTCTCGGTCGTGAAACCGATGTTGCCCTCCATGCGCTCAAGAATGGCTTTGGAAATGCTCAGGCCAAGCCCGGTCCCGCCTTTCTGGCGGGTGTCGGAGGAGTCGGCCTGCGAGAACTTCTGGAAGATGCGCTGCCGGAATTCGTCGGGAATCCCGGGGCCCTTATCGGAGATCTCCACCCGGGCGCGACGGCCACGCTTGCGCACAGTCACATCGACCGTCCCCTCCGGAGGAGAAAACTTGATGGCATTGGACAACAGGTTGGTCACCACCTGGATCAACCGGTCGCTGTCAACGCAGACCTGCAGGGAATTTTCGGCCCTATGCAGGGCCAGCTTGACGCCGTGTTGAGCGGCAAAGCCCTCGTTATCTGCCAGGGCCCGCTCCAGCAATGGCTCAAGCTCCTGCGCCTGCAGCTCGAAACGCATCTTCCCTGATTCGATTTTCTCGCTGTCGAGAATGTCATTGATCAGCCGGATCAGCCGCTCGCAATTGCTTTGGGCAATGCCTACGAGGTTTTTGGCTTTTTCCGGAATTTCGCCGGCCACACCGCCCCATACCAGTCCCAATGACCCGCGTATTGACGTCAGCGGCGTGCGCAGCTCATGGCTGACGGTTGAAACAAATTCGGTTTTCATGCGGTCGATACGCTTGAGCTCGGTGACGTCCGTCCCAAGCGAGGAAAACCCGATGACCATGTCCTGCTCATCACCTTCCCCATATCGGGGAAAGTAGTTCATGACGTATTCGCGGCGGTCACCGCCGGCTGTCACATACTCGAACTCATGACGCACCGAGTAACCGGAAAGTGCTTCGCGTACATGCACCCTGACCTGGTCATACAGTTCGGCCCCCAGCACTTCCTGCATCGGCCGGTTCTCGATTTGTTCGGCTTTCAAACCAAACGCTTCTTCGTAGGCGCGGTTGTGGAATTGAAAGCGCTGCCCTCCGTCGATATAGGCAATCAGGGCCGGAACGGTATCGGTCAGCTGGCGCAATTGTTCCTCGCTGTTGCGAAGAGCCTCGGTAATGCGCACGCTCTCGGAGATGTCGTGAATGATGGCCGTGAAAAGCCGCTTTCCGCTCACATTGACATCGCCAAAGGACACATTGACGGGGAATTCGGTCCCGTCGTGGCGCTGGCCCAGGATCTTGACGTCCCACTCCCGGAAGCCGCGCTGGCGGCCGCCCAGCCCGGAGAAAAAGGCACTAAACCCCATGCGGTACCGCGTCGGTAGCAGCATGGTGACCTCCTGGCCAACCAGATCTTCGAGCCGGTAACCAAAAAGATGACGTGCTGCGCTGTTCGCGTGGACGATCAGGCCTTCGCCCGTTGCCGTGACCAGCCCTTCGGCCATGCTCTCAGTCACGGCCCGGCTCATGGCTTCGCTGTCCAAAAGCTGCGCCTCAGCACGGCGGCGCTTTTCCTGCGTCCGGAGAATCCTCTGGATCGCCCAGCCAAATATGCTGAGCGACAGCAGTCCGCCCATCAAAATCAGCTGCTTGACGGTTTGAGCAGTCTGGCGGGTTTCGGCCTTGGTGCGTTCAAGGGCTGACTCTTCACCCCCCTTGATACGGCCAACCAGGATTTCGATTTCATCGTGGAGCTGGCGGTTCAAGGGGCCACCCACGACGGCAATAGCGGCTTCCAGACCGGATTGCTGGCGTGCCGTAACAGTCTGTTCCATCAAGCCGACCGTTCGCGTGATCGCATCTTTCAGTGCAAGCCAATCTGCAGCGGAGGTGACAACATCCTGGCCGGGCCGCATGCTTTCGAGCGCCTGCTGGATCTGTGCAAGGGACTGCCGGTAGTCAGCCAGGTCGCTGGGGGCATTGGTCAGCAAATAACGCCGCTGCAGGGATTCCGTCGCCTTGAATCCAGAAACCACGCGCTGGAGAACGAGCGCCTTTTCCCGCGCTTCACTTTCACTCTGCGCATCGCTAATCAGCGAATTGATGGTGACATAGGATGCCGCAATACTCAGGGCGATCAGGACCATTCCGGCACACAGGGCCACGTTGATGCTTGAGCGAAAGGGCATTTTCATGGCGCTTGGAGCTTCTTCAGGCCTGTTCGCCGCAAAGGCGTGCTATTGGGTGCCCAGCACGGTGCGGACGGCCTGAATCAGTGATTCCGTCTCTACAGGCTTGGTGACATACCCGTCGGCACCACCCGCCAGGCCCTTCAGCACGGACTCCCGCGTTGCCTTGGCGGTCAGCATGATGACCGGAACGTCCTTGAGCACGGGATGGGAGCGAATCCGCAGCAGGATGTCGAAGCCGTCCGCATCCGGAAGCATCACGTCCAGAAGCACCAGATCGGGAATCGGCTGCTTGCGAAATTCCGCCACGATCTCGGCACGGGAACCGGCCGTGCGAACGTCGAACCCCTCGAACGTCAGATAACTTTGCAGAAATTTGGCGAGGTGCTCCTCGTCGTCCACGATAACAACTGACAGGCGTTCGCCAGCTGCGTGGGCACGGGGTGCTCCGCGTTTGCGCGCAATACGCACGTAATAGTTGGACTTCTTGAGCGTGGCCGCACAGGAGTCGGCTTCCGCGTCCGCCGCTGTCAGGGCCAACGGGCTGAGGTGGAGTTGCAGTGAGGCCGCAAACGGATCGGGCTGAACCATTTCCACGAGCCCCTTGGCATAGAGCAGATCGAGCGTGCCGTCTACTGTGGCACTGCCTGCTTCACCCATGCTCTGCCGGATCTGCGCGACCGTCAGGATGCCATCAAGGCGCACCAGCAATTCAATCTCAGGCTGCGAAATCGACGTGGCGGCACTGCGCAGTTCCTGTTGACCTTTGGGTGTAACCGCATAAATGTTGTTTGGATGCACTGTGGATGTCCTTTCGCGGGTAACGGGTAACAGTCGTGGCATGAGCCTGAATGCATTCTGATTCTAGTGGCTTGCGATGTAAGGAAACGATACACCTGCAGGTCCGGCCCCTCATGGATCGCCTCGCTAAGAGCCTGCGGCGGCCGGATCCGTCGGTGGTAACCCTGACTGCAGCGCAGCAATCAGCTCGCCCAGGGATGACTCCAGTTTCCCCAGTAAATCGTCCAGACTTTGGCGCGGCAGGCCCTCATTGATGGCCTGCTCAAGCGCGGCCGCATCCGCCGGCACGCGAATGGCTCCGATCTGGGCCGAAACGCCCCGCAGGGAATGGCTGAGCAGTTCGGCATTCTTCAGGTCGCCCGCATCCAGCGCTTCGCGAATGTGCCGGGGAGTATCCCGGCGGCCGTCGAGGTAGCGGCGCAGCATCGACAGATAAAACCCCTTCATGCCCATTGCGCGGGTCAGGCCGACGCTGAGATCCAGGCCGGCAATGCTCTCAGGCAACGTGGCGTCTGCGGCATCCGCCATGGGAATTCCCGTACCCGGCGTTTTGACGGTATCCCGCGGCGGCGGCTGCAACGTTGGCGGGGTCGCTGTCGCAACAGCCTGCGGCAAGCGCGCCGGTTTCAGCACGGCATAGACCGGAATGGGCTCCGCAAATCCCTTGGCCGTGACGGCAGGCCGTGCTTCGGCCTGGATTTCCGCCTGGACCAGTGCATGGGTTTCGCGGGAGATCAGCATCTGGCCGGGCTCTGCGGCCTGCTCAAGCCGCGCGGCAAGGTTCACCTCCCGGCCAATAATGGTGTAGTCCATACGCAGCTTGCTGCCGAAATTTCCGACATCGCAAAACCCGGAATGAATGCCGATGCGTATTTCAAAAGCCTTGTCGATACCCATCGTTTTCCACCGCACCTGAAGCTCATCAAGCCGCACCAGCATGGCCACCGCCATCCGGACGCACTGCACGGCATCCTGCTGCCGGCCAAGGGTGTGCGGGTCCCCGAAAAAAATCACGATGGCATCGCCGATGAATTTGTCCAGCGTGGCGCCATAGTCGGCCGCGATTTGCGACATCTCTTCAAAATAGCTGTTCAGCAGGAACGTGACTTCTTCCGGTTGCCATTTACCGGTCGATTCGGTGAAGTTCTTGATGTCCGAAAAAAACACCGTGAGCCATTTGCGCTGCGTCTCGATTTCAGCCTGGCGCGACCCGTCAAAGAGGGACTGGTAGACCTGCGGTGCCAGGTAACGCGACAGTTGTTCTGACAGGGTCTTCAGGCGCTTGGCATTGGCGCTGCGTTCAAGATGCATCCTGACGCGCGCCAACAGGATGGGCGGGCTGACGGGCTTGGTGATGTAGTCGGTGGCCCCCAGGTCCAGCCCATATTGCTCCTCCTCCACACTGGCAAGCGCCGTCAGGAAGATCACCGGGATATCAGCCGTGCGCGGATCGCCCGCCAGTTGCCGCATCACCTCGTAGCCGTCCATGCCGGGCATCATCACATCCAGCAGGATGATCTCGGGGCGCACACCTGAAGTTGCCGCCTGCAGGCCCTCCTCGCCCGACGCAGCGGCAATCACCTCATACCGGTCCTGCAGCAGCGTCGCGAGAAAATAACGTATGTCCTCGGTATCGTCCACCACCAGGATGCGCGCCCTCCGCGCGGAGGGCGTCTCGCTAACCGGCGGCTTCACAGGTTCAGTCATGATGCGGCTCTTCCATGAATGCCGGGCCAGTTGCGGCCCTACCGGTTTTCGGGCAGAGAGATATGGGAGACAGGGGTCTGCATCGTTGCAGTCTGCCTTATTTCACCAGCTCCACCCGCATGGCGTCAATCACCGCCCTGTAGTCGGGTTTCCCGAAAATCGCACTGCCCGCGACAAAGGTATCGGCACCGGCCGATGCCACGCGCGCGATATTGTCGGTCTTGATGCCCCCGTCGACTTCCAGGCGAATGTCTTTTCCCGAAGCATCAATGCGTTTTCTCGCATCTTCTATTTTGCGCAGCGCGGAGTCAATAAAGCTTTGTCCGCCAAAGCCCGGATTGACGCTCATGATCAGGATGAGATCAATATCCTCAATCACCCAGTCCAGCACATCCAGCGGAGAAGCCGGGTTGAACACCAGCCCCGCTTTGCAGCCTTTTGCCTTGATGGCCTGCACGCTGCGGTGCACATGGCCCGACGCCTCGGGGTGAAAACTGATGAAGTCGGCACCTGCATCGGCAAAGGCTGCAGCCAGTGCATCGACGGGCTGCACCATCAGGTGGACATCCACCGGCACGGCAGTGCCATCAGCTTTTTTTGCATGAGGCTTGAGGGCCTGGCAAATCATCGGCCCAAAGGTCAGGTTGGGCACATAGTGATTGTCCATGACGTCGAAGTGGATCCAGTCGGCTCCTGCAGCAATCACGGCTTTGATCTCGTCACCCAGCCGGGCAAAGTCGGCGGACAAAATGGAGGGAGCGATCCGGTAAGTGGGTGGCGTGTTTTTAGGCATGGCCGGATTGTCGCAGCAAGCCGCCGCCGCGTCATGCCCGCACGCATGGCAGCCTCCCGGGCAGGCGGTTAACATGGACGCCAACCGTTTACCTGCCATGCCCAAATACCAGTTCTCCTGCGAAGTCGTTCCGCAATACCAGCCTGACCAGTCGGCCCCGGAAGACCACATCTACGGGTTTTCCTATACCGTCACAGTAACCAACACCGGCGACGTGACCGCCCAGCTGATTTCCCGCCACTGGATCATCAGCGACGCCAACGGTCACAACGAGGAAGTCAAAGGGCTTGGCGTTGTGGGTCACCAGCCGCTGCTCAAGCCGGGTGAGTCCTTCCAGTACACCAGCGGATCGCGCCTGCGCACGCCCACCGGCACCATGCACGGCAGCTATTTTTGTGTGGCCGAAGATGGCGAACGTTTTGACGTACCCATTGCCATGTTCGTTCTGGAAGCACACAACGGCAGCGCCCCGCACGGCCGGGTGCTGCACTGAACGGATGGGTTTGACCGGCTGATGAAGGATCTTGCTTCCCTCCTGAAGGCGCTCGACCCCGACGCCGACCTGGCCCAGCGCCACGTCTGGCTGATCAAGCTTTTCGAGTGGATTCGCGGCGACCAGACTTCCGTGCCTGCGGCCGTGTCACGAGTACAGGCGTTGATGGACGCCGTGGAGATGCAGCCCGAAGTGCGCACACGGCTGCAAGCCTGGTGGCAAACGCTGATGCAGACCGTTGACATCACCACCTTGCTGGCCGACTTCGGCTTTGCTCCGCGCACGGCGTTTGTCAGCGAGCTGGCCGAACGCCTGCGTCGCAAGCTGCTACCCGGAACGCCCGAAACCACCGATGCTTCGGAGCTTTTCCCACTGGTCGCCCCCACACGTTTCGATGCCCAGTGGATGGGCGCACTGGAAGACGCCCAGATCAGCCGCCTCACGCAGCTGTTGTCGGCCAGCCCAAAGCTGGATGCACTGCACTGGCAATACAGCCTGATGGACGCCCTGACGTATTGCACCGCGCAGATTCGCGCCACCGGTTTTGCGCCGGAGCTGCGTCTGCGCATGAACCGCGCCACGCCACACGCCCGGGCCTTCCATGCCTTGCCCGCTGATATCGACGAGCTGCGCAACGCGTTCTTCAAGCCTGACCGGAACGAAGCCCAACTGCAATCCGCCATCGCACAGTACCGTGAGCGACTGGACGCCTGCCGCCAGGCCGTCAACAGCATTTACGTGCATCTTGAAGACCACGGTATCTCCGTCGGCATGGTGTTTCGCCTGCGCCAGTTGCGCGAACGCATCCTGCGCGTGCGCGAACTGCTGGACGCTCTGCTTTCGGCCAAACCCGGCATGGCTGCGCTGAAACTGCTGACGCGCCGCGTCATCACGGCGCAGGAGAGTAAAAGCATAGGCGCGCTGATCAGCGCCAACTCCACGCTGCTGTCGGCCAAGATGGCTGAGCGCAGCGCAGAGACCGGGGAAACCTACATCACCCGTACCCGCGAGGAATACCGCGAAATGCTGGGCAAGGCCATGGGCGGCGGAGCGATCACCGCTTTCACCACGCTCCTGAAATTCATGGTCGTGGCAGTTGGTCTTTCTGCCTTCTGGGGCGGCTTCTGGTCCAGCGTCGTCTATGCCGGCAGCTTTGTTGTCATCCAGCTGCTGCATTTCACATTGGCCACCAAGCAGCCTGCCATGACCGCACCGGCGATGGCGGCCAAGCTCAAGGACATCGGTTCGGTCGATACGACCGGCCCCATTGAAGCGTTTGTCGACGAGGTGACGCACCTGGTGCGTTCGCAAGTTGCGGCGGTGTGCGGCAATGTATTCATGGTCGTTCCGGCCGTGCTGCTCGTCAACACGCTGATCCAGGTCGTTCTGGGCCGGCCCATGATCAGCGTCGCCGACGCGCACCACGTGCTGGAAACCCTCACCGTGATGGGCCCCGCCCTGCTATGGGCCGGGTTCACCGGCGGCATCCTGTTCGCAGCCAGCATGATCGGGGGCTGGACCGAGAACTGGTTTGTACTGCATCATCTTGACTCGGCGATGCGCCACAACCCGCGCATCACTTCCGTGCTGGGGGGCGAGCGCGCTGCGCGCTGGTCCGGCTTCATGCGCGACAACATTTCGGGTTTCGCGTCCAACATCGCACTGGGTTTCATGCTCGGCCTCATACCGGCCTTTACCGGTTTCTTCGGGCTTGAACTCCAGGCCCGCCACGTCACCCTGTCAACCGGACAACTGGCGGCGGCCGGCGCCTCTCTCGGGCTCGAAGCATTCCGGCACTGGCAAATCTGGTCCTGCATTCTTGCCATTCCCCTGATAGGCGCGCTCAACCTCGGCGTGAGTTTTTACCTGGCGTTTCGCCTGGCCCTGCAGGCGCACAACGTGAGCAACCTGGACCGGGCCCGCATACGCATCGCCATCTGGGCACGCCTGCGCAGCCATCCGCGCAGCTTCTTCATGCCCTAAAAGCTGGCTCCCCCTGTCCAGGCTCACTGCGTGTAGCCTGTTCTCCCCTCGAGGGGACGGCGCCTGC
>NZ_JBFUGQ010000007.1:0-27510 GCF_056402835.1 Polaromonas sp. P3_B4
GGTGCGCGCGTTGAAGATGGAGGTGCCAATCGCGGTGGCGCCGGCATCGTGGATGACGTACTCCACGTTGCGGCCCAGGATCGCATAGATCGGCGTGCGGCTGGGCGCGGCCGAGTCGATGCGGCCGATATTGACCACACCGAAGTCGCCGCTGATGCCGACGTAAGAGTTGCGGTAGACGGGCGAACTTGACGCTCCGGTGTCCGAAGAGATTCCCATCTCCAGGCCAAAGAGTGCTTTCAGCCCTCCGCCCAGGTCCTCGGTCCCCTTGGCTCCGAACCGGGACGCGTTGCCCGTGATGAGCGTCTGCGAGACCGAGCCGGTCTTCGAGTTCTCGAAGCTCGTATCCATCTTCCCGTAGATCGTCACCGTGCTTTGCGCCAGCGCAGTAACAGGGGTTATTGCACCGGCAGCAACCGCTGCCAGGCAGATCATCTTGTAATTCATTCCTCACTCCTCAAAGCTTTTATAGATAGCGGGAGATCAATCACCGCCGCGGGGGTATTCACGGGCAAAGTTCGCCCAGGCCTGAGAAGACATCGTCTTCAACAGGGCAGCAAATTCACAGGGCACAGGGTCGTGGACGTGCGCGTCAACCGTCTGGCTGCGGCATCGTGGTGGGGTGGTGAAGGTTCATGCGCGGCTATTCCAGAACAATCTTGTTGGCTTGGGCGACATCCTTGAAGAACCGGATGCGTTGAATGACTTCCTGCCGGTACTCGGCTGGCCGCACGTTCTCGGGCAGCATTGCGCCGCGTTTGCGCCAGGCTTCCAGCGTGTCCTTGTCGCGAAGAATGGTGCGCACCGCGTCGTAGAGCTTCTGGATGATGGCCTCGGGCGTCTTTGCCGGCGCTGCCAGCCCCGTCCATGACGTGAGGTTCAGGTCGGGCAGCTTGAGCTCGTCAAAGGTGGGAACGTCCGGCAACTGCGGCGCGCGCAGCGGCGAAGCGACGGCCAGTGCGCGCAGGCTTCCGCTCTGCAGCATGGCCAGGTTGGAGGGCAGGTTGTTCCAGGTCAGCTGGACTTGCCCCGAGAGCAGGTCCGTCAGTGCCGGTCCGGCGCCCCGGTAGGGAATGTGCGTGATGAACAGGCCCAGCTTCGACTTGAGCAGTTCCATGCTCAGGTGTGCCACCGAGCCATTGCCCGACGATGCGTAGTTCAATTTACCGGGGTTGGCCTTGGCGTAGCGTACAAATTCGGCAAAGGTCTTGACCGGGAGCTTGGCGCTGGCGACCAGCACGTTCGGCAGCCTGTCGATCAGCGTGATGTAGGCGAAATCGTTCACTGCGTCATAAGGCAGGTTGGGCGATACCGCGGGGTTGACTACATGGGTCGACTGCGAAGTGACGACCAGCGTATAGCCATCGGGCGCGGCCTTTGCAACAATGCCGGTGCCAATGGCGCCACCTGCGCCGGCCTTGTTGTCGATCACGACCGGCTGGCCCAGCAGCCTGCCCAGTTTGTCGGCCATTGCGCGTGCGGAGATGTCCACCGCCCCGCCCGGCGGGAACGGCACGATGAGGGTAATGGGACGGCTCGGGTAAGCCTGCGGCTGGCTGAATGCCGGGCACGCTACCGCGCCCGCCGCACCGGCCGCTATGCCCAGGAACTTCCGACGGCTTGGGATGGTGATCATGCTGTGTCCTTGAGGTTGACGTGGCGTTTCGAGTGAGTGGTTTCTTCCCTGATGTATCCCGCGATGGCCTGCAGCACCAGGTGAATGCGCTTCCTGAGTTCATGGAACTGCCGCTTTGGCTCGCGCGTCTTTTCGTCAAGGTAGAGCGCCCTGTTGATTTCGATCTGCAGGCTGTGCTGTCCGTGTGCGGGCCGGCCAAGAGTGCGCACCAGGTCTTGACCCGCATAGGGGTCGTTCAGTGCGACGGTGTAGCCTTGCCGCTTGAACTCGTCCCCGACGAAGTCAGCGAAAGCCGCGCTGCAGCTGGCGCCATGCAGGTTGCCCAGCACGATGTCGGCCAGCGGCTTGTCCGGCAACCCCAGGCGCACATACGCGTTGCTTGGCATGGAATGAAGGTTGAGGTGCCACCGTTCACCCTGCGGGGTGCTTGACTGGGCCAGCGCGTCCTCTAGCGCATGGCGATACGGCCGCCAGCAGCTTTCAATCCGGTGTTTGATTTCGCTGGCATGAAGCCGGCGGCTGTAGATCGGCTGTAGCGTCGGCGTCTTGCTGAACACCAGGCCGTTACCCAGCCGCAGGCAGGGTTGAGAAGGGGCCACCGGCTCAGCCCACTCGCCGTCCAGCATCGCAAGGTCGATGTCGTCCTCACTGCGGTTGGGGTCGATGTAGCTGCGCGGAAACGTCGCGTGCACCAGAGTCGCGCCGACCAGCGGCGCCGCGTCCCAAAGCTGCTCGATCAGCGTGTCCTCGCACTGCCGCAGTTGCTGCAATTCAATCGAGAAATCGAAGTCCTGCGGATAGTAGGTGCCGCTGTGCGGGGAGTCGCACACCAGTGCGATGGGATCAACGACGGGTCGGACGACCTTGACGGGTTCGGCGTGGGACATGGTTTGGCTCATGGCCGGCAGTTTGACGCCGCGAGTGCCGCGCGACAAACGACAATTTCAAAGCTGCTGATTAGATGATCTAATACGGTCATGAAATTCAAGTCGCCGTCGCTGGCTGAACTGCACGCGTTTCTCGGGGTCTGCCAATTGGGGAGTTTTCGCCGCGCGGCGGAGGTTCTTTCCGTCACGCAGGGCGCCGTCAGCCAGGCCATCCTGCGCCTTGAGCAAAGGCTGGGTTGCAGCCTGTTCGACCGCAACGCGACGGGCGTTGTGCCCACGGTCCGCGGGCGCGAATTCCAGAAGCTGGTTGAAACCCATGTCGCCGGGCTGGAGGCGGCCGTCACCCAGTTCGGCGGAGGGTCATCGCAACGCAAAGTGCGGGTGAGCGTCATACCAACCCTCGGAACGCGATGGCTGGTCCCCAGGCTCGCGCAATTCAAGTCCTTGAACCCCAATGTCGAGGTGGAGCTGCGCCAATTCCATTTCGACGAAGACTTCAAGCGCGACGACGTGGACCTGTGGATCGCGCTCAGGCGCCCGGGAAGAAGGTGGCCACGCGGTATCCGCGGATGCTATCTGCTGGGCAACGAGATCACGCCCGCATGCACACCCGCACTTGCGCGAAGCATTCAGCATCCGCGGGATCTCGCGGCGCATACCCTTCTTCATCACATCAACTACCCAGACAACTGGGCCGTGTGGATGGAGGGTGCAGGTTTAAAGCAGCCCAAGCCAGCATTGGGCCCGGGGTTCGATCTGGGCAACAACCTCATCGTCGCGGCATGCGCCGGCATGGGAGCCATCGTCATCCAGCCGTGCCTCATCGAGAGCGAACTCGAAAGCGGCAAGCTGGTCCTGCCCTTCGACACCCGGGTCCTGATCTCGCGCGGGTATTACCTTTGCCAACGATCCGCTGCCGCCCACAGCAATCGCGCCGTTGAAGCGTTTGCCTCATGGCTGCAAGAGCAGGCCGGCAACACGGCCGGCGCCTGACCTCTCCCAGGCGCTGCGATCAGGCTGCACCGGCCCCGTCCTCGCGGGCCGGCAGGCCCATGCCCTTGGGCAATCCCTCGCGCAGTGCTTCGATAAAGCGGCGCAACTTGGCCGGGTAAAAGTTCGAATAGGGGTAGATCAGGTAGACCGGCAGGGGCTCGGCACACCACTGCGGCGCCAGGTGTAGCAGCCTGCCATCGGCCACGTCGCCCGCCACCAGCCAGGTCGAAGCGATGCTCGCGCCCAGGCCCAGCAGCGTGGCGTTGCGCAGGGCAAACAGGCTGTCCGTGCCCAGGCGCGGCCGTATCGCAAAGCGGTGCTCTTCGCGGCGCTGGTCGGCATGGCGGCGGATCAGCACCACCTCGTTGCGGTAGAAGGTTTGCAGCGCCAGCCAGGGCAGGGCCTGCAGATCGGCTGGATGCATCGGCAGCGGCTTGTCTTGCAGCAGGGAAGGTGCGGCCACCACGATGCGCCGGACTTCGGCAATCTTCACGGCCACCAGCGAGGGATCTTCTACCGCGCCCACGTGCACCGCGCAGTCGATGCCCTGCGTGATGAAGTCGGGTGTGCCGTCATGCAGCAGCCACTCCACCGTGACGCGCTCGTGGCGCCGCAAATAGTCGACCACCGGCCCCACCAGCTGCTGCTGGCCCAGCGCATGCGGTACCACCACGCGCAGCGTGCCTTCCGCCACTTCCTGGGTGCCGCGCAGGTCGGCCTCAAAAGCCCCCCAGTTGCCCAGCAGCTCCTTGGCACGGGCAAAGCAGCGCTCGCCGCCCTCCGTCAGTTTCATCGCGTGGGTGGAGCGCTGCAGCAGCTTCAGGCCCAGCGAACGTTCCAGCGCCTGAAGGCGCCGGCTGACTGTGGGTTGCGTGGCGTTCATCTGCGCTGCGGCGGCGGACAGGCTGCCCGCCTCCACGATGCGCACAAAGGTCTGCATGAGTTCGATCCGGTCCGGCGCGGTTTTCATGAGGTCTCCCAGGTTGCTTATGCGTTTTACGTATGACCATTGTGCCCAATAGCAGCCTTCACAGCGCAAAACCCCGCCCGCATACTCGCGTCCTGCCTCAAATCGGGATTTTCCTCATGATTTCTACAGCTAATACGCATGACCAAACCGGGCCCGGCTTGCCGTTCCCATTGATTCTCCTGCTCGCCACCGGTGCCGGCCTGGCCGCGGCTTCGCTCTATTACAGCCAGCCCATGCTGGCCTTGCTGCTTGCTGAATTCAAGTCCACCCCCGCCGCCATCGGCCTGGTGCCCACACTGACAACGCTCGGTTACGCGCTGGGCATCGGGCTACTCGCGCCGCTGGGCGACCGCTATGACCGCCGGCGCATCATCCTCGGCAAGGCCGCCGCTCTGGTGCTGGCGTTGCTGCTCGCCGCCGCCGCGCCGTCCGTGGCGGTGCTCGCACTGGCCAGCCTCGCGATCGGTCTTGCGGCCACGCTGGCACAAGACATCGTGCCGGCCGCCGCCACACTCGCACCCGAAGCCCAACGCGGCAAAACCGTCGGCACCGTGATGACCGGCCTGTTGCTGGGCATTCTGCTGTCGCGTGTGGTGGCCGGCGTCGTGGCCGAGCAGTTCGGCTGGCGCAGCATGTTCGTGGCCGCGGCCCTCAGCATCGCGCTGCTGGGCGTGGCGGTGTGGCGGCACCTGCCGCGCTTTGCACCCACCACGCAGCTGCCCTACCTGGCGTTGCTCGGCTCGCTGGCCACGCTGTGGAAGTGCCACGGGGCGCTGCGCCGCGCGGCCGTCGCACAGGGCTTGATCAGCATCGGCTTCAGCGCCTTCTGGTCCACGCTGGCCATCATGCTGCACGCCGAGCCCTTCAACCTGGGCAGCGGCGCCGCCGGCGCCTTCGGCCTGGCCGGTGCCGCCGGTGCGCTAGCCGCGCCGCTGGCCGGCCGCATCGCCGACAGCAAAGGCCCTGAAGTCGTGACCCGGCTGGGCGCCGCGCTGGTCGTCGCGGCCTTCATCGCCATGGCCCTGGGACCTAACCAGCTGTGGCTTATTGCCTTGGGCGCAGTGGTGTTTGACCTGGGCGCGCAGGCCACGCTGATTGCTCACCAGACCATCGTCTACGGCATTGAACCCGCCGCGCGCAGCCGGCTCAATGCGGTGCTGTTCATCGGCATGTTCAGCGGCATGGCCGGCGGTGCGTGGCTCGGCAGCATGGTGCTGGCGCACACCGGCTGGCAGGGCGTGTGCGTGATGGCCGCGGTGTCAGGTGCGGCAGCACTGGTGGTGCGGATGTGGCCTGCCAAAAAGTATGCGCCCTGTGCTGCCTGACGCTGAATATCGTTCCGGTACTTCGCCGCAAAAAAAGGCCTCGTGAGAGGCCTTTTTTCATTCACAAGACAACGCTCAGGCGGCCAGCTCTTCCCGCGTGTAATCCGTCGAAGCCGACAGCGCCTTCCACGTCTTTACCTCGGCCTCCACAAACGCATGCTTGTCTGCAATCACTTTCAGCGTGTCGGTGCCCATCGGCAGCCGCAGCGGTGGGGTGTCGGCCTCCACCAACTTCAACATTGCCTGCGCCAGGCGCAGCGGGTCGCCCGCCTGGTTGTGGTTGATCTCTTTGGCAGCTTCGCGCACCCTGCCCGCGCTTTGGGCGTAGTCGTCCAGGATACGTGGCGACACTGCCAGCGAGGCGTTGTCCAGGAAGTCGGTGCGGAAGTAACCCGGCTCCACGCTGGTGACGTGAATGCCCAGCGGCGCCAGTTCGCCATGCAGTGCTTCGGTCAGGCCTTCCACCGCAAACTTGGTCGAGCAGTACACGCCAAACCCCGGGCCGGACTGGTAACCGCCCAGCGACGAGATGTTGATGACGTGGCCGCTGCGGCGCGCACGCATGGTTGGCAGCACAGCGCGTGTTACGTTCAGCAGGCCGAACACATTGGTCTCGTACAGGCGCCGCACCTCGTCGCCGGTGGCTTCTTCCACCGCGCCCAGCAGGCCGTAGCCGGCGTTGTTGACCAGCACATCGATGCGGCCAAAACGTGCCAACGCGGCTTGCACGGCGGCCGCCGCCTGCGCCTCGTTGGTCACGTCCAGCGGCAATGCCAGCAGCGCGTCGCTCGCGGGAAATCTTTTTTGCACTGAGGCGGCGTCGCGCGAAGTCGCCACCACCGCGTCGCCATGCGCCAGCGCCGCTTCGGCAATGCGCGCGCCAATGCCGCGCGCTGCGCCGGTGATCATCCAGATACGTTTGAAGTCAGTCTTTGCATTCATGGTCTTGCCCCTTAAAAAATGTTGCTGAGGAGGGCAATGTAGGTTTTTGATTGCGTGCTGAATAGATGGCAATCGGTGAGTTCATAATCAAGTTAATCGTGACAATCAGGGGCTTGCTTCCCGTAAAACCGCCAGGAGCCGCCATGGCCTTCAATGAATTGCGCGCCGTTTCCACTTTCGTCCGGGCCGCCGAACTCGGCAGCCTGCGCCAGGCCGCCGCTGCACAGGCGATCACGCCGCAGGCCGCCAGCCAGGCGCTGGTCCAGCTTGAACAGCACCTGGGCGTGCGCCTTTTTCACCGCACCACGCGCAGCCTGAGCCTCACCGAAGAAGGCGAGCAGTTCCTGCAGGCCGCGCAGCCCGGCCTTTCGACGCTGCAGCGAGCACTGCAGGGCGCCCGCCGCACGCGCGAAGAAATCGCCGGGCCGCTGCGCATCGTCGCGCCGCGCTCCATCATGCTCGAGGTGTTGTGGCCCGTGCTCGAGGAATACTGCCGCCGTTATCCGCAGGTGGATCCCGACATCCAGATGGACGACCGCATCGGCAACTGGGTGGAAGACCGCGTCGACGTCGGCTTTCGCGCCGGCGCGCCGCCCGCGGGCGGCATCATCTCGCGCCGCATCCTGCCGCTGCAACTGGTGGTGTGCGCGTCACCCGCCTACATCGCGCAGCATGGCGCGCCCCAGACCATCGAAGACCTGGCCGGGCACCGCTGCACGGGCTTTCACCACACGGGCACCGGCAAGACCATGCCCTGGGAGTTCAAGGTGGGTGAAGAAGTGGTGGCCCGTACCGTCGCCGCGTCCTTCCTCACCAATGACGTGGACCTTGAAGCCCGCGCTGTCGTGGCCGGCCAGGCCATCGGCCAGCTGATCGGCGCCACCGCTGCGCCGCTGGTGCGCGCCGGCCGGCTGGTGCCGCTGCTGACGCGGCATGTCACCGAGCATCTGGGCCTTTATGTCTATTACGGCAGCCGCAACGCGCAGCCTGCCCGTGCGCGAGCCTTCATCGACCTGGCGGTGGAACGGCTGGTTGGCAACACGCAGTTCTACCTGGAGCCGCATGAATTGCGCCCGCATGCTATCGCGCGGAAAACGCGTCGCGCCCGCGCGGCCGGCTGACCCGGCTGTCGCGGCATCAACGTCGCGCAGACATCTCTTTCTGTATCTTTCTTATCCATCGGTTTGTGTGCAGCCGTTTTCTTGGCGTCGCCTACAGCCGCGTTAGCCCACGGCTGACGCACGGCGGCCCGATGCGGGAATAGATTGGGGGCCTGTACGGACGCATCAGGAAGAATAAAAAGTGTCAGCTATCCCGCGCCTTCGCTCCGCCTTTTTCACCGGCCTGGTGCTCGTGCTGATCGGAGGGGTGCTGGCCTTGCCGGGCATCTGGCTGGTGGTGCTGGGAGGCTCCTGGTATTACCTGGTGGCCGGCCTGGCTTTTGTATTGACGGGCGTACTGTTGATCCAGTACGGACCGATAGCGTTGTGGACCTACGCGCTCCTGCTGGTGGGCACGCTCGCATGGGCGTTGTCGGAAGGCGGGCTTGACTGGTGGCCGCTGGCTGCGCGGGGGGGTGTGCCATTTCTCATTGGCCTCTTTCTGCTGACCCCCATGCTTGCCCGTGCCATGCAGGCCGAAGTGCCGGGCCAATCCGGCGTGCGCGCCGGCCAGTGGGCGCTGGGTGCCGCGCTGGCGCTCTTCTTTATTGCGTCGGTGGCAACCTGGCTGCATGATGCCAACCGCGTGACGGGCATGCTGCCGTTGCCGCCCACCGGCGCATCGGCCGCGCGCACGGCTGATGCCGTACCTGCCGGCGAATGGCATGCCTACGGGCGTACCGGCCAGGGGCAGCGGTATTCGCCGCTCAGCCAGATCACCCCTGAGAACGTGGAAAACCTGGGGCTGGCGTGGCAGTACCGCACCGGTGACATGCGCGGCCAGCCTGGTGACCCGGCAGAAACCACCTTCGAGGTGACCCCGCTGAAAGTGGGCAACCGGCTTTTCCTGTGCACGCCGCATCAGTCCGTCATTGCGCTCGATGCCACCACCGGCGCGGAAGCCTGGCGTTTTAATCCCGAAATCCAGGGCAAGCTCGCACTGCAGCACCTGACCTGCCGCGGCCTGTCTTACCAGCCGCCTGCCGCTGCGACTGCGACAGCCGCCGCTAACTCCACCGACTGCCCGGCCAAACTGTTCATGCCCACGGCAGACGGCCGCGTGATTGCCCTGAACCCCGACACCGGAAAGGTCTGCCCCTCTTTCGGCGGCGGCAAGGGGCAGATCGATCTTTGGGCCGGCATGCCCAACGTCAAGCCCGGCGCTTACTACTCCACCTCGCCAGTGGTGGTGACATCAAAGCTCATCATCGTGGGCGGCACGGTGCTCGACAACGTTTCCACCAAAGAGCAGTCCGGCGTGATCCGCGCTTACGACATCAACACCGGCGCGCTGGTCTGGAACTGGGACTCCGGCAAGCCGGACGCCACCGCTCCGCTCGCGGCGGGGCAAACCTACACCGCCAATTCGCCCAACAGCTGGTCCGTTTCCAGCGTCGACGAAGCGTTGGGCATGGTCTATGTGCCGCTGGGCAACCAGCCGCCCGACCAGTGGGGCGGCCAGCGCAGCCCCGCGGTGGAAACGTATTCGTCGTCCGTCGTCGCGCTGGACCTGGCCACCGGCAAGGTGCGCTGGAACTTCCAGACCGTGCACCACGACTTGTGGGATTACGACGTGCCGGCCCAGCCCAGCCTGGTAGACCTTACCGTGGGCGGCAACCGGGTGCCCGCACTGGTCCAGCCCACCAAGCAGGGCGAGATCTTTGTGCTGGACCGCCGCACCGGCACGCCGCTTTTGCCTGTTGTGGAAACAGCGGCACCGCAGGGAGCCGCGCAGGGCGACCGCACCGCGCCCACCCAGCCGAACTCGGCGCTGTCGTTCAACCCGCCGCCGTTGACGGAGCGCGACATGTGGGGCGCCACCCTGTTCGACCAGCTCTATTGCCGCATTGCTTTTCACCGGCTGCGTTATGAGGGCCGCTTCACGCCGCCTTCCACGCAAGGCTCACTGATCTATCCTGGCAACTTCGGCGTGTTCAACTGGGGCGGCGTGGCGGTGGACCCGGAGCGGCAGATGGTCTTCGCCACGCCGACCTACCTGGCCTTTGTCTCCAAACTCGTGCCGCGCACGGACGACACCAGCCTCCTTGTGCAGGGCAAGGAGCGGCCCGAAGGCAGCCTGCCCTCGCTCAATGAAAACTTCGGTGCGCCCTTTGCTGTCAAGCTCAGCGCGTTTGTGTCGCCGCTGGGCATTCCGTGCCAGGCGCCGCCCTGGGGCTACGTGGCCGGCGCCGACCTGACGACGGGTGCGATTGCCTGGCAGCATAAAAACGGCACTGTGCGCGACCTGTCGCCCGTGCCCCTGCCTTTCCGCATGGGCGTGCCCAACCTGGGTGGGCCCCTGACCACAGCGGGCGGCGTCGCCTTCCTGTCCGGCACGCTGGACTACTACCTGCGTGCCTATGACGTGAATACCGGCAAGGAAATCTGGAAGAGCCGCCTGCCCGCCGGCGGGCAGGCCACCCCCATGAGCTATACCGGCGCCGACGGCCGGCAATACCTGCTGGTGGTGGCTGGCGGTCACGGTTCGCTCGGCACCAAGGCGGGCGACTATGTCAGGGCGTACGTGCTTCCGGCGGGCAGCTGAGGCCGCGAATCAGCACGACTCACGACCGCTAGCCCAGCGGTGCTACGCCAGAGCCTTGACCCATTCCCGCGGAGAGACACCCGTCTTCTGCAAAAAGAGGCGTGACAGCGCCGAGGCACTGGCGTATCCCAGCTGCACGGCAATGGCCTTCAGCGATTGGCCATTGCGCAGCTCGGCCTGCGCAACGGCCAGCCGCCACGTCGCCAGATAGTTCGCGGGCGTTTGCCCCACTTTTTGTTTGAACAACGGTGCAAACGCACTGCGCGACATGCCGGCCGATTGCGCCAGGCGCTCAAGGCTCCACGCATGGCCCGGGTTTTCATGCACCGCCGCCAGTGCACGCGCCAGTCGCGGTTCGGCCAGCCCGGCCAGCAGACCCTCGGGTGCGTTGCCTTCCTCCGGGTGGTCCAGCAGCCAGCGCAGCAGTTGCAGCAGCAACACCTCAAATAATCGGTCGGCCAGCAGCCGCTGGCCGCAGCGCACCTGCGCGGTCTCGGCAAACAGCAGGGCCAGCGTGTGCTCCAGCCCCGGTACGCGCGCCAGCGGCAATACCACCAGGGCCGGCAGCGCACGTGCCAGCGGGTGGCTGGCGCCCCCGTCGAATGCCAGCGTTGCGCAGGTGAAATCAGCGCCCTCCACCGGCGCATTGTGAAAGTCGTGCGCCAGCGGCCGCGGGTAAAACACCAGGCTGGGCTCGCTCACCTTCACTCGCCTGGGCGCACCCGTTGCCGCGCGGTGCGTCACCACCATGGTCCCGCGGCGCATCACGTGCAAAAAGCCCAGCCCGGCCTCTGGCGTGAAGCGTGTCACGCCGCACAGCGGCCCGTTGTGAAACATGTGGGCCCGCACGCGAAAGCGTTCCATCAGGCCGGAAAGCCGGTCAATTCCTTCGGAGGGCGTGGTCATGTGTGGGCTGGCGTTGAGACTTGATTGGACGGTAAGGATGATTTGATGGACGAATTCATCCAATAAGTCCTGATTGTCGCGCGAAACTTCTTCCTGTGCAGCGAGCGCACCCACAAGCCCCGCCGCGCGAAATGTCATCCCTCAACCACGACTCTTCAATCTCCAAAGGACTTCACATGTCACGCATTCCATTGATCGACCGTAACGCCACCTCCGCCGATCGCAAAGCCCTGCTCGATCAGGTCACCCAGGCCTTCGGTGCCACGCCCAATATGTTCAAGGCCGTCGCCAACTCCCCCGCCGCACTCAAAAGCATGTGGGGCTCGTTCGGCGCGCTGGGGGGCGGTGTCATCAACGCCAAACTGGGCGAGCAGATCGCCGTGGCAGTGGCCGACCGCAACACCTGCGAATACTGCCTGGCCGCGCACACGGCGCTGGGCCGCAAGGCCGGCGTCAGCGCTGAAAGCATGGCCGCTGCGCAGCGCGGTGAATCCGCCGACCCGGCCACCGCTGCGGTGCTGGCGTTTGCACTCAAGCTGGTGAATGAACGCGGCAATGTGTCCGAGGCCGATGTGCAAGCCGTTCGCCAGGCCGGCTTCAGCGACGAGCAGATCGTGGAAATCCTCGCGCATGTGGCGCTCAACCTTTTCACCAACTACGTCAATGTGGCGTTTGCGGTGCCGGTTGATTTCGCGCCCGTCAAGTTGAGTCGAGCCGCTGCCTGACGCTTCGCCGCCCGGGTCTTTGACCCGACGTGCGCGATCTGCGGCATGCAGGCCGCGCTGAAAGTATTTTTGAAAGCCTTCATGCAAACCAAAAATTATTCTCTCGCACCCGCCTGGCACATCGCGCACTGGCTCAACACACCGTCGCCCATCGCCCTCGAATCCCTGCGCGGCAAGGTCATCGTCATGCACGCCTTCCAGATGTTGTGCCCGGCCTGCGTGAGCCACGGCCTGCCGCAGGCCGTAGCGATACGCCAGGCATTTCCCGAAACGTCGGTCGCCGTCATCGGCATCCACACCGTGTTCGAGCATCACCGCGTGATGAACCATGAGGCGCTGCAGGTATTTGTGCATGAGCAGCGTCTGCATTTTCCCATCGGCGCGGACTTGCCTGCAACGGACGGCCCCGTCCCGCAAACCATGGCGGCTTATCAGTTGCGCGGCACACCCAGCCTGGTGCTGATCGACAGGCAGGGCCATTTGCGGCTGAGCCACTTCGGGCACCTGGACGATCTGGCCGTCGGTTCGGCCATAGGGCAACTGCTTGCCGAGACCGCTGGCGAAGTCACGAATACAGTTTCGCCCCCGCCGCGAATTCCGCCTTGAACACCTCGGCCACCCAGTCGGCAAAGGCGCGCACCTTGGCCGTCAGGTGGCGGTTGCGCGGGTACAGCACCATCATCGGCAGCGCTTCGGGCTGCCAGTCGGGCAGCACGCGCACCAGTTCGCCGCTGGCCAGCAGCGCGCAGGTGCGGCGTGTCAGCGGCGGCTGTGACAAACCCAGCCCGGCCAGCACCGCACCCATGTGGCTGTCGGCGTCGTTGCAACTGACCCAGTGCGGACGGTGAATCTGCCGCACGTCGCCGTCCCTGGAAAACTCGAACGGAAACACCCGGCCGGTCTTGGCAGAATGAAAGTTCACGAAGCGGTGCTGTTCCAGGTCTTCCAGCGTCTGCGGTGTGCCGTACTGCGCCAGGTAAGAAGGCGCGGCGCAGGTCACCACCTTCAGCCGGCCCAGCGGCCGCGCCACCAGCGTCTCGTCGTGCACCAGGCCGCCGCGAATCACGCAGTCCACGCCTTCAGCCACCAGGTCCACCGGCCTGTCGGTACTACCCAGTTCCAGCACCATGTCGGGGTAGCGTTTGAAAAACTCCGGCAACGCCGGTGAGATCACGTGGCGGCCCACCGCCGCCGGCACATCCACCCGCAGCCGCCCGGCCGGCGTGGCCACTGCGCGGCGCAGCGTGCCTTCCAGCTCGCCCATGTCCTGCACCATGGCCTGCGCGCGCTGGTGGTACAGCGCGCCGTCGTCTGTCAGGCTCAAGGTGCGCGTGGTGCGGTTCAGCAGGCGCACTCCCAGGTGCGCTTCGAGTTCCTGCACCACCGTCGTCACTCTGGCTTTGGGCATGTGCAGCGCTGTGGCTGCCGCAGTAAAGCTGCCAAGGTCCACCACGCGGGTAAAGACTTCCATCGCCCTGTAGCGATCAACACTCATGATTACTGGCCTTATTGTTCTTTAAATAGGTAACAGTTATTTCAATTAAAGGCAGTTTATTCTTTTTATTCAAACCAATACAGTTCATTCACCTGCCCATCCATGCATTGATTCACTTTTTATGAAAAGGCTCCCCATGACCACCAACATCCTGTCTTCCACCCGCCTGGGCTTTCGCGGCCCGCAATCCGTCTCGGCCATCGGCCTGGGCGCCATGGGCATGTCGGGCATGTACGGCGCCCACGACGAGGCGCAAAGCATCGCCACCATCCATGCCGCGCTCGACGCAGGCGTCAACCTCATCGACACCGGCGACTTTTACGGCATGGGCCACAACGAGATGCTGATCGGCCGGGCGCTGAAAGGCCGGCGCGATGAAGCGCTGATTTCCGTCAAGTTCGGCGCGCTGCGCGACCCCAGTGCCGGCTGGATCGGCATGGACGGCCGGCCCGAAGCGGTGAAGAACTTCCTGGCCTACACGTTGCAGCGCCTGGGCACCGACCACATCGACATCTACCGCATCGCGCGGCTTGACCCGAACGTGCCGATCGAAGACACCATAGGCGCGATGGCCGACATGGTGAAAGCCGGTTACGTGCGCCACATCGGCCTCAGCGAAGTCGGCGTGCAGACCATCCGCAAGGCGCACGCCGTGCACCCCATCAGCGATTTGCAGATTGAATATTCGCTGGTCAGCCGCGGCCCCGAGGCGGAAATCTTTCCCGCGCTCAAGCAGCTGGGCATCGGTGTCACGCCCTACGGCGTGCTGTCACGCGGTTTGCTGTCGGGCTCCAAACCCACGGGGCCTGGTGACTTCCGCGCCCACCTGCCGCGCTTTACCGGCGACAACGCGGTGAAGAACCAGCAGCTCGTTGATGTATTGCACCAGCTGGCCACCGGCATGGGCGCCACAGCATCACAGATAGCGATTGCCTGGGTCATCGCACGCGGCAAGGCCCTGGGTGTCGACATGGTGGCGCTGGTCGGTTCCCGCAAGCCGGGCCAGCTTGATGAAGCGCTGGGCGCGTTGAAACTTCAGCTCAGCGCCGAAGACCTGCAGCGCATTGAAGCCGCGCTGCCCGCCGACGCGGTGGCCGGCACACGCTACGACGCCTACCAGATGGGCCACCTGGACAGCGAGAAGCAGGCGTAAATTGATGCAAAATTAGCCTGCAACCCATACAGGTAGAGCGCAAGCGGCTATCAATTCAGGAGCAACCGCCGGCGTGAAAACGAGAGACGTGAAACTTAAATCACGTTCTTTTCTACCAACGCACGCCCTTCCACCAGCCGCTGCGCCGCCAGCGGCGACAAGTCCAGGCTGGTGTAGCCGCCTTCGGCAATCCACTCCGCCAGGCCCCGCCCCACCGCCGGCGACTGCTGCAGCCCGTGCCCACTGAAGCCATTGGCCAACAGCAAATTCGGCAAGGCCGGATGCGGGCCCAGCAGCGCGTTGTGGTCGTGCGTGTTGTATTCATAGTAGCCGGCCCAGGCGCGCTGCATGCGCACGGCCTCAAAGCCCGGCACGCGGTTGGCCAGTGTCAGCCAGGCTTCGTCAAAAAGGTCGTAGTCCACATCGAGCGGCACATCGTTGTGGTCTTGCGCCGGCGGCAGACCGCAAATCCAGATGTCGCCTTCGGGCCGAAACCACAAACCGCTCGGGTCAATCACCAGCGGGCAGTCGGGCGTCTTCGCGGGGCTGGCAAATGCATACACACAGCGCTTGCGGCCATACACCGGCAGGTCAAGGCCTGTGCCGGCCAGCAGCGGCCGCGCCCATGCGCCTGCCGCATTCACGGCCCAGTCGCACGGCAGCTGCGCGCCGCCCTGCAGCATCACGGCGCTCACGCGGCCGTTGCTGTGCGCGAAGGCCGTGGCCTCGGCCTTCACATACTGCACACCCAGGCTGCGCGCTTTTTGCTTGAAGGCCATCAGCAAACCATAGCCGTCAAACCAGCCTTCGCCCGAAAGGCCGAGCGACGCCAGCGCCAGGTCGTCCACCTGCAGCCACGCAAAGCGCTGCTGCAGCTCGGCAGGTGTCATCAGCATCACATCCACACCGGCTGCGCGCTGTGTCGCATGATTCTCTTGCAGCGTGGCCGCGCCGGCTTCAGTGGCAAGGTACAAATAGCCGCGCTCGGTCAAACCAATATCAGGCACATCACCATCGACGGCCAGGTACTGTTTGATGTTGCGTAAAAAATCAATGCCGAACTGCGACACCGCAATGTTCACCGGCTGTGAAAACTGTTGGCGAATCGAGCTGGCCGACAGCGCTGAAGAGGCTTGCGCATACGTGGGGTCACGCTCGACGACAGTGATGCTGCCGTCAAAACGCGGATGCGTTGCCAAAAAATAGGCGATGGCGCTGCCGATCACGCCGCCACCGACGATGACGATCTTTTGTGCGGATGTTGCGGGGTTCATGCTGGTGCTTCATTCATTACACAGTGGAAGCGCCACATCCTACAGGCCAGCGCGAAACGGGGCGGTATTGTCGTCATACAGCGACAAGCGATGTAAGGCGCAGGTGTGTTGTGCAACGGTGTGTATGCCCGGTCAACAGTGCCGCACCCCATCCCGTTGAACACGGGCTACGTGATATCAATAATTTCAATCATCCATCCATCCATTCAAAGGACTCTCTCATGAACAAATTGCTCGCTACTCTTATTGCTACCCTGTTTGTCGGCATTGCTTCTGCACAAACACCGGCACCTGTCGAATCGTCCACGCAAACCGCTCCGGTTGCCAGCAAGGCTGAAGCCAAGGCCGACAAGTCTGTGACGTCTGCTGTTAAAAAAGAAGCCAAGGTAGACGCCAAGGCCGATGCGAAGGTCGAAAAGGCAGAAGCCAAAGCTGCAGAGAAAACCGCGAAGGCAGATGCCAAGGCCGCTAAAGCCAAAGCAAAGGCCGAAGCCAAGGTTGAGAAGGCAGACGCTGACGACAAAGCCAAGGCCAATACCAAAGCTGAAAAGGCCACCACCAAGGCAGATGCCAAAGCAGCCGGCGTCGCCATCGATGCCAACGCAAAGGTGGATACCGTGAAGGCCAAAGCCGCCGCCGACAAGGCCAACGCTGCTGTCGACACCAGTGCAGTCAAGGCAGAAGCCAAGACCGACGTCAAGGCAGCCGGCACCAAGTAAGCGGCAACGCGGGTCATATGCCCGCTGATACCCGCTGATCCAAAAAGACAGGCTGAGGCCTGTCTTTTTTTTTGCCTGTCTCCTTGTGACCGCACGCGTCGCAGCCCTTCCTTGTCCCTTGTCAGCGCATTCCGACTTTCCAGGGCTCCAGTGGCTGTCACTGAGGAGCCTCGCCTGCCTCGAGCATGGAACTTTTGACACCAGGAGATTCCCATGCACATCATTCTTGGCGGAACAGGCCATGTCGGCTCGGCGCTGGTCAAACGCCTTATCGGCGCGGGCGAGCCTGTCACCCTCATCACACACGACCCCAAAAAATCTGGCCGGGTGGGCAAGACCAAACACGACGTACCCCAACGCGCGAAGGTCGCGCTGGCCGACGCTCACGATGCAACATCACTGCGCAAGGTGTTCCAGCAAGGCACGCGGCTTTTTCTGCTTAATCCGCCGGCGGCTCCCTCAACCGACACCGATGCCGAAGAGCGCAGCACGGTGATGTCCATCATTGAGGCATTGCAAGGTACACGCTTCGAGAAGATCGTGGCCGAGTCCACCTATGGCGCCCAGCCCGTTCAGCGTGCGGGCGACCTCGGCATTCTTTACGACATGGAAAAATCCCTGGAGGCACAAGCTGTGCCGTTCAGCGTGATACGCGCGGCCTACTACATGAGCAACTGGGATGCAGCGCTGAAGACCGCGCAGGATGAAGGTGTGATCGACTCCATGTACCCGGCGGACTTCAAGCTGCCCATGGTGGCGCCGCAAGATCTGGGTGAGTTCGCCGCGCGCCTGATGACCGAGCCCGCCGGCAAAACCGGCATCTTTTATGCCGAAGGCCCCGAGAAATACAGCCCAGGCGATGTGGCCGCAGCCTTTTCAGAAGCGCTGGACAAACCGGTCTCGGTGCGCGTTACACCGCGCGAGAAGTGGGTAGAGGGCTTCAAGGCCATGGGCTTTTCGCCCACTGCGGCCCAGTCCTATGCGGCCATGACAGAACTTACGCGGGACCATCCCTACTCCGCCGATGCGCCCGTGCGCGGCCGCACCACGCTGCGCGCGTATGTGCGGGCGCTGGTGGACGGGCAGGGTGGCTAGCGCATCCAAGCCGGCCGGTGGGCTCAGCTCAGCGGCTTGTTCACAAATTCAATCACCAGCCCCCGCGCCGTCACGGTGATGCGGTCAGGTTGCACGCCCATGCTGTTGGGCAATGCCAGGTCCTGCGGGTTGAGTGAATGCAGCACGGCGCCCTGCAGTGCTTGTTCCGCCAGTTGCGGGCCGTAGCCTGACACCAGCATCGATGCCTGCGGGGGCAGGCCCTCAAACTGCAAGGTGTTCACGCGCAGCTGGTGCGCGCGTATGGTCATGTCGCTGGCTTCGTAGCGCAGCGCAAAGTCCAGGTCAAAGGTGCCGGGGTAGGCGCGCTGCAGCGCAGGGCCGGCGGCTTCCACCGCCATGGTGGCGCCCAGCCGGTTTTGTTCGGTCAGCAGGCGCAGCTGCGGCGCCTGCACGGTCATGTCCAGCAGGCCGTTGGCGCGTTTGCGTACCGGAAAGCGCTTGCCCACTGCGTCCTGTAGCTGGGCCATGCTGACGGTGTAGCTGGGCTGGGCCTGTGCGCCCGTCAGGGTGAAATACACAGCGCCACCCAGGCACAGCCGTGCGGTGGTGGCAAGAAGCAGTCTTCGTTTCATTCATTGTCCTTTCACCCAGGAATAATGCGCCTGGCATTCCGCCGCACATGTCATTCAAAAGCCCGCATCAGGGTCAGCGTTCAACCGATGAAGGTTAAGCTGCCGGCAACAGCGGGGCGCGGTTTGATATTCCTGTATGGTCGGCCTGATGCGAATGCTTTTGACTTTCCTGCTGTTTCCGGCCGCCACGCTGGCGACGGCGCAAGCCACCAAGAGCGAGCAGGATGCGCTGGCCCTGGCGATCAGGTCGCAGCGTGTCCTCAATGAATACGCCATCGGGGCCATGGAGCCGGAGGCCATGAAATACGCCCAGCGGCTGCGCCTGACCCAGGCCGCGCTGGACGGGCAGCGCAAGCAGTGGCCTGCGGCCAAGGAAGGGCCTGATCCGTTTGATCAATTCCGGCCTTGCAAAAACGGGCTTGAAAAAGCGTCTTACCTGGCCGGCCTTTCCGGCATGAAGGCGGTCCGCACGCTCGATGACAAGGTTTTTCATGCTGAGAAGGCCAAGCTGCAGAAGCTCCGCGCCGAGTGCGATGCGCTCATCAAGCGCGCCAACGCAGAGCGGTAAGCCGCCTGTGGTTGAGTCGCCTTAGCGGCCCACCACCGACCAGCCGGCCTTCTGGTTGGTCTTGTCGTTCTCATATTCCCAGGCCGTGCCGCAGCGGTCGCACTTGTAGCGGGTGATGGTGATCAGCCCATGGCGGCGGGTTTCATGGCGGGGGTCGCCCTGCACCAGTTCCGGGTGGCCCGGCGCCTTGCGCCAGTTGCGCTGTATGCCGGCGCAGGAGTCGCACAACTCCATTTTCTTGAGTTCACTGGCGCGGTTGGGGTCTTGGGTCATGGGCTGCTTTGGAATCGGTTGTTGACCCCGATTGTCGCCGGTGCGGGGCTGCGCAAAATGAGGCGACCCTGTTGGCGCTGGGGCGATCATTTGACCGGCACAGGCAGCAGGCCTATTCTTGAATTGCCCAGTCACTTCATTCGGGAGATACATCATGTACAAGCGAATTTTGCTGGCTTACGACGGTTCCCAATCGGGCCAAAAAGCGCTGCTGGACTGCCGCGAGATCGCGCAGTGGAGCGGGGCGGCATTGACGCTGATTGCCGTCACCCCCCTGCAGCGGCAGGTGGTCGCCGCTGAAGGCGTGATCTATGAACAAAGCGTCGCCGACCAGGACAGGGAAAGATACCAGGGCATCCTCAACGACGGCTTGCGCCAGTTGCTGGAGTCAGGCCATGAGGCTGGGGGCGAGGTGTTGTACGGCGAAACCGTCGATGAAATCGCGAGGTACGCCAAACAGATGAACGCCGACCTGATCGTGGTCGGCCACAAGCACCTCGAAGGCTGGGCCGCACGCTGGTGGCGCGGCTCGGTCTCCAAATCGCTGATCGCACATGCTCCCTGTAGTGTGCTGGTGGTGATTCCCCGCTAAAGGCAAGGCGCGGGTCCGGTCCGCCCCAATCGGCCGGTCAACAAAAGGGTTTCCAAAGAGGGCTTGACTTAGAGCGCGCTCTAAGTTTTACAGTCCCCACATGACTACCGCTCCCACCGTCTCTTTAAGCATCGCCGAAGCCGCGGAAGCCTCAGGCCTCAGCGCCTACACCCTGCGCTACTACGAGCGGATCGGCCTCATCGCCCCCATAGGCCGGCGCAGCGGCGCGCGGCGCTACAGCGACGCCGACATGCGCTGGCTCGACTTCCTGGTGCGCCTGCGCGCCACCGGCATGTCCATGCGTGACATGCAGCGTTATGCCCAGCTGCTGCGCAAAGGCAACTCCTCCGCCGCCAGCCTGGCCGAGCGCCAGACCCTGCTCGAAGACCATGCCGAGCGCCTGGAAGCCGAGATACGCACCCAGCGCGAAACCCTGGCCTACATCCGCAAAAAAATCCGTCTCTATGAGGGCATGCGCACCGAACCCAAGCGCGCGTGAGCCCTTCTGGAGCCGTTTTCACCATCCACTTCACCTTCCATCCCAAAGGACGAAAACACCATGATCAAAACCCGCACCCTCGGCCGCAACGGCCCTCCCGTCTCCGCCATCGGCCTCGGCTGCATGGGCATGAGCGACTTCTACAGCAACCGCGACGACGCCGAGTCCATTGCCACCCTTCACCATGCGCTGGACCAGGGCCTCAATTTCCTCGACACCGCCGACATCTACGGCCCGCACACCAATGAACTGCTGATCGGCAAGGCCATCGCCGGCCGCCGCAAGGACGTGTTCATCGCCACCAAGTTCGGCATCACCCGAGATCCGAACAACGAAAGTGCCCGCGGCGTCAACGGCCGGCCCGAGTACGTCAAGGCCAGCTGCGACGCCAGCCTGCAGCGTCTGGGTATCGACCAGATCGACCTCTATTACCAGCACCGCGTCGACAAGACCGTGCCCATTGAAGACACCGTCGGCGCCATGGCCGAGCTGGTGAAAGCCGGTAAGGTGCGCTATCTGGGTTTGTCCGAAGCCTCGGCCGCCACGCTGGCGCGTGCCTGCAAGGTACATCCCATCGCCGCGCTGCAGAGTGAATATTCGCTGTGGACACGCGACCCCGAAGTCACCGGCGCCCTGGCCGCCTGCCGCGAGCACGGCGTAGCCCTTGTCCCCTATTCGCCGCTGGGCCGCGGTTTCCTGACCGGCGCCTTCAGCAAACCTGAAGACCTGCCCGCCGACGACTACCGCCGCAAGTTCTCGCCGCGTTTTGCCGAAGAGAATTTCCAGCGCAACCTGGCCCTGGTGGATGCCGTCAAGGACCTGGCCGCGGCAAAGGGCGTCACCGCGTCACAAGTGGCGCTGGCCTGGGTACTGGCGCAGGGCGACGACATCATTCCCATCCCCGGAACCAAGCGCCGCAGCTACCTCGACCAGAACATCGCCGCACTCGACGTCACGCTGAGCCCGGCCGAGCTGGTCCAGCTCGACAAGGCCTTTCCGCCCGACGCAGCTGCCGGATTGCGCTACCCCGCGTCGTTTCTGGGCACGGTCAATGTGTGACACAGGCTGACATCCTTACGGAGGCAAGCCAACGGACTCCGCCTGCGCTGAACCCGGGCCGTAGAGTTCTATTCAGTGAAGCGTCCCGGTTCTGTGTTCCCTCTGGTCAAAAGTCCTTCGCCGCCTGATGATTCTGTAAGGCCGGTGCAGCGAAAATTCCGGAGTTGTTGTATCGTACAACAATACGATGTATCATTCAACGATACATTTGTATTTGCCTTGCTGTAAAGGCCTGGCCTAACTTCATGGAGTTTCAGAATGGGAATCGCACTAACTTGTCCCCGCCGGTTGCTGGCGGCTGCTGTGGCTGTGACGCTTTCGGGTATGACGTCAGCTGCCGATCTACGGATCGGGTTCAAGGCTGAAGTCACTTCTGCCGATCCCCACGTTCTGGGCGCCGCAAATCGCAGCGTCTGGATGAACGTCTACGACTCGCTGGTTGGCCAGGATGAAAAACTGCATCCCGTTCCTCTGCTGGCTTTGTCCTGGAAAGCGATCGACGAGAAGCAATGGGAATTCAAGTTGCGACCCGGCGTCAAATTTCACAATGGTGAGCCGATGACGGCCAATGACGTGAAGTTTTCGCTCGACAGGGCCAAGGCGCTGACCGGCCCGCGGACGTACAAGACCTATTTGAGGGCGATCGACAGTATCCGGGTGCAGGACCCGCTGACGCTCACCATCAAGACGAAAGAAGCCGCCCCGACCCTGCCTGAAAGCGTGGGTATCGTCGCCATTATTCCGAAAGGAAGCGGTGCGGAGATCAAGGAGTCGGACTTTGAGAGCGGGAAGGCAGCGGTGGGGACCGGTCCTTTCAAGTATGCGGGCCTCATCCCAAGCCAGCAAGTGACCATGACGCGCAACGACACGTACTGGGGCTCAAAACCGGCCTGGTCGAAAGTGATTTATCAATTCATACCGAAAGAACCGGCGAGAGCGGCGGCAATGCTGGGCGGCAGCGTCGATGTCATTGATGGCGCTGCCGGTGGCTTGAGTGAGACCTTGAAGAAAAGCGACAAGGTGTCGGTGGTCTCTACGACCTCCTATCTACTCAATTACCTGTCCATGGATCAATTTCGGACGGTTTCGCCTTATGTCACCAGTCATGATGGGAAACCGCTGGCCAAGAACCCGTTCCAGGACAAAAGAGTCCGCCAGGCCATCACAGTGGCCATCAACAGGGACGCCATTAACAAGTTCGTCATGAAAGGCGATGCGGAACCAGCGACGCAGATCGTTCCAGCCGGCTTTTCCGGCCACGAGCCCGCACTGAAGCTTCAGCCTGGGGACACGGCGCGCGCCAAAGCCTTGCTGGCCGAGGCTGGCTACCCCTCCGGATTCAAGGTGGTTCTGCACTGCACCAATGACCGGTACCTCAACGACGCACGGGTCTGCGAAGCAATTGCCCAGATGTTGACCCAGGCGGGGATAAAAACCGACGCAAGGACACTCCCCTACGCCAACTTCGTTACCCGGGCGACAGGCGGTGGAGCCGGCGGCGAGCCCGAATTCAGCCTGGCCATGTTTGGCATCGGTGCGATCCTCGGTGATTCGCTGGAGCCTTACACCGCCGTTGTCCATACCTTTGACAAGGCCCAGGGGACCGGAGCCAACAACTATGGCCGGTACAGCAACAAGGATTTCGATGCAGCGATCCGCTCTGCGTCAAAGACATTGAATGACAAGGAACGTGAAGAGCTGCAGCGAACAGCCGCCAGGCTTGCCGCGGAGGACGTTGCCATCGTTCCAGTGCATAACGCAAAGGTGGCATGGGGATTGCGCAAAGGCCTGAGCATGGTCCCGCGAAGTGATGGCTACACGGTAGTCAGCGCCATCAAGGACGCAGCTTCGAAGTAAAACAGATCAACGAATAGGGGTGAGGTGAGGGGGTCACCGGTGCTGGTGTCAGCACCGGTGGCGCTCCAATCCAAGCCGAACCAGGGTAATCAATGAAAGACTCGACGTTCAGCAATCTTGCTGTGGTGATTGAACGCAATGTGATGGTGCCGATGAGGGACGGCGTAAGGCTCTCGACCGATATATATCGCCCGAGACAAGAGGCGGGAGAAGATCCGAAACCACTCCCGGTCATCATGGAACGCACTCCCTATGGGAAGCACCTTGAAAGCCGCACCGAACGCGAACCAGGGAGCACGCGCCCCATGTCGCGTGAAGAGGTGGCAACGTATTTTGTCGCCCAGGGCTATATCGTCGTGTACCAGGATTGCCGCGGCAGATATGGGTCCGAAGGCACATTCACGAAATACCTGAGCGAGGCCAACGATGGCCACGACACCTGTGATTGGCTTGTGCGCCAACCCTGGTCCGACGGCAGGATTGGAACCAAGGGCCTTTCCTATGCGGCACATACGCAAATGGCCCTGGCGTCTACCGGCGCACCTGGCCTGCTGGCCATGTATGTCGACTCCGGGGGGTTTTCAAATGGCTATCAAAGCGGCATCCGGCAGGGGGGGGCATATGAGTTGAAGCAGGCCGCGTGGGCCGTTCTCTTCGCATCGAGCATTGCCCAGCGATCGGAAAATACGGCCGTCGCCAGCACCTTGAAGAATATCGACGTCGACGACTGGTTCAGAAGAATGCCATGGCGCCGTGGGAACTCACCGCTTTCGGAAGCACCGGAATATGAAGAGTTTCTCTTCGATCAATGGGAGCGTGGTACGTTCGATGCGTACTGGAAGCAGCCCGGAATTTATGCGGAGGGGTTCTACCATCACCTCAAGAATGTGGCGACAGTTCATATGTCTTCCTGGTATGACGTCTATACGCGCACCGCAGCCGAAAATTACGGCAGCCTCAAGAAAATCGGCGCTCCGGTAAAGCTCGTCTTTGGTCCGTGGGTGCACGGAAACCGGTGGTTGACCTATTCGGGCGATGTGGATTTCGGCGAGAAATCCACTTTTGGCCATCACGTTGCCACAAGCTTTCTTGAGGCAAGGCTCAAATGGTTTGACCACTGGCTGAAAGGCCTTCCGGCCGCTGAAGACAACGCCAACGTGAGGCTGTTCGTGATGGGCGGCGGCTCCGGCAGAAAAAACAGCGAGGGGCGTCTTGACCACGGCGGAACCTGGCGCTCCGAGCAGGACTGGCCGATTCCGGATACGCAGTGGAAGCCCTACCATCTTCACGTTGATCGTTCGCTGTCCCCCTCTCTTCCCGAGAGGCATCACGGTGCGCTGGCGTATCGGTTCGACCCCAAAAATCCGGTTCCTACCTTGGGCGGCAGCGTGGTTTCACGTCCGCCCGGAATACTGGCCGGTGCATTTGACCAGACGACCGATGAGCGCTTCTTTGGTTGCGCAGAACCGTTTTACCCGCTGACCGACCGTGAAGATGTGCTTGCCTTTTCAACCGAACCGCTGGTGGAGGATGTTGAGATTACAGGGCCGGTGGTGGCGAACTTGTGGATATCTTCTGACTGCCCGGACACGGACTTCACCATCAAGCTGGTCGATGTGTATCCGCAAAGCGAAGACTACCCAAAGGGTTTCGCCATGAACCTCACCGACGGGATTCTGCGGGTGAGATACAGGGACTCATGGGAGCGCCCGGAGCTGATGACGCCAGGAACGGTGTACCCCATCCGCATCGAGGCGTTTCCGACAAGCAACCTTTTCAAGGCAGGGCATCGCATCCGGGTGGACATTTCGAGCAGCAACTTTCCGCACTTTGACGTCAACCCGAACACCGGGGATCCCGAGGCGCAGGCGACGACGAGCAGAACGGCGCTCAACAAGGTGTACATGAACAGCCAGCATCCATCGCATGTGGTGCTTCCCGTGATCCCGAAGCGTTCTCAATAATGGTGGCTGCAGCGCGCCCCACCAGGTGCGCTGCAGCTAATCGGCAGAGGCGTCGGAGCGGCGATAACCGAGCTCAACCGAAAGGTCGTAGGCCGCCGCGCACAGCGGCTTGGCCAGCTTTTCCAGTCCTTTGGCCGTGATGCGGCTTGAAGGAATGGAGATGGCCATTGCGGCGATGACTTTTGATGTTCCGTCGCGCACCGGTGCCGCCACGGAAAGCACCTCATTCGTGATTTCGCCCAGGGAAGTGGCGTAACCCTGCTTGCGGATCTTGATCAGCTCCTCGTTCCATTTGGCGCGTTGAACGATGGTGTTGGGGGTGAACTTCTGAAAGTCCTGGGCGAAAAAGTCGTTCAAAAACTCTGCGGGGGCATAGGCCAGCAGGACTTTGCCCGACGCGCCACCGTGAAGAGGCCGCCTCATGCCGACAGAGCCATGGATGCGCACATCGTGCGTAGAGTCCCATCGGGCCACAGAGACGGATTCAAAGCCGTCACGGACACGGATCTGGACAATCTCGTTGAATTTGCTGGCCAGCTGCTGAAGATATTTGCTGGCCTGCCTGACCAGGCTGACCTGTTCGTCGGCAGCCAACCCCACAAGCAATGCGTTGTAGCCGAGATGGTAGGTCGCAGCATCACCCGATCGCTGCACGAAACCGCGCCGCTCCAGCGTGCTCAAAAGGCGGAACGCCCTGGCTTTGGTAATTCCCGATCTTTTGGAAAGCTCGGTCACACCCAGGCCGGGATTCTGGGCTACAAGCATCAATAAGCCGAGTGCTTCATCTACCGACGCTACGTTATAGTCCATTGCCTTCTTGCCGCTGGCTTGCTTCAACGGGTATGTTTGAGTTAGCGAAGCATTCTACCGTCAGGGCCTAGTACGACGACGTCGACATAAGTCGAGCCTGAGTGATTTGTCGGGGAAAAGTTGACGGAGAATCCGCCGAGATTTAGATCCCTCAACGACTCCAGGGATCGTTTCAGCTTTGCGGAAGTGGGATTCGGTCCGGCGCGTTTCAGGCCTTCGGCCAGTACCCTGGCCGCAATATAGCCTTCGGTCACCGCCAGATTTAAATCAGACCCAGGGACGCCAAATTTCTTGTGGTCCTCCTGCATTTCCCTGATGAGTGTGGAGGTTTTGCTCGACGGATCAGGCACCACCAGCGCTATGCCCAGCCCGTAGGCGGCCTGTTTGCCGATTCTTTTTACGACAGCGGCACCATCGGTGACCGAAAGCGCGACGACAAACGCCGAACTTCCACCCTGGCGAAAATTCTTGTAGAACTCGGCGGTCGCTGCACTCGTCGCCACTGAAATAACCGCGTCGGGTTTGGCCTTGAGAATCGTTGCGACCGCTTCACTGACATTGGTCGTGCCGTATTCGTAGCTCGCACTGCCCGAGAGCTGAAGGTTTTTCCCCTTGATCGCGTGTAGAGCCCGGTCGTAACCTTCAATGCCAAACGGGCTCTTTTCGTAGAGAACGGCGATGCGCTTGTGCCCGATGATGTTCATATGGGACACGATTTTCTGCACCTCCTGGGCATAGTTGGCGCGCGTGTGAAAAATCCAGGGGTTCACCGGTTGATGAAGCGAGACGGCCCCCGTTCGTGGCCCGACCAAAGGAATGCCGGCCACAGCCAGCACCTTTTCCTGAACCAGCGCTTCAACAGGGGCGGTCCCAGAAAATCCGATCAGCGCAACAGGCTTTTCTTCCTGGATGATTTCCCGTGTTTTTTCCACTGAGTCCGACCCGTCAGGTCCCCGGTCTTTGGTGACAAGTTTCAGTTTCGCCCCGTTAACGCCACCCCGCTCGTTGACGACGTCGAAATACAGTTGCACGCCCACCTTGACCTGGCTTGCCGCGGAATTTGGATCTTTAAGCTGGCCGATCTGGCCGATCACGATGTCCTGCGGAGCGGATGAGGCAACGGCACAAACTGTTCCCAGAATGCCTGTACTGATCCAATGTTTAAGTGACATATCCATGCTTTCAAAATGATGGAGCCCGTCCAGGGCGTTCCTGTTGTCCATGACAAAAGCCCGCCGGAGGCGGGCTTTGCGTATCAGCTAGTTACGCCAGCTCCTGGCGCTCAGAAGTTGTGCTGAATGCCCACGCCGTAAACGCGGATCACGTCATTGGCGACGCGGTTGTTCGGGTCCGAGCGGTCATAAAAGCCGTACAGCGACGTGCGGTTGCTCATCTTGTAGGAGTAACCCGCCTGGAAGCGCTTGAGCTTGCCCGCCGGATCGCTCTGGACATCCTTGCGGATGTAGTTGG
>NZ_JBFUGQ010000008.1:0-1182 GCF_056402835.1 Polaromonas sp. P3_B4
AAATTTGAGCGGACCAAGCCGCACGTCAACGTAGGCACGATTGGCCACGTGGACCATGGCAAGACGACGCTGACGGCGGCGATCACGACCGTTCTGGCATCCAAGTTCGGCGGCGAAGCCAAGGGCTACGACCAAATTGACGCGGCGCCCGAAGAAAAAGCGCGCGGCATCACCATCAACACCGCCCACGTCGAGTACGAAACGGCCAACCGCCACTACGCCCACGTCGACTGCCCAGGCCACGCCGACTATGTGAAGAACATGATCACCGGCGCCGCCCAGATGGACGGCGCTATTTTGGTGTGTTCGGCCGCTGACGGCCCCATGCCCCAGACCCGCGAGCACATCCTGCTGGCCCGCCAGGTGGGCGTGCCCTACATCATCGTGTTCCTGAACAAGTGCGACATGGTTGACGACGCTGAGCTGCTCGAACTCGTCGAAATGGAAGTGCGCGAGTTGCTCGACAAATACGATTTCCCCGGCGACAAGACCCCCATCATCCACGGCAGCGCCAAGCTCGCCATGGAAGGCGACAAGGGCCCCCTGGGCGAAGAAGCCATCATGAAGCTGGCCGAAGCGCTGGACACCTACATTCCCCTGCCAGAGCGCGCTGTTGACGGCGCCTTCCTGATGCCCGTGGAAGACGTGTTCTCCATCTCCGGCCGCGGCACCGTCGTGACCGGCCGTGTCGAGCGCGGTGTGATCAAGGTCGGCGAAGAAATCGAAATTGTCGGTATTGCCGACACGCAAAAGACCACCTGCACCGGCGTGGAAATGTTCCGCAAGCTGCTCGACCAGGGTCAAGCTGGCGACAACGTCGGTATCCTCTTGCGCGGCACCAAGCGCGAAGACGTCCAGCGCGGCCAGGTGCTGTGCAAGCCCGGCTCCATCAAGCCACACACGCACTTCACCGGCGAGATCTACGTTCTGAGCAAGGACGAAGGCGGCCGCCACACGCCATTCTTCAACAACTATCGCCCCCAGTTCTACTTCCGCACGACGGACGTGACCGGTGCGATCGAGTTGCCAGAAGGCAAGGAAATGGTCATGCCAGGCGATAACGTGTCGATCACCGTCAAGCTGATCAACCCGATCGCCATGGAAGAAGGCCTGCGCTTTGCCATCCGCGAAGGCGGCAAGACCGTCGGCGCCGGCGTCGTTGCCAAAATCATTGCGTAATTT
>NZ_JBFUGQ010000009.1:0-864 GCF_056402835.1 Polaromonas sp. P3_B4
CGCCGCTGGCGTTCTTTTCTTTCACAGCCCCAGTTATTGGCGATCGGCAGAACCGTACTGGCAGCAGATTGAACAGTTTCCGTGATGCTGGTACGGCACTGTGATGCAGCCAGAATCACTTCAGACACTTTCGCACGAATGGTGTAGTCCTGATAGGCAGGCAGAGCCACCGCAGCCAGGATACCGATAATCGCCACGACGATCATCAATTCGATCAGGGTAAAACCCCGTTGGATGGAACGCTTCATAAAAACTCCTTGGTTAAAAAAACTAGCTCAGGTAAAAAGCAGTTTTTGTGCCACGTCAAAAGGGCGTCTTTTCCGTGATTTTTCGAGCTCAAAAAGCCGAGAGCTTACTTTTTTGACTACCCTCTGTGAATTTCACGACACTTTTGTCATTTGAGGCGGATGAACCGGACCCTCTTGAGCGTCCGAATGCCGCTACTGACTGTGCCGGGAATACGCCACACTATGCATGCCTGCATTGCTGAATCAGATCACATCAGTTCATGCAAACCAGTACAACCCTTGTAGCCGGTCTTGCTTGCGCTTGTCACGGCTGATCGTCGATGCAGGGGGTCAATTTATCGTCCTTCCCATGGCGCACCATCCATTGAAGTTTTCAGAAATCAACTGTCGGACTCCATCGGACAACTTTTGCCCAAATAAAAGCGGCGCGTCAAAGACGCGCCGCTTGTTAACCCATGAATTGCTGCGTTACGCAGCAATCAGGTTTTAGCCCCGGCAAGAACCTGGGAGGTATTTCGTAGGCATTGCGGTACCCGTCGATCCGGGGCCACACACCCACTTGAAGATGGTTGCGCCAACATCGGTGCTCGTCAACGTAGCGGTGGAATCCTTGAAC
>NZ_JBFUGQ010000010.1:0-636 GCF_056402835.1 Polaromonas sp. P3_B4
TTTCAGAAATCAACTGTCGGACTCCAAATCAACTGTCGGACTCCATCGGACAACTTTTGCCCAAATAAAAGCGGCGCGTCAAAGACGCGCCGCTTGTTAACCCATGAATTGCTGCGTTACGCAGCAATCAGGTTTTAGCCCCGGCAAGAACCTGGGAGGTATTTCGTAGGCATTGCGGTACCCGTCGATCCGGGGCCACACACCCACTTGAAGATGGTTGCGCCAACATCGGTGCTCGTCAACGTAGCGGTGGAATCCTTGAACGGAACCAGTTGAACTGTTTTATTAGCAGCGTCCTTCAGGTCAGGCGCATTGGTCGCATCCATCGTGAGAACAGTGATTTTACCGACAGCATCCGTTACGATGGACCAGACATATTTCGAAGGCGCGCTTGCAGCCGTACCGGCGCCGCTGGCGTTCTTTTCACAGCCCCAGTTATTGGCGATCGGCAGAACCGTACTGGCAGCAGATTGAACAGTTTCCGTGATGCTGGTACGGCACTGTGATGCAGCCAGAATCACTTCAGACACTTTCGCACGAATGGTGTAGTCCTGATAGGCAGGCAGAGCCACCGCAGCCAGGATACCGATAATCGCCACGACGATCATCAATTCGATCAGGGTAAAACCCCGTTGG
>NZ_JBFUGQ010000011.1:0-612 GCF_056402835.1 Polaromonas sp. P3_B4
GGTGACATGGTGCTCCACCCTCAACCGAACTTGACGAAGTTGATTGCCGGCAGCGGGCCGCCGGGGAACTGGGTGAGGCTGCCGCCTGTCGCGAGCGGGCCGAGATCGATGCCCGCAAAGCCGAGGCGGGTGATGAGCGCGCCGACTTCCGCCTTCGCTTGCTGATCGTCGCCCGAATAGAACAGCACCCGGTTGCCGCCTTCGGCCTTGGGGTCGGCGGAGACGAGGTTGGCCAAGAGGTGATTGAAGGCCTTGACGAGGAGGGCGCCGGGCACGAGGCCGGCGACGATTTCGCTCGACAGGCGGCCGCCTAGTTCGGCCGGCTTGAAGAGGGGTGCCTCGATCGGGTTATTGGCATCGATGACGATGCGGCCGGCCCAATCCGGCAGACTGGACAGTGCCGCCGGCAGCTTCGACCAGGGCACGGCGATGAGGACGATATCGGCGCCGGCAGCCTCCGCGATCGTTCCGGCCGTGATATGCGGGGCGAGTTCTGCGGTGAGCTCGGCCAGCGTTTCCGGGCCGCGGCTGTTGGCGATGGTGGCGGAGATACCGTTACGGGCGAGAGCGCGGGCGAAGGCGGAGCCGATATTGCCGGCGCCGATGATACCG